>NZ_JBIAMJ010000001.1:0-1095949 GCF_042874035.1 Streptomyces sp. NPDC004284 | reverse complement strand
TGAGAGCCCGGCTCAACCGAAAAGCTCGGCCTCGGCCTGAGAGCCCGGCTCAACCGAAAAGCTCGGCCTCGGCCTGAGAGCCCGGCTCAACCGAAAAGCTCGGCCTCGGCCTGAGAGCCCGGCTCAACCGAAAAGCTCGGCCTCGGCCTGAGAGCCCGGCTCAACCGAAAAGCTCGGCCTCGGCCTGAGAGCCCGGCTCAACCGAAAAGCTCGGCCTCGGCCTGAGAGCCCGGCTCAACCGAAAAGCTCGGCCTCGGCCTGAGAGCCCGGCTCAACCGAAGACGGCGAGGCTCTTCGCCTTGCCCCGCTGGTCCTCGACGAGCGCGAGCAGCGTGCCCCCCGGGCCGTAGACCGCGACGGGCCCCTTCGGGTACTCCGGCATCTCCAGGCGGACGCCGTTGAGCAGCAGCCTGGCCCGCTTCTCGTCGACGTCCCAGCGCGGGAAGGCCGCCGCGGCCGCGTCGGCGACCGGCATGACCGTGAGCTCCTCCTGGAGCTGGTCCAGGGTCCTGGCCGAGTCCAGCTTGTACGGGCCGACCCGGGTGCGGCGCAGCGCGGTCAGGTGACCGCCCACGCCGAGTCCGGCGCCGAGGTCCCGGGCGAGCGCCCGGATGTACGTACCGGAGGAGCAGACCACCGAGACGACCAGGTCGACGACGGGCGTGCCGTCCTCGGCGGTCGCCTCGCGGACGTCGTACACGCGGAAGGAGGAGACGGTGACCGGGCGGGCCGGGATCTCGAACTCCTCGCCGCCGCGCACGCGCGCGTACGACCGCTTGCCGTCGATCTTGATCGCGGAGACCTTCGACGGGACCTGCATGATGTCGCCGGTCAGCTCGGCGACGCCGGCGTCGATCTGCTCGCGGGTGACCTTCGAAGCGTCGACCGACGCCGTGATCTCGCCCTCGGCGTCGTCGGTGATCGTCGTCTGGCCCAGGCGGATGGTGCCCAGGTACTCCTTCTCGGTCAGCGCGAGGTGACCGAGGAGCTTGGTGGCCCGCTCCACGCCGAGGACGAGGACGCCCGTGGCCATGGGGTCGAGCGTGCCGGCGTGGCCGACGCGGCGGGTCTTGGCGATCCCGCGCATCTTGGCGACGACGTCGTGCGAAGTGAAGCCCGACGGCTTGTCGACGATGACAAGGCCGTCGGGCGTCTTCTGTACGTTGCTCATTCGGCGGCTTCGTCCTCGCCCTGCTTCTTGTAGGGGTCGGCCTCGCCCGCGAAGGTGGCGCCCGAGGAGGCCTGACGCACCTGGGCGTCCGAGGCCCGCGCCTTGTCGAGGAGGTCCTCGATCGTGCGCGCGTTCTCCGGGAGGGCGTCGGCGACGAAGGTCAGGGTCGGGGTGAACTTGGTCCCCGCCGCCCGGCCCACGGCCGAGCGGAGGATGCCCTTGGCGCTCTCCAGGCCGGCCGCGGCGCTCGCCCGCTCCTCGTCGTCGCCGTAGACCGTGTAGAAGACCGTGGCCTCCCGCAGGTCACCGGTGACGCGGGTGTCCGTGATGGTCACGTGCGTGCCCAGGCGGGGGTCCTTGATGCCGCGCTGCAGCTTCTCGGCGACCACCTCCCGGATGAGGTCTGCCAGCTTCTTCGCCCGCGCGTTGTCGGCCACTGGTCCTTCTCCTTCTTTGCCTTGCTCAGATCAGTCTTCATCAGTGTGGAGCCTGCGGCGCACCGAAAGCAGCTCCACCTCGGGACGCGCGGCGACGAGCCGCTCACAGCGGTCGAGCACGTCCGATACGAATCCGGCGTCCCCGGACACCAGCGCCACGCCCAGCCGGGCCCTGCGATGGAGGTCCTGGTCGCCCACTTCCGCCGCGCTCACGGAGAACTTGCGCTGGAGCTCGGCGACGATGGGCCGGACGACGGAGCGTTTCTCCTTCAACGAATGAACGTCGCCGAGGAGCAGGTCGAAGGACAGAGTCCCCACGTACATGCGGTGCCGGATGTCCCGCCGGTTCGGGTTCGGTGGCCTGCCACGCCGTCGCTTGGCAGGGACACCAGAACCGTACACGCAACGGCCGGGGCCGATCGACGGAAATACTTCCCGCCGACCGGCCCCGGACGCAGCCCTGCGCGTTACGCGCGCGGCTTCTCGCGCATCTCGTACGTCGCGATGACGTCGTCGATCTTGATGTCGTTGTAGTTTCCGAGGTTGATACCGCCCTCGAAGCCTTCACGAATCTCGGTGACGTCGTCCTTGAAGCGGCGCAGACCGTGGATGGTGAGGTCCTCGGCGATGACCTTGCCGTCGCGGAGGAGGCGCGCCTTGGTGTTGCGCTTGACCTCGCCCGAGCGGATGAGGACACCGGCGATGTTGCCCAGCTTGGACGAGCGGAAGACCTCGCGGATCTCCGCCGTACCGAGCTCGACCTCTTCGTACTCCGGCTTGAGGAGGCCCTTGAGCGCCGCCTCGATCTCCTCGATCGCCTGGTAGATGACCGAGTAGTACCGGACGTCGACGCCCTCGCGCTCCGCCATCTGCGCGGCACGGCCGGCCGCACGGACGTTGTAGCCGATGACGATGGCGTCGGAGCCCATCGCCAGGTCGATGTCGGACTCGGTGACCGCACCCACACCGCGGTGCAGGACCCGGATGTCGACCTCTTCGCCGACGTCGAGCTGGAGCAGCGAGGCTTCGAGGGCCTCGACCGCACCGGACGCGTCGCCCTTGATGATGAGGTTGAGTTCCTGGACCAGACCGGCCTTGAGCACCTTGTCGAGGTCCTCGAGGGACACCCGGCGGACGCGCTTGGCGAAGGCGGCGTTGCGCTCACGCGCAGCGCGCTTCTCGGCGATCTGACGGGCCGTACGGTCCTCGTCGACGACCAGGAGGTTGTCGCCGGCACCCGGCACGTTGGTGAGACCGAGCACCAGGACGGGAGTCGACGGGGTCGCCTCCTCGACGTTGTTGCCCTTGTCGTCGAGCATCGCCCGGACGCGGCCGTACGCGTCGCCGACCACCACGGTGTCGCCGATGCGCAGCGTTCCGCGCTGGACCAGGACGGTCGAGACGGCACCGCGACCGCGGTCGAGGTGGGACTCGATCGCAATGCCCTGCGCGTCCTGGTTCGGGTTGGCCCGAAGGTCGAGCGAGGCGTCGGCGGTGAGGACGACGGCCTCGAGCAGGGAGTCGATGTGCAGACCCTGCTTGGCGGAGATGTCGACGAACATCGTGTCGCCGCCGTACTCCTCGGCCACCAGACCGAACTCGGTCAGCTGACCGCGGACCTTGACCGGGTCGGCACCCTCGACGTCGATCTTGTTGACCGCGACGACGATCGGGACGCCGGCGGCCTTGGCGTGGTTGAGCGCCTCGATCGTCTGCGGCATGACGCCGTCGTTGGCCGCGACCACGAGGATCGCGATGTCGGTCGACTTCGCACCACGGGCACGCATGGCGGTGAACGCCTCGTGACCCGGGGTGTCGATGAAGGTGATGCGACGCTCTTCGTCGTTGACCTGGGTCGAGACCTGGTAGGCACCGATGTGCTGGGTGATGCCACCGGCCTCGCCCGCGACGACGTTCGTCTTGCGGATCGCGTCGAGGAGTCGGGTCTTACCGTGGTCGACGTGACCCATGACGGTGACGACCGGCGGACGGGAGACCAGAGCCTCTTCGCCGCCCTCGTCCTCGCCGAACTCGATGTCGAAGGACTCGAGGAGCTCGCGGTCCTCCTCCTCCGGGCTGACGATCTGAACGGTGTAGTTCATCTCGTCACCGAGCATCTGCAGCGTGTCGTCGGAGACCGACTGCGTGGCCGTGACCATCTCACCGAGGTTCATCATCACCGCGACGAGCGACGCCGGGTTGGCGCCGATCTTCTCGGCGAAGTCGGTGAGGGAGGCACCGCGCGACAGGCGAATGGTGTCGCCGTTGCCGCGAGGCAGCATCACGCCGCCCACGGACGGGGCCTGCATGGCCTCGTACTCCTGGCGCCTCTGACGCTTCGACTTGCGACCACGACGCGCGGGACCGCCGGGACGACCGAAGGCGCCCTGCGTGCCACCACGGCCACCCGGGCCACCGGGACGGCCACCGAAGCCACCGGGACGACCGCCGAAGCCGCCGCCACCGCCGCCGGGACCACCCGGACGACCGCCGCCGCCACCGGGACCACCGGGACGACCGGCGAAGCCGCCGCCGCCACCGCCGGGACCGGCCGGACGACCGGCGAAGCCGGGACGACCGCCGCCACCGCCGGGACCGCCCGGACGACCGCCGGGGCCACCGGGGCCACGACCGCCGGGACCGGGACGCGGGCCGGCAGCGGGACGCTGCGGCATCATGCCCGGGTTCGGACGGTTACCGCCGGGCGCGCCGCCCGGACGGGGAGCCTGCGGACGAGGCATGCCACCGGGGGTCGGACGCGGAGCGCCGCCCTGGGGACGCGGGGCGCCACCGGGGCCACCCTGCGGACGCGGGGCGCCCGGAACGGCACCGGGGCCGCCGGGACGGGGAGCGCCGCCACCCGGACGGGGCGCCTGCGGGCGCGCCATTCCGGTGGAGCCACCCGAGGTGAAGGGGTTGTTGCCCGGACGGGGACCGGCCGGACGAGCACCGCCCGGACGGGGGGCCTGCTGGCCGCCGGGGCGCGGAGCGCCCTGGCCCTGCGGGCGGGGGGCACCCTGACCCGGGCGGGCGGGACGCTCGCCGGTGGGACGGGGGCCCGGAGTGGCGCCACCGGAACGCGGACCGGCGGCGGGAGCCGACGGGGGCGCGGTGAACTCCGGGGCGGCCGGAGCCGGCGTGACCGGCTTGGGCGCGGGCTTCGGGCCCGGGCGGGGGCCCGAGGCGGCCGGAGCCGGAGAGGGGGTGCTGCTCGCGGGCGCGGCCGGAGTGACCGGGGCCGGCGCCGCAGGCGCGGCGGGGGCCGGCTTGGGGGCCGGGGCGCCGGGCTTCGGGGCAGCGGGACGAGCCACGGCGGCCGGAGACGGCGCCGCGGGGGAAGGCGCCGCCTTGCGGGGCGCGCCGGGCTTGGCAGCGGTCTTGCCGGCGTTGCCGCCGGGACCCTGCAAAGCGTCAGTCAACTTGCGCACGACCGGCGCCTCGATCGTCGAGGACGCCGAACGGACGAATTCACCGAGTTCTTGGAGCTTGGCCATGACGACCTTGCTCTCCACGCCGAACTCCTTGGCGAGTTCGTATACCCGGACCTTAGCCACTTCGCTCCTTTTAGGTCCGGTTACCGCCGGACCGTCGCTACTTCATGGGCGTACTCATCGCGTACTCATCGAGTGCTCATCGCAATCTCGACCTACTTCCAACTCGCGAGGTACCTGACCGCACGGTGTTCCGTGCCGTACTTCTTGTTCACTGCGGTGCCGTCTGCTCGACGTGGTGGCGGAGTGCCTCCGTGTCGAGCGGTCCCTGGACCTTGAAGGCCCTCGGGAAGGCCCGGCGGCGGACCGCCAGGTCGAGACAGACCACGGCGGGGTGCAGGTACGCACCCCGGCCGGGCAGCGTACCGCGATGATCAGGAACACACTCGTCCTTGTTCATCACGATCCGCAGCAGATCGCTCTTGGCCGCTCGCTCCCGGCATCCCACGCAGGTTCGCTCAGGGCACGCGCAGGCATGCGTCCGGCCAGACACGATTAAGTCTACCTCCCCGTACCGACCTCACCTGTTTGGGGCAAGAATCGAACAGTCGTTGGCCAAAAACGGGCTCAGCCCTGCGGCTCGGCCGGCTCGGTGTCCGGACGGATGTCGATGCGCCAGCCGGTGAGCCGCGCGGCGAGGCGGGCGTTCTGGCCCTCCTTGCCGATCGCGAGGGACAGCTGGTAGTCCGGCACCGTCACCCGCGCGGAGCGGGCGGCGAGGTCCACGATCTCGACCTTGGAGACCCGCGCCGGCGAGAGCGCGTTCGCCACCATCTCGGCCGGGTCGTCCGACCAGTCGACGATGTCGATCTTCTCGCCGAGCAGCTCCGCCATCACGTTGCGGACGCGGCTGCCCATCGGGCCGATGCAGGCGCCCTTGGGGTTCAGGCCCGAACGGGTGGACCGGACGGCGATCTTGGTGCGGTGACCGGCCTCACGGGCGATGGCCGCGATCTCGACCGAGCCGTCGGCGATCTCCGGCACCTCCAGGGCGAAGAGCTTCTTCACCAGGTTGGGGTGCGTGCGCGAGAGGGTGACGGACGGACCGCGGACGCCCTTCGCCACCCGGACGACGTACGTGCGCAGCCGCAGACCGTGCGTGTAGTCCTCGCCCGGCACCTGCTCCTGCACCGGAAGGATGGCCTCCAGCTTGTCGTCCAGCTTGACGAGGACGTTCTTCGGGTCCTTGCCCTGCTGCACCACACCGGCGACGACATCGCCCTCGCGGCGCGCGTACTCGCCGAAGGTCACGTCGTTCTCGGCGTCCCGCAGCCGCTGCTGGATGACCTGGCGGGCGGTGCTCGCCGCGATCCGGCCGAAGTCCGACGGGGTGTCGTCGAAGTCCTTGGGCTCCTGGCCCTCCTCCAGGTCGGAGGGGTCCTCCTTCGCCCACACCGTCACGTGGCCGGTGGCCCGGTTCAGCTCCACGCGCGCGTGGCGGCGGGCGTCGGGGGTGCGGTGGTACGCGATGAGGAGGGCCGACTCGATCGCCTCGACCAGCATCTCGAAGGAGATTTCCTTCTCCTGTGCCAAGCCCTTCAGGAGCTTCACGTCGATGTCCACGGCTACGCCTCCTCTTCCTTCTTGTCCTTGCGGTTGAACTCGATCTCGACACGCGCCTTGACGATCTCGGCGAACTCGACCCGGCGGGCGGTGGGCTTGCGCCCCTTCACGCCCGGCACCTCCATGTCGAGGCCGTCCTCGTCCACGGCCAGGATGCGCGCGACCAGGTCCCCGCCCTCGGCCAGCTGGAGCTTGGCCAGGCGGCCGGTGGCGCGCACGTAGTGGCGGCGCTCGGTGAGGGGGCGCTCGGCACCGGGGGAGCTGACTTCGAGGACGTACTCGCCGTCGCCCATCACGTCGGTCTCGTCGAGCTTCTCGGAGATCTCGCGGCTCAGCTCGGCGCAGACGTCCAGCTCCACGCCCTCGTCCGAGTCGACGACGATCCGCAGCAGTCCGCGGCGGCCGGCCCGGGACACCTCGATCTCTTCCAGATCCAGGTCCTTCGCGGCGACGAGCGGCTCCACGAGTCCGCGCAGCCTGTCGCTCTGGGTGGTGCTCATCCGGGTGACTCCTCGGCCGCGTGTGCTGTTGTGGGTTCGTCGCGTGTCAGCACAAAGGGTATCCGGTCCGGGAGGGTGTTGCCGTCCATCGCCCCGGTGCCCGCGGGTACGCTCGCCTGCGGTGATCTCGACGATCTACGACCACGGACGGCGGACGGGGAGAGCAGGCGTGACGACGACGGGCAGACGCGCACTCCTCGTGGCGGGTGCGGCGGCGGGAGCGACGGCCCTCGCGGCCTGCACCTCCTCCGGCGGAGGGCCCCGGCGGCCGAGCGCCGCCGAGCGCGAGGCCGAACGGGTGGCGCGCGCCGAGGCGGCCCTGCGGCTGCGGTCGGTGACCGCGGCGCGCGACCTGCTGGAACGTTACGACGCGGCGCTCGCCGCACACCCCGTCCTGGTACCCCGGCTGACCCCGCTGCGGCACGCGGTGGCGGCGCACGCGAAGGCGCTCGGCGAGGGCGGTGCGACGCCGAAGCCCACGACGTCCGCCTCCCCGGGGGCCACCTCCTCCGCGTCCCCGAAACCCACGGCCTCCCCCTCGGCCGTACGGGTGGCGGCGGACCCCCGGACCGCCCTCGCGGAGCTCGCAGCCGCCGAGCGCACCGCCTCCGACGGGCACACGGCCGCCCTGCTCGCCGCCCCGCCCGAGTACGCCCGGCTGCTCGCCTCCGTGGCGGCGTCCGGCGCCGCCCACGCCTACCTGCTGACCGAAGGAGCCCGGGCATGAGCGCCCTCGACGCGACCCAGGCCGCGCTGGCCGCCGAGCACGCCGCGGTGTACGGGTACGGGGTCGTCGGCGCCCGGATCGGCACCGAGCGGCGGGCCGAGGCCACCGCCGCGTACGAGGCGCACCGGGCGCGTCGGGACGCGCTGCGCCGGACCGTCAAGGACCTCGGCGGGGCTCCGGTGGCGGCGGAGGCCGCGTACGCGCTGCCGTTCCCGGTCGCGGACCCGGCCGGCGCGGTACGGCTCGCGGCCGTCCTGGAGGACCGGGTGGCCGGGGTGTACTCCGACCTCGTACGGGCCGCCGAGGGCCGCGCGCGGGGCGAGGCGGCCGCCGCGCTCCGGGAGGCGGCCGTACGCGCCGTCCGCTGGCGCGGCAGCGACGTAACCTTTCCTGGGCTCGCCGAGCGGGTGTAGTCCCGCCCCGACCGAGTCCCCGACCGAAGGAACAACGTACGCATGGGTTTCGAACCGCCGCAGCGACTGGCCAGGACGCTCGGTGAGACGTACGGGGACGCCGCGGCGGCCGAGTGGCTCGGGAAGCTGCCCGGGCTCACCGATCAGGCGCTCGCCCACGCGTCCCTGGACGCCGAACGGGTGATGGCCCCCGGCGGACGCAGCAGCCTGGTCGTGCTCGTCCGGCGCTCCGACGGCTCCCCCGCCGCGCTCAAGATCGCACCCCCGTTCACCCGGCCGGAGCTCGAACGGGACGCGCTGGCGCACTGGAACGGCTGGGGCCCGGTCCAGCTCCTCGACGGGGCCGGGGAGGGCGCGCTCGTCCTCGAACGGCTGCACCCCGAGGTCTCCCTGCGCTCCCTGCCGGAGGCGAAGGCGCTCCTGGAGGCCGCGGGCACCGTACGGAAGCTGTGGGTCGATCCCCCGGCGGGGCACGGTTTCGAGACGGTGGCGGAGCGGACGGACCGGCAGGCGCGGGCGATGGCGCCCCACCGGTCGGAGGCCGCGACCGCCGAACTGACGGCGGCGGCGCTCGCGGCCCGCGAGGAGCTGGTGGCCTCCTCCCCCGAGTCCCTGCTGCTGCACGGGAACTTCCGGCAGGGCAAGGTGCTCGCCGGCGACCGGACGCCCTGGCTGGCCGTGGGCCCCGAGCCCCTGGTGGGCGAGCGGGCCTACGACCTCGCCCGGCTCGTACGGGACAGGGTCGAGGACCTCGTGGCCGCGTCCTCCGGGGCCTCGGCGGCCCGGCGACGGGTCAACAAGCTGGCGGACTCCCTGGACCTGGACCGGGAGCGGCTGCGCGGCTGGACCCTCTTCCGCGCGGTCGAGTCGGGGACGCGGGCGCTGGCGGCGGGGCGGCGGCAGGATGCCGAGCTGCTCCTGGAGTTCGCGAGCTGGCTGTAGGGGAATACCCTTTTTGTAGCTTTCGGCTCGATTCCAGGGGGCCGTGATGATCCAAGAGGTACTGATGCTGGCGGCCGGCGTGGGTGCGGCGATCGCGGTGTACGCGGGCGCGGCGGCCCGGGTCGTGAAGCAGTACGAGCGGGGCGTCGTCTTCCGCTTCGGTCGGCTGCGCGGCGACGTGCGGGCGCCGGGATTCACGATGATCGTTCCGGTCGTCGACCGCATGCACAAGGTGAACATGCAGATCGTCACGATGCCCGTGCCCGCGCAGGAGGGCATCACCCGGGACAACGTGACGGTGCGGGTGGACGCGGTCGTGTACTTCAAGGTCGTCGACCCCGCGGACGCGGTGGTGCGGGTCGAGGACTACAAGTTCGCGGTCTCGCAGATGGCGCAGACCTCGCTGCGGTCGATCATCGGCAAGAGCGACCTCGACGACCTGCTGTCCAACCGGGAGAAGCTCAACCAGGGCCTGGAGCTGATGCTCGACAGCCCGGCGATGGGCTGGGGCGTCGCCATCGACCGCGTCGAGATCAAGGACGTCTCGCTGCCCGAGACGATGAAGCGCTCGATGGCCCGGCAGGCGGAGGCGGACCGCGAGCGGCGCGCGCGGGTCATCAACGCGGACGCGGAACTCCAGGCCTCGAAGAAGCTCGCCGAGGCGGCGGGGGTCATGGCGACGGAGCCGGCCGCCCTTCAGCTCCGTCTGCTGCAGACCGTCATGGCGGTGTCCGCCGAGAAGAACTCGACCCTGGTCCTTCCCATCCCGGTGGAGCTGCTCCGCTTCCTGGAACGCGCGACGCCGACGGGCCCGACGGACGGGTCCGCACCGGCGCCGCTCCCCCTGAGCGAGGCGTATCTGAAGGGCCGCGCGGCGGCCCAGGAGGCCGTCGAGGACCTCACGGGCCCCTCGATCGAACCGGCCCCCCGGTCCAAGGGAACCTGACCCGCGCCGGGCCGCGGCGGGGCCCCGTGCGGGGCCCCGCCGCGGGCCGTCACGCCGTCAGACGGGCCAGGGCCTCGTCGACCGTGAGCTCCTCGCGCTCGCCCGTGCGGCGGTCCTTGAGCTCCAGGACGCCCTCGCCGGCGCGGCGGCCGGCGACGAGGATCTTCGGGACGCCCATGAGCTCGGAGTCGGTGAACTTGACGCCCGGGGAGACGCCGGCGCGGTCGTCGACCAGGACGCGGAGGCCGGCGGCGGAGAGCTTCTCGGAGACTTCGAGGGCGAGCTCGATCTGGAGGGCCTTGCCGGCGGCGACGACGTGGACGTCGGCGGGGGCGACCTCGGCCGGCCAGCACAGGCCCTTCTCGTCGGCGGTCTGCTCGGCGAGGGCCGCGACCGCGCGGGAGACGCCGATGCCGTAGGAGCCCATGGTCACGCGGACCGGCTTGCCGTTCTGGCCGAGGACGTCGAGCTTGAGGGCGTCGGCGTACTTGCGGCCCAGCTGGAAGATGTGGCCGATCTCGATGGCGCGGTCCAGCTTCAGGCCGGTTCCGCACTTGGGGCACGGGTCGCCGTCCTGGACGACGACGACGTCGACGTACTCCTCGACCTCGAAGTCACGGCCCGCGACGACGTTCTTCGCGTGCATGCCGTCCTTGTTGGCACCCGTGATCCACGCGGTGCCGGGCGCCACGCGCGGGTCGGCGATGTAGGTGACCTTCTCCAGGCCCTGCGGGCCGACGTAGCCGCGGACGAGGTCGGTGCGGACCGCGAAGTCCTCCTCCGTCACCAGCTCGACCGTGGCCGTCGGGCCGAAGTGCTCCTCGACCTTGTCCATGTCGACCTCGCGGTCGCCGGGGACGCCGATGGCGACGATCTCGCCGTCGACCTTCACGAGGAGGTTCTTGAGCGTGGCGGAGGCCGGCACGCCGAGGGAGGCCGCGAGGGTCTCGATCGTCGGGGTGTCGGGGGTGGGGATCTCCTCGGCGGCCGGGACGGCCGAGCCGTCGACCGGCTTCACCGTCTGGTACACCGCTTCGGTGTTCGCGGCGAAGTCGCAGTTCGGGCAGTCGGCGAAGGTGTCCTCGCCGGCCTCGGCCGGGGCGAGGAACTCCTCGGACTTCGAGCCGCCCATGGCGCCGGCGGTGGCGGCGACGATGCGGTAGTCGAGGCCGAGGCGCTCGAAGACGCGCTGGTAGGCCTGGCGGTGCAGGGCGTACGAGTGCGCGAGGCCCTCGTCCTCCGTGTCGAAGGAGTACGAGTCCTTCATGAGGAACTCGCGGCCGCGCAGGATGCCGGCGCGGGGGCGGGCCTCGTCACGGAACTTGTTCTGGATCTGGTAGAGGATCACCGGCAGGTCCTTGTAGGACGAGCACTGGTCCTTGACCAGGAGGGTGAAGATCTCCTCGTGGGTCGGGCCGAGGAGGTAGTCGCCGCCCTTGCGGTCCTGGAGGCGGAAGAGCTCGGCGCCGTACTCGTCCCAGCGGCCGGTCGCCTCGTACGGCTCACGGGGCAGCAGCGCGGGCAGGGTGACCTCCTGCGCGCCGATGGCGTCCATCTCCTCGCGGACGATCCGCTCGATGTTGGAGAGGACCTTCTTGCCCAGCGGCAGCCAGCTCCAGATGCCGGCGGCGGTGCGGCGGACGTAGCCGGCGCGGACGAGGAGCTTGTGGCTGAGGACCTCGGCGTCCGCCGGGTCGTCGCGCAGCGTCTTCGCCATCAACTGGGACATGCGCTGGACCGGTGCGTTGGCCATGGTTCTCGTACTCCTGAAGGGACGGACGGTGATGGCCCCGAGGTTAGCCGGGCGGCACCGGCGACGAGAAATCAGTTCCGGCGCTTGAGCGGCAGCGGGGCGCCCATCACGGCGTACGGGCGGGGGGCGCTCGGGAAGTGCACCTGGCGGGCGAGGTCGACGTAGCCGAGGGCCCGGTAGAGGCCGCGGGCGGGGCTCTCGGTGTCGATCGCGGAGAGGATCGAGCGCGGTTCGGCGGCGCCGTCGGTGATGGTGGTGATCAGCTCGCGGCCCACGCCCCGGCCCTGGAAGTCGGGGTGGACGTGGAGTTCGGTGATGACGAAGGAGTCGTCGAGCCAGTCGGCGGTGCCGGTGGCGCGCAGATACGTCTCGACGACGGTCGACCACCAGTGGGTGCGGTCGTTGGGCATCCCGTACACGAAGCCGACGAGCCGCCCGTCGGGGGTGGTGGCCCCGTAGGCCCGGGCGCCGGGGCTGAGGAGGTGGCGCAGCACGATGTGGCGGCGTACGGCGACCTCGCCCGCGTCCAGGCCGAAGGCGACCGCCTGCACGGCGAGGGCCTCGTCCACCCGGGCGGCGAGATTGACCGGACCGATCACGACCTCTGCGTCATCCATGCGGCGCACCCTACAAGTGCCCGCCCGCGTCGGACAGCACGTTCAGAACAGCACGCTCATGAACGCGCCGGTCTCGCGGAAGCCGACGCGGCGGTACGCGGCCCTCGCCGGGGCGTTGAAGTCGTTGACGTACAGGCTGACGAGGGGGGCGACGTCGGCCAGGGCGTACTGGAGGACGGCGGCCATGCCCGTCTCGGAGAGGCGCTTGCCGCGGTGCTCGGGGGCGACCCAGACGCCCTGGATCTGGCAGGCCTGGCGGGTGGCGGCGCCGATCTCGGCCTTGAAGACGACCTTGCCGTCCTCGATGCGGGCGAAGGAGCGCCCGGAGCCGACGAGTTCGGCGACGCGGGCCTGGTAGAGCAGTCCGCCGTCGTTGGCGAGCGGGGAGACGCCGACCTCCTCGGTGAACATGGCCACGCAGGCGGGCATGATCACCTCCATCTCGTTCTTGCGGACGCGGCGCACCAGCGGATCGGGCGTGACGGCGGCGGAGGGCTCCTCGGCGACCATCAGCGGCTGGTGGGCGCGGACGTCCCTCGCGGGGCCCCAGCTGGGCTCCAGGAGCCTCCACAGCTCGCCGGTGGCCTCTGCGGGGCCGACGATCGAGGAGCAGCGGCGGCCGATCCTGCGGGCCCGGTCCGCGAAGGCGCGGACGGCCTCGGGGGTGGCGCAGATGGGGACGAGGTTGGCGCCGGAGTAGCAGAGGGAGCGGAGCCTGCCCTCGACGTACCAGCCCCACATCTCGCCGCCGAGGCGCCAGGGATCGAGCCCGGCGACCTGGACGCGGGCGGTCACGAAGGCGTTCTCGACGGGGGCGCTCTCCAGGACGGCGAGTGCGGCGCCGAGGTCGGCGGGTTCGAGGACCCGAGTGGTGGTCTCTGTCAGCACGAGGGGGCCTCACGGTACGGATCTGCTGGTCCCCGCACTGTACCTCCGCGCCCTGTGGTGGAGCCCGTCATGCGCGAGAAGCCCCTCCACCGGGTGGGGTGGGAGGGGCTTCACGCTTCGGAGAGGCAGGTCAGGCGCCGATGGCGACCGTCGGCTCGCCGCTCGCGACGCCGTCCTTCTCCATCTGCTCGGCGATCTTGAGCGCCTCTTCGATGAGGGTCTCGACGATCTTCGACTCGGGGACGGTCTTGATGACCTCGCCCTTGACGAAGATCTGGCCCTTGCCGTTGCCGGAGGCGACGCCGAGGTCGGCCTCGCGGGCCTCGCCGGGGCCGTTGACGACGCAGCCCATGACGGCGACGCGCAGCGGGACGGTCATGCCGTCGAGGCCGGCGGTGACCTCCTCGGCGAGCTTGTAGACGTCGACCTGGGCGCGGCCGCAGGAGGGGCAGGAGACGATCTCCAGGCGGCGCTGGCGCAGGTTCAGCGACTCCAGGATCTGCATGCCGACCTTGATCTCCTCGGCCGGCGGGGCGGAGAGGGAGACGCGGATGGTGTCGCCGATGCCCTGGGAGAGCAGGGCGCCGAAGGCGACGGCCGACTTGATGGTGCCCTGGAAGGCCGGGCCCGCCTCGGTGACGCCGAGGTGCAGCGGGTAGTCGCACTGGGCGGCGAGCTGGCGGTAGGCCTCGACCATGATCACCGGGTCGTTGTGCTTGACCGAGATCTTGATGTCGCGGAAGTCGTGCTCCTCGAAGAGGGAGGCCTCCCAGAGGGCGGACTCGACGAGCGCCTCGGGGGTGGCCTTGCCGTACTTCTTCAGGAGGCGGGCGTCGAGCGAGCCGGCGTTGACGCCGATCCGGATCGGGGTGCCGGCGTCGGAGGCCGCCTTGGCGATCTCCTTGACCTTGTCGTCGAACTGCTTGATGTTGCCCGGGTTGACGCGGACGGCCGCGCAGCCGGCGTCGATCGCGGCGAAGACGTACTTCGGCTGGAAGTGGATGTCCGCGATGACCGGGATCGAGGACTTCCGGGCGATCGTGGCGAGCGCGTCGGCGTCGTCCTGGGTGGGGCAGGCCACGCGCACGATCTGGCAGCCGGAGGCGGTCAGCTCGGCGATCTGCTGGAGCGTGGCGCCGATGTCGGAGGTGCGGGTCGTCGTCATCGACTGGACGGAGACGGGCGCGTCACCGCCGACGGCCACGCTGCCGACCTGGATCTGGCGGCTCTTGCGCCGCTCGGCGAGCCGGGTCGGAACGGTCGGGATACCGAGAGAAATCGCGGTCATCTGAAGTGCAACCTCAAGGTTGTGCGTCGGCGGGCTCAGGTCTCCGAGGTTACCGCCCCGGGGGCGGGGGGCCGGACACCACCGGGTCCGGCCCCCCTGCGGGCTACGTGATCTTCACCGGGTTGACGATGTCGGCGGCGAGGACGAGCAGCGTGAAACAGACGAACACGCCGGCCACCACGTAGGCGGCGGGCATCAGCTTGGCCACGTCGAACGGGCCGGGGTCGGGGCGCTTGAAGATCCGGGCGACGTGACGGCGCAGGGACTCCCACAGGGCGCCCGCGATGTGGCCGCCGTCGAGCGGCAGCAGCGGGAGCATGTTGAACAGGAACAGCGAGACGTTGAACATGACCAGCAGGTTCATGAACATCACGAGGATCGTCGTCGGCGGGGCCTCGACGGTCATCAGCTCGCCGGTGATGCGGGCGGCGCCGACGACGCCCACCGGCGAGTCCTCGGCGCGCTCGCCGTCCCCGAAGGTGGCGTCCCACAGGCCGGGGATCTTGCCCGGGAGGGCGATCACCGAGTGGACGCCGTTCTCCATGAGCTCGGTCATGCGATCGGTGGTCTCGCCGAAGGTGAGCGGCGCGATCTCGGTCTTGGAGGCGAAGCCGAGGTAGCCGGCCTTGGTGTACTGCGCCGGCTGGACGACCTTGCCGTCCGCGTCCTTCTTCGGCACCACGTTGGGGACGAGGACGGGGTGCAGGTCGAGGCGCTGTCCGGCCCGCTCGACGGTGACCGTCGCGGGGCCGATGGTGTCGCGGATGTGGTCGGAGAGGGTGTCCCAGTCGGACACCGGCGTGCCGTTGAAGGCGACGATCTTGTCGCCTTCCCGCAGACCGGCCTTGTACGCCGGGGAGACCGGGTCGCCCGCCTTGCAGGTGTCGCGCTTCTCGCTCTGCTTGATGACGCACTTCTGGACGCCGGCGACCTGGGTCGTCTGCCCCGCGGTGCCGATCGTCATCATCGAGCCGAAGAACAGCGCCGCCGCCAGGACCAGGTTCATGAACGGTCCGGCGAACATCACGATGACGCGCTTCCACGGCTTGCGCGTGTAGAACAGTCGCGTCTCGTCGCCGGGTTCGAGCTCCTCGTACGAGGCCTCGCGGGCGTCCTCGATCATCGAGCGCCAGGGCGAGGTGGAGCGGGCCTCGATCTTGCCGTCCTCGCCGGGCGGGAACATGCCGATCATGCGGATGTAGCCGCCGGCGGGGATGGCCTTGATGCCGTACTCGGTGTCGCCGCGCTTCTTCGACCAGATCGTGGGGCCGAAGCCGACCATGTACTGCGGCACGCGGATGCCGAAGAGCTTGGCCGTGGAGAGGTGGCCGAGCTCGTGCCACGCGATGGAGACGAGGAGGCCGAGGGCGAACAGCACGATGCCCAGGGCGTACAGGAGCATTTCGGTCATGCGCGGGCCTCCGCTGTTGCCTTCGCTGCGAGCTCTCGGGCCCGGGCTCGCGCCCAGGTCTCCGCTTCGAGGACGTCCGACACCGTGAGCGAGGTTCCCCGGCTGGGCTTTCCGTGCTCGGTGACGACAGCGGTGACCGTATCCATGATTCCGTTGAACGGCAGCCGTCCGGCGAGAAACGCCTCGACGCACTCCTCGTTCGCCGCGTTGAAGACGGCCGGGGCGGTGCCGCCCAGTTCGCCCACGTGCCGGGCCAGGCCGACGGACGGGAAGGCCTCGGTGTCGAGCGGGAAGAACTCCCAGGTGGAGGCCTTGGTCCAGTCGAAGGCGGGGGCCGCGTCCGGGACGCGCTCGGGCCAGCCGATGCCGATGGCGATCGGGCCGCGCATGTCCGGCGGGGTGGCCTGGGCGAGCGTGGAGCCGTCCGTGAACTCGACCATCGAGTGGACGTACGACTGCGGGTGGACGACGACCTCGATGCGGTCGAACGGGATGTCGTAGAGCAGGTGGGCCTCGATGACCTCCAGGCCCTTGTTCACCAGGGTCGCGCTGTTGACCGTGATCACCGGGCCCATCGCCCAGGTCGGGTGGGCGAGCGCGTCCTCGCGGGTGACATGGGCCAGCTGCTCGCGCGTACGGCCGCGGAAGGGGCCGCCGGAGGCCGTCACGACCAGCTTGCGGACGTCGGCGCGGGTGCCGGCGGCGAGCGCCTGGAAGAGGGCCGCGTGCTCGGAGTCGACCGGGATGATCTGGCCCGGCTTGGCGAGCGCCTTGACCAGGGGGCCGCCGACGATCAGCGACTCCTTGTTGGCGAGGGCGAGGGTGCGGCCGGCTTCGAGGGCGGCGAGGGTGGGCGCGAGGCCGATGGAGCCGGTGATGCCGTTGAGGACGGTGTGGCACGGGGAGGCGGCCAGCTGGGTGGCGGCGTCGGGGCCCGCGAGCAGCTCGGGGAGCGGCTCGGAGCCGTACAGCGCCGTCAGCGCCTCGCGCAGCTCGGGCAGCGCCTCCTCGCGGGCCACGGCGACCGCGGCGACCTTCAGCCGGTGCGCCTGCTCGGCGAGCAGCCCGACCCGGCCGCCGGAGGCGGCCAGGGCGGTGACCCGGAAGCGGTCGGGGTTGCGCAGGACGAGGTCGATGGCCTGGGTGCCGATGGATCCGGTCGAGCCGAGGACGACGATGTCCCGGCGTCCTTCGGACACGTCGAAGGCGATGTGCGGATCGGCGAGAGGAGAGGGGCGGTCGCTCATGCCCCCCATTCTTGCCGCAAAGCCTGTGCGGTCTTCACGCGGTGTGGGCGTACCTGTGGAAAACCTGGTGGAAGTCGGGGAAGGTCTTCTTCACGCAGCCGGGGTCGTCGAAGGTGATCCCGGGGGTGCGCAGCGCGGTGACCGCGAAGGACATGACGATCCGGTGGTCGCCGTGGGTGGCGATCTCGACGGGGCCGGCCGGGGTGCCGGGGTGGATCTCGATCCAGTCGGGTCCGGTCTCGACGGTGATGCCGAGGCGGCGGAGGTTCTCGGCGCAGGCGTCGAGCCGGTCGCATTCCTTGACCCGGGTGTTGGCGACGTCCTCGATGCGGACGGGCCCGTCGGCGAAGGGCGCGATCGCGGCCAGGGTCGGCATGGTGTCGGAGATGTCCCGCATGTTGACGGTGAGTCCGCGCAGGGTGCCGGTGGAGCGGACGGTCGTCGCCGTGTCGGTGATCTCGACGTCGGCGCCCATGCGGCGCAGCACGTCGACGAAGGCCAGGTCGCCCTGGAGGGCGCCGGTCCCGAGGCCGGGGACGGTGACGGAGCGGCCCGGTTCGAGGGCCGCGGCGGCGAAGAAGTAGCTGGCGGTGGAGGCGTCGGGCTCGATCCCGTACGTCCGCGCCCGATAGCCGGTGGGGGCGACCTCGTAGGTGCGCCCCTCCTGCCGGATCTCGGCCCCGAAGGCCCGCATCATCGCGAGCGTGATCTCGACGTACGGCTCCGAGACCAGGTCCGTGACGGTGATGTCGAGGCCCTCGGTGGTGAGCGGGCCCAGCATCAGCAGGGCCGTCAGGTACTGGGAGGACTGCCCGGCGTCGAGGGTGAGCGCGCCGCCCTTCACGCCGGCGGCGTGGACGCTGAGCGGGTGGTGGCCGTCCTTCCCGGCGTGCCGCAGGTCGACGCCGAGCTCGCGCAGGGCGGTGCTGAGCGGGCCGAGGGGCCGGCGGCGCATCTGCGCGGAGGCGTCGAAGCGGTAGGTGCCGTGGCCGGCGGCGGCCAGGGTCGGCAGGAAACGGGCGGTGGTGGCGCCGTCCCGGCAGTACACCTCGGCGTCGGCGACCCCCGGCCCGGCGGGGCGGCCCTCGATGTGCCAGGCGTCGGGCTCGCGGCGGACGCCGTAGCCGAGGGCGGTGAGGCCCTCGGCGAAGCCCTCGGTGTCGTCGGAGACGAGCGGGCGCAGGAGGGTGGTGGTGCCCTCCGCGGCGGCGGCGAGGAAGAGCGCGCGGGCGGTGACGGACTTGGAGCCGGGGATGTCGATGAGGGTCACGGGGCCATTGTGTCGGGCCGCGCCACCCGTGCGGGGGATCGTTCCGCATGGCGGAACGTGCTAGGAGATCGTGCGGTGGACGTTCTCCTCCGTGGACGGTCCCGGGGCCGCCTCCGCGATCCAGGGGCCCTCGCCGCTCGGGTCCACGATGCCCGCCTCCAGCCATGTGTAGCGGCCGGCGAGGACGCCGTCGACGACGCGCCGGTCGAGGTCGTCCGTGTTGGACCAGAGGCGGGTGAAGAGTTCGTCGACGCGGAGGCGGGCCTGGCGGCAGAAGGCGTCCGCCAGCTGGTGGGCCTCGGGGCCGTGCTCCCCGGTGGTGCGGAGGAGTTCGGCCCGTACGCAGGCCGCGCTCATCGCGAAGAGCTCCGCCCCGATGTCGACGATCCGCCCGAGGAAGGCCTGCTTGAGCTCCATGCGGCCCTGCCAGCGGGACATCGCGTAGAAGGTGGACCGGGCGAGCCTGCGGGAGGTCCGCTCGACGTACCGGAGGTGGCCCGCGAGGCCGCCGAACTCGCCGTACGCACCGGGGAGCTGTCCGGCGCCGGTGACGAGCCCGGGGAGCCAGCGGGCGTAGAAGCCCCCTGCCCGGGCCCCCGCCCTCGCCTTGTCGGCGAGGGACTTCTCGGGGTCGATGAGGTCCCCTGCGACGGAGAGGTGGGCGTCGACGGCCTCGCGGGCGATCAGCAGGTGCATGATCTCGGTCGAGCCCTCGAAGATCCGGTTGATCCGCAGGTCGCGCAGGAGCTGTTCGGCGGGGACGGCCCGTTCGCCGCGGGCGGCGAGCGAGTCGGCGGTCTCGTAGCCGCGTCCGCCGCGGATCTGGACGAGTTCGTCGGCGATCAGCCAGGCCTTCTCGGAGCCGTACAGCTTGGCGAGGGCGGCCTCGATGCGGATGTCGTTGCGGTCCTCGTCGGCCAGTTGGGAGGCGAGGTCGACGACGGCCTCCAGGGCGAAGGCGGTGGCCGCGATGAAGGAGATCTTGGTGCCGACGGCCTCGTGGCGGCCGACGGGCCTGCCCCACTGCTCGCGCTCCCCCGACCACTCGCGGGCGATCTTCAGGCACCACTTGGCGGCGCCCGCGCAGGTGGCGGGGAGGGAGAGGCGGCCGGTGTTGAGGGTGGTGAGGGCGATCTTGAGGCCGGCGCCCTCGGGGCCGATGCGGTGGGACGCGGGGACCCGGACGCGGTGGAAGCGGGTGACGCCGTTCTCCAGGCCGCGCAGGCCCATGAAGGCGTTGCGGTGCTCGACGGTGATGCCGGGGGCGTCGGCCTCGACGACGAAGGCGGTGATGCCGCCGGGGTGCCCTTCGGAGGCGGGGACGCGGGCCATGACGACGAGGAGGTCGGCGACGACCCCGTTGGTGGTCCACAGCTTCACGCCGTCGAGGACGTAGGCGTCGTCCCCGTCGGGCACGGCGCTGGTGGCGAGCCGGGCCGGATCGGAGCCGACGTCGGGCTCGGTGAGCAGGAAGGCGGAGAGGTCGGTGCGGGCGAGCCGGGGCAGGAAGGCGTCCTTCTGCTCCTGGGTGCCGAAGAGTTTCAGCGGCTGCGGTACGCCGATCGACTGATGCGCGGAGAGCAGGGCACCGACGGCGGGGCTGGCGGAGCCGACGAGGGCGAGGGCGCGGTTGTAGTACAGCTGGGTGAGGCCGAGCCCGCCGTACTTCGGGTCGATCTTCATCCCGAGGGCGCCGAGCTCCTTGAGTCCGGTGATCGTCTCGTCGGGGATGCGGGCCTCGCGCTCGATGCGGGCGCCGTCGATCCGGGTCTCGCAGAAGTCGCGGAGGGCGGCGAGGAAGGCCTCGCCGCGGCGGACGTCCTCGGCGGCGGGGAGCGGGTGCGGGTGGACGAGGTCGAGGCGGAAGCGGCCGAGGAACAGCTCCTTCGCGAAGCTGGGCCTGCGCCAGTCCCGCTCGCGGGCGGCCTCGGCGACCTGCCGGGCCTCGCGCTCGGTGACCTTGGGCCGCTGGGCGGGTGCGGACATCTCCACCTCCTGGGGCTTCCTGTCCGTCGTACCCGATTCCGCCCGGTCCGGAAAGAGGAGGCGATCCCTCCGGGCATGTCCTCCTGGTGAGACGCTCCGACCGTCCCGCGGGGGCCGCGCGTAGGGTCCGCGGCATGTCTCAGCCGATCAAGCTCATCGTCCTCGTCACCACGCAGCCCGGCCGGGGTGCGGAACAGGTCGCCGCCTTCGAGGCGCTCGCGCCCCTCGTGCGGGCGGAGGAGGGCTGCCTGCGGTACGACCTGCACCGGGTGGCCGACGACCCCGACCGCTTCGCCCTGATCGAGCGCTGGGCCTCGGCCGAGGCCCTCGCCGCGCACGACGCCGCCCCGCACATGGCCGCGGCCGACGCCGCGAACAAGGCCTTCCGCGCGGGGCCGGCCGAGGTGATCCGCCTCGACGACTCCCCCGTGGCATGACGAAAGACGGCCCGAGCCCCCGCACAGTGGGCTCGGACCGCCTGGTCTCTCGGAGGCGTACGCCTTACAGGGCGAGGCCCGTCAGGACGAGCACGCGCTCGTAGGTGTAGTCATCCATGGCGTACTTGACGCCCTCTCGACCCACGCCGGAACGCTTGGCACCGCCGTACGGCATCTGGTCGGCGCGGTACGAGGGGACGTCGCCGACGATCACGCCGCCGACCTCCAGGGCGCGGTGGGCGCGGAAGGCGGTCTGCAGGTCGTGGGTGAAGACGCCCGCCTGGAGGCCGAAGTCCGAGTCGTTGACCGCGGCGAAGGCCTCGGCCTCGCCGTCGACCTTGGCGATCGTCAGGACCGGGCCGAAGACCTCGGCGCGGGCCAGGGTGACGTCGGCCGGGAGGTCGGTGAGGACGGTCGGGGCGTAGGTCGCGCCCTCGCGCTTGCCACCGGCGAGGAGCTTGGCGCCGGCCGCGACGGCCTCGTCGACCCAGGACTCGACGCGCTTGGCGGCGGCCTCGTCGACGAGCGGGCCGACGTCGGTGGCGTCGTCCGCCGGGTCACCGGTGACCTGCGCCTCGACGGCGGCGACGATCTTCGGCACCAGGCGGTCGTAGACCGAGGCGTCGGCGATCACGCGCTGCACGGAGATGCAGGACTGGCCGCCCTGGTAGTTGGAGAAGGTCGCCATGCGGGTCGCGGCCCAGTCCAGGTCGGCCTCGGAGGACCAGTCGGGCAGGACGACGGCCGCGGCGTTGCCGCCGAGCTCCAGGGTGCAGTGCTTGTGCGGCACCGACTGCTGGATGGCGTAGCCGACCTTGTCGGAGCCGGTGAAGGAGATGACGGGGAGGCGCTCGTCCTGGACGAGGGCGGGCATGCGGTCGTTCGGGACCGGCAGGACGGACCAGGAGCCGGCCGGCAGGTCGGTCTCGGCCAGGATCTCGCCCAGGATCAGGGAGGAGATCGGGGTGGCCGGGGCCGGCTTGAGGATGATCGGGGCACCGACGGCGATGGCCGGGGCGACCTTGTGGGCGCCGAGGTTCAGCGGGAAGTTGAACGGCGCGATGCCGAGGACGACGCCCTTGGGGATGCGGCGGGTGAGGGCGAGGCGGCCCACGCCGCCGGCCTCGGTGTCCAGGCGCTGGGCCTCGCCGGCGTTCCAGCGGCGGGTCTCCTCGGCGGCGAAACGGAAGACGGAGACGGCACGGCCGACCTCGCCGCGGGCCCACTTGATGGGCTTGCCGTTCTCGGCGGAGATCAGCAGGGCGATCTCCTCGGTGCGCTCGGCGAGCCGCTTCGACACGTGGTCGAGGGCGGCGGCGCGGACGTGCGCCGGGGTGGCGGCGAACTCGTCGACGACGGCGTACGCGGCGGCCACGGCCTCCTCGACCTGGGCCTCGGTGGGCACGCTGACCTTGCCGACCAGACGTCCGTCGTACGAGTTCGTGACGTCGAAGGTGGCGTCGCCGGTGGCCTCGCGGCCGGCGAGCCAGAAGGCGTGGGTGGTCGTCATTGCGTCCCGGCCCTTTCCGTTTCGGGGAGCGAGCGATTGCTCTGGTGACACGTTAGGGCCGGGGCGGCGGGCGCGGGCTTGTCCGGTATGGAGTAGTGGGGGTGGCGGCTCTGTCCGCTTCGGCCGAAGCGGACGGAGCGTGAGGGACGGTCACCCGTGCCCGAACGGCGGAGGACGCGGGTCATCCGCGTACGGGAGGACGCGTGGTCATCCGCGTCGCTCGGTCGACACGATCAGACAGACTCCGCCGACGACGATCGCGCCGCCGAGCAGGATCGGCCAGGTCAGGGCCTCGTTCAGGACGAGGGCGCCGAGGAGGACGGCGACGACCGGGTTGACGTAGGCGTAGGTGGCGGCGAGGGAGACCGGGGCGGCCTGGAGGAGCCAGGCGTACGCGGTGAAGGCGATGAGCGAGCCGAAGACGACGAGGTACGCGAGGGCGGCCCAGGAACGGCCGGAGACGGCGCCGAGGTCGAGGCCCTGGTGTTCGCCGCGCACGAGACCGAGGGCGAGCGCGGCGAGGCCGCCGGCCAGCATCTCGTACACGCTCGCGGTGAAGGGGTTGGCGGGCATCGGGAGCCGGGCGGAGGAGACGGATCCGGCCGACCAGCACAGGGCCGCGACGAGGACGAGCACGACGCCGCCGATCTTCACCTCGCCGCTCAGACCCGGGACGGTGAGGACGCCGAGGCCCGCGAAGCCGAGCAGGACGCCGCCGAAGGCGCCGGGACCGGGGCGGTCGCCGAGGACCGTGCGGAGCAGGACGACCCAGACGGGGACGGCCGCGACGAGGAGCGCGGCGAGGCCGGAGGGTATGGAGGTCTCCGCGAGGACGACGAGGCCGTTGCCGCCGAGGATGAGGAGCAGGCCGACGAGGGCGGCGGAGCCGAGTTCCCGGCGGGTGACCCTGAGGGCGGCGGGGCCCTGCCGCCAGGCGACGATCGCGGCGAGCAGCAGGCCGGCGGTGATGAAGCGGGCACCGCCGGAGAGGAACGGCGGGAGGGTCTCGACGACGATCCGGATCCCGAGGTACGTGGACCCCCAGACGACGTACACGATGCCGAGCGCGGCCCAGACGGCACCGGTGATCCGGCGGGCGGGGGCGGGGGAAGCGGTGGCGGAATCGGTGGCGGTGACGGTGGTGGTGGCGGTACGGGTTTCGGGGGAGGCCGGATCGGCGGCGGGGCTTGTCATGGACAGGAGAGTATGAAGGATGGGCCCCAACAGCCAAGAAAACTGCCCGGATTCGGGCAGGGTCAGCGGAATTCGGACGGCTCGGAGGCGCCCGGCAGCCTTGCGGAGAAGGGGAGGGATGGAGGGGGATGGAGGGGGATGGAGGGGGATGGAGGGAGGGAGGGAGGAATGGAAGGATGACCGGGACCGTACGACCCCAGGGGGAAGCATGATCCTTTACGTACTGATCGGAGTCCTGGTCCTCGCCGTCGCCGGCTGCGGCTGCGTGGTGTGGGCATCGCGGGGCGGCCCCCGCTGGGTGCGCGCGGTGGCCACCCTGACGCTGCTCGGCGGTGAGGTGGTGCGCGCCGAACAGCGCAGGAGCGTGCGGCGGTCCGGCGACACCGGTGACAACCGCGTGGACTGACGACGGCGTGGACCGACGACGGCGTGGACCGACGACGGCGTGGACTGACGACGGCACGGACCGGGAACGGCACGGACCGGGAACGGCGCGCGCCGGGAACTCAGAGCTGCTCCGCGCCCTCACCCGTGGCCTTCAGCGCCAGCCACAGCTCCATCCGCACGTCCGGGTCGTCCAGGGACCGGCCGAGGATCTCCTCCACCCGGCGCATCCGGTAGCGCAGCGTGTGCCGGTGGACGCCCAGGTCCGCCGCCGCCGCGTCCCACTGGCCGTGCCGGGAGAGCCAGGCGCGCAGCGAGGCCACCAGGTCGCCGCGGCCGGTCGCGTCGTGCTCCCGCAGCGCGCGGAGCATCCCGTCGGCGAAGGCCCGGACGGCGTCGTCGGCGAGCAGCGGAAGCACCGAGCCCGCCGCCACGTCCTCGTGCTCGACGAGCGCCCTGCCCCGCCGCCGGGCGACCGAGAGGGCCTGCTCGGCCTGCTTGTACGCGGCTGCCGCGGCGCTCGGGCCCGCCGGGGCCGAGAGGCCCACGACGACACCGGCCTCCTCCGCCTCCCGCTCCGCGTACCCCTCGCAGGCGGCGACGACCGCGCCACCGTCACCGGCGAGGACGACGAGCCGCCGCCCGCTCTCGGCGACGGTGAGCACCGCCTCGCCCGCGCGGGCGGCGGCGGCCTCCAGGGCCTCGGCGAGCACCGGCAGCGGCGGCTCCCCCGCCGGCTCTCCCCCGGCGGGCTCGGCGACGAGCAGCCGGTAGGGGGCGTCGAGCAGCCCGCCGTACACGTCCCCCGCCACCGCGCGCGCGTGCTCCGCCTGCCCCGCGAGCATCATCCGCAGCACCGCCGCGCCGAGCCGCTGTTCCGCCGCCTGGAGCGAGCGGGAGCGTTCCGTCGTGAGGGTGAGCAGGGCGATCGCCGAATGCACCGCGTACCGCTCGGCCGTGCCCAGGGGCGCGCCCGTGCCGACCGCGAGGGCGCCGCGCACCCTGCGCCCGGTGCCGAGGGACTGGAGCTCGACGCGGTCGTCCGTACCGCCGACGACCGCGCTGGCGGGCGCGGGCCGCTCGCGCAGCCGCTCCACGTCCGGGGTGAGCCGGGCGGCCCGCCGCGCCGCCCATTCGGGCGAGACGGCGACGACGGAGCCGGAGGCGTCGTACAGCGCCGCCCAGCCGTCGACATGCGCCGCGAGCCGGGCGACGACGGCCTCGGGCCCCTCCGCGAGCGCGGCCCTCGTCAGCTCGCGCTGCGCCTCGAAACCGGCCGTCACGGCCCGGTACTGGTCGGCGGAGATGGCCGCCGACACGGCCTTGCTGATGGCCAGGAACGGCGTCCTGCGCGGCACCTCCAACAGCGGCAGATGCTCCTCGCGCGCCGCCGCCAGCAGCGCCGGCGGAATCTCCTCGTAGTTCACCCCCACGGCGAACCCGAGCCCGACCACCCCCGCCCCGAGCAGCCGCCGCACATACCGGCGCATCGCCTCCAGATCCTCCGCGTCCAGCGTGAGCGCGGTCGTCAGAAGCAGCTCGCCCCCCTCCATGTACGGAACGGGATCGGCGAGCTCACTGACATGCGCCCAGCGGACCGGGGTGTCGAGGCGGTCCTCACCCGCACGGACGATGAGCTTGAGGGCGGAGTGGTGCACGAGCGAGGCGAGGGTGGGCGGCATTGGGGACCGTCGAACCTTTGAGCGAGGACCGCGCACGGCCGAAACCGTACCCGGCGGCGGGGAGGCGCCGCTCAGTTGAGCGGCGTCCCCGATTGTGCCAGGGGTGGGGGGTGGGTGCTCAGCCGCGGAGGTCGACCAGGACCGGTGGCGTGTGCGCGCCCTGGACCGTGGTCAGCGACACGACGGCGTGACCGGGCGGCACGGAGTGGGCGAGTTCGGACGCGGACCACCGCTCGCGCTCGACCTTCCGGGTCGTGACGGCGTCGGTGGTGACGGCCCGGCCGGTGATCTTCTTGCGCAGGAAGTGGATGAACCGGGTCATCGGCTGGGCGGCGAAGACCGTGTGGTGCGCCACCTCGGTGGTCTCCACCCACTCCTTCCCCCAGGTCTCGGCGAAGCCCCGGCCGTCCCAGGTGGTGATGCCCGAGAGAGCCACCCTGCATCCGACGGCGCCGAGCAGCGGGCCGTGCAGGGCCTCGGGCACCTCGCCGAGGGTACGGATCCCGAGGACGACGCCGGCGTTGTGCGGGCGCAGCCGCTGGAGGGAGCGGACGGTCCCCGTGGTGAGTGCGCCGGTTGCGTCGTCGAGGACGAGCGAGACGAAGTGCGCACGCTTGCTGCCCGTCCGGGCCGCCGCCACGAACTGGGCGAGGAGCAGCCGGGCGAGGAGCCGCGACGCCTCCTCGTGGCCGCGCTCGGGCAACTTGATCCGGACCCGCAGCGGGTGGTGGACGACGGACTTCAGCGAGAAGGGCCGTACGACGCTCCCGTCGGCCCCGAAGAACTCGGCGAAGGCCGGGCGGTCGAGCAGTGACAGGCGGTCCGCGAGGGCCGGCCCGACGTCGGCAGCGGTGCCGGCCTGCCGGATCCGGGCCTCCAGCTCGCGGCGCATGCCGGACGCGCCGTCGGCCGGCAACCGGTCCAGCAGCGCCGTCAGCCCCTCCGGGCCTGCTTCGAGGAGTTCACGGAGGACCGGCACGGACGGGAAGCGGCCGTACGCCGCCCGGTAGGGGCCGATGAGCTGGGCGAGGACGGTGGCGGCCCGCCGGGTGTCGAGGTTCTCGACATCGCCCACGAGGCCCTCCGCGAGCAGCTCCGCCGCCTCGTCGGGGTCGGGGAGACCGGCGTACAGGTCGAGGTCGTACGGCGAGGCCGGGTCACCCGGACGGATCACGACGTCGTACGCGGTGTCCGGGCCCAGCTGTGCGTCCGCCGTGCCCACGGCGACGACCGCGCAGGCGCCGGTGAGGGCCTGCAAGGTGAGCGACTCGACGATCGGGGCGGTCAGGCGCGCGGTCTTCCCGGCGCCGGAGGGGCCCACGACGAGCAGCGAGGTGGCGAGCGCCGCCGGTTCGAGGGCGAGGCCCGCGCCCCGGTAGGCGGCCGGGTTCCGCTCCTCGGCCGCGCAGCGGCCGATGCGTACCTGTCCGACGAGGAGATCGTGGGTGGCGGCGCGAACCGGCAGGTCGCGGTCGCCGGAAGGGTGCGCGCCGGCCGCGGCGCCGTGGCGCAGCACGGTGTCGACGAAGGAGGCGAGGCCTCCCGCGGACGTACGCCCCTGCTCCAGGCTCCGGCGGACCCTCGCGCAGTCCACGTCGTTCATGTGTCCGGCGTGCAGCTCGGCGGCGAGCAGGTCCGCCGCCGGCCACTCCCCGGCGGCCCTGAGGTCGGGCCACTGCGAGAGGGGCGGAGGCGCCTCCGGGTCGAGCGGCGGTCGGGTGCCGTCCGCGGCGGGAGCGGTTCGGGACCTGAGCCATGTCCGGACCAGGTCGAGCCAGCCGCCGAGACGCGCGAAGGGCCACAGGACGGCGATGTCGATGAGGACGTACAGGGTGTACACGAGGAACGGCGAACTGAGCACGTCGATTCCGCCGAGCAGCACCACGAGGGAGAGCACCGGCTTGACGACCGGCAGCGCGTCCCAGCCGACGCCGGGGAAGGCGTCCGGCCAGACGAACGACAGGGCGATCAGCGCAGCGCCGGCCGTGATCGCGGCGCGCACGGGCGGGCGGCGGTCGGCGAGGAGGTGACGGGAGAGTTCGGCCCAGGCTCCGAGGCGGGCGATCGCGTAGAGGAGGACGGCGAAGAAGACCCCGTCGTAGACGACGTGGGCGTGCACGCCGTGCCAGTCGCGGGGCGAGGTGCCCCCGGCGTACCACCATTCGGAGGGGGTGAACGTGGCGAGCGGGATCCACTGGTAGGGGACCACGCCACGCCGCCAGGCCGTCCAGATCAGCAGTCCCGCCACCAGCGGGATCAGCAGCCCGGCCACGGTGACGGGCGCGAGCTTCCGCGCCTCTTTGGGCGGCGGCGGTGGCACGTGCCGGAACCGCCAGATGCCGGGCTCGGCCTCGGGGCGCGGGGCGTCGAGCCAGGCGACGACGGGCGGGGGGGCCGGCTGCACGGGGTCGGGAGCCGCTGCCGCCCCCGGTGCCGCCGTCGGCCGCGGCGGCACGCGCGGAGGCGTCGGCGCATGCGGTGGCGGCACGCGCGGCGGCGGCGGCACGTGCGCGGAGGCGTCGGGGTGCGCGGCCAGTCCGTCGATCGGCGGCGCCGTCGGGGGCGGCACCGAGCCCCCCCTGGTGTCGCGTGACTCGTACGTACCGTCGGTCTCCATGAACCCCTGCCCCCTGACCAGCCAGGTCGCCGTCTCTGTGCCATCGTCAATCTAGTGGGCCCGGAGCTCCCCGGAGGGGTTTCACCCACCCGTGCGGCTGGTCGGGGGCGGGCGGGTGGGAAAGGGCCCGTCATGTCCATCGCGGACAACGGCAGACCCGTGACCACTCCCGAACGGCGCATGCCTGACCGCCTCCACCGCGCCTAGCCTGCGGAGGAAACCCGCAAGTGCGTCCAGAACACCCCCAGGAGCCCCGCATGAACGCTGTCCCGCAGGAGCGGCGCGTCGTCACCGCCATCCCCGGTCCGAAGTCGCAGGAGCTTCAGGCCCGCCGTCTCGACACGGTCGCCGGTGGCGTCGGCTCGACGCTGCCCGTCTTCACGAAGCGGGCCGGCGGCGGCATCATCGAGGACGTCGACGGCAACCTGCTGATCGACTTCGGTTCCGGCATCGCCGTGACCTCGGTCGGCGCCTCCGCCGAGGCCGTCGTGCGCCGCGCCTCCGCGCAGCTGCAGGACTTCACCCACACCTGTTTCATGGTGACGCCGTACGAGGGTTACGTGGAGGTCTGCGAGGCGCTGGCCGAGCTGACCCCGGGCGACCACGCCAAGAAGTCCGCGCTGTTCAACTCGGGCGCCGAGGCCGTCGAGAACGCGGTGAAGATCGCCCGTTCGTACACCAAGCGCCAGGCCGTCGTCGTCTTCGACCACGGCTACCACGGCCGCACCAACCTCACCATGGGCATGACGGCGAAGAACATGCCGTACAAGCAGGGCTTCGGTCCGTTCGCGCCCGAGGTCTACCGCGTGCCGGTCGCCTACGGCTACCGCTGGCCCACCGGTGCCGAGAACGCCGGCCCCGAGGCCGCCGCCCAGGCGATCGACCAGATCACCAAGCAGATCGGCGCCGACAACGTCGCCGCGATCGTCATCGAGCCGGTCCTCGGCGAGGGCGGCTTCATCGAGCCGGCCAAGGGCTTCCTGCCGGCGATCGTGAAGTTCGCCAACGACAACGGCATCGTCTTCGTCGCGGACGAGATCCAGGCCGGCTTCTGCCGCACCGGCCAGTGGTTCGCCTGCGAGGACGAGGGCATCGTCCCGGACCTCATCACCACCGCCAAGGGCATCGCGGGCGGTCTGCCGCTCGCCGCCGTCACCGGCCGCGCCGAGATCATGGACTCCGTCCACGGCGGCGGTCTGGGCGGCACCTACGGCGGCAACCCGGTGGCCTGCGCCGGTGCGCTCGGCGCCATCGAGACGATGAAGGAGCTCGACCTCAACGGCAAGGCCAAGCGCATCGAGGAGGTCATGAAGGGCCGCCTCACCGCCATGCAGGAGAAGTTCCCGGTCATCGGTGACATCCGCGGCCGCGGCGCCATGATCGCCATCGAGCTGGTGAAGGACCCGGCCACCAAGGAGCCGCACGCGGAGGCCGCCGCCGCGCTCGCCAAGTACTGCCACAACGAGGGCGTGCTCGTCCTGACCTGCGGCACCTACGGCAACGTGCTCCGCTTCCTGCCGCCGCTGGTCATCGGCGAGGACCTGCTGAACGAGGGTCTGGACGTCATCGAGGCCGCGCTCGCGCAGATCTGAGTGCCGGTCCAGGTACGGACCTGAGCACGGATCCGACGCTCCGTGTGAAGACTCTGTGGGGGGCCGATGGTGGGATACGTTTCCCGCTGTCGGCCCCCCTTTTCGTGACGTACGGTTCCTGCAGATGAGAGAAACACCCCGGGCGGAGCCTCCCCAGCCCCGTCCGCACCGTGCCTTCGCGCACACCGCCGGGGCCTCGTGCCCCGGGACTCCTCACCGATCGGATGGCCGCCCGCCCCACACCCCCCGGGGCGCGCGGCAGCCCGGTCCCCTCGGCCGCCCTGGAACCACCCCCCCTGTTCCAGGGCGGCCGGCTCTCTTCTCGGCGCTCGTCGCCCTCGCCGTCGTGACCTGGCAGGTGCTCGTCCACGGCCCCTTGTCCAGGCTCGACGAGCGGGTGTCCGGGGCCGTGGTGGACTCCGTCCCCCGGCGCCTGACCGAACTCGCCTCCGACCTCGGCAACATGACGGTCGCCCTGCCGGTCCTCGCCTGCGCGATGGCGTACGCGGTGTGGCGCGGCCGCCGGGCCGCCGCCCTCCACGCGGGCCTCGCCATGGCCGCCGTACCGCTGCTCGTGGTTCCGCTGAAGGAGTGGACGGCCCGTCCGGGGCCGCTGGAGCCCTGGGCGCAGGGCTACTACCCCTCGGGGCATACGGCCACGGCCGCCGTCGCCTACTTCGGCGCGGCCTTCCTCGTCTCGAACCGCCTGATCCCCGTCGCCGCCCTGCTGACGGCGGTGACGGGGACCGGGCTGATCCTGCGGGGCTTCCACTGGCCGCTGGACGTGTTCGCCAGTCTGTGCCTGTCGTTGCTGGTGCTGGGGGTCAGCTCCACGTATACGCGTCGAAGTTACGGCTGAACTCCCCCTGGTTGTAGCGGTCCCAGTTGATCGACCAGGTCATCAGGCCGCGCAGGGCCGGCCAGCTGCCGTGGGTCTGGTAGCCGCCGCAGTTCGCCTTCTTCGTCAGGCAGTCCAGGGCCTTGTTCACCTCGGCCGGGGCCGTGTGGCCGTTGCCCGCCTGGGTGGAGGCGGGGAGGCCGATGGCGACCTGCTCGGGGCGCAGGGGCGGGAAGAAGCGGTCCGCGTTGCCGGCGACCGGGAAGCCGGTGAGGAGCATGTCGGTCATGGCGATGTGGAAGTCGGCGCCGCCCATCGAGTGGTACTGGTTGTCGAGGCCCATGATGGAGCCCGAGTTGTAGTCCTGGACGTGGAGCAGGGTCAGGTCGTCGCGCAGGGCGTGGATGACGGGCAGGTAGGCGCCGGCGCGCGGGTCCTGGCCGCCCCAGGGGCCGGAGCCGTAGTACTGGTGGCCGAGCTGGACGAAGAAGGTCTCCGGGGCCATCGTCAGGACGAACTCGGCGCCGTACTTGGCCTTGAGGGTCTTGACCGCCTGGATGAGGTTGACGATGACCGGGCTGGTGGGGTTGCGGAAGTCCGTGTCGCCGGTCTGGAGCGACAGCGAGTGGCCTTCGAAGTCGATGTCGAGGCCGTCGAGGCCGTACTCGTCGATGATCTTCGAGACGGAGGAGACGAAGGTGTCGCGGGCCGCGGTGGTGGCGAGCTGCACCTGTCCGTTCTGGCCGCCGATGGAGATGAGGACCTTCTTGCCGGCGGCCTGCTTGGCCTTGATCGCCGCCTTGAAGTCGGCGGGCGATTCGACGTTCGGGCACTCCGTCACCGGGCAGAGGCTGAAGCGGATGTCCCCCGACGTGACCGAGGTCGGTTCGCCGAAGGCGAGGTCGATGACGTCCCAGGAGTCGGGGACGTCGGCCATGCGGGTGTAGCCGGAGCCGTTGGCGAAGCTCGCGTGGAGGTAGCCGACGAGGGCGTGCGCGGGGAGGCCGCCCCCGCCGCCTCCGCCGCCGGAGGTGGTGGTCGCGGTGACCGCCGCGGACTTCGGGGACTCGCCCGCGGCGTTCACCGCGGTGACCCGGAAGGTGTACGGGGTGGAGGCCGTGAGGCCGGTCGCGGTGGCCGTGGTGCCGGTGACCGTCTGGATCCTGGTGGACCCCTGGTAGACGTTGTAGGAGGTGGCGCCGGGGACCGCGGTCCAGGTGAGCGGCACGGTGGTGGAGGTCGGGGAGCCCGCCGCGAGGCCGGTGGGGGCGGCCGGGAGCTGGACGGGGTCGCCGCCGGGGCCGTACAGGGAGAGGTCGTCGGCCTGGTAGGCGGGAGTGCCGTACCAGCCGTGGGTGGAGATCGTGACCGAGGTCGTCGAGGCGCCCGTGGTGAAGGTGGTGCTGAGCTTCTGCCAGTCGGGGGCGGAGGGCGTCCAGGTGGAGACGTCGGTGGTGCCGGTGCCGGACGCGCCGAGGTAGACGTAGCTGCCGCGCACCCAACCACTGAGCGTGTAGGTGGAGCCGGGCTTCACCGTCACGGTCTGGGAGCACGTGGCGTTGTCGCTGCCGGCCGGGGTCGCCTGGAGCGCCTTCGTCCCGCCGTGCACGGGTGACGGGACGACGGCGCCGCTGCCCGCCGTGCAGGTCCAGCCGTCGAGGCCGGCCTCGAAGCCGCCGTTGCGGGCGAGTTCGGCGTCGGCGGCCTGGGCGGCGGGGGTGAGTGCGAGGAGGCCGCCGGCGGCGAGGGAGGCCGCCAGCAGCAGGGGGAGGGGTCTGGTGCGGTCCACAACTGCCTCCGGGAGTGGGGGAATCGAGGTGGAGCGCGCCACAGCATGGTCCAGACCAATCGAGTGGTCAAGACCTCTGTACGGTCCGGAGTCCCGTTCAGACCTCGCTCCCCCTCGCCAGCCGGCCCGCCGCCTCGTGCATCGCCAGCTCCAGGAGAGAGGCGTCCGTGAGGGTGCCCAGGCCGTCCGGCGCCACCAGCCAGCGCGCCGCGCCGGTCACCCGGCCCGGGTACGGGACGACGATCCAGGTGCCGGAGCCCGCGCCGCGCACCCCGGTGCCGAGCCAGCGGGCGGCGGTCCCCGGCGGCACGAAGAAGCCGATCCGGGCCTCGCCGAAGTCGGCCAGGACCGGGCCCGGCCGGTCCACGAGCCGGGTCAGCACGTCGAGCGTGGGATGGCCGAGCTCCCCCGGCAGGATCAGCACGTCCCAGCGCCTGCCCGCGGGCAGCAGCGCGACCCCGTGGGGGTTGCGCTCCCACTCCCACCGGCAGGCCTCGGGATCCGGCGCGACCGAGACCAGCCATTCCACCGCGGCCTTGGCGCCAGAAGCCCCCGTACCAGTCATCGCGACGTCCTCCTCTCCGTGTGGACACGGTGTCCACACGGAGAGAGCGGGTACGGGGGCTTCTCTTACGCGGCTTCAGCCATCGGTCGATGGTGACCTGCGCCACATGGAACGGGTCAGCTGTCGAAGCCCAGACCCAGGCGGTCCATGGTCTTCAGCCACAGGTTGCGCCGGCCGCCGTTCTCGTCGGCGCGGGCGAGCGACCACTTGGTGATGCCGATGCCGGCCCAGGCGACCGGCTCGGGCGGGAAGGGCAGCGGCTTGGAGCGGACCATCGCCAGGTCGGTGCGCTCGGTGCGCTCCCCCGCGAGCAGGTCGAGCATGACGTCCCCGCCGAAGCGGGTGGCGCCGACGCCGAGGCCGGTGAACCCCGCCGCGTACGCCACCTTCCCCTGGTACGCCGTGCCGAAGAAGGCCGAGAAGCGCGAGCAGGTGTCGATCGCGCCGCCCCAGGCGTGGCTGAAGCGCAGCCCCTCCAGCTGCGGGAAGCAGCGGAAGAAGTGCTCGGCGAGCTTGAGGTACGTCTCCGGGCGGTGGTCCATCTCGGCGCTGACCTTGCCGCCGTACTGGTAGACCGCGTCGTAGCCGCCCCACAGGATGCGGTGATCGGCGGTGATCCGGAAGTAGTGGAACTGGTTGGCGGAGTCGCCGAGTCCCTGCCGGTTCTTCCAGCCGATCGAGGCGAGCTGCCCGGGGCTGAGCGGCTCGGTCATCAGGGCATAGTCGTAGACCGGGACGGTGTACGGGCGGACGCGCTTGACCAGCGACGGGAAGACGTTGGTGCCGAGCGCGACCCGGCGGGCGAGCACCTTGCCGTACGGGGTGTGGACGCCCATCCCGGCGCCCACCGAGACCAGCCGGAGACCGGGGGTGTTCTCGTAGATCCGTACGCCCAGGTCGAGGCAGGCCTGCTTGAGGCCCCAGGCCAGCTTGGCGGGGTGGAGCATGGCGACGCCGCGCTTGTCCCACATGCCGCCGAGGAAGGTCGGCGAGTCGACCTCGGCCCGCACGGCGTCCCGGTCGAGGAATTCGACGCCGTCCGCGAGCCCGAGCCGGTCGAGCTCCTCGTACACCTCGGTCAGCTCCTCGACCTGGTACGGCTCGGTGGCGACGTCGATCTCGCCGGTGCGCTCGAACTCGCAGTCGAAGCCGTAGCGGGCGACGGTCTCCTCGATGGCGTCGAGGTTGCGCTCGCCCAGCCGCTCCAGCTTCGGCAGCTCGCCCGGCCAGCGGGCGAGGCCGTTGCCGAAGCCGTGGGTGAGGGAGGCCGCGCAGAAGCCTCCGTTGCGGCCCGAGGCGGCCCAGCCCACCTCGCGGCCTTCGATCAGTACGACATCCCGGGAGGGGTCGCGCTCCTTGGCGAGGAGCGCGGTCCACAGTCCGCTGTATCCGCCGCCGACCACGAGGAGATCGCACTTCTCGGTGCCGGTGAGGGCGGGCAGGGCTCCGGGCTTGCCGGGGTCTTCCAGCCAGAAGGGGACGGGCTGGGCGTCGGAGAGAGATTGTGCAGCGAGACGCATGGCGACTGGGGCCATGGTTTCCAACTCCTTCGGTGCCTGAGACGTCTTTCGCTCAGGCCGTTGCTGTTTTCTTGCGCCGGTTCGCAATCATTTGCCCGGCCACGACCATCAGTACCGCGAGGATGAACATCGCGGTGCCGATGACGTTGATCTGAACGGGGGTTCCGCGCTGCGCCGAGCCCCAGACGAACATGGGGAAGGTGACGGTGGAACCCGCGTTGAAGTTGGTGATGATGAAGTCGTCGAACGAGAGCGCGAAGGCGAGCAGCGCGCCGGCGGCGATGCCGGGCGCGGCGATCGGCAGGGTCACGCGCAGGAAGGTCTGCACGGGGCCCGCGTAGAGGTCGTTCGCGGCCTCCTCCAGGCGCGGGTCCATGGACATGACCCGGGCCTTGACCGCCGTCACGACGAACGACAGACAGAACATGATGTGGGCGATCAGGACCGTCCAGAAGCCCAGCTCGATCCCCATGTTGAGGAAGAGCGTGAGCAGCGAGGCGGCCATGACGACCTCGGGCATCGCCATCGGCAGGAAGATCAGCGAGTTGATCGCGCCGCGCGCCCGGAAGCGGTAGCGGACGAGCGCGAAGGCGATCATCGTGCCGAGGAGGACGGAGCCGAGCGTCGCCCAGGCGGCGAGCTGGAGCGAGAGCGAGAGCGACTCGCACATGTCGGCGACGCCGCAGGGGTCCTTCCAGGCGTCGAGCGAGAACTCCTGCCAGGAGTAGTTGAAGCGTCCCTTCGGCTTGTTGAAGGAGAACGCCATCACCACGAGGTTCGGCAGGATCATGTACGCGAGCGTCAGCAGGCCCGCGATGACGACCAGGTTCTTGCGGATCCAACGCATCAGACCAAGTCCTCCGTTCCCGCACGGCGGATGTAGACGGTGACCATGCCGAGCACGATCGCCATGAGGATGAAGGAGAGCGCGGCCGCCGTCGGGTAGTCGAGCACGCGGAGGAACTGCGACTGGATGACGTTGCCGACCATCTTGGTGTCGGTCGAGCCGAGCAGTTCGGCGTTGACGTAGTCGCCGCTCGCCGGGATGAAGGTGAGCAGGGTGCCGGAGACGACGCCGGGCATCGACAGCGGGAAGGTCACCTTGCGGAAGGTGACCGACGGGGAGGCGTACAGGTCCTGCGCGGCCTCGTGCAGCCGGCCGTCGATCCGCTCCAGGGAGGTGTAGAGGGGCAGGATCATGAAGGGCAGGAAGTTGTACGTGAGACCGCAGACCACGGCCATCGGGGTGGCGAGGACGCGGCTTCCCTCGGTCCAGCCGAGCCAGTTGGTGACGTCCAGGAAGTGCAGGGTGTTGAGCGCCTGCACCACCACGCTGTCGTCGGCCAGGATCGTCTTCCACGCGAGCGTGCGGATGAGGAAGCTGGTGAAGAAGGGCGCGATGACGAGGACGAGGAGCAGATTGCGCCAGCGGCCGGCCTTGAAGGCGATCAGGTACGCCAGCGGGTAGCCGAGCAGCAGGCAGAGCAGGGTCGCGGTCCCGGCGTACAGCAGGGAGCGGACGAACTGCGGCCAGTACTCCTGGAAGGCGTCCCAGTAGGTCTGGAAGTGCCAGGTGACCTCGAAGCCCTTCTCCAGGGAGCCGGTCTGCACCGAGGTGGAGGCCTGGTAGACCATCGGCAGCGCGAAGAAGACGAGCAGCCAGATGATGCCGGGCAGCAGCAGCCAGTACGGGACGAGCCGCTTGCGGGTGGAGGGCTTGCGCAGAACCGGTTCTTCGACCGGCGCCGGAGCCTCCTTCGTGAGGGTGGCGGTCACGAGGCGTCCTCCACCGTCTCCACGCCCGCGTCGATGTCCTGCGCCGCGTCGAGACCGAAGGTGTGGGCCGGGTTCCAGTGCAGGACGACCTCGGCGCCGGGGCGCAGGCGCGCGTCCCGTTCGATGTTCTGCTCGTAGACCTGGAGCTCCGCGCCCGCCGGCGAGTTCACCACGTACTGGGTGGAGACGCCGATGAAGGAGGAGTCGACGATCCGGCCGGTCACCCGGTTGCGGCCGTCGGCGATCGTGCCCGCGTCGTCGGCGTGCGCGAGCGAGATCTTCTCGGGGCGGACGCCCACGAGCACCTTGCCGCCCACGCGGACGGCGTCCGTACAGCGGTCGCCGGGCACACGGAGCTTGCTGCCGCCGGCCGTGGCCAGAACGTCGCCGCCGGTCTCCAGGACCTCGGCCTCGATCAGGTTCGAGGTGCCGAGGAAGTTGGCGACGAAGGTGGTCTGCGGGTTCTCGTACAGGTCGGCGGGGGCGCCGAGCTGCTCGACCCGGCCGCCGTTCATCACCGCGACCTGGTCGGCCATCGTCATGGCCTCCTCCTGGTCGTGGGTGACGTGCACGAAGGTGATGCCGACCTCGGTCTGGATCCGCTTGAGCTCCAGCTGCATCTGGCGGCGCAGCTTGAGGTCGAGGGCGCCGAGCGGCTCGTCGAGGAGCAGCACCTGCGGGTGGTTGATGAGCGCGCGGGCGACGGCGACGCGCTGCTGCTGGCCGCCGGAGAGCTGGTGCGGCTTCTTGTGGGCGTGCTCGCCGAGCTGGACGAGGTCGATCATCTCGTCGACCTGCTTCTTCACCGACTTGATGCCGCGGCGGCGCAGGCCGAAGGCGATGTTCTCGGAGATGTCCATGTGCGGGAAGAGCGCGTAGGACTGGAAGACGGTGTTGACCGGCCGCTTGTACGGCGGGAGGTCGGTGACGTCCTTGTCGCCGAGGAAGACGGTGCCGGTGCTCGGGTCCTCCAGGCCGGCGATCATGCGCAGCGTGGTGGTCTTGCCGCAGCCGGAGGCGCCGAGCAGGGCGAAGAAGGAGCCCTGCGGGACGGTCAGGTCGAGCGGGTGGACGGCGGTGAACGAGCCGTAGTGCTTGCTGATCCCGGTGAGACGGACGTCGCCGCCGGTGGTGTTGTCAGTCATGGGTTGCGGTCCCAGGGAGTGTAGAGAGGTGGACGAGGCCGGACTCAGGCGCCGATGAGCTTGGCGAACTTCTCCTCGTACGCCGTCTCCTCCGCGCTGGTGAGCGAGCGGAAGGCGTGCGACTTCTTGGCCATGGCCTTGTCCGGGAGGATCAGCGTGTTGTTCGCGAGCTCGGGGTCGATCTTGGAGAGCTCGTCCTTGACCCCGTCGACGGGGCAGACGTAGTTGATGTACGCGGCGAGCTGGGCGGCGACGGGGAGCTCGTAGTAGTAGTCGATGAGCTTCTCGGCGTTGGTCTTGTGCCGGGCCTGCGCGGGGACGAGCAGGTTGTCGCTGGAGGTGATGTAACCGGCGGACGGGATGGCGTACTTGATGTCCGGGTTGTCCGCCTGGAGCTGGATGATGTCGCCGGCCCAGGCGAGGCAGGCCGCGATGTCGCCCTTGTCCAGGTCGGAGGTGTAGTCGTTGCCGGTGAACCGGCGGATCTGCTTCTTGTCGACGCCCTTCTGGAGGCGCCCGATCGCCGCGTCGTAGTCGGCGTCCGTGAACTTCCCCGGGTCCTTGCCCATGTCGAGCAGGGTCATGCCTATGGAGTCGCGCATCTCGGTGAGGAAGCCGACGCGGCCCTTGAGCGACGGGTCGTCGAGGAGCTGGCTGACCGAGTCGACCTTCTTGCCGCCGGTCGCCTTGACGTTGTAGGCGATGACGGTGGAGATGCCCGTCCAGGGGTACGAGTACGAGCGGCCCGGGTCCCAGTCCGGGCGGCGGAACTGGGCGGACAGGTTCGCGTACGCGTTGGGCAGGTTGGACGAGTCGAGCTTCTGCGCCCAGCCGAGCCGGATGACGCGGGCGGCGAGCCAGTCGGTGACGCAGATCAGGTCGCGGCCGGTGTCCTGGCCGGCCGCGAGCTGCGGCTTGATCTTGCCGAAGAACTCGACGTTGTCGTTGATGTCCTCGGTGTACTTGACCTTGATCCCGGTGCGTTTGGCGAACGCCTCCAGGGTCGGACGGTGCTTCTCGTCCTCGCTGACGTCCATGTACTCGGTCCAGTTGGAGAAGGCGACGGTCTTCTCCTTGGCCGAGAAGTCGGTGGAGGCGGGGCCGTTGCCCTCCCGCTTGGCCGGCGGGATGCCACAGGCGCTCAGGCCGGCGAGCCCGCCGATCGTGAGCGCTCCGACGCCCCCCGCGCGCAGCATCGAACGGCGGCTGAGGGCGCCCCGGCCGCTCGTCATGCTGCGCCGTATCGCCGCCAGCTGCGCGGCGGACAGGGTGTCGGGCTCGTACTGCTCCATGCGCTGTGCCCTTTCGGGATGGGTGGGCCGCTGGTCGGGCGGCGAATTGCTATCGGTCCCCGAAGATCGTGCGGTGCCAGTCCTTGGCAGCCACCGCGGTGTTGTCGAACATCACGTGCTTGACCTGTGTGTACTCCTCGAAGGAGTACACCGACATGTCCTTTCCGTAACCGGAGGCCTTGGTGCCGCCGTGGGGCATCTCGCTGATGATCGGGATGTGGTCGTTGACCCACACACATCCCGCCTTGATCTCCCGCGTGGCACGGTTGGCCCGGTAGACGTCACGGCTCCACGCGGAGGCCGCGAGGCCGTAAGGGGTGTCGTTGGCGAGCCGGATGCCCTCGTCGTCACTGTCGAAGGGCAGGGCCACCAGGACCGGACCGAAGATCTCCGACTGCACGACCTCGCTGTCCTGAGCGGCGCCGGTGATCAGGGTGGGACGGTAGTATGCGCCGTTCTCGAGCTCTCCACCAGGGGCTTCGCCACCGGTGACGACGGTCGCGTAGGCGCGGGCGCGCTCGACGAAGCCCGCGACGCTGTCGCGGTGGCGGTGGCTGACGAGCGGACCGAGGTCGGTGCCGGGCGCGAAGGGGTCGCCGACGCGGACGGTCTCCATCAGCTCGGCGACCCGGGCGACGAAGGCGTCGAAGAGCGGGCGCTGGACGTACGCGCGCGTGGCGGCGGTGCAGTCCTGGCCGCTGTTGATGAGGGAGGCGGCGACGGCGCCGTGGGCGGCGGCCTCCAGGTCGGCGTCGTCGAAGACGACGAAGGGGGCCTTGCCGCCCAGTTCGAGGTGGAGCCGCTTCACGGTGGCGGTGGCGACCTCGGCGACCCGCTTGCCGACCGGGGTGGAGCCGGTGAAGGAGGTCATGACGACGTCGGGGTGGCCGACGAGGTGCTCGCCGACGATCCGCCCGGAGCCGCTGACGACGTTGATGACGCCGTCGGGGATCCCGGCCTCCTTCGCCGCCTGGGCGAACATCAGCGAGCTCAGCGGGGTGATCTCGGCGGGCTTGAGCACGATCGTGTTGCCGGCGGCGATCGCCGGGAGGATCTTCCAGGCGGCCATCTGGAGCGGGTAGTTCCAGGGGGCGATGGAGCCGACGACGCCGATCGGCTCGCGCCGGACGTACGAGGTGTGGTCGGCCTCGTACTCGGCGGCCGACTGGCCCTGGAGGTGGCGGGCGGCCCCCGCGAAGAAGGCCGTGTTGTCGATCGTGCCGGGCACGTCGAACTCGGTGGTGAGCTTGAGCGGCTTGCCGCACTGGAGCGACTCCACCCGGGCGATGTCCTCGGCCCAGTCGGCGAGGACGCCGGCGAGGCGGTGGAGGGCCTCGGAGCGCTCGCCCGGGGTGGCTCCCGCCCAGCCGGGGAAGGCGGCCTTGGCGGCGGCGACGGCCTCGTCCACGTCGGCGGTGGAGGCGAGCGTGTACGTGTAGACGCTCTTGCCCGTCGCCGGGTCGATCACGCTGTGTTCCCGATCCGAGGTTCCGGCACGGAGCCTTCCGCCGATGTACTGCGCGCCGTCCGCGAAGCGGTCCGTCACCTGGAAGCGGTTGGTCATGACGCTCTCCGTTGTCCCAGCTCGATTTGAGTGCCGATCCTGACATGGGGATAGTGGCCCAACAAGTGATTCCGTTGTTGCCTTTTGGTTACGCGACGGAATCGGTCGACCATGTGTCGAGGCGGCCGGAAAATCTCCGTACGGAGTGTCCGTGGCGGATGCCAGACTCGCATGTATGACCAAGATCGAAGAGCTGACGCAGCAGGTCACGAGGGGTGACCGAGTGAAGTGGCTGCACTTCTGGGGGCACCGTCCGCACCCCGACGGGCGTCTCTCCGCGAGCTGTCTCAGCCAGTGGTGGCCGGCGCCCTTCACGGTCGACGGCGTGGCCTACGCGACCGCCGAGCACTGGATGATGGCCGCCAAGGCCCGCCTCTTCCGGGACGCGGACGCCGAGCGGGCCGCGCTGAGCGCCCGTACCCCCGCGGAGGCCAAGAAGGCGGGCCGGCTGGTGCGGGGCTTCGACGAGGCGGTCTGGGAGCGCGAGCGCTTCGGGATCGTCGTCGAGGGCAGCGTCCACAAGTTCTCCTCGGACGAGGCCCTGCGCGCGTACCTCCTGGGCACGGGCGGGCGCGTCCTCGTGGAGGCCAGCCCGCTGGACCGCGTCTGGGGCATCGGGCTCGCCGCCGACGACCCCCGCGCCCACGACCCCGCCCGCTGGCGCGGCCTCAACCTCCTGGGGTTCGCGCTGATGGAGGCGCGGGAGCGGCTGCGGAGCGGGTGACACCCGCGCGAAAGGGGGCCCCGCACCGGTCGGTGCGGGGCCCCCTCGCGTGCGTACCGGCGTCAGTTGCCGTCCCGCTCGATCTGGAGGACCGAGGCGAACGGGTCGCTGGAACCCTCCTCGAAGGACGACGTGTCCTGGGTGGCGGCCCAGACGATGAGGCCCAGGATCACGGTGCCGACGACGATGCCGATCGAGCCGAGGATCACGCCCGCGAGCGCCATACCCCGGTTGGTCGCCTCGCCCCGGCCGGCCTTCTTCATGCCGATGATGCCGAAGATCAGCGCCAGGATGCCGAGGATGATGTTGAGTCCGTACAGGCAGAAGCCGACCGCCGCGATGATGCCGAGCACCATCGAGGCGATGCCCATGCCGTTGGACGGCTGCTGCGGCGGCTGCCAGCCGGGCGGCTGGCCGCCGTACCCCGAGCCGTACGACGAGGGGTACGACGCGTACCCCGGCGCGGTCGGCGGCGTGCTCGCCGCGGACGGGTAGCCGTAGGCGCCGGCCGGCGGCGCGGCCGACGGGTAGCCGTAGCCGGGCGTGGCCGCCGGCCCGCCGGGGGCCACCGGCGGCGGCGGGACGTCCCCGCCGGAAGCACCGGGCGCGCCGGGCGCGCTCGGGAAGGACGTCATCGTCGGCTGGTCGTGCACCGGCGAGGGCGACGGCGTCGCCGGCTTGCTCAGTTCCACCCCGTCGCGGTTCGGCGGAGCCCACGGGTCCGTCGGGTCGTACCCGCCCGGCTGCTGGTCTCGATTGTCAGACATGGGCCTCCCCCATCATGGTCACGCCATGCTACGGCCTCGCCCCCGGCGGGGAACCCCCGGCCTACGATGACCCGATGACCGACCTCCACCCTTTCATCGCGGGACTCCCCAAAGCCGAGCTGCACGTCCACCACGTCGGTTCGGCCTCGCCCCGGATCGTCGCCGAGCTCGCGGCCCGGCACCCGGACTCCAAGGTCCCCACGGATCCCGAGGCGCTGACCGACTACTTCACGTTCACGGACTTCGCGCACTTCATCGACGTCTATCTGTCGGTGGTCGACCTGGTCCGCACCCCCGAGGACGTCCGGCTGCTGACCTTCGAGGTCGCCCGGGACATGGCCCGGCAGAACATCCGTTACGCCGAGCTGACCATCACCCCGTACTCCTCCACCCGCCGGGGCATCGACGAGCGCGCCTTCATGGAGGCGATCGAGGACGCCCGCAAGGCGGCCGAGGCCGAGTTCGGCACGGTCCTGCGCTGGTGCTTCGACATCCCCGGCGAGGCCGGGCTCGTCTCCGCCGAGGAGACCGCGCGGCTCGCCACCACCGACGGGCTGCGCCCGGACGGCCTGGTCTCCTTCGGTCTGGGCGGCCCGGAGATCGGGGTGCCGCGCCCGCAGTTCAAGCCGTTCTTCGACCTGGCCCGCGCCGCCGGTCTGCGCTCGGTCCCGCACGCGGGCGAGACGACCGGTCCGCAGACGGTCTGGGACGCGATCCGCGACCTGGGCGCCGAGCGCATCGGCCACGGCACCAGCTCCGCCCAGGACCCCGAGCTCCTGGCGTACCTCGCCGAGCACCGGATCGCCCTGGAGGTCTGCCCGACCTCGAACATCGCGACCCGGGCCGTCGCCACCCTGGAGGAGCACCCGATCCGGCGGTTCGTCGACGCCGGGGTCCTCGTCACGATCAACAGCGACGACCCGCCGATGTTCGGCACGGACCTCAACAACGAGTACGCCGTCGCCGCCCGTCTCCTCGGCCTCGACGAGCGCGGTCTCGCCGCCCTCGCCAAGAACGCGGTGGAGGCCTCCTTCCTCGACGCGTCCGGCAAGGCCAGGATCGCCGCCGAGATCGACACGTACACGAACGACTGGCTGGCGCGCTGACGCCGACGAGAATGGGCCCATGCGCTCTGTGACTGCCGTGGGCCATCGCGGCGACCCGTACCGCGTCCGCGAGAACACCCTCCGCTCGATCGCCTCGGCGATCGAGCGGGGGGCGGACGCGGTCGAGATCGACGTCCGGCTGACGAAGGACGGGGTGCCCGTCCTCCTCCACGACGACACCCTCAAGCGCCTGTGGGGCCACGACCGTCCGCTCTCCGGCCTCTCGCACGAGCTGCTGCGCGAGCTCACCGACGGCGGGGTGCCGACCCTCAGGGACGCGCTGCTCACCGCCGGGGACCACCGGCTGATGCTGGACCTGCCGGGCGGGAACGAGGAGTCGGTCCGCGCGATCGTCCGCACGGTCCGCGAGTGCGGAGCCGGGGAGCGCGTCTACTACTGCGCGGGCGCCGTCGCCATGCTCCAGGTGCGGGCCGCCGACCCGGCCGCCGAGATCGCCCTGACGTGGACCTCGCTCGCCCCGCCCCGGCGGGTCCTGCTCGACGCCGTGCGGCCGCGCTGGCTCAACTACCGCTTCGGCCTGGTGAGTCGGGAGCTGGCCGAGCGGGTCCACCGGGAGGGGCTGCTCGTCTCGGCCTGGACGGCGGACACGCGGCACAGCATGCGTAAGCTGATCAAGAACGGGGTCGACTCGGTCACCACGAACCGGGTCGACACACTCGCCGCCGTGCTGCGAAAGGCTCGCGAATGAACGACCGGATCCGGACCGACATCGCCCACAACGCGCGGGTGTGGAACTACTGGCTGGGCGGCAAGGACAACTATCCGGTGGACCGCGCGGTCGGCGACCAGGTCACCGGCTTCTACCCGAGCATCGGCGAAGTGGCGCGCGCGGACCGGGCGTTCCTCGGCCGGGCGGTGACGCATCTGGCCGCCGAGGCGGGCGTCCGCCAGTTCCTGGACATCGGTACGGGCCTGCCGACCGCCGACAACACCCACGAGGTGGCGCAGCGGGTCGCCCCCGACGCCCGGATCGTCTACGTCGACAACGACCCGATCGTCCTCACGCACGCCCGTGCGCTCCTGACGAGTGCGCCGGAGGGCGTCACCGCGTACGTCGACGCCGACGCCCACGACCCGGAGAAGATCGTGGCGGCGGCCGTCGGGACGCTCGATCTCTCCCGCCCGGTCGCGGTGATGATGCTCGGCATCCTCAACTTCGTCCTCGACACGGACAAGGCCCGGTCGGTCGTGCGGACCGTGATGGCCGCGATGCCTCCGGGCAGCCATCTGGTGCTGACCCACCCGACCCTGGAGCCGGAGCTCGGCGGCGAGGGCAACAAGGCCGCGATGGACTTCTGGAACGAGAACGCGACCCCGCCGATCACCGCCCGCACCCGGGAGGAGTTCGCCTCCTTCCTGGACGGCCTCGACCTCCTGGAGCCGGGCATCGTCTCCTGCTCGCGGTGGCGCTCCGAGGAGGGCCCCGTGGTGGCGCAGTTCGGCGCGGTGGGCCGCAAGCCGTAATGGGCATACGGGGGATGCGGGAACTGCGCACCTGGGGGGCCGCCCATCCCGGGGCGGTGGACATCGGCCTCGCGCTGGTCGTGCAGGCGGCGATGACGATGCCGTTCGTGGTGCCGCGCGGGCCCGAGCTCGAACCGGCGACCTGGTCGGCGTACGGGCTGACGACGCTGACGGTGGTGCCGCTGGTCTGGCGGCGGCGCGCGCCGATGGCGGTGCTGCTCGCGATCCTGGCGACGAGCGCGCTGTACAAGCTGGCCGTCGAGGGGCCGGGGCAGCCGCTGCCGTACACGGGTCTGGTGAGCGTCTACACGATCGCGGTGCTCGCGCCTCCGTGGCAGCGGCTCGTGACGGCGGGGCTCATGGTGGTCGCGGTGCCGGCCTCGGTGTGGCTCAACACCCAGTCGGTGCGCGAACTCACCTTCTCGCTCTTCGTGTTCGGCGCGGCCTATGTCTTCGGGCGGCTCACGGACGCCCGGCAGCGGGCGCAGCGGGTGGAGGCCGAGCGGGCGGCGGCGCGCGAACGGGCCCGGATCGCCCGGGAGATGCACGACATCCTGTCGCACGCGGTGAGTCTGATGGTCGTGCAGGCGGAGGCGGGCCCGGTGGCGGTGCGGGCGGCGCCGGAGCGGGCGGAGGCCGCGTTCGAGGCGATCTCGGAGACGGGCCGGGAGGCGATGGTCCAGCTGCGGCAGATGCTGGGGCTCCTCCGCGAGGGCGGTGAGGCCGCGGCCCCCCGGGAGCCGCAGCCGGACCTCGCGGACCTTCCCGTGCTCCTGGAGCGGGTGCGGGCCGGCGGTCTGGCCGTCGGGTACGCGACGGAGGGCGGGGTGCGGGCGCTGCCCGCGGCGACCGGCGCGAGCGTCTACCGGATCGTGCAGGAGGCGCTGACGAACGTGGTGAAGCACGCGCGGGCCCGTACGGTCGACGTGCGGCTCGCGCATGCCGGCGGTGTCCTGCGGGTCACGGTGACCGACGACGGGCGCGGCCCGCAGGGCGGTCCCGGCGGGCACGGTCTGGTGGGCATCCGGGAGCGGGCCGCCGCGCACGGCGGGACGGCGGAGACGGGGCCCGGTCCGGACGGGCGGGGGTTCGAGGTGCGGGTGCTGCTGCCCGTGGGAGAGGGGAAGGGATGACGATCCGGGTGGTGGTCGCGGACGACCAGGAACTGGTCCGCAGCGGCTTCGCGATGATCCTGGACGTGCAGCCGGACATCGAGGTCGTGGCGGAGGCCGGGGACGGGGCGGAGGCCGTGGAGGCGGTGCGCCGGCTCGCGCCGGACGTGGCGCTGCTCGACATCCGGATGCCCCGGACGGACGGCATCGAGGCCTGCCGGACGATCAGCGCGGAGTCCGGCTGCCGGGTGGTGATGCTGACGACCTTCGACACCGACGCGTACGTGTACGAGGCGCTGCACGCGGGCGCGAGCGGTTTCCTCCTCAAGGACGTGCGGCGGGACGATCTGGTGCACGCGGTACGGGTGGTGGCGGCGGGCGACTCGCTGCTCGCGCCGTCCGTGGCCCGGCGGCTCGTGGAGCAGTACACGGCGGGCGGCCCGCGCAGGACGGCCGATTCCCGGCTGGACGTGCTGACGGGCCGGGAGCGCGAGACGCTGCTCCTCCTCGCCCGGGGCCTGTCGAACGCGGAGATCGCGGCGGAACTGGTGGTCAGCGACCACACGGTGAAGACGCACGTGGGGAACGTGCTCGCCAAGCTGGGGCTGCGGGACCGGATCCAGGCGGTGATCTGCGCGTACGAGACGGGCCTGGTCGCGGCGGGCTCTCCCCCGCCCGGGGGATGAGCCGGCCGGGTCCCTCCCCCGCGCCGGGGAGGAACTGAGCCGCGGAAGACCGCCGGTGCGGGCGATCCGTGGATCGCCGCCGGTCAGCAGGATGGAGCCATCGAGAACAACGGCTCACACCACCGGAGTTGACCATGAGGAAGACCACCGCCCGCACCCTGCTCGCCGCCGCCCTGGTCCTGGGTGTGGCGGGCGGCCCGGCGCTCGCTCCCGCCTTCGCCGCCACGCCGCCGGCCGCGACCGCCTCCCAGGTCTCCTCGCCCGATCTGTCGGCGGTGATCGCGGGGCTCCCCCGGGCGGACGCGACGGCCGCGCTGGTCCGGGTCGGCGGCACCGAGGGGTCCTGGCAGGGCAGCGCCGGCGTGCACGACCTGGAGACGAACGCCCCGGCGGACCCCGCGGCCCGCTTCCGGGCCGGTTCGGTGACGAAGGTGTTCACGGCGGCGACCGTCCTCCAGCTCGCCACCGAGGGCCGGATCGACCTGGACCGGACGGCCCGCTCGTACCTCCCGGACCTGATCCCCGACCAGTACGCCACGGTGACCGTGCGCCAGCTCCTGAACCACACCCACGGCATCCCGGCCGCGGACATGCCGGGCGAGACGGTCGAGGAGTGGTACGCGAACCGTTTCGACGTCCACACCCCGGAGGAGATGGTCCGCTCGGCGACGGCGCAGCCGCGCGAGTTCGCGCCGGGCACCCGGCAGCACTACCTGAACATCGGGTACACGATCGCCGGCCTGATCGTGGAGCGGGTGACGGGCGACTCGTACGAGCACCAGGTGGAGCGGCGGATCCTGAGGCCGCTCGGCCTGCGGAACACGTACTTCCCGCGCGGGGCGGCCGGGATCACCGGCCCGTACAACCACGGCTACCAGACGATGCGGCTCGACGACGGCACGACGGGCCTGCGCGACGTCTCGGAGTGGGGGACGTCGGAGTCCTGGGCCGCCGGGGACCTCGTCTCGACCACCGCCGACCTGGAGCACTTCACGAAGGCCCTGTTCAAGGGCCGTGTGGTGCGCGGTCCGCTCCTGGAGGAGATGTTCACGCTCCCGAAGGTCCCCGACCTCCAGTCGGGCGACCCGGCCGCGTTCTCCGTCGGCCTGTCGATGAAGAAGCTCGGAGGCCGCGAGGTCTGGGGCAAGACCGGCGGCCGCTGGGGCTACAACACGGCCATCGCCTCGACCCGCGACGGCGCCCGCACCCTCGTCTACAGCGTCAACGCCACCGACGCCAAGGGCCAGGACATGAACAAGACGGCCCTGCGCCTGATGGTGTCGGCCTACGGCCTGCCGGGCTGAGCGGCCTCCAGGGGAACGGTCTCCGACCGGACGGCCTCCAGCCGCTTGATCAGCTTGCGCACGTGGAGCAGCGGCAGGATGCCGATGACGCCGAAGGACATGTCGACGACCGACCACCAGAAGGGGATGTCCCGGACGGGGCCGCAGATCAGGGCGAGGGGGATGATGCCGACGCAGGCGATCATGCCGAACTCGACGACCCAGACGTTGCGGACGGGGTCGCGGTAGGGGCCGTAGAAGGCGACCGCGATGACGAGGTGGGCGAAGGCCAGCCAGTCGGTGCCGTAGAGCAGGTACGGGGCCTGTTCGTCGGCGGCCCGGACGCCTCCCTCCACGCGGTCGATCCACTCGGCGAGGCCGGGGAGGAGGTCGGCGACGGGGGACGCCCAGCCGTCCAGGGAGGCGTCGAGGAGCCGGAGTTCGGTCACGAGCGGGAACGCGGTGGCCCCGCTCAGGACCAGGCAGACGACGAAGACGATCAGCCAGACACGGATGCGCTTGAGAAGGGCTCTCGGCCCGTTCGTGTCGCTCATGGGGACAACGTACACCCGTCTTGAACACGTTCAGAAAGGCGGGGTGGTTGTTTTTGAGCGCGCTCAGAACCGGGCGGCGACCCTTCGCCCCACCGCGTGCGAGACCACCGTCGCCCCCGCCGCCAGCGCGAGTCCCGCCGCCGCCCCCTTGGCGGTGGTCGGCCGCAGCACCCCGGCCCGGCGCAGCCGGGCCCGGGCCCACAGGGAGAAGGGGATGACGACGAGCGGCGAGGTGGGCGCGCCGGGGGTCGCGTCCCGTACGACGGCGGCCTGGGCGAGGTGGACGAGCCCGTGCAGTCCGAAGCCGGTCACCGCGCCCTGGTAGAAGGCCGACCGGCCGCCGGAGCGCGCGCCCGCCACGGAGGCCGCGCCGACGATCACCGCCATCACCCCGACGGCGGCGGCGAACTCGCGCTCGTCGACGGACTCGACGGCCTTCCACACCCGCTCCGGCGCTCCGGGCCAGCGCTCGCGCAGCGCCGGCAGGTTCTCCCGGACCCAGCGCGGTCCGCGCGCCAGCTCCTCGGCGTCGTGCACGGCCCAGGCGAGGAACAGGCCATAGGTCACCAGGGGGTTGAGACGTGTGGTGGTCATGATCGTGCAACTCACAGGCCGACGATCGAGTTCCACCTCTTCGCGAACTCCTGGCGCTCCTCGGCGGTGATGTCCCGGGCGATGGCGAGCCGGCCGCGCATGTCGGCGTCCGGGAAGATCAGCGGGTCCTCGGCGAGCGCGACGAGTTCCTCGTCGCCGGAGTTCGCCAGGACGTGCTGGGCGGCCGGCACCGGGCAGACGTAGTTGACCCAGGCGGCGAGTTCGGCGGCGACCTCGGGCTCGTAGTAGTAGTCGACGAGCTTCTCGGCGTTGGACTTGTGCCGGGCCAGGTTGGGGATCATGAGGGACTCGGCCCACAGCTCGGCGCCCTCCTCGGGGACGACGAACTCGATGTCCGGGTTGTCGGCCTTGAGCTGGATGACGTCGCCGGAGTACGCCTGGCAGGCGAGGACGTCGCCGGTGGACAGGTCCTTGATGTAGTCGTTGCCGGTGAAGCGCCGGATGTGCTTCTTCCGTACGAGTCCCTCGATCTGCTCGCACAGGGCGTGGAAGTCGTCGGCGGTCCACTTGGCCACGTCGACGCCGTTGCCGAGGAGGAGCAGCGCCATGGACTCGTCGAGGCCGGAGAGCAGGGTGACCTTGCCGCGCAGGTCGTCGGCCCACAGTTCCTTGGTGGAGCGCAGTTCCCGGCCGAGCTTCTTCCGGTTGTACGCGATGCCGGTGATCCCGGACTGCCAGGGCACGCTGTGCAGCCGGCCGGGGTCGAAGGCGGGCTCGCGCAGCTGGGGGCTGAGGTTCTTCGCGACGTTCGGCTGGGCGGCGCGGTCCATCTCCTGGACCCAGCCGAGGCGGACGAAGCGGGCGGCCATCCAGTCGCTGACGACGATCAGGTCGCGGCCGGTCTCCTGGTGGTTCATCAGGGACGGGCTGATCTTGCCGAAGAACTCGTCGTTGTCGTTGATCTCCTCGGTGTACCGGACGGAGATCCCGGTCCGCTTCCGGAAGGCGTCCAGGGTGGGCCGCTTCGAGGCGTCGTCGTCATCGGTGTCGATGTACAGCGGCCAGTTGGCGAATTCGAGCCTCCGGTCGCGCGCCGAGAGGTCGCGGCCGGCCCGGTCGCCCTCCTCGACGTAGGCGGCGGGGACCCCGCACCCGGCGAGCAGGGTCGCGGCCCCGACACCGCCGATGCCGCGAAGGAGGGACCGGCGGGACATGTGTTTCCTGGCTGTCGCTCTCACCCGAGCAGCATCCCGGCCCGCTGCGACCTGCGGCAATGGACGGTCCGTCGAACGACGGCGCGCGGCCCCGACACCCTGTCGATCAAGGTGTCGGGGCCGCGCGGACGTGCCGGGGGATTTAGCCCAGGGAGGTCATGACGTGCTTGATGCGCGTGTAGTCCTCGAAGCCGTAGGCGGAGAGGTCCTTGCCGTAGCCGGACTTCTTGTAGCCGCCGTGGGGCATCTCGGCGACGAGCGGGATGTGGGTGTTGATCCACACGCAGCCGAAGTCGAGGGCCTTGGACATGCGCATCGCGCGCGCGTGGTCCTTGGTCCAGACGGAGGAGGCGAGGGCGTACTCGACGCCGTTCGCGAACTCCAGGGCCTGGGCCTCGTCCGTGAAGGACTGGACGGTGATGACCGGGCCGAAGACCTCGTTCTGGACGATCTCGTCGTCCTGCTTGAGGCCGGAGACGACGGTCGGGGCGTAGAAGTAGCCCTTGTCGCCGACGCGGTGACCGCCGGCCTCGACCTTGGCGTGGGCCGGGAGGCGCTCGATGAAGCCCGCGACCTGCTTCAGCTGGTTGGCGTTGTTGAGCGGGCCGTACAGCACGTCCTCGTCGTCCGGCTGGCCGGTCTTCGTCTCGGCGGCGGCCTTGGCGAGGGCGGCGACGAACTCGTCGTGGATGGACTCGTGCACGAGGACACGGGTCGCGGCGGTGCAGTCCTGGCCGGCGTTGAAGAAGCCCGCGACCGAGATGTCGCCGACGGCGGCCTCGATGTCGGTGTCCTCGAAGACGACGACCGGGGCCTTGCCGCCCAGCTCCAGGTGGACGCGCTTGACGTCCTTGGCCGCCGACTCGGCGACCTGCATGCCGGCGCGGACCGAGCCGGTGATGGAGGCCATCGCCGGGGTCGGGTGCTCGACCATGGCCTTGCCCGTCTCGCGGTCGCCGCAGACGACGTTGAAGACGCCCTTGGGGACGATCTGGCCGATGATCTCGGCCATCAGGACGGTCGACGCGGGGGTCGTGTCCGAGGGCTTGAGGACGACGGTGTTGCCCGCGGCGAGCGCCGGGGCGAACTTCCACACGGCCATCATCATCGGGTAGTTCCACGGCGCGACCTGCGCGCAGACGCCGACCGGCTCGCGGCGGATGATGGAGGTCATGCCCTCCATGTACTCGCCGGCGGACTTGCCCTCGAGCATCCGGGCGGCACCCGCGAAGAAGCGGATCTGGTCCACCATCGGCGGGATCTCCTCGCTCGCGGTGAGGGCGACCGGCTTGCCGGTGTTCTCGACCTCGGCGGCGATGAGCTCCTCGGCGCGCTCCTCGAAGGCGTCGGCGATCTTCAGGAGCACCTTCTGGCGCTCGGACGGCGTGCTGTCGCGCCAGGCGGGGAAGGCGGCCGCGGCAGCCTCCATGGCGGCGTCGACGTCGGCCTGCCCGGAGAGCGGGGAGGTGGCGTACACCTCGCCGGTGGCCGGGTTGGTCACCTCGATGGTGCGGCCGTCGGCCGCGTCGCGGAACTCCCCGTTGATGTAGTTACGCAGCCGGCGCAGCTCGGTGGTCACTTGCCACCCCTCCTGTCACGTTCTGTCTTCGCACGTCCCTGTGCGGTGTCCCGGTGGGCGAGACACCTCAGCCTAATCGCTCGACAGACGCTTTCCATAGCCCCGACCCCCCTCAACTTCGGATTCAGCATGATCGGGAGCCCATCACAACGAATTTCATCGCTCCGGGCTTGCATGACTGACAATCTCGGTGCACAGTGAAGGCGTGGCAAGTCAAAGCAACCACTCAAGAACCGGAACCGGTTCGTCCCCGACGATCGATGCCGTCTCCCTGGCGATCATCGAACAGCTCCAGCAGGACGGACGCCGTCCCTACGCGGCGATCGGAAAGGCCGTCGGCCTCTCCGAAGCGGCCGTGAGGCAGCGCGTCCAGAAGCTGCTCGACCAGGGCGTCATGCAGATCGTCGCCGTCACCGACCCGCTCACCGTGGGATTCCGGCGGCAGGCGATGGTCGGCATCAACGTCGAGGGTGACCTGGATCCGGTCGCGGAGGCGCTGACGGCCATGGCCGAGTGCGAGTACGTGGTGATGACCGCGGGCTCCTTCGACCTCATGGTGGAGATCGTCTGCGAGGACGACGACCACCTGCTGGACGTGATCAACAAGCGGATCCGCACGCTCCCCGGCGTGCGCTCCACCGAGAGCTTCGTCTACCTCAAGCTCAAGAAGCAGACCTATATGTGGGGAACTCGATAATCGTGACCCAGGACCTGTCCAAGACCGCGTACGACCACCTGTGGATGCACTTCACCCGCATGTCGTCCTACGAGAACAACCCCGTCCCCACCATCGTGCGTGGTGAGGGCACCTACATCTTCGACGACAAGGGCAAGCGCTACCTCGACGGTCTCGCGGGTCTCTTCGTGGTCAACGCCGGACACGGCCGCCAGGAACTGGCCGAGGTCGCGTACAACCAGGCCAAGGAACTCGCGTTCTTCCCCGTGTGGTCGTACGCGCACCCCAAGGCCGTCGAGCTCGCCGAGCGCCTCGCGGACTACGCCCCGGGCGACCTCAACAAGGTCTTCTTCACCACCGGTGGCGGCGAGGCCGTCGAGACCGCCTGGAAGCTGGCCAAGCAGTACTTCAAGCTGCAGGGCAAGCACACCAAGTACAAGGTCATCTCGCGTGCGGTCGCCTACCACGGCACCCCGCAGGGCGCCCTGTCCATCACCGGTCTGCCGGCCCTGAAGGCCCCCTTCGAGCCGCTGGTCCCCGGCGCGCACAAGGTGCCGAACACCAACATCTACCGCGCCCCGATCCACGGCGACGACCCCGAGGCCTTCGGCCGCTGGGCCGCCGACCAGATCGAGCAGCAGATCCTCTTCGAGGGCCCCGACACCGTCGCGGCCGTCTTCCTGGAGCCGGTGCAGAACGCCGGTGGCTGCTTCCCGCCGCCGCCCGGCTACTTCCAGCGCGTCCGCGAGATCTGCGACCAGTACGACGTGCTGCTCGTCTCCGACGAGACGATCTGCGCCTTCGGCCGCCTCGGCACGATGTTCGCCTGTGACAAGTTCGGCTACGTGCCGGACATGATCACCTGCGCCAAGGGCATGACCTCGGGCTACTCCCCGATCGGTGCCTGCATCGTCTCGGACCGCATCGCGGAGCCGTTCTACAAGGGCGACAACACCTTCCTGCACGGCTACACCTTCGGTGGCCACCCGGTGTCCTCGGCGGTCGCGCTCGCCAACCTCGACATCTTCGACAAGGAAGGCCTCAACCAGCACGTGCTGGACAACGAGGGCGCCTTCTACTCGACGCTGTCGAAGCTGCACGACCTCCCGATCGTCGGCGACGTCCGCGGCAACGGCTTCTTCTACGGCATCGAGCTCGTCAAGGACAAGGCCACCAAGGAGTCCTTCAACGACGAGGAGGTGGAGCGCGTCCTGTACGGCTTCCTCTCCAAGGCGCTGTACGACGCCGGCCTGTACTGCCGCGCCGACGACCGTGGCGACCCGGTCATCCAGCTGGCCCCGCCGCTGATCGCCGACCAGGGCACCTTCGACGAGATCGAGGGCATCCTGCGCAACGTGCTCACCGAGGCGTGGACCAAGCTCTGAGAGGCGTGGACCAGGCTCTGAAGGTCCCCCAGCATCACGCCGCCCTCACGGCGTGACCCCCGCGGCCCGGGCATGCGCCATCCGAGTGGATGGCGACTGCCCGGGCCGTGTGCTGTCCGTACAAGCGGATCTGAATCCTTACGGTGCCGAGTGACCGACAGGCCCGTCCCTTCGTTCCCCCGGACGGGGGAAGGCGAGTATCGGATCCGACATCGAGGTGTACGCGATGGCCCCACCGGACAACGACGTGCTCTGGGCGCGTTCCCTGCACTGCGCCCTGAGCGGTTCGGACGCCCTCAGCGGCGTCTCCCTCGGCGTCCGCGAGGGCGAGATCCTCGCCGTCGTCGGCCCGCGCGGCAGCGGCAAGACCACCCTCATGCGCTGCCTCTCCGGCCAGCTCGTCGCCCAGCAGGGCGAGGTCTGGTTCAACAGCAGCCCCGTCCACACCCTGAGCCCCGCCCAGCGCGAACGGCTCCGCCGCGACCGCTTCGGCTGGATCGACCCCGAGCCCGGCCTCGTCCCCGAGCTCACCGGCTGGGAGAACACCGCCCTGCCGCTGCTGCTCCGCGGCACCTCCCACCGGGCCGCGAAGACCGCCGCCCTGGAGTGGCTGGAGCGGCTCGACATCGGCGGCTGCGCCCGCAGGCGGCCGCACGCCCTCACCCCCTCCGAGCGCCAGCGGATCGCGATCGCCCGCGCCCTGATCACCACCCCGTCGGTCCTCTTCGCCGACGAACCCACCGCCACCCTGCACCGCGCCGACGGCGCGCAGGTCCTGCGCACCCTGACGGCCGCGGCCCGCTCGCACGGCATCACCGTGCTCCTCGCCACCCACGACGGCGAGGTCGCGGCGCTCGCCGACCGCACGATCGCCCTTCTCGACGGACGCCGGGTCGGCGCCGTACCTCCGGCGTCAGGGGCGGAGGGCGTCGCCGCGTGCTCGCTCTCCGTCTAGCCCGCGGGACCCACCCCCTCGTCCTGACGCGCCGGCTCCTCGTCGCCGCCGCGGCCGCGGGGGTGGGCTTCCTCCTGCTCTGCACCCTCGGATACGCCGTCGGGCACCCGGAGCGGTCCTCGGCCTCGGCCCTGCGGCTGCTCTGGTGCGTCCTGCCGCTCGCCGCCACCGTCCAGTTCGCCGTCGCGGTGGCCCGCACCGACCCCAGCACCCGGCCGCGCCCCGGGCTCTCCGCCGTCGGCCTCGGCCCCGCCCGGCTCACCGCGATCGCCGCCGCCTCGACGGCCCTCGCCTGCACGCTCGGCTCGGTGGTCGCGCTCCTGTTCTACCTGCACCTGCGCGGCGACATCACGGGGCTGCCCTTCGACGGGGCGGCGGCCGGACTCCTCGCCGCCGACCGGCCGGTCCCGCTCGCGGCCGCCCTCACGCTGCTCGCCGTCCTGCCGGTCGTCGCCGCCACGGCGGCCGGCCTGGCGCTGCGCCCCCGCACCGCGCCCGCGGCACCGGAGGGCGCCGAGCGGACGATGCCGTCCGGGCTCCCGTGGGGCGTCGCCCTCGTCGCGGTCGGCCTCGCGATCGAGACGTACGCGGCGCGGAGCGGCACCGGGAAGGGGCTCCCCCTGCCGGGACGCTTCGACGGCAACCCGGCGGGCGTCCTCGCCGGCTGGGTCCTCACCGCCGTCGGCCTCGCCCTGGCCGGCCCGGGCCTCACCCACGGCTGCGGCCGGCTCCTCCAGGCCGTCCGGCCGGGCGCCACCCGGCTGCTCGCGGGCCGCGTCCTGATGGACGAGTCCCGCCGCATCGGCCGCCCGCTCGGCGTGGTCAGCGCGGTGATCTCCGGGACCCTCGCGGCGGCCGCGCTGTACGACGCGGACGCGGGCACCGGCGCCTTCGGCCCCCTCACCGGCCTCGGCGCGGCCCTGATCCTCGCCTGCACCACCGCCACCCTGCTGACCGCCGCGCTGGAATCCAGGCAAGGCCGCACCCACACCACCGAGGCGCTCCTCCGCCTCGGCGCCCCACCCACCGTCCTCCGCACGGCCGCCCTCCTGCGCGCCGGCGCACTACTCGCCGTCTTCCTCCCCCTGACCTGGCTGATCGCGGAACTGGCGGCCCTGCCGCTGACCGGCTGAGCGACCCTGCCCGGTTGATCCACCCAGCCGACCGAACGGCCCGGACCGACCGAACGGCCTCGATCGGCCGAGCCACTCCGACCGGCCGAGCCACCTCGACCGGCCGAGCCTCCCCGACCCGGCCCAGCCGCCCGCACGAGGGGCCGCCCACCACGGCGGCCCCTATCGTGGGCCCATGGCGACGCTTCCCCCGGCACACCGCCCGCCCAGACCGCGTGGGCATGAACGCGAGATCCACACCCTCGCCGAGTTCGACGCGGCGCTCGGCCGGCCGGGCTCGCTCGCCGGGCAGCGGATCCAGTCGGTCGACCTCACCGACCGGACCTTCGCGCTGCTCGCCGCGGCCACCAAGGACGCCGTCTTCCTCGGCTGTCCCATGGAGCCGGAGGCCGCCGCCAAGGTCCGCGCCGACGGGGCGCTCGTCTTCCCTCCCGTCCCCCAACTGCCCTTCGACCCCTACCGGGCGCGGCTCTACACCCCCGGGGAGCTCTACGAGGGGATCGCCGAGACCGGGTACGAGTCGACGCCCGACTTCCTGGCGTACGCGTGGTTCGGCCGGACCCGGGCCGACGGCGACATCTTCTCCTCGATGCTCCGCTCCCTCCACGACGACGCCGTCTCCGACGCCCTCGACGAGCTCCTCGACGGGGCCGGGGTCGTCGGCGTCATGGGCGGGCACGCGATGGGCCGGGGCACCGAGGCGTACGCGGGCGCGGCCCGGCTCGGCAGGTCCCTGGCCCGCGCCGGGCTGACCGTGGCGACCGGCGGCGGGCCGGGCGCGATGGAGGCGGCGAACCTCGGCGCGTACCTGGCGCCCCACGAGGACGAGGCCCTCCCCAAGTCCCTGGACCTCCTCGCCCGGGCCCCGTCCTTCGCCCCGTCGGTGACGGACTGGGCCCGCGCCGCCTTCGCCGTACGGGCCCGGTGGCCGGGCGGAGGGGACTCGGTCGGCATCCCCACCTGGTTCTACGGCCACGAGCCGCCGAACCCCTTCGCCCAGCACATCGCCAAGTACTTCGCCAACGCCACCCGGGAGGACGGCCTCCTCGCCCGCTCGACGGCCGGGATCGTCTTCCTCCCGGGCGCGGCGGGCACGGTCCAGGAGATCTTCGACAACGCGACCCCGAACTACTACGCCTCCCGGACCGCCCCGACCCCGATGGTCCTGGTGAACCGCGCCCACTGGACCACCCGCCTCCCGGCCTGGCCCCTCCTGGAGGCCCTCGCCGCCGGCCGCCCGATGGCGGCCCGGATCGCCCTGGTGGACTCGATCGACGAGGCGCCGGCGGCGCTGGAGCGACTCGGGAGGTAGCCGGCCTCCGCCGCGCGGCGGAGACGGCCGCGCCCGGGGGCCGATGCCCCGGGAGTCCTCCGACGACAGTCTCGGGCCATGACTCCGAAGACACTCCTGTCCACGTGGCCGTCCTGGGCGGGCCGCGCCGCGTTCGTCTGGTCGCTGCTGTACGCCACGGGCGCGGCCCTCGCCGCGCTCACGGGCCCCGCCTTCGGCTACGCCCTCCTCGCCAAGGGCACGGGCACCGGACCGGAGACGGCCGCGGCGGTGCTGTACGGGGCGGCCGCCGTCCTCGCGTACGCCCTGCTGCGCCGCCCCGGCGTCCGGTGGCTCCCGACGGCGGCGTGGGCGGTCGTCGCGCTCTGCCTGACCTCGGGCTTCCCGGCCCTCCTCAGCCCCGTCCACCTGCTGTTCTTCCTGTCCCGCAACCAGGACCCGGTCGACTGGGCGGCTCTCGTCAACCAGTTCCTCGCCGTCCTGGGCGCGGTGTTATGGGGCTGCGCGGCCCTCGCCCGTCGGCGCCGGACGCAGGGCACGTGCCCGTACTGCGGCGGGCGCGGCCCCCGCACCGGAGCCACGGCCGCCCGGCCCGCCACCCGCGCCGGTCTCGTCGCCGTCGCCGCCCTCGTCCCGTACGCCGCCCTGAAGACGCTCTGGGCCCTGGGCATCACCCCCGGCTACACGGGCACCGGCCGCCCCGGTGTCGACCCGCGGTACACCAGCGACCTGGGCATCCGGCTGTACGACCACGGGATCGACGTCACCGCCGTCCTGGCGCTCCTCGGCATGGCCCTCGCGCTCGCGCTGACCCGCCCGTGGGGCCGGCGGCTGCCCCGGCTTCCGCTGCTCGCGCTCGGGTGGACGGGGGCGGGCGCGCTGGCGCCGTTCGGGGCGTTCCTGGCCGTCTTCGGCCTGCTGGCCTGGACGGGAGTGATCACCGTCGGCATGGCGGACCACGCCCCGTGGGTGGTCGTCGTCGCGTACGGCGGCTTCTGCGGCTACGGCCTCGCCCTCGGCCGGGCCGCCCGCGCCTACCAGCGGGCGACCCGGAGGGCGTGCATCAGGTGCTAGGACCTCACTTCCGCCAGAACAGATGGTGCGTCACCCGACCACCAGGACTGGGCACGATGTCGCAGTGGAAGCGGTCGTACAGCTCCTCGGGGGACTCCCACAGCCGTGACCCGGATCCGAGCTTCACCGGCGACACGGCGACGTGCAGCGTGTCGACGAGATCCGCGTCCAGGAACTCCCGGATCGTCATGGCCCCGCCGCCGAGGCGGACGTCCTTGCCGCCCGCCGCCTCCTTCGCCATCCCGAGGACGGTCGCGGGGTCGGCGTCGACGAAGTGGAAGGTGGTGTCGGCGAGCGTGAACGAGGGGCGCGGGTGGTGCGTCAGGACGAACACCGGCGTGCGGAACGGCGGCTCCTCGCCCCACCAGCCGCGCCAGTCCTCGTTCTCCCAGGGCCCGCGCAGGGGCGAGAACTTGTTGCGGCCCATGATCTCGGCGCCGATGTTCCGCGCGTAGTCCCGCGTCAGGTAGTCGTCGAGGCCACGGCTGCCGCCGGGGTCGGTCCGCATGGGCCAGCTCGCCGTGGCGCCGGCCCAGGAGAACATCTCCCCGGGCTCGGCATGGCCGAACGGCCTTTCGAGGCTCTGCCCCTCACCGGCACCGTATCCATCGGACGAGACGTTGAAGTTCTGGACTCTGAGCAGCTGGCCCACGGCTTCCTCCTGCGTGGTCGACGGGAAAACGACGAACACACAGGAGACTCCCCCGGCGACGAAAACTCATCGCACCCCGCGCTACGGAGCGTCGTCCCCGAGCACCCCTCTAGGGAGCGTCGTCCCCGAGCACCACCACGTCCTCCGCCCGGAACTCCACGCCCACCCCGGCGCCCTCCTCCGGCGCCTCCCGCAGCGGGAGCTCGGCCTCCAGCGCCGGTCCTTCGGCCGGGCGGAGCCGTACGAGGACCTGACTGCCCCGGAAGGTCCGGGACTCCACCGTCCAGACCGCCCCCGGCCCCGCCTCCACGAGCCGCACCCCGCCCGGGCGGACGAGGAGCCGCCGCTCCCCCTCCGGCGAGCCGTCCGGGACGGGCATCTTCCCCCACACGGTCTGCGCGACCGCTCCGGTCACCCGCGCCGCCACCACGTTGTCGAAGCCCAGGAACCGCGCCACGAACTCCGAGGCGGGCCGCCGCCACACATCGGCGGGCGCACCCGACTGGGCGATCCGCCCGTCCCGCATGACCACGAGCCGGTCGGCGAGCGCGAAGGCCTCGCCCTGGTCGTGGGTGACGGCGAGGACCGTCGTCCCGAGCCGTCCGAAGAGCTGCCGCAGCTCCACGACGAGCCGCTCCCGCAGCCCCCGGTCGAGCTGGCCGAGCGGCTCGTCGAGCATCAGGAGCCGGGGCCGGGGGGCCAGGGCGCGGGCGAGCGCCACGCGCTGCTGCTCGCCGCCGGAGAGCGCGGCGACGGACCGCCGCTCGGCGCCCGGGAGGCCGACGAGGTCGAGCAGCTCCCGTACGCGCTCGGCCTGCTCGCTCTTCCCGGCGCCCCGCATCCGCAGCCCGAAGGCGACGTTCCCGCCGACGTCCCGCTGCGGGAACAGCTGGTGGTCCTGGAACATCAGGCCGACGCCCCGCTTGTGCACCGGCACCCCGGTCTGGTCGGCGCCGCCGAGCAGGATCCGGCCGCCGTCGAGCGCCTGGAGCCCGGCGACGGCCCGCAGCATCGTGGACTTGCCGCTGCCGCTGGGGCCGAGCACGCACACGATCTCGTGCTCGGCGACCTCCAGGTCGACGGCGTCGAGCACGGCCCGCTCCCCGAACCGTACGGTCGCGTCCTCGATCGAAAGCATCAGAACTCCCCGGAGGTCCGGTCGGTGCGGAGTCGTTCGAGCAGCAGCAGGGACACCGCGCACACCACCATCAGAATCGTCGAGAGGGCCATCGCCTGGCCGTAGTTGAGCGCGCCGGGCCGGCCGAGCAGCCGGGCCACCGCCACGGGGAGCGTCGGGCTCTCGGGCCGGGCGATGAAGACGGTCGCCCCGAACTCGCCGAGCGACACGGCGAAGGCGAACCCGGCCGCGACGAGCAGCGCCCGCCGCACCATCGGCAGGTCCACCTCCCGCCAGGCCCGCCACGGCGAGGCGCCGAGCACGGCCGCCGCCTCCCGCAGCCGCTCGTCCACCGCCCGCAGGACCGGCAGCATCGTCCGTACGACGAAGGGGACGCCGACCAGGGCCTGTGCGAGCGGTACGAGGATCCAGCTGGCCCGCAGGTCGAGCGGCGGCTCGTCGAGGGTGATGAGGAAGCCGAAGCCGACGGTGACGGCGGAGACCCCGAGCGGCAGCATGAGCAGCGCGTCGAAGCCCCGTACGAGCCGCCCGGCCCGTCGGCGGGTGAGCGCCGCCGCCGCGAGCCCGCCGATCACCACGGCGATGGCGGTGGCGGCCACCGCGTACCGCAGCGAGTTCCCGATCGCCTCCAGGGGCGGGACGAGGAAGGTCCCGGCCTCGTCGAGCGTGCCGAGCGCCCGGTAGTAGCCGAGCCCGTACCCGCCCGGCTCCGCGAAGGAGCGCTCCACGAGCACGCCGAGCGGCAGCAGGATCAGCAGCGCCACGGAGGCGAGGACGCCCGCGAGCAGCGCCCACTGTCCGGCGCCGCGCGGCCGGCGCGCGGTCGTCTCCGGCGGTACGAGCCGGAGCGCGGTCTCCCGCCGCCGTACCGTCCAGGCGTGCACGCCGAGGATCGCGCCGACGGCCGCGAACTGCACCAGGGTGAGCACGGCCGCCGTGGGCAGGTCGAGCAGCCGGGCGGTCTGCCGGTAGATCTCGGCCTCGAGGGTGGAGTAGGCGTTCCCGCCGAGGATCTGCACGACGCCGAAGGAGGTGAAGGTGAAGAGGAAGACCATCAGGGCGGCCGCCGCCACCGCCGGCACGAGCGCGGGCAGCGTCACCGTCCGCCAGGCCGTCCAGCGGGAGGCGCCGAGGACCCGGGCGGCCTCCTCCTGGCGCGGGTCGAGCTGCGACCAGAGGCCGCCGACGGTCCGGACGACGACCGCGTAGTTGAAGAAGACGTGCGCGAGGAGGATCGCCCACACGCTGGTGTCGAGCCGCAGCCCCCACAGCTCGTCGGTGAGCCCGCCCCGGCCGACGAGCGCCAGGAACGCCGTGCCGACGAGGACCGTCGGCAGCACGAACGGCACCGTGACGACGGCCCGCAGCACGCTCTTGCCGGGGAAGTCGAAGCGGGCGAAGACGTACGCCCCGGGCAGCGCGACCAGCAGGGTGAGCCCGGTGGAGGCGAGCGCCTGCCACACGGTGAAGCCGAGCACGTCGAGGATGTCCGGCCGGCTCAGCGTCTCGCCGATCCGGCCGAACCGCCAGGCGCCGTCGGGCCGCAGCCCCCGGTCCACGATGGACACGACGGGCCAGGCGAAGAAGACCCCGAAGAACGCGACGGGCAGGGCCATCAGCCCCAGCCGCGTCACGCTCCCCCGGACGTCCCGCCCTGCCGCAGGACGCGCTACTTCAGAACGAGCGACGACCACTGCTGGATCCACGCGTCGCGCTTCTCGGCGATCTTCTGGGGCGCCATGGTCTGCGGCTTCTCGATCACCACGCCGTGCTTGGTGAAGAGCTCCGGCAGGGCCGCGTCCTTCGCCACCGGGTTGACGAACATCTGGAGCGGCATGTCCTCCTGGAACTTCTTGGAGATCAGGAAGTCGATCAGCGCCTTGCCGCCCTCGGGGTTCTTCGCGCCGTTCAGCAGGCCCGCGAACTCGACCTGGCGGAAGCAGGTGCCGGTGGAGACCCCGGTGGGCGCCACCTTCGGCTGCGGCTCGCCGTACAGCACCTCGGCCGGCGGGCTGGAGGCGTACGACACGACGAGCGGCCGGTCACCCTTGGCCTGCTTGCCGCCGGCCGAGCCGGAGAACTCCTGGTTGTAGGCGAGCTCCCAGCTGTCGACGGTCTTCACGCCGTTGGCCTTGAGCTTCTTCCAGTAGTCCTGCCAGCCGTCGTCGCCGTACCGGGCGGCGGTGCCGAGGAGGAAGCCGAGGCCCGGGGAGGACCGCTCGGGGTTCTCCACCACGAGGAGGTCCTTGTACGCCGGCTTCGCCAGGTCGTCGAAGGTCACCGGCGGCGCCAGCTTCTTGTCCGCGAAGTACTTCTTGTCGTAGTTGACGCAGATGTCGCCGGAGTCGATCGGGGTGACCCGGTGCTCCTTGTCGAGCTGGTACGCGGCCGGGACCCGGTCCAGGCCCTTCGCCTCGTACGGGACGAAGATCCCGTTGTCGAGGGCGCGGGAGAGCAGCGTGTTGTCGACGCCGAAGAAGACGTCGCCCTGCGGGGAGCCCTTGGTCAGGATCTCCTTGTTGACGGCCTCGCCGGCGTCGCCGCTCTTCAGCACCTTGACCGTGTAACCGGTCTGCTGGGTGAACGCCGCCAGCACCTCCTTGGAGGCGTTGAACGAGTCGTGGCTCACCAGCGTCACGGTCTTCGGCGCGGGCCGGTCGGTCTTGCCGGCCGATTCCCGGATCTCGTCGGCGCCGCACGCGGCGAGGCTGGTGACGCCGAGCGCCGCGACGAGCGCGACGGCGGCGGCCTTCTTGATGCTCACTGGTTTTCCTCCTGGGCATGACCAGGAAGAGACGCGGCCCTGCCCGCGTCCGGACGGACGCGGGCAGGGCGCAACAGCTTGAGTTACGACCGAACTTCCTACCCAGAATGACCTGGGCGAGGTTCAGAGGGTCTGCGGTCTACGGTTACCGCACTCTCAGCGCTGTGGCGCTCCCCTGTCGGAATATGGAGATGTGTTCGAGCTCAGACTACAAGGTCAGCGCTCGGCGGCCGCGAGCTGTCCACAGGCACCGTCGATCTCCTGGCCGCGGGTGTCCCGGACGGTCACCGGCACGCCGTGGCGGGCGATCGCCTCGACGAAGGCCTTCTCGTCCTCCGGGCGCGACGCCGTCCACTTCGAACCGGGCGTCGGGTTCAGCGGGATCAGGTTGACGTGCACCCGCTTGCCCTTGAGGAGGCGGCCCAGCAGGTCGCCGCGCCAGGCCTGGTCGTTGATGTCCCGGATGAGGGCGTACTCGATGGAGATCCGGCGCCCGGACTTCTCCGCGTACTCCCAGGCCGCGTCGAGGACCTCGCGGACCTTCCAGCGCGTGTTGACGGGCACGAGGGTGTCGCGCAGCTCGTCGTCGGGCGCGTGCAGCGAGACGGCGAGACGGCACTTGAAGCCCTCGTCGGCGAAGCGCAGCATCGCCGGCACGAGACCGACGGTGGAGACGGTGATGCCCCGCTGCGACAGGCCGAGCCCGTCGGGCTCGGGGTCGGTCAGCCGGCGGATCGCCCCGACGACGCGCTTGTAGTTGGCGAGCGGCTCGCCCATGCCCATGAACACGATGTTGGAGAGCCGCGCCGGTCCCCCGGGCACCTCCCCGTCCCGCAGCGCCCGCATGCCGTCCACGATCTGGTGCACGATCTCGGCGGTCGACAGGTTCCGGTCGAGGCCCGCCTGCCCGGTCGCGCAGAACGGACAGTTCATGCCGCAGCCGGCCTGCGAGGAGATGCACATGGTCACCCGGTCGGGGTAGCGCATGAGCACCGACTCCACGAGCGTGCCGTCGTGCAGCTTCCACAGGGTCTTGCGGGTGGTGTCGTCGTCGCACGAGATGTGCCGCACCACGGACATCAGGTCGGGCAGCAGCTCCCCGGCCAGCTTCTCCCGCGAGGCGGCCGGGATGTCGGTCCACTCGGCGGGGTCGTGCGCGTACCGCGCGAAGTAGTGCGTGGACAGCTGCTTGGCGCGGAAGGGCTTCTCGCCGATCGCGGCGACGGCCTCCTTCCGCTCGGCGGGCGTGAGGTCGGCCAGGTGCCGCGGCGGCTTCTTGGCTCCGCGGGGGGCGACGAAAGTGAGTTCTCCGGGCTTCGGCATGGTCCTACCAGTGTCGCAGACACGCGCCGGTGTCCCGGCGCGTGAAGGACGCGGGGGCTCAGGGCCCGGGACGGCCCGGCTGGGTCGTGGGGATGCGCGAGGTGAAGAAGAGCGCCACGACGGAGACGGCGGCGAGGATCGCGAGGGCCGCGCGCAGGCCGTCGAGACGGGCGGCGGCGTTCGCGTCGAGCGCGGCCGAGGTCACCTCCGGGCTGGCGCCGGCCTCGTCCAGGGCGGTGGTGAGCTGCTCGTCCGAGAGGAAGGGGACGCCGCTCGCGAGCTCCACGACGGCCGTCTCCTTCACCTCGGCGGGGACCGCCGGGTTCTGTTCCACGGAGGCCAGGAACGACGAGGTGAGCACGCCGATCATGAGCGATCCGGCGAGGGCGGTGCCGATCGAGGCGCCGAGGTTGGTGACGGAGTTCTGGATGCCGCCGACCTCCGCGCTCTGCCGGTCCGGGACGGCGGACACGGTGACCGCGCCCAGCTGGGAGGCCAGCGCGCCCATCCCGAAGCCGACGAGCAGCAGCGGCAGGGTGACGACCTCCGGCCCGGCGTCCGCGTCGAGCGCGGCCATCAGCACGACCGCGCCCGCGAGCAGCGCGAACACCCCGATCCGTACCACCCGGCGCGGGGACGCGTCGGGGAAGAGCCGGGGGATCAGGAGGGCGGCGGCCAGCAGGGTCACCGACAGCGGCAGGATCCAGGCGCCGGTGGCGAGCGCGGACAGCCCCAGCGCGACCGACAGATAGAGCGGGACGACGAAGAAGACGCCCATCTGCACCAGGTACTGGAAGAAGAACATGGTCAGGCCGCCGGCCAGCTGCCGGTTGCGCAGCATGTCCGGGTGGACGAGCGGCTCCCGGTGACGTGCGACGAGCCGGGACTCCCAGCGCAGGAAGAACCAGATGAGCAGCAGTCCCGCCAGCATCAGCCACACGACCAGCGACACCCCGAGCCAGGCGGGCGCGTCCGTCTTCGGCCGCACCCAGCCCCACTCGTCCGAGCGGAGCACGCCGTACACGAAGACCCCGAGTCCGGCCGCGCAGAGCAGGGCGCCCAGGTAGTCGACCCGCGGGCGCTCCTCGCTGACGGCGTCGGCGATGCGTCGGGCGAACACGAGGATCACCAGGACCAGCAGGACCTCGCCGGCGAAGACCCAGCGCCAGGAGAAGTACGTCGTGGCGATGCCGCCGATGAGCGGCCCGAGCGCGATCGCGACGGCTCCGGCCGCCGCGACGACGCCGTACGCCATGGGGCGCCGCTCGGTGGGGAAGTTGCCGGCCACCAGGGCCACGATCGCGGGCATGATGAGCGCCGCCCCGACGCCTTCGAGGAACGACCAGCCGAACAGCAGCAGCGGGAGGTTGGGCGCGAGGGCGGTGGTGAGGGAGCCGGCGCCGTAGACGCAGCAGCCGATCATGAAGGCCCGCTTGCGGCCGATCAGGGTCCCGACCTTGCCCCCGGGGATCATGAGCATCGCCATCACCAGCGTGTACGCGGTGATGGCGCCCTGGATCCCGGTGATCGTGGTGTCGACGTCCTCGGCCACCGTCGCGATGGACACGTTCATGACGGAGCTGTCGAGCGCCATGAGGAACTGCCCCGCCGCGAGGGTCAGCAGGACCGAGAGGGCCCCCGAGGGCTCCTCGGCCGGGCGTGCCGTGGGTGGTGTCATGGTCGGCATCCTTCCCGTGCGGGCGCGGCGTGCCGCCGATCGGGCTTCCTCTTCCCCTACATGGCGGACACCGGAACGCGGACGGGCCCGCTGCCACGAAGGCAGCGGGCCCGTCCACGGAAAACGGGGTCGAACGGCTCAGCCGGTCCCGACGAACAACGCCATCAGCAACCACACCACCGGCGCCGTCGGCAGCAGCGAATCGAGCCTGTCCATGATGCCGCCGTGGCCCGGCAGGAGCGTGCCCATGTCCTTGATGCCGAGGTCGCGCTTGATCATGGACTCGCCGAGGTCGCCGAGCGTCGCGCTCGCCGCCACCGCGAGACCGAGGATCAGGCCCTGCCACCAGGCCCCGTCGTCGATCATGAACTGCATGCACAGCGCGCCCGCCGCCATCGCGAACGTCACCGCGCCGACCAGACCCTCCCGGGTCTTGCCGGGGCTGATCCTCGGGGCCAGCTTGTGCTTGCCGAAGCGCCAGCCGATCGCGTACGCCCCGGTGTCGCTGACCACGGTCAGGATCAGGAAGGTCAGCACCCGCTGCGGCCCGTCGTCCGCGGTCAGCAGCAGCGCCACGAACGTCGCCAGGAACGGCACGTAGAACGCGGCGAAGACCCCCGCCGTGACGTCCTTGAGGTAGCCCTCGGGAGGCTCCGTCATCCGCCAGACGAGCACCGCGAGCGCCGTCAGGGCCATCGCCACCCAGGCGCCCTCGGCGCCCCGGACGTAGCCGGCGACGACCATCGCCGCGCCGCCGACCGCGAGCGGCACCAGCGGAGCCTTGATCTCCTTGCGCTCCTGGAGGCGGGAGGTGAGCTCCCACAGGCCGACGACCACGGCGACCGCTATCACCCCGATGAACGCCGGCTTCCAGATGAACAGCGAGGTGATGATGACGGCACCGAGACCGACTCCGACGCCTATGGCCGCGCCCAGGTCACGGCCCGCGCTCTTCTTCTGCCGAGGCGCCGGCGGCGCGGGCGGCGGAGGCGGGGTGGGGCTGGACATGGGCTCCTGCGGGTGCTCGTGCGGCGGCTCGTCACGGAACAGGGGACCGCTCTGGTGAGCGGCCCCCCGGTCGTGACCGTCCTGGAATCCGCCGGCGGGAACGTCGGGCACGATGGGCATGGGCCGAGTCTGCGCCGCCTGCTGCCGATCGTATGCGGGACCCGCCGGGGCAGGCCCCTGGTCGGGTCCCCCGCGGCCGGAACCGGCCGGGGCCCCCCAGGAAGAGTCGTTCATCAGACCTCGAGCAGCTCGGCTTCCTTGTGCTTGAGCAGCTCGTCCACCTGCGCGACGTACTTCGCGGTGGTGTCGTCGAGCTCCTTCTCGGCGCGGCGGCCCTCGTCCTCGCCGACCTCGCCGTCCTTGACGAGCTTGTCGATGGTCTCCTTGGCCTTGCGGCGCACCGAGCGGATCGAGATCTTCGAGTCCTCGGCCTTGCCCTTGGCGACCTTGATGTACTCCCGGCGGCGCTCCTCGGTCAGCTCGGGGAACACCACACGGATGATGTTGCCGTCGTTGCTCGGGTTGACGCCGAGGTCCGAGTCCCGGATCGCCTGCTCGATGTTGCGCAGCGCGCTCTTGTCGAACGGCGTCACCACGGCCATGCGCGGCTCCGGGACGGAGAAGGACGCCAGCTGGTTGATGGGGGTGATGGCACCGTAGTAGTCGGCCACGATCTTGTTGAACATCGCCGGGTGCGCACGGCCGGTGCGAATCGCGGCGAAGTCCTCCTTGGCGACCACGACGGCCTTCTCCATCTTCTCCTCGGCCTCGAGGAGGGTCTCTTCGATCACCACTTGCTCCTGCGTGTCGTCGCGTTGTGTCCTGCACGGTGTACGACCGGCAGGGCTCTGTCCATCCCCTTGCGGGGCGGTTCCCCGGTTCGGGTCAGGCCCGGGTGCCCTGGTCGCTCACGAGCGTGCCGATCTTCTCACCCTTCACCGCGCGAGCGATATTGCCCTCGGTGAGCAGTTCGAAGACGAGGATCGGGAGATTGTTGTCCCGGCACAGGGTGATGGCGGTGGCGTCGGCGACCTTGAGGTCGCGGGAGATCACCTCGCTGTACTCCAGCGCGTCGAACTTGACCGCGTCGGGGTTGCGCTTGGGGTCGGAGTCGTAGACGCCGTCCACGCCGTTCTTGCCCATGAGCAGGGCCTCGGCGTCGATCTCCAGGGCGCGCTGGGCGGCGGTGGTGTCCGTGGAGAAGTACGGCATGCCCATGCCCGCGCCGAAGATGACCACGCGGCCCTTCTCCAGGTGGCGCACGGCGCGCAGCGGGATGTACGGCTCGGCGACCTGGCCCATGGTGATGGCGGTCTGGACGCGGGAGTCGATGCCCTCCTTCTCCAGGAAGTCCTGGAGGGCGAGGCAGTTCATCACGGTGCCGAGCATGCCCATGTAGTCGGAGCGGGCCCGGTCCATGCCGCGCTGCTGGAGCTCGGCGCCGCGGAAGAAGTTGCCACCGCCGATCACCACCGCGATCTCCGCGCCGTCGCGGACGACGGCCGCGATCTCACGCGCGATGGCGTGCACGACGTCCGGGTCGACGCCCAGCCCGGTGCCGCCGGAGAAGGCTTCTCCGGACAGCTTCAGCATGTAGCGGCCGAACTTCTTGCCGTTGTTGTCGTCGCCCTGTGCGGCGCCCTGATTCATGGAGATCTCCTCGTACACATACGAAGGAGGCCATTGCCCTGGATCCTCGCGGTATCCCGTACGGCAATGGCCTCCTCGTCAGATCTGCGGTCGTCCTGCGCGTGCGCGGACGACTGCCTCAGACCCTACCTGGGGTCCGGCGTCCGTCGCGTTCGCGTACGGACTCAGATGCCGACCTTGATGCGCGTGAAGCGCTTCAGGGTGACACCGGCCTCGTCCAGGACCTTCTGGACGGACTTCTTGTTGTCCAGGGCGTACGGCTGGCCGAGCAGCGTGGCGTCCTTGAAGAAGCCGTTGACGCGACCCTCGACGATCTTGGCGATCGCGGCCTCGGGCTTGCCCTCGGCGCGGGTGGTCTCCTCGGCGATGCGACGCTCGGACTCGACGACCTCGGCCGGGATCTCTTCCTTGGTGAGGTACTTCGGCGCGAAGGCGGCGATGTGCTGGGCGACACCCTTGGCAACGTCGGCGTCGGCCTTGTCGAACTCGACGAGGACACCGATCTGCGGCGGGAGGTCCGGCATCGTGCGGTGCATGTACGCGTAGACGAAGCCGTCGGCGTACTGCGCGAAGCGGTCCAGGACGATCTTCTCGCCGAGGTTGGCGTTGGCCTCGTCGACGAACGCCTGGACGGTCTTGCCGGCCTCGATCTCGGAGGCGAGCAGGGCCTCGAGGTCGGCCGGGGAGGTGGCGGCGACGTGCTGGGCCAGCTCGGCGGCGACGGCCTGGAACTTGTCACCCTTGGCGACGAAGTCCGTCTCGCACTTCAGCTCGACGAGGACGCCCGAGGTGTTGTCGTCGGCGATGAGGGAGACAACGGCGCCGTTCTCGGCAGAGCGGCCCTCGCGCTTGGCGACGCCCTTCTGGCCCTTGATGCGGAGCGCCTCGACGGCCTTGTCGACGTTGCCGTCGGCCTCGTCCAGGGCCTTCTTGCAGTCCATCATGCCGGCGCCGGTGAGCTCGCGGAGCTTCTTGACGTCAGCGGCGGTGTAGTTCGCCATGAGTCTGTTTCTCTCTCGAAGTCTGAAAGATCGGGCGGGTCCACGGGTGGACGGCGGGGGCTTCGTGGGCCCCCGCCGTCGTCACCCGAAGGTCCTGGAGGGTCAGGCCTGCTCGGCGTCCGCGGCCGGAGCCTCGGCGGCGGCCTCGGCCGGGGCGGCCTCGGCGGCGGGGGCCTCGGCGGGGGCCTCGTCGGCCTTCTTCTCACCCTCGAGCAGGTCGCGCTCCCACTCGGCGAGCGGCTCGCCGGCGGCCTTCTCGCCCGGCTTCGAGTCGCCGGTCGCGGCGCCGGAGCGGGCGATGAGGCCCTCGGCGACGGCGTCGGCGATCACGCGGGTGAGCAGGGTGACGGAGCGGATCGCGTCGTCGTTGCCCGGGATCTTGTAGTCGACCTCGTCGGGGTCGCAGTTGGTGTCGAGGATCGCGACGACCGGGATGTGGAGCTTGCGCGCCTCACCGACGGCGATGTGCTCCTTCTTGGTGTCGACGATCCAGACGGCGCTCGGCACCTTCTGCATCTCGCGGATACCACCGAGGGTCTTCTCCAGCTTGGCCTTCTCGCGGGAGAGGACCAGGAGCTCCTTCTTGGTGAGACCCGAGGCGGCGACGTCCTCGAAGTCGATCTGCTCGAGCTCCTTGAGGCGCTGCAGACGCTTGTAGACGGTGGAGAAGTTGGTGAGCATGCCACCGAGCCAACGCTGGTTGACGTACGGCATGCCGACACGCGTCGCCTGCTCGGCGATGGCCTCCTGGGCCTGCTTCTTCGTACCGACGAACATGATGGAGCCGCCGTGCGCGACGGTCTCCTTGACGAACTCGTAGGCGCGGTCGATGTACGACAGCGACTGGAGCAGGTCGATGATGTAGATGCCGTTGCGCTCGGTGAAGATGAAGCGCTTCATCTTCGGGTTCCAGCGACGGGTCTGGTGACCGAAGTGGACGCCGCTCTCCAGCAGCTCCCGCATCGTGACGACGGCCATGGCCATCTCCTTGGTTTTCTCGGTTGTTTTCCTGACGCCCCGGCGCGCCGTGCCACGAAGGACCGAAAGGCGCTGCCACCCGCCTCAGAGACAGGTGGCGGGGCGTGCGAAGTCGACCCGGTGACCCGAGTCGCCATAGGAAGTGTACGGGACCCCGGGAGCGCCGGGTGACGGCGCTGTCCACAACCGCCGGGTGGTCCACAGATGTCGCCGGTGAGCGGCACGGGCCGGACGCACGGGAAATCCTTCCCCCATGTACCTGCTCACCCTGCTCGCGACCCTGACCCTGCTCTGGCCGGTGGGTCCGCCTCCGCCGGAGATCCTCCGCGGCTGGCAGCCCCCGCCCGGCCCGTACGCCGCGGGTCACCGCGGCGTGGACCTCGCCGCTCCCCCGGGCACCCCGGTCCTGGCCCCGGCGGCGGGCACGGTCGCCTTCGCGGGCCCGGTGGGCGGCCGCGGCGCGCTCACCCTGACCCTCCCGGGCACAGGTGTTCCCCCGCTCCGCATGACCTTCACCCCGGTGACCCCGCTGGTCCCCCGGGGCACCCGGGTCTCACCGGGCACCCCGATCGCCGAGGTCACGGAGAGCTCCCACTGCCCGAGGTCCTGCCTCCACTGGGGCCTCCTCAGGGGCGAGGCGTATCTGAACCCCCTCCTCCTGACGAGAAGGGCCCCCTCGCGTCTGCTCCCGCTCGCGCCCTAGCCCTGGGGGCCGGCCACGCCGTGGAGGGCCATGGCGACGGCGGCTTCGGCGACGGTCGTGGGGTCCTCGGCCGCGCCGAGTTCGATGCGGCGGACGGCGGCGTCGACGACGCCCTGGAGGAGCATGGCGCCCAGGCGGGGCTGGGGCTGGCCCAGGGCGGCGAGGGCTTCGACGATCATGGCGACGAGGCCGCCGTGGGCGGCGCGGATCTTCTCGCGGGCGCCGTCGTCGAGTTCGCTCGCCGAGATGGCGACGACCGCCCGGTGGCGCCGGTCCCCGACGAGGTCCAACTGCGTGCGGACGTACGCCTCGACCTTGTCGCGCGGCGTCTCCGCGCCGGCCATGGCGGCCTCGACCTCGGCGGCCCAGACGGGGAAGTCGACGGCGCACAGCTCTTCGACGACGGCGGCGCGCGACCGGAAGTACTCGTAGACCGACGAGCGGGCCAGCCCCGTGCGCTCGGCGAGGGCGGGGAAGGTCAGCGCCTCCGTACCCCCTTCGGACAGCAGGGAACGCGCGGCGTCCAGGAGGGCGCCGCGCTGCATGGTCCGGTGCTCGGCCACCGAGGCCGCTCGAATCCTGGGCACGGCTCCACTGTACGACCGGCCCGCAAGGGTCAGCGCCCGACGTCGGCCAGCTTGGCGCGGAGCTGGAGGACGGATTTGGTGTGGATCTGACTGACGCGGCTCTCGGTGACGCCGAGGACGTGGCCGATCTCCGCGAGGGTCAGGCCCTCGTAGTAGTAGAGCGTGACGACGGTCTTCTCGCGCTCGGGGAGCGTGTTGATGGCGCGGGCGAGCAGCCGGCGCAGCTCGCGGTCCTCGGCGACCTCGACGGGGTTGTCCGCGGCGGTGTCCTCCAGGGTGTCCATGAGGGAGAGCCGGTCGCCGCCCTCGCCGCCGACGTGCAGCAGCTCCTCCAGGGCCACCACGTTCGCCAGGGACAACTGGCTGAAAACCGCGTGCAGTTCCTCCAGCGTGATCTCCATCTCCGCGGCGACCTCGCTCTCGGAGGGGGTCCGGCGGAGCTGCGCTTCGAGGGTGGCGTAGGCCCGCTCGACGTTGCGGGCCTTCTGGCGGACGGAGCGCGGGATCCAGTCGAGGGCGCGGAGTTCGTCGATCATGGCGCCGCGGATGCGGGTGATCGCGTAGGTCTCGAACTTGATCGCCCGCTCGACGTCGAACTTCTCGATGGCGTCGATGAGGCCGAAGACCCCGGAGGAGACGAAGTCGGCCTGTTCCACATTGGACGGCAGCCCCACGCTGACCCGTCCGGCGACGTATTTGACGAGCGGCGAGTAGTGCAGGATCAGCTGCTCCCGCAGCCTCTCGTCGCCGGTGTCCTTGTACGAGCGCCACAGCTCGTCGAGTGAGGTCGGTGCGGGTGGTCGCACGGTGCCCCGGGCTGCTGGGGGCACCGCAGCGCGGTCAGACCCGGAGGTGTGCTGGGGCATGCGTTGCCTTGAGCCGTTCTGCTGTCGGGTGTGTCGGTGTGGGTGTCCTGTCGGGAATCCTGGTGAGCGTAGCGTGAGTGCGCCGTCGCGGTGAGCGAACCTCGGCGGATCGCTCCGCTCCGGGTGGACGCCGTCGGTCGCATCTTCGAACCCGGGCCGTGGCGCGTGTCGGCCCCTCGGGTGCGGCCGAGAGAACTCGGTTGTTCATCGGCCTCACCTTTTCACCCGAATGCTCCAGGTCAAGTACCGCCTCGCCGCGCGTTCGACGCTTCTGTCGCGGTGTTCGTCAACCGCCAGCCCTCCCCGTGCCGTTCGACGAAGCCGAGCGAGTGGAGTTCGTACAGCTTGGCGAGGGTGTCGTCGGGGGTGGTTCCGGCCCGCCGGGCGACGACGGTGGTGGGCGTGGGGCCGCGGGCGGGGACGGCTTCGAGGACGTGCGCGGTGGCGGGGGCGAGGAGGTCGCGGGGCAGGACGGGCCCCCGGCGCGCGGGGGCGAGCCGGCCGATCTCTCCGACGAGTTCGACGATCTCGTCGGCGTCGGTGACGAGGGTGGCGTCGCCGCGCAGGAGTTCGTGGACGCCTGCCGAGAGTGCGCTGGTGACGGGTCCGGGGACGCCCATGACGTGGCGGCCGAGGCGGCCGGCGGCGCGGGCGGTGACGAGGGAGCCGCTGCGGTGCTGGGCCTCGATGACGACCGTTCCCCGGGTGAGGGCGGCGATGACGCGGTTGCGGAGGATGAAGCGGCTGGGGGTGGGGTGGCTGTCGGGTGGCAGCTCGCCGACGACGAGTCCTTGTTCCGCGACGCGCCGGATGAGCCGGTCGTGGCCGCGGGGGTACGGGGTGTCGATGCCGCAGGCGAGGACGGCGACGGTGGCGCCGCCGGCGGCGAGGGCGCCCCGGTGGGCGGCGCCGTCGATGCCGTAGGCGGCTCCGGAGACGACGACCCAGCCCTGTCGGCTGAGTCCTGCGGCGAGGTCGGCGGCGGTGTGGGCGCCGTACGGGGTGCAGGCGCGGGCGCCGACGAGGGCGACGGAGCGCAGGGCCCAGGTGCGCAGGTCGGCGGGGCCGCGGACCCAGAGGCCGAGGGGGCGGGCGTCGCCGAGGTCGTCGAGTTGACGCGGCCATTCGGTGTCGCCGGGGACGAGGAAGCGGCCGCCGAGGGCGTGGACGGTGTCGAGGTCGTGGCCGGGGCGGGCGGCGGCGGCGCGTCGCCGCCAGGAGGCGACGCGTGTGGCTCCGGTGCCGGGGAAGGGCGAGGTGTCGCCCCCGGTGTGGAGCAGTCGGTCGAGGAAGCCGGTGGCGCCGTACTCACGGAGCCACCGCCCGGCGTGTTCGTCGCCGGGTTCGACGGCGCGGCTGAGGGTCGCGCGGGCGAGGCGCTCGCCACTGGGGGCGGGTCCGGGAGCGGAGGTGGGGTCGGGGGCGGGCGCGGGGTCGGCGGTGGGCACGGGGGCGGGGGTGGGGTCGGCGGTGGGCACGGGGTCGGGGGTCTCGGGTCCGGGCGTGGCGGTCATGCGTGCTCCCCCGCTCCGACGGGCACGCCGCGGGCGACGCCGGTGCGCAGTTCGAGGGCGAGGGCGATCTCCTCGCCGCCGGGCCGGTCGCGGCCGTTCAGGTCGGCGATGGTCCAGGCGACGCGGAGGACGCGGTCGAGGCCGCGGGCGGTGAGCAGTCCGCGTTCGACGTCGCGTTCGGCATCGGCGAGGGCGCCGGGTGCGGCGAGGTGGCGGGTGCGGAGCTCGTGCCCGGGGATCTCGCTGTTCACCTTCCAGGGGGTGTCGGCGAGCCGTGCGGCGGCTCGGGCCCGGGCTTCGTGGACGCGGGCGGCGACGGTGGCGGTGGTCTCGCCCCGGCCGCCCTGTCCGAGGAGGTCGGCGCGGGTGACGGGTTCGACTTCGACGCGGAGGTCGACGCGGTCGAGCAGGGGTCCGGAGAGTCGCGCCTGGTAGCGGCGGATGACGGAGGCGGGGCATTCGCAGCCGGCGCCGTGAAGGGTGTGACGGCCGCAGGGGCAGGGGTTGGCGGCGAGGGCGAGGAGGAAACGGGCGGGGAGGCGCACGACGCCGGCGGCGCGGGCGATGACGACGTGCCCGGATTCGAGGGGCTGGCGGAGCGCGTCGAGGGCCTTGCCGGAGAACTCCGGGGCCTCGTCCAGGAACAGGACTCCTCGGTGGGCGAGGGAGACGGCGCCGGGCCTGGGGAGACCGTTCCCTCCGCCGACGAGGGACTGCATGGTGGCGGAGTGGTGGGGTGCGCAGTAGGGCGCGCGGCGGACGAGGGGTTCGCCGGGCGGGAGGATGCCGCCGACGGAGTGGACGGCGGTGACTTCCAGGGATTCCTGTCGGGTGAGGGGCGGGAGGATGCCGGGGAGGCGCTCGGCGAGCATGGTCTTGCCCGCGCCGGGCGGGCCGGAGAGCAGCAGGTGGTGGCTGCCCGCGGCGGCGACCTCCAGGGCGAGGCGGGCCCGGCGCTGGCCGGCGACGTCGGCGAGGTCGGGGCCTTCGGCGGGGTCCGCGGAGAGTCCGGTGCCGATGCCGGCGCCGGGGACGAGGAGTCCGGCGAGCATGGCGTCGGGCCGGCCTTCTTCGGTGGCCTCCTCGTCGGGGACGGGTTCGTCGGCGAGGACGGCGATCAGCTGGCGGAGGCTGCGGACGCCGAGGACGGAGACCCCGGGGACGAGGGAGGCCTCGCCGGCGGTCTGCTCGGGGACGACGACCTGGTCGTATCCGGCTTCGGCGGCGGCGAGGACGGCGGGCAGGACGCCGCGGACGGGCCGGACGCGGCCGTCGAGGCCGAGTTCGCCGATGAGGACGAGGTCGGCGATGGCCCGCGGGTCGATCCGCTCGGCGGCGCCGAGCACGGCCGCGGCGACGGCGAGGTCGAAGCCGGAGCCGCCCTTCGGGACGGATGCCGGGCTGAGACCGACGGTCAGCTTCTTCTGGGGCCATTCGGCGCCGGAGTTCACGACGGCGGCGCGGACCCGGTCGCGGCTCTCGATGAGGCTCTTGTCGGGGAGGCCGACGAGGGTGAAGGCCGCGACGCCGGGTTCGAGGTCGGCCTGGACCTCGACGACGACGCCTTCGACGCCGACGAGGGCTACGGAGCAGGTGCGGGCGAATCCCATCAGGCCACCCCCTGGGCGTGGGTGAGGACGGGGGCGCCCTTGCGCGGCAGGACGATGCCGACGAGGTCGATGCGGACGCCGCCGACGGGTGCCGGGGTGTCGTTGCGGTCGAGCCAGCAGGCGGCGAGGCGGCGGAGCCGCTCGGCCTTGCGCGGTGTGACGGCGGCCATCGGGTGTTCGTAGCCGTCGTCGCGCCGGGTCTTGACCTCGCAGATGACGAGGGTGTCGCCGTCGCGGGCGACGATGTCGATCTCGCCGGTCCGGCCGCAGCGCCAGTTGCGGGCGAGGATGTGCATGCCGGTCGCGGTGAGCCGGCGGGTCGCCAGCTCCTCCCCGTACCGTCCGAGGGCTTGGGTCCTGTTCATGCGGTACCACCTCCGTCACCGAATGTGACGGAGTGCGGCGGACCGCGTGCGGCGCTGTGGACGGCCGGGAGGCTGTGGAGAATCCCGTCACCCCTGCGGGTGGTTTCCGCGGGAGGGGCGCGGGAGAGGTCTCAGCTGCCGGGAAGTTCGAGGTCGCTCTTGTTGAGCTCCTCGATGTTCACGTCCTTGAAGGTCAGGACGCGGACCTGCTTGACGAACCTGGCGGGCCTGTACATGTCCCAGACCCAGGCGTCGGCCATGCTGACCTCGAAGAAGACCTCGCCCTGCACCGAGTGCACCTGCATCTCGTAGTCGTTGGTGAGGTAGAAGCGCCGCTCGGTCTCGATCACGTATTTGAACAGCCCGACGACGTCGCGGTACTCCCGGTAGAGCTTCAGCTCCATCTCGGTCTCGTACTTCTCGAGGTCCTCGGCGCTCATGGCATGTTCCCCTTCAGCCGTGCGTCCCCCTATTGTGCGCCAGCCGTACGCGCCCCTAAACGATTTCCGGGGCGAGAACCACCGGTGCACTCGGAGGTCCCTCGTCGAGCAGCGTCTGGAGCAGCTCGGCGAGCCTGGTCGGGTACACCGTCTCATGGGCCGCCGACAGTTCGGCGGAGGTCCACCATCTCAGGCCCGCGAGGCTGCGGGTCTCCAGTTCCGTGAGGGCCCGCGGCCGGGGCGCGGCCTCGACTTCGCGGGTGCGGGCCAGGTAGTACCACTCGTCCTGGTCCCAGCGGCGCCCGTCGAAGGGGAAGGAGCAGTACCGCTTCCAGAGCACGGGGCCGAGGTCGACCTCGGTGATGCCGGTCTCCTCCGCGAGTTCGCGCAGCGCCGCCTCCTCCCGGGTCTCGTCGCCCTCCAGGCCGCCGCCCGGGGTGAACCACCAGCTCTCGGCCGGGTCGTCGGGCTCGTGGCCGTGCAGGAGCAGAACGCGGTCGTCGGGGTCGAGCAGCACGACCCGCGCGACCCGCCGGGACTCGGTCGCGTCCGGCACACCTTCCGGGGTCCCCGCGTCCGTCATGCCTCCACCCTCTCCCGTACGCCCGGCCGCGGCCCGTCGGGGCGGCGGCGGGTCAGGAGGCGGGCCACCGGACCGTACGCGGCCCCCAGGAGGATCAGCGCGACGCCGGCCGTGATCGCCGTGCGGAGTGCCGTGAAGGGGCCCGGTCGCGAGATGCCGCCCGGGAGGCCGGCGAAGCCCTCGGCGGGCTCCAGGAGGCCCTTGGCGGGCCAGACGACGGCGTCGACCCTGCCGACGACCGCGGAGCGCGGCACGGAGCCCCGTCCGGCCTCCTCCAGGTGCGTGCGGGAGTCGAGCGAGGTGTTCCGGTCGTCGCCGAGCAGGAAGAGGTTGCCCGCGGGGACGGTCGCCGAGAAGTCCTGGCCCGAGGCGACCGTCCGGCCGCCGATTCCGGGCCGCAGGTAGGGCTCGTCGACGGGCTTGCCGTTCACGGTGAGCCGGCCGTCCCGGTCGCAGCAGGCGACGGTGTCGCCGCCGACGGCCACGACCCGCTTGACCATGGGCGAGGCGCCCCAGAGCGGGTCGCTGAAGACGACGACGTCACCGCGCCGCACCTCGTCGCCGTCGATCCGCTGGGCGAGGATCTTGGAGCCGACGTCGAGGGTGGGGGTCATGGAGTCGGTGGGGACGGTGTACGGCTGGTAGAGCACCGCTCCCCAGCCGAAACCGCCGAGGAAGAGCACACAGCCGACGGCCACGGCCAGCCCCGACAGCACGCTGCCGAGGCGGCCGCGGCCGCCCTTGGTCCGTATGGTTCCGCTCATGTGCGCACCCCGTAGGTCTGTCGGCGGACCGTGGTCCTGTCGACGGTCCGGGACGGCACCCTACCCGCGGGTCGCTACTCGGCGGTATGCCGTGCGGCCTGCTTCTTCCGGCGCCACAGCACGATCGGGAGCGCTCCGGCGAGACCGGCCGCGCCGAGGGGCGCGGCGCCCAGGGCCTTGTTGAGGGCCGGCTGGTCGAAGACGTCGGGCACGGGGAGCGTGGCCCAGCGGGTGACCGGCCAGGCGATCACGACGGCGCGGCCCACGACCTCGTCGTTGGAGACGGTGCCGCCGCCCGGGAGCTGCTGGTGGAAGCGGGAGTCCAGGGAGTTCTGCCGGTTGTCGCCCATGACCCAGATCCGGTCCTTGGGGACCTTGATCGGGCCGAAGGAGTCCTGGCAGGGCACCGCGCCGGGGGCGAGGTACGCGCTCTCGTCGAGCGCCACGCCGTTGAGGACGACCTTGCCGCCCTCCTTGCAGGAGACGGTGTCGCCGCCGACCGCGATGACGCGCTTGATGAGGTCCTTCTCCTCGGCGGAGGGCATGAGGCCGATGAAGCTGAGGAACTTCTGCACGACGTTCGGCTTGGGCGTCTCCTGGCCCTCCAGCCAGCCGCCCGGGTCGTGGAAGACGACGACCTCGCCGCGCTCGGGCTCGGAGCCGAACCAGGGGGTCAGCTTGTCGACGAGGACCCGGTCGCCCTTCTGGAGGGTGTTCATCATCGACTCCGACGGAATCGAGAACGCCTGCACCAGGAAGGTCTTGATCAGCAGCGCGAGCACCAGCGCGATGCCGACGAGGAGGGGCAGTTCCTTCCAGAAGGAACGCTGCTTCTTCGGGCCCTCGCCGGACCCGCCCGCCGCTTCGTCGTCGCCTTCGCCCGGCGTGCCGCCCGGCGGCTGCGCCTGCTCGTCACCCGTCACGTCGCCACCCGTCGTGTCATCGCCGAAGGCCCCGTCGGCCCTCTTCTCCGGCCCATCGTGTCCGGATCGTGCGCCGACGGCCAAATCCCCCACATCCACTCCTCAGTCCGTGCGAACGCCCGCCCCAGGTCAGGGACAGGCCCACCACTCCCATAACGAGCAGAAGTTCCGCAGGGGTCGGGAGCCCGGGCAATCCGTTCAGATTCCGCTGGGACACACTATGCGACAGATCGGATGCGGTCCCGGAACTCGCACGTGCGTCCGGTACGGAGGAGAAGGCGTCCCGCTCCTCCAGGGTGCGCCAGTGCCCGAAGGGCCAGGCGATCACCACGGCACGCCCGACGACCTGCTCCTCGGAGACGGTGCCGTGGCCCTCCTCGTCGAGGTGGAACCGGGAGTCGGCCGAGTCCGAACGGTGGTCGCCCATGACGAAGATGCGGCCCTGCGGGACCTTCACCTCGAAGGGGATCTTGGACGGCGGGTTCCCGGGATGCAGGTACGGCTCGTCCAGCGGCACGCCGTTGACGGTGATCCGCCCGTCCTCGCCGCAGCAGCGGACGGTGTCGCCCCCGACGGCGATCACCCGCTTGATGAGGTCCCGGTCGTCGGCCGAGGGCAGCAGTCCGATGAAGGTCAGGGCCTGCTTGGCCTGCTTGACGCCGATCGGGTCGTCGGCGGGCGGCGTGGCCTCCTGCTGGAGCCAGTTCCCGGGGTCCTTGAAGACGACGACGTCACCGCGCTGCGGGCGGGAGCCGAACCAGGGCGTGAGCTTGTCGACGAGGACCCGGTCGGAGATCCGGATCGTCTGCTCCATGGAGCCGGAGGGGATGACGAACGCCTGGACCAGGAAGGTCTTGAGGACGAGCGCGATGAGCACGGCCACGGTGATCAGGACCGGGATCTCCCGCACCGCGGAGCGCTGTCGGCGCCGCTTGACCTTGCGGGCCAGCCTGCGGCGCTCGGCCCGGCCCGGCAGGGCGGCGGAGCCGTGGTCGGTCCCGGCGGAGGATCTGCCGCGGCCCCTGCTACCCATGGGCTCCCGCTCCGTGCCCGCCGGCCGGCGGAGCCGGTACGGCCGCGAAGGCGTCGGTGCCGGGCACGGTGGACCAGCGGCCGAAGGGCCAGGCGATCCAGTCGGCGCGGCCGACGACCTTGTCGACGGGGACCATGCCGCCGCCGGGCTCACCGAGGTGGTCGCGGGAGTCGCTGGACTGGCTGCGGTGGTCGCCCATGACCCAGAGCCTGTCCTGCGGGACGACGATGTCGAAGGGCACGCTGGAGGGCCGGTCGCCGAGCATCACGTACCGCTCCTCGACGGGAACGCCGTTGACGGTGAGCCGGCCGTTCTTGTCGCAGCAGACGACCCGGTCGCCGCCGACGCCGACGACCCGCTTCACGAAGTCGGTCTCGTCGGGCTCGACGAGCCCGAGGGCGGCCGCCCCGTCGTGCAGGAGCCCGGTGACCGGATTGCCCTGGGGCCGCTCCCGTACGAAGGAGCCGGTGCCGTCGAAGACGACGACGTCGCCCCGGGCCGGCTCGCCGCCGAAACGGTACGCCAGCTTGTTCACGAGGATCCGGTCGCCGACCTGGAGCGTCGGCTCCATGGAACCGCTGGGGATCAGGAACGGCTGGATCACGAAGTGGCTCAGGAGCAGCAGGAAGACCACGCAGGCACCGCCCACGAGGGCGGTGCGGCGCCAGGAGGAGCTCCGCCCGGAGTCGCCGGGGTCGCCCGAGTCGTCGGAAACGCGCGCGGAGCGCGACCCTTCCTCCGTACCGGACGAATCCGTGTCGGAAGAGGGGTCGCGCTCCGTGTGCTGTGCTTCGGTGTCCATCGCCGGGAGAGCCTATCCGGCCTTCCTGTGCGGGGAGCGTGAAGCGGTGAGCGTGCCGGGAGCCGAGGCTCAGCGGTCGCGCTTCTCCTTGATCTTGGCAGCCTTGCCACGCAGCTCACGCAGGTAGTAGAGCTTGGCGCGACGGACGTCACCGCGGGTCACGAGCTCGATCTTCTCGAAGATCGGGGAGTTCACCGGGAAGGTGCGCTCGACGCCGACGGAGAACGAGACCTTGCGGACCGTGAAGGTCTCGCTGACGCCCGAGCCCTGGCGGCGGATGACGACACCCTTGAACTGCTGGATGCGGGAGCGGTTGCCCTCGATGACGCGGACGTGCACGTTGACGGTGTCGCCCGGGCGGAAGGCGGGGAGGTCGGAGCGGAGCGAACCCGCGTTGACCTGGTCGAGCAGGGAGGCCATGGAGGTCTCTTTCCTCGCTGATGCCACAGGTCATCAGCGGTACGTTCGAATGATTCGGGATGTCGTCCGTTTCTGGCGGCGTCGTTCCCCCTGTGGCAGGGGCGCGCGCCGGACGGACGACAGCGGCCTATTCTTCCACGCCCTCGACCCTGCGCCAAAATCGGCCGCCGGGCTCGGGCGCCCACCCCAGCAGGGAGAGGGTCTCGCGGTCCTTCTTGTCGAAGGCGGAGGGGTCGCAGCGCTCGATGAGGTCGGGCCGGTTGGCGACCGTACGGCGGAAGGCCTCGTCGCGCCGCCAGCGGGCGATCTTGCCGTGGTGCCCGCTGAGGAGGACGTCGGGGATGCCCCGGCCGCGCCACTCGGGGGGCTTGGTGTAGACGGGGCCCTCCAGGAGGTTGGCCATGGCGCCGGGGGCGAAGGAGTCGTCCCGGTGGGACTCGGCGTTGCCGAGGACGCCGGGCAGCAGCCGGGCGACGGCCTCGGTGACGACGAGGACGGCCGCCTCCCCGCCGGCGAGGACGTAGTCGCCGATGGAGACCTCGTAGACCGGCATCCGGGTGGCGTACTCGTCCATGACGCGGCGGTCGATGCCCTCGTAGCGGGCCGGCGTGAAGATCAGCCAGGGCCGCTCGGAGAGCTCGACGGCGAGCTCCTGGGTGAAGGGGCGGCCGCTGGGGGTCGGGACGACGAGGACCGGCCCGTGGGCGCCCGCCTCGTAGCCGTCGGCGAGCGTCTGGTCGAGCGCGTCGCCCCAGGGCTCGGTCTTCATGACCATGCCGGGGCCGCCGCCGTAGGGCGTGTCGTCGACCGTGTTGTGCCGGTCGTAGGTCCAGTCGCGCAGGTGGTGCACATGGACGTCCAGCTGTCCGCGCGCGCGTGCCTTGCCGACGAGGGAGACGTTCAGCGGTTCCAGGTACTCGGGGAAGATCGTGACGACGTCGAGCCTCATGCCGTCTCCTCGCCGGACTCCGCGGGGCCGTCGTCCCGGCTGGAGACGATCTCGGCGCGGTCGTCGATCAGGCCGGGCGGCGGGTCGATCACGGCCCGCTGCTCCTTCAGGTCGATCTCGGTGACGATCTCGGAGACGAAGGGGATCATCAGCTCGGTGCCGTCGGGGCGCTCGACGATGAAGAGGTCCTGGGACGGCAGGTGGGAGATCTCGGTGATCCGGCCGATCTCGGTGCCGTCGACGAGGACGACGTCGAGGTCCATGAGCTGGTGGTCGTAGTACTCGTCCTCCTCCTCCGGCAGCTCATCGGGGTCGATCTCGGCGATGAGGAGGATGTTGCGCAGGGCCTCGGCGGCGTTGCGGTCGCGGACGCCCTCGAAGCGCAGCAACAGCCGGCCGCTGTGGACGCGGCCGCTCTCGATGGTCAGCGGCCCGGCGGAGGCCGGGTCGGTGAGCAGTACGGCACCGGGGCCGAGCCTCAGCTCGGGCTCGTCCGTCCGCACCTCGACGGTGACCTCGCCCTTGATGCCGTGGGCGCGGCCGATCCGCGCGACTACCAACTGCACTGCTCCACACTCTCCTGTCACACAGCTCGTACGTACGACAACGGGCCGGGGTGGGCTCTTCAGCCCTCCCCGGCCCGTGCCGGCACAACTAAGGTGATGCTGCCGACCTGCTCAGCGGACCTGGTCCACGTCGACGAGGTCGACGCGGATCCCCCGGCCGCCGATGGCACCCACGACGGTGCGCAGCGCACGCGCGGTGCGGCCGTTGCGGCCGATCACCTTGCCGAGGTCGTCGGGGTGGACCCGGACCTCCAGCACGCGGCCCCGGCGCAGGTTGCGCGAGGCGACCTGCACCTCGTCGGGGTTGTCGACGATGCCCTTCACGAGGTGCTCGAGAGCCTCCTCGAGCATGATCAGGCCTCGGTCGACTCGGTGGACGCGGCCTCGGCCTCGTCCGCCTTCTTGTCGGCCTTCTTGGCCTTCGGGGTGATGGCCTCACCCTTGTCGTCGCCGCCCTCGAGGGCCTTCGCGAACTCGTCGAACGAGGCGCGCTTGGCTTCCTTGGTGGCGGGGACGAGCAGAGCCTTCTCGGGGGCCGGCAGACCCTTGTGCTTCTGCCAGTCGCCGGTGAGCTTCAGGATGGCGAGAACCGGCTCGGTCGGCTGGGCGCCGACAGACAGCCAGTACTGCGCACGCTCGGAGTCGACCTCGATACGCGACGGGTTGTACGTCGGGTGGTAGAGGCCGATCTCCTCGATCGCGCGACCGTCACGACGGGTGCGCGAGTCGGCGACGACGATGCGGTAGTGCGGCTGGCGGATCTTACCGAGGCGCTTGAGCTTGATCTTGACTGCCACTGGAGTGGTGTCTCCTGGTCTTGACGTGGTTGGGCACTTGAGATGCCACGTGGGGTTGCGGTACTCGGATGCCCGATGGACGCGTCAGCCGGAGGAGAGAGGGGTCCTATGCGACTGTCGAGTACAGCTAGCCATTGTGCCACACGCCGCCGACTCAGTGGGCGGCGCCCACTGCCTCGGGGATGCGGAAGGGCTTGCCGCAGCCGCCGCAGACGATCGGGGCCTGGGCGAGCACCGACGGGACCACGCGCACGTTGCGCCCGCAGTCGCAGACGGCCTTGACGCGGACGCCGCCGCCCGAGGAGCCGTGCCGGGCGGCCGGTCCGCGGAAGGAGCGCTTGGTGTCGGCGGCCGTGGCGACCGTGTGCGCCTTGAGGGCGCGCTGGAGCCGCTCGATGGTGGGCCGGTAGCGGCGCCTGGCCTCGGGGTTGAGCGTGACCAGGGAGAAGCCGCTGCTGGCGTGCGGCTCCTCGGGATGGTCGAGGCCCATCTCCTCGGCGATCGCGAGGAATCTGCGGTTGTGATAGCGGCCGGCGCGGGAGGTGTCGCGGACACCTCGGGCGGCTGCGATGCCGTGGACTGCCTCGTGGAGCAGTCGTTCGAAGGAGAGCTCGGCGCCACAGGCGGACGAGGACTCTCCGATCAGGGACTCGGGCGCGGCAAGATCGGGCAGCTCGGGGTGGTGCCGCTGAATGTCGGCCCACGCCTGTGCCAGCTCTGCGGCGAGAACAGGGGGTGTCGTGCTCACGTCGCGTACAACGAGCCGGAGTGCCCCCGGGTTCCATTCCGGGGCATCCCAAATAATTTGCACGTACCAGTCAGTTGCCCTTGATGTGTCCCGACGCGGGCCAGAGCCCCGATCTGCGGAGAAAGCCACGCAGGGGGCGTCAAGCCGGGGTGTAGTGGCGCATACGCCCCGGCGCGTGGCCGCGGTGCGCGCGCCCCCGAGGCGGCCGGAGCGGCCCGGGGATCGTTGCGAGGACATTACCGGGTCCGCGCGCAAGGCGGCGCACCGCCCCTCCCCCGGGCGAATCGGTCCGGCGCGAGCACTGGACGCGGCCCGGGATGCGCAGTTCCCTGGCTACGGGGGGCTGTCGTCCGAGCACGGATTGGGGCGCTTTTCCATGACACCTACGCTCGTCCCGCACCACCCCGCGCGTGACTGGGCCGAGATCCAGGAACGCATGCTGGTCCCGCTGTACGAGGCGGTGTACGACCGCCTGGGCGTGGGCGCGGGTTCCCGGCTGCTCGGCCTGGGCTGCGGCTCGGGCCTGGCCCTCCTGATGGCGGCGGCGCGGGGCGCGCGGGTGGCCGGCGCTGACCGGGACCACGCGCGCGTGGAGCTGGCCAGGGAGCGGCTGCCGGAGGGCGTCGCGGTCACCGAGGAGCCGCCGGAGTCCGTCACGTACGACGTGATCACGGCCTTCCACGCGACGGACGGGATCCTCCCCGAGCTCCGGACGCTCACCCGTACGGCCCAACCGGGCACGGCGGTCGTGCTCGCCGGCTGGGGGCCGCCGGAGCGCTGCGCCACGGAACCGGTGCTCCGGATCGCCGCCCGGCTCGCGGACCGCGGGCCCGCGCCGGGGCCCGACCTGGACGCGCTGGTGGCCGCGGCGGGGCTGCGGCCGGCCGGTTCGGGCCGGGTGGCCTGCCCCTTCGGGTACGCGGACGAGGCCAGCGCCGTGCGCGGGCTGCTCTCCACGGGCGTCTTCGACGAGGCGGTCCGCGCGACGGACCCCTCCCAGGTGGAGAAGGAGATCGAGGAGGCCCTCGCCCCGTACGTCCGCCCGGACGGGACGGTGTGGATGCCGAACGTCTTCCGGTACGTCGTCGCCCGGGTGCGCTAGCCCTCCCGGGAAGGGCCTGCCGGGTAAGGGCCCGCCTGGGCGCCGCAGCCCCTTCGGGACGAGGCCTGGCCGGGTCCCCTCGGGGCGGGTCCCGCCCGGGTGCGATGAGCCGCCGGGCGCCGCGGCCCCTTCGGGACGGGGCCTGGCCGGGTGCGGCCATCTGCTCGGGACGGGGCCTGGCCGGGTACGGTCACCCGCTCGGGGCGGCGCCCCTCCAGGACGGCGCCCGCCCGGGTGCGACGCCCGCCCGGGTGCGACGCCCGCTCAGGCGCGGTGAGTCGTCCGGTGCGGTGAGTCGCTCAGCTCCTCAGGACTCGGGCTCCTTCCGTAGGCGCGGGATGCCCGCCGCGCGGTAGGCCGCGTCCTCTTCCAGGGTCTCGTTGGCGAGGAGGGCCTCGGCCAGGGCGTCCAGTTTGTCGCGGTGTTCGCGGAGCTGTCGTACCGCGCTCTCGTAGCACTCGTCGACGATGCGGCGCATCTCCTCGTCGACGGTGTCGAGGGTCGCGGGGGCGGCCGAGAGCCCGTACGCCTGCTGGGCGTCGCTCGGGATGGCGGTGAGGCGGCCGACGCGCTCGCTCATGCCCCAGCGGCCCGCCATGCCCCGGGCGATGTTGGTGACCTGCTCCAGGTCGCTCTCGGCGCCGGTGGTGATGACGCCGAAGACGACCTGTTCGGCGGCCATCCCGCCGAGGGCGCCGATGATCCGGCCGCGCAGGTAGTCCTCGGTGTAGGCGTACTTGTCGGCGTCGGGGGTCGAGAGGGTGACGCCGAGGGCCCGGCCGCGCGGCACGATGGTGATCTTGCGGACCGGGTCGGCGCCGGGCTGGAGCATGCCGAGCAGGGCGTGCCCGCTCTCGTGGTACGCGGTCCGGCGCCGCTCCTCCAGGGGCATCACGAGCGGCCGTTCGGCGCCGAGCTGGACCTTCTCCAGGGCGTCGGACAGATCGGACTGGGTGACGGCCCGCTGCTGGCGCTTGACGGCGAGGAGGGCGGCCTCGTTGGCGAGGTTGGCGAGTTCGGCGCCGGTCATGCCGGGGGTCGTCCGGGCCACGTGTTCCAGGTCGACGTCCTGGGCGAGCGGGATCTCCCGGGTGTGGATCTTGAGGATGGCCTCGCGGCCGCCCCGGTCGGGCGGGTTGACGTGGACGATCCGGTCGAAGCGGCCCGGCCGGGTGAGGGCCGGGTCGAGGACGTCGGCGCGGTTGGTGGCGGCGAGGACGATGACGCCCTCGGAGCCGGTGAAGCCGTCCATCTCGGTGAGGATCTGATTGAGGGTCTGCTCGCGCTCGTCGTGCCCGCCCATCCCGGATCCGCCGCCCCGGGCCCGGCCGATGGTGTCGATCTCGTCGATGAAGATGATCGCGGGGGCGACCTTGCGGGCCTCGGCGAACAGCTCGCGGACCCGGGAGGCGCCGACGCCGACGATCATCTCGATGAACTCGGAGGCGGAGGCCGAGAAGAACGGCACCCCCGCCTCCCCCGCGACGGCCCGGGCGAGGAGGGTCTTGCCGGTGCCGGGCGGGCCCGCGAGGAGCACGCCGCGGGGCATCTTGGCGCCCATCTCCCGGTAGGCCTGCGGGTTCTTCAGGAAGTCGACGACGTCGTTCAGCTCGCCCTCGACCTCGTCGATGCCGGCGACGTCCTGGAAGGTGGTGCGCTTGCCGCCCTCCAGCTCGACCGGTTTCGGCGGCTGCTTGCGCCCGAGCATGCCGCCCGCGCCGCCCATGCCCGCGCTCATCCGGCGGGCGATGAACACCCACAGCACGATGAGCAGCAGCATCGGCGCCAGCGAGATCAGGAGGTTGGCGAGGAAGCTGCGCTCCTGGACGACGGGCTGGGCGGTGACGGTGACGTTCTGCTTGGTCAGCTGCGCCCACAGGTCGTCGTCGGCGAAGGCGGGCCGCTGGGTCCGGAACTTGGTGTAGTCGCCCTTGCCGTCGGGGACGGGCTGCTTGTTCTTCAGCTGCCCCTGGATCGCGTCGCCCTTGGAGTAGATCTTGGTGACGTTCCCGGCGGCGACCTGCTTGTCGAACTCGGTGTACGAGATCGTCGGCCCCTCGCCCTCGTTGAAGAACGACAGCACGATGTTGGCGATCAGGTACACGACGAGCGCGGTGAGGATCAGGCCGCCCCAGCCGCCCGGCATCCTCTTCTTCGGTGACGGGGGCGGCGGAGCCCCTTCCGAGCGCCAGGGCTGGTCGGTCCGGTCGCGCGGGGGTACGGGGTTGGCCACGTGGCTCTCCTCGGGGCGGCAGTGGCCCCAGTATCGAAGAGCGGGATCGGTCCGGCATTACGGGCGCCGCCGGAAAGGCGAAGGGGCCCCGGGCGGTCTCGCACCGCCCGGGGCCCCTCACATGAGTCGCACGAGCCCGATCAGCCCATGAACTTCTTGAACTCCTCCGGGAGCTCGAAGTCCTTCGGGGTCTGCCCCGCCGCCGGCAGACCGAAGGCGCCGCCCGCCTGCGCCTGCTCGCGGCGCTCGGCCGCGGCCTGCTCCTCGGCCTTCCGCTTCATCGGGTTGCCGCTCTTGCGCTTGCCCTTGGCCTGCTTGACCTGCTTCTTCTGCCGGCCGGGGCCGCCGCCCATGCCCGGGATGCCCGGCATCCCCGGCATGCCGCCGCCCTGCGCCATGCGGGACATCATCTTGCGGGCGTCGAAGAACCGCTCGACCAGGCCCTTGACCGCGCTGACCTCGACACCGGAACCCTTGGCGATACGGGCGCGGCGGGAGCCGTTGATGATGGTCGGGTCCTGGCGCTCGGCCGGGGTCATCGACTTGATGATGGCGCCGACGCGGTCGACCTCGCGCTCGTCGATGTTGGCGATCTGCTCCCGCATCTGGCCCATGCCGGGCAGCATCCCGAGCAGCTTGGAGATGGAGCCCATCTTGCGGACCTGCTCCATCTGCGCCAGGAAGTCGTCGAGCGTGAAGCCCTCGCCCTTCTTCGAGGCGAGCTTCGAGGCCATCTTGGCGGCCTCTTCCTCGTCGAAGGTCTGCTGCGCCTTCTCGATGAGGGAGAGCATGTCGCCCATGCCGAGGATGCGGGACGCCATGCGGTCCGGGTGGAACGCGTCGAAGTCGTCCAGCTTCTCGCCGTTGGAGGCGAACATGATCTGCTTGCCGGTGACGTGCGCGATGGAGAGCGCGGCACCACCGCGGGCGTCGCCGTCGAGCTTGGAGAGCACGACGCCGTCGAAGCCGACGCCGTCGCGGAAGGCCTCGGCGGTGTTGACCGCGTCCTGACCGATCATGGCGTCGACGACGAAGAGGACCTCGTCGGGGCTGACGGCGTCGCGGATGTCCGCGGCCTGCTGCATCAGCTCCTGGTCGATGCCGAGGCGGCCGGCGGTGTCGACGATGACGACGTCGTACAGCTTGGTCCGCGCGTACTCGATCGAGTCCTTCGCGACCTGGACCGGGTCACCGACGCCGTTGCCCGGCTGCGGGCCGTAGAAGGCCACGCCCGCGCGGTCGGCGACGACGGAGAGCTGGTTGACGGCGTTGGGGCGCTGGAGGTCACAGGCGACGAGCAGCGGGGAGTGGCCCTGGGACTTCAGCCAGACGCCCAGCTTTCCGGCGAGGGTGGTCTTACCGGCACCCTGGAGACCGGCGAGCATGATCACGGTCGGCGCGGTCTTGGCGAACCGCAGACGGCGGGTCTCGCCGCCCAGGATGGCGATCAGCTCGTCGTTGACGATCTTGATGACCTGCTGGGCGGGGTTGAGGGCCTGGGAGACCTCCGCGCCCAGCGAGCGCTCCTTGACCTGCTTGATGAAGGCGCGGACGACCGGCAGGGCGACATCCGCTTCGAGCAGCGCGATGCGGATCTCGCGTGCGGTGGCGTCGATGTCCGCCTCGGACAGACGGCCCTTGCCGCGGAGGTTCTTGAAGGTCGCTGCAAGGCGGTCGGAGAGGGTATCGAACACGGCGGTCGCGGATCCTCGGTGTCGGGGGCGGTCGGATTGCCCTCCAGGGTATCGGGCCGCTCGAAGTGTGTGCTCCCGCCCGCCGAATCCCCCTGGATTCCAGTGATCATCGCAACGCCTCCTCCAGGGCCCGGGCCAGGTCGATCGCCTCCTCGTCGGGGAGGAGGGAGCCGTCCGGACGGGTCACGTAGAGGGTGTCGACGGCGTTGGCGCCCAGGGTGGAGACGTGGGCGCTGCGCACCCGTACGGCCGCTCCCTCCAGGGCGCGGCCGATGCGGTGGAGGAGGCCGGGGGCGTCCTGGGCGCGGACCTCGATGACGGTGGCGAGGCGGGAGTCGGCTGCGGCGACGGTGACGCGGGGCGGCGGGGCGGTGAGGCCCCGGCGGCGCGGGTAGGCCGCCTCGCGTTCGGCGAGGCGGGCGGGGATGTCCAGGGAGCCGTCCAGGGCGCGGACGAGGTCGGCACGGAGCCGGGCGGCCTCGGGCAGGGATCCGTACTCGGCGGCGACGCGCCAGTCGAGGACGAGGACGGAGCCGGAGCCGAGGCCGCTGGGGAGTTCGACGGCGCGGAGATCGGCGGCGCGGACGGTGAGCCGGTGGAGGGCGAGGACGCCGGCGACGGCGGGGAGGACGCCGGGCTGCTCGGGCAGGGCGATGAGGAGCTCGACGCCGACGGGCTCGGGTTCCTCGGGTGCCGCGACGACGGGCTCGGTGCGCAGGGCGAGGACGGGTTCGCCGGTGCGCAGGGCCTCGATCGCGAGCCGTTCCTGTTCGGCGCTGGGCGCGGCGGCCTCGGGGTCGGGCAGGGGGGCGCCCGCGAGGACGCCGGCGACCCGTTTGACCAGGTCGGCGACGAGTGAGGCGCGCCAGGAGGACCAGGCGGCGGGGCCGGTGGCGAGGGCGTCGGCCTCGGTGAGGGCGTGCAGGAGCTCCAGGGTGCCGAGGGTGCCGACGGCGGAGGCGACGGACTGGACGGTGGCGGGGTCGTCGAGGTCGCGCCGGGTGGCGGTCTCGACGAGGAGCAGGTGGTGGCGGACGACGGTGGCGATGACGGCGGTGTCGGTGCGGTCGAAGCCGATGCGGGCGGCGAGGTCGCGGGCGATGGTCTCGCCGACGACGGAGTGGTCGCCGGGCCAGCCCTTGCCGATGTCGTGGAGGAGGGCGGCGACGAGGAGGAGGTCGGGGCGGCCGACGCGGCGGGTGAGCGAGGAGGCCCGTACGGCGGTCTCGACGAGGTGCCGGTCGACGGTCCAGGTGTGGACGGGGTTGCGCTGGGGCCGGCAGCGGACGCGCTCCCAGTCGGGGAGGAGGAGCGTGACGAGCCCTTCGGCCTCCAGGGCCTCCCAGACGGGGACGGTGGCCTCGCCCGCGCCGAGGAGGGTGACGAGTTCCTCGCGGGCCTCGGCGGGCCAGGGGGTCGGCAGGGGCTTGGCGGCGGCCGCGAGGCGGCGTACGGCGTGCGGGGAGATCGGCAGGGCGGACTGGGCGGCCGCTGCGGCGGCCCGCAGGGGCAGGACGGGGTCGCGTTCCGGCCGGGCGGTGCGGGCGAGGACGGCCTCGCCGTCCATCTCGACGACGCCCTCGGCGAGCGGGGTCCGCTCGACGGGGGGCTTCGCGCCGCCGTTGCGGCTCAGGAGGGCGCGGAGCCGGGGGCGGGCGGAGCGGGCCTTGAGGACGCGGTGGACCTCGCGCCAGGTGACGTCGGTGGCGTACGAGATGGTCCGGGCGGCCTCGTACACCTCGCGGAGCAGGGTGTCGGCGTCGAGGAGGCCGAGTTCGGCGGCGACGGCGTCCTGTTCCTGGAGGGCGAGCCGGTCGGTGGCGCGGCCGGTGGCGAGGTGGAGGGCGTCGCGGGCGTCGAGGAGGCGGCGGCGGGCGGTGTCGAGGCCTTCGCGGGGGGCGTCGGCGAGCCAGGAGGCGGCGACGGCGCGCAGGACCTGGGCGTCGCGGAGGCCGCCCCTGGCCTCCTTGAGGTCGGGTTCGAGGAGGTACTGCAGCTCCCCCGCGCGTTCGGCGCGCTCCCGGCAGAGCGCGTCGAGTTCGGGGAGGCGCCGGGGGGCCTGGTTGCGCCAGTCGGCGAGGACGGTGGTGCGCAGGGCGGCGACGAGTCCGGCGTCTCCGGCGAGGGGCCGGGCGTCGAGGAGGCCGAGGTGGGCCTTGAGGTCGTCGGCGGCGGTGGCGCGGGCTTCGGCGGGGGTGCGGACGGAGTGGTCGAGGGCGAGGCCGAGGTCCCAGACGGGGTACCAGATCCGGTCGGCGAGGGCGGCGACGGCGGCCTTGTCGGCGGTGCCGTCGTGGAGCAGGAGGAGGTCGAGGTCGCTGCGCGGGGAGAGTTCGGCGCGCCCGTAGCCGCCGACGGCGACGAGGGCGGTCCCGCGGGGCGGCGCGGCGGCGGCGAAGAGGCCGGCCAGCCAGTCGTCGGTGAGCCGGGCGAGGGCGGCACGGCGCGGCGGCCCGGGCCGCTCCTTCTCCTGGAGGAGGAGCAGCCGGGCCGCCGCGTAACCGCCGGGTCCCGGTTCTTCGGTCTCTTCGCTGACTTCGAGGCTGGTCACCCGGCGGCTCCTTCGTGTGCTTACAGTGCGTCCGGACCGCGCTCGCCGGTGCGGACCCGTACGGCGGTCTCGACCGGGACGCTCCACACCTTGCCGTCTCCGATCTTGCCGGTCCGGGCGGCCTTCACGACGACGTCGATGAGCTGTTCGGCGTCCTCGTCCTCGGCGAGGACCTCGATGCGGATCTTGGGGACGAGGTCGACGGTGTACTCGGCGCCCCGGTAGACCTCGGTGTGGCCGCGCTGGCGTCCGTATCCGCTGGCCTCGGTGACGGTGAGGCCGTGGACCCCGAAGGCCTGGAGGGCCTCCTTGATCTCGTCGAGCCGGTGCGGCTTCACGACCGCGGTGATGAGCTTCATGCGTCCACCTTCTTGTTCTCGCTCAGGACGGGCGTGGCGGCGGAGGCGCCGCGTCCCGTGATGCCGCCGCCGGCTCCGCTGAAGTCGTACGCGGTCTCGGCGTGCTCGACCTGGTCGATGCCGGAGACCTCGTCGTCCTCGCTGACCCGCATCCCCATCGTCCTGTCGATGATCAGGGCGAGGACGGCGGAGACGAGCAGGGAGTAGGCGAGGACGGAGAAGACGCCGACGGCCTGCTTGCCGAGCTGCTCCAGGCCGCCGCCGTAGAAGAGGCCCTTGGCGTCGGACTGGACGCCGCCGGTGGCGAAGAGGCCGACGAGGAGGGAGCCGACGACACCGCCGACGAGGTGGACGCCGACGACGTCGAGGGAGTCGTCGTAGCCGAACCTGTACTTGAGGCCGACGGCCATGGCGCACAGCAGGCCGGCGACGGCGCCGATGGCGATCGCGCCGAGCGGGGAGCAGGAGCCGCCGGAGGGGGTGATGGCGACGAGGCCGGCGACCGCGCCGGAGGCGGCGCCGAGGGTGGTGAAGGAGCCGTGGCGGATCTTCTCGTACGCGAGCCAGGCGAGCATGGCGGCGGCGGTGGCGACCTGGGTGTTGACGAACATCACGGCGCCGACGCCGTCGTCGTTGCCGAGCCAGGAGCCGGCGTTGAAGCCGAACCAGCCGAACCAGAGGAGACCGGCGCCGAGCATGACCAGCGGGAGGCTGTGCGGGCGCATCGGGTCCTTCTTGAAGCCGACGCGCTTGCCGATGACGAGGATGACTCCGAGGGCCGCCGCACCGGCGTTGATGTGGACGGCGGTGCCGCCGGCGAAGTCGATGACGCCCATGTCGAAGAGCCAGCCGCCCGTGCCCCAGACCCAGTGGGCGACGGGGAAGTAGACGAGGGTGACCCAGAGGGTGATGAAGAGGGCCCAGGCGGTGAACTTGACGCGGTCGGCGAGGGCGCCGCTGATGAGCGCGGGCGTGATGATCGCGAACATCAGCTGGAAGACGGCGAAGACGTACACCGGGATGGTGTAGCCGTCCCAGAGTTCGGTGATGCCGATGCCGCTGAGGCCGACGTAGTCGGAGGACCAGCCGATGAGGGAGCCGGAGTCGGTGCCGAAGGCGAGGCTGAAACCGAAGAGCACCCAGAGGACCGTGACGATCCCGAGGCTGATGAAGCTCATCATCAGCATGTTGAGGGTGGACTTGACGCGGACCATGCCTCCGTAGAAGAAGGCGAGCGCCGGGGTCATCAGCATGACCAGGGCGGAGCAGATGAGCATGAACCCGGTGTTGGCGGCGGACAGCGCGGGGGCGTCTGCGGCCAGGGTCGTGATGGCTGGTGCCATCGGCGTCTCCTCGTCGTCGAATGCGGCCTGTGCGGGGCGGGGCCGGGGAGCGTCCGGCCGCGAGAGGGAGTGGCCGGTTATGGGCCAGAGATTCGCGCAGCGCGGTTTCCGCCGATGCCGCTCGTTGTTTCGGCGCAGTGACGAAGGGGTGGGGCGTGTTACGCGACCGTGAACGGCCGTGTCGGTACGAGACGGCGTCCGGGTGAACAAGCCGACCGCCCCGGGCGTCCGTGTGACCTTGCGGCGGGGGAGCCGAGTCGGGCTTTACGGGACGGCCGGGGCGGCCGGGGTCGGTGCGGGCCCCGCGGCGGGGCCCGGAGGGGTCAGACCGCTTCGGCGGCCTCGGGCAGGAGCTGGGTGAGCCGGTCGGTGAGCTGGACGACCTCGGCGACGTCGCTGTAGTTGCGGGCGGCGTGGTCGACGGTCTTGCGGAGCCGGGTGTTGACCCGCTCGGAGCGGATGCTGCGGGCGACCCCGAGGGCCTTCTCGGCGAGGACGACGGACTGCTCGGGCTCGCGCTTGAGGAGGTGGACGGTGGCCATGCCGATGAGGTTGAGGGCGTACGACCGCTGGTGGTCGGGGTCCTTCTCGAAGAGCGCGACGGCCCGCTCCATGACGGGCTCGGCGAGCGAGGCGTACGTCGGGGAGCGGCCGGCGACGTAGGCGAGGTCGCGGTAGGAGTGGGAGTTCTCGCCGTTGAGCTCGGCCTCGGAGAAGAAGCCGATCCAGTCGGGCTCGGGCTCGCCGTCGAGGCCGGCGTCGGCGAAGGTGTCCTCGGCCATCCGGACGGCCCGCTTGCACTTGGAGGGCTGTCCCATGTTGGCGTAGGCGCGGGCCTCCATCGCATACAGCATGGCCTGGGTGCGGGCGGTGGCGCAGTCCCGACTGCCGTACTGGGCGAGGTGGATGAGTTCGAGGGCGTCGTCGGGCCGGCCGAGGTGGATCATCTGGCGGCTCATCGAGGACAGGATGTACGAGCCGAGGGGCTTGTCGCCGGCCTCCTTCGCGGCGTGCAGGGCGAGCACGAAGTACTTCTGGGCGGTGGGCTGGAGGCCCACGTCGTAGCTCATCCAGCCAGCGAGTTCGGCGAGTTCGGCGGCGCAGGTGAAGAGGCGCTTGGCGGTGGCGGCGGGCTGGGACTCCTGGAGGAGGTCGGTGACCTCGTGGAGCTGGCCGACGACGGCCTTGCGGCGCAGTCCGCCGCCGCACTGGGCGTCCCACTTGCGGAACATGGCGGTGGTGGACTCCAGGAGGTCGAGCTCGATCTCGGAGAGCCGGTTGGGGCGGCGGGCGTCGACGAGGGACTCGGGGCGCTCGATGTCGGGGGCCGGGGTGGGGACGAGCCAGCGCTGCATCGGTTCGATGAGCGCGGGTCCCGCGGCGAGCTGGAGGGAGGAGCCGAGGAAGCCCCGGCGGGCCAGCATGAGGTCGCTGCGGGAGAACTCGCTGAGCAGGGCGACGGTCTGCGGTCCGGCCCAGGGCAGGTCCACTCCGGAGACGGAGGGCGACTGGTGGGCGGTGCGCAGTCCGAGGTCCTCGATGGCGACGACCGAGCCGAAGCGCTCGGAGAACAGCTCGGAGAGGATCCGCGGGATGGGCTCGCGGGGCTGCTCGCCGTCGAGCCAGCGGCGCACCCGCGAGGTGTCGGTGGAGATGTGGTGCGCGCCCATCTGGCGTGCCCTGCGGTTCACCTGGCGTGCCAGTTCGCCCTTCGACCAGCCGCTGCGCACGAACCACGAGCCCAGCTGCTCGTTCGGGCGCTTGCCGGCAGTCGTACCGTCTGCGCCGTTGCCGCTCACTGGAACGCCCCCATCCACCTGAACTACTTGTCGTCCGAACCCCTATCAGAATGCCGCCTCTCACGGCATCCGTCCGACGTTCGTACTCCTTCGAACTGGAAACCGGGTTGCCTCCGGCATACCCACGCGTGCGAGAAACCCCTGGGGTTCGAGTACCGAAAGTAATCCTACGATCACCCCTCCACGAGGGGGATTCAAGAAACGCCACCATTCGCCACCCCTTCGGGGGAACTCGCCACGCGTGGAACGCGATTCACTTGACATGCGACGAGCCGGAGTCGGCGGACGGAAGCACGGAGAGGCGCGTGTCGAGGTCCGCACCACCCCTCACGCGACAGTGCGCCATCATCGGCGCCCAGAGCGTGACGAAGGGTGACGACCGTACTCCGGGTCGTAACCACCGGCGCGCTCGACCCGTTGGAGGGGGCATGGGTTTCACGATCGGCGGCATTCGTGAGATGCGGTCCGGCGCACGCCGCCGCGTACGCACCACGGAGTGCACAGCGGTGGCCGAGTACACGGGACTTTGGGGCTGGGACGTCGTCCCCGGCACGCGGGCCGTCTCCGGCCAGTGCTCCTGCGGGGATCCGGCGTGCGCGGCCCCCGGCGCGCACCCCCTCCCCTTCGCGGAACCGGTCCCGGCGGGCGCCGGCCTCGACGACGCCGTGAAGGCCTGGTCCGAGTACCCGGGCGCGGCCATGCTCCTGCCGGTCGGCCGGGCCTTCGACGTGATCGAGGTCGCCGAGGCGGCGGGGCGGCGGGCGCTGGTGCGCCTGGAGCGCATGGGGCTGCCGCTCGGCCCGGTGTGCGCGACCCCGACCAGCCGGGCGCGGTTCTTCGTGGCCCCGGGCGCGGCGGCCGAGCTGCCGCAGCTGCTGTACCGGATGGGCTGGGACGACGCCGATCTGGACCTGCACTGTCTGGGCCCCGGCTCGTACATCACCGCTCCCCCCTCGGACCTGGGCGGGCTCGGGCCGGTGCGCTGGCTGCGGCCCCCGACCCTGGACACGGCGGGCGCGCCGCCGCAGGCCCGGCTGCTCCTCGGCACGCTGGCGTACATCTGCCACCGGACGCACTTCTAGCCCGGCACGCGGAAGGGCCCTCGCCGCAGATGGCGAGGGCCCTTCCGTGTGCCGTACGAGGTGTCAGTCGCCGATCAGGGCGTCGACGAAGGCGCCCGGCTCGAAGGGCGCCAGGTCGTCCGGGCCCTCGCCGAGGCCGACCAGCTTGACCGGGACGCCCAGCTCGCGCTGGACGGCGACGACGATGCCGCCCTTGGCGGTGCCGTCGAGCTTGGTCAGCACGATGCCGGTGATGTCGACGACCTCGGCGAAGACGCGGGCCTGGATGAGGCCGTTCTGGCCGGTGGTGGCGTCGAGGACGAGGAGGATCTCGTCGAGCGGGCCGTGCTTCTCGACGACGCGCTTGACCTTGCCGAGCTCGTCCATGAGGCCGGTCTTGGTGTGGAGGCGGCCGGCGGTGTCGATGAGGACGACGTCGGCCTTCTCGGCGATGCCCTCCTTGACCGCGTCGAAGGCGATCGAGGCCGGGTCGCCGCCCTCGGGGCCGCGCACGGTGCGGGCGCCGACGCGCTCGCCCCAGGTCTGGAGCTGGTCGGCGGCGGCGGCGCGGAAGGTGTCGGCGGCGCCGAGGACGACGGACTTGCCGTCGGCGACGAGGACGCGGGCCAGCTTGCCGGTGGTGGTGGTCTTGCCGGTGCCGTTGACGCCGACGACCATGACCACGCCCGGGGTGTCCTCGGGGCTCTCGGTCTTCACCGAGCGGTCGAAGTCGCCGAGCAGGGCGACGAGCTCCTCGCGGAGCAGGCCGCGCAGCTCGTCGGGGGTGCGGGTGCCGAGCACCTTGACGCGCTCGCGCAGCCGGTCGACGAGCTCCTGGGTGGGGGCGACGCCGACGTCGGCCGTGAGGAGGGTCTCCTCGATCTCCTCCCAGGTGTCCTCGTCGAGGTGCTCGCGGGACAGGAGCGTGAGCAGCCCCTTGCCGAGCGAGTTCTGGGAGCGGGCGAGCCGGGCCCGGAGCCGTACGAGACGGCCGGCGGTGGGCTCGGGGACCTCGATCTCGGGAGCGACGGGAGCCTCGGGCTCCTCGGTGACGGGCTCCTCGGCCGTGACCGGGGCCTCGGGGGCCGCCTCGGTGGGGAGCTCGACCTCCTCGACGGTACGGCGCGGTTCTTCCCGCAGCGTCTCCGCCTCGTCGCCGACGTGCGGCTCGGCAGGCGGAGCGGTGATGGTCGGCGTGGTGGACGGCGGCTCGGCCGGCGGCAGCTGCTTCTTCTTGCGACCGCTGATCACGAGCCCGCTCGTCACGGCGACCGCGACGACCAGAGCGATGACTACAGCAAGGATGAGTTCCATAACCGGTCCAGTATCGGCCACGAGGCCCCCGAACCGCGCTCCTGAATGATCCCCCAAGGATCAAATCCTCATTTTGGATCTTTCGGGGTGAACGTACGATGAAGGACATCAGGCGCGCGCCATGCCCGCGCCCTTCCGAGCACCCCCACCTCTGCCTGGAGTTTCCGCATGTCCTCTGACAGCGCGATCGAGAGTCGTGGCCTCGAACCGGTACCCGACGCCGAGCGGACCGGCCGGGTCCGCGAGCTCTTCCCGACCTGGGTCGCGGCCAACATCAGTGTGCTGCTGCTCACGATGGGCGCCGGTCTGATCGTCTTCAACGGCCTGAACTTCTGGCAGGTCCTGGTGGTGGCGGTCGTCGCGCCGGTCCTCTCGTACGGGATCGTCGGCCTGATCTCGATCGCGGGGAAGCGCGGCGGGGCGCCGGGCATGGCGCTGTCGCGGGCCGTGTTCGGTCCGCGCGGAAACCTTTTTCCCGGTGCGCTGATCTGGGTGGCCCGCTGGGGCTGGGAGACGATCAACGCGGTCGCGGGCGCGTACGCGGTGCTGACCGTCCTCGACCTGCTCTTCGGCGTGAAGTCGAACACGCTCCTCATCGTGGTGACCCTGCTGCTGTTCGTGACCTGCACGTTCCTTGTCTCGGGTCTCGGGATCAACGCGCTGCGGGTGTGCAGCAAGTGGTCGACGTACCTCTTCGGCGCCTTCTCGGTGCTCGTCCTGGTCTACCTGGTGGCGAACACCGACTGGTCGGCCGTCTTCGACAAGCCGGCCGGGTCGACGGCGATGATGGTCGCGGGCATCGGCACGATCGCGGCCGGCGGCATCAGCTGGGTCCCCTCGGGCCCCGACTTCACCCGCTATCTGCCCCGGACGGCCTCCTCGCGCGCGATGGTCGGCTCGACGATCGGCGGCGCCGGGATCGTGGTGCTCCCGATGGTGCTGATGGGCGCGGTGATGGCGGTGTCCACGCCGGACCTGGCCTCGGCGCAGGACCCGGTCTCCTTCATCGGTGAGCTGCTGCCGATGTGGATCTCGGTGCCGTATCTGGTGATCGCCCTGATCGGGATGCTGCTGATCAACTCGATGTCGATGTACTCGGCCGGGTTCACCGCGCAGACCCTCGGCATCAAGGTGCCGCGTGCGGCGGCGGTGAGCGTGAACGCCGTGATCAGCCTGGTCTTCGGTTTCCTTCTGATGGTGGTGGCGACCAGCTTCATCGGCTCCTTCATCTCGTTCCTGACGCTGCTCGCGGTGGCGTTCTCGGCGTGGATCGGAGTCTTCGGCGTGGACATGCTGCGCCGGAGGTCGTACGACGCGGTGGCACTGATGGACACCACGAGGACCAGCGCCTACTGGTACCGGGGCGGTTTCGCCTGGCAGGCGATGACGGCGTGGGCCGTGGCGCTGGTCGCGGGTCTGCTGTTCACCAAGGTCGACTGGTTCTCCGGGCCGCTCGCCTCGTCCTGGATCGGCGAGAACGGCCTGGGCTGGGCGGCGACGATCGTGGTCGCCGGCCTGCTGTACGCGGTGCTGCCGCGGACCGCGGAGAAGGCGCCGGCGGCCGAGCCGGTGGCGCCCGCCGAAGTGCGCGAGACCGTTTCCATCTGACACGCCGTCAGATAATGTCCCCCTTCCGCGCACCAGCGAAGGGGGACCTCCCATGCCGTTCAGCGTCGTACGGTTCAACCTCGTCGATCCCCGCGCGACCCCGGAGTCCCTCTCGGAGCGCTACCGGGCCGCGCTCGCCATGGCCGCGTACGCCGACGAGCACGGGGTCGACACCGTGCAGACCGAGGAGCACCACGGCGTCGGGAACAACTGGCTGCCCTCCCCCTTCGCCTTCGCGGGCGCGGTCTTCGGGGCGACGAGACGGATGGCCGTGACCGTCTCGGCGATCATCGGGCCGCTGCACGATCCGCTGCGGCTCGCCGAGGACATCGCGGTCCTGGACCTGCTGAGCGGGGGCCGGCTCGTGACGGTGGCCGGGATCGGCTACCGGCCGGAGGAGTACGAGGAGCGCGGGGTCGACTGGGGGCGGCGCGGCAAGCTCCAGGACCTGCTCCTGGAGACCCTGCTCGCGGCCTGGACCGGGGAGCCGTTCACGTATCAGGGCCGTACGGTACGGGTCACCCCGCGGCCGTTCACCCGGCCGCATCCGCTGCTCCTGGTCGGGGGGTCCTCGCGGGCGGCGGCGCGGCGGGCGGCCCGGCTCGGGCTGCCGTTCTTCCCGAGCGCGCACCTGCCGGAGCTCGACGCGTACTACAAGGAGCGGTGCGCGGAGTACGGCACGGAGGGCTGGACGATGATGCCGGCCGAGGAGACCCCGCTGCTGCACCTGTCGGAGGACCCGGACCGGACCTGGGCGGAGTACGGGGAGCACTTCCTGCACGAGGCGCGGACCTACGCCTCCTGGCAGTCGAAGGACATCACCTCGGCGGTGCGGTCGACGGCGACGACGGTGGCGGAGCTGCGGGCGGAGGGGGTGTACCGGGTCGTGACGCCGGAGGAGTGCCTGGCGCTCGGCCTGGAGAGCCTCGTCCTGCATCCGCTGTGCGGCGGGATGCCGGTCGAGGAGGGGTGGCGGAGCCTGCGGCTGTACTGCGACGACGTGCTGCCCCGGCTCGGGGCGTAGCGCCTCGGGCCGGGGCAGTCCGTGGGTGAGGAGAGGGGCAGCGGGGTTTAGCCCATCTCCTCCAACGCCTTGCCCTTCGTCTCCTTGACGTACCGCAGCACGAAGGGGATCGAGAGCACGGCGAAGACCGTGTAGATGATGTAGGTGCCGGAGAGGTTCCAGTCCGCGAGGGACGGGAAGCTGGCGGTGATGGCCCAGTTGGCGATCCACTGGGCGGAGGCGGCGACGCCGAGGGCGGCGGCGCGGATCCGGTTGGGGAACATCTCGCCGAGGAAGACCCAGACCACGACGCCCCACGAGAGGGCGAAGAAGAGCACGAAGACGTGGGCGGCGACCAGGGCCACGACGCCCTGGGTGTTGGGCAGCTTGCCGTCGACGAGGTCGGCGGAGAAGGCCCAGGCCTCGAAGGCCAGGGCGATCGCCATGCCGACGGAGCCGACGAGGGCGAGCGGCTTGCGGCCGACGCGGTCGACCAGGACCATCGCGATCACGGTGCCGATGATGTTGATGATCGACGTGGTGAACGAGTAGAAGAACGAGCTGGACGGGTCGATGCCGACGGACTGCCAGAGCGTCGCGGAGTAGTAGAAGGCGACGTTGATGCCGACGAGCTGCTGGAAGACCGAGAGTCCGATGCCGACCCAGACGATCGGCAGGAGCTTGAACCTGCTGCCGGCCACGAGCAGGTCCTTGAAGGTGGACTTGTGCTCGCTGCGCATGGCCGCGTCGATCTCGGCGACGCGGTGGTCGAGGTCGACGCCGTGACCCTCGACCTCGGCGAGGACCTCCTTGGCCCGGTCGGTCTTCCCGACGGAGATGAGGAAGCGGGGGGACTCGGGGATCGCGAAGGACAGCATGCCGTAGAGGAGCGCGGGGACGACCATCACGCCGAGCATCCACTGCCAGGCCTCGAGGCCGCCGATCTCGCCGCGCTGGTCGCCGCCGGCGAGCTGGAGGATGCCGTAGTTGACCAGCTGGGAGATGGCGATGCCGATGACGATCGCGGCCTGCTGGAAGGAGCCGAGGCGGCCGCGGTAGGCGGCGGGGGCGACCTCGGCGATGTACGCGGGGCCGATGACGGAGGCCATGCCGATGGCGAAGCCGCCGATGATCCGCCAGAGGGCGAGGTCCCAGAGGGCGAAGGGCAGCGCGGAGCCGACGGCGCTGACGGCGAAGAGCACCGCGGAGATCCGCATGCAGCGGATGCGGCCGATGCGGTCGGCGATCCGGCCCGCGGTGGCGGCGCCGATGGCGCAGCCGATCAGGGCGATGGCGATGACCTGGGCGAGGGTGCCGGAGCCGATGTCGTAGCGGTCGCGGATGGCCTCGACGGCGCCGTTGATGACGGAGCTGTCGTAACCGAAGAGGAAGCCGCCCATCGCGGCGGAGGCCGTGATGAAGATGACGTGGCCGAGGTGGTCCGGGTGAGCGGCTCGGCCTTCGGAAGGCGGCGGCGTCGGCGCCTGCGCGGTGCTGGTCACATGGACTCCTCGGTGGGGGGCGAGCCCTTCCAGTGGCGCACAACTTCACGCCGCTCACCACGTGAAGGTAAAAGCAACGTTGCAGAGACTATGCCTTCAAGTTTCGAAGTCAATAGTCGATGTCATGTGACTTTTCAGCGAGGAGATGGGGTCATACATTCAGGACTTGAAGGATCAATGATCAGCGCAACCGCTGACTGATCACCTTCGAGACACCGTCGCCCTGCATGGACACGCCGTACAGCGCGTCCGCGACCTCCATCGTCCGCTTCTGGTGCGTGATCACGATCAGCTGCGAGGACTCCTGGAGCTCCCGCATGATCCCGATCAGCCGCTGGAGGTTGGTGTCGTCGAGCGCCGCCTCGACCTCGTCCATCACGTAGAACGGGCTGGGCCTGGCCTTGAAGATCGAGACGAGCAGCGCCACGGCGGTGAGCGAGCGCTCGCCGCCGGAGAGCAGCGAGAGGCGCTTGACCTTCTTGCCCGGCGGGCGGGCCTCCACCTCGACACCGGTGGTCAGCATGTCGTCCGGGTCGGTGAGGACCAGCCGGCCCTCACCGCCCGGGAAGAGCCGCGAGAAGACGCCCTCGAACTCGCGGGCGGTGTCCCGGTAGGCCTCGGTGAAGACCTGCTCGACGCGCAGGTCGACCTCCTTCACGACCTGAAGCAGATCGGTACGGGTCTTCTTGAGGTCCTCCAGCTGCTCCGAGAGGAACTTGTGCCGCTCCTCCAGGGCGGCGAACTCCTCCAGGGCCAGCGGATTGACCTTGCCGAGCTGATGATGGGCCCGTTCGGCGGCCTTCAGGCGCTTCTCCTGCTCCGAACGGACGAACGGCCTGCCCTCCTCGTCCCCGGGGAGCGGCTCGCCGTCGGCGGCCGGCGACGGGGGCACCGGCTGGTCCGGGCCGTACTCGGCGACCAGGGCGGTCGCCTCCACGCCGAACTCCTCCAGCGCCTTCGCCTCCAGCTGCTCGATCCGCAGCCGCTTCTCGGCACCGAGCACCTCGCCCCGGTGCACGGAGTCGGTCAGCTTGTCGAGTTCGGCCTTGAGGTCCCGGCCCCGGGCCCGAGCGGCCGTCAGGCCCTGCTCCCGGTCGGTCCTCGCCGCCTCGGCCACCGCCCGCTCCCGCTCGGCGCGGACGAGGGAGACCTCGGCATGGGCCAGGAGGGTGCGGGCACCCGCGGCGACCGCGCCCGCGACGCGCTCCTCGTGGCGCAGCCGGGCCCGGCGCTGCTCGGCACGCGCGCGTGCCTCCCGTTCCGCGCGGGCGGCCCGGTCGAGCGAGTCGGCCCGTCCGGCGAGTCCCTTCACCCGCTCCTCGTGGGTACGGACCTGGAGCCGCGCCTCCATCTCGCTCTGGCGCGCGTGGGAGCCTTCGAGTGCGAGCCGGTCGCGGGTGGAGGTGTCGGGCTCGTCCTCGGCCGGCATCTCCTCGGCCACCAGGAGCCGTTCGGCCAGTTCCTCGGCTTCGGCCGTGGCCTTCTCCAGGGCCTCCTGGGCGCGGGCGGCGGCCGCCGCGGTCCGCTCGGCCTCCCCCGCCGCTCCCCTGGCCTGCCCGGCGAGCCGCCCGAGCCGCTGCGCGACGGACGACTTCTCCCGGTCGGTCTCGCGGCGCCGCGCGTCGAGCTCCTCGACGCGCGCGCCGGCGGTACGGCGCCGTTCGGCGGCCGCGTGCTCGGCGGCGGCCGACTCCTCGCACCGGACGGCCAGTTCGTCGAGCTCGGCGGCGGCCTCGTCGACCGAGGAACGGACTTCGAGGAGGCTGGGCGCGCCGGCGGAGCCGCCTCGTGCGACGTGTGCCCCGAGCAGGTCCCCTTCGGCGGTGACGGCGGTCAGCTCGGGCCGGGTCCTGACCAGTTCGCCGGCCTCGTCGAGGTCGTCGACGACCACGATCCCGGCGAGCAACCGGCGTACGGAGCCGAGGAGTTCGGCGGGTCCGCGGACCAGGTCGGCGGCGTACGGACGCCCGCCGGCCGGCGCCGGGGGCTGCGGCTCGGGGGCTCCGGCCAGGATCAGGGTGGCGCGACCGGCGTCCTGCTTGCGCAGCAGGCGCAGGGCTTCGGCGGCCGTGGAGGGACCGTCGGCGGCGAGCGCGTCGGCGGCCGCGCCGAGGGCGGCGGCGACGGGGATCTCGTATCCCGGGGTGACGGTGAGGAGTTCGGCCGCCGGGCCGAGGAGTCCGGTGAGCCCCGCGGCGAGCAGGGAGTCCGTGCCGTCCTTGCGGCGCAGTCCGAGGGCGAGGGTGTCGTGCCGGGCGCGGGTCGCGGCGCGGCGGCGTTCGACGGTGGCGGTGGCCTCACGGGCGGCGCTCAGCGCGGCCTCCGCGTCGGCGAGTTCGCGGCGGGCGGCCTCGTACCGCTCGCTCCGCTCGCCGTCCTCCGCGTCGAGGCCGTCGACCTCCGCCTTGAGCTGCTCGTACTCCTCCTGGGCGGCGGCCGCGCGCTCCGCGGCCTCGTCGCGGGCGGCGGCGAGCCGGTCGATCTCGGCCTGGGCGGAGGCGGCGCGCGAGCGGGCGGCGTCGGCCTGGCCGTGGAGCCGGGCGAGGCCCTCGCGCCGGTCGGCGATGGCGCGGGTCAGGTCCTTGAGGCGGCGCTCCTCGGCCGCGAGGGTCCGCTCCAGGTCGGCGCGGTGGACGACGGTGTCCTCCAGGGCGCTCCCGGCGGCATCCAGGGCGGCTTCGAGCTCGGCCTCCTGTTCGCGGACGCGCGCGGCCTCCCGCTCCAGGTCCTCCGGGTCGCGGCCGCGGCGCTCCTCGGCGGGCGCGGTGGTGGCGCTCTTCACGCGCGCGTCGGCCAGGGAGACGGTGCCGCGGACGCGCTCGGCGAGCTGGGAGAGGTCGTACCAGTTCTGCTGGGCGCGCTCCAGACGGGGCACGAGGGCGCGGGCCTCCGCTTCGAGCCCGGCCTCCTCCGCGAGGGCGGCGCGCAGCCGGCCCTCGGTGGCCTCCTTGCGGGAGAGCAGGGCCGCCTCGTCGGCGACTTCGGCCGTCAGCGCCTCCTGGAGGCGGACGAGGTCGTCGGCGAGGAGGCGGAGCCGGGCGTCGCGCAGGTCGGCCTGGATGACGACGGCGCGGCGGGCGACGGCGGCCTGCCGGCCCAACGGCTTGAGCTGGCGGCGGAGTTCGTCGGCGAGGTCCTGCACGCGCGCGAGGTTGGCCTGCATCGCGTCCAGCTTCCGCAGCGCCTTCTCCTTGCGCTTGCGGTGTTTGAGGACGCCGGCGGCCTCCTCGATGAAGGCGCGGCGGCCCATGGGGTCGGCGTGCAGCACGGAGTCGAGCTGCCCCTGGCCGACGATGACGTGCATCTCGCGTCCGATGCCGGAGTCGGAGAGCAGGTCCTGGAAGTCGAGCAGGCGGCAGGTGTCGCCGTTGATCTGGTACTCGCTGCTTCCGCCCCGGAACATGATCCGGGTGAGGGTGACCTCGGCGTAGTCGATGGGCAGGGCGCCGTCGGAGTTGTCGATGGTCAGCGAGACCTCGGCGCGGCCGAGCGGGGGGCGCCCGGTCGTGCCGGCGAAGATGACGTCCTCCATCTTGCCGCCGCGCAGCGACTTGGCGCCCTGCTCGCCCATGACCCAGGACAGGGCGTCCACGACATTGGACTTGCCCGATCCGTTGGGGCCCACGACGCAGGTGATTCCGGGTTCGAACCGCAGCGTGGTCGCCGAGGCGAACGATTTGAATCCACGGAGCGTCAAGGCCTTGAGGTGCACTCCGGGGACTCTACCGGGGTCCGTGCGTTTCACCCGCGATGACGTGGGGCAGATCCTCGGATGAGGAGGGGTGGTACACGGGGGAAACGACGGGTGAAAGAAAGAAGGGACGCCGAGGCGCCCCTTGCGTGTCCAGCTGTCGCGCACGTGCGTCGTTCCGCACGATCAGCTGGGTGTGGGTGTCCGGCTGCGCCGACGAGAATGCTTTCCACCTGGCCCCTGGGGGCTGGGTTGTCAGGTGAGCGCAGGCTCTGCCTGGGGTACGTCGAGGTCGATGCTGTTCAGCAGCGACTCTCCCTGGTGCTGAGCGGCGGCAGCGGCGAGCGTGTCGTTCTCGGACTGGATCCGTACCAGCTCGGATTCGAGGTCCTGGACGCGCTGCTGAAGCCGTCGCATCTCGGCGAGGAGTCGCGGGTCGGAGCCGCCGACGTAACCGAGAAGCGCCTTTGCCATGATGGATGGTCCTCCACAATGAGTGACCGACCGAAGCGGTGTGGGTCGTGAGGGATTCGCACCCGCGGTGCTCGGCAGTACTGCTTGTCGTGCCGGTTCCACTGCCAAACAGCTAAGGTGCGCGGGGCTTCCAGAGTCTCACCAAAAAGTTTGACGGTCAACACGATCACGCCCCGTTTGAAGGGCTACCGAGGAGTCCACGGCCGCTCAACGGGCGGCGGGGCCTTCGAACTCGGTGCCTCGGGGGCGTCGCGATCATCCTTACCGGGCAGCCTTGCACGCCCGACCTGACTTGACAACCATCAAACGGTTCGCTGGTCACACCCCTGTTACCGCGCGTCCGCCCGGTGCCGCTCTCGGTCACCGGGCGGGGTCGCGGAGCGTGATCGTCAGCGGATGGCGAAGCCGTCGTAGCCGCCGCGTGGGGTGTCCCAGATCTCAGTGACGCCGTCCACTCGTCCGGGTGTGTCGGCGGACCGGAGCCAGTCGAGCAGACGGTGGCAATTCTCACGCGGTCCCTCGGCCACCACCTGCACCCGGCCGTCGTCGAGGTTCAGGGCGAAGCCCACCAGGCTGCCGATCTCCAAGGCGTTTGCCCTGGTGAACCAGCGGAAGCCCACTCCCTGTACCCGGCCGCGCACCCAGGCGGTCATCCGTACGTCGTCACTCATGGCTGCACGCTAGCGGGCGGATTGCCAGATGAGCACATCGCCCCTGCTTCTCATGGCGTAAGGTCCCGACCGAACAGGCCTCACCCGTTCGGGCGCGCGCCGTTCGACTGCCGATCCCGGAACGACACCGGCAGCAAAGATCAGCAAAGGCCTGCAAAGAGCCAGCAGAGGAAGGCAGAGCAGATGGGACGCCACCGTCGCTCCGGCGCCGCACCCGCCGCAGAAGACTACGCGGCCGGTGCGGGCAGCCCGCACCGGGGTGCCCGCCGCCGGCGGCCCGTGCGCACCGGCCTGCTCGGCGCCTCCGCGGCGGTCGCGGTCGGCGCCGTCGCCGTCGCCTCGGGCCTGCTCCCCGGCGGGGACACCTTCACCGTCGGCAGCAGCGCCGCCACGAGCGAGCGCCAGGTCCAGACCCGACAGGCCCCGGAGCTGACGACGCAGGGCGGCGCCACGCAGACCCCGGCCGGCACCGCGACGGGCACGGGCAGGACCGGCGCCTCCCCCGCCCGCTCGGCGACCCCGTCCACGAAGCCGAGCCCGAAGGCCACCCCGAAGCCGAAGCCGAAGCCGACCCCCACGAAGACGGCCACGCCCACGGCGAAGCCCGTACCGACCGCGACCACGGCCGCACCCACCACCGAGGCACCCGCCCCGAAGCCGGCCCCCACCACGGCGGCGCCGACCACGCGGGCCCCCGTCACCTCCACCGCCGACCGCGGCGAAGCCGCCGAGGCCGAGGTCCTCCGCCTGGTCAACACCGAACGCGCCAAGGTCGGCTGCACCCCGGTCCGCCCGAGCACCCAGCTCGCGGCCCTCGCCGGCGCCTTCAGCGCCGACATGGCCACCCGCGGCTTCTTCGACCACACGGACCCCGACGGCGACACTCCCTGGGTCCGGGCCCAGCAGGCGGGCATCACCGGCATGGGCGGCGAGAACATCGCCCGCGGCCAGGTCGACGCGGCCGCGGTGATGGCCTCCTGGATGAACAGCGACGGCCACCGCGCCAACATCCTGAACTGCGACTTCACGACGATGGGCGTCGGCGTGGTCTTCGGCGACGGCGGCCCCTGGTGGACCCAGGACTTCGGTTACTGAGATTCCCGCGGGTCAGAGCCCTGCACATGCCTGCGGGCCGCCCGGACCGCCCCGGCCACCCCGGCCGCCCGACAGGAACTTACTTTTCGACAGCGCAAGCCGGAGGGAAGCGTCCGCGCGGTACCGTGGGGACATGACTGACGACCTCGCCTACGACGTGTTCGCGCGGGCCTGTCCTTCGCGCGGGACGCTGGAGCATGTGACGGGCCGGTGGGGCAGCCTGACGATGGGGGCCCTGTACGAGGGGACGCTCCGGTTCAACGAGTTGCGGCGGCGGGTCGACGGGGTGAGCGAGAAGATGCTGTCGCAGACCCTGCACGCGCTGGAGCGTGACGGCCTCGTCCACCGGGAGGCCCGGCCCACGAATCCGCCGCGGGTCGATTACCGGCTCACTCCGCTCGGCCGTGAGGTCGCGGAGCGGTTGATCGGGCTGATCGAACTGGTGGAGGGGCGGATGCCGCAGGTGGAGGCGGCGCGCGAGAGGTACGACGCGGAGCGCGCGGCCCCCGCCACCGCCTGAGCGGTCAGACGGTGGAGCGCGGCGGGCGCTGACAGCGGGGGCAGAAGTAGCTGGACCGGTTCATCCAGGCCCGCCGCCGCATCGGGGTGCCGCAGCGGCGGCAGGGCTCGTCCTCGCGGCCGTACGCGTCGAGCGAGCGGTCGAAGTAGCCGGATTCGCCGTTGACGTTCACGTAGAGGCTGTCGAAGCTGGTGCCGCCGGCGTCGAGCGCCGCGTTCATCACGTCCCGGACGTGGCCGAGCAGTTCGGCCGAGCGCGGGCGGGTCAGGGTGGCCGTCGGGCGGTCGTAGTGCAGCTTCGACCGCCAGAGCGCCTCGTCCGCGTAGATGTTCCCGACGCCGCTGATCAGCGACTGGTCGAGCAGCGCCCGCTTGATCGTCGTACGGCGCAGTCGCAGCGCGCTCTGGAAGGCGCCGTCGTCGAACTCCGGGTCCAGCGGGTCGCGGGCGATGTGCGCGATGACGTCCGGGAGCCCGTCGGGGGTCTGGTCGTGGAGCGAGAGGCCGCCGAAGGTGCGCTGGTCGACGAAGCGGAGCTCGGTGCCGGCGGAGTCGTCGAAGCGGACGCGGATGCGCAGGTGCTTCTCGTCCGGGGCGTCCTCCGGCTGGACGAGGAGCTGACCGCTCATGCCGAGGTGGCCCAGGACGGAGGTCCCGGTCTCCGCGAGCGGCAGCCACAGGTACTTCCCGCGCCGTCGCGCGACCTCGAAGCGCTGCCCCTTCAGCCGGGCCGCGAAGTCCTCGCCGCCCGCCGGGTGGCGTCGTACGGCCCTCGGGTGCAGCACCTCGACCTCGGCCACGGTCCGTCCGGCGACCCAGCGCTCCAGACCGCGCCGTACGACCTCGACCTCGGGCAGCTCGGGCACGGGACTCCTCCGAAGGGGCTCAGGGGTGGTCCGGCCAGCCTACCGCCCGGGGGTTCCCCGGAAACGGCTCCGCCCGCCCCTGGAGGGGGCGGGCGGGGAGACTCCGCTCGAAGGAGCGCGGGGTCGCGGTCAGGCGGTGGCCGGAGCGGCCCCGTCCTTCCCGGCCGGCTCGTCGGCGTCGGCCTTGGCCTTCGCCGCGCGCTCGTCGGCGGCCGCGCGGATCGCGCGCCACGCGGACTCCGCCGCCTGCTGTTCCGCTTCCTTCTTGCTGCGGCCGGTGCCGGTGCCGTACGAGACACCACCGACGCGGGCGGCAGCAGTAAAGGTCTTCTCGTGGTCCGGACCCTCTTCGGAGACGAGGTACTCCGGGACACCCAGACCCTCGGCCGCGGTGAGCTCCTGGAGGCTGGTCTTCCAGTCCAGGCCGGCACCGAGGTTCGAGGACTTCTCGATCAGCGGGTCGAAGAGCCGGTGCACCAGCTCGGACGCCGCGTCGAGGCCCTGGTCGAGATAGACCGCGCCGATCACCGCTTCAAGGGTGTCGGCGAGGATGGACGCCTTGTCCCGGCCGCCCGTGCCCTCTTCGCCCCGGCCGAGCCGGATGAAGGAGCCGAGTTCGAGGCCGCGGCCGACCTCCGCCAGCGCACGCGAGTTGACCACCGCGGCCCGGAGCTTGGCCAGCTGGCCCTCCGGCAGGTCGGGGTGGGTGCGGTACAGCGTGTCCGTGACCACCAGACCGAGCACGGAGTCCCCGAGGAACTCCAGACGCTCGTTGGTGGGCAGACCGCCGTTCTCGTACGCGTACGAGCGGTGGGTCAGCGCACGCACCAGAAGGGCGGACTCGAGCTGATACCCGAGCCGCCCTTCCAGAAGCGTGTGGGACGAGGCTGCGCTGATGTTCTCAGACATCGTGCCTCTCACCAGCCACTCAGACCGAGAGGACCTGGCGCTTGTTGTAGGTGCCGCAGCTCGGGCACGCGATGTGCTGCAGCTTCGGCTCCTGGCAACGCTCACACGAAACCAGGGTGGGGACCGCAGCCTTCCACTGCGACCGGCGGTGGCGCGTGTTGCTGCGCGACATCTTCCGCTTCGGAACAGCCACGGCTACTTCTCCTGCTTCTCGGCGGCGCTTCGGACGTCCCCGTCAGAGGCTTTGCCGCTCATGTTGTCCTTCTCATCGGTTCCCAGCGAACCGGCGAGTCCCTGCAGTGCCGCCCAACGGATGTCGACGGCGTCATGGTGGTGGTCCGGGTTCTCGTTCAGGTTGACTCCGCACTCGGAGCACAGACCCTCACAGTCCTCCCGGCACACCGGCTGCATCGGCAGTGCGAGCACCACCGCATCACGCAGCAAGGGTTCGAGGTCGAACATGCCGTCCTCGAGGGGGATCATGTCCTCGTCGTCCTCGGCCTCGTCGTCCGCGGCCGCCTTGGAGCGGCCCCGGTCGTCGGAGTCGGGGTACGAGAACATCTCCTGGAAGTCCACGTCGAGCTCGAGCTCGACGGGCTCCAGACACCTTACGCACTCCCCCTCGGCCGATGCACGGGCGGTGCCTGTGACAAGCACCCCTTCCATGACCGACTCAAGACGGAGATCGATGTCCACCGGAGAGCCCTGGGGCACTCCGATGACTCCTTCGACGCCGAGCGCACCGGGCGCCTCGACCGAACGCGAGAGCCGCTGGAGGGCACCAGGACGCCGCCCCAGCTCGTGTGTGTCGAACACGAGGGGATTGCGGTGGTCGAGGCGCGTGCTCAGGGCTCTTCCTGCTTTCGGATCGTTCTGCGGCGTAGAGGAGGCTGCCAGACGTGGGCAGCAAGGATCGCGGACATAGCGCGACCGAAGAGCCAGGATACTGGACGCTTCGCTCAGGGCCCAATCCGGGCCCCGTGCCCCTTACTGTCCCTGTTCGTACCTGCGCAGCTGCTCCAGGTCGATCATGCTCGTGTCGAAGAAGCTGGTCTCGTCGAGCGCGGCGGCCTGCTGCGGCTGGGCGTGCACCGGGGCCTGGGGGTCGTACTGCTGCTGCTCGTAGCCGTACTGCTGCCCCTGGTACGCGTAGGGGTCCTGCTGCTGGTACGCATAGGCGTCCTGCTGCTGGTAGCCGTAGGCGGGGTCCTGCTGGGGCTGCTGCGGGTAGCCGTACGGGTCGGGCTGCTGCGCGGGGACCTGCGGGGCCTGGGGCTGGGCCGGCTCGGGGTCGGAGAGCTCCGCGAGCCCGGCCAGGTAGTCCGCGTCGCTGGTGTGCACCGCGCCGCCGAGGCCGTCCTGCGCGGCCATGTGCTCGCCGAGCGCGTCCGTGGCGATCCGGCCGTGCAGCTTCTGCCGGCCCCGCCCGACGGCCTCCAGGGTCTTGCTGAGGACGGCCTCGAAGGCGCCCAGCTTGGCGTCCACGTACTCGTCGGCCCGCTGGATCAGGGTCTGCGGGTCGGCGCTGTACTCGGGGGCGTCCGCGTCGGCGTAGCCGTCCTGGTCGAGGCCCGGGCCGCGGCCGAGGAGCTTCTCGCGCCCGCGGTCGACGGAGCCGATGGTCTTGTTGAGGACGACCTCGAAGTTGGCGAGCTTGGAGTCGACGTAGTCGTCGGCCTCGGCCTTGACCTCCTCGGCCTCGCGGCGGGCCTCGGCGAGGATCCGGTCGGCCTCCTCCTGCGACTCGCGGGCGACCTGGGTGTCGGAGACGATCGAGCCCCGCTCGGCGTGGGCGGCCTCGATGATCCGCTCGGCCTCCTGGCGGGCCTGCTCGACCATCTGCTCGCGGCCGCCGATCAGTTCCCGGGCCTGGGCGAGGGAGTCGGGCAGGGCCTGACGTACCTCTTCGAGCAGGGAGAGCAGCTCGGCGCGGTTGACCACGCAGGATGCCGACATGGGCATGGAGCGGGCGCCCTGCACGGTCGCGACGATCTCGTCGAGCTTCTTCTGCACGTCCACCTGGTGCTCGCCACTCTCTACAGCTGGATGGAGACGGACGGGACGACTGTAAGGGCAGTCGGCGCCCGTCCGACACCAGGTGACGGAGCGTCAGCGGTGGTGGCCGCGTGTCACTTCGCGCCCGCTTCCGCGTCTACTTCTGCGCGAGCCGTTCGGTCAGCCGGGGAAGGACCGTCGGCGGGACCAGGTGCGAGACGTCGCCGCCCCAGGCCGCGACCTCCTTGACCAGGGAGGAGGAGAGGAAGCTGTAGGTCGGGTTGGTGGGGACGAACAGGGTCTCCACGCCCGAGAGGCCGATGTTCATCTGGGCCATCTGCAGCTCGTAGTCGAAGTCGCTGACCGCCCGCAGACCCTTGACGATCGCGGGGATGTCTCGCTGCTTGCAGAAGTCGACGAGCAGTCCGTGGAAGGACTCCACCTCGACGTTGCCGAAGTCGGCGGTGACCTCGCGGATCAGCTCGATCCGCTCGTCGACCGTGAAGAGGCCCTTCTTCGACTGGTTGATCATCACCGCGACGTGCACGACGTCGTACAGCTTGGAGGCTCGGGCGATGATGTCGAGGTGTCCGTTGGTGATGGGGTCGAATGACCCCGGACAGACGGCGCGGCGCAACTTGGGTCCCTCGCTCTCCGGTCCGGTCATCGTGCGTCGTCGCACGTAGAGGCGGCGCGACCGTACCAAAACGTTCCCTCGCCGTAGCGACGGGACCGCAGGGCCTCGAATCCGGCCGGCCAGCCGAACTCCCCGCCTCGGGTGCTGCGCTCCACGGTGACGAGGGCATCCTCGCTCAGCCAGCCCCCCGAGCGCAGTGTGAGGAGAATCTCGCGAAGATCGTCGTCCGTGACCGCGTACGGCGGGTCGAGGAAGACCAGGTCGTACGGGTCGGCCGGGGCCGGTCCCGTCACGATCTGCTCGGCCTTGCCGGTGCGGAGCTCGGCTCCGGGCAGGCCGATCGACCGGATGTTGTCCCGGATCGTCTTCGCGGCGCGGGGCTCGGCCTCGACGAGGAGGGCGTGGTCGGCGCCCCGGGAGAGGGCTTCGAGGCCGACGGCGCCGGAGCCCGCGTACAGGTCGGCGACCCGGGCCCCCTCCAGGCCGTGGAACGACTCCCAGGTGGAGAAGAGGCCTTCCCGTGCCCGGTCGGAGGTGGGGCGGGTGCCGTTGCCGGGGGGCACGGCCAGGCGCCGTCCGCCGGCGGTACCGGCGATCACGCGGGTCATCGGTGTCCTCGTCCTGCGTCGTCCAATGCGTACGTCCCAGGATATGGCCGATGAGGGGAGCCCATCCCTTCTCAGCCCTTGTCGAGGTACTCCTCCCGCTCCTCGCTCAGGAGGGCGTCGAGCGCGGTGCGCAGGCCCGGGTGGGATTCGAGGTCGGGATCGGCGAGGACGAGGGCGGTGGCCTCCTCGCGGGCGGCGGCGATGACCTCCTCGTCGTCGATGACGGTGAGCACCCGCAGGGAGGAGCGGACGCCGGACTGGGCCTGGCCGAGGACGTCGCCCTCGCGCCGCTGTTCGAGGTCGATGCGGGAGAGCTCGAAGCCGTCGAGGGTGGTGGCGACGGCGTTGAGCCGCTGCCGGGCGGGGCTGGCCTCGGGCATCTCGCTGACGAGGAGGCAGAGGCCGGGGGCGGAGCCCCGGCCGACGCGGCCGCGGAGCTGGTGGAGCTGGGAGACGCCGAAGCGGTCGGCGTCCATGATCACCATCGCGGTGGCGTTGGGCACGTTGACGCCGACCTCGATGACGGTGGTGGCGACGAGGACGTCGAGCTCGCCGGCGGCGAAGCGGCGCATGACGTCGTCCTTGTCGTCGGGGTGCATGCGGCCGTGGAGGACGGCGATCCGCAGGCCCGCGAGGGGGCCGGCGCCGAGCTTCTCGGCGACGTCGAGGACGGCGAGCGGCGGGCGCTTCTCGGCCTCGTCCTCGGGGGACGCCTTGGACTTCTTCTTCTGGTCCTCCTCGTCGCCGATGCGGGGGCAGACGACGTACGCCTGGTGGCCGTTCCCGACCTCCTCGCGGACCCGCTCCCAGGCCCGCGCGAGGAAGTGCGGCTTGTCGGCGGCGGGGACGACGTGGCTGGCGATCGGCGAGCGGCCGGCGGGCAGCTGGTCGAGGACGGAGGTCTCCAGGTCGCCGAAGACGGTCATGGCGACCGTGCGCGGGATGGGGGTGGCGGTCATGACGAGGAGGTGCGGGGGCTGCTTCCCCTTGCCCCTGAGGGCGTCGCGCTGCTCGACGCCGAAGCGGTGCTGCTCGTCGACGACGACCAGGCCGAGGTCGTGGAACTGGACCTTGTCCTCGATCAGCGCGTGCGTGCCGATGACGACGCCGGCCTCGCCGGTGACCAGGTCGAGCAGGGCCTGACGGCGGGCGGCGGCGCCCATGGAGCCGGTGAGCAGGACGACCTTGGTGGCGCGCTCGGCCGCGCCGAGCATGCCGCCCTCGGCGAGCTCGCCCATCATCTCGGTGATGGACCGGTGGTGCTGCTGGGCGAGGACCTCGGTGGGGGCGAGCATCGCGGCCTGGCCGCCGGAGTCGACGACGGCGAGCATGGCGCGCAGGGCCACCATCGTCTTGCCCGAACCGACCTCGCCCTGGAGGAGGCGGTGCATGGGGTGCTCGGTGGCGAGGTCGTCGAAGATCTCCGCCGAGACCTTCGTCTGGCCCTCGGTGAGGGTGAAGGGCAGCTTGGCGTCGAAGGCGTCGAGGATGCCGCCGGGTGCCGGTCTCCGGGCGACGGCGGGCAGTTGGGTGTCGGCGTGCCGGCGGCGGGCCAGGGCGACCTGGAGGACGAAGGCCTCGTCCCACTTGAGCCGCTCGCGGGCGGCGGCGATGTCCGCCTTGGTACGGGGGCGGTGGATGCGGTTCAGGGCGTCGGGGAGGTCGATGAGGCCGCGGCCCTCGCGCAGGGCGGGCGGCAGCGGGTCGACGGCGTCGACGGCGCCGGGCAGGACGGTGTCGACCGCCTTGGCGATCTTCCAGGACTCCATCTTGGTGGTGGCCGGGTAGATCGGGATGAGGGCGCCCGCCCAGGTGCCGACCGCCTCGTCGCCGTCGCCGCGGAGGAGTTCGTACGAGGGGTGGGCGAGCTGGAGGCGCCGGTTGAAGAGCGAGACCTTGCCGGCGAACATCGCGCGCGTGCCGGGCAGCAGGTCGTGGTGCGGCTTGTGCACGCCCTTGCCGAAGAAGACCAGCTGGAGGCGGCCGCTGCCGTCGGTGATGGTCACTTCGAGGCGCTGGCCGCGTCCCTTGGAGCCGTTGAAGGTGAGCACCCGGGCGTCGGCGACCTGGGCGACCACCGTGACGTGCTCGTCGAGCGGCAGGTCGGCGAGGGTGGTCAGCTCCCCGCGCTCGGCGTACCGGCGGGGGTAGTGGTGGAGCAGGTCGCCGACCGTGTGCAGGTCGAGCGCCTCGGCCAGGACCTTGCAGGTGGCGGGGCCGAGGGACTGCTTGCTGAGTGGTTCGTCGAGCGCGGGCACGCCTTCCATTGAAGACCACGGGACCGACAGTCGTGCCGAAGCCTGTGGACAACCGCCGGTACCGGCTCCTATTCCACCCCGATGAGCAGGGGCGGGGCCCCCGCGCCCGCGTGGTACGTGGTGGTGTCGACGGCCAGGTAGCCGCGCCGGACGTGGCGTTCGAGGTCGGGGGCGAGGCCGGGCGGGGTGTCGTCGGCGACGACGAGGGTGACGAGTTCGCCGCCCGCCGAGAGCATGCGGTCCAGGACGGTGCGGGCGGTCTCGGTCAGGTCCTTGCCGATGACGGCGACGTCTCCCTCGATGAGGCCGAGGACGTCGCCGGCCTGGCAGACGCCGGCCGAGGTGAAGGACTGGCGTTCGGCGACGGCGAGTTCGGCGTAGCGGGTGGCTCCGGCGGCGGCGGTCATGGCGACGACGTCCTCGTCGAAGCGCCGGTCGGGTTCGTGGACGGCGAGGGCGGCGATGCCCTGGACGGCGGCCCGGGTCGGGATGAGGGCGACGCGGATGCCCTCGGCCCTGGCGCGTTCGGCGGCGGCGGCCGCGGTCTGGCGCAGCTCGGTGTCGTTGGGCAGGAGGACCACCTCGCGCGCGTGCGCCCGCCGGATCGCCTCGACGAGTTCCTCGCCGGCGGGCGGTTCGCCGGGCCTGGCGCGGACCGTGGTCGCGCCGGCCTCGGCGCAGAGTCCGGCGAGGCCCTCGCCGGGGACGACGGCGACGACGGCCCGCTGGGCGCGTTCCCCGCGCGCGGTGGCGGCGGCCGCGTCGGCCGCGAAGTGGGTGATGCGGATGCGGTGGGGCCGGCCGGCCTCGATGCCCGCCTCGACGGCGGCGCCCGCGTCGTCGACGTGGACGTGGACGTTCCACAGCCCGTCGCCGCCGACGACGACGAGGGAGTCGCCGAGGGCGTCGAGCCGGGCCCGCAGCAGGTCCACGGCCGCGTCCTCGGCCTCCAGGAGGTAGATCACCTCGTAGGCGGGCCCGGCCTCGGTGTCGCAGGGCCCCTCGGAGGCGGCGGGGACGACCCGGGGGTCGCCGAGGAGCCGCACCCCTCCCGGGGCGGTCTCCGCGCCGTCCTGCACCCGCCCGGCCGAGGTCCCGACGCGGTCCTGCACCCGCCCGTTCGTGGTCCCGATGCCGTCCTGCGTCCGACCGCCCGTGGTCCCGGCACCGTCCCGTGCCCGACCGGCCGCGGTACCGAGGCCGTCCTGCGCCTGCCCGGCCGTGGTCCCGACGCGGTCCCGTGCCCTGCCGCTCCCGGTCCACTCGCGGTCCGGCACCCACCCGCTCGTGGTCCACTCGCGGTCCGGCGCCCGGCCCGTCACCGTCTCCAGGAGTGCCCCGAGGACGGCGACCAGGCCGCGTCCGCCGGCGTCCACGACCCCGGCACGGCCGAGCACGTCCAGCTGGCCGGGGGTCGCCGCCAGGGCGGCCCTGGCCCCGTCGTGGGCCCGGGCGGCCACGTCCGCGAGGGTGCCGCCGCCCGCGCAGCCGTCCGCGGCGGCGGCGGCGACGGTGAGGACGGTGCCCTCCACGGGGTGGGCGACGGCCCGCCGCGCGGCGTCGGAGGCCTCGGCGAGGGCGCGGGCGAGGTGATCACCGTCACGTCCTTCGGCGAGGACGGCGGCCATGCCGCGCAGGAGCTGGGCGAGGATGGTGCCGGAGTTGCCCCGGGCGCCGAGGAGGGCGCCGTGGGCCATGGCTCGTACGGTCTCGGCGGTGTCGGGCGCGGAGGCGGCGAAGACGGCTTCGACGGCCTGGTGGGCGGCCTCGGCGGTCAGGTACAGGTTGGTGCCGGTGTCCCCGTCCGCGACCGGGTAGACGTTGATCGCGTCGATCGCCTCGCGCTCCTGCCCGAGGGCGTCGAGGGTCCGCGCGCACCAGGTCCGGACCGCTGCGGCGTCGAGCTCGACGAGCTCCTCGTCAGGCTGAAGGGCTCGCGACAACGGGGGGTCCTCCTTCGGCGGTGAGCTCACCGCAGGGTAGACCGGGGGTCCCCCGCCCGTGACCAGGGCCCGGGGCGAGGTCCGCGGAGACCATGGTAGTTTCGTTCCACGGAAGCAGGCGTTGTATGCTGCTTCGGTTGCCCGGTTCAAACCGGGCCGTTCCCCGGCAAGCCACTTCAGACTCCTGATTCCGGTGCGCCGGATTTCACTGTAATTCTGAAGTCTTTGGAGTGACCCGTGGCTGCCAACTGCGACGTCTGCGGCAAGGGGCCGGGCTTCGGCAACAACATTTCGCACTCGCACCGCCGTACGTCCCGTCGCTGGAACCCGAACATCCAGCGCGTGCGTGCCGTGGTCGGTCGGACGCCGAAGCGGCTCAACGTCTGCACCTCGTGCATCAAGGCCGGCAAGGTCTCGCGCTAATCGCGACGTTCTGTCGTAGCGCAGCCCCTGCGGTTGCCTTGAAAGGCCGGTTCACCTCGGTGAACCGGCCTTTTGCCATGCCCTGAAGAAGATCAGGCGCCGAACCGCCAGCCGTGGTCGACCGGGCCGATGCCCGCGCCCAGGGCGAATCCGGCGGCGATGGCCCCCGTCACGTACTCCTTCGCCTGCCCTACGGCCTCCGGCACCGGCAGGCCCTTGGCGAGCCCGGAGGCGACCGCCGAGGCGAGCGTGCAGCCCGTCCCGTGGGTGTGCCGGTTGTCGTGGCGCGGGGCGCGCAGCCAGTGCTCCTCGGTGCCGTCCGTGAGCAGGTCCACGGCCTCGGTGAGGCCTCCGGGAAGGTGGCCGCCCTTGATCAGCGCCCAGCGCGGCCCGTACGCGAGGATCGCCTCGGCCGCCCGCCGCATTCCGCTCTCGTCCTCGACGACCACGCCCGTGAGCTGCGTCACCTCGTCCAGGTTGGGCGTGGCGACGGTCGCGACCGGCAGCAGCCTCGTACGGACGGATTCGAGCGCGGCCTCCGCGAGCAGCGGGTCGCCGTGCTTGGAGACCCCGACCGGGTCGACGACCACGGGGGCCTCCACGGAGGCGAGGAGCTCGGCCACGGTCTCCACGAGGGCGGCCGTGGCCAGCATGCCGGTCTTCACGGCCTGGACGCCGATGTCGTCGACGACGGCCCGGTACTGGGCGCGCACGGCCTCCACGGGGAGCTCCCAGACACCCTGGACGCCCCGCGAGTTCTGGGCGGTGACGGCGGTGAGCACGCTCATGCCGTGGACGCCGAGCGCGAGCATCGTCTTCAGGTCGGCCTGGATGCCGGCGCCGCCGCCGGAGTCGGATCCGGCGACGGTGAGCACGAGGGGCGGATTCACTCCGTCTCTCCGAAGTGGTCCCAGCCGCCCACGCTGTGCCAGGGCGCGCCGTCCACGGTGACCTGCGGCAGCGCCGAGGGGTGGAGGACCTCTCCGATGACCTTCCAGCGGGCGGGGAGCTTCACGTCCGGCGGGAAGGTGGCCACGATGGCGTGGTCCTCTCCCCCGGTGAGCACCCACTGCATGGGGTCGACGCCGACGGCCTGGCCGATGTCGTTCATCTGGGTGGGGATGTCGATGAGGCCGGAGCGCAGGTCGATGCGGACCTTGCTGGCCTCGGCGATGTGCCCGAGGTCGGCGATGAGGCCGTCGCTGACGTCGCACATGGCGGTGGCGCCGAGTCCCGCGGCGGCCGGGCCCGCGTGGTAGGGCGGCTCGGGGCGGCGGTGGGCCTCGACGAAGGCGCGCGGGGAGCGGAAGCCGCGGGAGAGGACCGCGTATCCGGCGGCGGACCAGCCGAGCCAGCCGGTGTAGGCGACGACGTCGCCGGGCTGGGCGCCGCCGCGGGTGACCGGGTCGTGGTTGCGCAGATCGCCGAGGGCGGTGATGGAGACCATGATCGTGTCGCCGCGGACGACGTCGCCGCCGACCACCGCGGCGCCCGCGACCTGACATTCATCGCGCAGGCCGTCCATCAGTTCCGTGGGCCATGTCACAGGCAATTCGGCGGGTACGACGAGGCCGAGGAGGAGCGCGGTGGGGACCGCGCCCATCGCGGCGATGTCGGCGAGGTTCTGCGCGGCGGCCTTGCGGCCGACGTCGTACGCCGTCGACCAGTCCCGGCGGAAGTGACGTCCTTCGAGGAGGATGTCCGTGCTGGCCACCACGCGCCGGTCGGGGGCGGAGACGACCGCGGCGTCGTCACCTGGGCCGATCCGTACCGCCGGGGTGGAGGTGAGCCGGGACGTGAGCTCTCTGATGAGCCCGAACTCGCCCAGCTCTCCGACTGTGCCCTTCACCGCGTCTCACCTCGTGTCTTCGTGCCGGCGAGCGGGCGGGGGCGCGTCTGGGCGCGCCGCGGGTCGCGGGCCGTCACCGTGCTGGGTACCGTCAAGTAGACCGTCAACTTCTGTCCTGCGTACGCCACACCCCGAGCGCCTCCGGACGCGCGGGTCTCCCCGTGGCCCGCGGCGACGCGGTACCGTGGCGTCCCTTTCTCCCACAAGATCCTCGTGGTCGCCCTGGAGGTTCCGTGGTTCAGGCGTACATCCTCATCCAGACCGAGGTGGGCAAGGCGTCGACCGTCGCCGACACCATCTCCAAGATCCCGGGGGTCATCCAGGCCGAAGACGTGACCGGTCCGTACGACGTGATCGTGCGCGCGCAGGCGGACACCGTCGATGAGCTGGGCCGCATGGTGGTCGCCAAGGTCCAGCAAGTGGACGGCATCACGCGCACCCTCACCTGCCCGGTCGTTCATCTGTAGCCCCCGTCTACGCTTGGCCGGTGACGTCTTCCCACCGGCCCTTCGGCCTGCCCGCCGCCGTCGCGGCCGCCGTCCTGATGTCGGCCGCCGCCGGCTGCTCCTCGCCGGACGCCTCGGCGTCCGTCGTGGTGCCAAGTCCGCCGCCGGCGGAGGCGTCCTTCTGCCAGGCCCTGGCGAAGGAGCTGCCCGACACCGTGGCGGGTCTTGAGCGGAGTGACCCGGAGCCCGGCTCCGATCTGACCGCCGGGTGGGGTGACGGTGCGATCGTACTGCGCTGCGGGGTCCCCCGGCCCGAAAAGATGAGCGACCCGAAGGCGCAGGCCATCGAGGCGAACGGCGTCAACTGGATGCTGGAGCGCCCGGAGGGCGGCGGGCCCCGTTTCACCACGACGTACCGGAAGGCGTACGTCGAGGTGACGCTGGACGCGCGGTACGCGCACGACGCCACGCCGCTCGCGGATCTCGCCGCCCCGGTGCGCAAGGCCGTGCCGCCGAGCCTCTGAGAGGCTCGGCGGCACCTGGCCGTGCTGCTCGGTCAGCGCAGGCCCGTGGAGCGGGTCAGCGCGGCCTGGATGAGCCGGTCGACGAGCTCGGGGTAGCTGACGCCGCTCTCCTGCCACATGCGCGGGTACATGGAGATGGGCGTGAAGCCCGGCATGGTGTTGATCTCGTTGATGACGAAGTCGCCGTCCTCGGTGAGGAAGAAGTCGGCGCGGACCAGGCCCTCGCAGGACACGGCCTCGTAGGCGGCGACGGCGAGGCGCTGGATCTCGGCGGTGGCCTCCTCCCCGATGGGGGCGGGCACGATGCCGGAGGCCGAGTCGATGTACTTGGCCTCGAAGTCGTAGAAGTCGTGGTTCGTGACCGGCGGGATCTCGGCCGGGACGCTGGCGCGCGGGCCGTCCTCGAACTCCAGGACGCCGCACTCGATCTCGCGGCCGCGCAGCAGCGACTCGACGAGGATCTTGGGGTCGTGGCGGCGGGCCTCCTCGATGGCCTCGTCCAGGCCCGAGAGGTCGTCGACCTTGGTGATGCCCATGGAGGAGCCGCCGCGGGCCGGCTTCACGAAGAGCGGCCAGCCGTGGTCGGCGGCGAACTCGACGATCTTCTTGCGGGCGGCGGCGGGGTTCTGCTCCCACTCGCGCGGCCGGATGACCTCGTACGGGCCGACGGGCAGGCCGTAGGAGACGAAGATCCGCTTCATGTACTCCTTGTCCTGGCCGACGGCGGAGGCGAGGACGCCCGCGCCGACGTAGGGGACGCCGGAGAGCTCCAGGAGGCCCTGGAGGGTGCCGTCCTCGCCGTACGGGCCGTGGAGCATGGGGAAGACCACGTCGACCTCGCCGAGGGCCGTGGGGACCTGCCCCGGCTCGGTGAGGACGACCTCGCGGCTGGACGGGTCGACGGGGAGGACGACGCCGCCCCGCTCGGACTCGGCCAGTTCGGCGACGTTGGGCAGCTTCCGGTCCGTGATGGCCATCCGCTCGGGGGCGTCGGCGGTGAGCGCCCAGCGCCCGTCCGTCGTGATGCCGATGGGCAGCACGTCGTACTTGTCCCGGTCGATGGCGCTCAGGACGGCGCCCGCCGTGACGACGGAGATGGCGTGCTCGGAGCTGCGGCCGCCGAAGACGACGGCCACGCGCGGCTTGCGGGGGCTCTGGGTGTTCTCGCTCATATCGCGATGAGAGTACCTTGCGACTCCCGAACTCCTGAGCGCCCCGCACTCCCTCCGCGCGGATGGCTCAGCGGCGCTCGGGCTTGGCCGAGCGCGACATCAGTTCCTTGAGCGCGACGACGGGCGGCTTGCCGTCGTGGACGATCGAGACGACGGTCTCGGTGATGGGCATGTCGACGCCGTGGCGGCGGGCCAGATCGAGCACGGACTCGCAGGACTTGACGCCCTCGGCGGTCTGCTTGGTGGCCGCGATGGTCTCCTGGAGGGTCATCCCGCGGCCGAGGTTGGTGCCGAAGGTGTTGTTCCGGGAGAGCGGCGAGGAGCAGGTGGCGACGAGGTCGCCGAGGCCCGCGAGGCCGGAGAAGGTGAGCGGGTCGGCGCCCATGGCGAGGCCGAGGCGGGTGGTCTCGGCGAGGCCGCGGGTGATGAGCGTGGCCTTGGAGTTGTCGCCGAGGCCCATGCCGTTGGCGATGCCGACGGCGAGGCCGATGACGTTCTTCACGGCGCCGCCGAGCTCGCAGCCCACCACGTCGGTGTTGGTGTACGGGCGGAAGTACGGGGTCATGCAGGCGGCCTGGAGCCGCTGGGCGACCGTCTCGTCGGAGCAGGCGGCGACGGCGGCGGCGGGCTGCCGGGCGGCGATCTCCTTGGCCAGGTTGGGGCCGGTGAGGACGGCGACGCGGTCGGCGGGGACGTCGGCGACCTCGGTGATGACCTCGCTCATCCGCTTGGCGGTGCCGAGTTCGACGCCCTTCATGAGGGAGACGAGGACGGTGTCCCGGGCGAGCAGCGGCTTCCAGGCGGCGAGGTTGCCGCGCAGGGTCTGCGAGGGGATGACGAGGACGGTGAAGTCGGCGTCCGCGGCGGCCTCGGCGGGATCCGCGGTGGCCGTGATCCCCTTCGGGAGCTCGATGCCCGGCAGGTAGTCGGGGTTGGTCCGGGTGGCGTTGATCTCCTCGGCGAGTGCGGCCCGGCGGCCCCAGAGGCTCACCTCGCAGCCCGCGTCGGCGAGCACCATCGCGAAGGCGGTGCCCCAGGATCCGTTGCCGAAGACGGCTGCCCTGGTCACTTGGTGCCCTCCTCGGCGGCCTTGCGCCGCTGCTCCAGGCGGGCCTTGCGGTGGTCGTACGGCTCGGCGGGCGCCTTCTCGCCGCGGACCTCCTCCAGGAGGGCGGTGATGGCGGCCATGATGACCTCGGTGGCCTCGCGGAGCACCTCGGGCGTCGGCTCCAGGCCCTCGAAGCGGGAGAGGTCGACGGGCGGGCCGGCCTGCACGATCAGCGTCTTGCGGGGGAACAGCCGGAACTTGTTCTCCTTCGCGTACGGCGGCATCGCGAGGTTGGCGCCCCACTGGGCCACCGGGATGACGGGGACCTTGGTGAGCAGCGCGACGCGCGCGGCTCCGGTCTTGCCCGCCATGGGCCACATCTCGGGGTCGCGGGTGAGGGTGCCCTCGGGGTAGAAGGCGACGCACTCGCCGCGCTCGATGGCGTCGACGGCGGCGCGGAAGGCGTTCATCGCGTCGGTCGTCTCGCGGTACACGGGGATCTGGCCCGTGTTGCGGAGCATGGTGCCGACGAAGCCGCTCTTGAAGAGGCCCGCCTTGGCGAGGAAGCGCGGGACGCGACCGGTGTTGTACTGGTAGTGCGCGTAGGACAGCGGGTCCAGGTAGGAGTTGTGGTTGACCGCGGTGATGAATCCGCCGTCGGCCGGCATGTGCTCCGTACCGCGCCAGTCCCGCTTGAACAGAACCACCAGGGGGGGTTTGGCGATGACCGCCGCGAGGCGGTACCAGAAGCCGATTCTGCGGCGGGGCACTCGGACACCTTTCTCCGGGGACTGGCTGGCAGGGGGTCAAGTGTCGCCCCATGCTCCTGGTCTGTCGAGTGACACCGTACGCCCCGGAACCTCCGGCGGACCGCGTGGGCGGGACAGAATGGGCCCCGATGAAGCCGCCGCAGCCGATGCACACCGACGCCGACGACCACTGGTCCCTGGTCGTCCCCCTGAAGCCCCTCGCCCTGGCGAAGAGCAGGCTCGCCGCGGCGGCGGGGGCGCTGCTGCGCCCCCGGCTCGCGCTCGCGTTCGCCGAGGACACCGTGGCGGCGGTGCTGAACTGCGCGCGCGTACGGGATGTGGCGGTCGTCACGGACGACCCCGCGGCCGGCGCGGCGCTCGCGGCCCTGGGTGCGCGGATCGTGCCGGACTCCCCGGCGGCGGGGCTCAACGCGGCGCTCGCGCACGGGGTCCGTGCCGTACGGGCCGGGCGGCCGCACGCGCGCGTGGCGGCGCTCAACGCGGACCTTCCGGCACTGCGGCCGGCGGAGCTGACCCGGGTCCTGGACGCGGCCGGGAAATTTCCGAGAGCATTTCTCGCGGATGCCGCCGAAATAGGTACGACATTCCTCTCGGCGGGTCCGGGGGTGGAATTGGAACCGGCATTCGGGGGTGCGTCGAGGCTGCGGCATTTGTCTTCGGGAGCGGTGGAAATCCTGCTCGCCGGGGTGGATTCCGTACGCCGGGACGTGGACACCGGGGAGGATCTGGCGGAGGCCCTGGCGCTGGGGCTCGGTCCGCGGACGGCCGCCCGGTGGCTGACGGCGGCCGGATAGGCTGCGGTCCATGCAGGCGACCGCGTTCACGTACGACCCCGAGACCCGCAGCGGCAGTGTGCTGCTCGACGACGGCACCCCCGTGGAGTTCGGGGCGGAGGCCTTCGAGGCGGGCGGGCTCCGGCTGCTGCGGCCGGGGCAGCGGGTGCGGATCGAGACCGAGCCGGGCACGTCGGGCTCGGGGCTCCGGATCACCCTGGTGACGCTGCAGACGTTCTGATCCGGGAAGGGACACGCCGCGGGCCGGGCTCCCCCGAGGGGAGCCCGGCCCGGCGGGTCGGTACCGCGCGTCCTACTTCTTGGCGGCGGTCTTCTTGGCGGTGGTCTTGCGCGCCGTCGTCTTCTTGGCGGGCGCCTTCGTCGCCGTGGCCTTCTTCGCGGCCGGCGCGGTCTTCTTCGCCGCGGCCTTGGTGACCTTCTTGGCGGCGGCCGTGGTGGCCTTCTTCGCCGGGGTCGCCTTCTTGGCGGCCGCCGTCGTGGCCTTCTTCGCCGGGGTCGCCTTCTTGGCGGCCGCCGTCGTGGCCTTCTTCGCCGGGGTCGCCTTCTTGGCGGCGGCGGCCGTGACCTTCTTCGCCGGGGTCGCCTTCTTCGCGGCGGCCTTCTTGGCGGTGGTGGCCTTCTTCGCGGCGGCCTTCTTCACGGTCGCGGAGGCGCCACCGGTGAGGCTGCCCTTGGGGGCCTTCTTGACGGAGACCTCGCCGCCCTTGGGGAGCTTCTTCGAGCCGCTGACCAGGTCCTTGAAGCCCTGACCCGCACGGAAGCGCGGGACGGAGGTCTTCTTGACCCGGACCCGCTCACCCGTCTGCGGGTTGCGGGCGTAGCGGGCCGGGCGGTCGACCTTCTCGAACGAGCCGAAACCCGTGACCGAGACCCGGTCGCCCGCGACCACGGCACGCACGATGGCGTCGAGCACGTGGTCGACGGCATCGGCGGCCTGCTGGCGACCGCCCATCTTGTCGGCAATCGCTTCTACGAGCTGCGCCTTGTTCACGTCTTCCCCTTCGGAGACATTGCCGGAACGAAAGTGTTCAAGCTTTTTCGCACGTTAGGCATGTATATACCGCAAATCAAACACGAAACGGTCTAATCACCCTAGTGCCGCAACGCAGAAGTTCCGTTGCGGAGTTCCTGGTGTCAGTCGTCCTCTGGGAATCGGCCCTCGTCGAGGTCCTTCATCAACCGGTCCAGACGCGTCGCCGCGTCCTTGAGATCGTGCTTCGCCGCGGCCGTGACGACCAGCAGCTTCCGGGACAGCGCCATCCTTACGCCCTCCGGGACTTGCAGTGAGCGCACCCTTGTGTGCGCTTCCTTCAATCGGGCGGCGACTGCCTCGTAGAGCTCGAGTTGGCTGTCGCGTTCCATGCACCGATTGTGCCATCTAGGGCGAGTTGTCGCCCGACAGGGTCTCAACAAGCGACTGCGCCCCCCACCGACCGGTGGGGGGCGCAGTCTTGGAAAAGCGCTGCTCAGACCGTAATTGTACGGGGCTTGAAGGACGGCCGAGCCGCCTCGTAGGCCGCGATGTCGGCTTCGTTCTGAAGGGTGAGGCTGATGTCGTCGAGTCCGTTCAGCAGACGCCAGCGGGCGTTCTCGTCGAGCTCGAAGTCGGCGTCGATCCCGGCGGCCAGGACCTTGCGGGCCTCCAGGTCGACGGTGATCTCGGCGGTCGGGTCGGCCTCGGTCAGCTCCCAGAGGGCGTCCACCGTCTCCTGCGGGAGGACGACGGTCAGCAGGCCGTTCTTCAGCGAGTTGCCGCGGAAGATGTCGGCGAAGCGGGAGGAGATGACGGCCTGGAAGCCGTAGTTCTGGAGCGCCCAGACGGCGTGCTCGCGGGAGGAGCCGGTGCCGAAGTCGGGGCCGGCGACCAGGACCGTGGCGCCCTGCCGCTCCGGGCGGTTGAGGACGAACTCGGAGTCCTTGCGCCAGGCCTCGAAGAGGCCGTCCTCGAAGCCGTCGCGGGTGACCTTCTTGAGCCAGTGCGCCGGGATGATCTGGTCGGTGTCGACGTTGCTGCGGCGCAGCGGGACGGCCCGGCCGGTGTGCGTGGTGAAAGCTTCCATGGTTCCTCAGACCCCCGCGGTGGTGGCGACGTCGGACAGATCGGCCGGGGAGGCCAGGTGGCCCAGGACGGCGGTGGCGGCGGCGACCTGGGGGGAGACCAGGTGCGTCCGGCCGCCCTTGCCCTGCCGGCCCTCGAAGTTGCGGTTGGAGGTGGACGCGGAGCGCTCACCGGGAGCCAGTTGGTCGGGGTTCATGCCCAGGCACATCGAGCAGCCCGCGTGCCGCCATTCGGCGCCGGCCTCCTTGAAGACCTTGTCCAGGCCCTCTTCGACGGCCTGCAGGGCGACCCGGACCGAGCCGGGGACGACCAGCATGCGGACGCCGTCGGCGACCTTGCGACCCTCCAGCAGCGAGGCGGCGTTGCGCAGGTCCTCGATGCGGCCGTTGGTGCAGGAGCCTACGAAGACGGTGTCGACCTTGATCTCGCGCAGCGGCTGCCCGGCGGTCAACCCCATGTACTCCAGGGCCTTTTCGGCGGCCAGGCGCTCCGAAGCGTCTTCGTACGAAGCCGGGTCGGGGACGTTCGCCGAAAGCGGCGCGCCCTGGCCGGGGTTGGTGCCCCAGGTGACGAACGGCGCCAGCGAGGCGGCGTCGATGACGACCTCGGCGTCGAAGACGGCGTCCTCGTCGGACTTCAGGGTCTTCCAGTACGCGACGGCGGCGTCCCAGTCCTCGCCCTCGGGGGCGTGGGCACGGCCCTCCAGATAGGCGAAGGTGGTCTCGTCGGGGGCGATCATGCCCGCGCGGGCGCCGGCCTCGATCGACATGTTGCAGATGGTCATCCGGGCCTCCATCGAGAGCTTCTCGATGGCGGAGCCGCGGTACTCCAGGATGTAGCCCTGGCCGCCGCCGGTGCCGATCTTCGCGATGATCGCGAGGATCAGGTCCTTGGCGGTGACGTCCTCGGGCAGCTCGCCGTCGATCGTGATCGCCATGGTCTTGGGGCGGGCCAGCGGCAGCGTCTGGGTGGCGAGCACGTGCTCGACCTGGCTGGTGCCGATGCCGAAGGCCAGCGCGCCGAAGGCGCCGTGCGTGGAGGTGTGCGAGTCGCCGCAGACCACGGTGGTGCCGGGCTGGGTCAGGCCCAGCTGCGGTCCCACGACGTGGACGACGCCCTGCTCGACGTCGCCCAGCGGGTGCAGCCGGACGCCGAACTCGGCGCAGTTCTTGCGGAGGGTCTCCAGCTGGGCGCGGGAGACCGGGTCGGCGATCGGCTTGTCGATGTCGAGGGTCGGGGTGTTGTGGTCCTCGGTGGCGATGGTGAGGTCCAGCCGCCGTACCTGCCGGCCGTTCTGCCGCAGGCCGTCGAAGGCCTGGGGGCTGGTGACCTCGTGCAGCAGGTGCAGATCGATGAAGAGGAGGTCGGGCTCGCCCTCGGCGCGCCGGACGACGTGGTCGTCCCAGACCTTCTCCGCGAGTGTCCTACCCATCGCTTTCCCTCCGGCCGACGTCTACGCCGGCACAACTAGAGACCCGTTTCGCGGGCCGTTGTGCGGCCGCATCACCAGAGTCACAGGTTCCGAGAAAAATTGAACTTGCGTTTCACAGAGTGAGACGCGAATATCGTTGCATGGACAACTCTAGCGGCGTAGGCGTTCTCGACAAGGCAGCCCTTGTCCTGAGCGCCCTGGAGTCCGGTCCGGCCACCCTCGCAGGACTGGTCGCGGCGACGGGACTCGCACGACCCACGGCACATCGTCTCGCCGTGGCACTGGAACACCACCGGATGGTGGCCCGCGACATGCAGGGCCGGTTCATCCTCGGACCGCGCCTGGCGGAGCTCGCCGCCGCGGCCGGCGAGGACCGCCTGCTCGCGACCGCGGGCCCGGTTCTGACGCATCTGCGCGATGTCACCGGCGAGAGCGCCCAGCTCTACCGGCGCCAGGGCGACATGCGCATCTGCGTGGCGGCGGCCGAGCGGCTCTCGGGTCTGCGGGACACGGTCCCGGTCGGTTCGACGCTGACCATGAAGGCCGGTTCGTCGGCGCAGATCCTGATGGCCTGGGAGGAGCCCGAGCGGCTGCACCGCGGTCTCCAGGGCGCCCGCTTCACGGCGACGGCCCTGTCGGGCGTACGGCGCCGCGGCTGGGCCCAGTCGATCGGCGAGCGGGAGCCCGGCGTGGCGTCCGTCTCCGCGCCCGTGCGCGGCCCCTCGAACCGCGTGGTGGCCGCCGTGTCGGTCTCGGGTCCGATCGAGCGTCTGACGCGCCACCCTGGCCGCATGCACGCCCAGGCGGTCATCGACGCCGCCGCCCGTCTCTCCGAGGCGCTCCGCCGCAACGGCTGATCGCCTCCGCCCCTCCTGTTCGTACCGGCCCACCGCTCCAACGCCGCAGCGGTGGGCCGGAGTTGTGTGCCAGGACGCGAACAGCGAAGAAGCCCTCCCCCGAAGGGAAGGGCTTCTTCGTCGAGTACCCCCGACCGGATTCGAACCGGCGCTACCGCCTTGAGAGGGCGGCGTGCTAGGCCGCTACACAACGGGGGCTTCGGATCTTACGTTTCCGCAGATCCCAGCTGGTCTACCAGGACTCGAACCTAGACTAACTGAACCAGAATCAGTCGTGCTGCCAATTACACCATAGACCAATACGTGGTTAGACCAGCGTCGTACCCCCGACCGGATTCGAACCGGCGCTACCGCCTTGAGAGGGCGGCGTGCTAGGCCGCTACACAACGGGGGCCCTAGCGATCCTGCATCGGCATCATCGGGAGCTACCCAGATGATCCCGCGGGAAGGATCTGTACCCCCGACCGGATTCGAACCGGCGCTACCGCCTTGAGAGGGCGGCGTGCTAGGCCGCTACACAACGGGGGCTTTGTGGATGCCAATCCACGGTTGCAGATGAGCTCTGCGAGCTGGCCTACCAGGACTCGAACCTAGACTAACTGAACCAGAATCAGTCGTGCTGCCAATTACACCATAGGCCACCGGAACTTGATCACTTCGAGAAGGGATCCTGCTCGGCTTGCGCTTCCGGGGCTTTCCGGCCTTTCGGCCCGTTCCCCTCGGCGCAGAAAGAACATTACCCGAAGGTGGACGGTGCTCCAAAACGCGTATCCGCACGCAGCAGCGCGGGCAGCTCCCGGAGGTCGGTGATCCGGGTCAGTTCGGGCCGTCCGCCGGTCCCCGCGCGGTCCAGCCAGATGCCCCACAGGCCCGCCTCCACGGCGCCCCGGGCGTCGATGTCCGGCTGGTCCCCGACGTACGCGACCTGGTGGGGGCGCAGGCCCAGGGCCGTACAGGCGGCATGGAAGGCCTCCGGGGCCGGCTTGGCCACTCCGAGCTCGGCGGCGCACAGCACGGCCTCGAAGCGGTCCCGTACGCCCAGCGCGCGGAGCTTGTGGTCCTGGTTGCGGATGCTGGAGTTGGACAGCACCCCGTGACGGTAGTCACGGGCGAGGAGGTCGAGGACGGGCACGGTGTCGGGGAACAGCTCCCAGGCGGCCTCGTAATGGACCACGTACCGGTCGAACCAGTCGTCGGCCTCGGCGGCGGTCAGCTCCGGCCGTCCGAGGAAGTCCCGCACGCGCCCGCGCCGCTGCTCCCGGAAGTCCCCGCCCTCGGCCTCGTAACGGCGCCAGTGCAGCTCCGTGAGCTCCTTCCAGCGCCCCAGGGCCTCCTCGACCGATCTCCAGCCGCCGAGCAGTCCCTCGGCCGCGAGGTGGGCCCGCATCCCGGTCCGGTCGGCGCTCGCGTAGTCGAAGATCGTGTCGTCGATGTCCCAGAGCACCGCGCGGATGGCCATGAAGACGACGGTACCCCCGTCCCGGGCGCGGGACGGGGGTACCGACGGGTACGGCGCGGATCAGCCGGCGAGCTTCGCCAGGGTCGCGTCGATGCGGGCCAGGGTCTTCTCCTTGCCCAGGATCTCCAGGGACTCGAAGAGCGGCAGGCCGACCGTGCGGCCGGTGACGGCGACGCGGACCGGGGCCTGGGCCTTGCCGAGCTTGAGGCCGTGGGCCTCGCCGGCGGCCAGGACGGCGTTCTTGAGGGACTCGGGGTCGCTCCAGTCGGCCGACTCCAGCTTCTCGCGGGCGGTGGTCAGGAGGGCCGCGGGCTCGCCCTTCATGGCCTTGTCCCACGAAGCCTGGTCGAAGACCGGCTCCTTCAGGAAGAGGAAGTCCACGTTCGCCGTGATGTCCGAGAGGACGGTCAGGCGGGTCTGGGCGTGCGGGGCGATCCGCTCCCAGGCGGCCCGGTCGAAGTCCTCGGGCGCCCAGTCGGCGTGCGGGGCGCGGAGCCAGGGCTCGCAGGCCTCGGTGAAGGCCTTCACGTCCAGCATGCGGATGTGGTCGGCGTTGATCGACTCGGCCTTCTTGAGGTCGAAGCGCGCCGGGTTGGCGTTGACGTCGGCGATGTCGAACTTCGACACCATCTCGGGGATGGTGAAGATGTCCTGGTCGGCCGAGAAGGACCAGCCGAGGAGCGACAGGTAGTTCAGGAGGCCCTCGGGGAGGAAGCCGCGCTCCCGGTAGAGGTTGAGGGAGGCCTGCGGGTCGCGCTTGGAGAGCTTCTTGTTGCCCTCGCCCATCACGTACGGCAGGTGGCCGAAGGAGGGGATCTCCTTGGCGACGCCGAGCTCGATCAGCGCCTTGTAGAGCGCGATCTGGCGGGGGGTGGAGGAGAGCAGGTCCTCGCCGCGCAGGACGTGGGTGATCTCCATGAGGGCGTCGTCGACCGGGTTGACGAGCGTGTAGAGCGGGGCGCCGTTGGCCCGGAGGATGCCGTAGTCCGGCACGTTCTCCGGGGTGAAGGTCAGCTCGCCGCGGACCAGGTCGGTGAAGGTGATCGTCTCGTCGGGCATCCGGAAGCGGACGATCGACGCGCGGCCCTCGGCCTCGTACGCCGCCTTCTGCTCGGCGGTGAGGTCGCGGCAGTGGCCGTCGTAGCCGGAGGGGCGGCCGGCGGCGCGGGCGGCCTCGCGGCGCTCGTCGAGCTCCTCGGTGGTGCAGTAGCAGGGGTACGCGTACCCGCCGGCGAGCAGCTTGTCGGCGACGTCCTTGTAGATGTCCATCCGCTGCGACTGGCGGTACGGGGCGTGGGGGCCGCCGACCTCCGGGCCCTCGTCCCAGTCGAGGCCGAGCCACTTGAGGGAGTCGAGCAGCTGGTTGTACGACTCCTCGGAGTCGCGGGCCGCGTCGGTGTCCTCGATGCGGAAGACCATGGTGGCCTGGTTGTGCCGGGCGAAGGCCCAGTTGAAGAGGGCCGTGCGGACCAGGCCCACGTGGGGGTTGCCGGTCGGGGAGGGACAGAAACGGACGCGGATGTTCGCGTTAGCCACGCTTGATCACCTTGTTGGTGAGAGTGCCGATGCCTTCGATGGTGACGGCGACCTCGTCGCCGACGTTGAGGGGGCCGACCCCGGCGGGGGTGCCGGTGAGGATGACGTCGCCGGGGAGCAGCGTCATGGCCTCGGTGATGTGGACGACCAGGTCCTCGATGGAGCGGATCATGTCGCTCGTCCGACCCAGCTGGCGTTGTTCGCCGTTGACCGTGGCCTGGATGGTCAGGTCGCTCGGGTCGAGGTCGGTCTCCACCCAGGGCCCCAGGGGGCAGGAGGTGTCGAAGCCCTTGGCGCGGGCCCACTGCTTCTCGCGCTGCTGGGCGTCGCGGGCGGTGACGTCATTGGCGCAGGTGTAGCCGAAGATGACGTCCTTCACGCGCTCGCGGGGCACCTCGCGGCACATGCGGCCGATGACCACGGCCAGTTCGGCCTCGTGGTGCAGCTCGTTGGAGAAGGAGGGGTACTCGATGGCGTCGCCGGAGCCGATCACCGAGGTGGTGGGCTTGAAGAAGGCGACGGGGACGTCGGGGACCTCGTTGCCGAGTTCGGCGGCGTGCTCGGCGTAGTTGCGGCCGATGGCCACGACCTTGTTGGGGAGCACGGGCGGCAGGAGCCGTACCTTGCTCAGCGGGACCTTGGTGCCGCTGAGCTCGAAGTCGGTGTACGGGATGCCCTTGATGATGTCGAGGACGAGGCCGCCGGACTCGACGGTTCCCTCGCCCTCGACCGCGCCGAAGGCCACATTGCCGTCGATGGAGAATCTGGCGATGCGCACGAGTGCTGTCGCCCCTCACTTGGTACTGGCTGGAGTCTGACGCTCCAGGCTAACGCGACGAGGGGCGGCCGACCGGCGATATCACCGGCGCTGATGCGGCCGGAGGGACTAGCGCGTGGCGGTGGCGTACGGCTGGGGCTCGTACGGGGCGGGGGCCTGCATCAGGATGGTGCGGCGCGGGTTGGCCGTGTTGCCCGGCAGCTCGACCGCGTACTCCGGCTGGGCGCCCCGGCCGAGCTCTGCGGCGTCCGAGAGGTGCACGAGGGTGGAACGGCGGGGGTTGGCCGTCTTGCGGAGCGTCGTCGTCTTCATCGCGGTGATCAGACCTTGTTCCGGTACGGGCGCCCGAACGGGCGCGAAGGGGTGTAAAGCGTCAGGCTAAACATGCGATTCCCTTCGAATGCATGGCTGAGACACCGATTCGGGTGTGAGTTTGCTCACCACGCGCATCACATTACGGGCATTACGGACTGCCACCAGTGGTCACCGAAAGGGACATTCCCTCACTGAACGAGCTATTCCGCTCCTGATCATGGCGACTGGGACACACGGGGATGCCCGGCCATTGGGCCGGATAAGTCCGAATCCTCCGTGATCATCTTCTACATGGGGTGACACGTCGTGCACGCTTTGTCATACCCCTCTCGCCACGACACGCGGCCCTTGTTGGAGATCCGGCACTGTGCTGGAATTCCACGCACCGCCGCGGGTTTCAAGCCGGCGCGCAGGGGGCGCAACGCAGCGCCGGCCGAGTGGCGGGGAAGGGGGAACTGCGCCGGTCACCGACGACCACCTGGGGTGCTCCACGCACCCTGATCGACACCGACACCGTCCTCTCCGTTCACCCGGAAGGACGCCTGGTCCAGAGGTTGCGACGCTAGTGCAGGGACGTTTCAAGAGGGATGGCTCGGGGTCTTCCCAGGCCCGCCAGGGCCGAGCGGATGCTCCGGCGGAGCAGGAACCGCGTGCCGGGACCGACCGCGGTCCCTCGGCCTCGCACACCCCGAACCAGGGTCAGGGACCGTCCGGCGAGGGCGGTGACGGCGGCAGGCGCGCGAGCGCCGCGGCCAAGTCCGCCGAGCCGACCGCCGCTGCCCCCAAGGCCCGGCCCGAGAACGAGGTCGGCCCGCGAATAGCCCTGCGCAACTGGCGCATCTCCACGCGCCTCGTCGCGCTCCTCACCCTCCCCGTGGTCGCGGCGACCACCCTGGGCGGCATCCGCATCAGCGACTCGCTCCAGGACATGGAGCAGCTCGACCACATGCAGCTGCTCACCAAGCTGACCCGAGAGGCCACCGGTCTCGCGCAGGCCCTCCAGGCCGAGCGCGACCTGTCCGCCGGCCCGCTGGCCAACGGCCGCCCGGTCAGCGACTACCAGGTCGCCAACCCGCGCCGCAAGACGGACCGCGAGTACAAGGCCTTCCTCGACGCCACCAACGAGATCCCGACCACCGACGGCGACGAGGCGCTGCGCAGCATCCGCCAGAACGTCAGCCAGATCGCCTCGCAGGTCACCGAGCTCCACGCCATCCGGAGCAGCGCCTACGAGAAGGGCGTGTCCCACTCGGTGACGGTCGAGGCGTACAGCCGCCTCGTCCGCTCGCTCCTCAGCCTGTCCCAGGACATGGCGCAGGCGACCAGCAACCCCGAGATGATCAAGCGGACCCGCGCGCTCGCCGCGTTCTCGTCCGCCAAGGAGTACGCCTCCATCCAGCAGGCGATCATCGCGGCCGCACTCCCCCAGAGCGACCGGACCGCCGGCCACCTCCAGCAGGGTGACCGCCTCTACGGCGAGGCCGCCCTCAACAGTGAGGGCGTCGAGCTCAAGTCGTTCCAGGCGATCTACGAGTCGACCGGCGGCGACGCCGCCGAGAAGACCGAGACCCTGAACAGCGGCGACCCGTCGATCAACGCCGCCAACAAGTACGCCGAGCGCGTGCTGAACTCGGACGACGCGATGGCCACGGGCGTGCGCCGCGGCCACCTGAACTTCACCGACGAGTACAACACCAAGATCGCCGCCATGAACCGCATCGAGCTCGGTCTGCTCGGTGACATGGAGACGATGGCCCGTGAGCTGAAGCAGGAGTCGCAGCGCGACGCCATCATCAACGGTGCCCTGATCCTCCTCGTCCTCGGCGTCTCGCTCATCGGCGCGTTCGTCGTGGCCCGGTCCATGATCCGGTCGCTGCGGCGACTCCAGGACACCGCGACCAAGGTCGCCCAGGACCGCCTGCCCGAGCTCGTCAAGCAGCTCTCCGAGTCCGACCCGCAGGACGTCGACACCTCCGTCGAGTCCGTCGGTGTGCACTCCCGGGACGAGATCGGCCAGGTGGCCGCGGCCTTCGACGACGTGCACCGCGAGGCCGTCCGCCTCGCCGCCGAGCAGGCCCTCCTCCGGGGCAACGTCAACGCGATGTTCACCAACCTCTCGCGCCGTTCCCAGGGCCTCATCCAGCGTCAGCTCTCGCTCATCTCCGAGCTGGAGTCCCGCGAGGCCGACCCCGACCAGCTCTCCTCCCTCTTCAAGCTCGACCACCTCGCGACGCGCATGCGCCGTAACGGTGAGAACCTCCTCGTCCTCGCGGGCGAGGAGCCCGGCCGCCGCTGGACCCGCCCGGTCCCGCTGGTCGACGTCCTCCGTGCCGCCGCCTCCGAGGTGGAGCAGTACGAGCGCATCGAACTGGCCGCGGTCCCGGCGACCGAGGTCGCCGGCCGGGTCGTCAACGACCTCGTGCACCTCCTCGCCGAGCTGCTGGAGAACGCCACCTCGTTCTCCTCCCCGCAGACCAAGGTCCGGGTCACCGGTCACGCGCTGCCCGACGGCCGCGTGCTCGTCGAGATCCACGACACCGGCATCGGCCTCTCCCCCGAGGACCTCGCCGCGATCAACGAGCGGCTCGCCTCGCCGCCCACCGTGGACGTCTCGGTCTCCCGCCGCATGGGTCTGTTCGTGGTCGGCCGCCTGTCCCTGCGACACGGCATCCGGATCCAGCTGCGCCCGTCCGACTCGGGCGGCACCACCGCGCTCGTCATGCTCCCCGTCGACGTCGCCCAGGGCGGCAAGAAGCCCATGCCCAAGCCGGGCCAGGGCGGCCAGGGCGCGATGCCGCAGGGTGCCTCCGCCCCCGGCGGCCGTCTCCCCGGCGGTCCCGGCGCGGCCGGTGGCCCCGGCGGACGTCCGGGCCAGGGCGGTGCCCCGTCCTCGGCGGCCGGCCGTCTCGCCGCCGGTGCCGGTGCGGCGCGCGGTCAGGTCGGCGCGAGCGGTCCCCGGGCCGCGCTGCCCGCCCGTGACGGTGCCCCGCTCGCCGGCGGCCCGCAGGGCGCGCCGCAGCCCCGCACCCCGCAGCCGCAGAACGCCCAGCTGGAGCAGACCGGCCAGCTGCCGCAGGTCCCCCAGGCCCCGCAGGCGCCCGAGGCGCTGCGTCCGGGCCCCGGCGGGAGCGGCCTCATCGGCGGCGCCGCGAGCGCCATCCCGTCCCGCACGGACGTGTGGGGCAACCAGTCCGGGCCCGCCGCGCCGCAGCAGCAGCCGCAGCAGCAGGCCCCGCAGGGCGGTTACGACTTCCCGCGCGCCGAGCTGCCCGGGGGCGCCCCCCAGCAGCAGCGCCCGCAGGCCGCGAGCTGGGGCAACGACCCGCAGCAGCAGCCGGTCCGGCGCCCGCAGCAGGAGATGTCCCCGCTGGACGCCCCGCGCGGTCACGAGGAGCCGGAGTCGGCGGGCCTGTTCGGTGGGCCGGCGGCCCCGCAGGGTCCCGGTTCCACGGGCCAGTTCCCGCGCCCGGACTTCGGTGCCCCGCAGCAGCAGCCGCAGCACCAGGGCATGCCCCAGCAGCACCAGGCCCCGCAGGGGTACCAGGGCGGCATGCAGGACCCGACGTCGACGGCGCAGTTCCCGCGCCCCGACTTCGGTGCCCCGCAGGGTCCCGGTTCCACGGGCCAGTTCCCGCGCCCGGACTTCGGCGCCCCGCAGCAGCCGCAGCACCAGGGCATGCCCCAGCAGCAGGCCCCGCAGCCCCAGGCCCCGCAGGCGTACCAGGGCGGTCAGCAGCAGCAGTTCGGCCGCCAGCCCTTCGTACCGCAGGCTCAGCAGCAGGCCCCGCAGGCCCAGCCGCCGGCGCCGCGTCAGCGGACCAACGACGACTTCGGCGCCCCGCGTCCGGCCGAGCCGGTCCGCCGGCAGCCGCAGCAGCCGCAGCCGCAGCCGCAGCTCCAGCAGCCGCGCCGTCCGGAGGCGCTGCCGCCGGCCGGTGGCGCGGGTGAGGCCCGTACCCCGCTGTACGACAACCTGGAGACCAACTGGTACCCGCAGGAGCAGGCGCAGCAGGCTCCGCAGCAGGTGGACCTGACGCAGACGATGCCGACCCCGGTCGTGTCGCAGCCGTCCGCTCCGGCGCCCCGTCCGGCCGGTGACCCGGCCGCCGACGGCCGCCAGAACAACGGGGCCGCCTGGCGGACCTCGCCCAACGACGAGCTGGTGCGCCAGGCGGAGCGGGTGCGCAAGCCCGCGGCCGGCGGCGTCACCACCTCCGGTCTTCCGCGCCGTGTGCCGAAGGCCAACCTCGTACCCGGGACCGCACAGGAGCAGGCCCACACGGCCGGCCCCCAGGTCTCGCGTGCACCCGACGACGTCCGCGGCCGGCTCACCAATCTGCGCCGCGGCATTCAGCAGGGCCGTCAGGCCGGCAACTCGACCACGGGTAGCCACCGCCTCGGTCCGAACCATCAGCAGGAGCGTTAGTTGAACGCGATGAGCCAGGCGGCGCAGAATCTGAACTGGTTGATCACCAACTTCGTGGACAACACCCCCGGGGTGTCCCACACGGTGGTGGTCTCCGCCGACGGACTCCTGCTGGCCATGTCCGAAGGATTCCCCCGCGACCGCGCCGACCAGCTGGCGGCGGTCGCATCCGGACTGACCTCGCTGACCGCGGGCGCGTCCCGGATCTTCGAGGGCGGACCCGTCGCGCAGACCGTGGTGGAGATGGAGCGCGGCTTCCTCTTCCTCATGCAGGTCTCCGACGGTTCCTCGCTGGCCGTGCTCGCCCACCCCGAGTGCGACATCGGCCTCGTGGGCTACGAGATGGCGCTGCTGGTCGACCGGGCCGGCAGCGTCCTCACCCCGGATCTCCGTGCGGAGCTCCAGGGCAGCCTGCTCCACTAGCGGTCACGTTCACCGGACATCCCACCGCATCGACCGACCGACAGGGCGGTACGCCCCTCCGTACCGCCCTGGGTACCGTTCACCGTCCGGCCGCCCCACCCGGCCCCCCACCGGCCCCATCAGACGGCAGAAGTCTTGCTGTCACGCCCGGAGGATTCATGACCCCGCCCCCCGCCTCTCACGATCCGTACGGCGCCTCAGTCGACGAATACGGACATGAGGGCGACCAGCCGCTGGTTCGTCCGTACGCGATGACCGGCGGCCGGACCCGGCCGCGCTACCAGCTCGCCATCGAGGCGCTGGTCAGCACCACGGCCGACCCGGCTCACCTCGCCACGCTCCTGCCGGAGCACCAGCGGATCTGCCACCTCTGCCGTGAGGTCAAGTCGGTGGCCGAGGTGTCGGCCCTCCTGTCGATGCCGCTCGGTGTCGCCCGGATCCTCGTGGCCGACCTGGCGGAGGCCGGCATGGTGGCGATCCACCAGCCGGGCAACGGAGAGACCGGCGGCACGCCGGACGTGACACTGCTCGAAAGGGTGCTCAGTGGACTTCGCAAGCTCTAGCGGCGGCGCTGCCAGATCGACCACCAGCGCGAAGATCGTGGTGGCGGGCGGCTTCGGCGTGGGCAAGACCACGTTCGTCGGCGCCGTCTCGGAGATCAACCCGCTGCGTACCGAAGCCGTCATGACGTCCGCGTCGGCCGGCATCGACGATCTGACGCACACCGGCGGCAAGACGACGACGACCGTCGCCATGGACTTCGGCCGCATCACCCTGGACCAGGACCTGATCCTGTACCTCTTCGGTACGCCCGGTCAGGACCGCTTCTGGTTCATGTGGGACGACCTGGTCCGCGGCGCCATCGGCGCCGTCGTGCTGGTCGACACCCGCCGCCTCGCCGACTGCTTCCCCGCCGTCGACTACTTCGAGAACAGCGGCCTGCCGTTCGTCATCGCCCTCAACGGCTTCGACGGCAACCAGCCCTACCAGCCGGAAGAGGTCCGCGAGGCCCTCCAGATCGGCCCCGACACCCCCATCATCACCACCGACGCCCGCCACCGCGCGGACGCCAAGAGCGCGCTCATCACACTCGTCGAGCACGCGCTCATGGCGCGGCTCAAGTAGGCGCGGCCCAAGTAGCGCAAGGGGCCAGGGCAGTTGTCATATGCCCCTGCCAGGGGCGGTCTGTGTCCTTCGACACGGCCGCCCTCGCGTTCATAACGTTTCGAAAGAGAATTGGGGCGCCCCGGACACCCGACGCATCCGATCGGTGTCACTGCGCTCACATGAGCCCCGCCATTTGGCGGGGCTCGCTCTTTATGCCCGTTTTAGGTGAGGCCTGGACCACTGAAAGAGGCCCTTTCCCACTGTTTGGAACGGACCCCCTTCACGTGCTGCAATTCATGAACTCCCGAGTAGTACGGCCCTGAACGAAACACCGGCACAACGTAGGTGCCGACGCCGAGAGGTTGTTGGTCGAGTGAGGCGAAGCAAGGAAGGCTCCGCGGAGCAGGAGACGCGGGGCAACTTCACGCCGCCGTCGCGTACAGCGGTGTCGCCCGCGGACGTGCCCGTCACGCCGCTCCCCACCGAGGCGCCCAAGGGAAGCTCCAGCAAGCTTTCGCCCCGCAACTGGCGGGTGCCGACCAGGCTGAACGCGATCCTCCTCATACCCGTGCTGGTCGGCCTCGTCATGGGCGGCTTCCAGGTCAAGGGAGCGATCGACACCTGGCAGGAGGCGCAGGACGCCGAGAAGACGGCGCTCATCGTGCGCGCCGCCTCGGAGTACAGCACCGCCCTCCTCAACGAGCGCGACCTCACCGCCGGCCCCCTGCTCGCCGCGAAGAACCCCGAGGACCGCAAGGCCGACGAGGTCCAGCGGGCGTACGCCGCGACGGACGCCGCCAAGGCGAAGTTCGACCAGGCCGTCCAGAACATGCCGTCGGGCCAGGGCCTGGAGCGCCGCCTGCGGCTGTTCCAGGACGAGGAGCCGAAGCTGGAGACGCTGCGCAAGGCGGCGTACACCCGCTCCCTCGACCCGGTGAACACGCAGCTCGGCTACACGGGCGTGCAGCACTACCTCATGGAGTTCTCCAACGAGCTCGGGCTCGGCACCGGCAACATCACCAGCTACGGCCGCACCGTCTACGCGGTCCAGCTGGCGAAGGCCGCGGAGTCCCTCCAGCGCTCCATCGGCACCCAGCTCCTGGTCCGGCCCAGCCACGACGAGGCCGTCTTCGCCCAGCAGTCCGTGGCGTTCAACTCGTACAACTACCTGGAGCAGATCGCCCTCGGCGAGTACAGCTCCGGCGGTCTGCCCGAGGACGTCGACCTGCTCAAGAAGGTCATGGCCGGCAAGGCCGCCGACGGCGAGAAGAAGATGGCCGCGGCCGGCGTCGAGCTCCCCAAGGGCAAGGACGGCTCCGTCTACTCGGGCGTGGCCTCCCAGATCGGCACCGCCAAGAGTTCCGAGGGCATCGCGGAGCTGAAGGGCAAGGGCATCACGCCCGAGACCTGGATGGCCGTCGCCACCGCCAAGTTCGACGGCTACAGCGAGGTCGAGAAGACCCTCGTCGACAAGGCCGTGACCGAGGCCGCCGACATCTCCGACGGGGCCAAGACGGACGCCTGGGTCAACGGTGGCATCGTCGTCGTCGCCCTGCTCGCCGCCTTCATCCTGGCCGGGATGATGGCCCGCCAGATGAGCCGCTCGATGCGCGAGCTGCGGGCCGCCGCCTTCGGCATCGCCGAGCAGCGCCTGCCGATGCTCGTCGACCAGCTCTCCCGTACGGAGCCGGGCCGGGTCGACACCCGCGTCCAGCCCATCCCGATCGACTCGCAGGACGAGATCGGCGAGGTCGCCCGCGCCTTCGACCAGGTCCACCGCGAGGCCGTCCGGCTCGCCGCCGAGCAGGCCATGCTCCGCGGCAACGTCAACGCGATCTTCACCAACCTCTCGCGCCGCAACCAGTCGCTGATCGAGGGCCAGCTGACCCTCATCACCGACCTGGAGAACAACGAGGCCGACCCGGACCAGCTGGAGAACCTCTTCCGCCTGGACCACCTGGCCACCCGCATGCGCCGCAACGGCGAGAACCTCCTCGTCCTCGCCGGCGAGGAGCCGGGCCGCCGCTGGGACCAGCCGGTCCCGCTGGTCGACGTCCTGCGCGCCGCCTCCTCCGAGGTGGAGCAGTACGAGCGCATCGAGCTGGCGGGCGTGCCGGAGGCCGAGATCCACGGCCAGGCCGTGACCGACCTCGTGCACCTGCTGGCCGAGCTCCTGGAGAACGCCACCACGTTCTCCTCCCCGCAGACCAAGGTCCGCGTCACCGCGACGCGTCTGCCCGACGGCCGCGTGATGGTCGAGATCCACGACAAGGGCATCGGCCTCACCGCCGAGGACTTCGCGGACATCAACCACAAGCTGGCCAACCCGCCGACCGTGGACGCCGCCGTCTCGCAGCGCATGGGCCTCTTCGTGGTCGGCCGCCTCGCCGACCGGCACGGCATCCGGGTCCAGCTCCGCCCCTCGGGCGAGCAGGCCGGTACGACCTCGCTCATCATGCTGCCGGACGCGATCACGCACGGCGGTGGCGGCGAGCAGCCGCTCCAGGACGACTTCACCGTCTCGCAGATCATTCCGCAGCAGCAGCAGCCGCAGCCGAACGCCTTCGAGGCGACGGCGCCGCAGCCGATGCTCACCGCGGCCGACCTCGGCTTCGACGACTCCCGCTACGAGCAGCCGGCCGAGGAGGGGCGCGAGCTCGACCCGGTCAACCGCTCGCTCCAGCGCGAGGGGCGGCGCGCCGCCCTGGAGGCCCAGGCGCAGGGCGACGACCGTCCGCTCTTCCGCGACGAGGCGGAGCCGGCGGAGCGGTACGGCCAGGAGTACGTGTACGACCAGGGCCAGGAGTACGAGCAGCCGCAGGCCCAGGAGTACCCGGCGGAGCAGTACCCGGCGCAGGAGTACGAGCAGCCCCGGCAGGCCCAGGAGTACGGCCAGGAGTACGCGGCCGGCTACCCGCAGCAGGACGGCTACGCGTACCCCCAGCAGGGTTACGAGGCCTACCCGCAGCAGGGCTATGCGGAAGCTTCGTACGAGACCCCGGAAACCGAACACCAGCAGTACGGCAATGCGTTCGATCCCCAGCCCCACCAGGCAGAGTGGACCGATCAGAGCGCTTACCAGGGCGGCTACGGGCAGGACCTCGGAGCGGAATCGGAATCTGCTCCGAGCGCTCCCGAAGAGGCCCCCGACCGCGTAGGCTTCGACCGTCCGGGTCCGACCCAGAGTCACACCCCGGACACCGGACACGTGCTGACCGACGCCGGTCTGCCGCGCCGCGGCAGCGTCGGCCCGCAGACGCAGCAGGTGCCGCCGCAGGCGCCGCAGCAGCAGAAGCCCGCACAGCCGGTGCAGCCGGTGCAGCCGGTGCAGCAGGACGAAGCCGACGGCTCCGACGCATGGCGCTCGACCAACGACGAGCGCTGGCAGCGGGCCGGGAAGCTCAAGGACCCCAAGGCGGGCGGGGTCACCTCGTCCGGTCTCCCCCGCCGGGTCCCGAAGGCCAACCTGGTCGAGGGCACGGCAGAGCAGACCCCGCAGGGCGGCCCCCAGGTCTCCCGCGCACCCGAGGACGTGCGGGGCAGGTTGAGCAACCTGCGCCGGGGCGTCCAGCAGGGACGCAACGCGGGAACGGACACGAACGGATCGGGCCTCGGCCCGGGCAGTACCTACAACCAGGAGCGTTAGTGTGAGCATGAGCCAGGCGGCGCAGAATCTGAACTGGTTGATCACCAACTTCGTGGACAACACCCCCGGGGTGTCCCACACGGTGGTGGTCTCCGCCGACGGACTCCTGCTGGCGATGTCCGAGGGGTTCCCCCGTGACCGCGCCGACCAGCTGGCGGCCGTCGCCTCCGGACTGACCTCGCTGACCGCGGGCGCGTCCCGGATCTTCGAGGGCGGTGCGGTCAACCAGACCGTGGTGGAGATGGAGCGCGGCTTCCTCTTCATCATGTCGATCTCGGACGGCTCCTCGCTGGCCGTGCTCGCCCACCCGGAGGCCGACATCGGTCTCGTGGGCTACGAGATGGCCCTGCTCGTGGACCGCGCGGGCACGGTCCTGACGCCTGACCTCCGGGCGGAACTTCAGGGAAGTCTGCTCAACTAACAGACAGACAGTGCGTTTCGCGCCACCGCACCGTAGGGTGCGGTGGCGCGGGTCCAAGGGACATGGACCGCGAGGCAGTCGGAGGAGGAGACGTGGGTACACCCCCGGGCGGGAGCCCTTACAACGGTTATGACGCGCACCAGGCGCCACTGGGCGACGCCGCGCACAACCGGTACAACTTTCCCTCCGCCCCGAGCAGACAGGGCGTGTCTCAGCCCTACGCGCAGCCTCAGGTCCCGTCGTCGGCCGCGGGATCGCCGGCCGCCGCGGGCGGTTCCGGCGGGCACAACCCGCTGGTGCGTCCGTACGCGATGACCGGCGGCCGGACCCGGCCGCGCTACCAGCTCGCCATCGAGGCGCTGGTCAGTACGACGGCCGATCCCGCCCGGCTGCAGGGGCAGTTGCCCGAGCACCAGCGGATCTGCCGGCTCTGCTTCGAGATCAAGTCGGTCGCGGAGATCTCGGCACTTCTCTCCATTCCCCTCGGCGTCGCCCGAATCCTCGTCGCCGACCTGGCCGAGGCCGGACTCGTCGCCATCCACCAGCCCGGCGGCGACGAGGCCGCCGGCGGTCAGCCAGACGTGACACTGCTCGAAAGGGTGCTCAGTGGACTTCGCAAGCTCTAGCGGCGGCGCGGCCCGTTCAACCACCAGCGCGAAGATCGTGGTGGCGGGCGGCTTCGGCGTGGGCAAGACCACGTTCGTCGGCGCCGTCTCGGAGATCAACCCGCTGCGTACCGAAGCCGTCATGACGTCCGCCTCCGCGGGCATCGACGACCTCACCCACACCGGCGACAAGAAGACGACGACCGTCGCCATGGACTTCGGCCGCATCACCCTGGACCAGGACCTGATCCTGTACCTCTTCGGTACGCCCGGTCAGGACCGCTTCTGGTTCATGTGGGACGACCTGGTCCGCGGCGCCATCGGCGCCGTCGTGCTGGTCGACACCCGCCGCCTCGCCGACTGCTTCCCCGCCGTCGACTACTTCGAGAACAGCGGCCTGCCGTTCGTCATCGCCCTCAACGGCTTCGACGGAGCCCAGCCCTACCAGCCGGAAGAGGTCCGCGAGGCCCTCCAGATCGGCCCCGACACCCCCATCATCACCACCGACGCCCGCCACCGCGCGGACGCCAAGAGCGCGCTCATCACCCTCGTCGAGCACGCGCTCATGGCGCGCCTGCGGTAAGTCCCTGACGGACGCACGGCAAGAGGCCCCGCACCGGAAACGGTGCGGGGCCTCTTGGGTTGCGAAGGGGTGCGAAGAGACGCGAAGGGGTGCGACGCGATGCGAAGAGGCCCCGCACCGTGATCGGTGCGGGGCCTCTCGTACGACGCGTCAGCGCCAGCTGTGGGGCGCGCGGAAGCCGTGCTCGCGCTCCAGGCGGCGCCAGCCGGCCGTGGTGCGGCCGTGCGCGGCGGTCTCGGCGGGCTGGGAGGCCGCGCGGGCGAGCAGCACCGCGGTGATGGCGGCGAGCTCCTCGGGGTCGGCGGTGCCCTTCTCGACGCGGAGAAGGTTGGCGGGGGTGGTCACGTGGATGACTCCTCTTACTGAGGCGGGTTGCCGTGCTTGCGGGACGGCAGGTCGGCGTGCTTGGTGCGGAGCATCGCGAGGGACCTGATGAGCACCTGGCGGGTGTCGGCGGGGTCGATGACGTCGTCGACCAGGCCGCGCTCCGCCGCGTAGTACGGGTGCATCAGCTCGGCCTTGTACTCCTTGACCATGCGGGCCCGCATGGCCTCGGGGTCCTCGGCCTCCGCGATCTGCTTGCGGAAGATGACGTTGGCGGCGCCTTCGGCGCCCATGACCGCGATTTCGTTGGTGGGCCAGGCGTACGTCAGGTCGGCGCCGATGGACTGGGAGTCCATCACGATGTAGGCGCCGCCGTAGGCCTTGCGCAGGATCAGGGAGATCCGGGGCACGGTCGCGTTGCAGTACGCGTACAGGAGCTTCGCGCCGTGCCTGATGATTCCACCGTGCTCCTGGTCGACGCCGGGCAGGAAGCCGGGTACGTCCAGAAGGGTGATGATCGGGATGTTGAAGGCGTCGCACATCTGCACGAAGCGGGCCGCCTTCTCGGAGGCCTCGATGTCGAGGACGCCGGCCAGCGACTGGGGCTGGTTGGCGACGATGCCGACGACCTGGCCGTCGAGCCGGGCCAGGGCGCAGATGATGTTGCGGGCCCAGCGCTCGTGGATCTCCAGGTAGTCGCCCTCGTCGACGAGCTCCTCGATGACCTTGTGCATGTCGTACGGGCGGTTGCCGTCGGCGGGCACGAGGTCGAGGAGGACGTCGGAGCGGCGGTCGGCCGGGTCCTCGGAGGCGACGGTGGGCGGGTTCTCGCGGTTGTTCTGCGGGAGCATCGACAGGAGGTAGCGCACCTCGGCGATGCAGGTCTCCTCGTCGTCGTACGCGAAGTGCGCGACGCCGGAGGTCTCGGCGTGCACGTCGGCGCCGCCGAGGCCGTTCTGGGTGATCTCCTCGCCGGTGACCGCCTTGACGACGTCCGGGCCGGTGATGAACATCTGCGAGGTCTCGCGGACCATGAAGACGAAGTCGGTCAGCGCGGGGCTGTAGGCCGCGCCGCCGGCGCACGGGCCGAGCATCACGGAGATCTGCGGGATGACGCCCGAGGCCTTGGTGTTGCGCTGGAAGATGCCGCCGTAGCCGGCGAGGGCGGAGACGCCCTCCTGGATGCGGGCGCCGGCGCCGTCGTTCAGGGAGACCAGCGGGGCACCGGCCGCGATGGCCATGTCCATGATCTTGTGGATCTTGGTGGCGTGGGCCTCGCCGAGGGCGCCGCCGAAGATCCGGAAGTCGTGTGCGTAGACGAAGACCGTGCGGCCCTCGACCGTGCCCCAGCCGGTGATGACACCGTCGGTGTAGGGCTTCTTGGCCTCCAGGCCGAAGCCCTGCGCGCGGTGCCGGCGCAGCTGCTCGACCTCGTTGAAGGAACCAGCGTCGAGCAGCAGCTCGATGCGCTCGCGGGCGGTCAGCTTGCCCTTGGCGTGCTGGGCCTCGGTGGCCCGCTCACTCGGGCCGCGCATGGCCTGCTCGCGCAGGACGTGCAGCTCGGCCACTCGGCCTCGGGCGTCAGCGGGCTCGCTCGGGATCTGGTCCACAACGGTCATGTACCGACCCTACGAAGTCACACAAGAAAACCCCGCCGTCGACTCCGTACAGTCTCGCGTGTCGAATCCTGGTGGGGCTGCACAGAACCCTCGCCCGTGCAGCCCGAGTCAACAGCCAGACACCCCCCGTGTTTGTAGGGTTCTGACATGGGGACTAGAGGAGCGCCTCGCAACCGTGGGTCGCGCCGCCGGTACCCGGGGTGATCCGCAGCCGCAGCGCGGACCCGGTGGCGAGGACCTCCACGGAGGGGTCGTGGCGGACCACCCGGCGGACCGGAAGGTTCCAGATCAGCTCCAGCGGCTGCCCGGTGCGGAGCGGCTCGGAGACCCTCAGGTCGAGGACCGAGCGGCGGCGGCGGACGAGGACGCTCGCGGGCGCGGTGACCGTGAGGGGTCCCACCGTACCGGGCCGCCAGAGGTTCGCGGCGGTCAGCCCGAGGGAGGGGACGGCGATCGCCTGCCGCTCGGCGGTGTTGTCGAGAACGTGCAGCCAGCCGGGGTCGGCGGCGCGGTCCGCGAGCGTGCGCGGCGTGGCGCCCGGCATCAGGAGGTACGCGTACGAGGCGGCGGCCGGATCGGTGCCGTGGTCCAGCCAGAGGGTCTGGTAACGGCGGGTGCGGCGCTCGGTCGAGCTGGTGGTGTTGATGTCGCTCCAGGCTCCGGTGCGGTCCTCGCGGAGGGTGCGGAGGTTCTCGGCGCCCGCCGGGAAGACCCAGCCGCCGTGGCCCTCCAGATGGGCCCAGCCGTCGCCGGTGGTGAAGGCCTGGGTGCCCTCCTCCCCCAGGAGGCGGTTGTCGACGACCGTCTCGACGGGCACGCCGTCGGTCGCGGTGATCCCGGCCCCCAGGCAGATGACCGCGTCCGCCGCGCAGAACCAGGACTTGCGGGCCTCCAGGGTGGAGCCGAGGCCCTTGAGGTGCTGCCCGACGGCCGCGTACTCGCCGTCGGTGGCCCCGCCGACCCAGCGGACGGCCGGCCGGGACGCGCCCCACTCGCCGCCCGCCCGGTCGGCGAGGCGCTTGGTGGAGACGGTGGTGCCGGGCAGGCGGTACGGGTCGACGGTGGGCCAGAACCAGTCGGTGTACTGGTCGCCGAGGCCCGGGGTCCACCAGGAGAGCATCCCGGCGCCGGTGTGCCAGCCGCGCGGGTTCTCGCCGTTGCCGCACTCGTAGTACGCGATCCGGTTCGAGGCCATCGCGATGTTCGCGGCCCAGCCGGGGCGGCGGTGGACGGCCCGGTCCATGGACGCGAAGAGCCGGTGCCCGGTCGGTTCGGGGGCGGCGGGGACGGGGGACGCGGCCACGGCGTGCAGCCGGGCGAGGTCGGCGACGCCGAACTGGCGGGCGGCGAGGACCGGGGAGACGGTGTCGCGCTCGATCCACCCCTTCACGCGCGCGTGCCACCGGTCGCGCTCGGCGGCGGACGCCCCGCCCGCGAGGAGGGTCATGGCCGCGATGACGCCCTGACCGTGGAAGTGGTCGGAGCGCATGATCCGGCGGTCGTCGTTCTTGAGGTAGCCGCGGCTGACGGCCCGCCCGTTGACGCTGTCCATCATCAGGCCGTCGTAGATGAGGGGCGCGTAGGCCTTCTCGACGCTGTCGAGGACGATCTGCCGGTCGGGGTCGGTGACGGCCCAGCTGGAGCCGGCGAGGAGGGTGAAGAGGCGGCCGAGGCCGTCGAGCATGACCTGTCCGTAGGTACCGGAGTAGGCGACCCAGGTGTGCTGGACGAACGAGCCGTCGGCGTAGAGGCCGTCGCCCTGGGTGACGTACGGGAAGACGGGCGAGAGGGCGTCGCGGGCGAGGGCGATCTTGGCGGGGTTCGCGCCGAGGACCCCGCGCAGGGCGACGGAGCGGCAGAGGTCGACGCGGTTGGCGCCGGTGGAGGTGCCGGAGTAGTTCGTCAGGACCGAGTCGGGCACGAAGTGGTCGACGGCGGCGCAGGCGGCGGCGATGCGCTCGGCGCCGAGGCGGGGGTGGAGCGCGGCCGTGATGTCCATGAGGAGGCGGGGGCTGCCGATCTGCCACTCCCACCAGTTGCCGTAGCGCGGAGCGCCCGCCCGGTAGACCGTGGCGGAGAGGTGGTCGAGGCCGCGCAGCACGTCGGCGAGCAGGGTCTCGTCGCCGGTGAGGCCGGTGCCGGGCTGCGCGTACGCCTGGGTCATGGTCCACAGGCGGCTGTAGCTCTGGGTGATGCCGGCCGGCGGGTCGAAGGGGGCGTCGGGCCAGAGCGAGGCGGGGGTGGTGGCCATGCTCGCGCGGAAGCCACGCGCGAGCGTGCCCGTCTCGGCGAGCCTGCCGGCGTAGGGCTCGGCCCCGGCGTCGAAGCCGGAGCCGAGCTGGAGGTCGAGCCAGCGGAGCCGCAGCGCCTCGAACTCGTCGGCCGGGCCGGCCGCGTGGGCCTGCGGGGCGAGGGCGAGCGTGAGAGCTGCCGCTGTCGTCGTGCTCAGGAAGGTGCGGCGGGACCAGAGGGGCAGGGACACGGGAGCCTCCCGGGGGAAGTGGTGGAGACCGGTCGGCGCCCGGTGTAACACCCTGTTTCCGACGCAATCAATGAGCACGGCAGCAAGCGCTTGCCGGGCGTCAGCTCCCGCAGTGGAAGCGGGCGCTCCCCCAGTCCGCGTGGTCGTTGCCGTTCCCGTCGCCGCCGTCGCCGACCACCAGGTCGACGTAGGAGGCGCCGGTGACGTCGGCGGTGAGCGACCAGGCCGGGTCGGCGGCCTTGAGGACCGGGGACTTCACCTTCTCGGCGCCGTCCGCGAGGACGCTGAACTGGACGCTGCCCCGGGTGGCCTGGACGTCGTCCACCCCGACCTCGGCGGTGAACGAGGCGCACCGGCCGCCGAGGTAGTAGCGGACCTTGGCCGGGGCGTGGGTGCCCAGGCCCTTGGCGTACGTCACTCCGCCGATCCGCAGCGGGGTGCCGTCGCCGGCGCCGGTCTCGCCGTTGGAGAGGTCCCGCTCGACGGGTCCCCAGCCGTTGGCGGCCGAGGTCCAGTCGAGGTCGCCGGCCCAGCTGTCGGCGGTGGGCGGCGGGGGCAGGGTGCGGACGGTGGTGGCGGCGGTGAGCTTCCTGGAGTCGCCGCCCAGGACGTACGCCACGGAGGCGCCCAGCGGGTACGGCTGGTAGGCCGCGTCCACCGGCGGGGTCACCTGCCAGGTGGCGGTGGCCTTCGCGCCCGGGGCGACCGTGCCGAGGGCGACGGGCGCGGCGGGTTCGGCGGTCCAGCCCTCGGGGAGGTCGAGGACGGCCTGGGCGCCGGTGACGTCGGCGGCCTCGTCGTTGCCGAAGGTGGCCGTGACCTGGTTCGGGCGGCCGGGCTCCAGGGTCTCGGGCGCGGTGACGGTGAGCGTGCCGCAGGCGGCGCGCTCGGCGGCCGGGCCGAGGTCGGTGACGGTGAAGCCGTCGAGGACGAAGTCGGCGCCCTCCGGGGCGTCCTCGCGCTTGCGCAGGCCGGTCCAGGTGTCGCCGCAGCCGGCGGTGACGGTCTCGGCGAAGTGCCCGGTGGTCCGCTGCTGTCCGATCGGCGTGCGCCGGGTCTCGACGGCCGGTCCGTTGCCGGTCGTACGGTCGTAGCCGGTGACCCACTCGTACGCGCCCGCGCGGCTGGACTGGTAGTCGTACTCGACGCGGTAGCTGTGGCCGTCCTTCATCGGGACGGTCCAGGGCGCGGTCCGGTAGACGAGTCCGCTGTTCTCGTCGTGGGACTTGAGGCTCTCGCCGCCGCCGATGACGTCGTCGATCGGCTTTCCGTTCCAGCCGGCCTGGGTGTACGGGGCGTGCAGCTGGGCGATGTGGGTGCGCGGGTCGGTGGTGCCGCCCGCGTCGCCCTTGAGGAAGGGGCCCCAGCCCTGGTCGACGGCCTCGAAGTCCTCGTACGCGACCGTCCCCGGCTTCGTCGCCGGGGCGTTGGCGACGATCCGCACGTCGTCGATCCGGGCGGTCGCCGGGCTGCCGCTCGCGGCCTCGATCCGCAGCGGGACGGAGCCGTCGGCGGGTGCGGTGAAGGTGACCTTGGCGCGCTGGAGGCGGGTGCCGTTCCAGTCGGAGGCGGCGACCCGGTCCTCCAGGGAGGAGCGCTCGACGGTGACGGAGGCGCCGCCGGCGGAGAGGGTGGTGGGCCGGGTCTTTCCGGGCTCGACCTCGATGAGGGCGGAGGCGGTGTACCGCTCGCCGGGGGTGAGGCCGGTGATCCGCTGGCGGACCGAGGCGGTGGCGGTGCCGCTGAGCTTCGCGCTGTTGCGGCCCTGGTCGTCGGTGTCGCGGGCGACGGCGCCGGCCTTGGTCCAGGCGCCGAGCTTCGCGTCGTTGAAGCCGGGGTCCCTCACCGGGGTGCCCTGGCCCCACTGCGGGGCGGTCTGCGCGGGGGCGCTGTCGGGGTAGAGGACGTAGGGCTGTCCGGCGACGGCGTCGAGGGTGATCAGTCCGCCGGAGGGGCGCACGGTGCCGGTCTTCACGCGCCCGTTGTCGGTGAGCTTGTACACGGTGTACGCGCGCGTGGATCCGGGCACGGCCCAGCTGCTCTTCCCGCCGGACTTGTTGTAGTGGTAGAGCTTCTTGCCGCCGTCCCAGGGGAGCAGGTAGCTGTCCCCGTCGAGGACCTTGCGGCCGTTGTCGTAGAAGGTGCGGCGGCCGTTCTCGACGGTGCCGCGGACGCCGCCGGTGAAGGTGATGTCGTCGCCGTTCCAGCGGGTGATCCTCTGGTGCTGGAGGTACTTGGCGGGCAGGTCGCGCTGCCAGATGTTGGCGGAGAAGGCGTTCCAGTCGGTCTCGCCGGTCCAGCCCTCGAAGTCGACGAGGGCGGTCTGGCCGAGGACCGGGTGGTTGTTCCAGGTGTCCTTCTCGCTGTTGCGGATGAAGCGGATGATCTTCGAGTTGAAGCCCTTGTTGGTGGCGCCGCCGTAGTCGAGGTCGTTGGCCCAGTGGGACCAGAGGGAGGCCCGCTCGAACGCCTCGGAGAACTCGGTGGCGACGTTCCAGCCCTGCGCCTGGACGGCCTGCATCGTCTTGTCGGCGATCCAGCCGTGCGTGTAGTAGACGTCGATGTAGAGCATCGACAGGTTGGGGTCGGTCTCGTCGCGGAGCTGCTTGAAGCGGCGGGCGAGGTCGCCGCTGTTGATGTCGCGGCGCTGGTCGATGTAGTAGCTCTGGCCCAGCCAGTCCCAGCCGGGCTTCGTCTTGTCGACGAGGGTCTCGCTGAAGTGGTGGGCCTCGGGGTACGACTCGGTGGCGTTCACGTGGACGCCGAAGCCGGCGCCCCACTTCTTGCCTTCCCTGAGGAGGGTGTTGAGGTCGGCGAGGCCGCCGGCGCGCTTGTTGTAGTTGCCGCCGTAGTCGGGGTGGGCCGAGTCGTGGCCCTCGGAGGCGTACCCCTTGAGCAGGGCGAACTGGCCGAGTCCGTCCGTGGAGAGCGAGATCCGCTTGACGTCGTCGAGGGTGCGCAGGAAGGGGTGGGTGGCCTGGGAGGCGAAGTTGAACGGGATGTGGGCGACGACCCGGTCCGGGGTCCGGTCGCTGCCGGGGGCCTTGATCCCGATCGCGCGGAAGGCGACGGCGCCGTCCTGCCAGTCGACGGCTCCGTCGGCGTTGGCGTCGGGGGTGACGACGACCTTCGCCCAGGGCAGGTCGTCGCCGGTCTCGGGCTGCGGGGCGCCGGCGCCGCGGTAGGTCCACTGGCCGGACCAGACGCCGACGCGGGTCTCGGTGCCGCTCCTGCGGGCCTGGTGCCAGAAGCGGGCGCCGTCGCGGGCGGAGGCGCCGGAGGGCTTGTCGTAGCTGGAGTTGGACTCGACGGCGGCGGCGAGCCGTCCGGTGTTGACGATCGCGTAGCTGGCGCCGACCGGGTTCGTCTCGGCGGCGGTGGCGTCGGTGACCTGGGCGAAGACGTCGGCGGTACGGGTGGAGTCCGGGTCCAGCCGGGTGAAGGCGGTCGCGGCGCCGGGGTCCGAGGAGCCGACGGAGACCAGGTCGTGGCCGGGGACGTCGATCGTGCCGACGCGGAAGGTCTCGGTGTCGCGGACGGCGGTCACCTTGAAGGTGGTGGTCCGGCCGTCGACGCTCAGGACGGCGTCGATCTCGACACCGGGCAGGTCGGGGAAGGCGAGGGTGTACGCGGCGGAGTCGGCGGTCAGGACGGGGGCGCCCTCGGCCTGGACGGCGTGGGCGGTGCCGTTGAGCACGACCTGCGTGACCGGGGCCGTACTCCCGAGGAGACGGGCGCCGCTCGCGCGGTCGGTGTACGACAGGACGCGGGGGAAGTCCTCGGCGACGGCGACGGAGAGCTGGTCGGAGCCGATGACGGCGGCGCCTTCGGCGGCCGTGGCGGCGGGGTTCTCGGCGGGCGTGCCCGCGCTGGCCGGTCCGGCCAGCGCGAGCACGGCGGAGGTGGCGGCGGCCAGCGCACAGGCCGTGCGGAGCCGCCGCGCCGCGGAGGGAGCGGAGGGGTATGGGTGCGACATGCGCTCTAGTTGGCCCGGGTGACGGATCACCGTCAACGAGATCGTCCGCGGACGGCCCCGCCAGTCCAACAACCCCCTCCGGTTAGTCCAAGTCGCTCAGCAGCCGCCGCAGTTGTAGAAGGTCACGTCCCAGTGGCTGCCCTCGTCGGCGTAGACGTTGCCCGCGCCGGACTGCCACTGCGGGGCGCCGTCGCCGCGCAGGCCGATGTAGGTGAAGGTGTTCTTGATGTAGCTCCCGATGCAGGTGTACTTGCTGAGGTCGAGCTTGTAGCCGTTCCAGTGCGAGTAGGTGCCGCTCGCGTGGCCGGTCTCGGTGCCTCCGGTGATGTTGAGGGCGCAGCCGCTGGCGCTCTTGAGGGTCTGGGCGCCCTGGGCGGTGGGGAGGTTGAGCTGCTCGAAGGACGTACAGGTGGAGTTGTAGCGGTCCGAGCAGTTGCCGGACGAGGACCAGGTGATCCCGGAGGACCGGAACATCGAGGTCGCGGTGGCGTGGCTGATCTTGGTGACCGCGTGGGCGTCGGTGGCGCTGGAGAGGGCGCCGAATCCGGGGGCGAACAGGGCGCCGAGGACGAGGCCGAGCGCGGTGAGGACGGAGCGGAGCTTCACGGGGTTGCCTCCTGCTGGTGACCGTGACGGGTGGGGACGGCTGTGCAGGTGGTGCCGGTGGCGCGGGCGGAGCCGGTGGATCCGGTCGCGCAGGGAGATGGTGCCGTAGTTCTACGCGCGTCCGCCAGAGGGCGTCGATGGCGTCGTGACGCCTTTCGGATGAACGTCTTCCCTAGCTGTTGAAAGTTGAACGGAATAGGGCTACAGTCGTTCTCGTTGAAGGTTCAACAAACACCGACAAGGAGCACGTCATGGGTCTCTTCGGCCGCAAGAACACCACCGAGTCCGCCGTCGCCACCGCCACCCTCCCGGTCGACCCGGCACTGGCCGCCCTGACCGGCGAGTACACCATCGACCCGGCACACAGCAGCATCGGCTTCACCGTCCGTCACGCGATGGTCACCAACGTCCGCGGCACCTTCGCCGAGCACGAGGGCTCGCTGAAGCTCGACGGCTCCGACCCGGGCTCCTCCACCGCCTCGATCGACGTCAAGATCGCCTCCATCGACACCGGCATCGGCGACCGCGACGGCCACCTGCGCAGCGGTGACTTCTTCGACGCCGAGCAGTTCCCGCTGATGACCTTCCGCTCCACCAGCGCCGAGCAGCTGGGCGGCGACAAGTACCGCGTCACCGGCGACCTGACCATCAAGGACGTCACCAAGCCGCTCTCCATCGACCTGGAGTTCAACGGCACCGCCACGGACGTCTACGGCAACGAGCGCGTCGGCTTCGAGGGCTCCGCCGAGATCCTGCGCTCCGCGTGGGGCCTGACCTGGAACGCGGCCCTGGAGACCGGTGGCGTCATGGTCAGCGACAAGGTCAAGCTGAACTTCGACATCTCCGCCATCAAGAACGCCGCCTGACCCCTTCCGGGAAACCCCTTCCGGACCCCCTTCCCGGAACCCTTCCCGGACCCCCCGTCCGACCCCGGACGCACGAGCGCGCCCGCCCTCCGCATCAGCGGAAGGCGGGCGCTCGGCGTTTCCGGGAGCGGCCGGGTCAGGCGGCCTTGGCCGCCGCCTCGACGACCGTCGGGATCAGGCGGCCGTTCTCGGCCGCGCCCGGGCCCGACATGAATCCGAAGCGGCGGCGGGCGTAGCTGTAGGCGAGGCCGGCCGCGGGGTCGACGAAGGACTGGGAGCCGGGGGCGCCGCTGTGGCCGATGGCGCCGGGGCCGAGAGACGGGTAGCGGGTGGACAGGGGGACGAAGCCGAGGCCGAAGGCGTTGTCCCCGCCGGTCACCAGGTCGGTGCCCCGGGAGTGGATCCGGGCGAACTCGGCCAGGGTCCCGGGGGCGAGGAGCGGCGGGCGGCCGTCGAGCTCGCCCGCGATCGCCGCGTACATCCGGGAGAGGCCGCGCGCGGTGCCGACGCCACCGCCGGAGAGCGGTGCCTTCACCCGCACGGCTCGGGAGTTGCCGTAGGCCGGATTGTCGAACGGCGGGTCGGCGTGGAGGTTGAAGGCGATGGCCATGAGGCTGTCGGGGGCGACCGGGTGCGCCGCGAGGAACTCCTGCTCGGCGGGGGTGGGCTCCAGCGGCAGGGCCGTGCGGAACCGGGGTTCGAGCTCCTCGGGGAGCCCGAGGTAGTAGTCGAGCCCGTACGGGACGCGGACCCGCTCCTCGTAGATCTCCTGGATCGTCCGGCCGGTGGCCCGCAGGACCACCTCTCCGACGAGGGCCCCCACGACCAGGGCGTGGTAGCCGTGGCCGGTGCCCGGCTCCCAGAAGGGGCGCTGCGTCGCGAGACGGGCGGCGATCCGGCGGTCGTCGGCGAGCTCCTCCATCGAGAAGCCGTCGTCCACGCCGATCACGCCCGAGCGGTGGGCGAGCAGCTGCCGGAGGGTGAGCCCGCCCTTGCCCTCGGCGGCGAACTCGGGCCACCAGGAGGCGACCGTGCGGTCCAGGTCCAGGACGCCGTCCTGGACGAGGAGCGCGGCGATCAGGGCCATGGCCCCCTTGGACGAGGAGTAGAGCGCGAGCAGGGAGTCGCCGTCGACGCCGTCACCTCCCCAGAGGTCGACGACGAGCCGGCCGTGGTGGTGGACGGCGAGCTGGGCGCCGCCGTCCCGTGCCTCGTTCGCGGCGATCTCCGCGAACACCTCCCGCACGGACTCGTATCCGGGCTCCACCGTGCCGTGGACTTCGGTCATGGCTCTGCTCCCCCTGTGTATCGCTGTCGCAAACGGACGAAACAACGATCATGGACGCGTTTTCCTTCCCGCTCGCGGGAGTTCACCGGAACCTTCCCCGGGCACGTCCGAAACCGCAGGTAGACGCCGTTGTCAGTGGCGGTCGCTAGCGTCGCCGGCATGGAATTCCGCATCGACAGCGCCGTGTTGACCGACGCCGTGGCCTGGGCCGCGCGCGTCCTGCCCGCCCGCTCCCCCATGCCCGTCCTCGGCGGCCTGCTCCTGGAGGCGGCGGACGGGAGACTGCGCGTCTCGGGCCTCGACCACGAGGCCTCGGCCCGCATCGAGGTCGAGGCCGACACCGCCGTCGACGGCCGGGCGCTGGTCCTCGGGCGGCGTCTGCTCGACATCTGCAAGGTGCTCCCCCGGGGCGTCACCGAGCTCGCCGTGGAGGGCGCCCGCCTCTCGGTGACCTCGGGCGGCGCCCGCTTCGGCCTCTCCCTGCTGCCGCTCGACGACTACCCCGCCGCGCCCGCGCTGCCCGAGGTGCGCGGGCTCGTGGACGGGGACGCCTTCGCGGCGGCGGTCGGCCAGGTCGCCGTGGCCGCGGGCCGCGACGACTCGCTGCCCGTCCTGACCGGGATACGGCTCGCCCTGGACGGCGGCACCATGACGCTGGCCGCCACCGACCGCTACCGGTACGCCGTCCGCACCCTGGAGTGGAAGCCCGAGGCCGGCGCCCCCGCGGAGGGCGCCGACGTGGTCGTCCCGGCCCGCCGTCTCACCGAGATCGCCCGCTCCCTCGCCGGCACGGGCCCCGCCCGCCTCGCCCTCGACTCCGGCTCCCTCGGCTTCGAGAGCGCCGGCACCCGCACCACCACCCGGCTGCTCGACGGCCGCCTCCCCCGCCACGACAAGCTCTTCGCCCTCGGCGAGCACGCCCTCGCGGTCACCCCGCTGGCCCCGCTGACCGAGGCCGTCAAGCGGGTCGCGGTCGTCGCGGAGGGCGACAGCCCGGTCCAGCTGTCCTTCTCCCCCGCCGGCCTCCACCTCCAGGCGGGGTACGAGGACGACGTGGCCTCCCAGCACCTGCCCGCCACCCTCACGGGCTCGGAATCCCTGACGGTCGCCTTCAATCCGGGCTACCTCCTGGACGCCCTCGGCTCCCTGGACGCCCCCGAGGTCCACTTCCACCTCCTGGGCCCGGGCCAGCGCGCCCTCCTCACCGACGGCCCGGAGGCCGCCCACCGCCATCTGCTGATGTCGGTGAAGCCGCTGGTCTGAGCTCCTCGGGAGTACTCCTCAGGGGTACTAGAACCCGCCGCCGCCGTCGAATCCGCCGCCCCCGCCGAAGTCCCCGCCGCCCCCGAAGTCGCCGCCGCCGAAGTCGCCCGAACCGAAGTCCCCGGCGCTGAAGTCGCCGCCCTGGAAGCCCCCGAAGTCCCCGCCGCCGTACTCGGAGGCGTAGGCCGGGGTGGAGAGCATGGAGCCGAGCATGGTGCCCACGAGGAGGCCGGGGAGCATGCCGCCGCCGAAGTAGCCGCCGGCCCAGGGGCCGTAGGCGGGGCCCGCCTCCCAGTAGGGGCGGCGGCCGGTGTCGGTGTCGACGGTGCGGGCCACGGGGTCGAGGCCGTCGTCGAGGCGGGCCGCGTCGGCGGCGCAGACCGGGACCTCGCGGGCGGAGCCGCCGGGCGGGGTCCAGGTGCGGTCCGCGGTGGAGGGGCCGTGGCGGGGGTCGAAGAAGCAGGGCGGCCGCCGGTCGGGGAGCGGACGGGACTCGCGGCGGGCGGCCAGGACGGCGAGGGAGAAACGGCCGTCCTCCAGGGCCTGGGTGACGCCGCGGACCTCGTGCGGCCGGGTGACCGCGCCCATGAGGGACTTGGCGCGGTCGTACGAGTCGAGGGCGCGCTCGTAGTCGCCGCGCATGGCGTCGTCGGCGCCCGCTTCGGCGGGGTGGAAGTCGAGGCGCTCCAGCTCCTCGCCGAAGGCGGTGATGTCCTCGTCGACGACGACCCGCAGCCGGTCGAGGGCGGCGCGCTCCTCGGCCTCCTTGCGGCGCCGGTTGCGGCGGACGACGGCGTAGGCTCCCGCGCCGCCGGCGACGACGACCGCGCCGAGGGCGACGAGCCCGGCGACGGGGACCCCGGAGTCCGTACCGGCGGAGCCCCAGGTGGCGGGGGCGGAGCCGCGCATCGCGGGCAGGGCCTGGTCGACGAAGTTGTTCAGCTCGGTGGCCGCGTCGACGCCGGGCGCGCGGACGGAGGTGACGAGGTTGTCCACGGCGGCCGGGGACATGATCGCCGGGTCGACGCCCGCGTCGAAGCGGTCGCCGAGGCGCACCGCGTACAGGCCGGCGATGCCGGTCTGGGCGCGCAGGTTGTCGATGAGGCCCTGGGGCGGGAACTGCGCGTTCGCGGGGAGCACCGCCACGAAGAGCGGCTTGTCCGCGTCCTTGATCTTCTGCGCGAGGCTCTTCGCGTCGGCCGTGGAGAGCTGGCCGGCGGCGCCCGGGTCGACGTAGACCGGGCCCCGTTTCAGGGCGGCGGCCGCGTCGGACACGCCCGTGGCCCTGGCGCCCGCGAGGGGCGCCAGGACCAGCAGCAGGAGCAGGAGCAGCCCGCCGAGGGCCGATCCCGTCGATATCGCCCTGGTCCTCATGGTTCGAAGCTACCCGAACCGGACCAAAGCGAACATGCGGGGCTATTCGGCGGGATCGATCCCGGCACGCAGCAGGCCGTACGTGAAGGCGTCCTCCAGGGCCTGCCAGGACGCGGCGATGACGTTCTCGCCGACGCCGACCGTGGCCCACTCGCCGTTGCCGTCGCTGGTGGTGATCAGGACGCGGGTCGTGGACTCGGTGCCGTGGCGGCCCTCCAGGATGCGGACCTTGTAGTCGATCAGCTCGAACTTGGCGAGCTGCGGGTAGATCCGCTCCAGGCCGGTCCGGATCGCCCGGTCGAGGGCGTTGACCGGGCCGTTGCCCTCGGCGGTGGCGACGATCCGCTCGCCCTTGGCCCAGAGCTTCACGGTCGCCTCGTTGGCGTGGGTGCCGTCGGGGCGGTCCTCGACGATCGCGCGCCAGGACTCCGTACGGAAGTAGCGGCGGGCCCGGCCCTCGGCCTCCTCGCGGAGCAGCAGTTCGAACGAGGCGTCGGCGGCCTCGTAGGTGTAGCCCTTGAGCTCGCGTTCCTTGACCCGTTCGACGACCCGGCCGACGAGTTCGCGGTCGCCGCCCAGGTCGACGCCGAGCTCCTTGCCCTTGAGCTCGATGGAGGCGCGGCCGGCCATGTCGGAGACCAGCATCCGCATGGTGTTGCCGACCCGTTCGGGGTCGATGTGCTGGTAGAGGTCGGGGTCCACCTTGATCGCGGAGGCGTGCAGGCCGGCCTTGTGGGCGAAGGCGGAGACGCCGACGTACGGCTGGTGGGTGGAGGGGGTGAGGTTGACGACCTCGGCGATGGCGTGCGAGATCCGGGTCATCTCGGCGAGGGCGCCCTCGGGGAGGACCTTCTTGCCGTACTTGAGCTCCAGGGCCGCGACGACGGGGAAGAGGTTGGCGTTGCCGACCCGCTCGCCGTAGCCGTTCGCGGTGCACTGCACGTGGGTGGCGCCCGCGTCGACGGCGGCGAGGGTGTTGGCGACGGCGCAGCCGGTGTCGTCCTGGGCGTGGATGCCCAGGCGGGCGCCGGTGTCGGCGAGGACGGCGGCGACGACGGCCTGGATCTGGGCGGGGAGCATGCCGCCGTTGGTGTCGCAGAGGATGACGACGTCGGCGCCGGCCTCGTGCGCGGCGCGGACCACGGCCTTGGCGTAGTCCGGGTTCGCCTGGTGGCCGTCGAAGAAGTGCTCGCAGTCGACGAAGACGCGGCGGCCCTGGGAGACCAGGTGGGAGACGGTGTCGCGGACCATCTCCAGGTTCTCGTCGAGGGTGGTGCGCAGGGCCAGTTCGACGTGCCGGTCGTGCGACTTGGCGACCAGGGTGATCACCGGAGCGCCGGAGTCGAGGAGCGCCTTGACCTGCGGGTCCTCGGCGGCGTTCCCGCCGGCCCGGCGGGTGGCGCCGAAGGCGACGAGCTGCGCGTTCTTGAACGCGATCTCCTGCCGGGCGCGGGCGAAGAACTCCGTGTCGCGCGGGTTGGCGCCGGGCCAGCCGCCCTCGATGAAGCCCACGCCGAACTCGTCGAGGTGCCGGGCGATGGTCAGCTTGTCCGCGACGGTGAGGTTGATGCCTTCACGCTGCGCGCCGTCGCGCAGGGTCGTGTCGAAGACATGGAAGCTGTCGTCGAGGCGCGAGCTCTCGGCGTTCTCCGTGGTCATGGCTGTGATGGCTCCTGTCGGATGTGGGTCCGGAAGGTATGGATCCACTTGCCCCCATTCTCACGCGTCGCCCGTTTCCGACGTGGGTGGGGCCGGAAAACGAAAAAACCCCTCGCGGGTGCGAGAGGTCTGCGCGCGGGTCTGGGGCACGGTGTCCACTGCCGCGGGGGTGTTCCGCGATTCAGTGGCCACTGCGGACCGGCGCGCCGCTGCCGATAATCATCGTGGTAGCAAGCACGCCGGAAGTCTGGCACAGGTCGTGTTTCCGGGGGACGGCGGTCTCACGATACGGGCAGTTGATCTCGTTTCCGGGCGGCCGGGGCGGCGCCGACGCGGCCCAGGTCGATGGCGCGGGTCTCGCGCATCGTCACGTACACGATCAGCGAGACGGCCGCGCAGCCCGCCACGTACCAGGAGAAGCCCGACTCGACGCCGGCGTTCTTGAACCAGAGCGCCACGTACTCGGCGGTGCCGCCGAAGAGGGCGTTGGCGATCGCGTACGGCAGGGCGACGCCGAGGGCGCGGACCCCGGTCGGGAAGAGCTCGGCCTTCACGCAGGCGTTGATCGAGGTGTAGCCGGTGACGACGACGAGCGCGAGGAGGGAGAGCCCGAGGGCCGGCCAGAAGGAGCCCGCGTGCTTGAGCATCGTCAGGATCGGGACGGTGAGGAGCGTGGAGCCGACCGCGAAGGTGATGAGGAGCGGGCGGCGGCCGATCCGGTCGGAGAGCCGGCCGGCGAGCGGCTGGAGGCAGGCGAAGACGACGAGGGCGCAGAGGGAGACCAGGGTGGCGGTCGGCTTGGGCAGCCCGGCGGAGTTGGACAGGTACTTCGTGAGGTAGGTGGTGTACGTGTAGTACGCCACGGTCCCGCCCATGGTGAGCGCGACGACGAGGAAGGCCTCCCGCTTGTGCGCCCACAGGGCCCTGAGGGTGCCGCGGTCGCCGCTGTCGGCGCCGGAGCCCTCCTCGTACACCTCGGTCTCCAGCATGGTGCGGCGCAGGTAGAAGACGACGGCCGCGCCGAGGGCGCCGACGACGAAGGGGACGCGCCAGCCCCAGGCGTGCAGGGCCTCCTCGGACAGGGTGTGCTGGAGGCCGAGCAGCAGGCCGAGGCCGAGGATCTGCCCGGCGGTCATCGACACGTACTGGAAGCTGGACGCGAAGCCCCGGTGCTCCGGCGCGGAGGCCTCGGTCAGGTAGGTGGCACTGGCCGCGTACTCGCCGCCGACGGAGAGGCCCTGGAGCAGCCGGGCGAGCAGCAGCACGACCGCACCGCCGTACCCGGCGACGGCGTACGTGGGCGCGATCGCGATCAGCACGGCGGAGGCGGACATCAGCGTCACGGTGAGCGTGAGCGCGGCCTTCCGCCCCTTCCGGTCGCCGACCCGGCCGAGGAGCCAGCCGCCGACCGGCCGCATGAAGAAGCCGACGGCGAAGATGCCGGCGGTGTTCATGAGCTTCGCGGTGTCGTCCCCCTCGGGGAAGAAGGCCCCCGCGAAGTAGGGGGCGAAGCTCGCGTACACGAACCAGTCGAACCACTCGACCATGTTGCCCGCGGAACCGACCCAGATCTTCTTCCAGTGCTCTCGTCCCATGGGCAGGACCGTGCCGGAGGAAGCGCGGCACCAACAAGGGCGCAACGCGCAACGATCGGGAGTACTTACGTGCCTTACGGTCGCGCCAGCAGGTCCTGCTCGATGAACTCCCGCACGTGCGCGAGGACCTGTCCCCGCCCCGTGCCCGGGATGCCGACGGCGACGTGCACGCTGAAGCCGTCGAGCAGGGCCCTCATCCGGGTCGCGAACCGGTCCGGGTCGACGGCCCGGAACTCCCCCCGCGAGACCCCCTCGGCGAGGATCGCCACCAGGTCCCGGTGCCAGGCCCCCTCGATGGCGGCCTGCCGGGCGCGGGCGTCGTCATCGGCGTTCTGCGACCGGTTCCACACCTCCAGCCACAGCGTCCAGTGCGGGTCCCGGGGCCCGTCGGGCACGTACACGTCCACGTACCCGTCGAGCCGCTCCCGCGCCGTCCCCGGCCGGGACAGCAGCGCACTGCGCTCGGCCCCGAGGCGCCCCTCGCTCCACTCCAGCGTCTGCAGCAGCAGCTCGTCCTTGGTGCGGAAGTAGTAGAGCAGATGCCCACTGCTCATCCCCACCTGCCGCCCGAGCCCGGCCATGGTGAGCCCGTCGAGCCCGCGCTCGGCGATGGTGTCCATCGCGGCGGCGAGCACGTCCTCGCGGGGCGGTGCGGCCTGGTTGCGCCGGCGGGGGTGGGAGGGGGTCGGGTTGCTGCTCTGACTCACTCGTACGTTCTACAGGATGCGGCCGTCGGCCCCGCGCCCGAAGGCGTGCGGCATGACGTCGGCGAGGTCGGCCCCGGGCACGGCGGCGCGCAGCCGGGCGAGGACGGGTGCCGGTTCCTCGTCGTCGACGCAGCCCGGGGACTCCTGCCGCAGACCGTGGATCACCTCGACCAGGTCGGGGCGGAGCGCCATCAGGCGCGGGAGGTCTCGATCTCGTGGGCCACGTGCGCCATGGACCAGCACACGACCTCGTACGGGATGTGAGGGTGGCCCGACACGGGGTCGACGCACACGGTCGGCTCCCGCGCCGGGTCCTCGTCCGGCACGATCGCGGTCATGACCGTCCGCTGCCCGGCGATGTGGTCCAGCTCCAGGTACCAGGCGTCGTCGGGGACGGAGTACATCGTGGTGATGGCGTAGTCGCCGCCGGGATGCGGTACGGGCATGGCCGCACGCTCTCGTCGAGCGCGCGGCCGTGACCGGCGGTTTTCTCAGACCGCCGGCTGCTGCTGGGTGATGCAGTGGATGCCGCCGCCGCTCGCGAAGATCGTGCGGGCGTCGGTGAGGACGACCTCGCGGTCGGGGAAGAGGCGGCGGAAGATCTCGGCCGCGACCTCGTCGTGGGGGTCGTCGAAGGAGCAGAGGACGACGCCGCCGTTGCAGAGGTAGTGGTTGATGTAGGAGTAGTCGACCCAGTCGCCCTCCTCGTCCTTGAGGACGGTCGGGGCGGGGACCTCGATGACCTCCAGGGGGCGGCCCTGGGCGTCGGTCTGGGCGCGCAGGATCTCGACGTACGTCTTCGAGCGCACGTGGTCGGGGTGGGCCGGGTCCTGCTGGCTGTGGACGAGGACGGTGCCGGGGCGGGCGAAGGCGGCGACGATGTCGACGTGGCCCTGGGTGCCGTAGAGGCCGTAGTCGCCGGCGAGGCCGTGCGGGAGCCAGATGGCCTTGGTCGTGCCGAGCTTGGCGTGTATCTCCTGCTCGACCTGCTCGCGGGTCCACTCGGGGTTGCGGCCGGAGCCGAGCTGGACGGTGTCGGTGAGGAGGACCGTGCCCTCGCCGTCGACGTGGATCGCGCCGCCCTCGTTGACCAGGGGGGACGACTGCACGGGGACTCCCGCCGCGTCCGCGACATGGCGGGCGATCTTGGAGTCGTGCTCCCAGCGGGCCCAGTCCTGGGCACCCCAGCCGTTGAACACCCAGTCCACGGCGGCGAGTTCGGTGCCGTCGGTGACGAAGGTCGGGCCGATGTCCCGCATCCAGGCGTCGTCGAGCTCGCGCTCGACCAGGTCGATGTCCTCGCCGAGGAGCGCGCGGGCCGAGTCGGCGTCGCCGGGGGCGACGACCATCGTGACCGGCTCGAAGCGGCGGACGGTGCGGGCCACCGCCGCCCAGGCCTCGCGGGCCTCGGTGAGCTCCTGCTCGTCGGTGAAGGTGGGGTTGGGGCTGGGCCAGGCCATCCAGGTGCGCTCGTGCGGCGTCCACTCGGCGGGCATGCGGAAGGTCATGGATGAGTCCTAGAGGAAGTAGAGGCGGTTGAGGGAGACGGACTCGGCCGCCTCGGAGCGGATCGGGGAGCCGTCGAGCGAGACGAGGCCGGTCCGGCCGTCGACCTGCACGTCGCCGATGCGGGAGTTGAACCGCAGGTCGGCGGGGCCGATGCCCCGGGTGCCGCGCACGGCGACCCGGCGGCGGCGGGTCGGCATGGCGTCGGCGCCGAGGTCGACGGCGGCCTGCGCGACGAACGCGACGGAGAGGTCGGCGGCCGTGGCGCCGTGCGCGCCGAACAGCGGCCCGAGCACGAGCGGTTCGCAGGTGTCGGTGGCGGCGTTCGGATCGCCCACGACCCCCCACGCGGGGAAGCCGGACTTCAGCACCAGTTGGGGCTTGGCGCCGAAGAACTCGGGCCGCCACAGCACGATGTCGGCGAGCTTGCCGACCTCGATCGAGCCGATCTCGTGCGCGAGGCCGTGGGCGATCGCCGGGTTGAGGGTGAGCTTGGCCATGTAGCGGAGGACGCGCGCGTTGTCGTCGTGCGCGCCGTCGCCCTCCAGCGGGCCCAGCTCGGCCTTCATCTTCCCGGCCATGGCGAAGGTCCGGCGTACGGTCTCGCCGGCCCTTCCCATCCCCTGCGCGTCGGAGGAGGTGATCCCGATCGCGCCGAGGTCGTGCAGGACGTCCTCCGCGCCCATCGTCCCGGCCCGGATCCGGTCGCGCGCCATGGCGGCGTCGCCCGGGAGGTCGGTCTTCAGGTCGTGGACGGAGACGATCATCCCGTAGTGCTCGGCGACCGCGTCCCGGCCGAAGGGCAGGGTGGGGTTGGTGGAGGAGCCGATGACGTTCGGCACGCCCGCCATCTTCAGGACGTTGGGGACGTGTCCGCCGCCGCAGCCCTCGATGTGGAAGGCGTGGATCGTCCGGCCGTCGAGGACGCGCAGGGTGTCCTCGACGGACAGGCACTCGTTCAGGCCGTCCGAGTGCAGTGCGACCTGGACGTCGTGCTCCTCGGCGACCCTCAGGGCGGTGTCGAGGGCGCGGGTGTGGGCGCCCATGTCCTCGTGGACCTTGAAGCCGGACGCCCCGCCCTCGGCGAGGGCCTCCACCAGCGGTGCCGGGTCCGAGGAGGAGCCGCGGGCGAGGAAGCCGATGTTGACCGGCCAGGCGTCGAAGGCGTTGAAGGCGTGCTTGAGCGCCCAGGGCGAGTTGACGCCGACGCCCCAGACGGGGCCGAACTCCTGGCCGATGATCGTGGTGACGCCGCTCGAGAGCGAGGCCTCCATGATGCGGGGCGAGAGCAGGTGGACGTGGGTGTCGACGGCGCCGGCGGTGGCGATGAGGCCCTCGCCGGAGACGATCGAGGTGCCGGTGCCGACGACGACGTCGACGCCGTCGAGGGTGTCGGGGTTGCCGGCCCGCCCGATCGCGTGGATCCGGCCCTCGCGGATGCCGATCGACACCTTGCGGATGCCCTGCACGGCGTCGATGACCAGCACGTTGCTGATGACGACGTCGCAGGTCTCGCGGACGGCCGCGGCCTTGAGGTGGAGGCCGTCGCGGGCGGTCTTGCCGAAGCCGGCCAGGAACTCGTCTCCGGGCTTCTGCGCGTCCGACTCGACGCGGACGACGAGCCCGGAGTCGCCCAGGACGACCCGGTCACCGGCACGGGGGCCGTGGACGGATGCGTACTCGTACGGGTCCATCAGTTCCCCTCCTTCGGGGCGTCGGCACCGAGATATCCGCAGGCCGCCGCACGCCGCAGGGCCTCTTCCTTCGCGCCCGGCGCGTCCAGCGGGCCGTCGACCAGGCCCGCGAAGCCGATGGCGACGCGGGCGCCGCCGATCGGCACGAGCCCGACCTCGGCCTCGCCGCCCGGGTCGAAGCGGAAGGAGGCCCCGGCGGGGATGGCGAGCCGCATGCCGTAGGCGGCGGCCCGGTCGAAGTCGAGGCGCGGGTTGACCTCGAAGAAGTGGAAGTGGGAGGTGACGCTCACGGGGACCGTCGCCGTGTTCCGTACGGTCATCCGGACGGCGGGTTCCTGCTCGGGGTGACCGGGGCCGGGCAGCAGCGCGCCCGGTGCCTCGGCGCCCAGGCCGCCCCCGCCGATCGGGGCGGAGACGACCGCGAGCCGTGAGCCGTCGTCGAAGACGGCCTCGACGTGGACCTCGGTGACCACGTCGGCGACGCCGGGCAGGACGTCGTCGGGGCCGAGGACGGCGCGGGCCGCCTCGATCGCCTCGGCGAGTCGCTTGCCGTCGCGGGCCGCCTCGCAGACGGTGTCCGCGATGAGCGCGGTCGCCTCGGGCACGTTGAGCCGCAGGCCTCGGGCCCGGCGGGCGCGGGCGAGCTCGGCGGCACCGAAGAGAAGCAGCCGGTCGCGTTCCGTGGGGGTCAGTCTCACGCCCCAAACACCTCCTGCAATTGCGACACGTTTGAGCGACACTCTAAATGTTGAGACGCACTCTTCCAAGCATTGACGTCGCCGACAGGCGTAGGTCACATTGAGCGCCGCTCTAAAACCGTCCCGCTCGCCCCGCAGGAGTACCCATGGCGATAGAACAGCGCGGAGTCGACACCATCCCCGAGGCCGAACGCACCAGCGGCCCCCGCGACCTGATGTCGATCCTGCTCGGATCCAACCTCTGTCTGGGGGTGATCGTCTTCGGCTGGCTGCCGGTCTCCTTCGGACTGGGCTTCTGGGCCTCGGTGACCTCCGTCGTCACCGGAACCCTCGTCGGCGTCGCGGTCACCGCCCCGCTCGCGCTCGTGTCGCTCCGCACCGCGACCAACCTCTCCACCTCGTCCGGCGCCTTCTTCGGCGTCCGGGGCCGGCTCGTGGGCTCCGTGGTCGGGCTGCTGCTCTCGCTCGGCTACACCGCGCTGACCCTCTGGATCGGCGGTGACGTGATGGTGGGCACGCTCGCCCGCCTGATCGGCCTGCCGGCCGGCGGCGCGGCCCACGCCACCGCCTACGCGGTCCTGGCCGCCTGCACCGTGGTGGGCGCGGTGTACGGCTACCGGCTGCTGCTCAAGCTGAGCAAGGCGCTCGCGGTCGGCATGACGGTGCTCCTCGCCATCGGCCTGGTCGCCTACGCCGGGGACTTCACGACGGCGGCGGTGCCGGACGTCCCGTACCTGCTCGGCTCCTTCTGGCCGACCTGGCTGCTCTCCGCCGTCGCGGCGGGACTCAGCGGACCGGTCGCCTTCATCACCCTCCTGGGCGACTACACCCGGTACGTCTCCCCCGAGCGGCACAGCCCGAAGACCGTGTGGCGGGCCACCTGCCTGGGCCTGACCGTGGGCCTGCTGATCCCGCAGCTCTTCGGCACCTTCACCGCCCTGGCGGCCCGCGGCGGCCTGGACTACGCGGGCCCGCTCGTCGCGGCGTCCCCCGTCTGGTACCTCGTACCGCTGCTGATCGCCGCCACCGCCGGCTCCGTCGGCAACGCCGGCCTGATGCTGTACTCGATGGGGCTCGACCTCGACGCGATCCTGCCGAAGGCCACGCGCGCGCGTGCCACCCTCGTGGTCGCGGCGGTGGCGACGTTCTTCGTCTTCCTCGGCCACTTCGCCTCGGACGCCCAGTCGGCGATGACCTCGTTCGTGCTGCTGCTCACCGCGATCGGCACCCCGTGGGCGGTGATCACCCTGATCGGGCACGCGCGCTGCGGCGGCGTGTACGACCCGGAGGCGCTCCAGGTCTTCAACAAGCGCTCGCGCGGCGGGATCTACTGGTTCTCGGCGGGCTGGCACCCGCGCGCCACCGTCTCCTGGGCGGTCGGGGCGGCGGTCGGCCTGGCCGCGGTGTCGACGCCGCTCTACGAGGGGCCGCTGCTCGCCCTGACGGGCGGGATCGACTGCAGCTTCGTGTTCTCGGGGATCGTGGGCGGCGCGCTGTACGCCGTACTGACGCCGAACAGGGCTTCCGAGACCGTGACGACGGCCCCGGAAGCCCTGGCGGCGACGGAGTAGTTACTGCTTGCCGAGTTCGTGCATCCAGCCGTGGACGTCCTCGGACTTCCCGGTCTGGACGGCGAGCAGCGCCTCGCGCAGCTTCATCGTGACCTCGCCGGGCTCGCCGCCCGACTGCTGCCACTCGCCCCGGGCGGACTTGACCGTGCCGACCGGGGTGATGACGGCGGCGGTGCCGCAGGCGAAGACCTCGGTGAGGGTGCCGTTCGCGGTGTCGGCCTGCCACTGGTCGATGGAGACGCGGCCCTCCTCGGGCTCGTAGCCGAGGTCCTTGGCGAGCTGGAGGAGGGAGTCGCGGGTGATGCCCTCCAGGATGGAGCCGGTGAGGGTCGGGGTGACGATCTTGTTGCCGTACACGAAGTACAGGTTCATGCCGCCGAGTTCCTCGACCCACTTGTGCTCGACCGCGTCGAGGTAGCAGACCTGGTCGCAGCCCTTGGCCGCCGCCTCGGCCTGCGCGAGGAGGGAGGCCGCGTAGTTGCCGCCGGTCTTGGCGTCGCCCATGCCGCCGGGGACGGCGCGGACGCGGTCCTCGGAGGCCCAGATGGAGACGGGCTTCACGCCGCCGGAGAAGTACGGGCCGGCCGGGGAGGCGATGACGACGAAGAGGTACTCGTTGGCCGGGCGGACGCCGAGGCCGACCTCGGTCGCGATCATGAACGGGCGCAGGTAGAGCGAGGACTCGCCGCCGTGCGCCGGAACCCAGGCCTCGTCGTGCCGGACGAGGACGTCGCAGGCCTCGACGAAGGTCTCGACGGGCAGCTCGGGCATGCCGAGGCGGTGCGCGGAGCGCTGGAAACGGCGTCCGTTGGCGTCGGGGCGGAAGGTGGCGACCGAGCCGTCGGGGCGGCGGTAGGCCTTCAGGCCCTCGAAGATCTCCTGCGCGTAGTGCAGGACGTTCGTGGCGGGGTCCAGGGAGAGCGGACCGTACGGCACGAGCTGGGCGTCGTGCCAGCCGCGGCCCTCGGTCCACCGGATGGTGACCATGTGGTCGGTGAAGTGGCGGCCGAATCCCGGGTTGGCCAGGATCGCCTCGCGCTCCGCGGCGGACAGCGGGCTGGAGGAGGGCTTGAGCTCGATCGTGGGCGTCGTCATGAGTGCGTGTCCTTCACCGGTTGTGATGGGGAGGACCGCGCGCGTACGTCACCGTCGGGGACGGCTGTCCCTGACGAGGCGGCGTCCGGGCATGCCCGTATGCCGCGGCCCCACGTTCGATTATCGCCCGTGGGGACCTGTGCGGAAAACGGGTGGGCGCGGTCCGGGGTTCGGGGGTGGTGGCGCCCCGCGGCCGCGCAGGGGACAGCCGCCGGGCGCTTCTGCGACCCGGCGGCTGCTGCTGATGTCAGTCGGCGCGGGTCAGCTCGCTACTCGCGCGGCGAGCGCGTCGCCGATCTCGTCCGTGGTGCGGACGCTGTCGCCGCGCTCGGTGAGGTCGGCGGCGACGGCCTCCTCGACGCGGGCGGCCTCGGTCTCGTAGCCGAGGTGGCGCAGCAGGAGGGCGACGGAGAGGACGGTGGCCGTGGGGTCGGCCTTGCCCTGGCCCGCGATGTCCGGCGCGGAGCCGTGGACCGGCTCGAACATGGACGGGAACTCGCCGCTCGGGTTGATGTTGCCGGAGGCGGCGACGCCGATGCCGCCGGAGACGGCCGCGGCGAGGTCGGTGATGATGTCGCCGAAGAGGTTGTCGGTGACGATCACGTCGAAGCGGGCCGGGTCGGTGACGAGGAAGATCGTCGCGGCGTCGACGTGCAGGTAGTCGGTCGTGACCTCGGGGAACTCGGCGGCGACCTTGTGGAAGATGTTCGTCCAGAGGTGGCCGGCGAAGGTCAGCACGTTGTTCTTGTGGACCAGCGTCAGCTTCTTGCGCGGGCGGGCCTGGGCGCGGGCGAAGGCGTCCCGGACCACGCGCTCGACACCGAAGGCGGTGTTGACCGAGACCTCGGTGGCGACCTCGTGCTCGGTGCCCTTGCGGATGGTGCCGCCGTTGCCCGTGTACGGGCCCTCGGTGCCCTCGCGGACCACGACGAAGTCGATCTCGGGCTGCCCGGCGAGCGGGGTGGCGACGCCGGGGAGCAGCTTCGAGGGACGCAGGTTCACGTGGTGGTCGAAGGCGAAGCGGAGCTTCAGGAGGAAACCGCGCTCCAGGACGCCGGACGGCACCGACGGGTCGCCGATGGCGCCGAGCAGGATGGCGTCGTGCTTCTTGAGCGAGTCGAGGTCGGCGTCGGTGAGGGTCTCACCGGTGGCGTGGTAGCGCTTGGCGCCGAAGTCGTACTCCTCGGTCTCCAGCTTCACGTCCTGGGGAAGGACGGCCGCGAGGACCTTGAGGCCCTGGGCCACGACCTCCTGGCCGATGCCGTCGCCGGGAATGACTGCGAGATTGATGCTGTGAGACATGTCCGCACCCTACTCTTCGTCCCATCGTCTGACACGTAACGTCCATCATGTGGACGAAGTGCCAGTCCGCGGAGGGACGTCTCAGTGGCCGGTGGAGCCGCCGTTGTCACGGCGGTCGAGGGCGCGCTGGAGGGCGGCGGCGGCGTTCTGGCGGGCCTCGTCGCTGGGACGGTTGGCGGAGTGGCGGACGCGGCGGGCGGTCTGAGTGGCCATGGGGGATCGACTCCTTGAGATCATTGGTGATCCGGATGTGCGGAGATCAGCTTGTGATCGAAGGCGCCGCAAGGGGCGGGGAGCGCCGCCGCAGGGGTTGCCTGCACAGGGCGTCGCGCTCTCGACCGCCATTCGCTTGATGAAGCGAGACGTTCGGCTTCTACAAAGCTAGGGCAGGCCTCCTCATCTGTCTCCACAATTACTCGGACTTCCTACTATCTGAGACGGCGCCTCACCCTCCCGAGTCCGCCGCTCACCGTCGAGGGCGCCGCTCCGTCATCCCCGGCCCCGGTCCGGCGTGCGCCGAGGACGCCGGCGACCGCACGGAACTCGCCGGAGCTACCTAGATTGCATTCCTACCTAGGTAGTGATGTGATGACCGCATGGCCGCAGACCGCAGATCCAGCTGGCTCAAGGGAGTCCTCGACCTCCTCGTCCTCTCCCGCCTGACCAGCGGGGAGAGCTACGGGTACGAGATCGCCAAGGCGCTCGCCGAGGCGGGGCTCGGCGAGATCAAGGGCGGGACGCTCTACCCCGTCCTGAACCGCCTGGAGGAGGCCGGCCTGGTGGAGGCCGAGTTCCGCGCCGCCGAGCGCGGCCCGGGGCGGCGCTACTACCGGCTCACGGCCCTCGGCCGCGAGCGGCTCGCCGCGGAGAGCGGGGCCTGGCTGACCTTCCACCGCGCCGTACAGACCATGCTCAGTCCAGGGGGAACGACACCATGACCACCGACGCCTATTTCGCCGAACTCTCCGCCGCGCTGCGCGCCGCCCAGGTGCCGGAGGAGCAGATCGCCGCGACCGTCGAGGACCTGCGGGCCCACCTCGCGGAGACGGGGGCGGCCCCGGAGGAGGAGTTCGGCCCGGCCGCCGCGTTCGCCGCGCAGCTCGGCGGTCTCGCGCCCGCGCCCGGCGAGCCGGACGAGCGCGCCGAGTCCTGGACGTGGACCGCCGACTTCTTCAACGACCGCCGGATGCTGGCCGTCCACGGCGACCAGGGCTGGGAGGTGGAGTCCCTCGACGCGATCGGCCGGTTCGTCTGCCGCCGGACGCCCGGGTCGGCGCTGCGCTGGGAGTACCGCCGCGAGGTGACCGCCGGGCGCCGGCGCGGCCGCGTCCTCGACGAGCTCACGCCGGAGGGCTGGGAGCTGTGCGGGGAGTGGCTGGTGTACGGCTACTTCAAGCGGCCGCGCGCGGCGACCGCGGGCCCGGCGGGCACGGTGGGGGCGCCGCCGGCCGCTCCGCAGCGGTGGCTGTTCCTGAGCCGCCGGGGCAAGGCGGTGCTCGCGGCCTGGTGCGTCCTGGTCGGCGGCGCGCTGACGGCGTTCTTCGTCGGGGTGCTCGGCACGGGCGGGCTGGCGATCGCGATCGCCCTCACGTCCATGTTCTCGGCCGTCTGGACCTCCTCCCTGGAGACGGCCGCGGGCCGCGCCCGACAGGACGCCGACCGAGGCTGACGGCCCCTCACATCACGTCGCCGTCCCGCCAGTCGAAGACCAGCGGGGCGGCGGGGTCCGGCAGGGCCCGGCCGGCCGCGGGGCACAGGAAGACGTGGCCCTCCTCCTCGGCGAGGTGGACGATCCCCTCGGGCCCGAGCGCTTCGAGGCGCCCCTCCCAGACCCGCCAGCCGCGCGCCCGGTAGAGCGCGGCCCCGTCGTCCGAGGCGCCGAGCGCCCCGAAGCGGTACGCCCCGTCGATCACCCGCTCCAGCTCCTCCATGACCGCCCCGCCGAGCCCCCGGCGCCTGAGGTCCCCCCGTACGGCGACCCCTTCGACGTATCCGACGCGGTGCGAGCGCCCCCGGTGGATCGCGCGCCGCTGCACGACGGCGCCGTGGGCGGCGATGCCCCGCTCGTCCTCGATCCAGGCGTGGACGCCGCCGAGGGTGTGGTCCCAGTCGTCGTCGGAGAAGTCGCCGTCGAAGGCGGTGTCGAGCAGTTCGCGTACGGAGCGGAGCCGGGCGGCTCCGAGTTCATGGGTGGGCGCGATCCTGACATCCATGCCCCCACCCTAACCCTCATCACCCCATTGACAGGTTAATCCCGACCTGATCGAATCTCCTCATAACCAGTGAAGAAGACTTAAGGGGTTAGAACGATGTCCGTGCTGCCGACCCACCACCGCACCGTCACCGTCCGGGGCCACGAGCTCGCCTACCGCGAGGCCGGCCCCGCCGACGCCCCCGTCCTGCTCCTGCTGCACGGCTTCCCCACCAGCTCGCACATGTTCCGCGACCTGATCCCCCTGCTCGCCGACTCCTACCGGCTGATCGCCCCCGACCACCTGGGCTTCGGCCGCAGCGCGACGCCCGCCGGCTTCCCGTACACCTTCGCCGAACTGGCCTCGCTCACCGTCGAGTTCACCGAGGCCCTCGGCCTCGACCGGTTCGCGCTCTACATCCAGGACTACGGCGCCCCCATCGGCCTGCGCCTCGCCCTCGCCCACCCCGAGCGGATCACCGCGATCGTCACCCAGAACGGCAACGCCTACGAGGAGGGCCTCGGCGCCGAGGCCTGGGCGCCCGTCCTCGCCCTCATCGAGGAGCGCACCCCCGAGACCGAGGCCCCGGTCCGCGCCATCCGCTCCCTCGACGGCATCCGCTGGCAGTACGAGACGGGCGTCCCCGCCGAGTACCGCGACCTCCTCAGCCCCGACGCCTGGCACCACGACGCCGCCCTCATGGCCCGCCCGGGCCAGGACGGCATCCAGCTGGACCTGATCGCCGACTACGGCTCCAACTTCGCCCTCTACCCCGCCTTCCAGGAGTACTTCCGCACCTCCCGGGTCCCCCTCCTCGCCGTCTGGGGCGAGGGCGACCAGGTCTTCGTCCCGGCCGGCGCCGAGGCCTTCCGCCGCGACCTCCCGGACGCCGAGATCCACCTCCTGCCCACGGGCCACTTCGCCCTGGAGACCCACGCGCCGCGGATCGCCTCGCTCATCGGCGACTTCCTGAAGCGGCACGTGGGGGAATGACCGGGACATGAGAACCGCCCCCGTCCTCGATTGGGGGAATGAGGAGGGGGGCGGTGTCAGGGGGCCTCTGGGAGGCCGGGGGGCGTCAGCCCATGTGCGGGTAGCCGTACTCGGTCGGCGGGACCAGCGTCTCCTTGATGGCGCGGGTCAGCGTCCAGCGCATCAGGTTCTGCGGGGCGCCGGCCTTGTCGTTGGTGCCGGAGGCGCGGCCGCCGCCGAAGGGCTGCTGGCCGACGACGGCGCCGGTCGACTTGTCGTTGATGTAGAAGTTGCCCGCGGCGAAGCGGAGCTTCTCCATCGTGTACGCGGCGGCCGCGCGGTCGCCGGAGATGACCGAGCCGGTGAGGGCGTAGTCCGAGACCGACTCCATCTGGGTCAGCATCTCGTCGTACTTGTCGTCCTCGTAGACGTGGATCGCGAGGATCGGGCCGAAGTACTCGGCCTTGAAGACCTCGTTCTCCGGGTCGTCGCAGACGATGACGGTCGGGCGGACGAAGTAGCCCACCGAGTCGTCGTAGGTGCCGCCGGCGATGATCGTGCAGCTCGGGTCGGCCGCGGCACGGTCGATCGCCGCCTTGTTCTTGGCGAACGAACGCTCGTCGATGACGGCGCCGATGTAGTTCGACAGGTCGGTGACGTCACCCATCTGGATGCCGTCGATCTCGGCCGCGAACTCCTCCTTGAAGCCGTCGTTCCAGATGGACGCCGGGATGTACGCACGCGAGGACGCGGAGCACTTCTGGCCCTGGAACTCGAAGGAGCCGCGGTTCAGCGCGGTCTTCAGGACGGCGCGGTCGGCGCTGGGGTGGGCGACGACGAAGTCCTTGCCGCCGGTCTCGCCGACGATCCGCGGGTACGAGCGGTACTTCTCGATGTTGTTGCCGACCGTCTTCCACAGGTGCTGGAAGGTCTTGGTCGAGCCGGTGAAGTGGATGCCGGCCAGGTCGCGGTGGTTCAGGGCCACCTCGGAGACGGCGATGCCGTCGCCCGTCACCAGGTTGATGACGCCCTTCGGCAGGCCGGCCTCCTCCAGGAGCTCCATGAGGAGCACGGCGGAGTGGGTCTGCGTCGGGGACGGCTTCCAGACCACCACGTTGCCCATGAGGGCGGGGGCGGTGGGCAGGTTGCCCGCGATGGCCGTGAAGTTGAACGGCGTGATCGCGTAGACGAAGCCCTCCAGCGGGCGGTGGTCCAGACGGTTCCACACGCCGGGGGAGTTCGCCGGCGGCTGCTCGGCGAGGATCTGGCGGGCGTACGCCACGTTGAAGCGCCAGAAGTCGACGAGCTCGCACGGGGTGTCGATCTCGGCCTGCTGGGCGGTCTTCGACTGGCCGAGCATCGTGGACGCGGCCAGCGTCTCGCGCCACGGGCCGGCGAGCAGCTCGGCGGCGCGCAGGATGATCGCGGCACGGTCGTCGAAGGACATCGCGCGCCAGGCCGGGGCCGCGGCCAGGGCCGCGTCGATGGCGTCCTGGGCGTCCTGCTGGGTGGCGCCGCGGAAGGTGCCGATGACGGCCTTGTGGTTGTGCGGCTGGACGACCTTGAACTCCTCGCCGCCGCCGAGGCGCTTCACGCCGCCGATGGTCATCGGCAGCTCACGCGGGTTCTCGGCCAGCTCCTTGAGCTTGACCTCGAGGCGGGCGCGCTCCGGGGAACCGGGGGCGTAGCTGTGCACCGGCTCGTTGACCGGAGCGGGGACCTGGGTGACAGCGTCCATGAGTCTCGATACTCCTTGTGAGAGGTGGGCTCAGCCCTTGGTGAGGATGGAGCGGACGAAGAAGAGGAGGTTGGCCGGCTTCTCCGCGAGGCGGCGCATGAAGTAGCCGTACCAGTCGGTGCCGTACGCGGTGTAGACGCGCATGCGGTGGCCCTCGGCGGCGAGCCGGTTCTGCTCCTCGCTGCGGATGCCGTACAGCATCTGGAACTCGTACTCGTCCAGCTTGCGCCCGGCGCGGCGGGCGAGCTCCTGGCCGATGGAGATCAGGCGCGGGTCGTGCGAGCCGATCATCGGGTAGCCCTCGCCGTCCATCAGGATCTTCATGATCCGGACGTAGGCCTTGTCGATCTCGGGCTTGTCCTGGATGGCGACCTCGGCGGGCTCCTTGTAGGCGCCCTTCACGATCCGGACGCGGGAGCCGTTCGCGGCGAGGCGGCGGGCGTCGGCCTCGGTGCGGAACAGGTAGGCCTGGATGACGCAGCCGGTCTGCGGGAAGTCCTTCCGCAGCTCCTCGTGGATGGCGAACATCGAGTCGAGGGTGGTGTGGTCCTCGGCGTCCAGGGTGACGGTGGTGCCGATCTCGGCGGCGGCCTCGACGACCGGGCGGACGTTCGCGAGGGCCAGCTCGTGGCCGTTCTCCAGGGACTGGCCGAACATCGACAGCTTCACGGACATCTCGGCGCGCTCGCCGAGGCCCAGCTCCTTGAGCCGGCCGATGAGCTCCAGGTAGGCGTCCCGGGCGGCGTACGACTGCTCGACGGTGGTGATGTCCTCACCGACGACGTCGAGGGTGACCTCCAGGCCGCGGCCGCTGAGCTCGGAGACGATCGGGACGACGTCGTCGACCGTCTCGCCGGCGATGAAGCGGGCGACGACCTGCTTGGTCCCGGGGGCGGCCGAAACGAGACGGCGCATCTTGTCGCTGCGCGACGCGGCGAGGATCACGGGACCCAGCACGGGGACCTCCAGAAGGACAGGGTGACGAAAGGTGCCGTACCCGCTTTTTCACAAGAAACCGGGAACAGCACGAAGAACCACCGTGAAACCTACGGATCGCTCCGATCGTCCGCCATCTACAGCTGTCACGCATCCGTGCCGGGCATCTCATACATATGTCTGAGGGGGGTGCGAGAATGGCGCTGTGAAGGGCGATTACCAAGAACTGGTGGACGAGATCTCCGCGCTGCTCGGCGCGCCGGCGACGCTGGAGAACCGCGATTTCGGGCTGATCGCCTTCGGCGCCCACGACAGCGACGACGACACCGCCATGGACCCCGTCCGGACCCGGTCGATCCTGACCCGGAAGTCGACCCCGGCGGTCCGCGCCTGGTTCGAGGGCTTCGGCATCACCCGGGCGACGGGCCCGGTCCGCATCCCGGCCGCTCCGGACGCGGGGGTCTTCCGGGACCGCATCTGCCTCCCCGTACGCCATCGGGGTGTCGTCCTCGGGTACGTCTGGCTGCTCGACGCCGAGCCCGGCCCCACGCCCGCCCAGCTCACGGCCGCGATGGAGGTCGCCACCCGGATCGGCGGCCTCCTCGCCGACGAGGAGCGCGCGGACGCCGACCTCTCGCGCGAGTTCGCCGCGGTCCTGACCGCCGGGCGCGGCTGGCAGAGCGACATGGCCGTCGCGGCGCTCCGGGTGGCGCTCGGCCCCAGCGCGGACGGTCTGCACACCCTCGTCTGCGTGACCCCCTGGCGGGGCGAGGCCCCGTCGATCCGGGCGGTCCCCGGCGCGGCGGCGGTCGCCGTGCTCCCCGAGGGCGAGTCCCTCGCCGTCCTCGTACGGCTGCGCACGGCCGAGGACCTCTCCCCCGCCCACACGGCCGCCGACCGGCTGCGCGCCACCGCCCCGGCTGGCATCGCCGGCCCCCGCCGGGGCCTCGCCGAGCTCCCGGCGGCCTGGCGCGAGGCCAACACCGCGGCCCGCGCCGCCACGGCCCAGCCCACCCTCGGCCCGGTCGCGGAGTGGTCCGGCATCGGCCCCTACCGTCTGCTCGCCGCCCTCTACCACCCCGAGATCGACCCCGCCGTCGCTCCCCTCCTCGCCCCCGCCCACACCGAACTCGCCCGCACCGCCGAGGCGTTCCTCGACAACGCCGGCCAGGCCGGCCGCACGGCCGCCGCCCTCGGGATCCACCGCCAGACCCTCTACTACCGCCTGTCCCGCGTCGAACAGCTCACCGGCCTGGACCTGGACGACGGCGAGGACCGCCTCCTCCTCCACATGTCCCTGAAGTCGGCCCGGCTCTGAGCGGTGCCGTCCGTCACGGGCCGACGTGGACGTACGACGCCCAGTTCACCACCGCCTGCGGATGCCGCGCCCGCGCCGTCCGCAGCGCCGCGTGCAGTGCTGACGCCGGGTCCGGGGCGCTCCGGCGGGACAGGTCCTCGTACACGAGGTCGGCGACGACCGGTGCGAGCGAGTCGTCGATGGACCACAGGGTGCCGAGGACGTCCCGGAAGCCCGCGAGCTGAAGGGCCGCCGCGAAGCTGATCGCCTCGTCGGCCAGGACGACGCCGCCGCGTGAGGTCTCGCAGGCGGACAGGAAGGCGAGTTCCGCGTGCGGCAGCCGGAGGCCGACGATGTCCCGCAGCGTCAGCGGACCGTCGTGCAGGATGAGGGCGGCTCTGGACGGTTCGGCGACGTCCTGTGCGCCGTGGCACGCGAAGTGGGCCCAGGAGCAGTGGGCGAGCGCCTCCAGGACCGTCGGCGTGGTGGCGTCCGGGCCGATGACGAGCCGGGCGTCCGGGTGCCGTCGGTGCACGGCACGGGCCTCCTCCTCGGCGGCGGGGAGGTCGCGCCGGTCCGGTGTGGCGGGGACGGCCACGACGAGGCCCCGGGTGTCCGGCCCGGCCGGCGGCCGGCGGCGCTCGCGGGCGTGGAGCAGGGCCCGCAGCGTCGGGGTGAGGGAGGAGACGACCCGGTCCGGCACCGTGTCACCGCTCCCGTCCTCCTCATGGATCCCGGCGGCGTGCACCGGCAGCAGGGTGAAGATTCCGGTGGGGCACCACCACAGCCGGGGCCCGTCGCCTCCGGGGTCCATCGGCTCCGTGTGGCCCAGTGCGTCGAGGACCGGCTTCGCGACGGCGCCCCACAGCCAGGCCAGGGTCTCCAGGATCGTGTCGTGTGCCGCGAGCGGCGGGTGTCCGGGATCGAGGGCCGTGAGGAACAGCGTGGCCCGCAGGGCCAGTTCGGCATGGCCCAGGTCGAGCCGGAGCGCCCGGACCCCCTCCCCGGTCAGGAGCAGCGCGGCGCAGCCGTGGACGCTCGCGGTGAGGAAGACCACCGGTCCGCGCGCGGCGGCGGCGCACAGGCCGGCGAAGGACGGCGGCTCCAGGAAACCGCCGAGCTGCGGCAGCGCTTTGATCTCCTTGATCACCTTCTCCCGCTCGCGGGCCAGCGCGGCCCGCCGCTCGTCCGCCCGCCAGTGGTCCTGCCGTTCCCAGTCGGCGGTGCGGTACGGGCCGTCCGGCAGCTGCTCCAGCTCGTCGAGGACCTGGCGGAGCCGGTCGGCGAGCCCCGGCGCCCACTTGTGCACCTCCGCGTGATCGGTGCGGGTCTCCAGGGCTTGGGCGATCAGGATGCCGCGGCCCTGTTCCAGGAGTTCCACGGCACGCTCCGCCCGCCCGGCCCGTACGGCGCAGCCCGCCGCGTCCGCGACCAGGCTCGGGAACCGCGCGATCAGGCGTTCCCGGTCGGTGCGCGTCAGGCCCCGCCACGCGGTCAGTTCGAGCTGCTCCAGGGCGTCGGCGTACCACTCGGTGGCGCCGGCGAAGTCCTCGGCGGCGGCCTTGATGCCCGCGACCGCGGCCGCCGCCCGCGCGCGGACCTCCGCCGGTGCCGTGTCGAGCTCGTACGCCTCGCTCAGGAGCTGGAGGGCCAGCTCACGGTCGGCCGGTTTCCCGGCGCCCTCGAAGCGGCGCTCCAGCATCATCCCGAGTTCGGTGAGCGCGTCCGGGCGGTCCGGGTGCGCGTCGGGAAGGGCCCTCAGGGCCTTCTGGAGTGCCTCCACCGCTTCGTCGAGGGCGCCGGGAACGGAAAAATGAGCGGCGTACGCCCCCAGCGACCGGGCGAGCCCCGTCCACAGCATCGACCGGCGGTAGTCACCGGCCCCGCCCGCCGCCACCGCCGCCCGGGACGCCTTCACCGCGGCGGTCAGGTCGCTCGGGTCGTCCTTCTCGGCGAATCGCGCCCTCAGCGCCACGGCCAGCTGGTAGAGGCATCCCGGCCGGTCGGGATTCCCCTCGGGGAGGAGGGACAGGGCGTCCTCCAGGAGCGTGACGGCCATGTCGTGGGGGTCGCCGTCCGGGGCGACGACGCCCGGGTGGTTCCCGACCAGGCCCGCCAGATTCACCAGGCGACTCGGCAGCTGGGCGTGATCGCGAGGAGTGGTCGCCACGGCCCGGGACTGCGCCTCGAACGCCTCCTTGGCGGATTCGGCCCGCCCGGTGCGCGCGTACTGGGCCATCAGCGCCGCACTGAGGTTGGTGAGCACGACGCCGCGCCCGAGCGTGCTCCGGTAGGGGCCGTACGCCGCTTCGCGCAGCACGCGGATCCCGCTTTCGAGCACGTCGAGATCCCCTGTGTGCTGGAACGTCCGGAGCGCGATGTGCCCGAAGCCCGAGCAGTAGTGCCAGCGGTACGGGTCGCCCTCCGGGATCGCCTCGCCTCCCTTCTCGGTGACGTTGAAGGCCCGTTCCAGGGCCCCCTCGCTGCCCGTGTACTCGTAGGCGCGCGTGAAGACGTTCCCGAGCGTGACGAGGGATTCGGCCCACAGCAGATCGCGCCTCGGGTTCACGCGGGCCGCGAACAGGCACAGCGACGCGGCGTCCTCCAGCAGCCGCAGCTCCCCGGTCGCCTCCGCCTCCCTGAGCAGCTCGACGCCTTGGGCGACGTACGCCGCCAGTCTGCTCGCGGAGACCGTGTCGCCTATCCGGTCGCCGTCCTTCTCGTACATGTCCAGCACGGCCTCGGGAACGAGGTGCGGGGCGAATCCGCACACGAGGTGGTAGAGCCACCCGGCGCGCCCCGCGTCCTCACGCGCGATCTCGACCTCCCGCGCGATCGCGTCCTCGCAGCGCCGCCAGTGGAAATCGGCCAGCAGCACCGCGGCATTGACCGCCCGCGCGGTCTCCACCCTCCCCGAGATCGGGGCGTACCAGTCGAACGAGTAGTACAGCCGCTCCGCCAGCCGCTCCGCCTCCGGCTCCCGCAACACCGCCGGATCCCCGCTGTCGTAGTAGTCGCTCAGCCACTGCTCCAAGGCAAGAGCGAGGTCCAGGACGCTCATGATCCCCCTGGTCGTCCTGCGGGCTCCGTGGAAACCCGCACCCTCCCGTAAGAACGATGAGACTATTCCGTCGAGATCCGACCGGGGGGACGAACACGTGGAAAACACCGCCGAGGACGCTCACGCGCTGCAGTGGATCTGCACCGAGCTGGCAGACGTGCGCAGGCGAGCCGGGCGACAGGGCTGGTCCGCCGAACTGGAGCAGAGCCTGGCCGAGTTGAGGAGCGGTACGCGACCGGCGGCGGCCGTCCTGGAGCCGGTCCGCAGCCGCCTCGGCCTCCCCGCCCGGACACGGGGGTTCTTCACGCTCCAGGGCCAGGAGCCGGCACTGCCGCCCGCGGGCTCCTACCGCTGCCCCGGCGGCCGGTGCGGGCGGGTGGCGCCGCCCCGCGAACCCGGCGGCCCGCTGCCCGAATGCGGCGTGTTCGACGAGCCCTTCTCCTTCGGATGAACGGGTTCCTGGCCGAACTGGGAAAGCACCTCGCCCAGCGCTGGGTGAGCCTGCTGGCGCTGCCCGGCCTGCTGTTCACCGCGTTCGCCGCGGTGGCGTCCGTCCTGGGGCAGCGCCACGCCCTCGACCGGCGGCGGCTGGGCCACGCCGCCGGGGAACTCGTGTCCCGGTACGACCAGCGTCCGGTGTCCGCCGTGATCCTGGCCGCGACGATCCTGCTGGCCGGGACCGCGATCGGACTTCTGGCGCGCGGCCTCGGCGCCCTGGTCGAGCGGGTCTGGCTGGTCTCCGGCCCGGAGCGGCTGGTCGGCGGGCTCGTCCGGCGACGCCTCGACCGGTGGCGCCGCGCACATGCCTCCGCCCGCGTCGAGGCCCGTAACGCCGTCGCGCTCACCGAGCCGGCCAGACCCACGTGGATCGGCGACCGGCTGCGCGCCGTGGGGGTCCGGGTCCACGGTCAGTACGGGCTCGACTTCCCCTTCACCTGGCCCCGGTTGTGGCTCCTCCTGCCGGAGACCGGGCGGGCGGACCTGATCGCCGCACGAGGGGCGATGACAAGGGCTTCGACGCAGGGCGGCTGGGGCCTGCTCTATCTGGGCCTGGGGGCCTGGTGGTGGCCCGCCGCCCCGGCCGGCGTCGTGCTGCTGCTCCTCGCTCGGCGGCACGGCCGTGAAGCGGTGGGCAACCTGGCGGACCTCACGGAGTCGGCGGTCGACCTGTACTCCGCGGACCTCGCCCGGCACCTCGGGGTGGACCTGCCGTCCGGGTACGTCACCCCGGCCCTCGGCCGACAGTTGAGCGAGCGCTTCCGCAAGGGGGCGTGAGGCCCGACGCGCAGGTCAGCCCCGCTCCCCCATCAGCACCTTGAGCCCCTCCGTCAGGTCGTCCGCCGTCGGCGCGGTCTCCGGGTCGACCATCCACTGGATCATGACGCCCGTCGCCAGGGCCTGGCAGAGGAGTCCCGCCACCCGGGCCTTCTCCGGGTCGGCCGAGGGGTCGATGCCGAGGAAGCCCTCGGCCATCCCGAGCCGGCCCTCGCGCTGGGGTTCCTTGATGGCCTCGCGGAGCTTCTCGTCGTCGTCGATGCGGGTGACGACCTCGGTCTGGAGCTTCCAGACGGGGCGGCTGGGGCCGGCGGCGGCGATGACCTGTTCCCAGACGGCGTGGAAACGCTCGTACGGGTCGGCCGGCAGGGCCTTCTCGCCCTCGGCCCCGGCAGCGCCGGCCTGCTCCCCCCACTCCTCGGTCAGGGCCAGGAAGGCCTGCTGGAGGAGGGCGTCCTTGGAGCCGTAGTGGTAGCCGATGGAGGCGAGGTTGGTGCCCGAGGCGGCGACGATGTCGCGTGCGGTGGTGCGCCCGTACCCCTTCTCCAGGAGGCAGCGCTTCGCGCCTTCGAGGAGGTCTTCCTTGTGTCCCATGACAGCACTGTACCCGGTCGGTAGACAGTTGTGTAAGACGGGTGTCTACCGACCGGGTACGGGTGCGGCCGAGGTGTCAGATCAGGTTGACCGAGCGGGCCGAGGCGGCGCCGATCTCCGCCGCGATCTCCGCGAGGACCGGGGCCGGCAGCGTGTCGTCCACGGTGAGGACGACGAGCGCCTCGCCGCCCTCCTCCGCGCGGGAGACCTGCATGCCGGCGATGTTCAGACCGGCCTCGCCGAGGATCCGGCCGACGGTGCCGACGACACCCGGGCGGTCCTCGTAGCGGAGCACGACCATGTGGTCGGCGAGCGCCAGGTCCACGTCGTAGTCGCCGACCGCGACGATCTTCTGGAGGTGCTTGGGGCCGGCGAGGGTGCCGGAGACCGAGACCTCCTGGCCGTCCGACAGGGTGCCGCGCACGGTGACCATGTTGCGGTGGTCGGGCGACTCGGAGCTCGTCGTCAGGCGCACCTCGACACCGCGCTCCTGCGCGAACAGCGGGGCGTTGACGTAGGACACGGTCTCGTCGACCACGTCCTCGAACACGCCCTTGAGCGCGGAGAGTTCGAGCACCTTCACGTCGTGCTGGGTGATCTCGCCGTAGACCTCGACGTCGAGACGGGACGCGACCTCGCCCGCGAGGGCGGTGAAGATCCGGCCGAGCTTCTCGGCGAGCGGCAGACCCGGCTTGACGTCCTCGGCGATGACACCGCCCTGGACGTTGACCGCGTCCGGGACCAGCTCGCCCGCGAGCGCCAGGCGCACCGACTTGGCGACCGCGATGCCGGCCTTCTCCTGGGCCTCGTCCGTGGAGGCGCCGAGGTGCGGGGTGCAGACGACCTGGTCGAGCTCGAAGAGCGGGGAGTCCGTGCAGGGCTCCTTCGCGTACACGTCGAGGCCCGCGCCGGCGACCCGGCCCTCCTTGAGCGCCGAGTACAGCGCGGTCTCGTCCACGATCCCGCCGCGCGCGGCGTTGACGATGCGGACGCTCGGCTTGACCTTGTGCAGCGCCTCGTCGCCGATGAGACCGATGGTCTCCGGGGTCTTCGGCAGGTGGACGGTGATGAAGTCGGCGACCTCGAGCAGCTCGTCCAGGGACAGCAGCTTCACGCCCATCTGGGCGGCGCGGGCCGGCTGCACGTAGGGGTCGTACGCGACGATCTTCATGCCGAAGGCGGACATGCGCTGGGCGACCAGGACGCCGATGCGGCCGAGGCCGACGACGCCGAGGGTCTTCTCGCTGAGCTCGACGCCCGTGTACTTCGAGCGCTTCCACTCGCCGTTCTTCAGGGCGGTGTTGGCCTGCGGGATGTTGCGCGCGGTGGCGACGAGCAGACCGCACGCGAGCTCGGCGGCGGTGACGATGTTCGAGGTCGGGGCGTTCACGACCATGACGCCGGCCTTGGTGGCGGCGGAGACGTCGACGTTGTCCAGACCGACGCCGGCACGGGCGACGACCCGGAGCTTGTTCGCGGCGGCGAGGGCCTCGGCGTCGACCTTGGTCGCGGAGCGGACCAGGATCGCGTCCACATGGGCGATGGCGGGGATCAGCTCGGCCCGGTCGGCACCGTTGCAGTGCCGGATCTCGAAGTCCGGGCCCAGGGCGTCCACGGTGGCGGGCGACAGCTCTTCAGCGATGAGTACGACAGGTTTCGAGCTCACGTGAGTCCTCACAGAGGCAGTGCGGACGGCCGTCCCGACGGCCGCAGGCGGTGGAGGGGGCTTGCCGCGTGAAAGCGCACGACGCTGTGGGCCAGACGCGATGTTGTTGAGAAGTGTAGTGGTGCATCGGCGCTGTTCATGCGCCTCGTTGGAAGGATCACCCGTCCGTGGTTGGACGGGGTGTCCAACGATGCGGCGAGGGGCCGGACACAGTGTCCGGCCCCTCGCCCGAAGGCTTACGCCTCCTCGTCGTTCACCCAGCTCATGAGCTTCCGCAGCTCCTTGCCGGTGGTCTCCAGGAGGTGGTTGGCGTCCTGGGTCTTGTACTCGTTGTACTTCTTCAGGCCGCCGTGGTACTCGGCCATCCACTCCTTGGCGAAGGTGCCGTCCTGGATCTCCGCGAGGACCTTCTTCATCTCGGCCTTGGTGGCGTCGGTGATGATCCGCGGGCCGGTGACGTAGTCGCCCCACTCGGCGGTCTCGGAGACCGACCAGCGCATCTTCTCCAGGCCGCCCTCGTACATGAGGTCGACGATGAGCTTCAGCTCGTGCAGGCACTCGAAGTAGGCGATCTCCGGCTGGTAGCCGGCCTCGGTCAGGGTCTCGAAGCCCGCCTTGACCAGGGCCGCGGTGCCACCGCAGAGGACGGCCTGCTCACCGAACAGGTCGGTCTCGGTCTCCTCGGTGAAGGTCGTCTTGATGACGCCGGCGCGGGTGCCGCCGATGCCCTTGGCGTACGAGAGCGCCAGGTCGAAGGCCTTGCCCGTGGCGTCCTGCTCGACGGCGGCGATGCACGGAACGCCGCGGCCCTCCTCGTACTGACGGCGGACCAGGTGGCCCGGGCCCTTCGGGGCGACCAGGGCGACGTCGATGCCCTCGGGCACCTTGATGAAGCCGTAGCGGACGTTCAGACCGTGGCCGAAGAAGAGCGCGTCGCCCTCCTTCAGGTGGTCCTTGATGGACTCCTCGTAGACCTGGGCCTGGATCGGGTCCGGCGTCAGGATCATGATGAGGTCGGCCTCTTCCGCCGCCTGGGCGACGGAGACGACGCGCAGGCCCTGCTCCTCGGCCTTGGCCTTGGACTTCGAGCCCTCCTGGAGACCGACGCGGACGTCGACACCGGAGTCACGGAGCGACAGCGCGTGGGCGTGGCCCTGGCTGCCGTAGCCGATCACCGCGACCTTGCGGCCCTGGATGATGGACAGGTCGGCGTCGTCGTCGTAGAACAGCTCGGCCACTGGGTATCTCCTTGAAGTGCTGGTGTTGCGTCCCACCGTACGGCGGGGAGCGGGAGGAAAGTTTTCGGGTCTCGTCAATCGGACCGCGGGACGGACCCGCGGTCGACCGTCGACGACCCTCAGGCGCTGCGGTCGAGGGCCCGCAGGGACCGGTCCGTGATGGACCGGGCGCCACGCCCTATGGCGATCGTGCCGGACTGCACGAGCTCCTTGATGCCGAACTGCTCCAGCATCTTGAGCATCGCTTCGAGCTTGTCACTCGAACCGGTGGCCTCGATGGTGACCGCCTCGGGCGAGACGTCCACGGTCTTGGCGCGGAACAGCTGCACGATCTCGACGATCTGGGAGCGGGTCTCGTTGTCGGCGCGGACCTTCACCAGGACGAGCTCGCGCTGGATCGCAGCGCTGGGCTCGAGTTCGACGATCTTCAGGACGTTGACCAGCTTGTTGAGCTGCTTTGTCACCTGCTCCAGGGGCAGGTCCTCGACACTCACGACGATGGTGATGCGGGAGATGTCGGGGTGTTCGGTGACACCGACCGCGAGCGAGTCGATGTTGAATCCGCGGCGGGAGAACAGGGCGGCGATCCGGGCGAGGATGCCGGGCGTGTTCTCGACGAGAACGGAGAGCGTGTGCTTGGTGGACATGTCTGGGTCTCTTCCTCTTCGCTCTGCGCGCTCAGTCGTCTTCGCCGTCGCCGAAGTCGGGGCGGACGCCCCGCGCGGCCATGACCTCGTCGTTCGAGGTTCCGGCGGCGACCATCGGCCAGACCTGGGCGTCCTCGTGGACGATGAAGTCGATCACGACCGGGCGGTCGTTGATGGCGTTGGCCTCGGCGATGACCTTGTCCAGGTCGGCCGGGTCCTCACAGCGCAGGGCGACACAGCCCATGGCCTCGGAGAGCTTGACGAAGTCGGGGACGCGGGTGCCCTTGTTCGCCTGGACGTCGTCCGGGCCGGAGTGCAGGACGGTGTTCGAGTAGCGCTGGTTGTAGAAGAGCGTCTGCCACTGCCGGACCATGCCCAGGGCGCCGTTGTTGATGATGGCGACCTTGATCGGGATGTTGTTCAGGGCGCAGGTCGTGAGCTCCTGGTTGGTCATCTGGAAGCAGCCGTCGCCGTCGATGGCCCAGACGGTGCGGTCCGGCATGCCGGCCTTGGCGCCCATCGCGGCGGGGACCGCGTAGCCCATCGTCCCGGCGCCGCCGGAGTTCAGCCAGGTGGCCGGCTGCTCGTAGTCGATGAAGTGGGCGGCCCACATCTGGTGCTGGCCGACGCCCGCGGCGAAGATCGTGCCCTCGGGGGCGAGCCGGCCGACGCGCTGGATGACCTGCTGCGGCGAGAGGCTGCCGTCCTCCGGCAGGTCGTAGCCGAGCGGGTAGGTCTCGCGCCAGCGGCTCAGGTCGCTCCACCAGGCGGTGTAGTCGCCCTTGTTGCCCTCGCTGTGCTCGGCCTGGACGGCCTGGACCAGGTCGGCGATGACCTCGCGGGCGTCACCGACGATCGGGACGTCGGCGGCGCGGTTCTTGCCGATCTCGGCCGGGTCGATGTCCGCGTGGACGATCTTGGCGTACGGGGCGAAGCTGTCGAGCTTGCCGGTGACGCGGTCGTCGAAGCGGGCGCCGAGGGCGACGATCAGGTCGGCCTTCTGGAGGGCGGTGACGGCGGTGACGGCACCGTGCATGCCCGGCATGCCGACGTGCAGCGGGTGGCTGTCGGGGAACGCGCCGAGCGCCATCAGGGTCGTGGTGACCGGGGCGCCGGTGAGCTCGGCGAGGATCTTCAGCTCGGCGGTGGCGCCGGCCTTGATGACGCCGCCGCCGACGTACAGGACGGGCCGCTTGGCGGCGCTGATCAGCTTGGCGGCCTCGCGGATCTGCTTGGCGTGCGGCTTGGTGACCGGGCGGTAGCCGGGCAGGTCGGTCTGCGGCGGCCAGCTGAAGGTGGTCTTCGCCTGGAGCGCGTCCTTGGCGATGTCGACCAGGACCGGGCCCGGGCGGCCGGTGGAGGCGATGTGGAAGGCCTCGGCGATCGTCCGCGGGATGTCCTCGGCCTTGGTGACGAGGAAGTTGTGCTTGGTGATCGGCATCGTGATGCCGCAGATGTCCGCCTCCTGGAAGGCGTCCGTGCCGATCGCCTTGGAGGCGACCTGACCGGTGATCGCGACGAGCGGGACCGAGTCCATGTGCGCGTCGGCGATCGGGGTGACGAGGTTGGTCGCACCGGGGCCCGAGGTCGCCATGCAGACGCCGACCTTGCCGGTGGCCTGGGCGTAACCGGTGGCGGCGTGGCCCGCCCCCTGCTCGTGGCGGACGAGGATGTGGCGCACCCGCTTCGAGTCCATCATCGGGTCGTAGGCGGGGAGGATCGCGCCGCCGGGGATGCCGAAGACGGTGTCGGCGCCCACTTCCTCGAGAGAACGGATGAGGGACTGCGCACCCGTCACGTGCTCGACTGTGGTGGGCTGCGCGCCGTTACGGGGCCGCGGCTGCGGATGGTGCCCGGTGGCCTGCTCGGTCATCAGCATCTCTTCTCGAGGCAGAGGGTTTTTGCGAGGGTTTGGGACGTTTTTGGGGTGAGCCGGTGCAACAAAAAACCCCTCGTGCCGTGAGGCAAGCGAGGGGAGCGCGTCGGGTGCTTTCTCAGCGGACCTGGGAGGCCCTGCTTCAGCCGACGCGCTTTCCAAGTACGAGAATTCGGGTGCGCATGGCACTGACCCTCCCTCTCCGCCCTCGTCACTGTCAAGTGGGTGGGACGGACGTCTCAGAATGTGATCCGATCGGGGGACGGTCCCCGACACGGACGGGGACCGCTCCGGGCAGCGGGTACTCGTCCCGTACGAGGGCCCTGCGCAGCCGGTACTCGTCGAGCGGGCCCGAGAAGGCCATGCCCTGGGCGTGGCTGCAGCCCATCGCGCGCAGGGCGATGACCTGCTCCGGGACGTCGACGCCCTCGGCGAGGGTCTGCAGGCCGAGCTCGCCGGCGATGCGGAGCACTCCGCTGGTGATCTTACGGAGGCGGGCCGATTCGACCACGCCTTCGACGAGCCCCCGGTCCAGCTTCAGTATGTCGACGGGAAGCCTGCGCAGGGCGTTGATCGCCATGTGCCCGCTGCCGAATCCGTCGAGCGCGATCCGCACCCCGAGGCGGCGCAGGGCGACCAGGCGCTGTTCCAGCTCGTCGAGCGAGGTCCGGGGGTCGCTGTCGGCGAGCTCGACGATCAGCGAGCCGGAGGGCAGCCCGTAGCGGGTGAGCAGCGATTCGACCGAGCCGAGCGGCAGTGAGCGGTCCAGGAGACGGCCGGCGGAGAGCCGGACGGCCACGGGCGTGCGGTGGCCGATTCCCGCCCGCTCGGCGGCCTGCTCGACGGCCTCTTCGAGGAGCCAGCGGCCGAGCTCGGCGGTGCGCTCGCCGTCGTCGGTGACCCGGAGGTACTCGGCGGGGGTGAAGAGGATGCCCTGGGAGGAGCGCCAGCGGGCCTGGGCGCTGACGGCGGAGATCCGGCCGGTGGCGAGGTCGACGACGGGCTGGTGGAGCAGGGCGAACTCGCCGTCGTGGAGGGCGGTGCGCAGCCGGGCGGCCAGTTCGGTGCGGCGGACCACCTCGGCCTGCATCTGCGGGGCGTAGAGCTCGACGCGGTCCTTGCCGGCGGCCTTGGCCCGGTACATGGCCAGGTCGGCGTTGCGCAGGAGGTCGCCGGCCTCGATGCCGGGCTCGGCGAAGGCGACGCCGATGGAGGCGGCGACCCGCACCTCGTTGCCGCCGTCGACGCGGTAGGGCTGGGAGAGCGTGAGCCGGAGCCGGTCGGCGATCTCCTGGACCTGGTTCCGGCGGGCCGTGCGGTCGCGGCCGCCGTCGCCGAGGATGAGGGCGGCGAACTCGTCGCCGCCGAGCCGGGCGGCGGTGTCCCCGGCCCGTACGGAGTCGTGGAGGCGGCGGGCGGCCTGGACGAGGAGGTCGTCGCCCGCCTGGTGGCCGAGGCGGTCGTTGACCGCCTTGAAGCCGTCGAGGTCGATGAAGAGCACGGCGGTGCCGGGGTCGGAGGAGCGGCGGCCGCCGAGCGCCTGCCGGACCCGCCGGGTGAAGAGGGCGCGGTTGGGCAGGTCGGTGAGCGGGTCGTGCTCGGCGTTGTGCTGCAACTGGGCCTGGAGGCGGACGCGTTCGGTGACGTCCCGGCTGTTGAAGATCAGGCCGCCCTGGTGGCGGTTGACGGTCGACTCGACGTTGAGCCACTCTCCCCCGCTCCCGTCTTCTCCCCCAGCCTCCGGCCGGGAGGTGCCCCCGGAGCGGGAGGCGCCCCCCCGGCCCGAGCGGAAGCGGCATTCGATCCGGGTGGTGGGCTCCTCGGTGGGCGAGACGGCCAGGAAGCGCCGTAGCTCGTGGACGACGGAGCCGAGGTCCTCGGGGTGGATGAGGGAGGAGAGCTCGGAGCCGACGAGCTCCTCGGCCTCGCGTCCGTAGACCCCGGTGGCGGCCGGGCTGACGTAGCGCAGCGTCCCGGTGGGCGCGGCGATCATGATGACGTCGCTGGAGCCCTGCACGAGCGACCTGAAGTGGTTCTCCTTCTGGGCCAGTTCGTGGGTGAGGGCGATGTTGTCCAGGAGCATGATGCCCTGGCGCACGACGAGGGCGAGCACCACCGTGCAGCCGGTGAGGACGACGACGCGGTCGACCCGGCGGCCCTCGACGACGTTGTACAGGATGCCGAGGGTGCAGACGGCCGCGGCGAGGTACGGGGTGAGGGCCGCGAGCGAGCCGGCGACGGGGCGGCTGTGGAGCGAGGGGCCGCGCGCGGCGTCCGGCGGGCGGCGCACGCCCCAGGGCGCGTACGCGAGGAGCAGCGAGCCGGCGAACCAGCCGGCGTCGAGCAGTTGTCCGGAGGCGTAGCTCGCGCGGAGCAGCGGCGAGGTGAAGAGGGCGTCGCACAGCACGGTCAGGGCGAGTGCGGCGATCGCGGTGTTGGTCGCGGAGCGGTTGGCCTGCGAGCGCCGGAAGTGCAGGACGAGGACCATGCTGACGAGCACGATGTCGAGCAGCGGGTACGCGAGCGACAGTGCGGCCTGGGTGACGGACTCGCCCTCGACGTGCGCGGTGCGGGCGAGGGCGAGGCTCCAGGAGAGCGTGAGCAGGGAGCCGCCGATGAGCCAGGCGTCGAGCCCGAGGCAGACCCAGCCGGCCCGGGTGACGGGCTTCTTGGCGAGGACGAGGAGGCCGACGATGGCGGGGGGCGCGAAGAGTAAGAAGCAGAGGTCGGCGGCGGAGGAGTCGGGCACCTCGGTGCGGAGCACGACCTCGTACCAGCCCCACACGGCGTTCCCCGCGGCCGCCATGAAGGAGGAGAAGGCGAAGAGCAGCCAGGCGGGGCGGGCGCTGCCGCGGTGGCCCCGGCCGTAGAGGAAGCAGGAGACCGCGGCGGTGAGGGCGGCGGCGCTGAGCCCGAAGTCGCCCATGAAGAGCGCCAGTCGGGGGGAGCCCCAGCCGAGCGAGGCGCCGGTGGTGTAGCCCGCGCAGACGAGCCCGAGGGCGAGCTGGGCGACGGCCCCGCCGAGGCGGGGACGGTCGGGGTCCGGGTGGCCGGAGCCGCCGACGGGGCGTCGCGTGATGACCGCCCCGGGCGCGCTCACCGGGTCCTCCGGCGCCGGTCCGCCGCACCCGGCCGCGTCATGCGGCCGCGCCACCGGCTCGTCCCCCTGCCCGGGGGCGTGCCCGTCACAGTCGTGCGGCCGCCCGGAGTCCGCCCCGGCCCGCACGACCGGCCGCCGCGCGTCACCACAGGCCTCGCAGGGCTCGCGGTCCGGTGCGTCCGCGTGCCCGGGGGCGGGCTGGTGGGGCAGCCCGCCGCCACCGGCTCCGGGCGTGGTGTCCGGTGGGGCGGTGGGGCGGGGTGGGCGGTGTGGTGCCGCTTGGTCCGGTACCGAGTGTCCGAGGGCGGTGGGGCGGGGTGGAAGGCTTGCCGGCGGCGGTGTCGCCGCGTCGGATCGTCGGTCCTTCGGCCGTGTTCCACCCGTCGCCCCCCTCGGAATCTGATGTCCCGTCACTTCGCTCCCCAGCGTCAGCCCGTTCTCGACGCAGTCCCCCGCCACGGGACGATACACCAGGACCGTCACTCAGGGACAGGGCCGCAGTACTCTCCGTGACGACCAGGGGGCTTGTGCGCGGCGCGTGTCGGGGGCGCGTGTCACCCGCCCGGCCGAGCGGGCCCCCGGTCAATCGGTGGTGAGGAGGACGTTGGCCGGTTCCTCGCCCGCCGCGAACCTCCGCAGCTGTCCCGCGATCAGCCGCTTCGCCCTCGGCATGAAGGCGGAAGTGGAACCTCCCACATGGGGACTGATCAGGACACCGGGAGCGTGCCACAAAGGGTGTCCGGCCGGCAGCGGTTCGGGGTCGGTGACGTCGAGCGCCGCCGTGATCCTGCCGCTCTCGACCTCCTTGAGCAGCGCGGTCGTGTCGACGACCGGGCCCCGGGCGACGTTCACGAGGAGTGCCCCGTCCTTCATCCGCCCCAGGAAGCCGGCGTCGGCGAGGTGCGTGGTCTCCGGCGTGAGCGGAGTGGACAGGACGACCACGTCCGCCTCCGGGAGCAGCGCCGGCAGGTCAGCCAGGGCGTGCACCGGGCCGCGTTCCGTGGTGCGTGCGGAGCGTGCGACGCGCGCGACCCGCGCGCACTCGAAGGGCGCGAGCCGGCCCTCGATGGCGGCGCCGATCGATCCGTACCCGACGATCAGGACGGACTTGTCGGCGAGCGCCGGGTAGAAGCCCGCCCGCCACTCCTCGGCGTCCTGGCCGCGCACGAATCCGGGGATGCCGCGCAGCGAGGCGAGGATCAGGGCGAGGGTGAGCTCGGCGGTGCTGGCCTCGTGGACGCCCTTCGCGTTGCAGAGGGCGACCCCCGGCCGCAGCGAGCCGATGCCCGGCGTGACGTGGTCGATGCCGGCGGACAGGGTCTGCACGACGCGGAGGGAGGTCATCGCGGCCAGCGGCCGCACGGCGATCTCCGAGCCCTTCATGTACGGGACGACGTAGAAGGCGCAGTGCGCCGGATCGGCGGGGAACTCGGGACCGCCGTCCCAGAAGCGGTAGTTCAGGCCGGACGCGCCCGGTTCGGGGAGTCCCTCGATCTCGTCCGCCGGAATAGGAAGCCACACGTCAGCGGTCGTGTCTTCGAATCTCATGACCGGGAGGCTATGCGAAGAATCCCGCGCTCCATTGGTTACTTTGGGGGGCGGCACAGGGAGGGGTACCGGCAGGTGGAGCGCAGGACTATCGGGGCGACGGCGCTCGACGTGGGTGCGATCGGCCTGGGGTGCATGCCGATGAGCTGGGCGTACAGCCGTTCGGAACAGCGGGGGGACCGCTCGCTGCGGACCGTGCACGCGGCGCTCGACGCCGGGGTGAGCCTGCTCGACACCGCCGACATGTACGGACCGTTCACCAACGAGCTGTTGGTGGGGCGGGTGTTGAAGGAGCGGCGGTCCGAGGCCTTCGTCTCGACGAAGTGCGGACTGCTCGTCGGCGACGGCGGCGAGCGGCGGCACGTGGTCGCCAACGGCAGGCCGGGGTACGTGCGCCGGGCCTGCGACGCCTCGCTGCGCAGGCTCCAGACCGATGTCATCGACCTCTACCAGCTCCACCGGGCGGACCCCGAGGTGCCGGTCGAGGAGACCTGGGGCGCCATGGCCGAGCTGGTGTCCGCGGGCAAGGTGCGGGCGCTCGGCCTCTGCGCCGTGGGGGCGCGCCCGGTCCGGCGCGGGGCCGATCTGTACGAGGGGACGATCCGCCAACTGGACCGGATCCAGCAGGTCTTCCCGGTGGCGGCGGTGGAGGCGGAGCTGTCGGTGTGGTCCCAGGAGGCGCTGGTACGGCTCCTCCCCTGGTGCGCGGCGCGGGGCGTCGGCTTCCTGGCGGCCATGCCGCTGGGGAACGGCTTCCTCACCGGCACGCTGACCCCGGGCGGCGGCTTCGAGCCGGACGACCCGCGGGCCCGGCACCCCCGGTTCACGGCCGAGATGATGGCGGCGAACCAGCCGATCGTCGCGGGCCTGCGCCGGGTGGCCGCCCGGCACGGGGAGGACGTCACCCCGGCGCAGGTGGCGCTCGCGTGGACGCTCGGCCTCGGGCGGCACGTCGTGCCGGTGCCGGGGGCGAAGCGGGAGCGGTGGGCCGTCGAGAACGCCCGCGCCGCCGCGCTGCGCCTCACGGCGGAGGACCTGGCGGAGATCGCCGCGCTCCCGGCGCCCCGGGGGTCCTGGGACTGAGCGCCGTACGGGGCGGGCGGGATGTCGACGGGGTATCAAGGGAGGTACCGCTCGACTCGTCGAAGGGCATCGGACCGTGAGCCGTCCTGTCGTGGTGAAGGCCCTGTGGGGCGCCGCCGTGCTCGCCCTGGTGGCCGGGTGTTCCTCGGGAGGTTCCGGGGAGGGCCCGCGCACGGCCCCGCCGGCATCGGCCTCCCCCTCCGCCTCCCCCTCCGCCTCCGCCTCTCCCTCCCCCGCCGGCCGGGTCTCGGTCACGGGCACCCTCACCGAGGGGCTGAAGTCGCCCTGGGGCCTCGCGGAGCTGCCCGGCGGGGACCTGCTCGTCTCCTCGCGGGACGAGCGGACGATCACCCGGGTCGACGGGCGGACCGGCGCGAAGACCCCGCTCGGCGAGGTGCCGGGGGTGGTGCCGGGCGGTGAGGGCGGGCTCCTGGGGCTCGCGGTGCGGGACGGCTGGGTGTACGCGTACATGACCACCGCCTCGGACAACCGCATCGTGCGCATGCGGTACGGCGGCGGGGAGGGCGACCGGCTCGGCCCGCCGGAGCCGGTGCGCACCGGCATCCCGAAGGGGTTCGTGCACAACGGCGGCCGGATCGCGTTCGGGCCGGACGGGATGCTGTACGCGGGGACGGGCGAGACGGGCCGGACCGGACTCGCCCAGGACCGGTCCTCGCTCGGCGGGAAGATCCTGCGGATGACACCGGAGGGAAAGCCGGCACCGGGCAACCCCTTCCCGGACTCGGTGGTCTATTCGTACGGGCACCGCAATGTGCAGGGGCTCGCCTGGGACCCGGCGGGGCGGCTGTGGGCGTCCGAGTTCGGGCAGGACACCTGGGACGAGCTGAACCTGATCGAGCCGGGGCGGAACTACGGCTGGCCGAAGGCCGAGGGCCGGGCCGGGAAGCCGGGCCTCGTGGACCCGGTGGCCCAGTGGCCGACCTCGGAGGCCTCCCCCAGCGGCATCGCGTACGCCCGGGGCGCGATCTGGATGGCCGCGCTCCGGGGCGAGCGGCTGTGGCGGGTCCCGCTCTCGGGAGCGGAACGATCCGGGGAGCCCGAGGCGTTCCTGAGGGGTGAGTACGGCCGCCTGCGCACGGTCCTCGCGGCGGGCGGGGGCCGGCTCTGGCTGGTGACCAGCGAGACCGACACCCGGGGCACGCCCGGGCCCGGGGACGACCGGATCCTCCGACTGGAGGTGCGGTGAAGGAGGCGGTGACCGTGTTCGGCGGACTGGACGAGTTCTTCGCGCCGTCGCGCAGGCACATCGAGGAGGAGCGCCGCAGGGAGGCCCTGACCAGGGAGGATCCGGGGGATGCCGACCCGGCCCGTGGTCCGGTGGACCTGTCCTCGGGCCGGGTGACGATACGGGTCCCCCGGGCCCGGCCCGACGCCCCCGGCTCAGAGGGGCGTGTCGAGGAGGTGCAGGCGGTGGGCCAGGGCGGCGGCCTCGCCGCGGCCGGCGACGCCGAGCTTGGCGAGGATGTTGGAGACGTGGACGCTGGCCGTCTTCGGTGAGATGAACAGCTCCTCGGCTATCTGACGGTTGGTGCGGCCGGCCGCGACCAGGCGCAGCACGTCCTGCTCCCGGGGCGTGAGGCCGAAGGTGTCGTCCCCGGGTTCCGCCGGGGCCGGGGCCTGCTCCTCGGGGGCGAGGGAGAGGCGGGCGCGGGCGGCGAGGAGTTCCACGTCCTCGCGGAGCGGGCGGGCGCCGAGCCGTACGGCGGTGGCGTGGGCCTCGCGGAGCAGGGCGGTGGCCTCCTCGCGGCGGCCTCCCTCGACGAGCAGCGCGTCGGCGAGGCGGTGCCGGGCGCGGGCCAGCTGGTGCGGGCGTTCGAGGGGCTCCCAGGCGGCGACGACCTCGGCCCAGCGGGCGGCGGTCTCGCGGCCCTCGGCGCGGGCGAGCTCCTCGGAGACCTGCCGGGAGTGGGCCTCCCAGACCGGGGCCGGGGTGGCGAGGGCGCGGACGCAGCGGCGGACCCGGTCGATCGCCGCGGCGCGGCCCCCGTCGGCGGCGGGCAGTCCGCGGCTGTCGGCCTCGGCGGTGATCGCGGTGAGGACGAGCGGCCAGCCGTAGCGGTGGGTGCCGGGCGGGAAGCCGGTCTCCGCGTGGGCGGCGAGCTGTTCCCGTACGTCCGTGAGGCGTCCCTCGGCGGCGGCGATGGCGATCTCGGCCTGGGCCATGGGCAGGGTGTACTGCGGGATCGGGTCGCGGGTGCCGTAGCGCGAGCGGGCCTCGGCGAGGTGCGCGGCGGCCTTGGCGGGCTCGCCGCGGTCGACGGCGAGGTGGGCGAGCTGGAGCAGGGCCGTGCCGCCCGGCTTGGTGCTGCTGGCCCCGGAGCGGAGCAGCTCCTCGGCCTCCTCCTTGCTGCGGTCCCATTCGCCGAGCGCGAGGAGCGACTCGGCGAGGTTGGCGCGGATCCAGCCGGCGCTGTCGACGAGGCCTCGGGAGCGGGCCATCTCGATGCCGGTGACGGCGGTCTCGACGGCTTCGCGGGAACGGCCGAGCGACTCCATGGAGGAGGAGAGGTTCACATGGGCGCGGGCGGCCTCGTGGAACTGGCCGAGGGCGAGGGTCCGTTCGCGTGCCGCTTCCATGGTGGCGAGGCCGCCCTCGGTGTCGCCGGCGGACACCATGATGGTGCCGAGGGTGATCCGGGCGTTCAGCTCGATCGGTTCGGCCTTGACGAACCGGGCGTATTCGACGGCGCGTTCGGCGGCGGCGAGCGCCTCGGGGCCGGGGTTGCGCAGCATGCCCCAGCCGGCGGCGCCGACGAGGACGGTGGCGTGGACGGCGGACGGCGGGAGGCCCTTGACGAGTTCCTGGGCGCGGGCGATCTCCGCCCAGCCGTCGCCCTTGCCCAGGTTGGACTGGAGGCGGGCCATCTCGGTCCAGAACCAGGCGGCGCGCAGCGGGTCGTTCTCGGCGTCGTCGAGGATGCGCAGGGCGGTGCGGCAGATCTTCGAGGCCCGTTCCCGTTCGCCGCTGAGCCGGGCGGCGACGGCGGCCTCGGCGAGCAGGTCGAGGTAGCGCAGCGAGGCGGTGTCGGGGTCGCAGCCGCAGGCGGGGTAGGCGTCGGCGTAGTCCATGGGGCGCAGGGAGTCGCGCGTCCCGGCGGGGACCTTGTCCCACAGTTCCATGGCCCGTTCGAGGAGGCTGAGCTGCTCGGCGTAGGCGTGGCGCTTGCGGGTCTCGACGGAGGCCTGGAGGACGGCGGGGAGGGCCTTCTCGGGGTCGTGCGCGTGGTACCAGTACGTGGCGAGCCGGGTGGTCCGCTCGTGGGCGCGGACGAGGCCGGGGTCGGCTTCGAGGGCCTCGGCGTAGCGCCGGTTGAGGCGGGAGCGTTCGCCGGGCAGCAGGTCGTCGCTGACGGCCTCGCGGACGAGGGAGTGGCGGAAGCGGTAGCCGTCGCCGTCGGGGACGGTGAGCAGGATGTTCTTGCCGACGCAGGCCCGCAGGGCCTCGATGAGTTCGTCCTCGGGGAGCCGGGCGACGGCGGCGAGGAGTCCGTACTCGACGGTGGAGCCGCCCTCGGCGACGATCCTGGCGACCCGCTGGGCGGCTTCGGGGAGCATCTCGACCCGGACGAGCAGGAGGTCGCGCAGGGAGTCGCTGAGCTGGCCGGCGGCGCAGCCGGCCTCGTGGGAGACGACGAGTTCCTCGACGAAGAAGGCGTTGCCGTCGGAGCGTTCGAAGACCTCTTCGACGAGTCCGGGGTCGGGTTCGGCGGCGAGGATGCCGGTGAGCTGGCGGTGCACCTCGGCGCGGGTGAAGCGGGCGAGTTCGATGCGGCGGATGGTGCGGAGCCGGTCGAGCTCGGCGAGGAGGGGGCGCAGCGGGTGGCGGCGGTGGATGTCGTCGGCGCGGTAGCTGGCGACGACCACGATCCGGCCTCGGCGCAGGGTGCGCAGGAGGTAGGTGAACAGGTGCCGGGTGGAGGTGTCGGCCCAGTGCAGGTCCTCCAGGACGAGCACGATCGTGCGGTCGGCGGCGAGCCGTTCCAGGAGCCGTACGGTCAGCTCGAAGAGGCGGGCGGTGGAGTCCTCGTCGGCGGGTTCGTGACCGCCGGGGTCGCCCAGTTCGGGCAGCAGGCGGGCGAGTTCGCCCTCGTGGCCGTCGGCGGCGGCGGTGAGTTCTTCGGGGAGGCGGCGGCGGAGGGCGCGCAGGGCGGAGGCGAAGGGAGCGAACGGCAGCCCGTCGGCGCCGAGTTCGACGCAGCCGCCGAGGGCGACGACGGCGTCCCGGTCGCAGGCCGTGTCGAGGAACTCCTCGATGAGCCGGGTCTTGCCGACGCCCGCCTCACCGCCGATGAGCAGAGCCTGGGGCTCTCCCGCGGTCGCGCGGGAGAGCGCCTCGGTGAGGGCGGTGAGTTCGCCGGCGCGGCCGACGAAGACGGGGCTGACTGACCTGGTCTCCACGGCGCCGAGCATCGCACAGACTTCCTTGCCGTCGCTCATGCGGGGGTCACGCGGCCTTGGTGAAGCGACCGCGACCGCCGACGGCGGCCTGGGCCTCGGCGTGGTGGCCCCCGATCCGGATGCCGAGGATGCGCAGACCCTTGTGGGCCGCGGCCTCGTGGGCCAGGCGGTGGGCGGCGGCCTCGGCGACGAGCTCGGCGTGGTGCATGGTGTGGAGTTCGTACTCGAACATCGTGTGCTCCCTGGGTTTCTTCGGTTTCGGTATCGCTCTCTTGCGATGCCTCTACTTTCGTTTCCCAGGGGGTGCCGTCACATCGGTCGAGTGCCGCATGTTCGGGGTACGGGGGGCCTTAGGGGGGTCCTAGGGGGGCCTTAGGCGGGGTCCCCGGGTGCTCAGGACCCGGTGGTCGGGAGGCTCAGGAACAGGTCGAAGTAGGTACCGACCGACAGCAGCAGCCCGAGCCCGCCGAGGACGGCGCCGGCGACGGCGACCGCGCGGACCCAGACGGGGCGCCGGGGCAGGGTCAGCACGAGGACGCCGACGATCAGGGCGAGGAGCGCGAAGACGCCGTTGACGAGGGCGGTGCTGTGCCAGGCGTCACCGTAGATCTCGTTGATCTGCTGGGCCGGGGTGCCGCCGGCGGAGGTCTTGATCTGCCCGATGAGCGTCTCGCGCTCGGCGACGACCTTGCCGGTCCAGGTGCCGGTGAGGGCGACGGCGGAGAGGGCGGCGGAGACGACGGCAGCGGCGGCGGCGCCGATGCCGGTGGCCTCCGGCGAGGAGACCTCCTCACCGTCGAGCTCGTCCTCGCCCGGCTCGTCGAGCGGATCGACGGCAGTGTCCGCGGCGGTCTCGGTGTCCGGAGTGGTCTCGGCGGTCCCGGCGGTCTCGGTGTCCGGGGTGGTCTCGGCGGTCTCGGCGCTCGTGCCCGCCGCCACCTCGTCGGTCTTCGAGGTGGCGGTCTTCTCGGTCGTCTTGGTGTCCATGCGGCGCACGCTAGGGCGCCCACATGAGAGGCGGCTTAAGACGCCTTCGCCGCGCGCCATTCGGGGGCGAGGACGGCCCAGATCGCGGTGTCGCTGCGGTGGCCGCGGTACAGGTAGTTCTCCCGTACGACGCCTTCCTGCGTCATGCCGAGGCGGCGGGCGACGGCGATGCTCGGCTCGTTCTTCGTGGAGGCGTACCACTCGACGCGGTGGATGCCGCGCTCCTCGATCGCCCAGTCGATGATGACCCGGCAGGCCCGGGTGATCAGGCCCTTGCCGGCGGCGGAGGGCTCCAGCCAGCAGCCCGCCTCGGCGGTGCCGCCCACGGCGTCGAAGGTGCGGAAGAGGACGCCGCCGACGAGCGTGCCGTCGGTCCAGATGCCGTAGATGCGGCCGGTGTCGGTGGCGGCCTTCTCGGCGTACGAGGTGAGGTAGGCGCGGGCGGAGTCGAGGTCCGCGACGACGTCGGGGAGGCCGATGTGCTGTCCGATGAACTCCCGGCCCCGGTCCATGTGGGTGAGGAATTCCTCGGCCTGCCAGGGCTCCAGGGGCCTCAGCTCGGCGCCGTCGTCACCCAGCGATATCGCGAACATCGTCGTTCCTCTCTTCCGCGGCCGTGGCCGTCACGCGCTGTACGGGGATCTTCGCACGGGTGTCGGCGGCCTCGCGGCACTCGGGCGGTTCGATGCTGATCCGGGGCAGGAGGCGGTCGAGCCACTTCGGCAGCCACCAGTTCGCACCGCCGAGCAGGTGCATGAGCGCGGGGACGAGGAGGGTGCGCAGGATGAAGGCGTCGAGGGCGACGGCCGCCGCGAGGGCGATGCCGAACATCGCGATGACCCGGTCCCCGCTGAGGACGAAGGCGAGGAAGACGGAGATCATGATGACCGCCGCGGAGTTGATCACGCGGCTGGTCTCGGCGAGGCCGACCCGGACCGCCCGCCGGTTGTCGCCGGTCTCCAGCCACTCCTCGTACATCCGGCTGACCAGGAAGACCTGGTAGTCCATGGAGAGCCCGAAGAGGACCGAGACCATGATCACGGGGAGGAAGGGTTCGATCGGTCCGGCGCTGCCGAGGCCGAGGAGTTCGCTCCCCCAGCCCCACTGGAAGATCGCGACGACGACGCCGAAGGCGCCGGCGACGGCGGCGACGTTCATGGCGGCGGCCTTGAGCGGGATGCCGATCGAGCGGAAGGCGAGCAGGAGCAGCAGGCAGCCGAGCGCGATGACGGAGCCGACGAAGAGCGGCAGCTTGCCGACGATGATCCCGGCGAAGTCGTCGTACGAGGCGGTGACGCCGCCCACGTGCACGTCGAGGGAGGTGCCGGCCTCGGCCTTCGGCAGGACGTCCTGGCGGAGCCGGTCGACGAGGTCGCTGGTCTGCTTGGACTGCGGCGAGGAGTCGGGGACGACGGTGAGGAAGGCGGTGTCGCCCGCGCTGTTGTACGTGACCGGGGAGACGGCCGCGACGCCCTTGGTGGCGTCGAGCGCGGCCGGCAGCTGGTCGAGGGCGAGCCGGTCGTCGGCGCCGTCGAGGCCGGCGACGAGGGTGAGGGGCCCGTTGACGCCCGGCCCGAAGCCCTCGGCGAGCAGGTCGTAGGCCTTGCGCGTGGTCGCGGTGGCCGGGTTGTTGCCCTGGTCGGAGGTGCCGAGGTGGAGCGAGAGCGTCGGCAGCGCCAGGACGCCCATGACGAGGACGGCGACGCCGCCGAGGAGCTTGGGGTGCCGCTCGACGAAGGCGGACCAGCGGGCGGCGAAGCCGGTGGGCAGCTCGGGCTGCGGCCCGCGCTCGGCGAGCGTCCGGCGTTCGCGCCGGGACAGCGCCCGCATGCCGATGAACGAGAGCAGCGCGGGCAGCAGGGTGACGGAGGCGGCGACCGTGAGGAGCACGGTGAGCGAGGCGGCGATGGCGACGCCGTTGAGGAAGCTGAGCCGCAGGATCAGCATGCCCAGGAGCGCGATGCAGACGGTGGCGCCCGCGAAGACGACGGCCCGGCCGGTGGTGGCGACGGCGGTCTCGGCGGCCTCGGTGACGGAGAGTCCTCGTTTGAGGCCTCTGCGGTGCCGGGTGACGATGAACAGGGCGTAGTCGATGCCGACGCCCAGGCCGACGAGCATGCCCAGCATGGGGGCGAAGTCGGCGACGGTCATCAGATGGCCGAGGAGCACGATCCCGGAGTACGCGATGCCGACGCTGACGAGCGCGGTCGCGATCGGGAGCACGGAGGCGGCGAGCGAGCCGAAGGCGAGGAAGAGGACGACGGCCGCGACGGCGACGCCGACGACCTCCGCGATGTGCCCGCCGGGGGCCTCGGTGAGGGCGACGGCGCTGCCGCCCAGCTCGACCTGGAGATCGTCCGTGGCGGCGGCCTTGGCGGTGTCGACGAGGGCCTTGGCCTGGGCCTCGGGGATGTCGTCGGACTGCGCGTCGAAGGTGACCGTGGCGTAGGCGGTGTGCCCGTCCTCGCTGATCTGGCCCCGCGCGTCCTCGTACGGGGAGGTGACGGCGGCGACGCCGGGCAGCTCGGCGACCTTGTCGAGCATGCCGCCGACGCGTTCCTCGACGGCGTCGGCGCGGACGCTGCCGCGCTCGGTGTGCCAGACGATGGTGTCGCTGTCGCCGCCGAGGCCGTGGAAGCCCCGGTCGAGGAGGGCGGTGGCCCGGCCGGACTCGGTGCCGGGGACCTCGTAGTCATTGGAGTACGCGCTGCCGGCGAGTGTCGCGCCGGCGGCGGTCCCGCCGAGCGCGAGGAGCCAGAGGAGAACGACGACGAGACGGTGACGGACACACCACCGTGCGATTGCGGCCAAGGACGTACTCCTGACTGGATCTGTACTCGCGCCCCACTGTTACAGCCAAACGTGATCGTTTGCCCGTTTCGTGGCGATCCTCACAGGCCGTCCCACGGCTTCGCGAATTCCTCTTGCTGACCGGTCGTGTTCGCGCGCATCCTGACCGTGACGCACGGCCGCGGCGGGGTACGAGAGGGTTGGGCGCTATTGCCCCTTTAGCTCACCCTTATGAGTGATGGTGCGTTTGGGTGATTGTCGTTACGGTCGGGTGCGTGAACCTCAGGGAGTGGGTGAAGGCGCAGGGCGCGCTTCCGCGGACTGCGTATCGCCGGCCGGGCATGGGCGGCCGCCGCTCTGCGGGCAACCGGGCGCCGAGGTCTCCGGGTTCGGCGGCGGCCGATGGCTGAGCAGCCGAAGAGGCGGTTACGGGCCGTCGACACTCCGTTCGTGGTGCTGGGCCCGTCCGGTGTGGCAATCCGTGACCGTCTCAAGCACCTCAGCGCGTGGGACGAGACGGTGTTGCGACTGGTCGGCGCGCACCTGGGGCGGCTGGCGTCGCTGGATCTCAAGGCCCGGTGCGCCGATGGCCTGGAGCATTCCGCGGACACGTGGGCTGTCCGCAAGCGGGCGCTGACGGTCGAGTCGTCGTCCCGCTGGGCCGGGTCGATCACGAAGGCCACGCACGATCAGTGGGCGCTGTCCCGCCGCTGTCAGCTCGCGCACCTCCAGAGCCTGGAGGCCGGGGTTCGCACGCTGATGCACCGGCTGTCGCAGCCGATCGGTGAGAGGGGCACCAAGCGTGCTCCGGGCGGATACCGGTCGAAGGGCGAGTGGTTCCACAAGTCTCGCCGCCCGGCCATCCTGGAACACCGCCTCGACGCCGCTCGCACCGACCGTGCGGCCGGTGTCGTGCACGTGGTGCGCGGCGGCCGGAAGCTGCTCCACACCCGGCACCACCTCGAAGCGGCGCGGCTGACCGAGGCGGAGTGGCGGGAACGGTGGGAGGCGGAGCGCTGGTTCCTGGCCGCCGACGGCGAGTCCGGGAAGCGGTTCGGCAACGAGACCATCCGCGTCACCCCGGACGGCGAAGTCTCGATCAAGCTCCCGGCCCCGCTCGCCCACCTGGCCAACGCTAGGCACGGCCGGTACGTCCTGACCTGCCGCGTCGCGTTCGCGCACCGGGGTGCCGAGTGGCGGGACCGGATCGACGGCGACCGGGCCGTCGCCTACCGCATCCATCTGGATGCGGAACGCGGGCGCTGGTACCTCACCGCGTCCTGGCAGCGGCCCGTGGTCAAGACGGTCCCGCTGGAGACGGCCCGTGCCGCCGGGATGGCCGGTGTGGACACCAACGCGGATCATTTCGCCGCGTACCGGCTCGATGTCCACGGCAACCCGGTCGGCGAACCGCGCCGCTTCGCCTACGACCTCAGCGGGTCGGCCGATCACCGCGACGCCCAGATCCGGCACGCCCTCACCCGGCTCCTGCACTGGACCAGGCAGACCGGCGCGCGGGCGATCGCGATCGAGGACCTGGACTTCGCCGCCGAGAAGACCCGCGAGAAGCACGGCCGCAGGAAGCGGTTCCGGCAGCTCGTCTCCGGCATGCCCACCGGCAGGCTCAAGGCCCGGCTCGTGTCGATGGCCGCCGAGCTGGGTATCGCGATCGTCGCGGTCGATCCGGCCTACACCTCGATGTGGGGCGACGAGCACTGGCGCAAGCCGCTGGCCGCGGCCCACGACGCACGATGTCCCGTCACGATGCCGCGAGCATCGCGATCGGGCGACGCGCCCTCGGGCACCCGATCCGGCGACGGACGGCACCGCCCCACGACGACCGGAGTGATCGTCGCGGGCATCGGACCGCCCAGGCCCCATCGGGCATCCGAGGGCGTGAGGGAACCCGCCACCCCGTCACGGACCGTGCACACGATGCACGTGCCCGAACGGGGACAGCACAGAGAACGCGGGCGACCAGCGCGTCCAACACCGTTCGGGATGCGCGCAGTGCCAGGACGTGGGTCCAAGACCCACTCCTGCTCACTGATTAGGAACGGTCGTATGGCCAGACGCAAGGTCATCAGGGTCGAGGTCAGCAAGCGGGTGCTCTGGATCGGGGCCGAGGCGTACCCCCTGCAGAACATCGCCCGGGCGACGACGGTCCGGATCAAACCCCCGCGCGCGAAGGCCGTGGGCCGCTTCCTCACGTCCCTCCTGATCATCGGCGTCCTGGCGGTCGCCGCGCTCGCCGTCGCCCGGTCCGGCGAGGTGTCCGACAGCGACCGGGACATGATCACCCAGGGGGTGAAGATCACCGCGGCGGTGCTCGTGGCGGTCTTCCTCCTCCAGCTGATCTCCGTCCTGCTCACGAAGACGTACTACGCCCTGGTCATCGAGACCTCGGGCAACCCGCGCACCCTGCTCGCCAGCCTGGACCGGAACGAGGTGCACGCGCTCGTGCGCGACATCATGCGGGCCATCGACGACCCCGCCTTCCCCGGCTTCGTCAAGCAGATGACCACCTACAACATCGGCAGCATGCGTGACTTCTACAACGCGTCCGGCGCGGGCAGCGTGGGAAGGGCGGGACGGTGACCGACAACGGCGAGTTCCACATCGGCACCATGCGCGATTTCTACAACGCCTCCGGGCAAGGGGCCGTCGGCCGGATCGACCACAACCAGCAGGGCGCCCAGGACCCGCAGGCCCTCCACGACGCCGTGATCCGCGCGATCGAGACCCTGCGGACCCGGGTGTCCACCGAGGACCGCGAGGTCCTCGACGCCTCCCTGGAGACCATCCGCCAGGGCGACGACGCACCCCCCGGCGCCTTCCGCCGCGCCCTCGGCACCGTCTCCGGGGTCGCCGCCCTCGTCGGTGAGGTCGGCGTCCCGGTGGCGGAGGCGGTCCGCCGGCTCCTCGCCCTGCTGACCGGCTAGAGGCGACTGGAGACGGCTAGAGACACGGCGCGGCGAACTCGCACCAGACGATCTTGCCGGGGTCGCGCGCGCCCACACCCCAGCGGTCCGCGAGGGTATCGACGAGGAGCAGCCCCCGGCCCGACTCCTCCGAGGGCTCACGGACGGCCGGGACGCCGTCACCACTGTCGTGGACCTCGATGCGGAGCGGGCCGGGGCGCTCCAGATAGAGGTGGAGGCGGTAGCCCCGGCCGGGCGGGACGCCGTGCAGGAGGGCGTTGGTCGCGAGCTCGCTCACGCACAGGAGTACGTCGTCCGCACGCGCGTCCAGACCCCAGTCCAGCAGCGCCTTGCGGGCGAAGTCGCGGGCGAGGGGGACGGAACGGCGCTCACGGCGGTAGAAGGCCTCGCGGAACAGGGGGAGTCGGTCGCTCATGGCGACCACGGTGACGTCTCGCGCCCCACGCGCCCCAGGACACCGACCCGTACAAATTCTTTGTACGGGTCCGGAACGCGTCGAGCCCATACGGAGCGGGGAAGGCACCGCTCATGCAACGCGGCACGAACTCCAGGAAGAAGGTCCCTTCATGGGAAGTGGTCGGCGCCCTCCTCGCGCTTTACCGGAAACAAGCGGGCCTTACCCAGCCCCAGTTGGCCTCGCAGGCGTGCGTGGCCCTGGAGACGCTGGGGTCGATCGAGCAGGGGCGGAGGGCGCTGCGGCTCGGGCTCGCGGGTGAGCTGGACGGCATCCTGAACACGGGCGGGGCGCTGGCGGTGGCGGTGGGGAAGGCGCCGAAGAAGGAGCGATATCCGGCGTTCGTACAGGAGTTCATCGATCTGGAGGCTCAGGCGCTCAGCATCTGCTCGTACCAGAACGGGGTGGTCCCGGGTCTGCTCCAGACGGCGGAATACGCCCGCGCGGTCTTCGACTGTCTCTACCCGCCGATCACTCCGCAGGAAGCGGAGGACCGGATGCTCGACCGGCTCGACCGCCAGGGGATCTTCGAGCAGAAGCCGTGGCCTCCGATGATGTCCTTCCTCCTGAACGAATCCATCCTGGAACAGCCGATCGGCGGCCGGGAGGTGCTGCGGGGACAGATCCTCCATCTGCGAGAGATGGCCGAACTCCCCTTCCTAGCCCTTCAGATCATCCCGAAGGCGCGAACGAAACACGCGGGACTCGCCGGGCCCATGGTGCTCCTGGAAACACCCGACCACGAGCACGTCGCCTACATCGAGGGGCAGCGGGTCAGCTTCCTCATCGACGACCCCGACGAGGTCGGCATCCTCCAGGCCAAATATGGAATGCTGCGGTCACAGGCCCTGACGCCCGAGGACACCATGGGCCTGCTGGAACGTCTGGCAGGAGTGACATGAGCGCAGCAGCACTTTCGTGGTTCAAGTCCAGCTACAGCGGCGACGAGGGCGGTGCTTGCCTCGAAGTCGCCTATGACTGGCGCAAGTCCAGCTACAGCAGCGACGAGGGCGGCGACTGCGTCGAGGTAGCCGCCCACCCCGCCGCCGTACACGTCCGGGACTCCAAGCTCGGCGAGACCAGCCCCGTCTTCACCGTCTCCCCGGCCGCGTGGGACTCCTTCGTCACGCGGGCGGCATTCTGACCGACTGACCGTGAAGGGTCCGCCGGCAAGCCGACGGACCCTTGCGGTGACGGTGGGTCAGCAGGTGGAGCTGTAGCTGATGCGTATGCCGTCGACGGTGATGAAGTCGGGGAACCCCATGCTGCTGTTCGGGGGCAGACAGTAGGTGCCGTTGCTCGTCCGGAGGTACACCACGTCGTCGTTCCGGGTGTTCGTCACGTCCGGCCCGGTCAGGGTGCGGACGTTCTGCCAGTACGACGTGACGTCCTTGAACATGTACGTGGGCGAGTAGTCGAAGAGTGAACCCTGGTAGAAGCACACGTAGGGGTACGAGCAGCCGAACATCGAGTCGGCGTGCGCCGCGGGAGCGCTGACCAGGGAGATCGACAGCGCCGAGACGGTGGCCGCCGCCAGACCTGCGGCCTTCTTCATCGTGGCCTTCATGATTCGCCCCTTGGGTGAGATGTGAAGCAGATGGGTCGGGTGGAGAGCCTGGACCGACAGGCCGCAAGCAACTGGCTCACCATAAGCACGAGTTGCTCCAAGACCACCTGCTTCCGCACCTTCCCGGGACCCTCCCGGGACGACGGTTTCTAAGCGCCGAGACGCACGCTGCGGCCCTCGAGGAGCGCGCGGCCCAGATCGGTGACCGTGTGGAGGGTCGCGTTGCGGTGGCGGTGGCTGGAGACCAGCGCCGCCTCCCGCAGGGCCGTGAGGTGGCGGCTGGCGTTGGGCGGGGTGGTGCCCGCGCGGCGGGCGAGCTCGCCCGTCGCCGCGTCGCCGTCCGCGAGGGCGACCAGCAGGGCGGCCCGTGTCGGGCCGATCAGCGCCGCGAGCGCCTGTGCGTCCGCCGAACCCGTCTCGGGAGTGGCCCAGTGGGTCTCGTGTTCGATCGGGTGGACGAGGACCGGGGGCAGGGCCGGGTCGGCGAACGTCGTCGGGGCATGGCGGCAGAAGAACGACGGCTGGAGCAGCAGGCCGCGGCCGCCCAGGTGGAGGTCCTGCTCGACGGGGAAGGCGACCCGGAGCACCGGGTACTCCCAGCGCGCCGACGGATGGAGCGTACCGAGGACCGCGTCCCAGCCTCCCTCCGCGAGCACCGTCAGGCGGCGCGCCCGGTCGCGGCTCACCTGCGCCCGGATCCGCTCCCAGAACGGGTCGAGCAGGGTGTCGACGTACGCGTGCGCCGCGTCGGCCAGTCTGCCCACCGCCCCGGACTCCCTCGCCGCCAGCTCGCGGCGGCAGATCGCCGGCAGCCGCCTCCCGGGGTTCTGGACGCCGAACTGCGTCAGATCGTTCACCACCTGCTGCAAGGGCGTGGCGCGCAGCGCCTCCAGGCGGTCGGCGAGGCCCCCGCCGACCGCCGGGGTCAGGAAGTCCGGCGAGTACCCGACGGGCGGTGTGAGCGCCGTCAGCATCCGCGTCGTCTCGGGCACCCGGGACAGCGACTCGCGCACCCACGGGCCCAGGAGCACGCCCGAGTCCCGTCTTCGCAGCCGGTGCAGGCTCAACAGCATCTCCCACATCGGATCGGGTCCCGTGGCGATCCTGATCCGCCCGAGGTCCTCGCCCGTGAAGTGAATGCGCAGCATCCCAACCCCTTCCGACCAGGGCAATTGCGTTCCAGCGCACACTAGTTCACGGAACTCCCCCGGTGATCGCAGACTCTGATCCGTTCGGTTTTCGGATCGGCTCACTCACCAACAGAACGGGGGGACGCGAAATGCCCGGGACCCTGGCGAAGCTCGTCCGCGCCATCGCCGCGGGAGTGGTTCTCGCCGGATGCGCCGCGTGTTCGAGTACGGGCACGGGCTCGACGGCGGGCCCGACGCCGGCGACGGCCCCGGCACCGGCCCCGGCCCCGGCCCCCGCCGAGCTGACCGCACTGCACCGGCTGCCGCCCGTGACCGGTCTGCTCTTCACCCCGCAGCTGCGGGCGGCCGAGGCACAGCAGAAGATCACCATCGCCTGCATGGCCGAGCGGGGCTACCGGTACGCCCCCGTCCCCCCGCCCAGGACCCCGGGCGCCGACGAGCGCCCGCAGCCCTTCGGCTTCGAGTCCACGGCCCCCCGGCGCGCGGCCGCCCCTTCGGTGTCCCCCGAGGCGCCGCCCGAGCCGGGCAGCCCCGAGACCACCGCCGCGTACGCACGGGCCCTCTTCGGTGACGAGGCCAAGCGGGTCACCGCCAAGGGCGCGCGGTTGGGCGTCTCGCGGCCGGGCAACGGCTGCATGGCCGAGGCGGAGACGCGACTGCTCGGCGACGGCCGGATGCGCTGGCTCCAGGTGCGGATCCTGCTCTTCGAGGGGCAGGAGCAGGCGCGCGAGGACGTGGAGAAGGACCCGGCGTTCCGCACGGCGACCACGCGCTGGCGGGAGTGCATGGACCGGGCCAAGGTCAAGGTCGAGGATCCCGTGCGGGTGCAGATGTCCCTGCGCTCGGAGGCGGAGCGGCGGACCAGCCCCGTCGCCGCGGCGGACGTGCGCTGCAAGGCGGAGACCGGGTACCTGGCCACGGCGTACCGCCGGCTGGCCGCCGTACAGCAGCGCTGGCTGGACGAACACCCCGACGTCGGGCGGGACTTCGAGAGGCTCTCGGCCCGCCAGGGCAGGGCGGCCGACGAGGCGCTGGGCGGCTGAGCCCTCCCGTCACCACCACAGTCTTCCGCTCCTGAGCCCAGGGGCGGATGTTCCCCGGCAATCCCCGGAACGAAAGAGAGATTGACATGGCCATGCTCAAGAAGTTCGCCACCGTGGCCGGCACCGCCGCACTCCTCGTGGGCGGCGGCATCGCGACCGCCTCGACCGCGTCGGCCGGCCCCAGCTGCCCCGCGGGCTACCACTGCCTCTTCGAGGGCAGCATCGGGTCCTCCGTGCACAACTTCTTCAACAGCGACCCGAACTTCACCGACGACGTGTTCTCCAGCGGGCACGGCGTGAACGACAACTCGTGGTCGGCCAGCAACTCCAGCACCGGCGGATACGAGAGCCACTACTACAAGGACGCCAACTACGTGAACTTCGACTTCTGCGTGAACCCGGGCAGCTCCGTCAGCCACGACCAGCTGTCGGACGACTTCATCGACGGCAACGGCATCGGCCAGCGCGACGAGGCCAGCTCCCTGCTGCTGCGCCCGACGACGTCGGTCTCCTGCTTCTGATCCCCGCGCACGCACGAAAGCGGCCCCGCACCGGAACTCCGGTGCGGGGCCGCCCCCTTGAGCCGTACGAGATCTCCGTACGAGAACGGGATCAGCCCTCGCTGACGCCCAGCTTCTCCAGGATCAGGTCCTTGACCTTCGCCGCGTCGGCCTGGCCACGGGTGGCCTTCATGACCGCGCCGACCAGGGCGCCGACCGCCGCGACCTTGCCGCCGCGGATCTTGTCGGCGATGGCCGCGTTGCCCGCGATGGCCTCGTCGACGGCCGTGCCGAGCGCGCCGTCGTCGGAGACGACCTTGAGACCGCGCTTCTCGACGACCTCGTCCGGGGTGCCCTCGCCGGCGAGGACGCCGTCGATGACCTGGCGGGCCAGCTTGTCGTTGAGGTCGCCGGAGGCGACCAGGGCCGAGACCCGGGCCACGTCCGCCGGCGTGATGGGCAGCTCCTCCAGGGAGACGCCCTTCTCGTTGGCGTTGCGGGCCAGCTCGCCCATCCACCACTTGCGGGCCGACGCCGCGTCGGCGCCCGCCTCCGTGGTGGCGACGATCGCGTCGACCGCGCCCGCGTTGAGGATGGACTGCATCTCGTGCTCGGAGACGCCCCACTCCTCGCGGAGGCGGTTGCGGCGCACGCGCGGCAGCTCGGGCAGAGCGGCACGCAGCTCCTCGACCCACGCGCGGGCCGGGGCGACGGGGACGAGGTCGGGCTCCGGGAAGTACCGGTAGTCCTCGGCGTTGTCCTTGATGCGGCCGGAGGTCGTGGAGCCGTCGTCCTCGTGGAAGTGACGGGTCTCCTGCACGATCGTCCCGCCGGAGGAGAGGACGGCCGCGTGGCGCTGGATCTCGAAGCGCGCCGCCCGCTCCACCGAACGGAGCGAGTTGACGTTCTTCGTCTCCGAGCGGGTGCCGAAGGTCTTGGTGCCGTGCGGACGCAGCGACAGGTTCACGTCGCAGCGCATCTGGCCCTTGTCCATGCGCGCCTCGGAGACGCCGAGCGCGAGGATGAGCGCGCGCAGCTCGGCGACGTACGCCTTGGCGACCTCGGGGGCCCGCTCGCCCGCGCCCTCGATCGGCTTGGTGACGATCTCGATGAGCGGGATGCCGGCGCGGTTGTAGTCCAGCAGCGAGTGCGAGGCGCCGTGGATGCGGCCGGTCGCGCCACCGATGTGGGTGGACTTGCCGGTGTCCTCCTCCATGTGGGCGCGCTCGATCTCCACGCGGAAGACCTCGCCGTCCTCCAGCTGGACGTCCAGGTAGCCGTTGAAGGCGATCGGCTCGTCGTACTGGGAGGTCTGGAAGTTCTTCGGCATGTCCGGATAGAAGTAGTTCTTCCGGGCGAAGCGGCACCACTCGGCGATCTCGCAGTTCAGCGCGAGGCCGATCTTGATCGCGGACTCGACGCCGATCGCGTTGACCACCGGCAGGGAGCCGGGCAGGCCGAGGCAGGTCGGGCAGGTCTGCGAGTTCGGCTCCGCGCCCAGCTCGGTCGAGCAGCCGCAGAACATCTTCGTCTTGGTGCCGAGCTCGACATGGACCTCCAGGCCCATGACGGGGTCGTACTCGGCGAGCGCCGCTTCGTACGACAGCAGTTCAGTGACAGTCACGGTGGAACTTCCCTCTCAGCCCAGCAGGACGTCGTCGTCGCCGAGCCGCTTCAGCTCGCGGTACAGGATGGCGAGGCCGGTGACGATGGCGGCGGCGGACACGACGGCGTCGACGAGCTTGAGCGTGTCGTGCTCGGCGCGGGCCTTCTTGATCTGCTTCGTCACAGCGATGGCGCCGAACGCGGTGGTACCCATGGAGAGGTACGTACCGGTCTTGGACTTCTTGAAGCCCTTGGCCTTCTGCAGTGCACTGGTGGAACTCACAGCGACGGAGCCTCCTCGAGCAGCGGGTGGCCCCACTTTTCCACGAAGGCGGCCTCGACGGCGGCGCCGACCTTGTACAGCCGGTCGTCCTTCATGGCGGGGGCGATGATCTGCAGACCGACCGGGAGGCCGTCCTCGGGCGCGAGGCCGCAGGGCAGCGACATGGCGGCGTTGCCCGCCAGGTTGGTCGGGATGGTGCACAGGTCCGCGAGGTACATCGCCATCGGGTCGTCGGCGCGCTCGCCGATCGGGAAGGCGGTGGTCGGGGTCGTCGGGGAGACGATCACGTCGACCTGCTCGAAGGCCTTCTCGAACTCGCGGGTGATGAGGGTGCGGACCTTCTGCGCCGAGCCGTAGTACGCGTCGTAGTAGCCGGAGCTCAGCGCGTACGTACCGAGGATGATGCGGCGCTTGACCTCGTCGCCGAAGCCGGCCTCACGGGTGAGGGCGGTGACGTCCTCGGCGGACCGCGTGCCGTCGTCGCCGACCCGCAGGCCGTAGCGCATGGCGTCGAAGCGGGCCAGGTTGGAGGAGCACTCCGACGGCGCGATCAGGTAGTACGCGGAGAGCGCGAGGTCGAAGGTCGGGCAGTCCAGCTCGACGATCTCGGCGCCCAGCGACTTCAGCAGCTCGACGGACTCGTCGAAGCGCTGCACGACGCCGGCCTGGTAGCCCTCGCCGCGGAACTGCTTGACGACACCGACGCGCATGCCGGCCACCGAGCCGTTGCGCGCGGCCTCGACGACCGGCGGGACCGGGGCGTCGATGGAGGTGGAGTCCAGCGGGTCGTGCCCGGCGATCGCCTCGTGGAGGAGGGCCGCGTCCAGGACCGTGCGGGCGCAGGGGCCGCCCTGGTCGAGGGAGGAGGAGAAGGCCACCATGCCGTAGCGGGAGACGCCGCCGTAGGTCGGCTTGACGCCGACGGTGCCGGTGACGGCCGCGGGCTGGCGGATGGAGCCGCCGGTGTCCGTGCCGATGGCGAGCGGGGCCTCGTACGCCGCGAGGGCGGCCGAGGAGCCGCCGCCGGAGCCGCCGGGGATCCGGGTGAGGTCCCAGGGGTTGCCGGTCGGGCCGTAGGCGCTGTTCTCCGTGGAGGAGCCCATCGCGAACTCGTCCATGTTGGTCTTGCCGAGGATGACGACGTCGGCGGCCTTGAGGTTCTTGACCAGGGTCGCGTCGTACGGCGGCATCCAGCCCTCGAGGATCTTCGAGCCCACGGTCGTCGGCATGCCGACGGTGGTGAAGATGTCCTTGAGCGCGAGCGGCACACCGGCGAGCGGGCCGAGCTTCTCGCCCCGGGCGCGCTTCTCGTCGACGGCACGGGCCTGCGCGAGGGCGCCCTCGCGGTCGACGTGCAGGAAGGCGTGGACCTTCTCGTCGACGGCCTCGATGCGGGCGAGGTGGGCCTCGGTGACCTCGACGGCGGTCAGCTCGCCGGCGGCGATCTTCCCGGCGATCTCGGCCGCGGTGAGCTTGATGATGGTGTTGTCCGTCATGACTTCTTAGTCCTCCCCCAGGATCTGCGGCACCTTGAAACGCTGCTGCTCCTGGGCCGGGGCGCCGGAGAGCGCCTGCTCGGGGGTGAGCGACGGACGGACCTCGTCCGCGCGCATGACATTGGTCAGCGGCAGCGGGTGGGAGGTCGGCGGTACGTCTTGGTCGGCGACCTCGGCGACGCGGGCGACCGCGCCGATGATGTCGTCCAGCTGGCCGGCGAAGTGATCGAGTTCTTCGCCCTTCAGCTCCAGACGCGCCAGCCGGGCGAGGTGGGCGACCTCCTCGCGCGTGATGCCAGGCATGCGGTTCCTCACGGGGTGAGCTTGATGGTGTCGGACCATCCTATGGCGCCGGTGCCGCTGCCCGTTAAACGGTTTGCCCCAGGAGGGGCAAGGGTCACTGCACCACCTGGCCCGAAGGGTGGTCCAGATCGACCTGGGCGGCGATGTCCGCGGGGCGGCGCCAGCCGTGCTCGCCGCGGGCGAGGAGCCAGGCGGTGGCCTCGCCGGGCGGCATGGCGGCGGCGACCAGCCAGCCCTGGACGGCGTCGCAGCCCAGGTCGCGCAGGCGCTCCCAGGTCTCGTCGTCCTCGACGCCCTCGGCGACAACGAGGAGGCCGAGCGAGTGGGCGAGGTCGACGGTGCAGCGGACGATCTCGGCGTCCTCGGTGTCGACGGCGAGCCGGGCCACGAACGAGCGGTCGATCTTCAGTTCGCTGACGGGCAGGCGGCGCAGGTGGACGAGGGAGGAGTAGCCGGTGCCGAAGTCGTCGAGGGACATCTTCACGCCGTGGCCGGTGAGGCCGTTCAGCGTGTCGGCGGCCCGCTGGGGGTCCTCCAGGAGCACGTGCTCCGTTATCTCCAGCTGGAGGGCGCCGGCCGGGACTCCGTGGCGGGCGAGGCGGGCGGCGACGGCGCCGGCGAAGCCGGGGGTGTGGACGTCGCGCGGCGAGACGTTGACGGCGACCGGGACGTTGAGGCCCTGGGCGCGCCAGCGGGCGACCTGGGCGAGGGCGGTCTCCAGGACGTATTCGGTGAGGTGGGGCATGAGGCCGGAGGTCTCGGCGATGGCGATGAACTCGTCCGGCGGGACCTTGCCGCGCTCGGGGTGGACCCAGCGGACGAGGGCTTCGAGGCCGGCGACCTGGCCGTCGAAGCGGACCTTGGGCTGGTAGTGGAGTTCGACCTCGCCGGCGTCGAGGGCGCGGCGGAGGTCGCCGAGGAGGCCGAGCCGGTCGGGGGTGTTGGAGTCGCGCTTGGACTCGTAGACCTCGACGCCGGTGCGGTCGCGCTTGGCCTGGTACATGGCGACGTCGGCGCGGCGCAGCAGGCCCTCGGCGTCGAGGGCGTGGTCGGGGAAGACGGCGACGCCGGCGCTGGCCTCCAGGACGAGGGTGAGCCCGTCGAGGTCGAGCGGGGAGGAGAGCTCGGCGACGAGGTGGCGGGCGACCCGCTGGGCGCTGGTGGTGGAGTCGGCGGTGGGCAGCAGGACGGCGAACTCGTCGCCGCCGAGGCGGGCGGCCTCGGCGCCGCGGGGCAGGGCGAGGCGGAGCCGTTCGGCGATCTGGAGGAGCAGCCGGTCGCCGGCGAGGTGGCCGAGGGTGTCGTTGACCGAGCGGAAGCGGTCGAGGTCGATGAGGACGAGGGCGGCGCGGGCGCCCTCGCCCTCGGCCTCCTCCAGGGCGGTCCAGGCCCGCTCCAGGAGCCACTGGCGGTTGGGGAGCCCGGTGAGCGGGTCGCGGAGCTGTTCCTCGGCGCGGGCGCGGGCGATCCAGAGGGTGGAGTCGAGGGCGATGAGGGGGACGGCGAAGAGCGGCAGGAGGACCGGCCGGGTGGCGGCGACGACGCAGAGGAGCGGGGCGATGCCGAGGAGGGCGACGGCGACGAGGCACTGCCTCAGGAGGGCGGTGCGGGCGATGGTGGGCAGTCCGCGGCCCTGGGGGGCGAGCGTGTACCACAGGAGGAGGCGGGTGACCACGAGGTAGGTGCCCGCGGCGAGGACGACTTCCGGGAGGTCGCCGATCGTCCAGTCGAGGGGCTGCCAGGGCCGCTCGACGGTCGGTACGTCTCCGAAGAGGGCGAGGACGAGGGCGGCGGCGGCGACCCCGAGGACGTCGGCGGCGGCGTGCAGCAGGCCCTGGCGCCAGCGGTGCCGGCGGGCGGCGCCGACGAGGGTGACGACGGTCAGCGAGACGAGTCCGGCGGGCACCCAGCCGTACAGCAGGAGGACGGCGAGGGTGAGGGCGGCGCCGGAGCCGGTGCCGCCCCACCAGCGGTCCCGGCCGAGGGCGACCAGGTGGCCGACGATGAGGCCGGTGAGGACGGCGAGGGACCAGCCGGCGGCGTCGTCGGGGAAGAGTCCGTGGCCGTCGCTCAGGGCTCGCTGGAGCCCGGCGGCGAGCACGACGGCGGCGATGCCCGCCACGGCTGCGGACAGCCGGGAGGGGAAGCCCAGGGGGACCACACGGCCCTGCGGCCGTGGGACCGGGGCGGCGCTCTCGGTCGGTTCCATTCCCGTCCCTCTCACAGGCGGCGGTGCCGTCGGTGTGCGATGGGCCGCGTCCGGCGCGGCCGTACCGTCGTCCGGCCCCGTCCGTCGTCCGGCGCGCGGCCGCCGGGGGCGGCCGTCCCGGAGGCACGGGTCCGTTGTCCTGACGCCACGACCGGCAGAGCCCTCGTGCGGGCGTGCAGGACTGGACGCACGGTCACCACACTAGGCCGCCGAAGGCTCCGAGGGGCAGCGCTCTCCCTCTCTTGCCCGAATGCGACCAGCCCACCCGTAACGATCTGGTATGCGCCGAACGGGTGAGCTTCCGCAGGGTCCGTGGAGGCTACTCGGCGACGGGGGCGGCGACCTCCCGAGCTGCCTCGGGCCCCTGTTCGAGCAGGACGGAGAAGCCTTCCTCGTCCAGAACCGGAACCTTCAGCTGCATCGCCTTGTCGTACTTCGAACCAGGGTTTTCACCCACCACCACAAAGGCGGTCTTCTTCGAAACGGAACCGGTCACCTTCGCTCCGAGCCGCTGGAGCGACTCTTTTGCGCCATCCCTGGTGAACTTCTCCAGGGTGCCGGTCACGACGACCGTCAGACCCTCCAGCGGACGCGGCCCCTCGTCCTCTCCGGCCCCCTCGTCCTCCAGGCTGACTCCAGCGGCGCGCCACTTGCGCACGATCTCGCGGTGCCATTCCTCCGAGAACCACTGCTTCACGGCGGCCGCGATGATCCCGCCGACGCCGTCGACGGCCGCGAGCTCCTCCTCGGTCGCCTGCTCGATCCGCTCCAGGGAGCGGAACTCACGGGCCAGCGCCTCGGCCGCGACCGGCCCCACGTGCCGGATGGAGAGCCCGTTGAGGAAGCGGGCGAGCGGGCGGGTCTTCGCCGCCGCGATGTTCTCCAGCATCGCGAGCGCGTTCTTCTTCGGCTCGCCCTTCTGGTTGGCGAAGACCGTGACGATCTTCTCCTCGCCGGTCTTCGGGTCCCGCTTGGGCAGCCCGCTGTCCGCGTCGAGGACGTACGCCTTGATCGGGAGCAGCTGCTCGATGGTGAGGTCGAAGAGGTCGCCCTCGTCCAGGAGCGGCGGCTCGGCGGGCTCCAGGGGGCGGGTCAGGGCCGCCGCCGCCACCGCACCGAAGTTCTCGATGTCGAGGCACTGCCGCCCGGCCAGGAAGAAGAGGCGCTCGCGCAGCTGCGCCGGGCACGTCCGGGCGTTCGGGCAGCGGAGGTCGATGTCGCCCTCCTTCATCGCCTTGAGCGGCGTCCCGCACTCCGGGCACTCGGCGGGCATCACGAACTCCCGCTCGGTGCCGTCCCGCAGGTCGGCGACCGGCCCGAGGATCTCCGGGATCACGTCGCCGGCCTTGCGCAGCACGACGGTGTCGCCGATCAGCACGCCCTTGGCCTTCACGACCTCCTGGTTGTGGAGGGTCGCGAACTCGACCTCGGAGCCGGCCACGGTCACCGGCTCGACCTGCGCGTACGGCGTGACGCGCCCGGTGCGGCCGACGCCGACCTTGATGTCGATCAGCTTGGTGTTGACCTCCTCCGGCGCGTACTTCCAGGCGATCGCCCAGCGCGGGGCGCGCGCGGTGGAGCCCAGCCGGCCCTGGAGCGGGATCTCGTCGAGCTTGACGACGACGCCGTCGATCTCGTGCTCCACGGAGTGCCGGTTCTCCCCGAAGTACGCGATGAACTCCCGCACTCCGTCGAGGGAGTCGACGACCTTGTTGTGCCGGGCGGTGGGCAGGCCCCACTCGCGCAGCAGCTCGTACGCGTGCGACAGGCAGTCGATGGCGAAGCCCTCGCGGGCGCCGATGCCGTGCACCACCATGTGGAGCGGGCGGGAGGCGGTGACCTTCGGGTCCTTCTGCCGGAGCGAACCGGCGGCCGCGTTCCGCGGGTTGGCGAAGGGCTTGTCACCGGCCTCCACCAGACGGGCGTTGAGCCCCTCGAAGGCCTCCATCGGGAAGTAGACCTCGCCGCGGATCTCGACGAGCTCCGGGACGCGGTCGCCCTTGAGGCGCTCCGGGATGTCGGCGATCGTCCGGACGTTGGGCGTGATGTCCTCGCCGGTGCGGCCGTCGCCGCGGGTGGCGGCGCGGGTCAGCCGCCCGTGCTCGTACGTGAGGTTCACGGCGAGGCCGTCGACCTTGAGCTCGCACAGGTAGTGGAAGTCGGGCGTGCCGACGTCCCGCGCGACGCGCTCGGCCCAGGTGGCGAGCTCCTCGTCGTCGAAGGCGTTGTCCAGGGAGAGCATCCGCTCCCGGTGCTGGACGGCGGTGAACTCGGTCGCGTACTGCCCGGCGACCTTCTGGGTCGGCGAGTCCGGCGTCCGCAGCTCCGGGTACTCCTCCTCCAGCGCTTCGAGCGCGCGCAGGAGCTTGTCGAACTCGCCGTCGCTGATGACCGGCTGGTCCTTCACGTAGTACCGGAAGCGGTGCTCCTCGACCTGCTCGGCCAGCTCGGCGTGCTTCTCCCGTGCCTCGGCGGGCAGGGCCCCCTGTTCGACTGCCACCGTTTCGTCCTCCCGTTACTCAGGGTTGTCCGCGAGCGACCGTGCCGCTCTGACGCAGTGGGCGAGCGCCGCCCGGGCATAGGCGGGCGAAGCACCCGCGAGCCCGCACGTGGGCGTGACGACCACGGACTCCGCGAGAGCCCCCGGATTCAGCCCCAGCCTGCGCCACAGCGTTCTGACACCCATGACGCTACCGCCCGGGTCTGACAATGCCGTGTCGGTGGACGGCACCACACCGGCGAAGAGCTTCGTGCCGGCCTCCACGGCCTCGCCGATCGGCTCCTCGTCACGTTCGGTGAGAAGCGAGAAATCGAACGAGATGCCCGCGGCCCCGGCGCGACGCAACAGTGCGAACGGCACGTCGGGCGCGCAGGAATGGACGATCACCGGCCCGTCGTGGACGGCCATGACGTCCCGCAGGGCGCTCTCCACGACCTGCCGGTCGACGGCCCGGTGGGTGCGGTAGCCGCTGGCGGTACGGATCTGCCCGCGCAGGACGGCGATGAGCGAGGGCTCGTCGAGCTGGAGCACGATCCGCGCCCCCGGGACCCGCTTGGCGAGCTCCGCGAGGTGCTCGCGCAGCCCCTCGGCGAGGGACGCGGCCAGGTCGCGGCAGGCCCCGGCGTCGCCGAGGGCGGCCTCGCCGCCGCGCAGTTCCAGGGCGGCGGCGAGCGTCCACGGGCCCACCGCCTGGACCTTGAGCGGACCCTCGTACCCCTGGGTGAACTCCTCCAGGGCGTCGAGGTCCTCGCCGAGCCAGGAGCGGGCCCGCTTGGTGTCGCGGCCCGGCCGGTCGCTGATCCGCCAGCCGCTCGGCTCCACGTGCGCGTACAGGTCGACGAGCATCCCGAGGGTCCGGCCGATCATGTCGGCGCCGGGGCCGCGCGCGGGCAGCTCCGCGAGGAACGGGAAGTCCTCGAAGGACCCGGTGACGGTCTTGGCGGCCTCGCGGGCGTCGCCCCCGGGCAGGGACCCGACGCCGGTGGCGGGGCCGAAGAGCTTCATGTCGCCCACGCCTACCGCCCCGGGCGCACGGTGAGGTCGTTGATCTCCGCGTCGCGCGGCAGGTCGATCGCGGTGATGATCGCCGTCGCCACGGACTCGGGATCGATCCAGCGGGACGGGTCGTACTCCTTGCCCTCCTGCTGGTGCACCTTCGCCTGCATCGGGCTGGCGGTGCGGCCCGGGTAGACCGAGGTGACCCGCACGCCGTGGGCGTGCTCCTCGTGCCGCAGGGAGTCCGCGAGGGCCTTGAGACCGTGCTTGGACGCGGCGTACGCGCCCCACTCGGCGTGCGCGTTGAGCCCGGCGCCCGAGTTCACGAAGACGACGTGGCCCTGCGAGACCCGCAGCTGCGGCAGGAAGTGCCGGGTCAGCTCGGCCGGGGCGACCAGGTTGACGTTCAGCTGGTGGTGCCAGGTCTTCGGGGTCAGCTCCCCGATCGGCCCGAGGTCGACGACACCCGCGATGTGCAGCAGGGAGTCCACCCGGTCGGGCAGGCTCTGGTGCGAGAACGCCCAGGACAGCCGGTCCGGGTCGGCGAGGTCCCCCACGAGCGTCCGCGCCCCGGGGAACCGCGCGGCGAGTTCCTTGGCCCGCCCCGCGTCGCGCGCGTGGAGCACGAGCTCGTCCCCGCGCGCGTGGAGGCGGCGCGCGACGGCCGCGCCGATGCCGGAACCGGCTCCGGTGATCACATGAGTTGCCATGGTCACCATGCTCGCATCAGCGGGAGGCGATCTCCGCCTCCAGGTGGGCGAGGGCCGCCGGGCCGTCCTCGGCGAAGAGGACGAGCTCGGAGAGGGGGCGGGGCAGGAAGCCCTCGTCCTCCATGCGGCGGAACTGGGCCTTGAGGCCGTCGTAGAAGCCGGCCGTGTTGAGCAGGACCACCGGCTTGTCGTGCTTGCCGTGCTTCTTCAGCTCCAGGATCTCGGTGGCCTCGTCGAGGGTGCCCGTGCCGCCGACCATGACCACGATCGCGTCGGACTTGGCGAGGAGCAGCGCCTTGCGCTCGGCCAGGTCGCCGGCGACGACCATCTGGTCGGCGTTCGTGCGGGCCTTGTGGGCGAGGAAGTCGACGGAGACGCCGACCAGCCGGCCGCCGGCGTCCTGGACGCCGTCCGCGACGACCTTCATGAGGCCCGTGTCGGAGCCGCCCCAGACGAGGGTGTGGCCGGCCTTGCCGAGGCGGGTGGCGAAGTCGCGGGCGGCGGTCGTGTAGCGCTCGTCGAGGTCGGCGGCGGAGAGGAAGACGCAGATGTTCATGGCCCCACCGTAGGGGGTCGCGAAAGAAGTCCGGCGGGCGGCGATGAGTTTGGGCGACGGCCCTGGTCTGCCCTGCCATGGACGAGGTGCGCAGGGGTCGTGTGGTGTCGCGGGACGGTACGGAGATCGCGTACGAGCGGTACGGGGACGGGCCGGCCGTCGTGCTGGTGGGCGGCGCGGACGGCGGCGGGCGGGCCCTCGCCGGGCTGCTCGCCCGGCGGTTCTCCGTCGTGACGTACGAGCGGCGCGGACCGGGCACGGCGGAGCGGGAGATCGAGGACCTGGCGGCCGTCCTGGAGGCGGCGGGGCCGGGTGCGGCCGTGCACGGCACGGAGACGGGCGGCGCCCTCGCGCTCGCGGGGGCGGCGGCCGGGCTGCCGGTGGGCGCGGTGTCGGTCTACGAGCCGGAGCCGCTCGCGGACGACCTCGTACGGGCCGTCCACGCGCGCGTGCTGGTCGTCGACGGGGGCGCGAGCCCCGTGGCGACCCGCCGGGCCGCCCGCGCCCTGACGGCGGCCCTCCCCCGGGCCCGGCACCGCACCCTGACGGGCCAGACGCACGAGGTGGCCCCGCACGTCCTGGCGCCGGTCCTGGCGGACTTCCTCGACGAGTCCTAGCCCTGGGCGGGTGCGGCCGTGCGCCGTGCCGTCGTCGCGATCGTCGCCGAGCCCACCACGCGCGTGCCGTCGTACAGGACGATCGCCTGGCCGGGGGCGACGCCGCGGACGGGCGCGTCGAAGGCGACCTTCAGCTCGCCGTCCTCCAGGGAGGCGCTCACCGGGGTCTCGTCGCCGTGGGCGCGGAGCTGGGCGGTGTAGCGGCCCGGGCCCTCGGGGGCGGTGCCGCACCAGCGGGGCTTGATGGCGGTGAGGGCGGTGACGTCGAGGGCCTCGGCGGGGCCGACGGTGACGGTGTTGTTCACGGGCGAGATGTCGAGGACGTAGCGGGGCTTGCCGTCCGCGGCCGGGTGGCCGATCCGCAGTCCCTTGCGCTGGCCGATGGTGAAGCCGTACGCGCCCTCGTGGGTGCCGATCTTGGCGCCGGACTCGTCGACGATGTCGCCCTCGGCCTTGCCGAGGCGGGTCGCCAGGAAGCCCTGGGTGTCGCCGTCGGCGATGAAGCAGATGTCGTGGCTGTCGGGCTTCTTCGCGACCGCGAGCCCGCGCCGCTCGGCCTCCGCCCGGATCTCGTCCTTGGTGGTGAGGGTGTCGCCGAGCGGGAACATGGCGTGGGCGAGCTGCTTCTCGTCGAGCACGCCGAGGACGTACGACTGGTCCTTGGCCATGTCGGAGGCCCGGTGCAGCTCGCGGGTGCCGTCCTCGTTGAGGACGACGGTCGCGTAGTGGCCGGTGCAGACCGCGTCGAAGCCGAGCGCGAGCGCCTTGTCGAGGAGCGCCGCGAACTTGATCTTCTCGTTGCAGCGCAGGCACGGGTTGGGCGTGCGGCCCGCCTCGTACTCCGCGACGAAGTCGTCGACGACGTCCTCGCGGAACCGCTCGGCGAGGTCCCACACGTAGAAGGGGATGCCGATGACGTCGGCCGCCCGGCGCGCGTCGCGCGAGTCCTCGATCGTGCAACAGCCGCGCGCTCCCGTACGGAAGGACTGCGGGTTCGCGGAAAGGGCCAGGTGCACGCCGGTGACGTCGTGACCGGCTTCGGCGGCGCGGGCGGCGGCGACGGCGGAGTCCACTCCGCCCGACATGGCGGCGAGGACGCGGAGAGTCTTAGTCATAGCGGTACCAGGGTACGGGGCGACGGGAACCGCGGTCGCGGGAGTAAGCGTTCTCCCGGGCATGGGGAGCAAGCCTGAGGGCACGGGGAACGGGGCGGGCGGGCGGCGGATGGGGCGCCGGGCCGTGCTGATCGGCGGCGCGGCGGCCGCCGTGGGCACGGCCGCGCTGGCCAGGGACGAGCTGGGCCGGCTCTGGTGGCGGCTGCCGGGGATGGAGAAGAAGCGGGTCGAGGGCGAGCTCGACCACAAGGGCGCCGAGTGGACGGCGGCGGCGCGGGCGAACTGGCGGCGGGCCGACCGGCCGGACGACTATCCGATCGACCGGGTCGTGATCCATGTCGTCCAGGGCAGCTACGCCTCCGCCCTGAAGGTCTTCAAGGACCCGTCGCACGGGGCCGCCGCGCACTACGTGGTCCGCAAGGACGGTCATGTGGCGCAGATGATCCGCGAGCTCGACGTCGCCTTCCACGCCGGGAACCGCGACATGAACGAGCGGAGCATCGGCATCGAGCACGAGGGCTTCGTCGACCGGCCGCAGGACTTCACGACGGCGATGTACGGGGGCTCGGCGCGGCTGACGGCCGACATATGCGCCCGGTACGGGATACCCGTGGACCGGGAGCACGTCATCGGGCACGTCGAGGTGCCGGGCACGGACCACACCGATCCCGGTCCGCACTGGGACTGGGACCGGTACATGGAGCTCGTCCGGAGGGCCCGCTCGCGGCTCAGCTGAGGCCGGCGGTCCTGGCCCGCTCGACGGCCGGGCCGATCGCCTCCGCGACCGCCGCCACGTCCTCCTTGGTGGAGGTGTGGCCGAGGGAGAAGCGCAGGGTGCCCCGGGCCAGGTCCGGGTCGGTGCCGGTGGCGAGCAGGACGTGGCTGGGCTGGGCGATGCCGGCGGTGCAGGCGGAGCCGGTGGAGCAGGCGATGCCGGCCGCGTCGAGCAGCAGGAGCAGGGAGTCGCCCTCACAGCCGGGGAAGGTGAAGTGGGCGTTGGCGGGGAGCCGCTCGACGGGGTCGCCACCGAGGATCGCGTCGGGGACGACCGCCCGGACGGCGGTGACGAGCTCGTCGCGCAGGGCGCCCACCTCGCGGGCGAACTCCTCCTGCCCCTCGGCGGCGAGCCGGGCGGCGACCGCGAAGGCGGCGACGGCGGGCACGTCGAGGGTGCCGGAGCGGACGTGCCGCTCCTGACCGCCGCCGTGCAGGACGGGCACGGGGGTGTGCTCGCGGCCCAGGAGCAGGGCGCCGATGCCGTACGGGCCGCCGATCTTGTGGCCGGAGACGGTCATCGCGGCGAGGCCGGAGGCGGCGAAGTCGACCGGGACCTGACCGACGGCCTGGACGGCGTCGGCGTGCAGGGGGACGCCGAACTCGGCGGCGACGTCGGCGAGTTCACGGACCGGCATGATCGTGCCGATCTCGTTGTTCGCCCACATGACGGTGGCCAGCGCGACGGACTCGGGCTCGCGGGCGATCGCCTCGCGCAGGGCGTCGGGGTGGACGCGGCCGTGGCGGTCGACGGGCAGGTACTCGACGACCGCGCCCTCGTGGGTCGCGAGCCAGTCGACCGCGTCGAGGACGGCGTGGTGCTCGACCGGGCTGGCGAGCACGCGGGTACGGCGGGGGTCGGCGGCGCGCCGGGCCCAGTACAGGCCCTTCACGGCGAGGTTGTCGGCCTCCGTGCCGCCGGAGGTGAAGACGACCTCGCTCGGCCGCGCGCCGAGCGCGGCCGCGAGCGTCTCGCGCCCCTCCTCGACGGTCCGCCGGGCGCGCCGTCCGGCGGCGTGCAGGGAGGAGGCGTTGCCCGTGACGGCGAGCTGGGCGGTCATCGCCTCGATCGCCTCGGGCAGCATGGGCGTGGTCGCGGCGTGGTCGAGGTAAGCCATGGTGCGTCGATTCTACGAGCCCGGGCACGCGGGCCCGCCGCCCGGCCCGTTCTCACCGGACGGCGACGGCTGTTCTCGGCCGCGCGGCGGATCAGTCGCGGGGCGCGCGGGCCAGCTGGCGGGACTGGGCGACCAGGCGGTCGGCGCTGTCCCAGACCTCGGCGTCCTCCTCCAGGAAGCCGCCGGCGAGGTTGCGGGTGGTGATCGAGACGCGGAGGGGGCCGGGGGCCGGGCGGCAGCGGACGTGGGTGGTGAGCTCGACGGTCGGGGTCCAGCCCTTGAGGCCCAGCTCGAAGGAGGTCGGCGGCAGGGCGTCCACCGAGAGGAGCAGCGACAGGGCGTCGGGCTCGCGGCCGTCGGCGAGGCCGAACCAGGCGCGCATCTCGCCCTTGCCGGACGGGGCGCCGACCGCCCAGCCCACACAGGCCGGGTCCAGGCGGAGGTCGAGGCGGCCCGCGATCGCCGAGGAGCCGGGGATCCTCGGGGCCGGGGCGTCCGCCGCGCTGAAGCAGTTCTCGATCGCCGCCATCGCCGGGGGCGTCGCGGAGGTGCGGACGTCGTCCGGGAGGGTGTCGAGGTCTCCGTACGAGGCGAGGACGCGGATGCGCTCGACCTCGGTGCCGTCCTCGGCGTACTGGAAGAGCGAGGCCTGGCCGGTGGACAGGGTGCGGCCGGTGCGGACCGTCTCCGTGCGGATGACCGCCGGGCCCGGCACGGACGGCGTCAGGTAGTGCGCCGAGATGGTGAACGGGTCCGGGTGCGGGAGGTGGTCGCCGAGGGCGCGGCCGAGCAGGGCGAGGAGGTAGCCGCCGTTGACGGCGTGGATGATCGTCCAGCCGGCGGAGAGCTCGGCGTCGTAGACCCCGGGTTCCCGGAGGGTGACGGCGGTGTCGCGGTCGAACTCACTCGTGACGGCGACGGCGTTCTCGGTGCTCGTGCTCATGTTTCCGACGGTACCGCAGGTTGCTACTGAGCGGTAGCTTTTTCCGGTTCCTCGCGCGCGGAGGAGCGGCGGTTCCAGGCGCGGGGCGCCCGCCAGTGGTAGCGCATCGCGAGGAGCCGGAGCGCGAAGGCGGTCAGGACCGCGACACCGCTCGTGAACCCGTTGAGCACGTCGAACCGGATGCACAGCACGACCATCGTCGCGCCCACGATCGCCGGGACGGCGTACAGGTCCCGGTCCCAGCGCAGCAGCGACGGCACCTCGTTGGCCAGTACGTCGCGCAGCACACCGCCGCCGACGGCCGTCGCGAGGCCGAGCGCGGCGGAGGAGGTGAGGCCGAGGCCGTAGTCGTACGCCTTCGTCGTCCCCGTCACGCAGAAGAGGCCGAGGCCGGCCGCGTCGAAGACGTTCACCGCGGTCTGGGTGCGCTCCACCTCCGGGTGGAGGAAGAAGACGAGGACCGTCGCGATCAGCGGCATCAGGAAGTAGCCGAGATCGGTGAAGGCGGCGGGGGGCACGGCGCCGATGACCAGGTCGCGGAAGAGACCGCCGCCGAGGGCGGTGACCTCGGCGAGGACGGCGATGCCGAAGACGTCGAAGTTCTTGCGGACCGCGAGGAGGGCGCCGGAGATGGCGAAGACGAAGATGCCCACGAGGTCGAGGGCGTGTTGGACGGAGGGGGTGAACAGGTCGTGGAGCACGGGCCCATTGTCCCGGTCGTCCCGTCCGCCCCCGGACACGGGGAGGCCCCTGCCGCCGTACGGCGGCAGGGGCCTCCCTCGGCCTCGCCCGGGGATCACTCCCCGGACGCGTCGTCCTTCTTCACGTCGATCTTCTCCACGTCGGCCTCCGCCTTCGCCTCGGCCTCGACCTCGGCCTCGGCCTCCGGTGCCTCGGCTTCCGCCGCCGGCTCCGGCTCCGGGGCCTCCGGCTTCTTCGTGATCGTGACCTCGACCGACTGGCGGGGCTCCGGGACCGTCACGCCCTCCGCGTTCTCCGGGTGGTGGCAGGCCACGCGCTGGCCCGGCCGGAGCTCCAGGAGCGGGGGCTCCTGGGTCTTGCACAGGTCCGTCGCCTTCCAGCAGCGGGTGTGGAAGCGGCAGCCCGGCGGCGGGGCGATCGGGGACGGGACGTCGCCCTGGAGCAGGATGCGCTCGCTCTTCACGCCCCGGCGGCGCGGGTCCGGGATCGGGACCGCGGACATCAGGGCCCGGGTGTACGGGTGCATCGGGGCCTCGTAGAGGGACTTGCGGTCCGCGAGCTCCACGATCTTGCCCAGGTACATCACCGCGATGCGGTCCGAGACGTGCCGGACGACCGACAGGTCGTGCGCGATGAACACGTAGGTGAGGCCCAGCTCCTCCTGGAGGTCGTCCAGGAGGTTGACGACCTGCGCCTGGATGGAGACGTCCAGGGCGGAGACCGGCTCGTCCGCGACCACGAGCTTCGGCTTGAGGGCGAGGGCGCGCGCGATGCCGATGCGCTGGCGCTGGCCGCCGGAGAACTCGTGCGGGTAGCGGTTGTAGTGCTCGGGGTTCAGGCCGACCAGGCCCAGCAGGCGCTGGACCTCCTTCTTCACGCCGCCCTCGGGCTCGATGCCCTGGAGCTTGAAGGGGGCCGAGACGATCGAGCCGACCGTGTGGCGCGGGTTCAGCGAGCCGTACGGGTCCTGGAAGATCATCTGGACGTCCCGGCGCAGCGGGCGCATGCCCGACACGCCGAGGTGCGAGATGTCCGTGCCCTGGAACTCGATCTTCCCGCCGGTCGGTTCGAGGAGGCGGGTGATGAGCCGGCCCATCGTCGACTTGCCGCAGCCGGACTCGCCGACGACGCCGAGGGTCTCACCGGGGTAGACCTCGAAGTCGAGCCCGTCGACCGCCTTGACCGCGCCGGTCTGACGCTGGAGCAGGCCCTTCCGGATGGGGAAGTGCTTCTGCAGGCCGGTGACCTTGAGCAGGGGCTCAGTGCTCTTGTTGTCGCTCACAGCTTCGGCGCAATCTCTTCGGTCCAGATGCGGGTGCGCTCCTCCTGCGGCATGTGGCAGGCCGAGTGGTGACGCTCTCCGACGAGGGTCAGCTCGGGGCGCTGGGTACGCGTGATGCCGCCCTTGGGGACGTCGGCGTACGGGCAGCGGGGGTTGAAGGCGCAGCCGCTCGGGACGTTGATGAGGCTGGGCGGGTTGCCCTTGACCGGGATGAGCCGCTCGGTCTGCTCGCGGTCGATCCGCGGCATCGAGCCGAGCAGGCCCCAGGTGTAGGGGTGCTGCGGCTCGTAGAAGACGGACTCGGCCGGTCCGCGCTCGACGCAGCGCCCGCCGTACATCACGAGGATGTCGTCGGCGAGCTCGGCGACGACGCCGAGGTCGTGCGTGATGATGATGACCGCGGAGCCGAACTCCTTCTGGAGGTCGCGCATCAGGTCGAGGATCTGGGCCTGGACCGTCACGTCGAGCGCCGTGGTGGGCTCGTCGGCGATGAGGAGCTCGGGGTTGTTGACGAGCGCCATGGCGATCATCGCGCGCTGGCGCATGCCGCCGGAGAACTCGTGCGGGTAGTTGTCGAACCGCTTGAGGGGCTCGGGGATGCCGACCCGGTCGAGGAGTTCGACGGCCCGCTTCTTCGCCGTCTTCTTGTCCACGCTGTGGTGGACGCGGTACGCCTCCACGATCTGGTGGCCGACCGTGTAGTACGGGTGCATCGCGGACAGCGGGTCCTGGAAGATCATCGCCATCTCGCGGCCGCGCATCCTGCGGACCTCCTCCGGGTCGCCGGAGAGGAGCTCGCGCCCGTTCAGCCAGATCTCGCCGGAGATCTTCGCCTTCTGCCGGCCGTACTGGCCGACCGTGTGCAGGCCCATGATGCCGAGCGAGGTGACCGACTTGCCGGAGCCGGACTCGCCCACGATGCCGAGGGTCTTGCCCTTCTCCAGCTGGAAGCTGAGGCCGTCGACCGACTTCACCAGACCGTCGTCGGTCGGGAAGTGGATCTTCAGGTCGCGCACGTCGAGGAAAGCTTCGGAGGGGGCGGACTTCCCGGTGTCGACGGGCTCTCCCACCGCCGCGCCGGTCTTCGTCAGCTTGTCCGTCATGCGAGCCTCACTCGGGGGTCGATCACCGCGTACAGAAGGTCCACCACGAGGTTGGCGATGACCACGGCCGCGGCCGTGATGAGCGTGACCGCCAGGATCAGCGGCAGGTCCCGCTCGCTGACGGCCCGGAAGGCCGCCTGGCCGAGGCCGGGAAGGCTGAACGCGGTCTCGGTCAGGATCGCGCCGCCGACGAGGGCGCCGAGGTCCATGCCGAAGATGGTCAGGATGGGAGTCATGGTGGAGCGCATGGCGTGCTTGCCGAGCACGACCGACTCCGGCAGGCCCTTGGCCCGCGCGGTGCGGATGTAGTCCTCGCCGAGGACCTCCAGCATGGTGGCGCGGGTGAGGCGCGCGTACATCGCCGCGTACAGGAAGGCGAGGGTGACCCAGGGAAGGAGCAGGCCGCCGAACCAGCCACCGAAGGACTCGGTGATCGGGGTGTACGAGGACTTGAGCCAGCCCAGCTGCGTGCGGAAGACGAGCATGGACAGCATGGCGGTGAAGAAGATGGGGAGCGAGACGCCGGCCAGCGCGGTGATCATCGCGGCGCGGTCCACGATCGTGCCCCGCTTGAGCGCGGAGACCACGCCTGCCGAGACGCCGAGGATCAGCCACAGCACGGCGGCGCCGAGGACCATGGACAGGGTCACCGGGAAGGCGTCGACCAGCATGCTCCAGACGTCCTGCTCCGTACGGAACGAGTAGCCGAAGCAGGGCGCGGCGCAGTGGATGGTGTCGCCGCCGCCGGTGTAGTCCCGGCCGACGAAGATGCCGGAGACGAAGTGCCAGAACTGCACCAGGATCGGCTCGTCCAGGCCCAGCTTCTGCCGGATGGCCTCGATGGAAGCCGGATCCGCCTGCTTGCCGACGAACATCGCGGCAGGATCGCTGCCGGTCAGCTTGGGGATGAGGAAGAAGATGCTGAGCGTCACGAGCGTGACGACGAGCAGCATCACGACGACTGAGAAGAGCCGTCGGAATATGTATGCAAGCATGCGGTCGGCCGGTCGGCGGCCGGGGAATCCGGTCGGATTCCCCGGCCGCCGGGGCGGCCATCACCTGCCCTTCGGACCTGGCGGCGGGTGGTGCGCCGGTGAAGCGGGTCGGATTACTTGACGACGCCGAGCGACGCGTAGTCGTAGCGGCCGTTGTAGGCGTCCGCCGTGTAGACGTTGGTCAGCCGGGAGCTGCGCCAGATGATGTTCTTCTCGTTGGTGAAGGGCAGGTAGACCGCGGCCTCCGACACCTTCGTGTTGATCTGCTTGTAGAGCTCGCCGGCCTTGGCCGGGTCGGTCTCCTTCAGCGCCTGGTCGAACAGGCCGTTGATGGCCTTGTCGTTCAGCTCGGAGAAGTTGTTGTTACCGCTCTGGAGGATGAAGCGGCCGTCGACCAGCGGCTGGAGGAAGCCCTGACCGGTCGGGAAGTCGGCGCCCCAGCCCATGATGATGATGCCGTAGCCCTTTTCCTTGACCACCTTCGGCGAACCGATGATGCCGGAGGTCTGGGCGCCGTCGAACTGGTCGATCTGGGCGTCGATGCCGACGGCCTTCAGCGACTGCTGGAGGGACTCGGCGGTCGCGATCTCGATCTTCTTGTTGTTGCGGACCGCGATCGTGGTCTTGAAGCCGTTCGGCTTGCCGCACTTCTTCAGCGCGTCCTTGGCCTTGGCCAGGTCCGGGGCGCCGGCGAGCTTGCCGTACGGGTCGGCCTGCGGGTCGGCGCCCTTGATGCCCGGGGGCAGCATGTTGGGGGCGATGTCGCCACCGGCCTGCGGGCCACCGCGGGCGGTCTGGAGGGACTTCGAGTCGGCGGCGTAGATGATCGCCTTGCGGCACTCGATGTTGGGGATCACCGTCTGCGGGAAGACCGCGTAGCGGATGAAGCCCGTCTGCGGGTTGTCGACGTTGCCCTTGTGCTGCTGGAGCACCTTCTGGCGGGCGGCGGCGCCGACACCCGTCGCGTTGAGGTCGAGGTCGTACTCGCCCTCGACCAGACGGTTGTCCATGTCGTCGGCGTTCGTGGTGAACGTGACGCTGATGCTGTCCGGGAGCGCCTTGCGGACGGTGTCGGACTTGGCGTCCCACTTGTCGTTGCGGACGAGCTTCATCGACTTGTTCGGCGTGTACGACTGCCACTTGTACGGGCCGGAGGAGAAGGGCTTCAGGCCGTACTTGGCCTTGGTGTCCTTGTCCTGGCGGACCGGGGAGGCGGCCGGCATGGCCAGCATCTGCAGGAAGTCACCGTTGGCGACCGGCAGCTTGAAGATGATGGTCTTGTCGTCCGGCGTCTCGATCGCCTTCAGACCGAGCTTGTCCGCGGAGGTGTCCTTGTACGGACCCTTGTACTCGCCCTTGGGGTCGAGGACCTGCTGGAGGTAGATCGGACCGCCGGAGATGACGTCCTGGGCCCAGATGCGCTCGATGCCGTACTTGATGTCCTTGGAGGTGATCGGCTTGCCGTCCTCCCAGGTGATCCCGTCCTTCAGCGTGAAGGTGTAGGTGAGGCCGTCGGCCGAGACCTTGCCGGCGTCGGTGGCGAGGTCGGGGACCAGCTCGGTGGAGGCGGTGCCCGGCTCGGCCTTGAAGGTGACGAGCTGGCGCGTGTAGTAGCGGGCGAAGTCCCACACGAAGCCGTAGTAACCGCGCTGCGGGTCCCAGCTGTCGGCCTCCTGCGAGCCGATGAACTTCAGCTCGCCGCCCTTCTTGTCGGAGGCGTTGGCGACCTTGTTCACGCCGGCGTTGAAGCCGGGCGCACCCGCGCTGCCCTTGCCGCCATCCTTGTCCGCGCCGCCGCCACAGGCGGTGGTGACGACCATCGTGGCCGCCGCAAGCAGCGCGCCCGCGGCGATTCTGCGCTGAGAGCTTTTCAGCATGGGTCCAGCAACCTCCGGGATAGTGGCGGCCGTTACGGCGGTCCGCCGATTGGGGATGGGCCTCCTGTCGCCAGCGGCAGGGGCGGGTCTTGCGTGTCGTCGGCGAACGGTCAGCGGGAGCCCTTCGGGTCGAGCGCGTCACGCACGCCGTCACCGAAGAGGTTGAACGCCAGAACGGTGATGAAGATCGCGAGGCCGGGGATCACCATGAACAGGGGGTCCGACTCGTAGGTGGTGATGGCCGTCGACAGCATCTGGCCCCAGGAAGCGGTGGGAGGCTTCACACCCGCGCCGAGGAAGCTGAGCGCCGCTTCGGTCAGGATGTTGGTGGGGATCATGAGGGTCGCGTAGACCGTGATCGGGGCGATCAGGTTGGGCAGCAGTTCGCGGCGCAGGATGTAGAAGCGGCCGGCTCCCAGGCTCTGGGCGGCCTCGACGTACTCGCGGTTGCGCAGGCTGAGGGTCTGGCCGCGGACGATGCGTCCCACGTACGGCCAGCCGAAGAAGCCGATCACCAGGACGAGGGCGGCGATGCGCACCCCCGAACCGTCGAGTCCCAGGAGCGAGTTGGGCAGCACCGAGACCAGGGCGATCGTGAAGAGCAGCTGCGGGAAGGCGAGCATGACGTCCATGACCCGGCTGAGGGCCGCGTCGATCCAGCCGCCGAAGTAGCCCGCGATGATGCCGAGGACGGTGCCGAGGAAGACCGCGAAGACCGCCGCCAGGAAGGCGACGAGCAGCGAGATCCGGGCGCCGTAGACGATCCGGCTGAAGACGTCGCGGCCGTTGACGGGCTCGACGCCGAGGAGGAAGTCGCCGTTGATGCCGCCCCAGGACCCGATCGGCGTGCCGAACAGCGGGTCGATCTGGTCCTCGTGGAACTCGTCCGGCGGGTGGCCGAGGAGGCCCACGATGACCGGCGCGAAGATCGCGACGAGGATCAGGAAGATGACGACGAAGGCGCCCGCGAGGGCCAGCTTGTCGCGCTTGAGGCGGGTCCAGGCGATCTTCCAGGGAGAGCGCCCCTCGATCGCCTTGCCGGCCGCGCCGGACTTGTCCGGAGTGCCGGGAGCGTCGGGCGCGCCGTCGACGGTGGCGGTCGCCTCGCCCGCACTCGTCTCGTGCAGTGGTGCCGTCATCGTGGTGAGGACCCCTCTCGGCCGCGGATAGCCGGCCCTTGCCCGCCGCGGGTAGCGGCTCGGTGGAACAACCTGCTGGGCATCCGTTCGAAAGGAACAGAACGCCCGGTGTTCCGGGGAGTCTTCAATGCGCTTGCGATCACCCGCCAGACCTGAAGGTGAATGTTTGCTCAAACGTGATGCGGTGCTGCGACTTCCGTTATCCGGACGTCGTGATCACCTGAGCGGACCAACTGGGGCTCTCTTGTGCGCAATCGGACATGCCGCTCAACTGGTGCCTTGCCCTATGGAATTGGGGTGAACGAAGGCCTCCGGAGCGGACTCCGGAGGCCTTTGCCGACAAGTGGGACAGGAGGGACGTCTCAGTATCCGGACGGAGCCGGTGGCGGGTATCCGTAGCCCGGCGCGGATGCGGAACCGCGTCCGGCGTGCGCCTCGCGGTCGTAGAAGGGGCGCGCGTTCGCCCGCAGCCAGAGCGCCACCGGGTCGTACGCGTCGGAGAGCGCGACCGTGGAGACGGGCAGTCCGTCGGGGACGGAGCCGATCGACTGGCGCATCATCGAGCGGACCGTGTCGACGGCCGCCGCGGAGGTGTCGTACAGGTCGAGACCGATGACGAGGTACGGGGAGCCGAGCGCGGGCTGCACCCAGCCGCGGCGCAGCGACCGGACGGCCGGGGTGCGGTGCGCGTTCTGCGTGAGCAGGGCGTAGAACTGCGGCATCTCCAGGGCGGGCTCGGTGACCCGCAGCGGCCCGGCGGGCATCCGGTCCAGACCGGTGGCGATCCGGCGCAGGTCGGGCCAGGGGATGCCGACGCCGCCGCCGGGGGCGTGCGGATTGAGCCAGACGCCCCAGCGGTCGGGGTAGAGGGCGCGGGCGATCTCACGGCCGGTGACGAGCTCGTGGGCGCGGTTCCAGCCGGAGGCGGAGAGCTCCTGGACGGAGGTGACGCAGGGCGCGTAGCCGAAGCCGTCGACCTCCATGTTCCCGTACTGGGCGTCGGGCGCGCCGGGGGCGCCCTGCCAGAGCAGCATGTGGAGCTCGCCGTCGGCGAGGGCGTGCAGCAACTGCTCGTACGCGTCGTAGCGTCCGGGTGCCACCTGGCCCAGTCTGTGCTCGACCTGTCCGGCCGCTGCCGTGCCCGACGCGCTCACCCTGGGTCCCGCCCCTCTTCCGTCCACCGAGTCAGTTCAGCTTAAACAGGGGGCCGCTCAGGCGCCGACGCTCTGGTAGAAGGGGCGCACCCGCTCCAGCATCCAGTCGCCGACCGGGTCCTGCGCCATGTCGAGCAGGATGAGGTTGACGGGCCAGGCGACCTCGACGCGGCCGAGGGCGCGGCCGAGGGCGTCCAGGGGCGCGTTCCGGTCGACGCCGTCCCAGCCGCCCAGCTGGACGCCGATGAAGAGGGCCGGTTCGGTGCCCTCGACGCTGGCGAGGGCGCGGCGGGCGGTGGTGACGACCCCGGTGGCCTCGAACTCGGCGGAGGCGGCGGCGAGGAAGTCGACCGGGTCGTCCTGCCAGTCGGGCTCGAAGAGCCGGACGCGGCCGCCGCTGGCGGGGCCGTCGAGCGGGGTCCGGCCGACGCGGCAGAGCTCGGCGACGGCGGGCGGCGGCAGCGGGACGCCGACCGCACCGCCGGGGTTCACCGCGATGCCGAGCTGCGGGGGCAGGCCGCGGGCGAAGTCACGGGCGGGGGCGACCGTGAAGGACATGTGGGTGCCGACGCAGGCGAGGAACTGCTGCTCGGAGCTGAAGACGGGGACGAAGGCCGCGCCGTCGAGCTCGATGGTGGGGAGGTCCAGGTCGGGGCTGTCGGGGCCGCCGCCGTTGGGCAGGGGCACCCAGACCTGGCTGCGGCCGAGCACCTCGACCAGGCGTCCGCCCGCCTCGGGGTTGCCGAGTGAGGCGGCGAGGACCTCTTCGAGCTCGTTGCCCGGCCACGTCACGTCCACGGTCCCGTTTCCCCTTCTCGCACGGCCTGCCGCCACCGGCCGCCCGGCAGCACCCTAATGCCGCACCGGCGCCGCCGTGGCCCGAAAGGAAGGGTACGGGCGTCCCGGGACGGAAACGGGACACACCCCGCCGGTCGCGCCCTCGGGCCGTCTCCCCTCAGGCCGCCTCCCGGAAGCCGATCCTGCGCAGGGAGTCGGCGGCGTCCCGGTCGAGGAGGGTGACCGAGGCGCAGCCGTGCGGCAGGCTGCCGGACTCGGCGGCCCGCAGGAGCCGGCCGACGGACCGCCGGTGGCGTCCGAAGGCGTACGCGGAGACGCCCCGGCCCCGGGCGTCCTGGCCGGCCCGCGCGGTGTCCGGGGTGACGTCGAGGAGGACCAGGTGCAGGGCGCGGCCCCGGCGTCCGGCCTCGCGGGCGAGCCAGGCCCGCACCCAGGACTGGGTGCCGCAGTCGTGGACGACGACGCTCGCGCCGGAGCGCAGGGCACGGCGCAGTCCGGCGTAGTGCGCGATCCGGACGAGGGGGCGGTAGACGGCGTACGGCAGGAGGCGGGGCATGCGGGCCTCCCAGCGCTCGCGGGCGTCCTGGGAGTCGATGCCGCCTCCTTCGGCGACGCGCTTCAGCAGGGTGGACTTGCCGCTGCCGGGCAGCCCGGAGACGACGACGAGGTCGCCCGCGGCGAAGGTGAGGGCGCGGGGGCCGCGGCCGCCGCGCTCGCGCAGGTCCCGCAGGAGGCGGCCGCGGCGGCGGCTGCGGGCGCGGGCCCGCTGGGACGGTATGCCGGTACTCGTCGCGTATGCGCCGGTGTGCTGGATCCTCATCGCTCTCCCCCTGGCCGGGTCTCAGGAGACCTCAGGAGACCCTTGCCCACGAAGTGTAAAGAATCGGTAATGCGACACAAGCGATTTGCCCCGCCGACACCGCGTGCAATGATGTGCGCGCCAGGCGCGCACAGTCGCCGCACAACCGCATACCGGCCGCTCGAATCCGCGCGGGAGAGTTCCGGACCGCCGAGCGCGTCCGGGCGCCGAAGGAGCAAGACCCTCCCTTGAATCTCTCAGGCCCCGTACCGCGTGGATGAGGCAGATCTGAAAAGCGGGACACGTCGCCGTGTCCCCACCCAAGGTGCAAGCCGACCTTCCGGCGCCGCTCGCCCGGTGCCGAGATGCTCTCGGTGAACCTCTCAGGTTCCATGACAGATGGGGAGGACGTCCTCGCCCGTCATGTGTTTTCGTCACCGATCACGCCCTTGGGACCCGGGAGCCACCCCATGAGCACTGCCCCCCGTCTGACCGCCCTCGATGCCCTGCATCGTTCGCTGGGCGCGACCATGACCGACTTCGCCGGCTGGGACATGCCGCTGCGGTACGGCAGCGAGCGCGACGAGCACAACGCCGTCCGCAACCAGGCCGGCCTCTTCGACCTCTCCCACATGGGCGAGATCACCGTCACCGGCCCGCAGGCCGTGGAGCTCCTGGACCACGCCCTCGTCGGCAACATCTCCACCGTGGGCAACGGCCGCGCCCGCTACACGATGATCTGCCAGGAGGACGGCGGCATCCTCGACGACCTGATCGTCTACCGCCTCGGCGAGACGGAGTACATGGTCGTCGCCAACGCCTCCAACGCCCAGGTCGTCCTCGACGCCCTGATCGCCCGCTCCGAGGGCTTCGACGCCGAGGTCCGCGACGACCGCGACGCGTACGCCCTGATCGCCGTCCAGGGCCCGGAGTCCCCCGGCATCCTGAAGTCGCTCACCGACGCCGACCTGGACGGCCTGAAGTACTACGCCGGCCTGCCCGGCACGGTCGCCGGCGTCCCCGCGCTGATCGCCCGTACCGGCTACACCGGCGAGGACGGCTTCGAGCTGTTCCTGAAGCCCGAGCACGCCGAGGGCGTCTGGAAGGCCCTGACCGAGGCGGGCGAGGGCGTCGGCCTGATCCCCTGCGGCCTGTCCTGCCGCGACACGCTCCGCCTGGAGGCGGGCATGCCGCTGTACGGCCACGAGCTGACCACCGCCCTCACCCCCTTCGACGCCGGCCTGGGCCGCGTCGTGAAGTTCGAGAAGACCGCCAACGAGGGCCGCTTCGTCGGCCGCGAGGCGCTGGAGAAGGCCGCCGAGCGCGCCGAGACCGCCCCGCCGCGCAAGCTCGTCGGCCTGATCGCCGAGGGCCGCCGCGTCCCGCGCGCCGGCTTCTCCGTCGTCAAGGACGGCGTGGTCATCGGCGAGGTCACCTCCGGCGCCCCGTCCCCGACCCTCGGAAAGCCGATCGCGATGGCGTACGTGGACGCGGCCCACGCCACGCCCGGGACCGAGGGCGTCGGTGTGGACATCCGCGGCACCCACGAGCCCTACGAGGTCGTGGCGCTGCCCTTCTACAAGCGCCAGAAGTGACGAAGTCGTCTCACTCTTCGTCTCACCCCGCAAGACCCACGTTCATCAGCACTCCCCCGATCCAGGAGAATCAGGTCATGAGCAACCCCCAGCAGCTGAGCTACACCAAGGAGCACGAGTGGCTGTCGGCCGTCGAGGACGGCGTCGCGACGGTCGGCATCACGGAGTTCGCGGCCAACGCGCTCGGTGACGTCGTCTACGCCCAGCTCCCCGAGGTCGGCGAGACCGTCACCGAGGGCGAGACCTGTGGCGAGCTGGAGTCGACCAAGTCCGTCAGCGACCTGTACTCCCCCGTCACCGGTGAGGTCGTCGAGGCCAACCAGGACGTCGTGGACGACCCGTCCCTGGTGAACTCCGCTCCGTTCGAGGGTGGCTGGCTGTTCAAGGTCCGGATCAGCGAGGAGCCGAAGGACCTGCTCTCCATCGACCAGTACACCGAGCTCACCGCCGGGAACTGAGACCCCCTAGGGATCGATTCATGTCGCTTCTGAACACTCCCCTCCACGAGCTGGACCCCGACGTCGCCGCCGCCGTCGACGCCGAGCTCCTTCGTCAGCAGTCCACCCTCGAGATGATCGCCTCGGAGAACTTCGCTCCGGTCGCGGTCATGGAGGCCCAGGGCTCCGTCCTCACCAACAAGTACGCCGAGGGCTACCCGGGCCGCCGCTACTACGGCGGCTGCGAGCACGTCGACGTGGCCGAGCAGATCGCGATCGACCGGATCAAGGACCTGTTCGGCGCCGAGTACGCCAACGTGCAGCCGCACTCCGGCGCCTCCGCCAACCAGGCCGCGCTGTTCGCGATCGCCCAGCCGGGCGACACGATCCTGGGTCTGGACCTGGCCCACGGCGGCCACCTCACCCACGGCATGCGCCTGAACTTCTCCGGCAAGCAGTTCAACGTGGTCGCGTACCACGTGGACGAGGCCGGTCTGGTCGACATGGCCGAGGTCGAGCGCCTCGCCAAGGAGCACCGCCCCAAGGTGATCATCGCGGGCTGGTCCGCCTACCCGCGCCAGCTGGACTTCGCCGAGTTCCGCCGGATCGCCGACGAGGTCGAGGCCTACCTGTGGGTCGACATGGCCCACTTCGCGGGCCTGGTCGCCGCCGGTCTGCACCCGAACCCGGTCGCGTACGCGGACGTGGTGACCTCCACCACGCACAAGACGCTCGGCGGCCCGCGCGGCGGCATCATCCTGGCGAAGAAGGAGTTCGCCAAGAAGCTGAACTCCTCGGTCTTCCCCGGTTTCCAGGGCGGCCCGCTGGAGCACGTGATCGCGGCCAAGGCCGTCTCCTTCAAGGTCGCGGCCTCGGAGGAGTTCAAGGAGCGCCAGCAGCGCACCCTCGACGGCGCCCGCGCGCTCGCCGAGCGCCTGGTCCAGGACGACGTCACCGCCCACGGCGTCTCCGTCCTGTCCGGCGGCACGGACGTGCACCTGGTCCTGGTGGACCTGCGCGACTCCGAGCTCGACGGCCAGCAGGCCGAGGACCGTCTCCACGAGGTCGGCATCACGGTCAACCGGAACGCCGTTCCGAACGACCCGCGCCCGCCGATGGTCACCTCCGGTCTGCGCATCGGCACGCCGGCCCTCGCGACCCGCGGCTTCCAGGCCGAGGACTTCGCCGAGGTCGCCGACGTCATCGCCGAGACCCTCAAGCCGGGCTTCGACGCCGACAAGGCCGCCGCCCTCAAGGCCCGGGTGACCGCTCTCGCGGACAAGCACCCGCTGTACCCCGGCCTGAAGTAATTTCGTACCCTTTTGTTCGTACGGAATCTCCGGGGCACCCCGCACACTGGACAGTGAGCGCGGTGCCCCGGCCCATGCTCAGCCCCTTCTCCGCGCTTCTCTGCTCCACCCCGGCAGACAACGGCGTCTAGCCCCCACAAGGAGTCCTTCCGTGGCCATCTCGGTCTTCGACCTGTTCTCGATCGGCATCGGTCCGTCGAGCTCCCACACGGTGGGCCCCATGAGGGCGGCCCGGATGTTCGCCCGCCGGCTGAAGAACGAGGGCCTGCTCGCCCACACGGCGAAGATACGGGCCGAGCTGTACGGCTCCCTCGGCGCGACGGGCCACGGCCACGGCACCCCGAAGGCCGTCCTCCTCGGCCTGGAGGGCAACTCGCCGCGCACGGTGAACGTGGAGACCGCCGACGACGAGTTCGAGCGGATCAAGGCGAGCGGGAAGATCAACCTGCTCGGCGCGCACGAGATCCCGTTCTCCTTCGACGACGACCTGATCCTGCACCGCCGCAAGGCGCTCCCGTACCACGCCAACGGCATGACCGTCTTCGCGTACGACGCGGAGGGCGGGCTCGTCCTGGAGAAGACGTACTACTCCGTCGGCGGCGGCTTCGTCGTCGACGAGGACGCGGTGGCCGGCGAGAACCCGATCATCCCGGACGACACCGCCCTGAAGTACCCCTTCCGCACCGGCGACGAGCTGCTCCGCCTCACCAAGGAGACCGGCCTGTCGATCTCCTCCCTGATGCTGGAGAACGAGAAGGCCTGGCGCACCGAGGAGGAGATCCGCGAGGGCCTCCTGGAGATCTGGCGGGTCATGCAGTCCTGCGTCTCGCGCGGCATGTCCCGCGAGGGCATCCTGCCGGGCGGCCTGAAGGTCCGCCGCCGCGCCGCGACCTCGGCCCGCAAGCTGCGCTCCGAGGGCGACCCGGCCGCGCACGCGATGGAGTGGATCACCCTCTACGCGATGGCCGTGAACGAGGAGAACGCGGCGGGCGGCCGGGTGGTCACCGCCCCGACGAACGGCGCGGCCGGCATCATCCCGGCGGTCCTGCACTACTACATGAACTTCGTCCCGGGCGCGGACGAGGACGGCATCGTCCGCTTCCTCCTCGCGGCCGGCGCGGTCGGCATGCTCTTCAAGGAGAACGCCTCGATCTCCGGCGCCGAGGTCGGCTGCCAGGGCGAGGTCGGCTCGGCCTGCTCGATGGCGGCGGGCGCCCTCGCCGAGGTCCTCGGCGGCTCCCCGGGGCAGGTGGAGAACGCGGCCGAGATCGGCATGGAGCACAACCTCGGCCTGACCTGCGACCCGGTCGGCGGCCTGGTCCAGATCCCCTGCATCGAGCGGAACGGCATGGCGGCGGTCAAGGCCGTCACGGCGGCGAAGATGTCGATGCGCGGCGACGGCAGCCACCTGGTCTCCCTCGACAAGGTCATCAAGACCATGAAGGAGACGGGCGCCGACATGAGCGTCAAGTACAAGGAGACCGCTCGCGGCGGTCTCGCGGTGAACATCATCGAGTGCTGAACCGTTCACTCGCACGGCCGGCCGGCCCCGGGATCCCCGGGGCCGGCCGGCTTCGTGTCAGGCCCGGACCCAGAGGACGATGATGTCCTGGCGGTCGGCGCTGAAGGGCTCGCAGGTGAAGATCGGCCCCCAGATCCTGTAGCCGGCCTTCCCCGCGGCCTGGCAGTCGGCGTACGAGGAGTACGAGCTGTTCGCGTAGTAGCCCGGACCGGGATTGGCCTGCGCGGCTCCGGCGGCTCCGAGCGCGAGTGCCCCTGCGGTGACGGCGGTCGCGAGTGCGGCTGCTGTGCGGCGGTACATGGCATTGCCTCCTGAAAACGCCGGGATGCCCCGGCGGAGTGCGTGACGATGCGATGTGGTGCGTTGCGTTGCGGTACGTCCGGCTGCGCAGCCGGGGACGAACGTACCGTCACCGAAAGAGCCGCACAATAGGTCTAGGCCAATGCGTCAGGTCTGGGGGTACGCCGAAGCCCGGACAGGCGGCGACCCGTGTCGCTCCGCCCGCCCGGGCCGGCAGGTCAGGCTCAGGCCTTGCTGTAGTGCGCCCAGAACTCGTCCCAGGACAGGACGCCGTCGCCGTTGTCGTCGCGCTGCTTGATGAGCACCTCGGCGACCGTCTCGGTGACGTTGAAGTCGCCCAGCTCCGCCATGACGTGCTTGTACTCCGCGGCGGTGATGAAGCCGTCGCCGTCCACGTCGAACCTGTTGAATGCCGTGCGTGCCGACTCGATGTCCGCCACTGCGTCCGCCCCTTCTTGGTGCTTGTCTGACGGGGGCCAGATTAGCTGGCCGCCCGGTGCCGGATGATGGGGGTATGAGCAACGAGGTGGCGCGGATACTGGCGGCGGCGACGCGCGGGGAGTTCCCGCCCCCGGACGGTTCGACCACGGTGGTGCCGCAGCCGAACCCCCGGGACGCGGGAGTGCTCGCCTTCACCGCCCACTCGGTGGTCTTCACGGACGCCGACCCGGAGTGGGTGCGGGCCGAGCTGGCGGCCGCGTCCAGCGACCCGCTCGCGGCGAGCATGAACCCGGGATTCCTGTACGCCCTGATGGCCCGCACCGGCCGGCACATGAACACGATCGACCTGCTCACGGTGGCGGACACGCTGCCCGGCCCTCCCCCGCTGGAGCTCCGCGAGATCGACGACCCCACGCACCCCCGGGTGGCGCGGGCCCTGAAGTTCCGCGACGAGGTCCGGGTCTGGGCGGCCGACGGCGGCGTCCTGGCCCTGGGCCGGGGCGTCGCGGGCCGCTGGGAGGCGGCGATCGAGGTGGACGAGGAGGTGCGCCACCGGGGCCTGGGCCGGGCCCTGGCGACGGCGGCCCGCCACCTCGCCCCGGGCGAGGTGGTGTGGGCCCAGCAGTCCCCGGGCAACGCCCGCAGCGTCCGCGTCTTCCAGGCGGCCGGCTACCGCCCGGTGGCCTCGGAGGCGCTCCTGGTCGCCGGCTGAGCCCCGCCCGGAGACGCCCGGCCGGCCGCTACCGGAAGATGCCGGTGTGGCCGAGGGAGTAGCGGCCCGGCTGCGGATAGACCGCGAGTCCGTGCGGGCCGCTGCCGACGGGGATGCGGGCGAGTTGCTTGCCGGTGGTGGTGTCGATCGCGTAGACCTCGGAGTCGTAGCGCCCGGAGAGCCACAGGACCTTGCCGTCGGCGGAGACGCCTCCCATGTCGGGGGAGCCGCCGTCCGGGAGCCACCACTTCTTGGTGAGCTTGTTCTGCTGGAAGTCGAAGACGGAGACCGAGCCCTCGCCGCGGTTGGAGATGTACATCTCGCGCGAGTCCCGGCCGACGTAGAGGCCGTGGCAGCCCTTGCCGGTGGCGAGCAGGGTCGGGGTGGTGAACTTCTCGCCGTCCAGGACCCACATGCCGTGGGCCATCATGTCGGCGATGTAGAAGGTCTTCCCGTCCGGGGAGATCTTCACGTCCTGCGGCATGGCGCCCTGGAAGGGCAGTTTCTGCTGGCCGATCACCTCCATCTTCTCGGTGTCGACCTTGAGGAGTTCGCCGGAGAACTCGCAGGAGACGATGAAGTAGCGGCCGTCGGCGGAGAAGTCGGCGTGGTTGACGCCGTAGCAGCTGACGGGGACGGTCTTCTTCCGCTCCATGGTGTGGGGGTCGCGGAAGACGAGTTCGCGGTCGAGCGAGGCCATCACGATGGCGTACTTGCCGTTCGGCGTGAAGTACAGGTTGTACGGGTCGTGGACCTCGACGGGCTTGCCGGCGATGCCGGTGGCCGGGTCGATGGGGGTGAGGGTGTGGCCCCGGTCGTTGTTGACCCAGAGGGTCTTCATGTCCCAGGAGGGGACGACGTGCTGGGGCTGGACGCCGACCGGGATGGTCTCGACGACCTGGTAGGTCGCGGGGTCGATGACCGAGACGGTGTTGGAGTTGGTGTTGGGGACGTAGACCCGGGAGGGGAAGTTCTTCACCACCGGGGAGAGCCTGTTCGGCCGGTCGGCGGCGTAGACGTCGTGCGGGTCGAGCAGGGGCGGCATGCCGGGCAGTCCGGCGGGGTCGGCGGCCGCCTTGGGCACGGCGGCGGCCTTCTTCACGGGGGCGGCGCCCTCGGAGTGGTTCGCGGTGCCGCAGCCGGCGAGTCCGGCGAGGAGGGCGGCGGCGAGGAGGATCCGGGTCCTCTTGGTGAGGTGTGCCATCAGCTCAGCAGCTCCGTGGTGGTGACCGCGCTCAGGCCGCGGCGGTCGAGGTCGGCGAGGAGGAGGGGCAGCGCGGTGGCGGTGTCCGGGTAGCCGAAGTGCAGGCTGACGACGGATCCGGCGCGGACGGGCCCTATGACGTTGCGGACGACGGCCGCCGCGCCGGGCGAGGTGAAGTCGAGGGAGTCGACGTCGTACGAGAGGACGTGCGGGTATCCGGCGCGCCGGGCGGCGCGCAGGACGTGCGGGGCGGCGTGCTGGGTGCGGGAGGGCCGGAACCAGGTGCCGACGGAGCCGGTGAGGCGGCGCAGCCGTCCCGCGCAGGCCTGGATCTCGGCGAGGGCCTCGGCCTCGGTCATGGCGTTGATGTCGATGTGGCGCTGGGTGTGGTTGCCGAGGTCGTGGCCGCCGTCGAGGACGCGGCGGGCCATCTCGGGGTGTTCGTCGAGCCAGCCGCCGACGGCGAGGACGGTGACGCGGGCGCCGGCCTTCTCCGCCTGGGCGAGGAGCCGCCGGGCGAGGGCGGGGTCGCCCTGGCCGTGGAAGGTGAGGGCGACCCGGGGCCGGTCGCGGGGCCCGTGGGCGATCTCGTCCGGCCGGCCGGGGAAGCGGCGGGGGGCCGGGGCGACGACGGGCGCGGGGGCGGGGTGCCGGGCTGCGGCGGCGGGGGCGGGGCGGGGTTCCGTGCCGCAGGCGGTGGCGAGGGCTCCCGCGAGGGCGGCGGCCGCGCCCGTCCGGAGGGCTCCTCGGCGGTCGGTCGGCTTCACGCGACCATTTAAGAGGGATGTCGCCCGATTGGTCACGATTAGGCCAATTCAGGACGTTTGTCGCCGCGCACCAGGCGTCCACCATGCGGACGAACCCCAGAAACACCCGGCGAACCGTATAGCCATTCACTGTTTACAAGGCGAGTGCTACACGTCACCAACGATTCATTATTGAACTGTCCGCTTTTGACCCACCTTGCCCCACTAGGGACTTTTGGCGGCAAGGCCCCCCGTCTGACATAGTCGGAGACACGACCCCCATTGACCCGGGCCAGGTCGACATAGCGGCCGTGGATACACCCCCCCGTCCACGGCGCACCACACGGAAGCCCCCACGCGCCACACCACGGCGCACGGGGGCTTCCGTGCGTTCCGGTGTCGTCAGGAGCGGTCCGCGACCCGCATCTCGAACCAGGTCGTCTTGCCGCGCGGCGCCAGGTCCACGCCCCAGCGGTCGGCGAGCTTGTCGACGAGGAAGATCCCGCGGCCGCTGATGTCGAGCTCGTGCACCGGCATCAGACAGGGCAGTCCGCGCGAGGGATCGCGCACCTCGATCCGGATCCAGCCCCGGCGCCGCTGTAAGCGCAGGGCGAAGACCCGGGCGCCGGTGTGCCGCACGGCGTTCCCGACGAGCTCCGAGACGAGGAGGACCGCGTGCTCGGCGATCTGCGGGCCCAGCCCCCACTGCCGCAGCACGACGTGCTGGGTGAGCCTGCGGGCCACCCACGCGGATTCGGGGCGGGACGGCAGCCGGATGTCCTCCTCGGACGGATTGCCGTACAACTCCACTTGCGCGGCGGCCTGTTCGTCGTCCGCGGCCGGTGACCACCGCGGTGCGGCGGCGCTCGCGCGCTGCCGCGGTTGTTCCCTACCCTCCAGGCCCGCCATGCTCCCCATCATGGCCGTACGAAGCCCTCCGCGGGGGCCGTTCCGGTGGAATCGGCCCCCGCTCGTGAAGGATCGTCACGGAACCCGTGAAGGAACGTCAGGCGAACTTCGCCTTGCCCGGGCCCTCCTCGACGAAGCTGCGCATGCCGCGCTCCCGGTCCTCGGTGGCGAACAGGCCCGCGAACCAGGTGCGCTCGATGGCGAGGCCGGTGTCGATGTCGGCCTCCAGCCCCTGGTCGATCGCCTCCTTCGCGGCCCGCAGGGCGACGGCCGGGCCCTGCGCCAGCTTGGCGGCCCAGGCGTGCGCCTGCTCGTACACCTCGGCGGCCGGGACGACCCGGTCGACCAGGCCGAGCGTCAGGGCCTCGTCGGCCTTCACCATCCGGCCCGTGAAGATGAGGTCCTTGGCCTTGGACGGGCCGACGAGCCGGGACAGCCGCTGGGTGCCGCCCGCGCCGGGGATCAGGCCGAGCAGGATCTCCGGCTGACCCAGCTTGGCGTTGTCGGCGGCGATCCGGTAGTCGGCGCAGAGCGCGAGCTCGCAGCCGCCGCCGAGCGCGTAGCCGGTGATCGCGGCGACGACCGGCTTGGGGATGCGGGCGACGGCGGTGAAGGAGTCCTGGAGGGCACGCGCGCGCTTGACCATGGCCACGTGGTCCATGACCTGCATCTCCTTGATGTCCGCGCCGGCCGCGAACACCTTCTCGCCGCCGTAGAGGACCACGGCCCGCACGTCGTCGCGGTCGGTCGCCTCCTGCGCCAGCTCGCGCAGCCGGTCCTGGGTGGCGACGTCCAGGGCGTTCATCGGGGGGCGGTCGAGGCGGATCGTGCCGACGCCTTCGGCGACTTCGAGGTTCACAGTCATGGAAGGAAGGTTAGTGTCCGTTAACGCCTAGGGGCCCGGTGCTGTTGCTCACAGCACCGGGCCCCTTCGACCGGAAGGTCACGGAAGACCTAGGCGATCCACTCCGACCAGTCCATGTTCCAGCCGTTGAGGCCGTTGTCCGGCTGGATCTGCTTGTCCTTGGAGTTCTTCACGACGACCACGTCACCGATGAGCGAGCGGTCGTAGAACCAGGCCGCCGGCATCGAGCTGTCGCCCGCGCCGCGGGCGTCGCGCAGGCCGACACAGCCGTGGCTGGTGTTGGTGGTGCCGAAGATCCCCGGGGAGCCCCAGTAGTTGCCGTGCACGAAGGTGCCCGAGTTGGACAGGCGCATCGCGTGCGGCACGTCCTTGATGTCGTACTCGCCGCCGAAGCCCACGGTGGCCCCGTTCATGCGGGTCACCTTGTACTTCTCGCTGATGACCATCTGCCCGTTGTACGTCGTCGTGGACGGCGCGCCCGCGCTGATCGGGATGGTCTTGATGATCTTGCCGTCGCGCTCGACCTGCATGGTGTGCGCGGAGGCGTCCACCGTGGAGACCTGGCGGCGGCCGATGGTGAAGGAGACCGTCTTCTTCTGCTTGCCGTAGACGCCCGGGCGGCCCTCGACGCCGTCCAGGTTGAGCTGCACCGTCACCTTGGTGCCGGCGGCCCAGTAGTCCTTGGGGCGGAAGTCGAGGCGGTCGTTGCCGAACCAGTGGCCCTCGATCTGCACGGCCGGGACGGCCGTCACCTTGATGGCCTTCTCGACGGCCTCGGGGTTCGTGATGCCCCGGGTGAAGTTGATGGAGACCGGCATGCCGACGCCGACGGTCGAACCGTCCTCCGGCGTGTACTGGCCGATGAAGGTGTTCTTCGGGACGAGCGTGGTGAAGGTGGTGTCCTTCGCCGACTCGCGGCCGTCGGCGTCCTTCGCGATCGCGTGGACCTTGTACCGGGTGGCCGCCGCCAGGTGCGCGGTCGGCGACCAGCTGGCGCCGTCGGCGGCGATCCGGCCCTCGACCTCGGTGCCCTTGGGGTCGGCGACCGTGACCGTGGTCAGCTTGCCCTGCTCGGCGGTGACCTTGAGGGCCCCGCTGGTGGCGACCGAGTCGGCGCCGTCCTTCGGGAGGATCGTCACGACCGCCTGCGAGGCCGCGTTCCCCTGGTCGCCGCCGCCCTGGGCGGCCGGGTTCTGGCCCCCCGCGCCCCCGCCGGTGGCGGTCTCGCCGCCGCCGCAGGCGGTCAGGACCAGAAGCAGCGCTCCCGCGGCCAGGGCCTGCAGCTTGACGCCCCCGCGCCGCCGCCCGCTCCTGACCGATGCCCCCGTTATCGGCTGCCCGTTCACTGTGACTGTCTCCCCTCGCACGGCCCGGCATCGCCGCGGCCCCACCCCCGTACGCATCCACTCGCGCACACAGCGCTAGATAATCACACCGCAGGACACGAAAGTTCCTCGCGAATGTCACCGTTCAGTCCCAGTCGACGTGGTACGGGGAGGCGAGCGGGGTCAGCCCAGCGCGGAGCCGGCCTTCCACCGGGGCCAGTCCAGGTTCCAGCCGCCGAGACCGTTGTCGGGGGCGACCTCCTTGTCCCGGGAGTTGACCACCTCCACCACGTCGCCGACGAGCGTCCGGTCGAAGAACCAGCCCGCGGGCGAGTCCGGGCTGCCGCCCTTCTCGTCCCTCAGGCCCACACAGCCGTGGCTGACGTTGGCCGAGCCGAAGGTGGAGGCGTCGGCCCAGTAGTTGCCGTGCAGGAAGGTCCCCGAGTCGGTCAGCCGGATCGCGTGCGGCACGTCCTTGATGTCGTACTCGCCGCCGAACCCGACCGTCCTGCCGTCCATCCGGGTCACGTCGTACAGCTCGGTGACGACCATCCTCCCGTTGTACGTGGTGGTCTTCGGCGCGCCCGCGGTCACCGGCAGCGTGGCGAGGACCCGGCCGTCCCGCCGGACCTCCATGGTGTGCTCCGCCGCGTCCACCCGGGAGACCTGGGAGCGGCCGACGGTGAAGCCGACCGTCTTGCGCTGGATGCCGTACACCCCGGGCGCCCCCTCGACGTCCCGCAGTCCGATCTCCACGGTGACCCTGGTGCCGGGCGCCCAGTACGCGGCGGGCCGGAAGTCCAGCCGCTCCTTGCCGAACCAGTGGCCGACGACCTCCACCGGCGGCTCCGAGGTGACGCGGACGGCCCGCTCGACCGCGGCCCGGTTCTCGATCGGCAGGTTGAAATCGAAGGAGACGATCATGCCGGTGCCGACCGTGGAACGGTTCTCCGGCTTGAAGTAGCCGATGAAGCGGGACTCGGGGACCACGGTGGTGAAGGTGGTGTGCCGGGCCGAGCGGCGCCCGTGCCCGTCGAGCGCGACCGCGTCCACGCTGTACTTGGCGGCCAGCGCGAGCCGGACGCCCGGCCGGGGCCGCCAGCGCAGCCCGTCCGCCGAGATCTCCCCGGCGACCTCGGCCCGCCGGCCGTCCTCGACCTGGGCGACCGTCACCCGTTCGAGCCGCCCGCTGTCCAGCTTCACCTCGACGGGCCCCCCGGCCGGCACGGCCCGGCTGCCGTCCTCCGGGCTCACCCGGATGACATCGCCCGGGGCCCGCACCTTGCCCGGCAGGACGACGTCGATCCCGCCACCGCCGTCCGCCGCCGTACAGCCCACGAGGCCCGCCAACAGTCCCGCCACCACGAGGGCGTGCCCCGCCCGCTTCCACACAAAGGTCACACCCGGCCCAACGACGGCCACCCTCCAGGGGAAACGTGCGTGCGGATCATGTTGGGAGCACGGCCGTGCGGGCAGAACAGGGGGAGAACCACCCGGGGGAGCGGCGGCCGGGACGCCACCGCTCCCCCGGGTGCGGGCCCGACGAGCCGCGGGAGGCCGGGACGGTGGCGAGCGCAGCCGAGCAGGAGGCGGTACAGCAGCATGCCCCGGAGCGGGCCGGACCACCGGTGTGGCCGGGGGCTCCGACCCCGCTGGGGGCCCGCTGCCGGGTCGGTCCCGGCGGGGTGACGGGCACCAACTTCGCCCTGTGGGCGGGCGGCGCGGAGGCGGTGGAACTGTGCCTCTTCGACACCGACGGCACCGAGACGCGCCTCCCGCTGACCGAACTGACGCACGAGATCTGGCACGGCTTCGTGCCGGGCGTCGGACCGGGCCGGCGGTACGGCTACCGGGTGCACGGCCGCTGGGACCCGTGGACCGGCGCCCGCTGGAACCCGGCGAAACTCCTCCTCGACCCGTACGCGCGGGCCGTCGACGGCGACTTCGCCCTGCCCCCCGAGGTGTACGGGCACGTCCGGGACTGGCCGCAGCAGCACGTCGCCGACACCGTCCGCGACGAACGGGACTCCGCCCCGTACGTCCCCAAGGGCGTCGTCGTCCATGACGACGACGACTGGTCCGACGACCGCAGGCCCAAGACGCCCTGGCAGGACTCCGTCATCTACGAACTGCACGTCAAGGGCTTCACCGAACAGCACCCCGGCATCCCGGAACACCTCCGGGGCACCTACGCGGGCCTCGCGCACCCGGCCGCGATCGACCACCTGGTCCGGCTCGGGGTGACGGCGGTCGAACTCCTCCCCGTCCACCAGTTCGCGCACGAGGACCACCTCCTGCGGCGCGGCCTGCGCAACTACTGGGGCTACAACTCCGTCGGCTACTTCGCCCCGCACGCCGGCTACTCCTCGTCCGGGACGGCCGGACAGCAGGTCGGCGAGTTCAAGCGGATGGTGCGGGCGCTGCACGCGGCCGGGATCGAGGTCATCCTCGACGTCGTCTACAACCACACGGCGGAGGCCGGCGAACTGGGCCCCACCCTCTCCCTCAAGGGCATCGACAACCGCGGCTACTACCGCCTCCAGTCCGACGCCCGCCGGTACGCCGACTACACGGGCTGCGGCAACACCCTGCACGTCGTCCAGCCGCAGGTCCTGCGCCTCATCACCGACTCCCTGCGCTACTGGGTCACGGAGATGGGCGTCGACGGCTTCCGCTTCGACCTGGCGGCGGCCCTCGCCCGCTCCTTCCACGACGTCGACATGCTCTCCCCCTTCCTCGCGGTCATCGCCCAGGACCCGGTCCTGCGCCGCGTGAAACTCATCGCCGAACCCTGGGACGTGGGCAACGGCGGCTACCAGGTCGGCGCCTTCCCCCCTCTCTGGACGGAATGGAACGACCGCTACCGGGACGCCGTACGGGACTTCTGGCGCGGGGCGCTGCCCGACGTGCGGGACCTCGGCTACCGGCTGTCCGGCTCCAGCGACCTGTACGCCTGGGGCGGGCGCCGGCCGTACGCCTCGGTCAACTTCGTCACCGCCCACGACGGCTTCACGCTGCGGGACCTCGTCACGTACGAACGGAAGCACAACGAGGCCAACGGCGAGGGCAACCGGGACGGCACCCACGACAACCGCTCCTGGAACTGCGGAACGGAGGGCGAGACGGACGACCCCGCGATCAACGCCCTCCGCCTCCGCCAGCAGCGCAACCTCCTCACCACGCTCCTCCTCTCCACCGGGGTCCCGATGCTCGTCGCCGGCGACGAGATGGGCCGCACCCAGGGCGGCAACAACAACGCGTACTGCCAGGACAACGCGCTCGGCTGGCTCGACTGGTCGCTCCCCGACGACCCCGGACGGGCCGGCCTGCTCACCCTCACCCGCCGCCTCCTCGCCCTCCGCCACCGCCACCCGGTCCTGCGCCGCCGCGCCTTCTTCTCCGGCCGGCCCCAGGGCGCGGACGGGCTGCGGGACCTGGCCTGGTTCACCGCCGAGGGCACCGAGATGACGGAACGCGACTGGTACGCGCCGACGGCCACGCTCGGGCTCTACCTCTCGGGCCGCGACATCCCCGGCCGCGACGCCCTCGGCCGCCCCGTCACCGACGACAGTTTCCTCGCCGTCCTCCACGCCGGCCCCGACCCCCTGGACTTCCGCCTCCCCGGACCGCCGTGGGCCGCGACGTACGAACTCGTCGTCGACACGGCCCGGGAGGACCAGTCCGCACCACCGGGCACGGCCCACCCGGGCGGCGGGACGATCACGGTGGGGGCCCGGTCGGTGGTGCTGCTACGGGTACGGGAGTAGCCGGCACCCCGCCCGCACCGGCTCAGGCGCCGCCCAGGATGCCCCGTTCGTAGCCGGTGGCGACGGCGGAGGCCCGGTCGTTGACGCCCAGCTTGGCGTAGATGTGGGTGAGATGGGTCTTCACCGTCGCCTCGCTGATGAAGAGCTCCGCCGCGATGGCACGGTTCGCGGTGCCCTTCGCGACGAGGGCGAGGATCTCGGCCTCCCGGGCGGAGAGGGCGCCGTCGGAGGAGGAGGAAGGGGCGCGGACCGCCGTCACCAGACGGGAGGCGACGGCCGGGGAGAGGACCGTGCGGCCCTCGGCCGCGGCCCGCACCGCCGCGAAGAGCTCCTCGCGGGGAGCGTCCTTCAGGAGGTAGCCGGTCGCGCCGGCCTCGATCGCGGGGAGGGTGTCCGTGTCCGTGTCGTACGTGGTGAGGACGAGGACCCGGGAGCGGGCCCCGCGCCGGGTGAGCTCGGCGATCGCGTCGACGCCCCCGCCCCCGGGCATGCGCAGGTCCATGAGGACGACGTCGGGATCGAGTTCCAGGGCGAGTTCGACGCCCCGGACGCCGTCGGGGGCCTCGCCGAGGACGCGGAAGCCGGAGCCCTCGGCGGCGAACATGCCGCGCAGGCCGTCCCGTACGACGGGATGGTCGTCGACGATCAGGAGCGTGATGTCAGTCATGGCGCGCCCAACGGTACGCGAGCGGAGATCGCCGTGCCCTCGCCCGGCGCGGTCTCCACGGTGACCGTGCCGGCGAGGCGCTCCGCGCGGGCCCGCATGCCGTCGAGCCCGAACCCGCCGCCGTCGCCGCCGCGTTCGGGCCGGGCGAGCGGATCGAAGCCGCGCCCGTCGTCCCGTACGTCCAGGGTGATCTCGTCGCCCATGTAGGAGAGGGTGACGCCGGCCCGGCCGGCGCCGGAGTGGCGCGCCGCGTTGGACAGGGCCTCCTGGGCGATCCGCAGCAGGGTCGCGGCGACCTCGTCGTGCAGCGGCGCCTCGGTGCCGGTGACGGTGAACCGGGTGTCGACGCCGGTGCGTTCGGCCCAGTCGGCGACCGTCTTGCGGAGGGCCTCCGGGAGGTCGTCGTGCTCCAGGGCGACCGGGCCGAGGTTCCGCACGGAGCGGCGGGCCTCGCCGAGGCTGTGCCGGGCGAGGTCGGCGGCGCGGCCCAGGTGGACCCGGGCGACCTCGGGATCGGTGGCCATGGAGACGACCTGGAGCTGCGCGATGACGCCGGTGAGCCCCTGCGCGATGGTGTCGTGGATCTCGGCGGCGAGCCGCCGCCGCTCGTCGGCGACGCCCGCCTCGCGGGCCTGCACGAGGAGCTGCGCCTGGAGCGCCGCGTTCTCGGCGAGGGCCTGTTCCAGGCGGGCGTTGGTGCGGGCGAGCGTGGCGGCCTTCTCGATCTCCTTGCCGCCGAGGTGGGCGAGGCCGAGGGCGAGGCAGGCGTTGAGCGCGAACAGCCCGCCGAACGCCGCCCACTGGACGGTGGACCGCGGCGGCAGCCCGCCCGACTGCGAGCCGCCGAGCGTCAGCGCCACGGCGAGGAGTCCGGCGCGGGCGTACGCGGGGCGGGGCGGCAGCAGGTGGAAGGCGTCGAAGTACCCGACGCAGGCGAAGACGGCGAAGAACGGGCTCACCCAGGTGAGCGTGAACCCGAGCGCGGTGCGCAGCACGAAGTACGTGACGGAGGCGGGACCGGGGGCGCCGGGGATGCGGACGACGCCGGGGATGTCCGGCGCGGGCGGCTCGCTCGCGGCGAAGGCGCGCTCGCGGCGGGTCCACCAGAGCTGGAGGACGAGGGTCGCGGCGAGGAGGGCGACGAGAACGGCGATGCGGCCGGGGGTGACCCGGTCGGCGGTGGCGAGGGCGAGGACCGTGGCGACGGCGAGCAGCCCGTACGGCGCCCAGCGGAAGAACTGCAGCCGGCGTTCCTCGACGGTCGTCACGGTCCTCGTGGTCACTTCGCCCCTCATGTCCGTCACCTACGTCACTCCCAGCGGAACCAGCGCACGGAGGCACCGGTGAGCACGACCGTCCACAGGGCCATCACCCCCAGCGCGGCCCAGCCGGGCCAGCCGCCCGAAGCGGCCGAGTCGAGGGCCTGCGACGCGGCGCCCAGCGGGCTGAGCCGGACGATCCGCTGCAGGCTATCCGGCATGGCCTGGACCGGCACCCAGACACCCGCCGTGAACATCATGGGGAAGAAGACGACGGTGCCGACGGCGGTGGCGATCTTCTGCGTGCGGGACACGGCGCACACGGCGGCCCCGAGGGCGAGCCCGGCGGCGACGGCCAGGAGCAGCGCGAGGGCATAGCCCACGAGGTTCTCCGGCAGGGCGACCCCGAAGGCGATCCGCCCGACCGCGATCACGAGCAGCGAGGAGACGACCGCGGCGACGGCGTGCAGCACCAGCTGCGCGGTGAGCAGCGCCCCGGGCCGGACGGGGGTGGTGGACATCCGGCGGAGGATGCCCCGCTCGCGGTAGCCGGAGAGGACGGGGGGCATGGCCTGGACCGCGGCCATGATCAAGGCGAAGAGCACGGCGACGGGCACGTACAGGTCGACCATGCGGCGCCCGCCGAGGTCCGCGGAGACCTCCCGGAACGAGGGGACCAGGCCGCCGAGGATCACGAGCAGCAGGGTCGGCGCGACCATCACCCAGAACAGGGCGGCGGGTTCGCGGCCGAAGAGGCGGGCCTCGGTGCGCAGGACGGCCGCGGCAGGGCTGGAGGCACTCATCACAGATCGGTTCCCGTCAGGTCGAGGTAGGCGTCGTCGAGGGTGGCGTCGGTGACCCGGAGCTGGCCGGCCATGACGCCCTCGCGGGCGAGGAGCGAGACGAAGGCGGCGACGGTCTCCTCCGTGCCGGCGACGACCGTCCGGCCGTCCGCCGTCCCGACGGACACGGCACCGGGCAGGGCCCGCAGCGCCCCCGGGTCGAGCGGGGTGCCGGCGTCGAAGGAGATCTCCTTGGCGGCCGACGTACGCCCGATCAGCCCGCCGGGGGTGTCCAGCGCGGAGATCCGCCCCCGGTCGAGGAGGGCGATCCGGTCGCAGAGCCGCTGCGCCTCCTCCATGAAGTGGGTGACGAGCAGCACGGTCACCCCGGCGTCGCGGAGGGACTCGACGAGCGTCCACACCTCGCGGCGGGCGCGCGGGTCGAGCCCGGTGGTGAGCTCGTCGAGCACGACGACCCGGGGGGTGCCGAGGAGCGCCAGGGCGATGAACAGCCGCTGCTTCTGCCCCCCGGACAGCTTCCCGAACCGGGTCCGCAGATGCGGGCGCAGCCCGAGCCGCTCGGCGAGCTCCCCCCGGTCGGCGGGCCGCTCGTAGAAGGAGGCGTACAGGTCGAGCGCCTCACGGACGGTCAGCTTGGCCTGCAGCTCGCTCTCCTGGAGCTGGACCCCGAGCACCCGGGTGAGCTCGTCCCGCTGTGTGGCGGGGTCGTACCCGCACACCCGCACCCACCCCTCGTCGGGGGTCCGCAGGCCCTCCACGCACTCCACGGTGGTCGTCTTGCCGGCGCCGTTGGGGCCGAGGATCCCGAAGATCTCCCCCTCGCCGACCTCGAAGGAAACCCCGTCGACGACCTTCCGGCCGTCGTACGTCTTGTGCAGTCCCCGCACCTCGATCGCTGTCATGCCCTCAGCCTGCCGAGCACGCGGAGCCCGGACCATCGGCCATCGCGCTCGAACCGGCATCATCCGATCGGTCGATGCCGGATACGACCCACCGGCCCGCACGAACGCACCGCTCCCCGCCGGAAAACCGGATGAGACGCGTCAGGGGCGAACCGTATGGTCGGACCTGATGCCCGAGAAACCACACACCCCGCCCCCCGACCGCTCGACGGTCCGCGTCCTGCTCCGCCTCTGGCCGTACGTGCGGCCCGTGCGGGGCCGGCTGATCACGGCCGCGGTCGTCGCGATCGTCGCCTCCTGTCTGTCGCTCGTCATCCCCCTCGTACTGAAGTGGATGGTGGACGGGCCCGTCGCGGACCGGGACCCCGGGGGCGTCTGGCTCGGGGCGCTGTACCTGCTGCTCCTGGGGATCGCCGAGGCCGGCCTCTTCGGCTACCGCCGCTGGCTGGTGGCACGCCCGCTGTCCTCCGTGGAGGCCCGGATGCGCGCCGACCTGTACGGCAGGCTCCAGCGCCTCCCGATCGCCTTCCACGACCGCTGGGCGTCCGGGCAGCTGCTCTCGCGCGGGACGACGGACCTGATGCTGGTCCGGATGTTCCTGGCCTTCCCGCTGACCTTCCTCCTGGTCAACGGCGTGACGATCCTCGCCGGTTACGTCCTCCTGCTCGCCCAGGACTGGACCCTCGGCCTGGTCCTCCTCACGCCCGTGCTCCCCCTCGTGTTCGTCTCCAGCCGCTTCGAGCGCCGGTACGGGACGGTGGCGCGCACGGCCCAGGACCAGGTCGGCGACCTGACGACCGTCGTCGAGGAGAGCGTCCTCGGCATCCGGATCGTGAAGGGCTTCGGCCGGCACCGCAGCCAGGCGGAGGCGTTCCGCCGGCTCGCGGAGGGCCTCCGCGGCACGGAACTGGCCAAGGCACGGCTGCTCGCCTTGATCTGGTCGGTCGTCACCGTCCTGCCGGAACTGGCCATCGGCACGGCCCTCGTGCTCGGCACGGTGCAGGTCGCCGACGGCGACCTGTCGGCGGGCACCCTCGTCGCCTTCCTGTCGACGGCCCTGGCGCTGCGCTGGCCGGTGGAGTCGATCGCCTTCCTGCTCGCGATGACCAAGGAGGCGGCGACCGCGACGGAACGCTACTTCGAGGTGATGGACTCCCCGGAGGAACCGGAGGAACCGGAGACGACCGGAAGCGCACGGCCCGGCACCACCCCGGACGGGGTCCGCTTCGAGAACGTCACCTTCCGCTACCCGGACGCCCCCGAGGAGACGCCCCCCGTCCTGGACGGCATCGACCTCCACATCCGCCCCGGCGAAACGCTGGCCCTGGTCGGCGGCACCGGCTCGGGCAAGACCACGCTCACCGCCCTGGTCCCGCGCCTGCACGAGGCGACGGCCGGCCGCATCCTCCTCGACGGCGCGGACATCTCCCTCATGGAACGGGAGAAGCTCCGCTCCCTCGTCTCCGTGGCCTTCGAGGAACCGACGCTGTTCTCGGCGAGCATCGGCGAGAACGTCCTGATGGGCGCGGAAGGAGCGGGCGATCAGGAACTCCACCGCGCCCTGGGCATCGCCCAGGCGGACGGCTTCGTCGACCGGCTCCCGGACGGCACGGCGACCCAGGTCGGCGAGCAGGGCCTCAGCCTGTCGGGCGGTCAGCGCCAGCGCCTCGCCCTGGCCCGGGCCGTGGTCGGCAGACCCCGCTTCCTCGTCCTCGACGACCCGCTCTCGGCACTCGACGTCCACACGGAGGCCCGGGTCGAGGCGGCCCTGCGGGAGGTCCTCAAGGAGACGACGGCCCTGGTCGTGGCGCACCGCCCGTCGACGGTGATGCTCGCCGACCGGGTCGCGCTGCTCTCCCGGGGCCGGATCGCGGCCGTGGGCACCCATCAGGAACTGCTGCGCAGCAACGCCGAGTACGCCTGGCTGATGTCCGGCGAAGGAAACGACAACCGATGACGGACAACACACCGACCACCCAAGAACCGTCCGACCCCTTCGACCGGGACGACCTCCCGGCCCCGCCCGGAGCGACGGGAGCCCTGCTCCGCTCCCTCCTCGCACCCCACCGCACCCGCCTGGTGGTCATGGCCCTGGTCCTCCTCCTCAGGGAGGCGGCGCTCCAGGCGGGCCCGCTGCTCGTCGCGTACGCCATCGACCGGGGCGTCCCGGCCTTCCGCGCGGGAGACCACGGCCCGGTCGTCGCCGTGGCGACCGGCTACCTCCTCTGCGCCTCCCTCTCGGGCGTCCTCCAGTACGCCTTCGTCCGCGGAGCGGCCAGGATCAACCAGGCCGCGCTGCTCGACCTGCGCGGCCGGATCTTCCGGCACGCGCAGATGCTGAGCGTCGACTTCCACGAGCGGTACACCTCGGGCCGCCTGATCTCCCGCTCGACCACGGACGTCGAATCCCTCCGCGAACTCCTCTCGGAGGGCCTCCAGGAACTGATCGGCGTAGTCCTCTCCTTCCTCTCCATCTCCCTCGTCCTCCTCTGGCTGGACTGGGGCATCGGAGCGGTGGCGGTGGCCTCCTTCGCCCCCCTCTACCTCCTCATCCGCCTCTACCAGGCACGCGCGGGCAGGGTGTACGCGGAGCGCTCCACGGCCATCGCGGGCGTGATCGTCAAGTTCGCGGAGACCATGAACGGCATCCGCCCGGTCCGCGCGTTCCGCCGCGAGAAGACCAACGACACGGAATTCGCGCTCCTCAACCACCGCCACGAACGAAGCAACGGCGACGCCCTCCTCGAAATGGCCCGCTACGTGGTCGGCTCCCGCCTGGTCGCGAACACAGCGGTGGCAGGCATGTGCCTGTGGGGCGCGTACCGCGTGGCCGCCGGCACGCTCGAACTGGGCGTCCTGGCGGCAGCGGTCCTCTACATGCGCCGCCTGTACGACCCGATCGACCGCCTCGGCATGTTCCTGAACTCGTACGAGTCGGCAGCGGCCTCCCTCGCCAAGATCGCCGGCCTGCTCGCCCAGGAACCAGGAGTCCCGGAGACGACGACTCCCCGGGAACTCCCCCACCGCGAGGGAACACCCGGCCGAGAGATCACCTTCACCCACGTCCGCTTCGCCTACCGCACGGGCGGCGAGGTGCTCCCCCGCCTCGACCTGAGGATCCCGGCAGGCCAGACAGTCGCCGTCGTAGGAGCCACGGGCGCGGGCAAGTCGACCCTGGCGAAACTGCTGGCCCGCTTCTACGACCCCACGGAAGGCCACGTCCGACTCGACGGCGTGGACCTCCGAGACCTGGCGACCCCGGACCTCCGCCGAGGCGTAGTGATGGTCACCCAGGAGGCCTTCCTCTTCTCGGGCACGATCGCGGACAACATCGCCATCGGCCGCCCGGAGGCGACACGCGCCGAGATCGAAGAAGCGGCAAAGGCGATCGGGGCACACGACTTCATCACCACCCTCCCCGACGGCTACGACACGGACGTCCGCAAACGAGGCGGCCGCATCTCCGCGGGCCAGCGCCAACTGGTCGCGTTCGCCCGCGCCCTGCTCGCGGACCCGGCGGTCCTGATCCTGGACGAGGCGACGAGCTCCCTGGACGTCCCGGGCGAACGCGCGGTGCAACGGGCGATGGACACGGTCCTCGCGGGCCGTACGGCAGTGGTGATCGCCCACCGCCTGTCCACGGTCGAGGTGGCGGACCGGGTCCTCGTGATGGAGCAGGGCCGGATCGTCGAGGACGGCCACCCGTCGGAACTCGTCGGCGGCGAGGGCCACTACGCGGGCCTGCACCAGGCGTGGCGGGACAGCCTGGTGGGCTGAGGGAGAGCGGCGATCGGACAGAAGCGGGGGACGGGCAGGGGGTCGTGTTCGGGACGTGAAGCGTGATTCGTGGCGCCCCGGCGCCGTACATCACGCAGTCCCGGACGCGACCCCCTGCCCGTCCCCGACGACCCGCCTCAGACGCGCCGCCGCAGGAGCACCAGCGACGACACGGCGGCCAGGAGCATCAACACGGCGGCCCCCACGGCCGCCCCGGACATGGCCTCGACGAAGGCGCTCCGAGCAGCCTCGACAACACCGGGCGCAGCCGACAGCGCACCTCCCAGCGTCTCCCGGGCGGCGGCCGGCGCCGAGGAGGGCATGGCCGCGGTGTAGACGGCCGCGCCGATGGACCCGAGGACGGCCATCCCGAGCGCACCGCCCAGCTCGGACCCGGATTCGAGCACGGCGGCAGCGGCACCGGCCCGCTCGGGCGGCGCGGCGCCGAGGGCGAGTTCGTTGGCGAGGGTCAGCGCGGAGACCAGCCCGGAGGCGTAGACGGCGCTGCCGACGAGGACCACCCAGAGGGGCGTGGCGCGGTCGACCGTGGCCAGCCACGCGAAGCCGCCGGCGGACACGAGAAACCCGCCACCCATGACGTGGGCCCGGTCCACCCGCTGGGCGAGCGCCGCGGCGAGGGGCGCGGCAACCATGACGCCCCCGGCGGGGACGAGGCTCCAGAGGGCCGCTTCGAGGGGGCTCTGCCCGAGGACGGACTGCAGGTACTGGGTGAGGAAGACGGCGAAGCCGACGGTGGCGGCCATGGCGAGCAGGCTGACGAGGACGGACCCGCCGTACGCCGGGGTACGGACGAGCCGCAGGTCGACCATGGGATGGGAGAGCCGCGCCTGCCGCCGCACGAAGACGACCCCGAGCAGAACCCCGACAACGATCCCCAAGGCGGGCACGACGGCCCACCCCCCCTTGGCGAGCTCCTTGACCCCGTAGATCACGGGCAGCAGAGCGGCGAGGGAGAGCCCGGCGCTGAACACGTCGAAGCGGCCCCCGGCGTCGCCCCTGGACTCGCGGAGGAGGACCGGCGCGAGCACCAGCAGCAGCACCATCGCGGGCAGGTTGACGAGAAAGACGGACCCCCACCAGAAGTGCCCGAGGAGCGCGCCGCTGACGACGGGCCCCAGAGAGATGCCGCTCGCCATGACGGTGGTCCACAGGGTGACGGCCTTGGCGCGCTGGGCCGGGTCCTGGAAGAGGGTGCGGATCAGGGCGAGGGTGGACGGCATGAGGCAGGCGCCGGCGGCGCCGAGGAGCGCGCGGGCGCCGATGAGGGCGCCGGGGCTGTGGGCGTAGGCGGCGGCGACGGACGCGGCGCCGAAGAGGGCCGCGCCGCAGAGGAGGAGCTTGCGGCGCCCGACGCGGTCGCCGAGGGAGCCCATGGTGACGAGGAGTCCGGCGAGCACGAAGCCGTACATGTCGAGGATCCACAGCTGCTGGGTCGCGCCGGGCCGGAGGTCGGCGGCGATGGAGGGGATCGCGAAGTAGAGGACGGAGACGTCCATGGAGACGAGGAGGAGAGGGAGCATGAGGACGCCGAGGGCGGTCCATTCGCGCCGGCCGGCGCGGGCGGGTTCTGCGGCCGTGGAAGGGCCGGCGATGAGTGTCATGAGAGGCAGAGAAGCAACCCGACGAGTACACCGCTACGAACGCCCTAGTGCACTGTCCACCGCCCTGCCGAAACCGCACTTCACCCCGGCGTACACCGCTCGGGTGCACTAGTACACTCACCCCCCGTGCCGACCGAACCGCCCTACCTGGCCATCGCCGCGGAGATCCGACGCCGCATCCACGCAAGGGAGTTGGCTCCGGGCGACCGGGTGCCGTCGACGCGGGCGATCACGCGCGAGTGGGGCGTGGCGATGGCGACGGCGACGAAGGCGCTGGCGGCGCTGCGCCAGGAGGGCCTGGTGCGCGTGGAGCCGGGCGTCGGCACGGTGGTGGCGGACCCGAAGCGGTCGCGACAGGGCGCGCCGGCGTCCCTCACCCGGACCCGCATCGTGCGTACGGCGATGGAGCTCGCGGACGCGGAGGGCCTGAACGCCCTGACGATGCGCCGGCTGGCGACGCTCCTGGACACGTCGGCGATGGCGCTGTACCGGCATGTTCCGGGCAAGGGCGAGCTGGTGCGGCTGATGACGGACGAGGCCTGCGGGGAGGCGCCGCTCGGGCCGGTGCCGGCGGACTGGCGGGAGGGCCTGGAGCGGGCGGCGCACTGGATGCGCGAGGTGTTCGCGCGGCACCGGTGGATGGCACAGGCGATGGCCACGCTCACGCGACCGGTGGCCACGCCGAACGCGATGGCGTACACGGAGTGGGTGCTGGCGGTGCTGTGGAGGACGCCGTTGTCGTCGTCGCAGAAACTGCACGCGCATCTGACGCTGTTCGCGTTCGTCCAGGGCCTGGCGATGGCGCACGACCTGGAGGAGCAGGCGCGGCTCGACACGGGCCTGTCGGACGACGAGTGGATGGAACAGAACGAGCCACGGTTCGACGCGGTGCAGTCGGGCGGTCCGTATCCCCTGCTCGATGCGATCGCCCATGACGGGGGGTTCGAACTGAGCCTGGAGACTCTCTTCGAATTCGGCCTCCGCAGAACGCTGGACGGCATCGCGACCCTGATCGACGAAACGTCCGGTTAACGAACACGGACATTCGGGCAGCGGACGGTTTCCGGCCAACTTGCCGACGCGGTCCTGACAGGTACCCGTCAGTTCTGCCAGTCTCTCCCCCGGTTCTTCGCACCACCGTTCACCGTGTCACCCGATCGGGTTCCTACCCGGACGAGTGACGCGTCACAAGTACAACTTCATGCTCCACAGCTCTCCTTGCTCCGCCCGGACGGGCCCACCCAAGTCCGCCGGTACCCCCCTCGCCTAAGGAGTCTGCGTGAGATCCACGCCCAGCCGTCGCGCCACCGCGACCGGCGCCCTGATCGCCGCCGCCGCCATGCTCACCCTCGGCGTGCAGGCCGGCCCCGCATCGGCCGGCACCTTCGGGACCGCCGCCACCGCGGCGCAGTCCCTCGGCAAGGTCAACCCGGGCAAGCTCCCGGCCGACCTCTCCCCCGCCCAGCGCACCGCGCTGATCAAGGCGGCGGACGCCGACAAGGCCGCCACGGCCAAGTCCCTCCACCTCGGCGCCCAGGAGAAGCTCGTCGTCAAGGACGTCGTCCAGGACCGCGACGGCACGACCCACACGCGGTACGAGCGCACCTACGCCGGACTGCCCGTCCTCGGCGGCGACCTGATCGTCGACGAGAGCAAGGCCGGCGCCACCACCGGCGTCATCAAGGCCAACCGCGCCGAGCTCAAGAACGTCGACCTCAGCGCCGTCGTCGCCCCGGCCGCCGCCGAGAAGCAGGCCCTCGGCCTCGCCGCCGCGGACGGCTCGAAGAAGACCGCCGCCGACCGCGCCCCGCGCAAGGTCGTGTGGATGGCCAAGGGCGCCCCCGTCCTCGCGTACGAGACCGTCGTCGGCGGCCTCCAGAAGGACGGCACCCCGAACCAGCTGCACGTCATCACGGACGCGAAGTCCGGCGCGAAGCTGTTCGAGTGGCAGGGCATCGAGACCGGCGTCGGCAACACGATGTACAGCGGCCAGGTGACCCTCGGCACCGCGCCCTCGTACACGCTGACCGACACCACGCGCGGCAACCACAAGACGTACAACCTCAACGGCGGTACGTCGGGCACCGGGACGCTGTTCTCCAACACCACGGACACGTGGGGCAACGGCCTCCCGTCCAACAAGGAGACCGCGGGCGCGGACGCGCACTACGGTGCCGCCCTCACGTGGGACTACTACAAGAACGTCCACGGCCGCTCCGGCATCCGCGGTGACGGCGTCGGCGCGTACTCCCGCGTCCACTACGGCAACGCGTACGTGAACGCGTTCTGGGACGACTCCTGCTTCTGCATGACCTACGGCGACGGCTCGGGCAACACCAAGCCGCTCACGTCCATCGACGTGGCCGCGCACGAGATGACGCACGGCGTCACCTCCAACACGGCCGGCCTGGTCTACAGCGGCGAGTCCGGCGGCCTCAACGAGGCCACCTCGGACATCTTCGCGGCGGCCGTCGAGTTCTACGCCAACAACCCGTCCGACCCGGGCGACTACCTGGTCGGCGAGAAGATCAACATCAACGGCAACGGCACCCCGCTGCGCTACATGGACAAGCCGAGCAAGGACGGCGCGTCCAAGGACTCGTGGTACTCGGGCATCGGCAACGTCGACGTCCACTACTCCTCGGGCCCGGCGAACCACTTCTTCTACCTGCTCTCCGAGGGCAGCGGCGCCAAGACCGTCAACGGCGTGAACTACGACTCGCCGACCTCCGACGGCCTGCCGGTCACCGGCATCGGCATCGACAAGGCCCGCCTGATCTGGTTCAAGGCGCTCACCACCAAGTTCAACTCCTCGACCAACTACGCCGGCGCCCGCACGGGTGCCATCGCCGCGGCCACCGACCTGTACGGCGCGAGCAGCCCCGAGGTCGCGGCCGTCCAGGACGCCTTCGCCGCGATCAACGTGGGTGCGCGCTCCGGCGGCGGCAACCCCGGCGGCGGCACGGTGTTCACCAACGACACCGACGTCGCCATCCCGGACTCCCCCGGCCCCGCGGTGACCTCCTCCGTGACCGTCTCCGGCATCACCGGAAACGCTCCGAGCAACCTCCAGGTCGGCGTGGACATCATCCACACCTGGAGCGGTGACCTCGTCGTCGACCTGATCGCCCCCGACGGCTCGGTCTACAACCTGTCCAACCGGGTCGGCGGCAGCGCCGACAACATCCAGCAGACCTTCACCGTGAACGCCTCCTCCGAGGTCGCGAACGGCGTCTGGAAGCTCCGGGCCCAGGACAAGGCCGGCGCCGACACCGGCTACATCAACAGCTTCAAGCTGACCTTCCCGTAAAGCACCACCGCACGGGAGCGGGCGCCCCGGAGGGAACGTTCCCTCCGGGGCGCCCGCGCGTCTGCATACCCTGGACCGCATGATCAGGGTGCTCCTTGCGGACGACGAGGCGATGATCCGGGCCGGAGTGCGGGCGATCCTCGCCACCGACCCGGGGATCGAGGTGGTGGCCGAGGCCGGCGACGGACGCGAGGCCGTCGAGCTCGCCCGCGAGCACCGGCCCGACGTGGTCCTGCTCGACATCCGGATGCCCCGGCTCGACGGGCTCGGCGCGGCCACGGAGCTGCGCGCGACGGTGCCGGACGCGGCCGTCGTCATGCTCACCACCTTCTCGGAGGACGCGTACATCGCGCGGGCGCTCGGCAGCGGCGTCAGCGGCTTCCTCCTCAAGGCCGGGGACCCGCGCGAACTGATCGCCGGGGTCCGGGCCGTGGCCGGCGGCGGCGCCGCCCTCTCCCCCACGGTCGCGCGGCGGGTCATCGACACCCTCGGCGGCGGCGAGCGGTTCTCCCGCGCGGCCGAGGCGCGGGCCCGTCTGGAGCCCCTCACGGGCCGGGAGCGGGAGGTCGTCGCGCTCCTCGGCGCCGGGCTCTCCAACCAGGAGATCGCCGACCGCATGTACGTGGTCGAAGGCACGGTCAAGGCGCACGTGAGCGCCGTCCTCGGCAGGCTCGGCCTGCGCAACCGGGTCCAGCTCGCGGTCCTGGCGTACGAGGCGGGCCTGGTCCCCGATGCGTGAACGCGCCTTCGACCTGGGTCTCTGGCTGCTGCTGTGCGTCCCCGTCCTGCTCAAGTCGGACCCGGACGACGGCGGGAGCTGGACCGGGGTCGCCGTCGGCGTGGCGCTCCTCGGCGGCTGCGTCGCGGCCAGCCGGCGGTGGCCGCTGGCGCCGGTCGCGGTCGTGGTCGCGGTGAGCCTGTCCTCCGCCCTGGAACTGTTCACCGCCTCGTACAGCCTGGCCCTGCTCGCCTTCGGCTATCTCGCCGGACGGCGGCAGGAGCAGACCCGGGCGGCGCTGTGGCTGTTCGGCGCGGTCGCGGCGGCGGGACTGCTCCTGACGGCGGTCACGCACGCCTCCCTCGGCCAGTGGTTCACGCTGCTGCTGACGCTCGCCCTGGCGGTCGTGGCGCCCTGGCTGATCGGCCGTTACGTCCGCCAGTACGACCGGCTCGTACGGAGCGGCTGGGAGCTGGCCGACCGGATGGAACGGGAGCAGGCGGCCGTCGCCGACCGGGAGCGGCTGCGGGAACGGTCCCGGATCGCGGGCGACATGCACGACTCCCTCGGCCACGACCTCGCCCTGATCGCGATCCGCGCGGGCGCCCTGGAGGTCGATCCGGCGCTCGGTCCCGCCCAGCAGCACGCGGCCGGCGAACTGCGGCGCGCGGCGGCGGACGCGACGGCCCGGCTCCGGGACATCATCGGCGTGCTCCGCGAGGACGACGCCGGGGCGCCGACGACCCCGTCCGGGGAGACCGTCGAGGAGCTGGTCTCCCGCGCCCGCGCCTCGGGCCTCTCCGTCTCCCTCGCCCCGGCCCCCGTGCCGACGCTCCCCGGCATGTCGGGCCTCGCCCTGCACCGGGTCGTCCAGGAGGGCCTGACGAACGCGGCCAAGCACGCGCCGGGCGCGGCGGTCTCGGTCGCGGTCACCGGGGACGGCCCGAACGTACGGGTCAGGGTGGCGAGCGGTCCGGGCAGCACCGCCCCTCCGGGCCTGGCCTCCGGTGGCACCGGGCTCGTCGGGCTCGACGAGCGGGTGCGGCTCGCCGGGGGTTCGCTGACGCGCCGGGGTGCCGGGGACGGCGGGTTCGTCCTGGAGGCCGTCCTGCCCCGGAACCCCCCGGCGCCGCTGCCGGCCGCGCCGACCTCGGCGCGGGAGCTGGACCGGGCGCGGCGCGAGGTCCGCAAGGGGCTGGCGCGGGCGATCTGGATCCCGCTGGCGCTGCTCGGCGCGCTCGGTCTGCTGATGGGCGGGGTCGCCGTGTGGACGCAGGCCCAGTCGTACCTGGAGCCGGAGGACTACGCGGGGCTGCGGATCGGGCAGTCGCTCAAGGAGATCGCCGAGAGCGCCGAGGACTGGCCGGCCCGCCCGCTGGACGGCCCGCCGCAGCGCACCCCGGCGGAGCCGCCGGGCGTGGACGAATGCCGGTACTACCGGTCCACGATGCTGGCCGCGATCCCGGTGTACCGGCTCTGCTTCGTCGACGGGCACCTCGCCGACAAGGCGAAGGTGCCCTAGGAGGACCCTGCGCTACCTCAGGAGCACCCCCGCCCCCTCCCCCGTGGACTCCTCCGGCAGGGCCGCGAGGCCGAGCTCGGCCGGGTGGGCGAGCAGCGGGTGGGCGGGCAGGACGCGGACGGTGCAGCCGAAGGAGCCGGTGCGGTCGAGCTCCAGGGTGCCGGCGTAGGGCTGCCGCCCGTCCAGGTCGGGGCCGCCCGCCGGCTTGAGGGTGACGGTGCGGGTGGCGGCGAGGGTGTCGTCGGCGTCGACGCGGCCGGTGACGGCCTGCACCTCGACGTCGTCCGTCCCGAGGCCGCCGAGCGCGACCCGGACGCGGACGACGGGCGTCGCGCCGAGTTCGGCGTCCGCCTCGGCGAGGTCGTCGCCGATCTCCACGTGGTCCACGGCCACCGCCGGCCAGGCCTCCCGGACCCGGGCCTTCCAGGCGGCGAGGTCCCGCGCCCGGTCCGGACCGAGGGCCCGGCGGGCGCCGGCGGCGGGCACGTACAGCTTCTCGACGTACTCGCGGACCATCCGGTCGGCGAGCACCTTCGGGCCGAGGTCGGCGAGGGTGCGCCGGACCATCGCCGTCCAGCCGGACGGGACGCCGTCGGGGCCGCGGTCGTAGAAGCGGGGGGCGACCCGGCGCTCGATGAGCTCGTAGAGGGCGGCGGCCTCCAGGTCGTCGCGGCGCTCCTCGTCGGCGGCGGCCGCGCCGTCGGCGGTGGGGATGGCCCAGCCGAATTCGGGCTCGTACCACTCGTCCCACCAGCCGTCGAGGACGGAGAGGTTGAGGCAGCCGTTGAGGGCGGCCTTCATCCCGCTCGTACCGCAGGCCTCCAGGGGGCGCAGGGGGTTGTTGAGCCAGACGTCGCAGCCGGGGTAGAGGCCGCGGGCCATCTCCATGCCGTAGTCGGGCAGGAAGACGATGCGGTGCCGGACCCGGGGGTCGTCGGCGAAGCGGACGAGTTCCTGCACGAGCCGCTTCCCGCCGTCGTCGGCGGGGTGGGCCTTGCCGGCGACGACGAGCTGCACGGGCCGCTCGGGGTGGAGGAGCAGCGCCCGCAGCCGGTCCTTGTCGCGGAGCATCAGGGTGAGCCGCTTGTACGAGGGGACGCGGCGGGCGAAGCCGATGGTGAGGACGTCGGGGTCGAGGACGGTCTCGGTCCAGCCGAGTTCGGCGGCGGCCGCGCCGCGCTGCCGCCAGGAGGCCCGCAGCCGGTCCCGTACGTCGGCGACGAGCCGTTCGCGGAGGGTGCGGCGCAGCTCCCACAGCTCCCGGTCGCCCGCGTCCGGCCCGAGCCGGGCGGCCTCGGGGGCGACCCAGGTGGGGGCGTGGACGCCGTTGGTGATGGAGGTGATGGGCACCTCGTCGGCGTCGAAGCCCGGCCAGAGTCCGGCGAACATGGAGCGGCTGACGGCACCGTGGAGGGTGGAGACGCCGTTGGCGCGCTGGGCGAGGCGCAGGCCCATGGCGGCCATGTTGAAGACGCCGGGTTCGCCGCCGAGGGGGGTCTCGTCGCCGAGGGCGAGGATCCGGCCGAGGTCGACGCCGGGGAGGGCGCCGTCCTCGCCGAGGTGGCGGGCGACGAGGGCCCGGTCGAAGCGGTCGATGCCGGCGGGGACGGGGGTGTGGGTGGTGAAGACGGTGCCGGCCCGGACGACCTCCAGGGCGGCGTCGAAGTCGAGCCCCTCGCCGCCGAGTTCACGGACGCGTTCGAGACCGAGGAAGCCGGCGTGGCCCTCGTTGGTGTGGAAGACCTCGGGGGCGGGGTGGCCGGTGAGCCGGGTGTACGTGCGGACGGCGCGGACGCCGCCGATGCCGAGGAGCATCTCCTGGAGGAGCCGGTGCTCGCTGCCGCCGCCGTACAGCCGGTCGGTGACGCTCCGTTCGCCGGGGGCGTTCTCCTCGACGTCGGAGTCGAGCATGAGCAGCGGGACGCGGCCGACGCGGGCGGTCCACAGATGGGCGTGGAGGCTGCGGCCTCCCGGCAGGGCGAGGGTGATCCGGGCGGGGGTGCCGTCGGCCTCGCGGAGCAGCGTGACGGGCAGCTCGTCGGGGTCGAGGACGGGGTACTGCTCCTGCTGCCAGCCGTCCCGGCCGAGGGACTGCCGGAAGTAGCCGTGCCGGTAGAGCAGGCCGACGCCGATCAGCGGGACGCCGAGGTCGCTCGCGGACTTGAGGTGGTCGCCGGCGAGGATGCCGAGGCCGCCGGAGTACTGGGGCAGGGCCGCGGCGACGCCGAACTCGGGCGAGAAGTAGGCGACGGCGGCCGGGGCGTCGCCGGGCCGGCCCTGGTACCAGCGGGGGGCGTGCAGGTACTGGTCGAGGTCCTCGGCGGCCACCCGCAGCCGCGCCAGGAACTCCTGGTCGGCGGCGAGCGCGGCGAGCCGGGGCGCTTCGAGGGCGCCGAGGATCCGGACGGGGTCGGTGCCTGCCGGGCTCTCGGGGGCGAGGGACGCGAAGAGCGCCCGGGTGGGCTCGTGCCAGGACCAGCGCAGGTTCTGCGCGAGGTCGGCGAGGGGTCGAAGGGTGTCGGGGAGGACGGGACGCACGGTGAATCGACGGATTGCCTTCACGTTGTCCACCTTCGCAGGCCGTGACGGAACGGAGCGAAAGCACCACGCTGTGCGTCCGCGACTGTCGTCCCGGAAGGTTAGGCCACCCCGACGGCCCCCACCAGAGCGCCCCAGTCACACCCCGGCCTGTTCGCGCGCTTGCCGAAACGGCTACGCCCGAGTAGTTAACAAAGCGCCGGATTGCCCACCCGAGAACCGGGGGAAGGCTCCCCCGGTACGCCCCCGAACCCGTCTCCCAGTAACCCTCGTTCATCCCTGTGGACCCGCCATCCGAGTGAACGCGGACAGGAGCCGTCATGCCCGCAACCCGCCGGCCGTCGACGGAGCTAGAAAGAGCGCACCACCACCCGCACCCCCGTAACCCGTCAGGTGATGCCGTGAATCCGCTCATGGGACGCATTCCCGTACTGGACGTCCGCCCGTTGGTCGACTGCGGTCGCCGCCCCGCGAAGGCGGTGGCCGGAGAGTCCTTCGAGGTGACGGCGACCGTCTTCCGCGAGGGCCACGACGCGGTCGCCGCCAATGTCGTGCTGCGCGGCCCCTCGGGCCGCCCCGGCCCCTGGACCCCGATGCGCGAACTGGCCCCGGGCACCGACCGGTGGGGGGCCGAGGTCACCCCGGACGCCGAGGGCTCCTGGACGTACACCGTGGAGGCATGGAGCGACCCGGTGGCCACCTGGCGCCACACCGCGCGGATCAAGATCCCGGCCGGGATCGACTCCGAACTGGTCCTCGCCGAGGGGGCCGAGCTGCACGAGCGGGCCGCGAAGGGCGTCCCGAAGAAGGGCGGCGGCCGGGAGGCCGTGCTCGCGGCGGCGGACACGCTGCGCGACCCGTCCCGCCCGGCCGCGGTGCGGCTCGCGGCGGCGCTCGCCCCGCAGGTGGTCGACGCCCTGGACCGCCACCCGCTGCGCGAACTGCTCTCCTCCTCACCCGCGTTGCCGCTCCAGGTGGAGCGCGAGCGGGCCCTGTTCGGCTCCTGGTACGAGTTCTTCCCGCGCTCGGAGGGCGTGCGGAAGGTGAAGGGGCGTACGGTCCCGGGGAACTTCCGCACCGCGGCCGAACGGCTCCCGGCGGTCGCCGCGATGGGCTTCGACGTCGTCTACCTGCCGCCGGTGCACCCGATCGGCGAGACCCACCGCAAGGGACCGAACAACTCCCTGTCGGCGTCGCCGAGCGACGTGGGCGTGCCGTGGGCGATCGGCTCGCCGGAGGGCGGGCACGACGCGCTCCACCCGGACCTGGGGACCTTCGAGGACTTCGACGCGTTCGTGGCGCGGGCCCGGGAGCTGCGCCTGGAGATCGCGCTCGACTTCGCGCTCCAGTGCTCCCCGGACCACCCGTGGGTGGAGAAGCACCCGGACTGGTTCCACCACCGCCCGGACGGCTCGATCGCGTACGCGGAGAACCCGCCGAAGAAGTACCAGGACATCTATCCGATCGCGTTCGACAGGGACATGGACGGGATCGTCGCGGAGACCGTGCGGATCCTGCGGTTCTGGATGGACCACGGGGTGCGGATCTTCCGCGTCGACAACCCGCACACCAAGCCGGTGGTGTTCTGGGAGCGGGTGATCGGCGAGATCAACCGGGCCGACCCGGACGTGATCTTCCTGGCGGAGGCGTTCACCCGCCCGGCGATGATGCGGACGCTCGGCGCGATCGGTTTCCAGCAGTCGTACACGTACTTCACCTGGCGCAACACCAAGGAGGAGCTGACGGAGTACCTCACCGAGCTGTCCGGGGAGACGGCCGCGCTGATGCGGCCGAACTTCTTCGTGAACACCCCCGACATCCTGCACGCCTACCTCCAGGAGGGCGGCCGGCCCGCGTTCGAGGCGCGCGCGGTGCTCGCGGCGACGCTCTCCCCGTCCTGGGGCATGTACGCCGGGTACGAGCTGTGCGAGAACGCCCCGCTGCGGGACGGCAGCGAGGAGTACCTCGACTCGGAGAAGTACGAACTCAGGCCCCGCGACTGGGAGTCGGCGGAGCGGGCGGGGGCGACGATCACCCCGCTGATCACCGCCCTGAACCGGATCAGGCGCCGCCACCCGGCCCTCCGCCGGCTGCGGAACCTGACCTTCCACGACACCGACAACCCGCAGGTGATCGCGTACTCGAAGCGCTCGGGTTCGAACATCGTTCTGGTGGTCGTCAACCTCGACCCGCACCACACCCAGGAGGCTTCACTCTCGTTGAACATGCCGGAACTCGGCCTCGACTGGCACGAGACCGTGCCGGTGCGCGACGAGCTCACCGGCGAGACCTATCACTGGGGCAGGGCCGCTTACGTGCGCCTAGAGCCGGGTGTCACGCCCGCGCACGTACTCGCCCTGCGACCGTCCCCGCAGACCGGAGGGTCACCCACCACATGACTGTCAACGAGCCCGTCCCCGACACCTTCGAGGACACCCCCGCCAAGGACCGCGATCCCGACTGGTTCAAGCGGGCGGTGTTCTACGAGGTCCTCGTCCGCTCCTTCCAGGACAGCAACGGCGACGGCGTCGGCGACCTGAAGGGCATCACGTCCAAGCTGGACTACCTCCAGTGGCTGGGCGTGGACTGCCTCTGGCTGCCGCCGTTCTTCAAGTCCCCGCTGCGGGACGGCGGCTACGACGTCGCCGACTACACGTCGGTGCTCCCCGAGTTCGGCGACCTCGCCGACTTCGTGGAGTTCGTCGACGCGGCCCACCAGCGCGGGATGCGCGTGGTCATCGACTTCGTCATGAACCACACCAGCGACCAGCACCCGTGGTTCCAGGAGTCGCGGCGCGACCCGGACGGCCCGTACGGGGACTACTACGTCTGGGCGGACGACGACAAGCAGTACGCGGACGCCCGGATCATCTTCGTCGACACCGAGACGTCCAACTGGACCTTCGACCCGGTCCGCAAGCAGTACTACTGGCACCGGTTCTTCTCGCACCAGCCGGACCTCAACTACGAGAACCCGGCGGTGCAGGAGGAGATCCTCTCCGCGCTGAAGTTCTGGCTGGACCTGGGGATCGACGGCTTCCGGCTCGACGCGGTGCCGTACCTGTACCAGCAGGAGGGCACCAACTGCGAGAACCTCCCGGCCACCCACGGCTTCCTCAAGCAGGTCCGCAAGGAGATCGACGACCACTACCCGGACACGGTGCTGCTCGCCGAGGCCAACCAGTGGCCGGAGGACGTCGTCGACTACTTCGGCGACTTCCGCTCCGGCGGCGACGAGTGCCACATGGCCTTCCACTTCCCGGTCATGCCGCGCATCTTCATGGCCGTGCGGCGCGAGTCCCGCTACCCGGTCTCCGAGATCCTGGCGAAGACCCCGGAGATCCCCTCCGGCTGCCAGTGGGGCATCTTCCTGCGCAACCACGACGAGCTCACCCTCGAAATGGTCACGGACGAAGAGCGCGACTACATGTACGCCGAGTACGCCAAGGACCCGCGCATGCGGGCCAACATCGGCATCCGGCGGCGGCTCGCCCCGCTCCTCGACAACGACCGCAAGCAGATGGAGCTGTTCACCGCGCTGCTCTTCTCGCTGCCCGGCTCGCCGGTGCTCTACTACGGCGACGAGATCGGCATGGGCGACAACATCTGGCTGGGCGACCGGGACGGGGTGCGGACCCCGATGCAGTGGACCCCCGACCGGAACGCGGGCTTCTCCTCCTGCGACCCGGGACGGCTCTACCTGCCGGCCATCATGGACCCCGTCCACGGCTACCAGGTGACGAACGTCGAAGCCGGGATGGCGTCCCCGTCCTCGCTCCTCCACTGGACGAAGCGGATGATCGAGATCCGTAAGCAGAACCGCGCCTTCGGGACGGGGACGTACACGGAACTCCCGGCCTCCAACCCGGCGGTGCTGGCGTTCCTGCGCGAAGACGGCGACGACCTCGTGCTGTGCGTGAACAACTTCTCGCGGCACGCGCAGCCGACCGAGCTCGACCTGCGCCGCTTCGACGGCACCCGGCCCGTGGAGCTGATCGGCGGGGTGCAGTTCCCGGCCATCGGCCAGCTGCCCTACCTCCTGACCCTTGCGGGACACGGCTTCTACTGGTTCCGTCTCAAGAAGGCCTGAGCGACGGCCAGTTCCCGTACGAACCCGGGTGGGGCGGTTACCTCCGTCCCACTCCGGGCACTGTGAACGACACACGATCCACGCCACGATCCAGGTCCATCCGGGCCTTCTTGCCGGGCCCATACGGATCTTCCCTTTCCGACACGTCCCGCACATCCGGACAGCCACAGCCGCAATCCGGGACAATCTGCGCATTTGAACGCCTATGAAAGCCACTTGCGCACCCCGGGGAAAGGACGCGATGCCATGCCGGAGACCGCATCCACCACCCGGGCCCCGGACGCCCTCCTTCCGTCCCTCGCCCCCCTGCTCCACGAATGGCTGCCACGGCAGCGCTGGTTCGCGGGCAAGGGCCGCCGGGTCACCGGATTCACCCTGGACGCGGCCACCGAGCTGCTGCCCCTGGACGGCACGGGACCCGGCCTCCTCCACCTGCTCGTACGGGTCGAACAGCCGGGCCGCCCGGCCGGGACGCCCGCCGACTGCTACCAACTGCTCCTGGGAGTAAGGACCCAGCTCCCACCCCGCCTCGCCCCCGCCCTGATCGGGCGGATCCGGCAGGGCCCGCTCGCCGGACGCGCCGTCTACGAGGGACTGCGCGACCCGCGCCTCGCCGGCCTCCTGTACGAGCGCCTGCGCACCCCGGGCCGCACCGGCCCGCTGCGCTTCCACGCCACGACGGCCCTGCCACCGGCCCTGGCCCCCCGCATGCTCGACGCGGAACAGTCCAACTCGTCCCTGGTCTACGGAGATTCGTTCATCCTGAAGATCTTCCGGCGGGTCAGCCCGGGGGCCAACCCGGACCTGGAGCTGCCGCTCGCCCTGGCCGGGGCGGGCTGCGCCCGCGTCCCGGCGCCGGTGGCCTGGTTCGAGTCCGGGGCCTCCACCCTCGGCGTCCTCCAGCCCTACCTGCGGGACTCCCGCGACGGCTGGCGGCTCGCCCTCGACGCCCTGGCGGACGGCCGGGAGTTCACGACCGAGGCGCGGGCACTGGGCCGCGCGACCGCCGAGGTCCACCTGGCGCTCGCGTCCGCCCTGCCGACCCGCCGCCTCGGCCGCTCCGAGACCGGGCAACTGGCCGCCGCCATGGACCGCCGCCTGCACACGGCGGCCCAGGCGGTGCCGGCGCTGCTGCCGTACGTACCGGGCCTGCGGGCCGTGTTCGCGGCGGCGAGCGGCGGGGCGGAGGTCCAGCGCATCCACGGCGACCTGCACCTCGGGCAGACCCTCCGCGGCTCCGACGGCGGCTGGGCCGTCATCGACTTCGAGGGCGAACCGGCGAAGCCGCTCGACGAGCGGCGCAGCCCGCAGCCGACCGTCCGCGACGTCGCCGGCATGCTCCGCTCCTTCGACTACGCGGCCCGCACCCACCGCCCCTGGAACGCGGACTGGGCGACGCGCTGCCGCGCCGCCTACTGCACCGGCTACGCGGAGGTCGCGGGCGTCGATCCCCGTGCCGACCCGGCCCTCCTCCGCGCCTACGAGACCGACAAGGCCGTCTACGAGGTCGTGTACGAGGCCCGGCACCGGCCGGACTGGCTTCCGGTCCCGATGTCCGCGATCGAACGCCTCGCGGCCCGGTGAACCGCGACGTGTCGGGCCCTCGACGGGCGGGCCCGACACGTTCGGCGCAGTCCCGCCGCGCGCCGCACCGCCCCCCGCCTGCGAAAGCCCGACGCGCCCCGTTCGGCCGAGTGTCCCGGCCCGCCACCCCACCGTTCCGTTCCCGTACCCCCTTCCCCTGCCCCCAGGAGGCACCCCCGTGACCGGCCGTCCCGCAGGCAAGAAGTCCAGCACCGTACGGAAGGCGCCCGTGCTCGACCCGGGCGACCGGGCCCGGCTGCTCGCCGGGGAGCATCACGATCCGCACGGCCTGCTCGGCGCGCACCCGGTGAAGGGCGGGGTCGTCATCAGGGCGCTGCGCCCCTGGGCGAAGGAGGTCGCCGTCCTCACCAAGGGCAGGCGGCTCCTGATGGACGACGACGGCGACGGGCTGTTCTCGGTGTTCGTCCCGCTGCTGCGGAAGGTCCCGGCGTACGAGCTGCGGGTGCGGTACGACGGGGACGAGCTGCCGCTGCACGACCCGTACCGCTTCCTGCCCTCGCTCGGCGATCTCGACCTGCATCTGATCGGCGAGGGCCGGCACGAGGAGCTGTGGACGGCGCTCGGCTCGCACCCGATGACGCACGAGGGAGTGGAGGGCACCCGCTTCGCCGTGTGGGCGCCGAACGCCCGCGGCGTGCGGGTCACGGGTGACTTCACGCACTGGGACGGCACGGCGCTGCCGATGCGTTCGCTGGGGTCGACGGGCGTGTGGGAGCTGTTCGTGCCGGGGGTCGGCGAGGGCGCCGTCTACAAGTACGACATCGCGCGGCCCGACGGTTCGCACACGGTCCGCGCGGACCCGATGGCCCGCCGGACCGAATGCCCTCCGAACACCGCCTCGATCGTCACCGCGTCGCACTACGCGTGGGACGACGCCGAGTGGATGGAGCGGCGCGGGGCGCGCCCGCCGCACGAGGCGCCGATCTCGGTCTACGAGGTGCACCTGCCGTCGTGGCGGCCGGGGCTGACCTACCGCGAGCTGGCCGAGCAGCTGCCCGCGTACGTCCGTGATCTCGGGTTCACGCACGTGGAGTTCATGCCGGTCACCGAGCATCCCTTCGGCGGGTCCTGGGGCTACCAGGTGACCGGTTTCTACGCGCCGACGGCCCGCATGGGGACCCCGGACGACTTCCGGTTCCTCGTCGACGCGCTGCACCGGGCCGGGATCGGCGTCCTGATGGACTGGGTGCCCGCGCACTTCCCGAAGGACGACTGGGCGCTCGCGGAGTTCGACGGGCGGCCGCTGTACGAGCACGAGGACCCGCGCCGTTCGCACCACCCCGACTGGGGGACCCTCGAGTTCGACTACGGCCGCAAGGAGGTGCGGAACTTCCTGGTCGCGAACGCCGTGTACTGGTGCCAGGAGTTCCACGTGGACGGGCTGCGGGTCGACGCGGTGGCGTCGATGCTCTACCTGGACTACTCGCGGGAGCACGGCGACTGGCTGCCGAACGAGTTCGGGGGCCGGGAGAACCTGGACGCGGTCCGCTTCCTCCAGGAGATGAACGCCACCGTGTACCGCCGCTGCCCCGGCGTCGTCACCTTCGCCGAGGAGTCGACGGCCTGGGACGGGGTGACGCGGGCGACGGACCAGGTGGGCCCCGGCGGCTTCGGCGGTCTGGGCTTCGGCATGAAGTGGAACATGGGCTGGATGCACGACTCGCTGGAGTACGTGCAGAAGGAGCCGGTGCACCGCAAGTACCACCACCACGAGATGACGTTCTCGATGGTGTACGCGTACAGCGAGAACTACATCCTGCCGATCTCGCACGACGAGGTGGTGCACGGCAAGCGGTCGCTGGTGTCGAAGATGCCGGGCGACTGGTGGCAGCAGCGGGCCAACCACCGCGCCTATCTGGGCTTCATGTGGGCGCACCCGGGCAAGCAGCTGCTGTACATGGGGCAGGAGTTCGCGCAGGGCGCGGAGTGGTCGGCGGACCACGGGCCCGACTGGTGGCTGCTCGATCCGGCGTACGGGGCGGAGGCGGACCACCGGGGGGTGCGGGACCTCGTCCGGGACCTGAACACGGTGTACGCGGGGACGCCCTCGCTCTGGGAGCGGGACACCGCTCCGGACGGTTTCCAGTGGGTGGTGGGGGACGCGGCCGAGGACAACGTCTTCGCGTTCCTGCGCTTCGACGGCTTCGGTTCGCCGCTGCTCGCGGTGTGCAACTTCTCGCCGGTGGTGCGGCACGACTACCGGCTGGGGGTGCCGGACACGTTCGCGGCCTGGGCGGAGGTCCTGAACACGGACGCGGCCCGGTACGGGGGCTCGGACGTGGTCGGCACCGACCCGGTGAAGACCGAGTCGGTGCCGTGGCACGGCCGTGAGGCGAGCGTACGGATGACGCTGCCGCCGCTGGCGACGGTCTGGCTCAGGCCGGCGTGACGGCCGGCCTGATCACTCCGAGCCGCTGAGTGGCCCGGGTGAGCGCCACGTACAGGTCGTTGACCCCGTGCGTGGCGCCCTCCCGGATGCCGTCGGGGTCGACGACGAGGACGGTGTCGAATTCGAGGCCCTTCGCCTGCCGGGGGTCGAGGAGGACGACCGGCCGGGTGAGGTCGGGCTTCGGGCCGTACGAGGCCTCGGGGAGGGCGGCGATCAGTCCGGGGTGGAATCCGGCCGGGGCGATGACGGCGATCCGGCCCTCCTCGCGGAGTTCGGCGGCGACCGCGTCCGCCGCCTCCTTCACCGGGTCCTCGGCGGTCCGGTCCCAGGGCTCCACGCCGGTGGAGCGGACCGAGCGGGGCGGTTCGAAGCCGGGGTCGGCGGCCCGCCGGGCCTCGGCGGCGACGGCCATGATCTCGGCGGGCGTGCGGTAGTTGACGCCGAGGCGGACGTGGTCCCAGCGGTCCTCGACGTACGGGCCGAGGATGGACCGCCAGGCGCCGACGCCGGCCGGGTCGCCGGTCTGGGCGGGGTCGCCGACGAGGGTCATGGAGCGGCTGGGGCTGCGGCGCATGAGGAGCCGCCAGGTCATCGCGGAGAGCTCCTGGGCCTCGTCGACGATGATGTGGCCGAAGGCCCAGGTGCGGTCGGCGGCGGCCCGTTCGGCGGCGGTGCGGTGGTCGGCCTCCTCGTGGCGCTCGGCGAACCGCTCGGCGTCGATGATGTCGTGCGCGGAGAGGACCTCGGAGGCGTCCTTGTCGAGCTCCTCCTTGTCCTCGAACTCGTAGGTGCGGGAGGCGAAGGAGACGTCGAGGACGCCCTGCGCGTACTGGATCTGCTTCTGCCGCTCGGCCTCCTCGGCGGCGCGGAGGGCCGAGTCGTCCTCGCCGAGGAGCTCGGCGGCCTCGTCGAGCAGGGGTACGTCGGCGGGGGTCCAGGGCCCGGCGTCGCGCCGGATGGCGGCGGCGGCCTCGTCGTCGAGGTGGGTGGGCTCGGCGAGGTAGTCGGCGAGGAACTCCTGCGGGGTGAGCGCCGGCCAGAGGGTGTCGATGGCCCCGTGGACCTCGGGGTTGGCGGCGATGCCCTTCGCGAGCAGGGCGATGTCGTCGGGGCCGAGGAAGTTGGGGCCGCCGTAGGGGTCGGCGCCGATGCGGTCGGCGAGCTGTTCGGCGAGCGCGTCGAGGATCCGGAAGACGAAGTAGGGGCGGGCGAGGTTGTGCGGGAGCGCGGTCTCGCGGGCCTTGTGGCGGGCTTCGAGGGCCATGTCCCAGTCGATGACCAGGTCGCCGTCGTCGTGCGGGACGATCAGCGGCTCGCCGCGCTCGGGCACCCGCTGCCGGTCCCGTACGGCCGCGGCGAGGGCGTCGGCCATGGCGGCGGCGCCCTTCACGGCGGCGGCGCGCGGGGTGTCGGTGCCGGTGGCGCGGACGCCGGGGAACAGCTCGGCGGGGGTGGCGAGGAGCACGCCGGTCTCGCCGAGGGAGGGCAGGACGTTGCCGATGTAGCCCAGGAAGGCCGGGTTGGGCCCGACGATGAGCACCGCCCGCTTGGCGAGCTGCTCGCGGTGCGCGTACAGGAGGTACGCGGCCCGGTGCAGGGCGACGGCGGTCTTCCCCGTACCGGGACCGCCCTCCACGACGAGGACCCCGCGGTGCGGGGAGCGGATGATGGCGTCCTGCTCCGCCTGGATGGTCTGCACGATGTCGTGCATCCGCCCGGTGCGGGCGGCGTCCAGCGCGGCGAGCAGCACCTCGTCGGCGTTCCGGCTCTCGTGGCCGGTGCGGGTGGCGTCGGCGAGGTCGAGCACCTCGTCGTGCAGGGACACGACCTCGCGCCCCTTGGTGGTGATGTGCCGGCGGCGGGTGAGCCCCATCGGCTCGTACCCCGTGGCGAGGTAGAAGGGCCGGGCGACCTCGGCCCGCCAGTCCACGACGAGCGGCGTACGGTTCGCGTCGTCCTCCCGGATGCCGAGCCGCCCGATGTGGTGGTCCCGCCCGTCCCTGAAGACGAGCCGCCCGAAGCAGAGCCCGCTCTCCCCCGCGTCGAGCGCGGCGAGCAGCCCGGACCGCTCGGCGACCATCACGTCCCGTTCGAGGCGGGACTGGGCGCTCCCGGTTCCGGGCGTGGCGAGGGCCCGGGCGACGCCGGCTTCGGCCTGGTCCCTCAGGTCGTCGAGCCGCGCGTAGAGCGAGGTGATGAATTTCTGCTCTTCCCGAAATGGCTCGGTTGACAATTCGACTCCCAGCGCGATACAGTGCGTTTATTGAACTTCTTTGTTTCTCCCGTGTCCTGAGACACGGAATTCGCAAATATACGTGACACAACACCCCGGCTGTCAATTCTAGTCCGGGGTATTTTTGTGCCCTCGAAAATGCCGCGCGCCGACAGCCGTCCATGTCGAAAAGCCCCGGGGCGAGTGCCCCGGGGCTTCGTCGTGCCGGGAGGACCGGGCCGGGATCGGGGAGCCGGGGCTGCGGCGGGACTACACGGAGCAGCGGCGGGCGGTGCGGAGGTTCGCGACGGCCGAGTACGCGGCCGCGCGGCTGCTGCTGCCCGCGGCGCTGCTGCCGCACGTCGTGGCCGCCGTCGCGTTCATGCACGAGACCGACGACCGGATCGACCGCGGGACCCCGGGCGAGCGGGCGGCCGCGCTCGTGGAGTGGGACGGGCTCGTGCGGAAGGCCTTCGCCGGGGGCGATGCCGGGCTGCCCGTGCTGCGCTGCCTGGTGCGCACCGCCGGGCGCCACCCGGACGTGCGGGCGCACGCGGAGGAGTTCCTGCGGGGCTGCGCGCGCGAGGTGGAGTGGCGGACGATCGCGGACGACGAGGAGCTGGAGCGGTACGTACGGGAGTACTCCCTGCCCGCGCTGATGCTCACGGCCTGTCTGCTCGCCCCCGGGGAGGCGTCGGAGCGGGAGGCGTTCACGGACGGCTGCCACCGGCTCATCCGCGCCATGCAGCGTTTCGACTTCCTGGAGGACCTGCCGGAGGACGTGCGCGCGGGCCGGCCGGGCGTCCCCGCCGACGCGGTGGCGCGCCACGGCGCGGACCTCACCCGGCCGAGCGCGGCGCTCGGCCGGCTCGTCGAGGAGCAGGTGGGCCGGGCCGCGGCCGACCTGACGGCGGCGGGCCCGCTCGCGGACGTGGTGGACCCGGTGCACCGGCCCTTCGTGCGGGCCCTCGTCGGCGTCCAGCGGCTCCGCCTCGACGCGGTGCGCCGCGCCGGTCCGGCGCTGGCGGCCCGCACGTCGGGGCCGTCGGCTCCGGCGGCGGGCGCGCTGCTGCTCAGGGAGGCGGTGGCGCGGGGGCGCGGCTGAGCCCTCGCCCCCCCGTTACGCCCGCGTCGGCCGGAGAACCTCCTCCAGGTCGGCCAGGAGGCGGCGCTTCGGGCGGGCGCCGACGATCGACTTCACGGGTTCGCCGGCCCGGAAGACCATGAGGGTGGGGGCGGCGAGCACCCCGTACGTGAGGGTGGTCTCCGGGTTGCGGTCCACGTCGATCTCGACGATCCGGAGGCGGCCGGCCTCCTCCGTGGCGAGGGCGTCGAGGACCGGGGTCAGCTGCCGGCACGGGCCGCACCAGTCCGCGGTGAACTTCACCAGGACCGGCAGCTCCGAGCCGAGGACGTCCTTCGCGAAGTCCGCGTCCGTCGTGTGCGTGGTGTGGGTGGTGTGGGTGGTCATTTCGTCGTCCCTTCCGCTTCCGTCATGTCGAGTTCGCATCGGGGCTCCGGGCCGTGCGGGAGTTCCGCCTCGGCCCGCAGCAGTTGGGCGCCCAGGTGGGCGCGTACCGCCTGGAGCTGGTCGATGAGGCCGTCCAGCTCGGTGAGTTTGCGGCGGTAGACGGCGATCGAGGCGGGGCAGGAGTCCCCCGCCGGGTGCCCCGCGCGCAGGCAGTCGACGAACGGCCGGGTCTCCTCCAGTTCGAAGCCGAAGTCCTGGAGGGTCCGGATCTGCTGGAGCAGCCGCAGGTCGTCCTCGTCGTACGTGCGGTGGCCCTGGTCCGTGCGCCGGGCGGTCAGCAGGCCCCGGGACTCGTAGTACCGCAGGGTCCGCGTGGTCGTTCCGGCCCGCTCGGCCAGCTCTCCGATGCGCATGTCCCCGACGGTAGGCCTTGACGTCGGCGTCAGGGCAAGGGGTGGCGTCAGGCCGGCGGCAGGAGCGGCTTCCGCTCGACCGGGGAGGACAGGACGATCGAGGTCGTGGTCCGGCCGAGGGCCGAGGTCCGCTCCAGGACCTCTTCGAGGTGGATGGTGTCGGTGACGGCGACCTTGAGGATCCAGCAGTCCTCGCCGACCACGTGGTGGACCTCCAGGACCTCGGGGCGCGCGATGAGCTCCAGGGTGCGGGGGTGCTTCAGGTTGTAGCCGCCGTGCGGGTTCACGCGGATGAAGGCCTGGATGCCGTAGCCGAGCAGGGCCGGCGAGACGTGCGCGCCGTAGCCGGTGACCGCCCCGCTCGCCTCCAGGCGGCGGACGCGCTCGGTGACGGCCGCGGGGCTGAGCCGGACGCGGCGGCCGAGCTCGCTGAGTTTGATGCGGCCGTCGGTCTGCAGGAGGTCCAGGATCTGCCGGTCGATGGGGTCGAAAGCGGCCGCCGAGGTTTCGTCGGTGGCGGCGCGCGAATGCCGTGGTTCCTTCGGCGGGACGGCCTGCACTCCCATGTTTCCCCCTTCAAACGGCGAGCGCACAACGTAACACTTGTCCCAGGAGACAAGGGAGTTGGGGGAGTCGGAATTCATGGACGTTCTGGTGATCGGCGGGAACCGCTATTTCGGAAAGCGCCTCATCGCGCTGCTCCGGGAATCCGGGCACCGGATCACGGTGCTCAACCGGGGTTCTTCCGCCGCCCCGGAGGGAATCGAGCAGCTGGTCGCGGACCGCGACGACGAGAACGCGCTCGCATCCGTGCTCGCGGGCCGTTCCTTCGACGTCGTCGTGGACCAGGTCTGCTACACCCCGCGCCAGGCGGAGATCGCCCGGCGGGTGTTCGCGGCGCGCACCCGGCGCTATGTGATGACGTCGACCGTGGAGGTGTACGAGTACGAGGACTCGGCCGTGCCGGTCCCCGAGTCGGCCCTCGACCTGGCCGAGGTGACCGTCGACACGGGCCTGCCCTGGGAGGACCCGGAGTTCCTCGGCGCGCACTACGGGGAGGGCAAGCGGCAGGCCGAGGCGGTCTTCGCGGCGGGTTCCCCGTTCGCCTGGGCCTCGGTGCGGGTGGCGCACGTCCTGGGCGGCGCCGACGACTTCACGGGCCGGCTCGACCACTACGCGCGGCGCATCCGGGCGGGCGAGCCGATCGCCGTGCCGGTGGTGAACCACCCGGCGACCTATGTGTACGTGGAGGAGATCGCCGCGTTCCTCGCCTGGGCGGTCGGGGCGGACTTCACCGGCCCGGTGAACGCGCACTCCCACGGCCCCCTCGCGACCGCCGACATCTGCGCGGAGATCGAGAAGCTCGTGGGCGGCCGGACGGTCTTCCGGGAGGTGGAGGTCGGCGAGGTCTCGCCGTTCTCCTTCGCCCGCTCGTACGGCATGGACAACTCCCGTGCGGTGTCGCTGGGTTACTCGTTCGGCGATTCCGGCACATGGCTGCCGAAGGCAGTGGCGGAGACGATCGGGGAGGCCCGCTGATGCGGTACCGGATGCTGGGGGACGTACGGGTCGGGGCGATCGGCTTCGGCACGATGCCGCTCTCCATCGAGGGCCGGCCGGACGGGGCGCGGGCCGTCGCCACCGTGCACGCGGCCCTGGACGCGGGGGTCACCCTCCTCGACACCGCCGACTCCTACCACCCGCCGGGCGGCACCCCGGGCGAGGGCGAACTCCTCGTACGGCGGGCCCTCGCCTCGTACGGCGGCGCCACGGACGACGTGCTCGTGGCCACGAAGGGCGGCCGGGGCCGTACGGCCGACGGCGGCTGGACCGTGGACGGCCGGCCCGCACACCTGCGGCGGGCCGCGGAGGACTCCGCGCGGCGGCTCGGCGGCGACGCGATCGGCCTGTACCAGCTGCACAAGCCCGACCCGGCCGTCCCGTACGCCGAATCCCTCGGAGCCGTACGGGAGTTGCTCGACGCCGGCACGGTCCGCCTCGCGGGCGTCTCGAACGTGGACGTCCCGCAGATCCTGCTGGCCCGCGAGATCCTCGGCGACCGGCTCGTCTCCGTCCAGAACCGCTACTCCCCGGCGGTCCGGGACGGCGAGGCCGAGCTCCGGCTCTGCGCCGGGCTCGGCCTCGCCTTCCTGCCGTGGAGCCCCCTGGGCGGGATCTCCCGCAGCTCCCTGGACGGGGCGTCCGCCCAGGAGGAGGACCCCGGGTTCGGCGCCTTCCACCGGGTGGCCCGGGCGCATGGGGTCAGCCCCCAGCGGGTCGCGCTGGCCTGGCTGCTCGCCCGCTCGTCCACGGTCCTCCCGATCCCGGGGGCCAGCCGGCCGGAGACGGTGCGGGACTCGGCGGGCGCGGCGGACCTGCGGCTCTCGGAACGGGACCTCGCGGAGCTGGACGGGCGCTGACCGCGAGGAGGTCGCCGCCCGGTCCGGGCGCGGGCCCGCACGGGGCGGGCGGGCCCGTGGCCCCCGGGGCGGGTCAGACGCCCGCGCGGGCCTTCTCCTCGCCCTCGTCCGCGCGCGGAGCCGGCACCGCCGGCGTCCCGTGGTCGTCGACGAGGGTCTGCTCGTCGAAGGGGATCCGCCCCGCGAGGACGTCGGCGGCGCGGGCCTTGTCGATCTCCTTGGTCCAGGTGCCGACGAGGACCGTCGCGACCGCGTTGCCGGCGAAGTTGGTGAGGGCGCGCGCTTCGCTCATGAAGCGGTCGATGCCGACGATGAGGCCGACGCCGTCGACGAGTTCGGGCCGGTGGGACTGGAGGCCGCCCGCGAGGGTGGCGAGGCCGGCACCGGTGACGCCCGCGGCGCCCTTGGAGGCGATGATCATGAAGACGAGGAGGGAGATCTGCTCGCCGATCGACAGCGGGTTCCCCATCGCCTCGGCGGTGAAGAGCGAGGCCATCGTCAGGTAGATCGCGGTGCCGTCGAGGTTGAAGGAGTAGCCGGTCGGCACGGTGATGCCGACGACGGGCTTGCTGACGCCCAGGTGCTCCATCTTCGCGATGAGCCGGGGCAGCGCGGACTCCGAGGAGGAGGTGGAGAGGATCAGCAGGAACTCGCGGCCCAGGTACTTCAGGAGGGCCCAGATGTTGATCCCGGCGATCAGGCGGAGCAGCGTGCCGAGGACCACGAAGACGAAGAGCCCGCAGGTCACGTAGAAGCCGATCATGATGACGGCCAGCGACTTCAGGGCCGCGGCACCCGTCGCGCCGACGACGGCCGCGATCGCGCCGAACGCGCCGACCGGCGCGGCCCACATGATCATCCCGAGGATGCGGAAGACGAGCTTCTGGATGTGCCCGATCCCGCGCAGAACCGGTTCCCCGGCCGCCCCCATCGCCTGGAGGGCGAAGCCGGCGAGCAGCGCCACCAGGAGGGTCTGGAGGACCTCGCCCCCGGTGAAGGCGGAGACGAGGGTCGTCGGGATGATCCCGAGCAGGAAGTCCGACGTCGACTCGCTCGCGCCCTCCGCCTGCTTCGCGCCGGCCTCGGCGAGCTCCTTGGTGAGGTGGAGTCCGGAGCCGGGCTCCAGGAGGTTGCCGACGAGCAGACCGATCGCGAGTGCGACGGTCGACATCACGAGGAAGTAGCCGAGGGCGAGTCCGCCGACGGCGCCGACCTTCGCGGCCTTCCGGACCGAACCGACACCGAGCACGATCGTGCAGAAGATGATCGGCGAGATCATCATCTTGATCAGGTTGACGAAGCCGGTGCCCAGCGGCTTGAGCTCGACGGCGACGCCCGGCGCCAGGAACCCGACCGCGATGCCGAGCAGGACGGCGCCGATGACGGTCAGATACAGATAGTGGGTACGGTCCCGGCGTGCGGCCACGGGGTCCTCCTCGTGCTGATGGATGTCCACGTCCCGGTGGACCTCCGCGACTATCCATCAGCCTGTGACCCGGGTCACGGTTGCGTTCGTTTCGTTCACGGCGGCGTTCCCGGCGGGAGGGCGCGATTCGGGCACCCGTTGCCGCCGCACACGTTCCCATGTGCACACTTACCCGCATGCGCCGTCTGCGTCTCCCCCTCCCCCGCCCCCGCAGCCTGGCCGGCCAGCTCTTCGCGATGCAGGTCGTGCTCGTGGCCGCCGTCGTGGCGGGATGCGTGGTCTTCGCGTACCTCACGGACCGGACGCAGGCCGAGGAGACCGCGCGGCGCCAGGCCACCGCGACCGCCGCCGCCGTCGCCGACTCCCCGTCCGTGGTCGCCGCCGCCCGCTCCGCCGACCCGACCGCCGCCCTCCAGCCGTACGCGGAATCGCTGCGCCGCCACGCGGGCGTCGCCTTCGTGGTGATCATGGCCCCGGACGGCACCCGCTGGACGCATCCCGAGCCGGCGCAGATCGGGCGCACGTACCTCGGTCACATCGAGGAGGCCCGGCGGGGCCGGCTCTACTCCGAGACGCACCTCGGCGTCCTCGGCCCCTCCGTCCGGACGGTGGCGCCCGTCCTCGACCACGGCCGGGTCGTCGCCCTGGTCAGCGCGGGCATCACCATCGACAAGATCAGCGAGCAGGTACGGCAGCAGGTGACCGCGCTGCTCGGGACGGCGGGCGCGGCGCTCGCGCTCGGCGGCGCGGGGACGTACGTCGTGAACGCGCGCCTGCGCCGCCACACGCACGGCATGAACGCCACCGAGCTGAGCCGGATGCACGACTACCACGAGGCCGCGCTGCACGCGGTCCGCGAAGGGCTCGTGATGCTCGACGGACGGCGGCGGATCGCCCTCATCAACGACGGCGCGCGGGAGCTGCTCGGCCTGGACGAGGGGGTCGTCGGCCGGTCCGCCGCCGAACTCGGCCTGCCCGCCCCGCTGACCGGGGCGCTGCTCTCCTCGGAGCCGCGCGTCGACGAGACGCACCTGACGGCCGAGCGGGTCCTCGTGGTCAACACCCGCCCGGTGGTGGGCGGGGAGCGGCGCGGCACCGTCGTCACGCTCCGGGACCGCACCGAACTCCAGGCGCTCTCCGGCGAGCTGGACTCCGAGCGGGGCTTCACGGAGGCGCTGCGCTCCCAGGCCCACGAGGCGGCGAACCGGCTGCACACGGTCGTGTCGCTGATCGAACTGGGCCGGGTGGCGGAGGCGGTGGAGTTCGCGACGGCGGAACTGGAGCTCGCGCAGGCGCTGACCGACCGGGTCGTCGACGCCGTCGGCGAACCCGTCCTCGCGGCGCTGCTGCTCGGCAAGGCGGCACAGGCCAACGAGCGGGGCGTGGAGCTGGTCCTCACCGAGGACAGCCGCATCGACGACGGCCGGGTGCCTGCGGCCCTGCCCTCCCGGGACCTGGTGACGATCCTCGGCAACCTCATCGACAACGCGGTCGAGGCGGCCGGCGGCACCCCGCACGCCCGCGTCACCGTCACGGTCGCCGCCCGCGCGGGCGACGGCGAACTCCTGCTCCGCGTCGGCGACAACGGCCCCGGGGTCCGCCCCTCCGACCGCGAGGCCGTCCTCGGCCGCGGCTGGTCCACCCGAGGCCCCGGCCGCGGCCTCGGCCTGGCCCTGGTCGGCCAGGCGGTCTCCCGCGCCTCGGGCACGCTGGACCTCACGGAGGCGGCGGAGGGCGGCGCCCAGTTCACCGTACGACTGCCGCTGCCGGTGCCTGTGCCGCTGCCACGGGAGGGCGGGCCGGCAGACGGCGGCCCCGGGGACTCCGGCGCCCCCCGCACCCCCGAAGCCCCCCGTCCCGCCACCCCGGAGGTGTCCGCATGAGCACGAGCCCCCTCCGGGTCCTCGTCGTCGAGGACGATCCCGTCGCCGCCGATGCCCACGCCCTCTACGCCGGACGCGTCGAGGGCTTCCAGGTCGTCGGGGTGGCGCATTCGCGGGCCGCGGCCGTGCGGATCCTGGACCGGACGCCCGTCGACCTGATCCTGCTCGACCTGTACCTGCCCGACGGGCACGGCCTCCAGCTGCTGCGCGCCCTGCGGGCCGTCGGGCATTCCGCGGACGTCATCGCCGTGACCTCGGCCCGAGACCTGGCGGTCGTCCGCGAGGGGGTGTCCCTCGGGGTCGTCCAGTACGTGCTGAAGCCCTTCGCGTTCGCCACGCTGCGGGACAGGCTCGTCCGGTACGCCGAGTTCCGGGCGGCCGCCGGGGAGGCCTCCGGGCAGGAGGAGGTGGACCGGGCCCTGGCCACGCTGCGGGCGCCGCAGCCCGCCACGCTCCCCAAGGGGCTGAGCGCCCCGACGCTCGAAGCGGTGACCCGTACGCTCCGCGCGACCCCGGCGGGGCTGACCGCCGCCGAGGCGGGCGCGGCCGTCGGGATCTCGCGGATCACCGCGCGCCGCTATCTGGAGCACCTGGTCACCGGGGGCCGGGCCGTGCGCGCCCCGCAGTACGGGCAGATAGGGCGGCCCGAGCTCCAGTACCGCTGGCTCGACGGGCCCGCGCGCGGACACTGAGCATCCGTAGGGTTACCGTCCGGTTCCCATGTTCCTACGACGACGCACGTTGGGGGAACGCACCGTAGCCACCCGTCACTTCCGATACCTACCGTGGCCGGGTGCACCAACCCTCCCCACCCTTCGACGCCCAGGCCGCGCGCCGGCTCCGCGAGGGCCTCGGCATGGCCCCGGAGCATGTCGCGTACGGCCTGCGAGCCCAGTACGGCCTCCTCGTCCACCCCGACACCGTGGTCGCCTGGGAGCGCGGCCGGGCGATCCCGGACGAGCAGGAGCTCACCGCCCTCGCGGGCGTCCTGTGGTGCTCCCCCGTGGACCTGATCGCCGCCCCCGCCACCCTCCGCGAGCACCGGGTCGCGCGCGGGCTCGCCGCCGAGGACCTCGCCCGGCTGGTGGGCGTGTCGGCCTCCGCGTACCAGCGGATGGAGGACGAGGGCCGCTGGCGCGGCACCGAACGCCAGACGGCCGCCCTCGCCGAGGCGCTCGGTCTCGGCCCGCGCGCCCTGATCACCGCGACCGGCGGCGACGAGCCGCTCGCGGAACTGCTGCGCAACGCGGCCGCCACGCGCTGGCAGGCGTACGTGAAACCGGTCCTGAAGATGGTGCCGCTGCCCAAGCGGACCGTGGAGCCCGCGCTGCAGCGGCTCCACGCGGATTACCACGCGCGGATGGCGGCGGTCAGCAGCTGGGGCGCGCCGGGGGCGACCGGCGACGAAGGACGCGCCTATCTGGACGGGATAACCGACAGCTTCTGGGCGGCGGTCGGCCTATGACGGCGGGACCCGGCCCGTGGCAGCGGGGCCCGGCCCGTGACGGCGGGACCGGCCCGTACATTGGCGCCGTGAGACGACACATACCGTTCGACCGACTCCACAACTTCCGTGATCTGGGCGGCTATCGGACCGCCGACGGCGGCACCGTGCGGTGGGAGACCCTCTACCGCTCCGACTCCCTCGGCAAGCTCGCGGACGCCGGCCCCGACGACCTGGAGCGCTTCCGCGCGCTGGGCGTGGGCACGGTGATCGACCTGCGCTATCCGTGGGAGATCGCCGGCAAGGGCCGCCTGCCGGAGACCGAGGGGGTCTCCTGGCACAACCTCTCCATCGAGCACCGCCCCTACGACCAGGAGGCGGTCGATCCGGCCCTGGACCCCTGGCGCTACCTCGCCGACCGGTTCGCCGAGGTCGCCGAGGACGGGGCGGAGGAGCTCCGTGCGGCCCTGGAGCTGATCGCCGCCGCCCAGGAGCCGCTCGTCTTCCACTGCGCCTCCGGGAAGGACCGCACGGGTCTGCTCGCGGCCGTCGTCCTCGCCCTCCTGGACGTCCCGGACGAGGAGATCCTCGCGGACTTCGCGCTCACCGAGCTGGCCACGGAGCGGCTGATCGGCGACTGGCGGGCGACGCACCCGGGCCGGGAGCCGCGCTGGCCGGGCTTCGGCCGGGCGCCCGCCGACATCATCCGGCTGTTCCTCGCGGACCTGCGCGGGCGGTACGGCTCGGTGTACGGGTACGTCACCGGCCACGTCGGGCTCGACCCGGCGGTGGTGACGGCGCTCAGGGCCCGGCTGGTGGAGGCCGCCTGACCTCAGTCCCGGTCGAAGTCGAAGAGCTGGCCCGCCGCGTCCGGCGCGCAGGCCGCCTGGGCGAGCCGCGCCCAGGCGGCCTCGCGGTCGCCGACGACGGTGACGCAGCTGCCGGGGGTCGCCGGGTCGGCCGGGACGATCCGGTAGCCCTCGACGGGGGTGCCGTACGCCTCCAGGGCGAAGGCCTCCACCCGGGTCGGGTCGCCGCACGCGGCGTCCTCGTACGCGGCGCCGGGTATCCGGCCCCCGGAGGGGATGCCGGAGCAGCCGGGGCCGAGGTCGGGGTGGTGCGAAACGATCCTCCACCGTCCGCCGCCCAGCTCCGCCAGCGAATAGCGCGGGAGGCCCGCCGCGGCGCACGGCACCTGGTGCACCTGCCCGGTGCGGGCGCCGCGCCGCTCGCCGAGGCAGAACTCGGTGCCGGCCACCCGGATGCGGACGTCCCCGGCGGCCGGTGCGGTGGGCCTGCGGGGCGGGTGTCCGGCCTGCCCGTCCTTCAGGAAGGCGACGACACTGACACCGGCGAGCACGAGCCCCGCGAACGCGATCGCCGCGACCAGGCCGCGCCGTATCCGGGTCCGGGGCCCCGGACGGGCCTCGCCGGGATCCGGGGCTTCGGGGGTGCCGGGCCAGGCGGGCGGTTCTCCGGGGTCCTCGGCGGCGGCCGGGCCCGTGGCCGCCGGGCCGGGTCCGTACAAGCCGCCTGCCGCGGGCTCCTCCCGTGCGGTCCGCGGATCAGGAGCGTGCTCCCCCGGCGTCATCCGCGCCTCCCCCTTTCCGCCGGACAGGGTCGGGGCATGTCCGGGACAGGCCCCCAGCCTTGTTGATCCCGCGCCGGGGCTCAAGGGCGGAATCCGGCATTTCCGGGGGAGGCGTCGGGAGAAGTCGGGGCGGAGGTCCCGGCGGAGGGGCCGGAAGGCCGTCCCGTACGGCTCCGGTGACCGGAGCCGCACCGGACGGGTCCCGCTCTAGAAGACCGACTCCGCCTCGCGCATGCGGTCCTCCGGGACCGTCTTGAGCTGGGTCACGGCCTCGGCCAGCGGCACCATCTCGACGTTCGTGCCGCGCAGGGCCGTCATCCGGCCGAAGTCGCCGCGGTGCACGGCCTCCACCGCGTGCCAGCCGAAGCGGGTGGCGAGGACGCGGTCGTACGCGGTCGGCGTGCCGCCGCGCTGGACGTGACCGAGGATGACGGGACGGGCCTCCTTGCCGAGGCGGCGCTCCAGTTCGTACGCGAGGGCCGTGCCGATGCCCTGGAAGCGCTCGTGGCCGAACTGGTCGATCTCACCCTTGTCGTAGTCCATCGTGCCCGCGGCGGGGTGGGCGCCCTCGGCGACGCAGATGACGGCGAACTTCTTGCCGCGGGCGAAGCGCTCCTCGACCATCTTGGCCAGGTCGGCCGGGTCGAAGGGCCGCTCGGGAAGGCAGATGCCGTGGGCGCCGCCGGCCATGCCGGACTCCAGGGCGATCCAGCCGGCGTGCCGGCCCATCACCTCGACGACCATCACGCGCTGGTGGGACTCGGCGGTGGTCTTGAGCCGGTCCATGGCCTCGGTGGCGACGCCGACGGCGGTGTCGAAGCCGAAGGTGCGGTCGGTGGAGGAGATGTCGTTGTCGATGGTCTTGGGGACGCCGACGACCGGCACGCCGGCCTCGTGGAGCATCCGGGCGGCGGTGAGGGTGCCTTCGCCGCCGATCGGGACGAGCGCGTCGAAGCCGCTCTTCTCGATGAGCTCCTTGGCGTTGTCGCAGGCCGCGCGGAAGCGGTCGCGCTCCAGGCGGGAGGAGCCGAGGATGGTGCCGCCGCGGGCGAGGATGCCGCTGACGGCATTGAGGTCGAGGGCGCGGTAGCGGCCGTCGAGCAGGCCCGCGTAGCCGTCCTCGAAGCCGATGACCTCGTCGCCGTAGTGGGTGACGGCCCGGTGCACGACCGACCGGATCACTGCGTTCAGGCCGGGGCAGTCGCCGCCTGCGGTGAGAACTCCGATGCGCATCGTGCTGTGTCTCCTGCTCGGTCGCGGTCCGTTATGAGCCACCTCGATTCTCACACGCCGTTACCGGCGGGCGCGCTCGCCGGACGTCCGCGCGTCCTTCCCGGCGGCCCCGGGGAGGCCTTTCGTCCCTGGTCCCCGGGCCCTTCGTCCGGCGGGCGGCGTAACCATCGCCGGGGGTATTGTCAAGGGGGTAATGCCGCCCTATCGGGGCTTTCTGAGCACTGTCGATTGACGCACGGGCCGCGGAGAAGGTGCCGCGAGGGCACCCTTCCGGCCCCTTCCGCAGGACTGGACAGGAGACCACGGCGTGACGCGCAGCGTGTACGTGACCGGGATCGACCGCGGTGACGGCCGCCAGGTCGTCGAGCTGGGAGTCATGGAGCTCCTCACCCGTCAGGTGGACCGGGTGGGGGTGTTCCGGCCCCTCGTGCACCACCGTCCCGACCGGCTGTTCGACCTGCTGCGCGCCCGCTACCGGCTCACCCAGGACCCGTCGACGGTCTACGGCATGGACTATCACGAGGCCTCCGCGCTCCAGGCCGAGCAGGGCACCGACGAGCTGGTGTCCCGGCTCGTCGACCGCTTCCACGCCGTCGCCCGCGACTACGAGGTCGTCCTCGTCCTCGGCACCGACTTCGCCGCCACCCAGCTCCCCGACGAGCTCGCGCTCAACGCCCGCCTCGCCAACGAGTTCGGCGCCTCCGTCATCCCGGTCGTCGGCGGCAAGGGCCAGCCCGCCGAGTCCGTGCGCGCCGAGGCGCGCAACGCCTTCCGGGCGTACGACGGACTCGGCTGCGACGTCCTCGCGATGGTCGTCAACCGGGTGGCCGGCGAGGACCGCGAGGCCATCGCCGAGCGGCTCGCGGCCCGGCTCCCCGTACCGTGCTACGTCCTGCCGGACGAGCCGGCGCTCGCCGCGCCCACCGTCGCCCAGATCACCCACGCGCTCGGCGCCACCGTCCTCCTCGGCGACGACGCGGGGCTCGCGCGGGACGCGCTCGACTTCGTCTTCGGCGGCGCGATGCTGCCGAACTTCCTCCACGCGCTGACCCCGGGCTGTCTGGTCGTCACCCCCGGGGACCGGGCCGACCTGGTCGTCGGCGCGCTCGCCGCGCACTCGGCGGGCACCCCGCCGATCGCGGGCGTGCTGCTCACCCTGAACGAGCGGCCCGGCGAGGAGATCCTGACCCTGGCGGCCCGCCTCGCGCCCGGAACCCCCGTCATCTCCGTGCCCGGCAACAGCTTCCCGACCGCCGCCGAGCTGTTCGCGCTCGAAGGCAAGCTGAACGCGGCGACCCCGCGCAAGGCGGAGACCGCCCTCGGCCTCTTCGAGCGGCACGTGGACACCGCCGACCTCCTCAAGCGGATCTCGGTCGCGCGCAGCGGCCGGGTCACGCCGATGATGTTCGAGCACGAGCTGCTCGAGCAGGCGCGGGCCGACCGGCGCCGGGTGGTGCTCCCGGAGGGCGCCGAGGAGCGGGTGCTGCGCGCCGCCGACGTGCTGATCCGCCGTGACGTCTGCGACCTGACCCTGCTCGGCGACGTCGAGACCATCCGCAAGAAGGCCGCCGACCTGAGCGTGGACCTGGGCGACACGCAGCTGATCGACCCGCAGACCTCCGAGCTGCGCGACGCGTTCGCGGAGCAGTACGCGGCGCTGCGGGCCCACAAGGGCGTCACCGTGGAGCTGGCGTACGACGTCGTCTCGGACGTGAACTACTTCGGCACCCTGATGGTCCAGGAGGGCCTGGCCGACGGGATGGTGTCGGGGTCCGTGCACTCGACGGCGGCGACCATCCGGCCCGCGTTCGAGATCATCAAGACGAAGCCGGACGCGTCGATCGTCTCCTCGGTCTTCTTCATGTGCCTCGCCGACAAGGTGCTGGTGTACGGCGACTGCGCGGTCAACCCGGATCCGGACGCCGAGCAGCTCGCGGACATCGCCGTCCAGTCGGCGGCGACCGCGGCCCGCTTCGGCGTGGAGCCGCGGATCGCGATGCTCTCGTACTCGACGGGCACCTCGGGCTCCGGCGCCGACGTCGACAAGGTGCGGGAGGCGACGAAGCTGGTCCGCGAGGCGCATCCGGAGCTGCGGATCGAGGGTCCGATCCAGTACGACGCGGCCGTCGAGCCGTCCGTGGCGGCGACGAAGCTGCCGGGTTCGGAGGTGGCGGGCCAGGCGACCGTGCTGATCTTCCCGGACCTCAACACGGGCAACAACACCTACAAGGCCGTGCAGCGTTCGGCCGGTGCCGTGGCCGTCGGGCCGGTGCTCCAGGGCCTGCGCAAGCCGGTGAACGACCTCTCGCGCGGCGCCCTCGTCAGCGACATCGTCAACACGGTCGCCATCACGGCGATCCAGTCCCAGGCCCAGGAGCTCCCCGCATGACGACACCGACCCGCGTTCTGGTCCTCAACTCCGGCTCCTCGTCGGTGAAGTACCAGCTGCTCGACATGAAGGGCGACCGCCGGCTCGCGCAGGGCCTGGTCGAGCGGATCGGCGAGGAGACCTCCCGGATCGTCCACACCCCGCTCCAGGGCGGGGAGAGGCGCGAGAGGAACGGGCCGATCGCCGACCACGCGGCCGCGCTGAAGGCGGTCGCCGAGGAGCTGGCGGCGGACGGTCTGGGCCTGGACTCCTCCGAGCTGGCGGCGATCGGCCACCGGGTGGTGCACGGCGGGCTGCGGTTCACCGAGCCGACGGTCATCGACGAGGAGGTGCTCGCGGAGATCGAGCGGCTCGTGCCGGTGGCGCCGCTGCACAATCCGGCAAACCTCGTCGGCATCCGTACGGCGATGGCGCTGCGCCCGGACCTGCCGCAGGTGGCGGTCTTCGACACGGCCTTCCACACGACGATGCCGGAGTCGGCGGCGCGGTACGCGATCGACGTGGAGACCGCCGACGCGCACCGCATCCGCCGGTACGGCTTCCACGGCACCTCGCACGCGTACGTCTCGCGGGAGACGGCGCGGCTGCTCGGCAAGGAGCCGGAGGAGGTGAACGTGATCGTGCTGCACCTGGGGAACGGCGCCTCCGCCTCGGCGGTGCGGGGCGGCCGGTGCGTGGACACCTCGATGGGCCTGACCCCCCTGGAGGGCCTGGTCATGGGCACCCGCTCGGGCGACATCGACCCGGCGGTGACCTTCCACCTCAAGCGGGTGGCGGGCATGTCGACGGACGAGATCGACGTGCTCCTGAACAAGAAGTCCGGTCTGGTGGGCCTCTGCGGCGACAACGACATGCGGGAGATCCGCCGGCGGATCGACGAGGGCGACGAGCGGGCGGCGCTCGCCTTCGACATCTACGTCCACCGCCTGAAGAAGTACATCGGGGCGTACTACGCCGTCCTCGGGCGGGTGGACGCGGTGGCCTTCACGGCGGGGGTCGGCGAGAACGCCGCGCCGGTGCGCGAGGCCGCGATCACGGGCCTGGAGGAGCTGGGGCTCGCGGTGGACTCCGACCTCAACTCCGTCCGCTCGGACGAGGCCCGGATCATCTCGCCGGTGTACGCGCGGGTGGCGGTCGCCGTGGTGCCGACGGACGAGGAGCTGGAGATCGCCCGGCAGAGCTACGCACTGGTGCGCGGAGAAGTGAACGCCTGAGCGGACCCGCGCCCATTTGTACTTTCCGCCAGACGGAATATTCCGCAGTGAAACAAACCGATAGGATCCGCCTCATGCGCCGTTCCAAAATCGTCTGCACGCTGGGCCCCGCCGTCGACTCGTATGAGCAGCTGAAGGCTCTCATCGAGGCCGGTATGAACGTGGCCCGATTCAACTTCAGCCACGGTTCCCAGGCGGAACACCAGGAGCGGTACGACCGCCTCCGGCAGGTCTCCGCGGACATCGGGCGCGCCGTCGGCGTCCTCGCCGACCTCCAGGGCCCGAAGATCCGTCTGGAGACCTTCGCCGAGGGACCGGTCGAGCTGGTGCGCGGTGACGAGTTCACCATCACCACCGAGGACGTCCCCGGCGACAAGTCGATCTGCGGCACCACCTACAAGGGCCTGCCCGGCGACGTGGCCAAGGGCGACCAGGTCCTGATCAACGACGGCAACGTCGAGCTGCGCGTCGTCGAGGTCGACGGCCCCCGGGTCAAGACCATCGTGGTCGAGGGCGGCGTCATCTCCGACCACAAGGGCATCAACCTGCCCGGCGCGGCGGTCAACGTCCCCGCCCTGTCGGAGAAGGACATCGAGGACCTCCGCTTCGCCCTGCGGATGGGCTGCGACATGGTCGCCCTGTCCTTCGTCCGGGACGCCGACGACGTCAAGGACGTCCACAAGGTGATGGACGAGGAGGGCCGCCGGGTCCCCGTCATCGCCAAGGTCGAGAAGCCGCAGGCCGTCGAGAACATGGCCGACGTCGTCGCCGCCTTCGACGCGGTCATGGTGGCCCGTGGCGACCTCGCCGTGGAGTACCCGCTGGAGAAGGTCCCGATGGTGCAGAAGCGCCTCGTGGAGCTCTGCCGCCGGAACGCGAAGCCGGTCATCGTCGCCACCCAGATGATGGAGTCGATGATCACCAACTCGCGGCCGACCCGCGCCGAGGCGAGCGACGTCGCCAACGCGATCCTGGACGGCGCGGACGCGGTCATGCTGTCGGCCGAGTCCTCGGTCGGCGCCTACCCGATCGAGACCGTCAAGACGATGTCGAAGATCGTCGCCGCGGCCGAGGAGGAGCTGCTCTCCAAGGGCCTCCAGCCCCTGGTCCCGGGCAAGAAGCCGCGCACCCAGGGCGGCTCCGTCGCCCGCGCGGCCTGCGAGATCGCCGACTTCCTGGGCGGCAAGGCCCTCATCGCCTTCACCCAGTCCGGCGACACCGCCCGCCGCCTCTCCCGCTACCGGGCGCAGCAGCCGATCCTCGCCTTCACGACCGACGAGAACACCCGCAACCAGCTCACCCTGAGCTGGGGCGTCGAGTCCTTCCTCGTCCCCTTCGTGGACAACACGGACGCCATGGTCGACCTCGTCGACGCCGAGCTCCTCAAGCTCCAGCGCTACAACGAGAACGACACCATGGTCATCACCGCCGGCTCGCCCCCCGGCGTCCCCGGCACGACCAACATGGTCCGCGTCCACCACCTGGGCGGCGGCCAGCGCGACTGACGCCGCCCCGACGCCATGACGAGGGCCCCCGTCCGGATCGGACGGGGGCCCTCGTCGTGTGCGGCTCCCGGAAGGGGTACGGGGGTCAGCTGGGCTCGATCGTGTTGTGGAGGCCCTTGACCGTGAGGGTGCCGCCGAACTGGCCCGCCTGCTTGAGCTTCACGTTGGTGAAGAAGGCCCAGGGGACGTCGAGCGGGGGCGGGGAGTCCGGGGCGAAGGTGACCGGGACGATGCCGAAGAGGTTGCCCTTCAGCTCCTCCGTGTACATGGTCACCGTGCCGTTGCGGATGGTCGAGGTCGAGCCCGGCTTGGAGCGGACGTGCGCCGTGCGGCCGTCGGAGTGCTCCGCCAGCTGGTGCAGGTCCTTGATGTCGATCGAGGTCGCGGTGAACTTCAGGACCTTCTTGATCTTGCCGCTGCCGGTCTTCACCTCGACGATGCCGTGGTACTTCAGGCCGGTCAGGTTGAGCAGGGTGCTCTCCAGGCGCCACGGCTCGTCCGGGAGCAGCGGGATGCCCGGTTCGAGGTCGGCGTCGGCGAGGGCCTGGGCGTCGTACTCGGGGCACGGGAAGCGGGGCTTGGCCCCGTCGGGTATGTCCGTGTCCTTCTTGGCGTCGAGGCCCTTGGCGCTCTCGGGGAGCTCCTCGACCTTCGCGCCGGCCTGGGCGGCGGCCCGCTCGATCGCCGTCCTCGTCCGCTGCGCGGCCGGATCCTCCGCGGTCCTCGACTGCGCGGAGGCGGAGGCCGTGGCGGTCGGGGCGGGCGCGTCGGTCGCCGGCGCCTTGTCGGCGGGGGCCTCCGTCGGGGTGGGCGCGGCCGTGGTGGGAGCCGTCGTCGTGGGCGCGGCCGTCGGCGTCTTGTCCGGGCCGTCGAGGAGGTCCTTCAGGGCGTCGCCCACGCCCAGCGGGTCCAGCGGGTTCCTGGACTGCGTCGGCGAGGGGGTGGCGGTGGCCGTGGGGGTCGCGGTGGGCGCGGGGGCGGTCGCCTCGCGCTCCTGCGCCTGCGGCGCGGCCGTCTGGCCGGTCTGCGTCGCGGTGGGCGTCGGGGTCGCGTCCGGCGTCACGGTGGCGGAGGGCGTGGCGGTCGCCGTGGGGGTGTCCGTCGGCGAGGCGGTGGCGGTGGGCTTCGCGCTCTCCGTCGGCTTCGCCGTCTCGCTCGCCTCGGGCGTCGGCTCGTCCGAGCGCGTCACACAGGGGCCGGGGGCGAAGGGGATCTCCTTGTCGTCCGCGAGGGCGAGCTTGGGCGTGAGGCCCATGCCCACGAGCACCGCGGTCGGCATGGCCGCCAGTGCCATCGCCTTCCCGGCGGGGCCCTGGATCCTGGTCAGCAGCGACTTGCGCGGGGCCGCGTGCCGCGGGCCCTGCTTCGCGAGCGCCGGCTGATTCTCGTCACCCCGCACTGTTCCTCCCGCCGTTGGCGTCGGTCGTGGTTTCGGTCGCCATGTGCTCCGCCTCGCGCTGCTCCGGGAGCACGGCCGCGGGCACGGCCTCCGTCCCGGGCTCCGCGCCGGTCTCGTGGGAGGCCTCGGGGTGACCGTCGTGCTGTGCGTCCTCGGTCTCCTCGACCGGGGGTGCGGGCGCCCAGGAGGCGGACATGGCACCACCGATGAGGGAGAACAGGAATCCGATGACGAGGCCGCCGAAGTTCGACACCGGGATGGAGACGAGGGCCAGGACGATCGTCGCGATGCCCGCGAACACCCGGACGACGGGCTGGAACCACATCGTCAGTCCGAGCGTGATGAGCAGGACTCCGATGATCAGCGCGCCGGCTCCGGCGGTCGTCGCCATGGCGAGCGTCATGTTGCCGAGCCGCATGTCCCCGTACGGGAGGTAGGCGATCGGCACGCCGCCCAGCATGGTGAACAGTCCCGCCCAGAAGGGCCTGGTCTGCCGCCAGACCTTGAACCGGTTCGCCTTCTTGGGGACTTCGCGGGAGGCGGGGATCTCGGCGCTCATGGAACAGCTCCCTGGAAGCGGTGTTGCTGAGAAAGATGAGGAGAAGGGACCTGGCGGGTGGGACCGCACGTGGCGGCCCCACCCTCCGGAACGGATCGGTCCTTACGGACCGGCCGGCCCTAGAAGCACTCGGCGTCCGTGCCCTTGTGCAGCGACAGGTGCAGGCCGGGCAGCTTGAAGGTGGCGGCCGTGGTGGCCCAGGCCTTCTGCTCCACGTTGCTCAGCGTCGCCACGTCGGCGCGCTGGCCGAAGCCGTACGGGTTGGCCTTGGTGTTCGGCTGGATGCCCGGCTTGCCCGGCGCCTTCGCGAGCGCGCCCGCGGCGACACCGAGGTCGAGGTTGGTGAACTCGGCGTCGGTCTTGAGGTCGGAGACATCGAGGTAGATGCCCGACGCCTGGACCTTGTCCTCGTCCCTGCCGCTCTGGGCGGCCTTGGTGCCGGCCGTCAGACGGAGGGTGACCGAGTCGTTGATGAACGGCACCTTCGGCGTCACGACCGACTGGCACATGTTCGTGATCTTGGCGGTGGAGAAGCCGGACACGGCCACGGGGGCGGCGAAGTCCTTGCCCTCCAGGTCCTTGCCGGGGTCCACGCTGCCGTACTGGACGAAGTCCGTGCCCTCGAGCTTGTCGGCGTGGACCTTGAACTCCTGGCCGGAAATGCTGAAGGACGCGGCGAGCGCGCCCTGGGCGAGGCCGACGCCGATCGCGGCCGTCGCGGCCACGCTCGGGACCATGACGACGGCGAACCGCTTCCATCTGGTTCCGCCACGAACCTGGGACTTCATGAGAATTCCTCCTTCTCGGACGTACATCTCCGGAGAGACCCCGGGAGGTCACCCTGGGATGGGAGAAGAGCTACGTCCTCGGGAAGGAGAGCGCCGAGGCATCAGGCGGCGCGATGCGCGTCCGAATCACCGGCGATCACCCCCGAGCGACAACCATGGGCGCGCCTTGGAGCGCGACCTGTTCGGACAGGCCCCGTTCGATGAGAGCGGGAACCCCCCTGTCCGCGACCGGTGCCGGAACACCGGTCGACTCGGTGGGGACCCTCGCCGCGATCCCGGTTGGTTGCCGGGGTGATGCGGTTCGGACCGAGCGTCGCCGATCGTGGTCCATTCCGGGCCCCCGCACAAGGGGGTTCATTACCGGCTAGTAACGGGGGGATAACCACGCCATGGCGGGGCGGGACCGAACGGGCACGCTGGGTGCGTTCGAGCGACGGGGAATGTCAGGAGATCATCGGATGAATACGGACAGAACGCCGGGTTCGATTTACTACAAGTAACAGCGGCCGCGATTACCAAGTTTTGGTAAAGCGCGGCCGCGATTTGTCACCCTGCTGCCAAATCGTCAGACGATCCGGCGCGCCCAGGGAGCTAGAACAGCACCCGTGCGAGGGCCTGTCGGGCCGCCGTCACGCGCGGGTCGTCGGAACCGATCACCTCGAACAGCTCCAGGAGGCGCACCCGCGCCGCGTTCCGGTCCTCGCCCGCCGTGCGGCGCACGGTCTCCACGAGGCGGCCGAAGGCGTCCTCCACGTGACCGCCCACCAGATCGAGGTCGGCGGCGGCGATCTGCGCGGTGACGTCGGCCGGGCCGTCCGCCGCGTTCCTGCGGACGGCGGCGGGGTCCATGTCCCGCACCCGGGTGAGCAGTTCGGCCTGCGCCAGGCCGAGCTTGGCCTCCGGGTGGGCCGGGTCGTCGGCGAGCACGTTCTCGTACGCCTGGACGGCACCCGCCAGGTCGCCGGCGTCGAGCGCCGTCATGGCGGCCTGGAGGAGGGCGTCGTACGGACCGGCCGGCCGCGCGGCGGAGGCCGGGGCGTCGGCGTCCGCGTCCACGACGATGCCGGTGAGACCGAAGCGCTCCTCGCCGACCAGGATCAGCTGGTCGAGGGTCTCCCGGATCTGGGCCTCGGGCACCGCGCCCTGGAAGAGCGGGAGCGCCTGGCCGGCGACCACCGCGAAAACGGCCGGAATTCCCTGGATGCCGAACTGCTGCATCAGCATCTGGTTGGCGTCGACGTCGATCTTCGCGAGCAGGACGCGGCCGTTGTACTCGACGGCGAGGCGCTCCAGGAGGGGGCCGAGCTGCTTGCACGGCTCGCACCACTCGGCCCAGAAGTCGAGGACGACCGGAACCTCGGCGGAGCGCTGGATCACATCGCGCTCGAAGCCGGCCTCGTCGACGTCGATCACCAGGGCCGACGGGGGCACCGCGGCGGAACCACCCTGCCGGACGGACTCGGCGCGCGCCTGCTCCGCCTTCGCCTTGGCCTCTCCGGCCGCCTTCACCGCGGCGAGGTCGACGACGCCGCTCATGGACATGTTTCGGGGCTGCATGGATACATCCTCCCCCTTCCGCGCGCGTAACCGGTAAGCCATGGCTGAACCGTGCCGTCCGCGCATCTCCCGCCGGTGTGTGCGAGACGCGCGGACGACACGGTTCTTCGTCTTCGGCGGCACCGGGTCCCCACCCGGCACCTTCGCTCCGCACCGGGTCCCCACCCGGTGCGCTGGTTGTCGCTCAGGCCGCTCAATGCCTTTCGCTACAGGTCGTAGCGTAACTCCAGGGACGGATCCCACGGGAGGGCGCGAGGGGGTTCCGGGCGGTGAACTGCCTCACACCGCGGACCCCTGGCGGTATACCTACCGGCGGGTATGGTCGCTTTCCATGTCGTCGATGTGTCCCCGCTCCACCCCCCGCGGCAGCCGTACCGGGCGCCCCCGCTCCACCGAGGCCGACGCGGCCATCCTGGAGGCGACCCGCGCGGCCCTGGTCGACCTGGGCTGGTCCAAGCTCACGATGGGGGACGTGGCGGGCCGTGCCGGGGTGGCGAAGACGACGCTGTACCGCCGCTGGGCCAACAAGAACGAGCTCGTCGTGGACGCCGTCGCCGTCCTCTTCGACGAACTCGAACTGCCCGACCTCGGTTCCCTCCAGGCCGACATCGAGCACGTGGTGCTCCAGTTCGCGGCCCTCCTCGAACGGCCCGAGACGAAGACGGCCCTCATGGCGGTCGTGGCCGAGTCGACCCGGGACGAGCCGCTGCGCGAGCGGATCCGCGCCTCCATAGTCGACCGCCAGAAACGGCTGGTCCTCTCCGGCCGCGAGCGGGCGCAGCAGCGCGGCGAACTCCCGCACCACCTCGACCCGGTCGCCGTGGACGCCACCGACGACCTGATCTTCGACGTCGTCGCGGGCGGCGGCGATCATCGCGTCGAGGGAGGCGCGGACCTCGGCGTCGTCGCGGCGGCCCTTGCGCTCGCCGAGGACGCGGACCTGCTCCCACTCGACCTCGTGGCTGACGCGCAGGATCTCCAGGTCGCCGGTGACGGAGCCGTGGTGGACGTTGACGCCGACGACCCGCTTGTCGCCCTTCTCCAGGGACCGCTGGTACGTGAAGGCGGACTCGGCGATCTCGCCGGTGAACCAGCCGTCCTCGATGCCGCGCAGGATGCCGGAGGTGATCGGGCCGATGGGGTGCCGGCCGTCCGGGTGGGCGCGGCGGCCGCGCTCCTTGATCTGGTCGAAGATCTTCTCGGCGTCGGCCTCGATGCGGTCGGTGAGCTGCTCGACGTACCAGGAACCGCCCAGCGGGTCGGCGACGTTGGCGACGCCGGTCTCCTCCATGAGGACCTGCTGGGTGCGGAGCGCGATCTCGGCGGCCTGCTCGCTGGGGAGCGCGAGGGTCTCGTCGAGGGCGTTGGTGTGGAGGGAGTTGGTGCCGCCGAGGACGGCGGAGAGGGCCTCGACCGCGGTGCGCACGACGTTGTTGTACGGCTGCTGGGCGGTGAGGGAGACGCCGGCGGTCTGGGTGTGGAAGCGGAGCCACTGGGCCTTGTCGGTCTCGGCGCCGTAGACCTCCTTCATCCAGCGGGCCCAGATGCGGCGGGCGGCGCGGAACTTGGCGATCTCCTCGAAGAAGTCGAGGTGCGCGTCGAAGAAGAAGGAGAGGCCGGGGGCGAAGACGTCGACGTCGAGGCCGCGGGAGAGGCCGAGCTCCACGTAGCCGAAGCCGTCGGCGAGGGTGTACGCGAGCTCCTGCGCGGCCGTCGCGCCGGCCTCTCGGATGTGGTAGCCGGAGACGGAGAGCGGCTTGTACGCGGGGATGTTCGCCGCGCAGTGCTCCATCAGGTCGCCGATGAGGCGCAGGTGGGGCTCGGGCTCGAAGAGCCACTCCTTCTGCGCGATGTACTCCTTGAAGATGTCGGTCTGGAGCGTGCCGTTGAGGACGGCCGGGTCGACGCCCTGGCGCTCGGCGGCGACCAGGTACATGCAGAAGACCGGGACGGCGGGCCCGGAGATCGTCATGGACGTCGTGACGTCGCCGAGCGGGATGTCCTTGAAGAGGACCTCCATGTCGGCGGCGGAGTCGATGGCGACACCGCAGTGGCCGACCTCGCCGAGGGAGCGGGGGTCGTCGGAGTCGCGGCCCATGAGGGTGGGCATGTCGAAGGCGACGGAGAGGCCGCCGCCGCCGGCGGCCAGGATCATCTTGTAGCGCTCGTTGGTCTGCTCGGCGTTGCCGAAGCCGGCGAACTGGCGGATGGTCCAGGTCCGGCCCCGGTAGCCGGTCGGGTGGAGTCCCCGGGTGAAGGGGTACTCACCGGGCCAGCCGATGCGCTCGAACCCCTCGTAGGTGTCGCCGGGCCGGGGCCCGTAGACCGGCTCGACGGCGTCGCCGGAGAGCGTGGTGAAGTCGGCGTCCCGCTTGCGGGCCTTGTCGTAACGGGCCTGCCAGCGACGGCGGCCTTCCTCGATGGCGTCAGCGTCCATGCTTCGAATTTACTAGGACGTCCTAGTAAATGTCGATGGGAAACCCCCGCACATCAGTGCGGGGGTGAACGCTCAGGCCTTGACCGGCTGCGGCTGCCCGCCGCTGACCAGCGGAAGCGTCTCGGCGACGACCTTGCGCTCGACGAAGAACGCGGCGGTCGGGATGGTGCCGGAGACCAGCACCCACAGGAGCTTGCCGAACGGCCACTTCGCCTTGGAGCCCAGGTCGAAGGCGAAGACGAGGTAGATGATGTAGAGGACGCCGTGGAGCTGGGAGACCGCGAAGGTCAGGTCCTCGCCGACACCGAAGCCGTACTTGGCGACCATGCACGCGCACAGGATGAGGAGCATGACCGCGGTCACGTAGGCCATGACGCGGTAGCGGGTCAGCACGCTGGATTTCATGCCGTCGAGCGTAACGGCACGTTCCGGGCGATCTTCGCGGGGGTCGGCCCCCGCCCGGCCCCCGGCTCAGCCCTCGTCGAAGTCGTGCGCCGCCACCCGCAGCGGGCGCAGCATCGCGAAGATCTCCGCGCACTCCTCGGCGTCGTACGCGCCGAGGCCGAACTCCATCTCCATCAGGTCGCGGGTCGCGGACTCGACCACCTCGCGGCCCTTCTCGGTGATGGAGGCGAGCGTTCCGCGCCCGTCGTTGGGGTTGGGCCGCTTGCTCACGAGCCCCGACCTCACCAGCCGGTCCACCGTGTTCGTCACCGAGGTCGGATGGACCTGCAGCCGCTCGCCGATCTTGGACATCGGCAGCTCGCCCGCCTTGGAGAAGGTGAGCAGGACCAGGGCCTCGTACCGCGCGAAGGTCAGCCCGTACGGCTTGACGACCGCGTCGACCTCCGCGAGGAGGATCTGGTGGGCACGCATGATCGAGGTGATCGCGGCCATCGAGGGGACCGGGCCCCAGCGCTTCTGCCAGAGTTCGTCGGCTCGGGCGATGGGGTCGAAGGGGAGACTGAGCGGCTTGGACACGCTTCGACCTTATCGACTGGTCATATGCCGGTCAGCCCCGTCTCGCCTTTCGGTCGCGCGCAGCTCGGCGGCGGCGGCGAGGAGGCACAGGGTGCCGAGGACGCCGGTACCGGCCACGACCGTGTGCACGGGCGCGAACTCGGCCGCGATCCCGGCCCCGGCCATCCCGACGCCCTGGACGGTCATCATGCCCGCCGTCATCAGGGTCATGGCCCTCCCCCGCTGCTCCTCGGGGACGGCGGCGACGAACCAGGCGTCGAGGCCGAGGGTGTACGCGCCGGTGGCGCCGGCCAGGAAGAGCGCGACGGCCGCGAGGGCGACGCCGGGCCGGGGCCCGTACAGGAGGTACGGCAGGACGCCGACGACGGCGAGCGGCAGCACGATCCGGGAGCGGGTCGCGGCGGAGAGGAACGATCCGGCGAAGAGCTCGCCCGCGATCGTGCCGACGGGCAGCGCGCACATGAGCAGGCCGAGGGCGGCGGTGGAGACGCCGATCTCGTCGGCGTAGGGGGCGGCGAGGGCCTCGGGGACGACGGCGAACAGCGGCGGCACCCAGAACATCAGCATCAGGGCCCGCACGCGCCGGTTCCGCAGCACGCCCCAGGTCCCGGAGAGCCCGCCGTCCGCCGCCTCACCCGCCCGGGCGGGCCGACGGACGGTGCCGATCCGGAGCAGGAGCGCGGAGGCGAGGAAGGTGGCGGCGGTGACGGCGAGCGCGCCGCGCGGCGGGACGACGGTGAGGAGGACGCCGCCGGCGGCGAAGCCGGTGAGCAGCGCGCTCTGCGACACGATCCTCAGCAGCGACCGCCCGAGGACGAACAGGTCGCCCTCGCCGAGGATGTCGGCGAGCGTCGCCATCCGGGTGCCGTTGAAGACGGGCGAGACGACGGCGACGGCGCAGCGCAGCACGAGCAGGACCGCGACGGGCGTGGCCGGCACGACCATGACCGCGACGCAGCCCGCGCAGACGAGGTCGCAGACGACGAGGATCCTGCGGGGCGGAAGCCGGTCGGCGAGCCCGGCGAGGAGCGTGCCGCCGACGAGGTACGGCAGGAACCCGAGCGCGAAGGTGAGCGAGGACAGCAGCGGCGACCCCGTCATGTCGTACACGAGCACGGTGAGCGCGAGCTCGCTGACGACGACCCCGAGCAGCGAGCACAGATGCGCCACGAACACGAACCGGAACTCCCGGACGGCGAAGACGGCGCGGTAGCCGGGGCCGGGGGCGGCGCCCCTGGTGGGCGGGCCCTCGGCGGCAGGGGCGGGCGCGGCGTCCCGCGTCGGGGCGGGCCCGGGGTCGGGGACGGCGCCCCTGGTGGGCGGGCCCTCGGGGCCCCCGGCCCGGGCCGGGGCCGCCGGGGCGGCGGCAGGGGCGGGAGGCGTCGGGGCAGGGGTGTGCGCGGGCACCGTCACCGGCGTCCGGGTGTTGTTCTCGGGCATGGGCGCAGCGTGCCCGGCATGCGGGTCGCGACCTAGACTTTCGGGTCCAGCCGAATGTTCCGGGAGGGGTCGTGCCGTACCACCTGCGTTTCGGTGAGGCCGATCCCCTGCGGATCCGGTTCGCGATCTCGCCGCTCTGGGAGACGCACTCCGCCGTGCGGGTGCTCGCGCGGCCCGCGAAGCAGGGGTACCACCTGCCCTGGATGCGGCGGATCGCCGACGCCGCGCGGGAGCTCGACCTCGGGCCGCTGCAGCTGCTCATGCCGCTGCGCGGGCACAACCCGGACTTCCTCTACCCGCCGCCCCTGGGCCCCGCCGCCGCCTTCGAGGACGAGATCGCCGCCGTACGGGAGACCGATCCCTCGCTCGTCCTGGACGACTTCGAGCGGGCGCTCGCGGAGACGCCGGGCGCCGCGGACACCGAGGAGGGGCGGCGGCTCCTCGCGGACCCCGCCGGGGCGGTGCTGCGGCTCGCGGACCTGCTCCGGGCCGCGTACGAGGCGCTGATCGCCCCGGACTGGCCCCGGCTGCGCGCGCTCCTGGAGGCCGACGTGGCGTACCACTCGCGCCGGCTCGCGGAGGGCGGGCTCGAACGGCTCCTGGACGAGCTGCACCCCGCCTTCGACTTCGCGGCGGAGACGGCCACGCTCCGGGTGGACTACCCCGGGGAGCACGACCGGCCGCTCGACGGCCAGGGGCTCGTCCTGATGCCGTCGGTGTTCACCTGGCCGGACGTGGTGAGCGGCTTCGATCCGCCCTGGCAGCCGACCGTGGTCTACCCGGCGCGCGGGATCGGCGGCCTGTGGTCCGAGCCCCGGGACCGCACCCCCGAGGCCCTCGCCCGGCTTCTCGGCCCGGTGCGCGCGGACGTCCTGTGCGCCCTGGCCGAGCCGATGGGGACGACGGCGCTGGCCCATCTCCTCGGCCGGGCGCCCTCCTCCGTCTCCGCACATCTGTCGGTGCTGCGGGACGCGGGGCTGCTCACCTCGCGGCGGTACGGCCACCAGGTGCTGTACGAGCGGACCCCGCTGGGCATCGCGGTGTCGCAGCCGGAAGCCGGGTGACGGCCGGCCACGGACGGAGCCCCCGGTCCCGAGCCGGGACCGGGGGCTCCGTCCGTGCGAAGTCCGTGCGAAGTCCGTGCGAAGTCCGTGCGAACGGTGCGGCGTCAGGCGCCGAGGTGGCGCTCCACCGTCTCGACCTTCGCGGTCAGGCCGTCCGTCACGCCGGGACGGATGTCGACCTTCATGACCACCGAGACGCGCGGCGCGCGGGCCTCGACGGCGGCGACGGCGCGCTTCACGACCTCCATCACCTCGTCCCACTCGCCCTCGATCGACGTGAACATGGCATCGGTCCGGTTCGGGAGTCCGGACTCACGGACCACTCGGACCGCGTCGGCGACGTACTCACCGACCTCCTCCCCCACGCCGAGGGGAGTGACGGAGAACGCGACGATCATGCCTTCACCGCTTCCCGGGCGGCGCGGGAGGCGATGACGGCGTCCTCGGCCTCGCGCTTCAGCTTCCGCTCGGCGTAGAAGCCGCCCAGGGGCAGCACCGAGAGGACGAAGTAGAGGGCGGCGGTGCCGAAGCTCCACTTGGTCTTGTTCCAGGCGTCCAGCCAGAAGAGGACGTACAGGATGAAGAGAATGCCGTGGACCGCTCCCATGACCGGCACCGCGTTGAAGTCCGTCGTCCGCTTGAGCACCGAGCAGACGAGCAGCAGCAGGAACGACACCGCCTCCGGCGCGGAGACGAGCCGAAGCCTGTGCAGGGAGGATGCAGTCTTGATGTCCACGACGGGGGTCACCTTCGTTCGATCTTGTGAACGGATACACAAGGGCCCGTCCATCATGACCCAGCCGGGGAACGACCAGCGCTGGAGGGGTGGGGTTCGCCTGGACACCCAGGGGAAGCGCTCCCGGCAGAAGAGCGAGGAGGTGGGGGATCGATCCGTGTCCACAAGTTCCGCCTTCGCCCCACCGTCCGGCAGGCCCACGCCCTGGGCGAGATGCTGCGGGACCACTGCTCGCTCTACAACGGCGCCCTGCAGGAGCGTCGGGGTGCCTACCGGCACGCCTCGAAAACGACCATCAGGTACACCGACCAGTCCGCCCAGCTCAAGGAGATCCGGGCGTTCGACCCGGATCGTCAGGGCCGATGGTCGTTCAGCTCGCAGCAGGCGACGCTGCGCCGCCTGGACAAGGCGTTCGATGCGTTCTTCCGCCGGGTGAAGGCGGGTCTCACCCCCGGCTGTCCCAGGTTCAAGGGCGTGGGGCACTTCGATACCGTCCTGTTCCCGAAGGACGGGGACGGCTGCCGCTGGGACTCCACGCCGGGTGACCGGCAGACCCGCGTGCGCCTGCAAGGCGTCGGGCACGTGCGGGCGCACCGGCACCGACCGGTACGCGGGCGGGTCAAGACGATCAGCGTGAAGCGTGAGGGCGGACACTGGTACGTGGTCCTCGCCTGCGATGAAGTGCCGGTCGAGCCGCTTCCCGCCAGCGGGCCGGTCATCGGCATCGACATGGGCGTGACGCATTTCCTCACCAGATCGAACGGCGAGCATGTCGAGAATCCGCGCTACCTCGAAGCATCCGCCGAAGCGTTGACCATCGCGCAGCAGCACCTCTCGACGTTCCCCGAGCGGACCGGGTCGAGGTCGAAGAAGCATCGGGCCGCAGTCCGGAAGATCGCCAAGCTGCACGGCAAGATCAGGCGGCAGCGACGTGACCATCATCACAAGACCGCGAAGGTGCTGATCCACGACCACGACGTGATCGCCCACGAGCGGCTGAACATCGCGGGTATGACCCGTGTCCCAAAGGCCAAGCCCGATCCCGATCGGCCCGGCGCGTTCTCGCCGAACGGCGCCGCCGCGAAAGCGGGCTTGAACCGCGGCATCCTCGACTCGGGTTGGGGACTGTTCCTGTCGATCCTGGCGCAGAAGGCTGAAAGTGCCGCTCGCCGCGTGATCGCAGTGGACGCCCGCAACACCTCCCGTACGTGCCCACGCTGTGGGCACGTCGCCAGGGAGAACCGCGTCACCCGAGCGACGTTCGAGTGCACGGCATGCGGCTTCCTCGCGAACGCCGACCACGTCGGCGCGCTGAACGGGCTCAGCAGGGCCGGGCTGGCCCTCTGTGCGGAGCCACGGCCTCCGCACAGGAAGCCCGCCGCCGCAGCGGCGGGTGGAGTCACCGTGCACGTCCACTTTGCTGTCTCTTTGGCCGGGGGCCCAGTACCTTCCTCGGGTGGCAACGTTCCGACTCCAAGGCAGCAAGGTGCTCGCCGTCTCCATGGCCGGCGACGCCGTCAAGGCGAAGAACGGCTCGATGGTCGCCTACGACGGCCAGATGGCGTTCAAGAAGATGAGCGGCGGTGGTGAGGGCCTGCGCGGCATGGTGACCCGCCGGCTCACGGGTGAGCAGATGGAGGTGATGGAGGTACGCGGCCAGGGGACCTGCTGGTTCGCCGACCGGGCCTCCGAGATCAACCTCGTCTCCCTGCACGGCGACAAGCTCTGGGTGGAGGCGAGCAATCTGCTCTGCACCGACGCGGGGCTGCGCACCGGCACCAGCTTCACGGGGCTGCGCGGCGGCGCCACCGGCAACGGTCTGTTCACGACCACGGTCGAGGGCACGGGCCAGGCGGCGATCATGTCGGACGGCCCCGCGGTGGTGCTGCGGGTGACCCCGCAGTACCCGCTCCAGGTCGACCCCGGCGCGTACATCGCCCATCAGGGCAACCTCCAGCAGCACTTCCAGTCGGGTGTGACCTTCCGCACCCTCATGGGCGAGGGCGGCGGCGAGGCCTTCCAGATCCGCTTCGAGGGCGACGGGCTCGTCTACGTCCAGCCGAGCGAGCGGAACACGATCGGGGGTGACGTCTGATGCCGTTCCGCGAGATCAACTCGAAGATGGTCGAGGCGACCGTCGTCCCCGGGCAGCGGATGTTCAGTCAGCGCGGCGCGATGATCGCGTACCGCGGCGACGTCGCTTTCACGCCGAACATGGCGGGCGGCCAGGGCGGTCTGATGTCGATGATCGGCCGCCGGGTGGCCGGCGAGGCGACCCCGCTGATGTCGGTCGAGGGCAACGGCACGGTGATGTTCGGGCACGGCGGGCACCACGTCCACGTGGTCGCGCTGACCGGCGACACCCTGTACGTCGAGGCGGACCGGCTGCTCGCCTTCGACGGGACCCTGGAGCAGGGCACGATGTTCATGGGCTCGCAGGGCGGGGTCATGGGCATGGTCCGCGGCCAGGTGACCGGCCAGGGCCTGTTCACCACGACCCTGCGCGGGCACGGCTCGGTGGCCGTGATGGCGCACGGCGGGGTGATCGAGCTGCCGATCGCCCCCGGGCGCCCGGTGCACGTCGACCCGCAGGCGTACGTGGCCCACCGCGGCGACGTGCGGAACAAGCTGTCCACCGCGCTCGGCTGGCGCGACATGGTGGGGCGCGGCTCGGGCGAGGCCTTCCAGCTGGAGCTGAGCGGCAACGGTGTGGTGTACGTGCAGGCCTCGGAGGAAAAGCTGTGACCGGTCCCGTGATCCACGATCCGATGACCCTGCCGTCGGACGACAACGTCAATCCGTACACCTTCTGCGTGGAGCTCAAAGGGAGCCAGTGGTTCCTGCAGAAGGGGAAGATGATCGCCTACTACGGGCGGATCGAGTTCAACGGCATCGGGCACGGGCGGCTCGACCGGCTGGTGCGGACGTCCTTCCACTCGCCGCTGCACGCGAGCGACTGGGTGGTGGCCGAGGGCAGCGGGAAGATGCTGCTCGCGGACCGGGCCTTCGACGTGAACTCGTACGACCTGGACGAGGGCAATCTGACGATCCGCTCGGGGAACCTGCTGGCGTACCAGCCCTCGCTGGCGCTGAAGCAGTCGATCGTGCCGGGGTTCGTGACGCTGATCGGCACGGGCAAGTTCGTGGCCGCGTCGAACGGTCCGGTGGTCTTCATGGAGCCTCCGATGCGGGTGGACCCGCAGGCGCTGGTCGGCTGGGCGGACTGCCCCTCGCCCTGTCACCATTACGACCACGGCTACATGACCGGTGTGATGGGCGGCGTACGGGCCCTGACGGGCATCGGCGGGACCTCCGGCGAGGAGCACCAGTTCGAGTTCGTCGGGGCGGGCACGGTGCTGCTCCAGTCGACGGAGCTGCTGATGCCGGAGCGGGCGGTCGGCGGGCCGCCGGCGCAGGCGGGCGTGCCCGGTGGGCACGGTTCCGGCCAGAGCGTGCCCGGTTCGGTACCGCGCCTTCCCGGCCAGCTCGGTGACCTCCAGCGTCGCTTCGGTCTGTGAGCGGTAGTCTGCGGAGTGTGACGTGATCGAACGCGCGCTCCCAGACTTCGTCAAGTATTCAACTTCTTAGGTAGAATCCATACATGGAGACCGAGACCGCCACCCCCTGGCTCACCGACGGCGAGCAGTGCGCCTGGCGCACGTTCCTGGACGTCCAGAGAATGCTCACGTACCAGCTGGAGAGGGACCTCCAGCCCTTCGGCCTGACGATGAACGACTACGAGATCCTGGTGAACCTCTCGGAGTCGGCGGAGCGGCGGCTGCGCATGAGCGACCTCGCCGCCGCCACCCTCCAGTCGAAGAGCCGGCTCTCGCACCAGATCACCCGCATGGAGAACGCCGGTCTCGTCCGCCGCGAGAACTGCGAGTCCGACCGGCGCGGGCTCTACGCCGTCCTGACCGACGACGGCATGGAGACCATGCGCAAGGTCGCCCCGCACCACGTCGAGTCGGTGCGCAGGCACTTCATCGACCAGCTCAGCGGCGAGGCCCTCGGCGACCTCCACGAGTCCCTGAAGCCGATCGCCGAGCAGCTCCGCGGCCGCCGCGGCAAGCCGTGACCTGACAGACAACGGGAAGGGCCCCTCCGGTCGCCGGAGGGGCCCTTCCCGTACGTGCCCGAGGTCAGTTTCCGGTCAGGCTCGCGACCAGCTCGTCGGAGGCCGCGTACGGGTCGAGGGCGCCCGCCACGATCCGCTCGGCGAGGGCGTCCAGGCGCCGGTCGCCGTGCAGGTCGCCGATGCGCTCGCGCAGGGCCGTGACCGCGATGGTCTCCACCTCGCGCGCCGCACGGGCGCGGCGGCGCTCCGCCAGGACCCCGTGCTCCTCCATCCAGGCGCGGTGCTTCTCCAGCGCCTCCACGACCTCGTCGATGCCCTCGCCGCGCGCCGCGACCGTCTTGACGATCGGCGGCCGCCAGTCGCCCGCGGCCCGCGCCTCTCCGAGGCCCAGCATGTGGTTGAGCTCCCGGGCGGTGGCGTCCGCGCCGTCCCGGTCGGCCTTGTTCACCACGTACACGTCGCCGATCTCCAGGATGCCCGCCTTCGCGGCCTGGATCCCGTCGCCCATGCCCGGCGCGAGGAGCACGACCGAGGTGTCGGCCTGGGAGGCGATCTCCACCTCCGACTGCCCGACGCCGACGGTCTCCACGAGGATCACCTCGCAGCCCGCCGCGTCCAGGACGCGGATGGCCTGCGGGGCGGACCAGGCGAGCCCGCCGAGGTGGCCGCGGGTCGCCATCGAGCGGATGTAGACGCCCGGGTCGGAGGCGTGCTCCGACATCCGGACCCGGTCGCCGAGGAGCGCTCCCCCGCTGAACGGGGAGGACGGGTCGACGGCCAGGACGCCGACCCGCTTGCCCGCCCGGCGGTACGCGGAGACCAGCGCGGACGTCGACGTGGACTTGCCCACGCCCGGCGAGCCGGTCAGGCCCACCACGTACGCGCCGCCGGTGAGCGGCGCGAGCGCCGCCATCACCTCGCGCAGCTGCGGGGACGCCCCCTCCACGAGCGAGATCAGCCGGGCCACGGCCCGCGGCCTGCCCTCCCGTGCCTGGGCGACGAGTTCGGGGACGTCCACCATGTGCGCTGCTCCTTGACCGAAGGACTTACTTGCCGGGGACCTTGACGATGAGGGCGTCGCCCTGGCCGCCGCCGCCGCACAGGGCCGCCGCGCCGACGCCGCCGCCGCGCCGCTTGAGCTCCAGGGCCAGGTGCAGCACCAGACGGGCGCCGGACATGCCGATCGGGTGGCCGAGCGCGATGGCGCCGCCGTTGACGTTCACCTTTTCGGGGGTGACGCCGAGGTCCTTCATGGACTGGTGCGAGACGGCGGCGAAGGCCTCGTTGATCTCGATCAGGTCGAGGTCGGAGACCTCCAGGCCCTCCTTCTTGAGGGCGTGCAGGATCGCGTTGGACGGCTGCGACTGGAGGGAGTTGTCCGGGCCGGCCACGTTGCCGTGGGCGCCGATCTCGGCGATCCACTCCAGGCCCAGCTCCTCCGCCTTCGCCTTGCTCATGACGACCACGGCGGCGGCGCCGTCGGAGATCTGCGAGGCGGTGCCGGCGGTGATGGTGCCGTCCTTGGTGAAGGCCGGGCGGAGCTTGCCGAGGGACTCGACGGTGGTCTCCGCGCGGATGCCCTCGTCCTTGGAGAAGACGACCGGCTCGCCCTTGCGCTGCGGGATCTCGACCGGGGTGATCTCGGCCTCGAAGATGCCGTTCTTCTGGGCGGCGGCGGCGCGCTGGTGCGAGAGGGCGGCGAGCTCGTCCTGCACCTCGCGGCCGATGCCGAGGCGGGTGTTGTGCTTCTCGGTGGACTCGCCCATGGCGATGCCCTCGAAGGAGTCGGTGAGACCGTCGTACGCCATCGCGTCGAGCATCTCGATGGCGCCGTACTTGAAGCCCTCGCGGGACTTCGGCAGCAGGTGCGGGGCGTTCGTCATGGACTCCTGGCCACCGGCGACGACGATCTCGAACTCGCCGGCGCGGATCAGCTGGTCGGCGAGCGCGATGGCGTCGAGACCCGACAGGCACACCTTGTTGATGGTGAGCGCGGGGACGTTCATCGGGATGCCGCCCTTGACCGCGGCCTGGCGGGCGGGGATCTGCCCGGCGCCCGCCTGGAGCACCTGGCCCATGATCACGTACTGCACCTGGTCGCCGCCGATGCCGGCCCGGTCGAGGGCCGCCTTGATGGCGAAGCCGCCGAGGTCGGCGCCCGAGAAGGACTTGAGCGAGCCGAGGAGGCGACCCATGGGCGTGCGGGCGCCCGCGACGATCACTGAAGTGGTACCGGTCGTTCCAGACATGAGGCACGGCCCCTTGGGATGAGAGGTGAACGAGGGTTTACCGCCAATGTACTGAGCGGCGCGGCGCCCGGTCACCGGCCGAACGGTGTGATCGCGCGCACGTTGCGTAACCATCTCTCCGGCGGTGCACTGGAGGCATGCTGACGCGTATCGACCACATCGGGATCGCCTGTTTCGACCTGGACAAGACCGTCGAGTTCTACCGTGCCACGTACGGTTTCGAGGTCTACCACTCCGAGGTCAACGAGGAGCAGGGCGTCCGCGAGGCCATGCTCAAGATCAACGCCACCGACGACGGCGGGGCCTCGTACCTCCAGCTCCTGGAGCCCACCCGGGAGGACTCCGCGGTGGGCAAGTGGCTCGCCAAGAACGGCGAGGGCGTGCACCACATCGCCTTCGGCACGGCGGACGTCGACGGCGACGCCGAGGCCATCCGCTCCAAGGGCGTCCGGGTCCTCTACGACGAGCCGCGGATCGGCTCCATGGGGTCCAGGATCACCTTCCTCCACCCCAAGGACTGCCACGGCGTCCTCACGGAACTGGTCACCTCGGCCGAGCCGTCCGCTGACCACTCCTCAGCGGAGCACTGACCTCCGGATTCCTGGCCCGGTAGAGTGGGCGGCTCCGGGCCGGGGCCGGTCGGGGCCGCTCCGTCCGGCATCGAAGTCGGGATGTCGGGGTCGTCCGATCTGCCACGATTTCCCGGGGGTCCGTCCTCGACCGTGAGGACGTGCTCGTAGGAGTTGCGACCAGGGTTGGGGTCTCCCCTGCTCGAAGAGCTCGGGGAAGGATGGGACCGCGCAGTGCGGGGCTACGAACGCCAGGAGAGCCACCGAGCTGAAGACGACCATCTCGCCAGGTTCGAAGCCGAGATGGACCGGCTGAAGACCGAACGCGAGAAGGCCGTCCAGCATGCCGAGGACCTGGGCTACCAGGTCGAGGTCTTGCGCGCCAAACTCCACGAGGCGCGCCGCACCATCGCGTCCCGGCCCGCGTACGACAGCGCCGACATCGGCTACCAGGCCGAGCAGATGCTGCGGAACGCGCAGGTGCAGGCCGAGCAGCTCCGCCAGGACGCCGAGCGCGAGCTGCGCGAGGCCCGCGCCCAGACCCAGCGCATCCTCCAGGAGCACGCCGAGCACCAGGCCCGGCTCCAGGCCGAGCTGCACAACGAGGCCGTCCAGCGGCGCCAGCAGCTCGACCAGGAGCTCAACGAGCGCCGCCAGACCGTCGAGGCGCACGTCAACGAGAACGTCGCCTGGGCCGAACAGCTGCGCGCCCGCACGGAGTCCCAGGCCCGCCGTCTGATGGAGGAGTCCCGCGCGGAGGCCGAGCAGGCGCTCGCCACCGCCCGGGCCGAGGCCACCCGGCTCGCCGAGGAGACCAGCCGCCGCGTCGGCGCCGAGGCGGAGTCCGCCCGTGCCGAGGCCGAAGCGATTCTGCTGCGCGCCCGCAAGGACGCCGAGCGGCTCATGGCCGCCGCCTCCAGCCAGGCGCAGGAGGCCACCAGCCACGCCGAGCAGCTCCGCTCCACCACCGCCTCCGAGACCGACCAGGCCCGCCGCCAGGCCACCGAGCTCTCCCGCGCCGCCGAGCAGCGCATGCAGGAGGCCGAGGAGCGGCTCCGGCTGGCCCGCGCCGAGGCCGAGAAGGCCCTCACCGAGGCCAAGGAGTCCGCCGCCCGGCAGCTCGCCTCCGCCGAGTCGGTCAACGAGCAGCGCACCCGCACCGCGAAGGCGGAGATCGCCCGGCTCGTCGGCGAGGCCACCAAGGACGCCGAGGCGCTCAAGGCCGAGGCCGAGGAGAAGCTCCGCGAGGCGACCGCCGAGGCGGAGAAGCTCGTCTCCGAGGCCACCGAGAAGGCCGTCACGGCCGCCGCCGAGGACTCCGCCGCCGCGCTCGCCAAGGCCGCCCGCAGCGCCGAGGAGATCCTCACCAAGGCGTCCGAGGACGCCCGGGAGACCACCCGCAAGGCCTCCGAGGAGGCCGAGCGGGTCCGCCGCGAGGCCGAGACCGAGGCCGACCGGCTGCGCGCCGAGGCCGGCGAGCAGGCCGACGAACTGCTCGGCTCGGCGAAGGACGACACCAAGGAGTACCGCGCCAAGACGGTCGAGCTCCAGGAGGAGGCCCGGCGGCTGCGCGGCGAGGCCGAGGCGCTGCGCGCCGAGGCCGTCGACGAGGGCGAGCGGATCCGCTCCGAGGCCCGGCGCGAGGCCCTCCAGCAGATCGAGGAGGCGGCGAAGACCGCCGAGGAGCTCCTCACCAAGGCCCGTACGGACGCCGAGGAGCAGCGCACCAAGGCCGGCGCCGAGAGCGAGCGGGTCAAGTCGGAGGCGATGGAGCGCGCCCAGACGCTCCGCACCCAGGCCGAGGAGACCCTGGAGCGCACCCGCGCCGAGGCCGAGCGGCTGCGGGCCGAGGCCGAGGAGCAGGCCGAGTCGGTGAAGGCCGCGGCCGAGGAGGCCGCCGCCGGGCTGCGCGCGGACGCCGAGCGGGCCGCCGAGGCGCGCCGCGCGGAGGCCGCCGAGGAGCTGACCCGGCTGCACGCCGACGCCGAGGCGAAGGTGGCGGCCGCCGGGGAGGAGCTCGCCGACGCGCGGGCCGAGGGCGAGCTGATCCGGCGCGAGGCCGCCGAGGAGACGGAGCGGCAGCGGACCGAGGCCGCCGAGCGGATCCGGTCCCTGCGGGAGCAGGCCGAGCAGGAGGCCGAGCGGCTGCGCGCCGAGGCCGCGTCGGACGCCTCCACCACCCGTACCGAGGCCGAGTCCGCGGCCGTACGGCTGCGCACGGAGGCCGCCGAGGAGGCCGAGCGGCTCCGGACCGAGGCCCAGGAGACCGCCGACCGGGTGCGGGCCGAGGCCGCCGCCGCCGCCGAGCGGGTCGCCGCCGAGGCCGCCGAGGCCCTGGCCGCCGCGCAGGAGGAGGCCGCCCGGCGCCGTCGGGAGGCCGAGGAGACCCTCGATTCGGCCCGCTCCGAGGCCGGCCGGGAGCGCGAGCACGCCCGGGAGCAGTCCGAGGAGCTCCTCGCGGCCGCCCGCAAGCGGGTCGAGGACGCGCAGGCCGAGGCGCAGCGCCTGGTCGAGGAGGCGGACACGCGGGCGACCGAGATGGTCGCCGCGGCCTCGCGAGCCGCCCAGGAGGTCCGGGACTCGGTCGCCGGGCTGCGCGAGCAGGCCGAGGAGGAGATCGCCGGGCTGCGCTCCGCCGCCGAGCACGCGGCCGAGCGGACGCGCACCGAGGCGCAGGAGGAGGCGGACCGGGTCCGCTCCGACGCGTACGAGGAGCGGGAGCGGGCGTCCGAGGACGCCGCCGCCACGCGGGCGCGTGCCCAGGAGGAGTCGGAGGCCGCGAAGGCGCTGGCCGAGCGGACGGTCACGGACGCGCTCGCCGAGGCGGAGAAGCTGCGGGCGGACACCGCCGAGTACGCCCAGCGGGTGCGCACGGAGGCGACGGACTCCCTCGCCTCGGCCGAGCAGGACGCGGCCCGCACCCGCGCCGACGCCCGCGACGACGCCAACCGCATCCGTTCCGAGGCCGCCGAGCGCGCCGAGACGACGGTCGCCGAGGCCCGCGCTGAGGCCGAGCGGATCGGCGCCGAGGCGGAGCAGGTCCTCGACGAGGCCCGTCAGGCCGCCGACAAGCGGCGTACGGACGCGGCCGAGCAGGCCGACACCCTCATCGGCGAGGCCACGACCGAGGCCGAGCGGATCGGGGCCGAGGCCGCCGCACTGCTGGAGCAGGCCGAGCAGGTCAAGGCCGACGGCGAGGCGCACGCGGAGGCGCTGCGCGACGCGGCGCTCGCCGACGCCGAGCAGGTCCTCGACGAGGCCCGTCAGGCCGCGGACAAGCGGCGTACGGACGCGGCCGAGCAGGCCGACACCCTCATCGGCGAGGCGACGACCGAGGCCGAGCGGATCGGGGCCGAGGCCGCCGCGCTGCTCGCCGAGGCCGAGCAGGTCAAGGCCGAGGGCGAGGCGCAGGCGGAGGAGCTGCGGGCGGAGGCCCGTACCGAGGCCGAACAGGTCCTCGACGAGGCCCGCAAGGCCGCCGACAAGCGGCGCGCCGACGCGGCCGAGCAGGCCGACACCCTCATCGGCGAGGCCACGGCCGAGGCCGAGCGGCTCACCGCCGAGGCGGTCGAGCTCATGGAGACGGCCGAGCAGGACGCGCAGCGGCTGCGGGCCGAGGCCGAGCAGGTCAAGGCCGAGGGCGAGGCGCAGGCGGAGGAGCTGCGGGCGGAGGCCCGTACCGAGGGCGAACAGGTCCTCGACGAGGCCCGCAAGGCCGCCGACAAGCGGCGCGCCGACGCGGCCGAGCAGGCCGACACCCTCATCGGCGAGGCGACGACCGAGGCCGAGCGGATCGCGGCCGAGGCCGCCGAGCTGCGCGAGACGACGGAGCGGGACGCCGAGCGGCTGCGCACGGAGGCCGAGCAGGTCAAGGCCGACGGGGAGGCGCACGCCCAGGCCCTGCGGAACGCGGCGCTCGCCGATTCCGACCAGATCCTGGACGAGGCCCGCAAGGAGGCCGACAAGCGGCGCGCGGACGCCGCCGAGCAGGCCGACGCCCTCGTCGGCGAGGCGACGGCCGAGGCCGAGCGGATCGTGAACGAGGCGGCCGAGCTGGCCGATTCGGTCGGCGCGGACGCCCGCGCCGAGGCGGGCCGGACCGTCGGCGCGGCCTCGGAGGAGGCCGAGCGGCTCCGTGCCGAGGGCGCCGAGGCGATCGCCGAGGCCCTCCAGGACGCCGAGCGGATCCGTACCGAGTCGGAGCGGGTGAAGGCCGACGCGGAGGCCGCGGGCGAGCAGATGCGCGCGGAGGCCCGCGAGGAGGCGGACCGGACGCTCGACGAGGCGCGGGAGGCCGGGGCCCGGAAGCGTACGGACGCGGCCGAGCAGGCGGACCAGCTCGTCGCCAAGGCCCAGGAGGAGGCGCTGCGCGCCACCGCGGAGGCCGAGTCGCAGGCGGACACGATGGTCGGCGCGGCCCGCAAGGAGGCCGAGCGGATCGTCGCCGAGGCGACCGTCGAGGGCAACTCGCTGGTGGAGAAGGCCCGTACGGACGCGGACGAGCTCCTGGTCGGGGCGCGCAGCGACGCGACGGCCATAAGGGAGCGGGCCGAGGAGCTGCAGAGCCGCATCGAGGGCGAGATCGAGGAGCTGCACGAGCGGGCGCGGCGCGAGTCGGCCGAGCAGATGAAGACGGCCGGCGAGCGCGTCGACAAGCTGGTGAAGGCCGCGGAGGAGCAGCGGGCCGAGGCGGAGGAGAAGGCGAAGGAGCTGGTCTCCGATGCGAGTTCGGAGGCGAGCAAGGTCCGGATCGCCGCGGTCCGCAAGGCGGACACGCTGCTGAAGGAGGCCGCGCAGAAGAAGGCCTCGATCATCGCGGAGGCCGAGGCCATCAAGGCGGAGGCCGAGCGGATCCGCGCCGAGGCCGCGGCCGAGGCCGAGAAGACGGTGGCGGAAGGACAGCGCGAGCTGGAGACGCTGACGCGGCGCCGCAAGGACATCAACGCCGAGATCTCCCGTGTCCAGGACGTCCTGGAGGCGTTGGAGTCTTTCGAGACTCCGTCAGCCGGAAAGGACGGGGTCAAGGCGGGCGCGTCGTCGGGATCCACTCGTACGGGTGGCAAGTCCCAGGACGGCTAGCCACTCAAAAGGCTGGACATTCTCCAGATCAAACGGGCATACGCTCGATGACACGCCGCTTCGGCCCCTAGGATTCCCTCTAACACCTCACCGGTCTCATTCGACAGGAAACCCATGAGCGACACATCCTCCCCCTTCGGCTTCGAGCTCGTGCGGCGCGGTTACGACCGCGGTCAGGTGGACGACCGCATTACCAAGCTCGTGTCCGACCGCGACAGCGCTCTGTCCCGCATCACCTCGCTGGAGAAGCGCATCGAGGAGCTCCACCTCGAGACGCAGAACGCCCAGGCGCAGGTCACCGACGCCGAGCCGTCGTACGCGGGGCTCGGCGCCCGGGTCGAGAAGATCCTCCGGCTCGCCGAGGAGGAGGCGAAGGACCTGCGTGAGGAGGCCCGTCGCGCCGCCGAGCAGCACCGCGAGCTGGCCGAGTCGGCCGCCCAGCAGGTGCGCAACGACGCGGAGTCGTTCGCGGCCGAGCGCAAGGCGAAGGCCGAGGACGAGGGCGTCCGGATCGTCGAGAAGGCGCAGGGCGAGGCCAACTCGCTGCGTGCCGAGGCGCAGAAGGACGCGCAGTCGAAGCGTGAGGAGGCGGACGCCCTCTTCGAGGAGACCCGCGCCAAGGCCGCCCAGGCCGCCGCGGACTTCGAGACGAACCTGGCGAAGCGCCGTGAGCAGTCGGAGCGGGACCTCGCCTCGCGTCAGGCGAAGGCCGAGAAGCGCCTCGCGGAGATCGAGCACCGCGCCGAGCAGCTCCGCCTGGAGGCCGAGAAGCTGCGGACGGACGCGGAGCGCCGGGCCCGCCAGACGGTGGAGACCGCGCAGCGCCAGGCCGAGGACATCGTGGCCGACGCGAACGCCAAGGCCGACCGGATCCGTTCGGAATCGGAGCGCGAGCTCGCGGCGCTGACGAACCGCCGCGACTCGATCAACGCGCAGCTGACCAACGTCCGCGAGATGCTGGCGACGCTGACCGGTGCCGCGGTGGCGGCGGCCGGCTCCCCGATCGACGACGAGCGCACGGCCGGTGTCCCGGCCCAGCAGTCGCGGTAAGCGGCCCCTGCGCAGAAGCCCCCCGTCATTCCGGTGGCGGGGGGTTTTGCGTGCCCTTAGGTTGGTGCGCATGATCGAGCTTGAGGGCCTGACGAAGAGGTACGGGACGAAGATCGCGGTCGACCATCTCTCCTTCCAGGTCCGCCCCGGCGTGGTCACCGGCTTCCTCGGGCCGAACGGGGCGGGCAAGTCGACGACGATGCGGATGATGCTCGACCTGGACAACCCGACGAGCGGCACGGTCCGGATCGACGGCAAGCACTACCGGGACCTGGCCGAGCCGCTGAAGTACATCGGGGCGCTGCTCGACGCCAAGGCGATGCACGGCGGCCGCTCCGCGTACAACAACCTGCTGTGTCTGGCGCAGTCGAACCGCATCCCGGCGAGCCGGGTGGGCGAGGTGCTCGATCTGGTGGGTCTGACGGCGGTCGCGAAGAAGAAGTCGAAGGGTTTCTCCCTCGGCATGGGGCAGCGGCTGGGGATCGCGTCGGCGCTCCTCGGCGATCCCGAGATCCTGATGTTCGACGAGCCCGTCAATGGTCTGGACCCCGAGGGAATTCACTGGATCCGCAATCTGATGAAGGCGTTGGCGGCCGAGGGCCGGACGATCTTCGTTTCCAGCCATCTGATGAGTGAAATGGCGCTGACGGCCGATCACCTGATCGTGATCGGTCAGGGAAAGCTGCTGGCCGACACGTCGATGGCGGATTTCATCCAGCAGAATTCCCGGAGTTATGCGCGGATGCGCTCGCCGCAGCAGGAACGGCTGCGGGACGTGCTCCACGCCAACGGGTTCATCGTGATCGAGGCGGGCAACGGGACGCTGGAGATCGACGGGGCGAGCACGGAGAAGCTGGGTGAGCTGGCGGCGGAGAACGGGCTCGTGCTGCACGAGCTGAGCGCCCAGCGCGCCTCCCTCGAAGAAGCGTTCATGCAGATGACGGCCGGCGCGGTGGAGTACCACGCGCACGGCACCGACGTACACGGCGGCGCGCCGGCGCCCGGCCCCCAGTGGGGCACGACCTCCGAGGGAGCCTGATCGATGGCAGCGGCATCCGCGGTCCTGCAGTCCGAGTGGACCAAGATCCGGACGGTGTCGTCGACCGTCTGGACGCTGGCGAGCGCGCTCCTCGTCACGGTGGCGATGAGCGCGGCGCTGTGCGCCCTGTTCAGGTCGACCTTCGACGATCTCTCCGACATCGAGCGGGCGACCTTCGACCCGACGTTCGCCAGCTTCTCCGGGACGATCCTCGGCCAGCTGGCGATGGTGGTCTTCGGCGTCCTGGTGGTCGGCACCGAGTACTCCTCGGGCATGATCCGCACCTCGCTCGCGGCGGTCCCGCAGCGCGCGACCTTCCTCTTCTCGAAGATCGCCGTGGCCGGGGCGCTCGCCCTGCTGGTGGGCCTGGCGACCAGCTTCCTCTCCTTCTTCCTCGGCCAGGCGCTGCTCGGCGAGCACCGCACCACCATCGGCGCGGACAACGTGCTGCGCGCGGTGGTCGGCGGCGGCCTCTACATGGGGCTGATCGCGATCTTCTCGATGGGCGTCGCGACGATGCTGCGCTCCTCGATGCTGTCGCTCGGCATCCTGGTGCCGTTCTTCTTCCTGATCTCGCAGATCCTCTCGAACGTCCCGAAGGCCAAGGAGGTCGCCAAGTACTTCCCCGACCAGGCCGGCTCCAAGATCATGCAGGTGGTGCCGAACGCGCTGGGCTCGGACAAGGCGCCGTACGGCCCCTGGGGCGGGCTCGGGATCATGCTGCTCTGGGTGGCGGCCTCGCTGATCGGCGGCTATCTGGTGCTGAAGAAGCGGGACGCCTGATTCACCCGCTCTTGGCCGGAACCGTCAACGGCTGGATAAGCTCCTAGCTCATACGGGGGGCTCCGGCCGACGGCCGCCACGCCCCGACACGGATGCGATCGACCTGTCTGGGGCTGGAGAATGATCGAGGCAGTCGGCCTGACGAAGCGCTACGGCGCCAAGACGGCCGTGTACAACCTTTCCTTCCAGGTGAGGCCCGGTGTCGTCACCGGATTCCTGGGCCCCAACGGCTCCGGCAAGTCCACGACCATGCGCATGATCCTGGGCCTCGACCAGCCCACCGCGGGCCATGTCACGATCGGCGGGCACCCCTTCCGGCGGCTGCCGAACGCGCCCCGCCAGGTCGGCGCGCTCCTCGACGCCAAGGCCGTGCACGGCGGCCGGAGCGCCCGCAGCCACCTCCTGTCGCTCGCGCAGCTGGCCGGCATCCCGGCGCAGCGCGTCGACGAGGTCCTCGGCGTGGTCGGCCTCCAGGACGTCGCCAAGCGGCGCTCGAAGGGCTTCTCGCTCGGCATGGGCCAGCGGCTCGGCATCGCGGCGGCGCTCCTCGGCGACCCGCAGGTGCTGCTCTTCGACGAGCCCGTCAACGGCCTGGACCCCGAGGGCATCCTCTGGGTGCGGAACCTGATGAAGAAGCTGGCCGCCGAGGGCCGCACGGTCTTCGTCTCCAGCCACCTCATGAGCGAGATGGCGCTGACGGCCGACCACCTGATCGTGATCGGCCGGGGGCAGCTCCTCGCCGACATGCCGGTGAAGGACTTCATCTCGGCGAACTCCGCCGACTTCGCCCGGGTGCGGATCCCGGGGACCGAGCCGGGGCAGCGGGAGAAGCTGACCTCGGTGCTCGTGGAGTCCGGTGGCCAGGTGCTGTCCGAGCCGGACGGGGCGCTGCGCGTCACGGGCCTGCCGCTGCCGCGGATCAGCGACCTGGCGTACGACGCGGACGTACGGCTCTGGGAGCTGTCCCCGCACCAGGCCTCGCTGGAGGAGGCGTACATGCGGCTGACGCAGGGCGCCGTCGACTACCGCTCCACCGACGACCGCCTCGCCCACCTCCAGCCGCCCCCGCACCCGGGGCAGCCGGGGTACGGGCTGCCGCCGCAGCCGCCGGTCCCGGAGGCGCCGCAGGAGGGCTGGTACGCCCCGCCGCCGCCCGGACAGAACCCGTACGCGGGCGCCCCGGGCCCGTACGCGGGCGCGCCGCAGGCGCCCGGTCCGTACGCGGGCGCGCCGCAGGCCCCCGCGCCCGGTCCGTACGCCCCTCCGGCCGCTTCGCAGCCGGGCTTCCCGCAGCCGAGCGAGACCCCGAAGGACGCCCGATGACCGCCCCCACCCACCACCACGCCCCGGCGCCGCACGCCTACGTCTCCCCCATCCCGGTCCGCGCCGCGCACCTCGGTGACGCGCTCGCCTCCGAGTGGACGAAGATCCGCTCGGTGCGTTCGACGATGTGGACGCTCGGGGTCATGGTCCTGCTGATGCTCTCCATCGGCCTGGGCGTCGCGGCCATCGCCTCGACCGCCGACGTCTCGATGGGCGGTCAGTCCGCGCTGGCCTTCGGTTTCTTCGGGATGCTGCCGGCGTCGATCTGCGTGATCACGCTCGGCGTCCTGACGATCGCCTCCGAGTACGGCACGGGCATGATCCGTACGACCCTGACGGCCTGCCCGAGCCGGGGCCGGGTGCTGACGGCGAAGGCGATCGTCTTCTTCCTGCTGGTCTTCTCGGTCACCACGGTGACCGCGACCCTGGTGGGGGTGGCGCAGGTCGCCCTCGTGGACACGGCGGCGACGCCGACGGGCGGCGAGTGGCTGCGGGCGACGGTCGGCGCGGGCGCCTACCTGGCCCTGCTCGGGCTGCTGTCGCTCGCGGTGGGGACGGTCATCCGGCACTCGGCCGGCGCGATCACGGTGATGATCGGTCTGCTGCTGCTGCCGCTGGTGGCGGGCATGTTCATGATGGCCGAGGCGCTGCTGTCGGTGCAGAAGTTCCTGTTCACCTACGCGATCCCCTCGCAGATGATCGCGCTCTACAACGACACCCCGCAGTTCGGCGACTCGGGCCCGGCGGGCTGGGAGGCGCTGCTGATCCTGGCCGCCGTCGCGGCGGCGGCCCTGGGCGGCGCGTACGCCCTGCTGAACAGCCGGGACGTCTGAGCCGCCGGACAGGACCTAGTACCTCGGCGCGTTGCGGGACCGCTGCACCCTGCTGGTGCGGCGGTCCTTCGCGTTCCAGCAGGCCTTGTGCCAGTGGCGGCGGTCGTCGACGCCGCCCCACTCCGGCCAGGCGACGACGTGCGGGGCACCGGACGGGATCTCCTGGTCGCAGCCGGGGCAGCGGTAGCGCTTGCCGGGGGAGCTCGCTCCGGCGACGAGGCGGACGTACCATTCCTCGCCCTGCCAGGTCTCGGTGCTCTGCACGCCGCCGTACCGGTCGCCGTGGTCGCTCTGCTGCGCGGGCTTCTCGCCGCCTCGGGAGCGGTTGTGGCGCGGGGACACGGGCACACCTCACGGGGTCTGGGAACACGGACCGTTCCCTCCAGCCTACGGGCCGCCACACGGTGCCCCGGGCCCCGTCCGCGACGGCTTAGCCGAAAATCGCAAGAACTTCATGAACGGCCGTTGCCTTTGGCACGTGTCAGACGTTGTTGCCAGTGCGAGGGGAGATGTACGCGTCGGCCGCAAGGAGGCAGAAGGCGATGCGCGTGGGTACGTTCGTTCTGGCAGCCCAGTTCCCGGGCCAGGGCCAGGGGGAGGCACTGCACCGGGCGGTGCGGACCGCCGAGGTGGCCGAGGAGGCGGGGCTCGACTCCGCCTGGCTCGCCGAGCACCACTTCGTGCCGTACGGGGTCTGCCCCTCGGCCGTGACGCTGGCCGCGCTGCTCCTGGGCCGCACCCGGCGGCTCCGGATCGGCACGGCGGTGAGCGTGCTCCCCACCGTCCACCCGGTCTCCCTCGGCGAGCAGGCGGCGCTGCTGCACCTCACCTCGGGCGGCAGGTTCACCCTCGGGGTGGGCCGGGGCGGGCCCTGGGTCGACCTGGAGGTGTTCGGCGCGGGCCTGGAGGCGTACGAGAAGGGGTTCCCGGACTCGCTCGACCTGCTGCTGCGCTGGCTCACCGAGCCGCGCGTCGGCGCCGACGGGGAGCGGTTCGCCTTCCGCGAGGTGCCCGTCGTGCCCCGCCCCGACGAGCTGATCGACGGCCCGGCCTCCCCCGAGGTGGTCGTGGCCTGCACCTCGCCGAAGAGCGTGCGGCTCGCGGCGGAGCGCGGACTGCCGATGCTGCTCGGCATGCACTGCGGCGACGAGGACAAGGCCGAGATGGTCGCGGCCTGGGCGCGGTGCGCGCGGGAGGCCGGCCGGGAGCCGGACGAGGTCGCGCGGATCGGGGCGAACCACGTCTCGGCGGGGGTGGCCCAGCTCGCGGACCGGGGGACGGACGCGGCGGAGGCGCTGGTGAAGGCGATGCCGGGCTGGCTGCGACAGGGGCTCGACGCGCATGTGACGGTGGACGGCCGGCACCGGGTGATGCGGGACCCCGTCGCGTACACGGAGCTGCTGTGCGGGCTGCACCCGGTGGGCACGCCCCGGCACGCGGCGGACCGGCTCGCGGCGACGGCGGAGCGTACGGGCATCACGCGCTTCGCCCTGCTCGCGGAGGGCTCGGGCGACCTCGCGGCGACCGAGGAGAACGTCCGGCGCCTGGGCGCGGAGGTCCTGCCGCTCCTGGTGTGAGAGCGACCGCTTCCGGGACTGTGCTGCCGCTCCCGCACCTGTCGGCGGCGATGCGCGTCGGCTCGCATCGATCGCGTCCTCCCGCGGCGCCGAGCGGCAGCACCAGGTCTCAGCAGTCGCGCAGTTCCGGCGACTGGTTCAGCAGCTGTCCCCGGACGGACGTGAAGCGGGCGAGCCGCTCGTCCACCGCCGGGTCCAGCGGGAAGACCGCCACGCGGTGGCAGTTCTGGAAGGCGAGACGCACCCCGAAGTGCCGCTGCAGCGCACCACGGATGGCATCGCTCGCGAGCGCGCGCAGCAGCTGACCACGTGCCTGCTCATTCGGCGGCGGCGTCTGGTTGTCGGCGAACTCTCCGCCGTCGACCTTCAGCTGTGCCACCAGAGAACTGATCATCTCCCATGCGTAGGGCAGGGAGGTCCGGACGCAGTCGACGAAGTCGGCTTCGTCGACCTCGCCTCGCTCGGCCTGTTCCAACAGTGCCGGTGAGACGTCGAGCGACATGGGTTCTCCTCTCGCGACCCCGCGGACGGGGTCTTGCGGGCAGGGACGAAGGCCGGGCCGTACGCCACGCAGAGTGCACGGACGACGACCTCCAGCTTCCACGGTAAGCGCGCAGTCCGGGCGACACCAGAAGAATGGGCGCACAACCGGCTGATAACCGACGGGTGTTCGGCTCATGACCGCGCTCCGGCGCATCCCGGAGGCCGCGCGGAGCGTGCCCGCCCGATGTCCGGGTCATGCCCGGGTGATGCCCGAATCGCGCGGAAGAGGGCCCGTCTTGTAGCGTTGCCGACCATGCGTCTCGTCATCGCCCGTTGCTCCGTGGACTACGCCGGCCGGCTCACCGCCCACCTGCCCTCCGCACCCCGTCTGATCCTCGTCAAGGCAGACGGCAGCGTCTCCATCCACGCGGACGACCGCGCGTACAAACCCCTCAACTGGATGTCCCCTCCGTGCACCCTCAAGGAAGGCTCCGAGGGTGAGGCGGGCATCTGGACCGTGATCAACAAAGCGGGCGAGAAACTGATCATCACGATGGAGGAGATCCTCCACGACTCCTCGCACGAGCTGGGCGTGGACCCCGGCCTCATCAAGGACGGCGTCGAGGCGCACCTCCAGGAGCTGCTCGCCGACCGGATCGAGACCCTCGGCGAGGGCTACACCCTGATCCGCCGCGAGTACCCGACCGCCATCGGCCCCGTGGACATCCTGTGCCGGGACGCCGACGGCGGGACGGTCGCGGTGGAGATCAAGCGCCGCGGCGAGATCGACGGCGTCGAGCAGCTGACCCGCTACCTGGAGCTGCTCAACCGCGACCCGCACCTGGCTCCGGTGAAGGGCGTCTTCGCGGCCCAGGAGATCAAGCCGCAGGCGCGGGTCCTCGCGACGGACCGCGGGATCGGCTGCGTCGTCCTCGACTACGACGCCCTGCGCGGCATCGAGGACGACAAGCTGCGGCTGTTCTGACGCCGGCAGGAGTACGAGTACGGGGACGGCCCCGGGTGCGGTGAGCGCGCCCGGGGCCGTTGCCGTGTCCGTACGGGGTCAGGCGGGGGTCTCCGTGGCGGTGGGGGTGCCGGCGGAGGACGCGCTGAGGCTCGTGGTCGCGCCCGAGGACGGCGGCTCGGTCGTCGTCGGGGGCGTCGTGGACGGTTCGGTCGTCGTCGGCGTCGGGTCGGGGGTGGTCGTCGGCGGCTTCGACGGCGTGGTCGTGGGCTTGGGCGAGGTCGTCCTCGTCGGCCTCGGGCCGCCCGTCGTGGTGGGGGCCGTCGTCGTCGCTCCCCCGGTGGGCCGCGTCGTCGCGCTGGGAGACGTCGTCGCCGACGGGCTGTCCGAAGGCGACGGGGAGCCCGACGCGGACGGGTCCGTCGAGGCGGACGCCGACGCGCTGCCGGAGCCCGAGGGGCTCGGGGAGTCCGAGCGGGTGGCCTCCCCGGTCTCGGCCGGGTCGGTCCGGCCGTCGGTCGGCGGCTCCTGGCCGTCGACGCCGTCGTCGGTGCCGCTCTCGCCGGCGGTGCTGTCGGAGGTGACGCGGTCGTTGGCGGGGTCCGTACCGTCGCCGGAGGTGGCGCCGAGGGTCACGACGGTGCCGAGGACGGCGACGAGCAGCGCGCCGGCGCCGACGGCGACGAGGTTGCGGCGGGCGCCGCTGAGGATGCCGCCCTTGAGGCCGGGGCGGCGGCTGCCGCTCTCGGCGGTGTCGGGGCGGGCGAGGAGCGTCGGGCCCTCGTCGGGGAAGCCGGGGAACGCGGGGACGGGGGCCGTCGCCGGGGTCCGGACGGGGCCACCGGGCAGCGGGGCCGTGACGGGCTCCGGTGCGGGGCGGGCGGGGCGGGCGGCCGGGCCGCGCAGGGCGGGGGTGCCGCGCGGCGGGGAGACGGGCTCCACGGCGGCCGCGTGCTCTCCGGAGAGGTCGGCGACGAGGGCGAGCGCCCGGCGGCCGGCGACGGTGCCGCGCTTGTCGGCGAGCACCCCGCGCATGGCGATGGAGGCCTCCAGCTCGGCGCGGGCGCGCTCCAGGTTTCCGCCGCAGATCGCGAGGACGCCGAGTTCGTGGTGGAAGTAGGCCTCCTCGGCGACCTCGCCGGTGAGCCGGGCGGCTTCCTGTCCGGCGCGCAGGGCGCGCTCCCAGGCGCCCCAGTGCAGTCCGGCGGCGAAGGCGGGCGCGGCGGCGCGGGCGAGGAGGACGGCGGTGGCCCGGTGTTCGGCGGCGGTGTCGCCGGTGCCGGGGATCAGCGCGGCGAGGGCGGCGAGCAGGGCGTCGGACTCGGCGGCGGCCCGTTCGGGGGTGACGGAGGGGTGGGCGGCCCACCAGGCGTAGTGCTGGGCGGCGGTGTGGGCGCGGTCGGTGGCCTCGTGCTCGTAGCCGTGGGCGAGGAGCTGGGTGAGGACTCCGGCGGCGAGGCGGTAGCGGGGGCCGACCGGGGAGAGGAGGCCGCAGGCCACGAGTTCGCCGAGGGCGGCGTCGGCGTGGGTGTCGCCGACGAGGGCCGGGAGGTGGGCCTGGTGCGGGACCTCGCCGCCGAGGGCGACGGCGAAGCGCAGGGCGGTCTGGGCGGAGCGGCTGAGCCGGGAGGCGAGGAGGGCGGCGGGGGCGGCGCCTTCGCCGAGGCTGGGCAGCGGTATGTCGCGGAGCTCGATGTCGGGGTCCTCGACGCCGTCGAAGGCGGCTGCGGCGGCGGCCGCCGCCGCGACGGGGTCGGCGGGTCCGAAGGCCTCTTCGAGGGCGCCGAAGGCGTCGAACTCGGCGGGGGTGACGCGCAGCCGGTCGCGCTGCCGGAGCAGGGCGCCGGCCTGGACGAAGCGGAGCGGGAGGCCTTCGGACTCGAACCAGAGGTCGCCGGCCCAGTTGGCCTCCTCCTCGGTGAGGGCGCGGCCGACGGCGCTCTCCAGGAGCTCCAGGGCGGCGGCGCGGCCGAGGCCGGCGAGGAGGACCTCCTCGATGGGGGCGTCGGCGGAGGGGGCGGGCGCGTCGGGGGCCGAGGCGAGGAGGAAGGCGCACTCGGGGGCGGCGGCGAGGAGTTCGTCGAGGGCGGTGCCGCCGAACTCCAGGTCGTCGACGACGACCACGGCGCCGACGGCGCCGAGCCGGTCGAGGAGGGCGGCCCGGTCGGGGCGGTGGTCGGGGGCGTACCGGACGGCGGTGAAGAGCTCGTGGAGGAGTTCGGTGGGGGTGCGGTGGTGGCCGGAGAGGCGGACGACGCCGTCGGGGGCGAGGCCGGCGCAGTCGGCGGCGACGGCGTCGAGGAGGGCGGTGCGGCCGGATCCGGGGGAGCCGACGAGGCGGGCGCAGCGGCCGCTGCGGAGGATGCCGGCGAGCCGCTCGCGTTCCTCCTGGCGTTCGAGGAGGGGAAGTTCGGGTGCGGCGGGGCCCGGCGGGGCGGGCGGGGCGGCGGCGCGGGCGGCCTCGGCGCGCTCCTCGGGGGTGCGGGGGCGGGGGGCCGCCGGTTCCCGTCCGGGCGGGCAGGGTTCGATCTCGCTGCCGTCGACGGGGTTGACGGTGAGGAGCAGTTCGCCGGAGACGAGCTGGACGACGCGGGCGCGCGCGGGTGTCTGGGCGGGCGCCGGCGCGGGCACGCCACGGTCCTGGCGGGTCTCCTCGCCCTCGGTGTCGTGACCGTACTCCTCCGACCCAGGGTTGATCGGGTCCATGGTGCAAGCCCCCAAGAAGCGGTTCCGGTGCCCGCCGGTGGTTCCGTCCATGTGCAGGCGGGGCCGTCATGGTGCGGGCGACCGAACCCTAGACCGTGGTCAGGGGCTCGGGAACAGCCGGGGTGCTCCCGAGACCAAGACGTCATGGTCTTGTGAGGATTGAGCGTGACGCCTGTTTCACACAGCTGCTTCACACGCGACGGGCGTCCCGGGGGTCACACGCGGGGCAGGGACTCCAGGGCGAGGCCGCCCTCGATGGCGAGGATGCGGTGCAGCCGGGTGGCGACGAGGAGCCGCTGCATCTGGGGCGGCACCCCCCGCAGGACGAGGCGCCGGCCGCAGCGGCCTGCCCTCCGGTGGGCGCCCATGATGACGCCGAGTCCGGTGGCGTCCCAGGAGTCGAGGCCGGTCAGGTCGAGCACCAGGTCGCCGACTCCGTCGTCGACGGCCGAGTGCAGGACCGTACGGGCGTCCGCCGCGCTGCGGACGTCGAGGCGGCCCCCGACGACCAGCTCGACATGGTCGCCCCTGATGTGCATATGCGCTCCCCGAGAGTGCTCCGTCTTCGCAACAACTGACTGCCGCACCGGCAGATACGTTGCGCCTTGTCAGCGAACCGATACCGAAATTCACCCCATGGAGTGAGGGCGGGGTGGCGGGTCCGGCTCAGTACTTGTAGAAGCCCTGCCCGCTCTTGCGGCCGATGTCACCCGCGTCCACCATCCGGCGCATCAGCTCCGGCGGCGCGAACTTCTCGTCCTGGGACTCGGTGTAGATGTTGTTGGCGGCGTTCACCAGGATGTCGATGCCGGTGAGGTCGGCGGTGGCGAGCGGGCCCATGGCGTGGCCGAAGCCGAGCTTGCAGGCGATGTCGATGTCCTCGGCGGTGGCGACGCCCGACTCGTGGAGCTTGGCGGCCTCGACGACGAGGGCCGAGATGAGGCGGGTGGTGACGAAGCCGGCGACGTCGCGGTTGACGACGATGCAGGTCTTGCCGACGGACTCGGCGAACTCCCGGGCGGTGGCGAGGGTCTCGTCGCTGGTCTTGTAGCCGCGGACGAGCTCGACGAGCTGCATCATCGGGACCGGCGAGAAGAAGTGGACGCCGACGACGGCCTCGGGGCGCTCGGTCACCGCGGCGATCTTGGTGATCGGGATCGCGGAGGTGTTGGAGGCGAGGACGGCGCCGTCCTTGACGATCTTGTCGAGCGAGCGGAAGATCTCGTGCTTGACGTCGAGGTTCTCGAAGACGGCCTCGACGACGACGTCCGCGTCGGCGACGGCGTCGAGTTCGGTGGTGGCGGTGATCCGGCCGAGCGCGGCCTCGGCGTCCTCGGCGGCGAGCTTGCCCTTGGCGACGAACTTGTCGTACGAGGCCTTGATGCCGTCGGTGCCGCGGGTCAGGGCGGCGTCGGTGACGTCACGCAGGACGACGTCCCAGCCCGCCTGTGCCGAGACCTGTGCGATGCCGGATCCCATGAGTCCGGCCCCGATGACGGCGAGCTTCCTGGCCACGATCTTCCACCCCTCTACACCTGTTCACTTCTGGCTCTCCGGCGGAGATTAGCGGTCGCGGGGCCCCATGTGACCGCTAAGTAACGCGCGTCACGCTCTCTTTGACGGACGTCACACTCACGACACCCCCCGGTCCTCGCGCACCGCGTACGTCAGGACCTTCTCGCTCAGCAGCTCCTCGATCTCGTCGAGGAGGACGAGGGCCTCGCGGGAGACGGTGCTCGCCTTGCGCCCGGCGGTCATCTCACCGGTGATGTAGGCGACGACGGTGCTCTCGATCCAGGCGATCTGGCCGCCGACGAGCAGCGGCAGCGGATCGTCGTCCGCGGCGCCGGTCTCCTCGCGCAGGGTGGTCACGACGGCCTCGTGGACCTGGTCCCGCAGGTGGAAGAGGCGGGCCTTGAGGGTGGGCGCGTGCTCGATGACGTTCATGAAGGCGTCGAAGCCGTCCATGAGTCCGTACGCCGGGGAGACGGCCCCGATGTCCTGGCGCAGTTCCCGCAGGACCGCCTGCGCGGCGGACTCGCCCCGGTCGCGGCCGCGGATCATCCGGGCGAGGCGCAGGGTGACGCCGGCCATCCGGTCGAGGAAGAGGTCCTCCTTCGCCGGGAAGTAGTTGTAGACGGTGTTGACGGAGACGTCCGCCGCCGCGGCGACGTCCGCGACGGTCACGGCGACGAAGCCGTGCTCCAGGAAGAGCCCGGTCGCGATGTCCGAGATCCGCTGCTTCGTCTCGCGCTTCTTGCGTTCCCTGAGTCCCTCGGCCATGGGCCCATCGTAGGCAATCCTAGACACCCTGAAATTTCGGTGCCTCTTAATTTTTGGTGGCGTTGCAAAATTTAAGCGACTCTGTTTTCGTGGTCGCCATGCCCATCATCAGCACGGCCGGGCTCGCCCGGACCTTCGCGACGAAGAGCGGCCCCGTGGAGGCCGTCCGCGGGATCGACCTCACCGTCCGGCCCGGCGAGATCCTCGGACTCCTCGGCCCCAACGGCGCCGGCAAGACCACCACCCTCCAGATGCTCACGACGCTCCTGCCGCCCACCGCCGGCGCCGCCACCGTCGCCGGCCACGACCTCGTCGAGGACCCCGCCGCCGTCCGCCGGCGCATCGGGTACGTCGCCCAGTCCGGCGGCCTCGACCCCCAGGAGACCGTCCGCTCCGAACTCGTCATGCAGGGCAGGCTCTACGGCCTGGACCGGACGACCGCCGCGGCCCGCGCCGAGGAGCTCGCCGCCGACCTCGGCCTCACCGAGCTCCTCGACCGGAGGACCCCGGCGCTCTCCGGCGGCCAGCGCCGCCGGCTCGACCTCGCGATGGGCCTCACCCACCGCCCCGAGGTCCTCTTCCTCGACGAGCCGACGACCGGCCTCGACCCCGGCAGCCGTGCCGACCTGTGGGCCCTGGTGCGGCGCCTGCGCGACGAGCACGGCACCACCGTCGTCCTCACCACGCACTACCTCGACGAGGCCGACGCGCTCGCCGACCGGATCGTGATCGTGGACAAGGGGACGGTCGTCACCGAGGACACCCCCGCCGGCCTCAAGGCCGCACACGGCGTGACCACCCTCCAGGAAGCCTTCCTCGCCGCCACCGGCCGCGGCCCCGCCCCCGCCGACACCGCTCCCGTCGCCGTCTAGGAGACCCGTGATGCTGCTCCGCGACACCGCGCTGCTCTTCGGGCGCTACGCCCGCCAGACCCTGCGCTCCCCGTTCCAGATCTTCTTCGGCGCCCTGATGCCGCTGCTCTACCTGTTCTTCTTCGGCCCGCTGCTCACCGGCCTCCCGCTGGGCCGCGAGGGCGACTCCTGGCAGATCCTCGTCCCCGGCCTGCTGCTCCAGCTCGGCCTCTTCGGCGCCTCGTTCGCCGGTTTCTCGATCATCATGGAGAAGGGCTGGGGCGTCTTCGACCGGATGCGGGTCACCCCGGTCAGCCGGCTCGCCCTGCTCCTCGGCCGGGTCCTGCGGGACGCCGCGCTCTTCGTCTTCCAGGCGGTCCTGCTCGTCCTGGTGGCGATCCCGATGGGCCTGCGGGCGCCGCTCGCCGGGATCCTCCTCGGCTTCGGCTTCGTCGCCCTGCTCTCCGCCGCGCTCGCCTCCCTCTCGTACGCACTGGCCCTGAAGCTGCGCACCCCGCAGGAGTTCGGCCCCGCGATCAACACGCTCGCGATGCCGGCGATGCTGCTCTCGGGCCTGATGCTGCCGATGGCCCTCGCCCCCGGCTGGCTCGACGTGGTCTCGCACCTCATGCCGTTCCGCTACCTGGTGGACGCGGTCCGGGAGGCGTACACCGGCCACTACACGACGCCGACGATGCTGTACGGGGTGCTGGTCGCCCTCGGTCTGACGGCGGTGGCCGTGACGGTGGGCACACGCACGTTCCGGAGCGCCGGTGCCTCACTAGGCTGACCTCATGGTCAATCTGACGCGCATCTACACCCGTACCGGCGACAAGGGCACCACGGCGCTCGGTGACATGAGCCGGACCGCCAAGACCGATCTGCGGATCTCGGCCTACGCCGACGCGAACGAGGCGAACGCCGCGATCGGGACGGCCATCGCCCTCGGGCAGCTCGACGAGGACGTCGTGAAGGTCCTCGTCCGGATCCAGAACGACCTCTTCGACGTGGGCGCCGACCTCTGCACGCCGGTGGTGGAGAACCCCGAGTACCCGCCGCTGCGCGTCGAGCAGGGCTACGTCGACAAGCTGGAGGCCGACTGCGACCGCTTCCTGGAGCGGCTCGACAAGCTGCGCTCCTTCATCCTGCCGGGCGGCACGCCCGGGGCCGCCCTGCTGCACCAGGCGTGCACGGTGGTCCGGCGCGCGGAGCGCTCCACCTGGGCGGCCCTGGAGGTGCACGGCGAGACGATGAACGCCCTGACCGCCACCTATCTCAACCGGCTCTCCGACCTTCTGTTCATCCTGGCCAGGACGGCCAACAAGGAGGTCGGAGACGTGCTCTGGGTGCCCGGCGGAGACCGCTAGGCCGGATGCCGGGCATGCCCCTGCCGGGGCTCCGGGGGTCGCCCCCCGGGGGATGCGGCGTCCTTGCCCGGACCGCGGACAAGGAGGTCGGGGACGTGCTCCGGGTGCCGGGCGGGGACCGCTGCCCCGGCGTCCGGGTCCTTCTTCGGCCGGACGAAGTAGCTGAGCGCGATCAGGCCGTGGATGCCGACGGCCCGCCACGCGGCGAACATCCAGCCGCGCAGGCCGTCGGTGTTCCCGTCGTCGCCGACGTACCCGATCGCGAGCAGCAGCAGGACGGTGGCGACGGCGCCGCCGGCGAGCGTGCCCAGCCAGATCCGGCCCTCGTGGCGGGCGCGCGCCCTGCCGTACTTCGGGGGCTTCGGGGGCGGCGGCGCGCCGTCGAGGCGGTGGGCGGCGTGGCCGTCGAGCCACTTCACGGTGCGGTGGCCGTGGCCGACGGTGTAGCCGAGGTAGAGCGCGGCGAGGCCGTGCTCCCAGCCGGGGTCGGCGCCGTTCTTGAGGTCGATCGCGGTGACGACGAGGAGGACGACCTCCAGGAGCGGCTCGCACAGCAGCAGCGCCCTACCCGCCCGGGGCTTCTTCAGGAGGTAGCGGGTGGCGAGGCCGGCGGCCAGCAGGACCCAGAAGCCGACCTCGCAGAGCACGATCAGCGTGACGATCACGGCGGTTCCCCTTTCGGTGCCCCTCCAGCGTTCCGCGGGGCCGGGCCCGACGCGTCGTCGCCGGTGACGAGGTGCGTCTACATCGTTCGACGGAGGGACGGATCGGCCCGGGCGAGGAGGTCCCGGCCCGGTGCGGCATGTTGGATGAGTACGTGACGCTCCCCCGCCCGACGCTCCCCCGCCCGCACCGCGTCGACCTGCTCATCGCCGCCACCGGGCTGGTCGGCGGCCTGATCCTGTGGTGGTTCGGGCTGCACACCCAGGTGGACCGGCTGTTCACCGAGCGCTGGGTGACCCTGGTGCCGCTCGTGGTGATGTCCGGCTGCGAGGCGGTGCGCCGGACGGCGCCCCGGGCCGCGCTGAGCGTCGGCACGCTCGCGATCGTCGCGGACCAGTTCACGTACGGGAGCCTGGCCACCGTCCTGATGTTCACGGACGTCGTCTACGCGGCCGTCGTGTACGGGCCGACCGCCCACGCCCGCCGCGTCCCCTACACCACCGGGCTCGTCACGGTCGGGGTGACGATCGGCTTCCTGGTCTGGTGGCAGAACGCGTACGCGCTACTCGTCGGCGTCATCACCGGCATGATCTCCTTCCTCCCCGCGATCACCGGCGCGATCGTCCGCAACCACCGCGAGACGGCCGACGCCGCCCGGCTGCGGGCCGAACAGACCGCGCTGCTCGCCGAGATGGACCGGGCGCAGGCGGTCGTGGCCGAGCGGGCGCGGATGGCGCGCGAGCTGCACGACGTGGTGGCGAACCACCTCTCGGCGATCGCGATCCATTCCACGGCCGCGCTCTCCCTCGACGAACCGGCCACCACCCGGCAGGCGCTGACGGTGATCCGGGAGAACAGCGTGGCGGGTCTCGCCGAGATGCGGCGGCTGATCGGGCTGCTGCGGGACAGCGGCGGGGACGCGGCGCCGGGGGCCGTGCCGAGCCTCGACGGCCTGGACTCCCTGCTCGACCGGGCCCGTGCGAACGGCGCGGCCGGCGGTCTGGAGTTCGTCCTGGAGGACGGCCGGCCGCCGGGCGGGGCCGCCCTGCCGGCGCCCGTGGAGCTGGCCGCGTACCGGATCGTCCAGGAGTCCCTGACGAACGCGGTCAAGCACGCCTCCCCCGGTACGGTCACCGTGCGGGTCGGTCACGGCGACGGCCTCCTGACGGTGGCGGTGGACTCGCCGTACGGGGAGCGGCCGGGGCCGGGGGCGCCCGGGACGGGATCGGGGCTCGTGGGGATGCGGGAACGGACGGAGCTGCTCGGCGGGGAGTTCCGGGCGGCGGCCTCGGGAGCGGTCTGGCAGGTGCGGGCGGTGCTGCCCGCGGACGAGAAGGCGGGGAACGCATGACGATCCGGGTGGTCGTGGCCGAGGACCAGTCGGCGGTACGGGCGGGGCTCGTGCTGATCCTGGGCAGCGCGCCGGACATCGAGGTGGTCGGCGAGGCGCCGGACGGGGAGCGGGCGGTGGAGCTGGCGCGCGAACTGCGCCCGGACCTGGTCCTGATGGATGTGCAGATGCCCCGGATGGACGGGGTGACGGCGACGGGGATCGTCGTCGCGGAGGGGCTCGCCGACGTCCTCGTCCTGACGACCTTCGACCTGGACGAGTACGTCTTCGGGGCGCTGCGCGCCGGGGCCTCCGGCTTCCTGCTGAAGAACGCGGACGCGAAGGACCTGATCACGGCGGTACGGACGGTGGGGCGCGGCGAGGGCCTGATCGCCCCGGCGGTGACGCGGCGGCTGATCGCGGAGTTCGCGGCCCCGCGCCGCCGGGTGGCGGATCCCGCCGTACTGGAGGTGCTGACGCCCCGGGAGCGGGAGGTGCTGTCGGCGCTGGGTCTGGGGCTGTCGAACGCGGAGATCGCGGTGCGTCTGGACATGGCGGAGGCGACGGCGAAGACGCATGTGAGCAAGGTGCTCGGGAAGCTGGAGCTGCGGAGCAGGGTCCAAGCGGCGGTCCTCGCGCAGGAGTTGGGGGTTTAGAAGAACTTTGCCGACGATGGTCTGGACCTCTTGACGGTTGGTACAGACCTTTCTACGCTCGCGGGGCGCGCGCACCTTCACGGACCACCCCCACCTTCTCCGTCCGCAACGTGAGGAGCACCGTTGAGCACTCAAGCACCGACGCGCAGAGCAGGGTTCAGAAAGCGGACCGCCGCCGGACTGACCGCCCTGATCCTGCCCCTGGCCGCCCTGGTCGGCCTCGCCTCCCCCGCCGAGGCCGCCACCTCGGCCACCGCGACCTACACCAAGTCCTCCGACTGGGGCACCGGTTTCGGCGCCAACTGGACCATCAAGAACACCGGCACCACCACCATCAGCTCCTGGACCGTCGAGTGGGACTACCCCTCCGGCACCTCCGTCACCTCCGCCTGGGACGCCACCGTCACCAGCTCCGGCACCCACTGGACCGCCAAGAACGTCGGCTGGAACGGCACCCTCGCCCCCGGCGCCTCCGTCTCCTTCGGCTACAACGGCGCCGGCCCCGGAGCGCCCAGCGGCTGCAAGATCAACGGCGCTCCCTGCGACGGCACCACCGTGCCGGGCGACAACCCGCCCTCGGCCCCCGGCACCCCGGTCGCCTCCAGCATCACCGACACCTCGGCGAAGCTCACCTGGACCGCGGCCACCGACGACAAGGGCGTCAAGAACTACGACGTCCTGCGCGACGGCACCAAGGTGACCACCACCACCGGCCTCACCTTCACCGACAGCGGCCTGACCGCCGGCACCGACTACTCGTACACCGTCGTCGCCCGCGACACCATCGACCAGACCGGCCCCGCCGCCGGCCCGGTCGCCGTCCACACCACCGGCGGAGGCGGCGGCCAGCCCCTCCCGAACGCCGTGAAGATGGGCTACTTCACCAACTGGGGCGTCTACGGCCGCAACTACCACGTGAAGAACATCGTGACCTCGGGCTCCGCGTCCAAGATCACCCACATCAACTACGCCTTCGGCAACGTCACCGGCGGCAAGTGCGCCATCGGCGACTCCTACGCCGACTACGACAAGGCCTACACCGCCGACCAGTCCGTCGACGGCGTCGCCGACACCTGGGACCAGCCGCTGCGCGGCAACTTCAACCAGCTCCGCAAGCTGAAGAAGCTCTACCCGAACATCAAGATCCTGTGGTCCTTCGGCGGCTGGACCTGGTCCGGCGGCTTCGGCCAGGCCCTGCAGAACCCGACCGCCTTCGCCCAGTCCTGCTACGACCTGGTCGAGGACCCGCGCTGGGCCGACGTCTTCGACGGCATCGACCTGGACTGGGAGTACCCCAACGCCTGCGGTCTGTCCTGCGACACCAGCGGCGCGGCCTCCTTCAAGACCATGATCCAGGCCATGCGCGCCAAGTTCGGCGCGAACGCCCTGGTCACCGCGGCCGTCACGGCCGACGCCTCCGACGGCGGCAAGATCGACGCCGCCGACTACGCGGGCGCCGCGCCGTACATGAACTGGTTCAACGTCATGACGTACGACTTCTTCGGCGCCTGGGCGGCGAAGGGCCCGACGGCCCCGCACTCCCCGCTCACCTCGTACGCCGGCATCCCGCAGCAGGGCTTCAACTCCGCCGAGGCGATCGCCAAGTACAAGGCCAAGGGCGTCCCCGCCAACAAGCTGCTGCTCGGCATCGGCTTCTACGGACGCGGCTGGACCGGCGTCACCCAGTCCGCCCCCGGCGGCACGGCGACCGGCCCGGCGCAGGGCACGTACGAGCAGGGCATCGAGGACTACAAGGTCCTCAAGAACTCCTGCCCGGCCACCGGCACCGTCGCGGGCACCGCGTACGCCTACTGCGGCACCAACTGGTGGAGCTACGACACCCCCGCCACCGTGAACTCGAAGATGAGCTGGGCCAAGAACCAGGGCCTCGGCGGAGCGTTCTTCTGGGAGTTCAGCGGTGACACCGGCAACGGCGAGCTGGTCGGCGCCATCAACACCGGCCTGAGCTAGGCCAGAAGACGAGAAGCGGGGACGGCGCAGCACGCCGTCCCCGCTTCTTCACGCATCACGCGACGTTCACCCGTTGCCCCGGCGGAGCCGCCTCCAGCCAGGCCATGAAACCCGTCCGGGCGTCCTCGCTCATCGCGAGCTCCATGCGGACGCCCTCGTACATACAGGGCTGGATCACGGAATCGGAGAGCAGCGCGAGCTCCTCCTCGCCCTCCGGCATCCGGCGCTCCAGCGCCACGATGGACGAGCGCTCCAGGGTCCGGCGCGGGCGGGGCGAGTACGAGAAGACACGGAACCAGGCGATCTCGTCACCGCTGTAGCGGGCGACGCCGTACACCCAGCCCTTGCCGGTCGGATCCGGCTCGTCGGGGACGTCCCAGCGCAGCGAACAGTCGAACGTGCCGCCGGCGCGCTGGATCAGTCTCCGGCGCGTGCCGAAGACGAAGAGCCCGATCACCACCAGTGCGACGACCAGGCCGCACACGAGCAGAGCGAGGAACATCTTCACCGACCTCCTCGCTGCGTCCCGTAGCCGGCACCGCCGGCAGAACCGAATACAACCTGCATCTGCATCGCCTCAGCCGCGACACGCTCCGGAAAATTCCGGACCGTGCCGCGGCTGAGGGCACTCCTGCTCGGCGCGGGTCCGCTAGCGGACCGCTACCGCGCGCAGCCGGACCTCGGCGCGCCGCTCGGCGGCGGCGTCGGAGTCCGTCTTCGCACGCTCCAGCGCGCGCTCGGCGCGCTGGGCGTCGATCTCGTCCGCCAGCTCGCAGACCTCCGCGAGCAGAGACAGCTTGTCGTCGGCGAACGAGATGAATCCACCGTGGACGGCGGCGACGATGGTGCCGCCCTCGCTCGTACGGATGGTCACCGGGCCCGACTCCAGCACACCGAGCAGCGGCTGGTGGCCGGGCATGACGCCGATGTCGCCGGAGGTGGTACGCGCGATGACCAGGGTGGCCTCGCCGGACCAGACACTCCGGTCCGCGGCGACCAGCTCGACGTGCAGCTCAGCAGCCAAGGGTGGCTCCTCGGGTCACCACCCGGCGGTCGTGCCGGGTGTTGGGGTCAATTCTAGGGGGCGTGGAGAGGGGGACGGGACGGATCCCGTCCCCCTCGGTCGAGCACGAGGCTCAGGAGACGCCGAGCTCCTTGGCGTTGTTCTTGAGGTCCTCAAGGCCACCGCACATGAAGAACGCCTGCTCCGGGAAGTGGTCGAACTCACCGTCGCAGATCGCGTTGAACGCGGCGATCGACTCGTCGAGCGGAACGTCCGAACCGTCCACACCGGTGAACTGCTTCGCCGCGTGGGTGTTCTGGGACAGGAAGCGCTCGACACGGCGGGCGCGGTGGACAGTGAGCTTGTCCTCCTCGCTCAGCTCGTCGATACCGAGGATCGCGATGATGTCCTGGAGGTCCTTGTACTTCTGCAGGATTCCCTTGACGCGCGTGGCGGCGTCGTAGTGGTCCTGCGCGATGTAGCGCGGGTCCAGGATCCGGGACGTGGAGTCCAGCGGGTCCACGGCCGGGTAGATGCCCTTCTCGGAGATCGGACGGGAGAGAACCGTCGTCGCGTCGAGGTGGGCGAAGGTGGTCGCCGGCGCCGGGTCCGTGAGGTCGTCGGCGGGGACGTAGATCGCCTGCATCGAGGTGATCGAGTGACCACGGGTCGAGGTGATGCGCTCCTGGAGGAGACCCATCTCGTCGGCCAGGTTCGGCTGGTAACCCACCGCGGAGGGCATGCGGCCGAGCAGGGTCGAGACCTCGGAACCGGCCTGCGTGAAGCGGAAGATGTTGTCGATGAAGAACAGCACGTCCTGCTTCTGCACATCGCGGAAGTACTCCGCCATGGTCAGACCGGCGAGGGCCACACGGAGACGGGTGCCCGGGGGCTCGTCCATCTGGCCGAAGACAAGGGCGGTCTTGTCGAGGACGCCCGAGTCCTCCATCTCCGCGATGAGGTCGTTGCCCTCACGCGTACGCTCACCGACACCGGCGAACACGGAAACACCCTCGTGCAGCTTCGCCACACGCATGATCATTTCCTGGATCAGAACGGTCTTGCCGACACCGGCACCACCGAACAGACCGATCTTTCCACCCTTGACGTACGGGGTGAGAAGGTCGACGACCTTGAGGCCGGTCTCGAACATCTCGGTCTTCGACTCGAGGTCCGCGAACGCCGGGGCCTTGCGGTGGATGGACCAGCGCTCGCCGACCTCCGACTCCGCCTCGGGCTCGTTCAGGATCTGGCCCAGCGTGTTGAACACGCGACCCTTGGTGACGTCGCCGACCGGCACCGTGATGCCGTCGCCGGTGTCGACCACGGGGGCCTGGCGGACCAGACCGTCGGTGGGCTGCATCGAGATGGTACGGACGATGCCGTCACCGAGGTGCTGCGCGACCTCGAGGGTCAGCGTCTTGAGCGCGCCGTCCTCGGCCGGGTCGGCGACCTGCACGTGCAGGGCGTTGTAGATCTCCGGCATCGCGTCGACGGGGAACTCCACGTCGACGACCGGGCCGATGACCCGGGCGACGCGGCCCGTGGCGGCGGCCGTCTCAACAGTGGTCGTCATTACTTGTCACTCCCCGCGGTCGCGTCGGCCAGGGCTGCGGTGCCACCGACGATCTCGCTGATTTCCTGGGTGATTTCGGCCTGGCGGGCCGCGTTGGCAAGTCGGGAGAGGTTGTTGATCAAGTCTCCCGCGTTGTCGGTGGCCGACTTCATCGCGCGGCGCGTGGCGGCGTGCTTGGAGGCAGCCGACTGCAGCAGCGCGTTGTAGATGCGGCTCTCGACGTAGCGCGGCAGAAGGGCGTCGAGGACGTCCTCCGCCGAGGGCTCGAAGTCGTACAGCGGACGGAGGGTGTCCGGCTCGCCGGCCTCCTTCGCCACCTCGTCGAGGCTGAGGGGCAGCAGCCGGGCCTCGATCGCCGTCTGGGTCATCATCGAGACGAACTCGGTGTAGATGATGTGGAGCTCGTCCACGCCACCCTCGGCCGTGTCCTTCTCGATCGCCTCGATCAGCGGTGCCGCGACCTTCTTGGCGTCCGCGTACGTGGGCTCGTCCGTGAAGCCGGTCCACGTGTCGGTCAGCTTCCGCTCACGGAAGTTGAAGTGCGAGACACCCCGGCGACCGACGACGTAGATGTCGACCGTCCGGCCCTCGCCCTCCAGCTTCGCGATGAGCTGCTCCGCCGCCCTGATGGCGTTGGAGTTGAAGGCGCCGGCCAGACCGCGGTCGCTCGAGAGGAGCAGGACCGCGGCACGGCTCGGGTTCTCCGCCTCGGTGGTCAGCGGGTGCTTGTCGTTCGCACCCGTGGCCACCGCCGTGACCGCGCGCGTGAGCTCGGTCGCGTACGGAGTCGACGCCTGCACCTTGCGCTGCGCCTTGACGACACGCGAGGCGGCGATCATCTCCATCGCCTTGGTGATCTTCTTCGTCGCGGTGACGGATTTGATGCGACGCTTGTAGACCCGGAGCTGCGCTCCCATGAGTCAGGTCCCTTCCGTCGTCACTTCGAGACGTTGACGGCGGGAGCGTCCGCGCCCAGCAGCTTGCCGTCAGACGTCTCGAACTGCTGCTTGAACTCCGCGATGGCGTCGGCGACGGCCGTCAGCGTGTCGTCCGACATCTTCTTGCCCTCACGGATGGAGGTCATGAGACCGGAGTGGTTCTGGCGCAGGTACGCCAGGAGCTCGGCCTCGAAGCGACGGATGTCGGCGACCGGGACGTCGTCCATCTTGCCGGTGGTGCCGGCCCAGACGGAGACGACCTGGTTCTCGGTGGGCATCGGCTGGTACTGAGCCTGCTTGAGCAGCTCGACCATGCGCTGACCACGCTCCAGCTGCGCCTTCGAGGCCGAGTCCAGGTCGGAACCGAAGGCCGCGAAGGCCTCCAGCTCACGGAACTGGGCCAGGTCCACGCGGAGGCGGCCGGCGATCTGCTTCATGGCCGGGTGCTGGGCGGAGCCACCGACTCGGGAGACCGAGATACCGACGTTCAGGGCCGGACGCTGGCCGGCGTTGAACAGGTCGGACTCCAGGAAGCACTGGCCGTCGGTGATGGAGATGACGTTGGTCGGGATGAACGCCGAGACGTCGTTGGCCTTCGTCTCGACGACCGGCAGACCGGTCATCGAGCCCGCGCCCAGCTCGTCCGAGAGCTTCGCGCAGCGCTCGAGGAGACGGGAGTGCAGGTAGAAGACGTCACCCGGGTAGGCCTCGCGGCCCGGCGGGCGGCGCAGCAGCAGCGACACGGCGCGGTAGGCGTCGGCCTGCTTCGACAGGTCGTCGAAGACGATCAGGACGTGCTTGCCCTGGTACATCCAGTGCTGACCGATGGCGGAACCGGTGTACGGCGCCAGGTACTTGAAGCCGGCCGGGTCGGACGCCGGGGCGGCGACGATCGTCGTGTACTCGAGCGCGCCGGCCTCTTCCAGGGCGCCGCGAACGGACGCGATGGTCGAGCCCTTCTGGCCGATGGCGACGTAGATGCAGCGGACCTGCTTGTTCACGTCGCCCGAGCGCCAGTTGTCGCGCTGGTTGATGATCGTGTCGACGCACAGAGCGGTCTTGCCGGTCTGACGGTCACCGATGATCAGCTGACGCTGACCACGGCCGACCGGCGTCATGGCGTCGACGGCCTTGTAGCCGGTCTCCATCGGCTCGTGCACCGACTTACGGGCCATAACGCCCGGGGCCTGCAGTTCGAGGGCGCGGCGGCCCTCGGTCGCGATCTCGCCGAGACCGTCGATCGGGTTACCGAGCGGGTCGACGACGCGACCCAGGTAGCCCTCACCGACACCGACGGAGAGGACCTCGCCGGTGCGCTGCACCGACTGCCCCTCCTCGATGCCGCTGAACTCGCCGAGGACGATCGCGCCGATCTCGCGCTCTTCGAGGTTCAGCGCGAGACCGAGGGTCCCGTCCTCGAACTTCAGCAGCTCGTTCGCCATGGCGGAGGGAAGACCCTCCACCTTCGCGATACCGTCACCGGCCAGGCTGACCGTGCCGACCTCCTCGCGCGAGGCCGCGTCCGGCTGGTACGACTGGACGAAGTTCTCCAGCGCGTCCCGGATCTCCTCCGGCCGGATCGTGAGCTCCGCCATCTGGGTTCCCTGCTCTCCTTGTTGGGCCCGAAGTTTCTTAAGGGGTCTGGGGGCCGACCCCCAGGAATCTTCTGCAATCTCTGCACGGCCCAACCGGGCCGCTGGTGATGCTGTGTTGCTGTGCTGCTGGTGCTGCTGTGGTCGCTGCCGTCAGCCGGCCAGTCGACGGGTCGCCTCGCCGAGGCGCTCCGCGATGGAACCGTCGATGACCTCGTCGCCGACGCGCACCGTGATCCCGCCGAGGACCGCGGGGTCCACGTCCAGGTTCAGGTGCATCTCGCGGCCGTACAGCTTCGCCAGTACGGCACCGAGGCGCTGCTTCTGCCGGTCCGACAGCGGCACCGCCGAGGTGACGACGGCGACCATCCGGTCCCGGCGCGCCGCGGCGAGCTTGGACAGGGACTCGAGTCCCGCTTCCAGGCTACGTCCCCGGGGCTGGGTCACCAGACGGACGACCAGACGCTCGGTGGTCGCGTGGGCCTTGCCGCCGAGCAGGCTGCTGAGCAGCGTGCCCTTCGCGGTGGCCGTGGCGGTCTTGTCCGTCAGCGCCGAGCGGAGCTCGGTGCTGGAGGACACGATCCGGCCGAACCGGAACAGCTCGTCCTCGACGTCGTCGAGAGCGCCCGCCTTCTGCGCCGCGGTGAGGTCGGCGGTGTTCGCCAGCTCCTCGGCCGCGTCGACCAGGTCGCGCGAACGCGACCAGCGGGAACGCACCATGCCCGAGACCAGGTCGACGGTCTCGCCGCCCACCTGACCGCGCAGGAGTCGCTGCGCGAGCTCGGCCTTGGCCTCACCCGACTGGGCGGGGTCGGTCAGGACCCGGCGCAGCGACACCTCGCGGTCGAGCAGCGCGGTGACGGCGGCCAGCTCGTCCGCGAGCTTCGTCGCGTCGACCGGCGTGTTGTCGGTCAGCGCGTCGAGGGACTCACGGGCGGCGGACAGTGCCTCGCGGCTCGCTCCGTTCATCGGACAGCCTCCGCCTTCTCCTCGAGCTCGTCGAGGAAGCGGTCGATGGTGCGGCTCTGGCGGGCGGCGTCCTCGAGGGACTCGCCGACCAGCTTGCCGGCCAGGTCGGTGGCGAGCTTGCCCACGTCCTGACGCAGCGACGCGGACGCGGCCTTGCGGTCGGCCTCGATCTGCGCGTGGCCGGCCGCGATGATCTCCTCGCGCTGGCGCTGGCCTTCCGCCTTCATCTCCTGGATGATCGCGGTGCCCTGCTCCGTCGCCTCCTGGCGAAGACGCGCGGCCTCGTGACGGGCCTCGGCGAGCTGGGCCTTGTACTGCTCCAGCACACTCTGAGCCTCGATCTGGGCCGACTCGGCCTTCTCGATGCCACCCTCGATGGCCTCGCGGCGCTCGTCCAGAACCTTGTTGATGTTCGGGAGAAGCTTCTTGGCGAGGAAGCCGAAGACGATGACGAAGGCGATCAGGCCGATGACGAGCTCATCGAGATGCGGGATGAGCGGAGGCTGGGGCTCCGCCGCTTCCGCAAGAAGCAGAGCGTTCACATCAGTGCCTTCCGTAAAAAGAATCGGGCAGTCGGTCCGGCTTACTGGTAGACGAAGCCCATGACGATGCCGATGAGGGCGAGCGCCTCACAGAAGGCGAAGCCCATGATCTGGTTGGTACGGATGAGACCGGCGGCCTCGGGCTGGCGGGCGAGGGCCTGCGTACCGTTACCGAAGATGATGCCGACGCCGACGCCGGGGCCGATCGCGGCGAGGCCGTAACCGATCGAGGCGACGTTGCCGACGACGTTCTCCTTGGCGCCGGCGGCGAGGTTGACCATGTCGAGAGCAGCGGACATGCCGTTACTTCCTTCTCTTTCAATGACCCGGTGGGGGTTGGCCACCGGACGACTGATGGTTTCGGGGGTGGAGCTACGGGGCAGGGAGGCTCAGTGGTGCTCGGAGAGCGCGCCCTGGACGTAGCTGCAGGCCAGGAGGACGAAGACGTACGCCTGGACGGCCTGGATGAAGAGCTCGAAGGCGGTCATCACGAGGACCATCACGAACGAGGCGCCGGCGTAGACGAAGCCGATTCCGTTCATGAGGTACCAGGTGGCCAGCGAGAACATCACGATCAGCAGGTGACCGGCGAACATGTTCGCGAACAGTCGCACCGCGTGCGTGAAGGGCCGGATGAGCATGTTCGAGAAGAACTCGAGCAGCATGATGAGCGGGAGGATCGCGCCCAGGGACTTGTCGTACCCGAGCATGTTCTTCCAGGCACCGACGAAGCCGTGCTTCTTGAAGGTCAGCGCCACCCACATGACGTACACGATCAGCGCGAGGGCCGCCGGGAAGGCGATCAGCGAGGTGACCGGGAACTGGGCGACCGGAATGATCGACCAGAGGTTCATGATCCAGACGAAGAAGAACAGCGACACCATGAAGGGGACGTACTTCTCGCCGTCCTTCTTGCCGATGATCTCGTAGACGATGCCGCGGCGCACGAAGTCGTAACCGGCCTCGCCGACCATCTGCATCTTGCCGGGGATCAGCTTGGGCTTGTTGAAGGCGGCCCAGAAGAACCCGACGACCACGATGGAGCCGAGGACGGCGAGCAGCATCGGCTTGGTGATGTCGATGCCGCCCACCGTGGCGATGGGCTCGTACATGAACGTGTGCAGGCCCGGCGCCGGGAAGCCGCATCCAGAGAAGATGTGGCAATCCGGGTCGAAGGCAAGCGTCTGGTCAGCACTCACCGCGGGCTCCTTCAGCGTGGCGCATAGGTACGGCAACCTCGTTGTGTCGGCGCGGCGCGCAGCCGCGGGTCGGCACTGGACTGGTCTTACGGATAAGGGGGCGGCGGTTCGGCATCGAGCCTCTCGCTGGGGCAGGCGCCGTTTCGGATGCCCGCGTCCGCAGTGCCGCAGTTGGCACCGGACGATAGCAGGAAGCCGAACGCGGCTTTATCCCGGCCCTACCCTTCACGACTTGGACCCCGTGTTTCCGGGGTCGATGTACGTGATCTTGGCCTTCATGTAGGCCCGGGCCTGTGCGGCGACCCACACCACGGTCGTCGCGAGCAGCGTGAAGGCGAAGGCCTTGAAGTCGAACAGCGTCGTGTTCTTCAGCAAGGCCAGGAAGATGAAGAGCACCAGCAGCTGGGCCGTGTAGAGCATGAGCCCCATGGCCTGGAAGAGGTGCGGAAGCGACTTCGCCGTCCGCTGGAGAACCAACTGCCCGATCCCCATGAAGAGGATCACCACCAGGGTGCCGACGACGGCACCGATCGCACCCTTGCCACCGGCGACCACGCCGCTGATGACCGTGGCGATGGCGCCGACGGCTGCGGTGGGGACGGCGGTGTGCAGAAGGATGCGTGCGTCGTTCGACGGCATGGCGGTGTCTCCGCTTGCTCTTGGAGGGGGCGATGGTGTCGTCATGGACGAGCGTAAGCCCGGTCCGAGGTGGGTCTCGGGGCCAACAGACCGTCGCACTACGGTCTTTCGGCACTGTCGCCGGGTCTCGTGAACCGTATCACAAACTATTTGAATAGGTCTTTACTCGTAAGGTGTGCCAACAGTCACACATGAGAGTGACCCCGCGCGTGTGTGCGCGACAGCGGGGCAACTTGTCTGCTATGGCACCCGAATGGGGCTTTTCGTCAACCGCGCGCGCCGGCCTTACTCCTGTCGGAGAAGCGCGAACGGTGACCGATGGCGGTCGCCCCGTTGACCCCGGCGGGCACGGGCTCCCGCTCTTCCTCGACCACGTCCTCGGCCTCGACCGGCACGGCGGCCGGCTTGCGGCGGCGGTAGCGGGGCGGCACGACGGACTGCGCCCAGCGCGGGGCGCGCGGCGTGAAGCGCGGCAGCAGGAGCAGCACCAGGCCGATCGCGCTCAGCGCGACGACGCCGAGGACGATCCACATCGAGGTCGAGTGGACCGAGTAGGCCAGCGTGCCGAAGGCGATGAGCGCCGACCAGAAGTACATGATCAGCACCGCGCGGCTGTGCGAATGCCCGATCTCCAGGAGCCGGTGGTGCAGGTGGCCGCGGTCGGCCGCGAACGGCGACTGGCCCTTCCACGTACGGCGCACGATCGCGAGGACCAGGTCCGCCATCGGGATCGCGATGATCGTCAGCGGCAGCACGAGCGGGATGAAGACGGGCAGGGCGGCGTGCGTGGCCTGCCGGGTCGAGCCCTCGAAGATCTTCAGCGCGTCCGGGTCGACCTGGCCGGTGATCGAGATGGCGGAGGCGGCCAGGATCAGGCCGATCAGCATCGATCCCGAGTCGCCCATGAAGATCCGCGCCGGGTGCATGTTGTGCGGGAGGAAGCCCAGGCACATGCCCATGAGGATGGCGGCGAAGAGGGTCGCGGGGGCGGCGGCCTCGATCGTGTAGCCGTACCAGAGGCGGTACGCGTACAGGAAGAAGGCCGCTGCGGCGATGCAGACCATGCCGGCGGCGAGGCCGTCGAGGCCGTCGACGAAGTTCACGGCGTTGATGGTGAGGACCACCAGGGCGACCGTCAGGAGCGTGCCCTGCCAGGGGGTGAGGGCGACCGTGCCGACGCCGGGGATCGGCAGCCACAGGATCGTCAGACCCTGCGCGACCATCACGCCCGCCGAGATCATCTGCGCGCCCAGCTTGATGAGCGCGTCCAGCTCGAACTTGTCGTCGAGGACGCCGATCAGCCAGATCAGCGCGGCGCCGGAGAGCAGCGCGCGGGGCTCGTTGGACTGCTCGAAGACGCTGTTCAGGTTCTGCAGGTGGTCGGCGACGAGGAGTCCCGCGCACAGCCCGAAGAACATGGCGATGCCACCGAGCCGCGGAGTCGGTTCTCGGTGCACGTCGCGGGCGCGGATCTCCGGCATCGCCCCGGTCGCGATGGCGAACTTCCGCACCGGACCGGTGAGCAGATAGGTCACCGCGGCCGTGACACAGAGCGTCAGCAGGTAATCACGCACGGGCTGCCCCACAGGAATCGCTGGCCATCTCAGCCCCACACCCTAGCCGTGCCGTCCATGTGCTTGGAGACACACCGGCCGCCCGAACGGTTGCGCTCGGTCTTCCGTCAGGGCCCATACGGGGGAAATCGGCTGGTCAGCTCCCGTACTTCCGCGCGTACCCGGGCCGTTTCCCCGGGGTCATCACGCAACGCGACGGTGAACAGTGCCGCAATTCTCGCCATCTCCGGGGAGCCCATCCCCTGCGTGGTGACGGCGGCGGTGCCGAGCCGGATCCCGCGCCCCTCCCCGTACGGCAGGGCACAGGTGTCGAGCACCATGCCGGCGGCGGCGAGCCGGGCGCGCGCGGTCCGCCCGTCGACGCCGAGCGGCGTGGGGTCGGCGGTGATGAGGTGCGTGTCCGTCCCGCCGGTGGTCAGCGCGAAGCCCTCGGCGGCGAGCGCGGCCGCGAGGACCCTGGCGTGTTCGACCACCTGATGGGCGTACGCGGTGAACGCCGGCGTGGACGCCTCGCCGAAGGCCACCGCCTTCGCCGCGATCGTGTGCATCTGGGCGCCGCCCTGCGTGAACGGGAACACCGCCCGGTCGATCCGGTCCGCCAGCTCCTCGCCGCACAGGATCATTCCGCCGCGCGGCCCGCGCAGCACCTTGTGCGTCGTCGCGCAGACCACGTCGGCGTACGGGACGGGGCTGGGCGCCGCTCCCCCGGCGACGAGGCCGATGGGGTGGGCGGCGTCGGCGATCAGATACGCCCCGACCTCGTCGGCGATCTCCCGGAAGACCGCGTAGTCGAGGTGCCGGGGGTACGAGATCGACCCGCAGACGATCGCCTTGGGGCGGTGGTGGCGGGCGAGGGCGGCGACCTGCTCGTAGTCGACGAGCCCGGTCTCGGCGTCGACGCCGTAGGGCACGAAGTCGAACCACCGTCCGGAGAAATTCGCGGGCGACCCGTGCGTGAGGTGCCCGCCGTGGTTCAACCCCATGGCCAGAACCGTGTCACCGGGCCTGAGAAGGGCCGCATATGCCGCCAGGACGGCCGAGGAGCCCGAGTGGGCCTGTACGTTCGCGTGGTCCGCTCCGAAGAGCGCAGTGGCCCTCTCGACGGCGATCCGCTCCACGGCGTCCGCGTACTCGCAGCCGCCGTGGTGCCGGGCGCCCGGATAGCCCTCCGCGTACTTGTTGGCGAGCGGCGAACCGAGCGCGGCCAGCACCGCGCGCGACATGAAGTTCTCCGCCGCGATCAACTGCAGACTGTCCGCCTGCCTCCGCACCTCGCCGAGCAGCACATCGGCGACCTCGGGGTCCTGCCGGCGCAGGACGTCGAGTTCCTCATCGGGGGGCGCGGTGACCGACATGAAACCAATGTAGGCAGCCGCACCCCACCCCGCCCGTCGAACGTCAGGGCTTGGCGCCGACGCCCGTCGAAGCCGTCAGCGGCGGGCCGCGATGCCCGTCAAGGCCGTGACCACCGGGTCCAGCGCCTGGTTGATCTCGTCGCCGATCGACCGGAAGAAGGTGATCGGGGCGCCGTAGGGGTCGTTGACCTCGTCGGCGTCCAGGGAGGGGGCGAGGAGCCACCCGCGTAGAGCCGCGGCGGCGCGGACCAGGGCGCGGGCGCGTTCGGCCATGCCGTCGTCGCGGGGGTCCGGGAGGGTGGCGGGGTCGATCGCGCGGACCAGGCGGGTGAACTCCTTCAGGGTGAAGGTGCGCAGGCCCGCCGAATGGCCCATCGAGATGACCTGCGCGCGGTGGTCGCGGGTCGCGGTCAGGACGAGGTCGGCGCGGATGACGTGCTCGTCGAGGAGCTCGCGGCCGACGAAGCCGCTGTAGTCCGCGCCGAAGTCGGCGAGGACCAGTTCCGCGTTGGTCTCCATCGGGGCGCCCTCATGGCCCCAGGTGCCCGCGCTCTCCACGATCAGGCCGCCGCCGAGAGGGTCCCCGAGGCGGACGCTCAGGGCATGGCGGGTCAGCCGCTCGGTGATCGGCGAGCGGCAGACGTTGCCGGTGCTGACGTGGAGGATGCGGAAGGTGTCGCTGGATTCGTGCCCCGCTATGCCACGCCCCTCAGGGGCGGTCAACTGGCCACCTCGAGGTCGGGCACGACCTTCCGGAGCTCCTCCGGGGAGAGCGCGCCCTCGCGCAGCAGCACCGGCACCTTGCCCGTGACGTCGACGATGGACGAGGGGACGATGCCGGGGGTCGGGCCGCCGTCGAGGTAGACGGAGACCGAGTCGCCGAGCATCTGCTGCGCCGCGTCGCAGTCCTCCGGCGCCGGGTGGCCGGTGATGTTGGCCGAGGTGACGGCCATCGGGCCGACCTCGGTGAGCAGCTCGATCGCGACCGGGTGCAGCGGCATCCGGATGGCGACGGTCCCCCGGCTGTCGCCCAGGTCCCACTGGAGGGACGGCTGGTGCTTGGCGACGAGGGTGAGCGCGCCGGGCCAGAAGGCGTCGACGAGCTCCCAGGCCTGCTCGGAGAAGTCGGTGACCAGGCCGTGGAGGGTGTTCGGGGAGCCGATGAGCACGGGCGTGGGCATGTTGCGGCCGCGGCCCTTGGCGGCGAGCAGGTCGCCGACGGCCTCGCCGCTGAAGGCGTCCGCCCCGATCCCGTACACGGTGTCGGTGGGCAGCACGACCAGCTCGCCCCGGCGGACGGCGGACGCGGCCTCGCGCAGACCGGTCGCGCGATCGGTCGCCTCGTTGCAGTCGTATCGCCGTGCCATCAGCTCCCGGCCTCCTCGTGTGCGTCGTGCGTGGTCATGGCATCGCCTTGCGGGCGGTCGCGAAGCGCGGCCGGTTGTTCAGGTCCGGGTGGTCGGCGGCGTCGGCCCAGCCGGCCTCCTCGTTGAAGATCCACGGCACCTGCCCGCCCTGCGTGTCCGCGTGCTCGATGACGACGAGGCCGCCGGGGCGCAGCAGCCGGTGGGCGGTGCGCTCGATGCCACGGATGGTGTCGAGGCCGTCCTCGCCGGAGAAGAGGGCCATCTCCGGGTCGTGGTCGCGGGCCTCGGGAGCCACGTACTCCCACTCGGTGAGCGGGATGTACGGCGGGTTGGAGATGACCAGGTCGACCTGGCCGTCCAGCTCGGGGAGCGCGGTGAGCGCGTCGCCCTCGTGCAGCACGACGCGGGAGCCCTCGACGTTCTTGCGGGTCCACGCGAGCGCGTCCTCGGACAGCTCAACGGCGTGCACCCGCGAGCGCGGCACCTCCTGGGCGAGCGCGAGGGCGATCGCCCCGGAGCCGGTGCACAGGTCGACGATGAGCGGTTCGACGACGTCCATGGCGCGCACGGCGTCTATGGCCCAGCCGACGACCGACTCGGTCTCCGGGCGGGGCACGAAGACGCCGGGCCCCACCTGGAGCTCCAGGTAGCGGAAGAACGCCCGGCCGGTGATGTGCTGGAGCGGCTCGCGGGCCTCGCGGCGGGCGACGGCCTCCCAGTAGCGGGCGTCGAAGTCCGCGTCCTTGACGTTGTGCAGCTCCCCCCGCTTGACGCCGTGCACGAACGCGGCGAGCTCCTCGGCGTCGAAACGCGGTGAGGGAACGCCGGCGTCGGCCAGCCGCTGGGTGGCCTGGGCCACCTCGGCAAGCAGCAGGTTCACGCTGGTCCTCCGTGGTGCGGGGTGGGGCTTGAGGGGGGCCTTACGCGGCGACGGGCTTCGCCCGCCTCACGCTGCGGCGAGCTTCGCCGCCGAGTCGGCGTCGACGCAGGCCTGGATCATGGCGTCCAGGTCGCCGTCGAGGACCTGGTCCAGGTTGTACGCCTTGAAGCCGACGCGGTGGTCGGAGATCCGGTTCTCCGGGAAGTTGTACGTACGGATCTTCTCGGACCGGTCGACGGTGCGGACCTGGCTGCGGCGCGCGTCCGCGGCCTCGGCCTCGGCCTTCTCCTGGGCGGCGGCGAGGAGCCGGGAGCGCAGGATGCGCATGGCCTGCTCCTTGTTCTGGAGCTGGCTCTTCTCGTTCTGGCAGGAGGCGACGATGCCGGTCGGCAGGTGGGTGATGCGGACCGCGGAGTCGGTGGTGTTGACCGACTGGCCGCCGGGGCCGGACGAGCGGTAGACGTCGATGCGCAGGTCGTTGGCGTGGATCTCGACGTCGACCTCCTCGGCCTCGGGCGTGACGAGCACGCCGGCGGCGGAGGTGTGGATGCGGCCGGCGGACTCGGTGGCGGGCACGCGCTGGACGCGGTGCACCCCGCCCTCGTACTTGAGCCGGGCCCAGACGCCCTGGCCGGGCTCGGTGGCGCCGTTGCCGCCCTTGGTCTTCACGGCGACCTGGACGTCCTTGTAGCCGCCGAGCTCGGACTCGGTGGCGTCGATGATCTCGGTCTTCCAGCCGACGCGCTCGGCGTACCGCAGGTACATCCGGAGGAGGTCGCCGGCGAAGAGGGCGGACTCGTCGCCGCCCGCGCCCGCCTTGATCTCCAGGATGACGTCCTTGTCGTCGCTCGGGTCGCGCGGGACGAGGAGCAGGCGGAGCTTGTCGGTGAGCTCCTCGCGCTGCTTCTCCAGTTCCTTGACCTCGGCGGCGAAGTCGGGGTCGTCGTGCATCAGCTCGCGCGCCGTCTCGATGTCGTCACCGGTCTGCTTCCAGGAGCGGTAGGTGGCGACGATCGGGGTCAGCTCGGCGTAGCGCTTGTTGAGCTTGCGCGCGTTGGCCTGATCGGCGTGGACCGAAGGGTCCGCGAGCCTGGTCTCGAGGTCGGCGTGCTCGCCGACCAGTTCCTCGACCGCCTCGAACATCGGGGGCTCCTGGGTTTTCGTGGGTTGCTACGGGACGGCAAAGCGCCGGTCCCGGCCACCCCCGCACGGGGGCAGCCGAAGACCGGCGCAGTGGCTCGCTACTTGGCGGAGCCGGCAGCCTTGCCGAAGCGGGCCTCGAAGCGGGCCACGCGGCCGCCGGTGTCGAGGATCTTCTGCTTGCCCGTGTAGAACGGGTGGCACTCGGAGCAGACCTCGGCACGGATGGTGCCCTCGGTCAGGGTGCTACGGGTGGTGAACGACGCGCCACAGGTGCAGCTGACCTGGGTCTCGACGTACTCGGGGTGGATCTCGCGCTTCAAGGTGTCTCCTAGTTTCGGGAGGGCTCCGGGTCGCCCCCGCGGGTTGCGGACAGCGTGAACCGGGGCCGACGTACCAGTCTGCCAGGACCGGCCGCATCTCCCCAAACCGGGGTCGGGCCGGAAGTATTCCTGGGGCTACCTGACCAGGCCCTCGGCCTTGCCGGTGGCGGCGTCCTTCGTGGCCGACGCGGGGATCGGCAGGTCACCCTTGAGGGCCTTCCAGACCTGTGCGGCCTGGGCTTCGAGGGGGACGACGCGGTTGGGGTCCCGGGGGTCGTACTCGACGGGCAGGGTGACCATGTGGACGTTCTGGGCGCCGATGCCGGCGAGGCCCTTGGCGAAGCCTGTCAGCTCCTGGACGGAGTCGAGTTCGGAGTCGGGCGTGATGGCCTTGGTGGCGGCGTCGGCCAGTCCGTACAGCTTGGCCGGGTTCGAGAAGACGCCGACGTCCTTGACCTGGTTCATGAAGGCCTTCATGAAGGCCTGCTGGAGCTGGATGCGGCCGAGGTCGCTGCCGTCGCCGACGCTCTTGCGGGTGCGGACGAGGCCGAGGGACTGCTCGCCGTCGAGGGTGTGCGTGCCCGGGGCGAGGTCGAGGTGGCTCTTGGGGTCCTTGATGGCCTGCGTGGTGGTGATCTCGACACCGCCGAGCTCGTCGATGAGCTTCTTGAAGCCGGTGAAGTCGACCTCGATGTAGTGGTCCATGCGGATGCCGGACATCGATTCGACGGTCTTGACGGCGCAGGCGGGGCCGCCGACCTCGTAGGCGGTGTTGAACATGGCGCGCCGCTCGCCGGGGACGGCGGTCCCCTTCGCGTCGGTGCAGGAGGGCCGGTCGATGAGGGTGTCGCGGGGTATGGAGACCACGCTGGCCTTCTTGTGGCCCTCGTAGACGTGCACGACCATCGCGGTGTCGGAGCGGGCGCCGCCCTCGTCCTTGCCGTAGGCGCCGTTGTCGCCGGCGCGGGAGTCGGAGCCGAGGACGAGGAGGTCGAGGGAGCCGTTGTCGACGTTCTCGGGGCGCTCCTTGCCGAGCTGGGCGTTGATGTCGACGCCCTTGAGGTTGCCGTCGAGCTTGACGTACACGTAGCCGAGTCCGGCGCCGCCGAGGAGGAGGACCGCGACGGCCCCCGATATGAGGATCGGGGTCTTGCGGCGCCTGGCGGGGGGCTTGCGGCGTCGGCCGCTGCCCGCGCCGCGCGCGCGTCCGCTCTTGCTCTGCTCGGTCATCGTCTTCCCTCGGCCCTCGACACGCACCTTCTGTGACGCCCTCGACTTCACCTTCAGTGACGACGAAGCACCCGAAAGGGTTGCATACGGACCTGTGAGGTTTGAGTGAGCTCGGCCCGGAAACAGCACTGCGCCCACCGTGCGGAACACGGTGGGCGCAGTGGTTTACGCAGGTCACGACCAGGTTACGAGCGCGGTGCCCGTTTCTCGTCGTGTGACGCAGCTCTCGCGTCAGTCGCTGCTGCCGCCCGGCGTCGTCTTCTGGATCTGGAGCAGGAACTCGCCGTTCGACTTCGTCTGCTTGAGCTTGTCGAGCAGCAGCTCGATCGCCTGCTGCTGGTCGAGCGCGTGGAGCACGCGACGCAGCTTCCAGGTGATGGCGAGCTCGTCGCTGCCGAGGAGGATCTCCTCCTTGCGCGTGCCCGAGGCGTCGACGTCGACGGCCGGGAAGATGCGCTTGTCGGCGAGCTTCCGGTCGAGCTTGAGCTCCATGTTGCCGGTGCCCTTGAACTCCTCGAAGATCACCTCGTCCATGCGCGAGCCGGTGTCGACCAGCGCGGTGGCCAGGATGGTCAGCGAGCCGCCGTCCTCGATGTTGCGCGCGGCACCGAAGAAGCGCTTCGGCGGGTAGAGCGCGGTCGAGTCGACACCACCGGACAGGATGCGGCCGGAGGCGGGCGCCGCGAGGTTGTACGCGCGGCCCAGACGGGTGATGGAGTCGAGCAGGACGACCACGTCGTGACCCAGCTCCACGAGGCGCTTGGCGCGCTCGATGGCCAGCTCGGCGACGGTGGTGTGGTCCTCGGCCGGACGGTCGAAGGTCGAGGAGATGACCTCGCCCTTGACCGACCGCTGCATGTCGGTGACCTCTTCCGGACGCTCGTCGACCAGGACGACCATCAGGTGGCACTCGGGGTTGTTGTGCGTGATCGCGTTGGCGATCGCCTGCATGATCATGGTCTTGCCGGTCTTCGGCGGGGCCACGATCAGACCGCGCTGGCCCTTGCCGATCGGCGACACGAGGTCGATGATGCGGGTGGTCAGCACGCCCGGGTCCGTCTCCAGGCGGAGGCGGTCCTGCGGGTAGAGCGGGGTCAGCTTGTTGAACTCCGGACGGCCCCGGCCGGAGTCGGCGGCCATGCCGTTGGCGGAGTCCAGGCGGACCAGCGCGTTGAACTTCTCGCGGCGCTCGCCCTCCTTCGGCTGACGCACGGCGCCGGTGACGTGGTCGCCCTTGCGCAGGCCGTTCTTGCGGACCTGGGCGAGGGAGACGTACACGTCGTTCGGGCCGGGCAGGTAGCCGGAGGTCCGGATGAACGCGTAGTTGTCGAGGATGTCCAGGATGCCCGCGACGGGGATCAGGACGTCGTCGTCGGCGACCTGCGGCTCGCCGGCCTGGAAGTCGTCACGGCCACGACGGCCGCGGCGGTCGCGGTAGCGGCCGCGACGGCCACGACGGCCGCCCTCGAAGTCGTCCTCGTCCTGCGGGCCGGCCTGCTGGCCGCCCTGCTGGCCCTGGGCGCCCTGGCCCTGCTGGCCACCCTGGCGCTGACGCTGGCCGCCCTGGCCACCGCCCTGCTGCTCGTCGCCCTTGCGGTCGCGCTGGCGGTCACGGCGGTCACGGCGGTCGCCGCGCTCCCCGCGGTCGCGGCGGCCGCGGCCCTCGGCGCCCTCGGCGCCCTCGGCCCTGGTGTCGGCCTGCGGCTCGGCCTTGACCTCGCGGGTCTCGGTACGGGCCTCGGTCTTGACGGTCTGGGCGGCCTCGGTCCGGGCCTCGCCCTCCGGGGAACCGGCGGGGGCGGTGGCACGGCGACGACGGCGCTCGCCGGCCGGGGCGTCGTCGGCGGCCGGCTGGCCCGGAATGTCGATCTGCTGCTGGGCGACGGCCTTCTCGGCCTTCTCCGCCTTCGGCGCGGCGGCCTCGGCGGTCTCGCCCGTACGGGCCTTGGAGGTGGCGCGGCGCTTCGGCTTGGCGTCGGCGGCGTCGGCGGCCTTGGCGGGGGCGGCGGAGCCTCCGGCCTGCGCCTCCTTGATGACCTCGATCAGCTGGCTCTTGCGCATCCGCGCGGTGCCCCTGATGCCGAGGCCGGACGCGACCTGCTGCAGCTCGGCCAGGACCATGCCGTCGAGGCCGGTGCCGGAGCGGCGGCGCCGTGCGGTGCCGGTGGCACCTGCGGCGGGCGCGGCGGTGTCGACACTGCTGTCGGCAGTCACGCCCATCAGATCGGTGGTGTCGCTCACGAAGGGTCCTTCCCTGGAGCGGACGTCGGCCATCTGGCTCGGCGACCGGTTGTGCTGTCCGGCAGGGTCCTGGTTCTTGGACCGTGTCCGGGGCGGTGGTCCCGCCGGGTACGGCGGAGAGAGAACGTGCTGTGGGTCCGGCCCGAGCGCCCCCTGCTCGGCCCTTGACTCGAAAGAAGAGCGAGGGGTGTCGTGCCGGTTCCGGAGCGTGCTCAAAACTGCTCAGGCAGGCTGCTCAGGCAGTTGGGGAGGCTCCCGGAAGAATGGGTGGTCCCTGATGGGGACACTCCGCACCGCTCCACAAAGAGGTCGGGTGCAGACTTGAGGTTAACACTACCGGCTCCAACAAACATTCCCCCTCTCACTCACCGGCAATCTCCTGTCCGAGGCGCTGCCCGGCGCCCCGGCCGTCCGGGGCGCTGCCCTGCGCCCCGGCCGCCACACGCCTAGGGCGCCAGCGGCAGGACACTCGCTCCGGACGCGTCGAGGTCGAGCCGGTTCGCGGCCCAGCCCTCGCCCGCGAGGCGGGCGACCTTGTCGGCCGTCCCGTGTTCGGCCAGCGCGAGGACCGTGGGGCCCGCGCCGGAGATGACCGCGGGGACGCCGTCCGCGCGCAGTCGGTTCACCAGGGCGATGCTCTCGGGCATCGCGGGGGCCCGGTACTCCTGGTGCAGCCGGTCCTCGGTGGCCGCGAGCAGCAGCTCGGGGCGGCGGGTCAGGGCCTCGACGAGGAGGGCGGCGCGGCCGGCGTTGGCGGCGGCGTCCACGTGCGGGACGGTGCGCGGCAGGAGTCCGCGGGCGGTCTCGGTCAGTACGGGCTTCCCGGGGACGAAAACCACCGGAACGATGGAATCCGAGGGATCCATCCTGATCGCCTTCGCGGCGCCGGACTCGGTCCAGGCGAGCGTGAATCCGCCGAGGAGACAGGCGGCGACGTTGTCGGGGTGGCCCTCGATCTCGGTGGCCAGCTCCAGGAGGGCGGCCTCGTCGAGCTTGGCGTCCCCGCCTATGGTCACGGCGCGGGCGGCGACGATGCCGGCGCAGATGGCGGCGGAGGAGGAGCCGAGGCCGCGGCCGTGCGGGATGCGGTTGGCGCAGACGACCTCGAGGCCGCGCGGCTGTCCGCCGAGCAGGTCGAAGGCCGTGCGCAGGGAGCGTACGAGCAGGTGCCGCTCGTCGCGCGGGAGCGTCTCCGCGCCCTCGCCGGCGATGTCGATGTGCAGCCCGGAGTCGGCGACCCGGACGACGACGTCGTCGTAGAGCCCCAGCGACAGGCCGAAGGCATCGAAGCCCGGGCCGAGATTGGCGCTGGTGGCGGGGACGCGCACCCGTACGGCGGCGGCGCGGAACGCTGGACCGGCCATCGCTCGTTGACTCTCCTTGATTGCGACAACATGCATTTCAGACAACGCGTATTCAAGAGAAGTACACGGGGACCCGGGGGCCGTCTCGGCCGCGGAGGCGACAACGGCAACGACACCGCGCATATGCGACGGGGCGGGTCGGTACAGCCTATCGAAGGAAGGTTCTGTGGCGACATAGGGCGCACAGGAGGCGCACGATGCGTGTCGCGAGCCATCCTGTGCGCCTATGTAGGTTCCTGATCGGGTTTCACCCGATCAGGAACCGGCGGGCCTCGTTACGTTCAGGCCAGGCCGAGGCGCTCGGCGGCGGCCGCGGCGTCGACCGGGACGGTGACCGGCTGCGGCGCGCCGGCGACGGCCCAGTCGGGGTCCTTGAGGCCGTTGCCGGTGACGGTGCAGACGATCCGCTGGCCGGGGTCGACCTTGCCCTGCGCGGCGGCCTTCAGCAGACCGGCGACCGAGGCGGCCGAGGCGGGCTCGACGAAGACGCCCTCCTGCGCGGCCAACAGGCGGTAGGCCTGGAGGATCTCACGGTCCGTCACCTCGTCGATGAAGCCGCCCGACTCGTCGCGCGCGGCGATCGCGTAGTCCCACGAGGCCGGGTTGCCGATGCGGATCGCGGTGGCGATCGTCGACGGGTCCTTGACGACCTCGCCGCGCACGAGCGGGGCGGAGCCGGAGGCCTGGAAGCCCCACATGCGCGGGCGGTGGGTGGCGAGGCCGTCGGCGGCGTACTCGCGGTACCCCTTCCAGTACGCCGTGATGTTGCCGGCGTTGCCCACGGGCAGGACGTGGATGTCGGGGGCGTCGCCCAGCATGTCCACGATCTCGAAGGCGGCGGTCTTCTGGCCCTCGATGCGGACCGGGTTGACCGAATTGACCAGCGCCACCGGGTAGTTCTCGGAGAGGCTGCGGGCCAGGGTCAGGCAGTCGTCGAAGTTTCCGTCGACCTGGAGGATCTTCGCGCCGTGCACGAGGGCCTGGCCCATCTTGCCGAGCGCGATCTTGCCCTGCGGCACGAGGACGGCGGAGACCATCCCGGCGCGCACGGCGTAGGCGGCGGCGGACGCCGAGGTGTTGCCGGTGGACGCGCAGATGACGGCCTGCGCGCCCTCCTCCTTGGCCTTGGAGATGGCCATGGTCATGCCCCGGTCCTTGAAGGAGCCGGTGGGGTTGGCGCCCTCGACCTTGAGGTGCACCTCGCAGCCCGTGCGCTCGGAGAGGACCTGAGCGGGGACGAGCGGCGTACCGCCCTCACGGAGCGTGACGACCGGCGTCGTGTCCGTGACCGGAAGGCGGTCCCGGTACTCCTCGATGATGCCGCGCCACTGGTGGGTGCCCTTGTGGGTCATGGGTCCTTACTCCCCTTCAACACGCATGATGCTGGCGACACCGCGCACGGTGTCGAGCTTGCGCAGCGCCTCGACGGTCCCGGAGAGGGCGGCGTCGGGCGCGCGGTGGGTGACGACGACGAGGGAGGCCTCGCCGTCCTTGCCCTGCTGGCGCACCGTATCGATGGATACGCCGTGCTCGGCGAAGACCGTCGCGACCTGGGCGAGGACGCCCGGCTTGTCGGCCACGTCGAGGCTGATGTGGTACCGCGTGACGACCTCGCCCATGGAGCTCACGGGCAGCTGGGTGTACGCGGACTCGCCGGGGCCCGTCGCCTCGTTGAGACGGTTGCGGCAGACGGCGACGACGTCGCCGAGGACGGCGGAGGCGGTCGGTGAGCCGCCCGCCCCGGGGCCGTAGAACATGAGCTGCCCGGCGGCGTCGGCCTCGACGAAGACCGCGTTGTACGCCTCGCGGACGGAGGCCAGCGGGTGGCTGAGCGGAATCATCGCGGGGTGCACGCGCGCGGTGACGGACCCGCCGTCGGCGGCCCGCTCGCAGATCGCGAGCAGCTTGATGGTGCAGCCCATCTGCTTGGCGGAGGCGAAGTCCGCGGCGGTGACCTCGGTCATGCCCTCGCGGTAGACGTCGTCGAGACGCACGCGCGTGTGGAAGGCGATCCCGGCGAGGATGGCGGCCTTGGCGGCGGCGTCGAAGCCCTCGACGTCGGCGGTGGGGTCGGCCTCGGCGTACCCGAGCGCGGTGGCCTCGTCGAGCGCCTCGGAGTATCCGGCGCCGGACGTGTCCATCTTGTCGAGGATGAAGTTCGTCGTGCCGTTGACGATGCCCATCACCCGGTTGATCTTGTCGCCGGCGAGGGACTCGCGCAGCGGCCGGATCAGCGGGATGGCCCCGGCGACGGCGGCCTCGTAGTACAGGTCCTGCCCGTGCTGCTCGGCGGCGGCGTACAGGCTCGCGCCGTCCTGGGCGAGCAGCGCCTTGTTCGCCGAGACGACGGAGGCGCCGTGCTCGAAGGCGGTGGTGATGAGGGTGCGGGCCGGCTCGATGCCGCCGATGACCTCGACGACGACGTCGATGTCCCCGCGTTTGACGAGGGCGGTCGCGTCGGTGGTGATCAGCTCGGCGGGGACTCCCCCGCGGACCTTGTCGGGCCGGCGGACGGCCACGCCGGCGAGCTCGACCGGCGCGCCGATGCGCGCGGCGAGGTCGTCGGCGTGCGTCGTCATGATGCGCGCCACCTCTGAGCCGACCACTCCACAGCCCAGCAGCGCCACCTTCAGCGGACGCGTACGCATCATCCGACCTCGTTTCTCGTACTACTTCGTATCTCTACGGTTTCGTATCTCTACGGAGAACCAGTCTCACTCACCGGACGAGGGATTCCGCCTCTCGTCCGGATCCTGAGACATCGATTTCATCACGCGACTATTTCATCACGCGACTATTTCATCAGCCCACGTCGAGGCGCAGGAGATCTTCCTCCGTCTCGCGCCGGACGATGACCCGCGCCTCGCCGTCGCGGACGGCGACGACGGGCGGCCGGAGCGCGTGGTTGTAGTTGCTGGCCATGGAGCGGCAGTACGCGCCGGTGGCCGGCACGGCGACGAGGTCGCCGGGCGCCAGGTCCGAGGGCAGGAAGGCGTCCCGCACGACGATGTCGCCGCTCTCGCAGTGCTTGCCGACGACGCGGGAGAGCATCGGCTCGGCCTCGCTGGTCCGCGAGACGAGGCTGACGCTGTACTCGGCGTCGTACAGGGCGGTGCGGATGTTGTCCGACATGCCGCCGTCGACGCTCACGTACGTCCGCAGCCCTTCGAGCGGCTTGACGGTGCCGACCCGGTAGAGGGTGAAGGCGGTGGGGCCGACGATGGCCCGCCCCGGCTCCACGGAGATGCGGGGCGTCCGCAGCCCGGCGGCCTCGCACTCCCGGGTCACGATCTCGCTCAACGCCTTGGCGATCTCGTGCGGCTCGCGCGGGTCGTCCTCGGAGGTGTACGCGATGCCGAGCCCGCCCCCCAGATCGATCTCGGGCAGCTCGACCCCGTGCTCGTCCCGCACCTCGGCGAGCAACTGCACGACACGCCGCGCGGACACCTCGAAGCCGGCCATGTCGAAGATCTGCGACCCGATGTGCGAGTGGATGCCGATGAGCTCGAGGCCGTCGAGCGTGAGGGCCCGCCGCACGGCCTCGGCGGCCTGCCCGCCGGCCAGCGCGATCCCGAACTTCTGGTCCTCGTGGGCGGTGGCGATGAACTCGTGCGTGTGCGCCTCCACACCCACGGTCACGCGGATCTGCACGCGCTGCCGCTTGCCGAGGGACTGGGCGATGTGCGCGACCCGCACGATCTCCTGGAAGGAGTCGAGCACGATCCGCCCGACACCGACCTCGACGGCCCGCCGGATCTCTTCCTCACTCTTGTTGTTCCCGTGGAAGGCGATGCGCTCGGCGGGCATCCCCGCGGAGAGCGCGGTGCTCAGCTCTCCCCCGGAACACACGTCGAGGTTCAGCCCCTCCTCCTTGAGCCACCGCACGATGGCACGGGAGAGGAACGCCTTCCCGGCGTAGAACACGTCGGCGTCCTTGCCGAAGGCCTCGGCCCAGGCACGGCAGCGGGCACGGAAGTCGGTCTCGTCGAGGAAGTAGGCGGGCGTGCCGAACTCCTCGGCGAGGGCGTCGACGCCGAGGCCGCCGACGGTGACGACCCCCCGCTCGTCCCGCTTGACGGTCCGGGCCCACACCTTCGGATCGAGGGCGTTGAGGTCGGCGGGCGGAGCGGAGTAGTGCCCCTCGGGAAGGACATCGGCGTGGCGGGGCCCGGCGGGGTGGGCGGAACGGCTCATGGTCTGCGTCTTTCAGATCTGGTCGGGTGCGCTGATGCCGAGCAGGGCGAGGCCACCGGCGAGCACCGTCCCGGCGGCTTCGGCGAGCGCGAGCCGGGAACGGTGGGCGGCCGAGGGTTTCTCGTCGCCGAGCGGCAGAACGGTGTGCTGGAACGCGAGCAGCGCGTCGGCGGTGGCTTCCAGGTGCCGGGCGACCCGGTCGGGGGCGCGGTGGCGGGCGGCGGCGAGGAGGACGACGGGGTGGTCGCCGAGCACGCCGAGAAGCTCAGGAGCGTGGATGTCCGTCTCGTACGAGGGCCCGGTCCCGAGCTGCGCCCCGTTGACGAGCAGCCGCCGGACCCGGGCATGGGCGTACCGGACACGAAAGAGGGAGTTGCGCTCGTGCTGGACGAGGAGGGGCGGTCCGTCGAGCACACGATCATGCGGAGCGGCCCGCAACAGCGCCCACCGCGCGGCGTCGACCCCGAGGGCCTCGGGCTCGTACGCCCCACCCCTCACATGGATCCGCTCGTCCCCGCCGAACCCGGCGTCGGCCCCCTGGCCGAGAAGCAGCCGGAGAACGACCTCGGTGACGACCCCGGCCCGCTCCTCCGCCACCTCGGCGAACCGCACGACGGTCCCGGCGAGCGCGTCACCGTGCCCGTACTCGGACCCGGCGGCGAGAATCGCCCGTACGAGCTCCCCTCCGACGTCACGACGAAGGGTGAAGTTCAGAAACCCGGGCCCGGTGATGTCCACGGCCAGGATCCCGGGGGCCTCCTGGAGCCGCTCCTTCAGAACCCCGGCCACATCGAGCGCACTGCGCCCGGCCGGCCTCGCCAGACTGAGCGCGACACTGCTGGCGTACTCCCCGGTCCCCCCGGGCCGCGCCCTCTCCACCTTGACCCGCGCAGGGACGTCCACCCGCAGCGCACCCTCATCGACCGCACGGCGCACGGCGTGCTGCACGGTCAGGGAGAGGTCCGCGGGGGTCACGAGACAAGCCTAGGGGAGGAGGGGGGTCAGAACGCGAACCGGTTTCGCCATACGGGCACCTCCACGGCGCCCCCCTCACACCACCCCCCGCGCACTCCTCGCGCGCTGAGAGTCCTGCCGCCGGACGTCCTTCGGCCGAGAGGCCTGCACCCGGGATTCCTGCTGCTGACGGAGGCCTCCGGACCGGGAATCCTGCGGTCGGGCGTCCTGCGGTCTGGTGCCCTGCGAGCGGGAGTCCTGCGGCCGGGAATCCTGCGGTCTGGTGCCCTGCGAGCGGGAGTCCTGCGGCCGGATGTCCTCGCGCCGAACATCCTGCGCTCGCATGTTCTGCGACCGGGGGTCTTCGCGGCGGACGTCCTGCGACCAGGAGTCCTCACGACCGACATCCTGCGACCGGCAGTCTTCGCGGTGGCTGTCCTGCCCCTGAACGTCCTGCCCCCGGCCGCCCTCCCCCTGGACGTCCCGCTCCCGCGGCCCGTCGACTGCGGCCGGCTCCTCTCCCCCGTCCTGCCCGGCCGCGTCCGGACGCTCCCGCCGCTCACGGTGCATCAACTGCCGGACCACACGGACGAGGTCCGAGGGTTCGAAGGGCTTGGCGAGGAAGGCGTCGACCCCGGAGGACACCCCACCGACCTCGTGCTCTCCGCAGGCGCTGATGATCGCCACCGGCAGATGACTGGTCCGCGGGTCGGCCCGCAGCCGCTCGGCCGTCTTGATCCCGTCCAAGCGGGGCATGACGACGTCCAGGGTGACGACATCAGGACAGACCTGATGCACGACATCCAGGCACTCGGCACCATCGGCCGCGGTCACGACCTCGAACCCCTCGAGTTCGAGATTGACCCTGATCAACTGGCGGATCACCTTGTTGTCATCGACAACGAGTACCCGACCGGACACGCCTGACACACGAACGAGAGTAGGCCGCCCCGAAGGGCCGCGTCCGGGTTTTGCCCACTTCTGACCCGTGCGGGGGACCCACCCCCCGGTGACGCCCCGGAAATACCTGTTCACAGGCACCCCCAGAGAGCTGGTAGGGTTCTACCCGTCGCCACCAAGCGCAACGAAAGCCCCCGTAGCTCAGGGGATAGAGCAACGGCCTCCGGAGCCGTGTGCGCAGGTTCGAATCCTGCCGGGGGCACTTCGCAAGAAGTGCCGGACAGACCCCGTGATCAGCGGAAACGCTGAGAGCGGGGTCTTGTTGTATGTGCGGGCGGGTGAGGTCGGAGCCGTGCGGTGGCATGCGGGAAGACCCCGTCCGCGGCGGGAGAGCTGCGGACGGGGTCTTCCTCTGGTGGGGCCTGGGGGTTACTTGACGTTGATCGCGGTCCAGGCCTTGGCGACCGCGTTGTACTGGGTGCTGCCGGTGCCGTAGAGGTCCGCGGCGGCCGAGAGGGTGGCCGTGCGGGCGCCGGAGTAGCCGGTGGTGGAGGTCATGTAGGTGGAGAGGGCCTTGTACCAGATCTTGTACGCGGCCTGGCGGCCGATGCCGGTGAGCGTGGAGCCGTCGTAGGTCGGCGAGTTGTAGGTGACGCCGTTGATGGTCTTCGTGCCGCTGCCCTCGGACAGCAGGTAGAAGAAGTGGTTGGCCGGGCCCGAGGAGTAGTGGACGTTGAGGCGGCCGACCGTCTTCGACCAGTAGTCGGCGGAGCTGCCGTCCTTGCTGGGCTTGTCCATGTAACGGAGCGGCGTGCCGTTGCCGTTGATGTCGATCTCCTCGCCGATGAGGTAGTCACCGGTGTCGGAGGAGTTGTTGGCGTACCACTCGACCGAGGTGCCGAGGATGTCGGAGGTCGCCTCGTTCAGGCCGCCGGACTCGCCGCTGTAGCGGAGGTTCGCGGTGGAGGAGGTCAGGCCGTGGGACATCTCGTGGCCGGCCACGTCGAGGGACGTGAGCGGGTGGGTGTTGTTGATGCCGTCGCCGTAGGTCATGCAGAAGCAGGAGTCGTCCCAGAAGGCGTTCACGTACGCGCTGCCGTAGTGGACGCGGGAGTAGGCGGCGACGCCGTCGCCGCGGATGCCGCTGCGGCCGAGCTCGTTCTTGTAGAAGTCCCACGTGACGGCCGCACCGTAGTGGGCGTCGGCGGCCGCGGTCTCGCGGTTGGAGGCGAGGCCGTTGCCCCACGTGTCCGTGGAGTTGGTGAAGAGCGTGCCCTGGCCGGACGTGCCGCCGTTCAGGTCGTACGTCTTGTGGCCGCCGCGCGCGGCGTCGTTGAGGGAGAACGTGCCGGAGCCCGAGGTGCCGAGGGTGACCTGGCCGGAGTACATCGTGTTGCCGACGCCGGTCTCGATCGTCTCGACGGAGGAGAGCTCCTTGCCGGTGGTGGCGTCGGTGACGACCTGGCGGCGGCTCGGGGTGCCGTCCTTCTGGACGCCGGTGACGTACGTCTCCCAGGCGAGGACCGGCTTGCCCGTGGCCGCCCAGATCACCTTGCGGGCGGAGGAGACCTTCTCGTCCGCGTTGGCGGCGGAGGCGAGGGCGGCCTTGCCCGCGGTGGCGGACGAGACGGCGGCCGTCGTGGTGGCGACGGATATGCGGGCCGAGGTCGCCTTGGTGGTGGAGCGGGCGCCCGACTTCTTCTCGTGGACGACCAGGTCGCCGCCGAGGACCGGGAGGCCCGCGTAGGTGCGCTCGTAGCGGGTGTGAACGGTGCCGTCCGCGTCCTTGACGACGTCCCGGACGACCAGCTTCTCCTGGGCGGCCAGGCCGATGGAGCGGGCGGTGGCGGCGGCCTCGCCCTGCGCCTCGTGGATGGCGGCGGCGCGCTGGGAGGCGGTCAGCTTGACCGCCGTGGCACCGGCCTCGCGCTGGGCGTCGGCGTTGGCGGATCCGGTCTGGACACCGACGACGACCATGGCGGCCGAGGCGATCAGGGCGGCGGCGCGGGCGGTGGTACGGCGGTGCGAGGACTGCTGGCGGGTCACGCGGGCTCCTTCGCTGAAAAGCGTGGGGATGTGGGGGTGGGTGTTGCGGGTGTGAGCGTGCCAGCGAAGACGCCTGTTTGACAGGTCTGCAACAAGGATTTGACCAGCTGTTGTCCGAAGGACAGATAACTCTGTTCGTTATGCGGGGAGTTAGGGGAACCTTGCGTTCCTCTCTGCCCAGATTCGGGCAGCATCAAGCCCCCTCGGCGGGATCGTCGAGGGGCTCGGATCGAATGGGGCGTTTGGGCTTGCGTGGGTTGTTTGCGGGCTCTTCGAGGGAGTTGGGGAGGGAGTCGAGGCCGGGCCGTGCGCCGCTTGCGGGGCAACCCCCTTCGCCGAGCGCGGCCGTACAGGACGTCCACCCCGTTCCACTCGCACGCCTTCTCGCAGCGGACCCGGCCGGGCTCCCGGCCGAGGGCCGCACTCGTGACCCCGAGGAGCTTTGTCCCCCACATGGGTGACATCGCGCCACGTCTGGAGCGGTGCGGGGGCCTCCTGTCGCCGCTCCCCCGAACCGGACGGATTCCGCGTCCCGGCCTTCGTCCCGACCTTCGTCCCGACCTTCGTCCCGGCCTTCGCCCCGACCTTCGTCCTGGACGGCGGACAGGTCGCCCTCCGGTCCCGCCCGCTCGCGCCGGGACCCCGCGCCGGAGTTCTCCGTCATCGCCGCGCGCCTGTCGGGGTGCCCGTCTTGCGCGTCGACCGAGAACCGTGGGGCGCGGGGCGGTGAGGGGGGGCGCGAAGCGGCTCGGCATCGTCGGTCCGCCGGAGCGGCCCCGGGTCCTGGTCGTACGGCTCCCCGACGGCCCCACCCTGGCCGTCTCGCTCCGGCTGACCTCGGTCCGGTCGGCCTCGGTCCGGTCGGCCTCGACCCGGTCGCGGGTGCGCGGGGCCGCCTGCCGGGGAGTCGGGGAGTCCGGGCGCGGGCCGGCGCGGTGGGTGGGTGGGTGGGTGGGTGGGTAGGTGTGCGGGCCCGCCGCTCCCGGTCGAACTGCGTCGGGTCACGGGGCGGGATGGGGCGGCCCCGGTCGTCCGAGTCCGGTTGGAGGGGGAGGCGGAGGGACGCCTCCGGAGTGCGGGACAGCCACCTGCGCCTCGTCCGTCGCCGGCGTGTCGGTCGTTCGGATACCGAGTGCAACTGCCTTGCTCCGTAACGTACATGGCGGAAAGAGGTCGCAACGGGCGTCCCGTGCGCGGTAGGTGCCGCCGGTTCGGCTTTGTTGTCCTTCCCGTGGTGCACACTTGCTGCCTGGCACAGCGCTCACGGGGAAGGCGGCCTGGCAATGCTGACGGGGATCGAGGAGGTCGACTGGGCCTCGCTGGGGCACGCGTACGGCCCCGCGGACGACGTGCCGGAGCTGCTCCGCGGACTCGCCTCCACCAACCCCGCGGAGCGGGAGACCGCCCTCGACGGCATGTACGGCGCCGTGCACCACCAGGGCGACGTCTACGACTCGACGCTCGCCTGCATCCCCTTCCTCCTCGAACTCGTCGCCGACCCCGATGTCCAGGACCGGGGCTGCATCATCGAGCTGCTCACCAGCATCGGCGGGATCGAACTCGACGACGACGAGGAACTGGACGAACTCGGCGTCGACGACGAGGAGTTCATCCCCGCCGCCAACTACGCGATGGCCGCCGCCGCCATCGCCGCGGGCGCCGACGTCTTCCTCGGGCTCGTCTCGGACCCCGACCCCGAGGTGCGGCTCACCGCTCCCTGCGCGCTCGCCTCGCTGCACCCCGAGCCCGCCCGGGTGCTGGCCCTGCTGCGGGAGCGGCTCACCGTCGAGCGGGACACCGAGGTGCGGCTCACCCTGGTGGCCGCCGCCGGGCGGATCGCCCTGCGGCACGCGTCGCTGCACGCCGAGACCGTCGAATGGCTCGGCTGGCTCGCCCGCGCCGCCCACGACCCCGGGCTCCGGCTCGCGGCACTCGTCCAGCGGGCGCGCTGCGCTCCCGCCGACATCCCGGACGACGTGGTGCCGTGGGTGACCGGGCTCCTGGAGGAGATCAGGACCTCGGCGAACCGGCCTGTCTCCCCCGGCGCGGAGCGGGCCGCGACGCCGACCCTCATCGGGCAGGTCCGCGAGCTCCTGGAGGAGCACGCCGCCGGCCGGCCGGCCCCGTGGACCGAGGAGCTGCTGCGGACCCTGCACGCCGCGCTCGACGACCGGGTCGACGACCGCATCGCGCTGGTCCTCGCGCAGCTGCGCAGCCCGGACTGGGGGCAGCGTTCGGACGCGATCTGGTTGTGCGGCGGTCTGATACGGGTCTGGCGCGGGCGGTACGAGGAGGTCGTCCGGCTCGTCGGCGCACAGCTCCAGGACCCCGAGCCGCGGCTCCGGGAGGCCGCCACCTCCCTCCTCGAACGGCTCTTCGAGCTGGGTGCGCCCTCCGCCGACGCACTCGCGGCGCGGCTGGCCGTGACGCCGGGGCCCGCCGGCTCGGGGACCTGCGGGGGGCGGGGCGATGCGGCGGGGCCGGGCGGTGCTGCTGATCAGGGCAGTGCGGCGGGGCTGGGCGGTGCGGCTGGTCAGGGCAGTGCGGCGGGGCTGGGCGGCGCGGCCGATCAGGGCGGCGCGGCCGATCAGGGCGCCTCCACCGAGCCCAGCACCTCCGCCGGCCCAGAGCCCGCGCCCTCCGCCCTCAGCGCGACCCCTTGCTCCGGTCACGCCTTCGTCGGGCGGTCCGGGCGGGACGGGGCGTTGCTCGCGCTCGCTCGCGCAGGGGACACGCGTGCGGTTCCGCTGCTCGCTCGGGCCCTGGAGGAGTCGGAGGTCCGGCGTGAGCTGCTGTACGCCATGGACGGGCTCGGCCCTTCGGCGGCGATGCTCGCACCGCTGCTCCGGCGCCGGCTCGCGGAGGTCGAGCTCGACGAGCGGCTGTACGACCGGGCGGCGCCGCTGCTGTACGCCCTGGCGGCGGTACGGGGTGGTCAGGCCCTGCCGGAGGTGCTGCGGGTGCTGCGCGGGGCGCCCGCCAACCGGCGCGACTGGGTGCGGGAGGCCGCCCTGCGGACCCTGGCGGCCTTCGGGCCCGCCGCCGCGGAGGCCGTACCGGACATGCGAAGACTGATGGCCGCCGATTCGGCTGCGGTGGCCACGACGGCGGCGCGGGCGCTGTGGGCGGCCGAGGGGGATCGCGGGGACGTGCTGCCGGCCCTGGAGCGGTGGCTCCGGCCGGGCACGTCGGGTTCGGACTGGTGCGCCGCCGCGCAGGCCCTCGGCGAGATCGGCCCGGCGGCGGCCGCGGCGGCCCCGGCCCTCCGGCCCGGCCTGGCCTCGCGGGACCTGTGGGTGCGGGTCCGCAGCGCCGCGGCGCTGTGGCGGGTGTCCGGCGAGGCGTCGGCCTCGCTCCCGGTGCTGCTCGCGGCCTGGGAGGAGAACCGGCACGCGCGCGTGGACATCGCGGAGTGCCTGGCGGAGATGGGTCCCGCGGCCTCGGGCGCGCAGCTGGCGATCCTCACCGAGCTGACCCGTAGGCGCCGTCACAACGCGCGCGAGGACGGCTCGGGCAGCCACGACATCCATCTCGACGAGAAGCTGCTGACCCTGTGCCGGGCGGCGCTGGCACGGATGGAGCGGGGGGCGTTCTAGGCCTGCCCGGAGGCGGTGACAATCCGCTGGTGAGACAAAAAGGACTTCACTCCGCATAAGGTCTACTGGGAACCCGACCCCCACCGACCGACCGAGGAGCAGGAGCAGCGTGAGACCGCGCGGAGTCCGGAGCGCCGCCGGCGGCGTCCTGTGCGTCCTCGGCCTCGCCCTCGCGCTCACCGGCTGCGGCGGCCGCGAGGGCGCCCTCAAGAGCGCCGGGCCCACGCCCACCGCCGTGGGGCCGGTCCGGCTCTGGCCCGACCTTCCGCCCGCCACGAACCCGCCGATCGACTACGGCGAGTCCGACACCCAGCGCGTCCCCGGCATCGAGGTCCCCGACAACGACGTGCACTCCGTCGACCCGGTGGCGGTCGTCCAGGCCGAGGTGCGCGCCCGCCCGGACACGTCCACCGGCACGGACGGCCTGTACGAGGCGACCGCCCGGGCCATCGAGGCCTGCGGCACGGCGCCGGCGGCCTGCCCGGTCCTGCGGCCGTACTACCGCGACCTCACCGGCAACGGCCGGGACGAGCTCATCGTCGGCATCCGGATGCCGGACCAGCAGGTCGGGGTGCGGGTCTATCTCGCCGAGAACGGTGCGCTGACCCGGATCATGTCCACCGTCGACCAGGTCATCAGCGTGGAGCTGGCCGGCCGGGACCTGATCCTGCGGGTCGGTTCGGCCGGCATCCCGGGGTACGAGTACCGGACCGCCTGGACCTGGGACGAGCAGCAGCGCAGCATGCTGCCCACCCGGGACGAGATCGTCCGGGTGAAGCCGCCCGGCACCGGACCCTCGACGGTGCCCGCGCCCCGCCTGGTGAAGCCCACGCCGACCCCGACGAACACACCCGCGCCCGTACTCCCGGAGGCGACCCCGTGAGGCCCGTCCCGCTCCCGCCGGAGGCGACCCCGGCGAGGCCCGCCTCGCTCCCCCCGAAGGCGACCTCGACGAGGCCCACCTCTCTCGCCCCGGGGGCGACCCCCGCGAGGCCCGCCCCGCTCCCCCCTGAGGCGACCCCGTGAGGGCTCCCCGGCGGCCCGCCTGGACCGCGACCCTGACCTCGAAGGCCGCGCTCTTCATCACCGTGATGTGCTGCGCCCTCGCCGCGCTGCTCGGCGTGCTCGTCCACGTCTCGGTGACCGGCCAGACCGTGAGCGACTCCCGGAACAAGGCCCTGACGCAGCTCACCGAGGTCAGCGGGCTCTACGAGGCGGGCGAGCCGCTCCCCCGGTTCGCCGGCGTGGACCCGCCCGGGTTGCCGCCCTCGCTGCGGGCGCTCGCCCTGCGCGGGGAACGAGGCACGGTGGTCACGGAGTACCAGGGCCGGCCGACGATGTGGGCGGCGGGCCCGGCGGACGGCCGCGCCCTCGCCGTACGCCTCGACTACACCCAGAGCGCCGAGACGATCGACGCGCTCGACCGCTCGATCGTCGGCTCCTCCGTGCTGGCGATCGGGGTGACCCTGCTCGTGGGCGCCTTCGCCGTCACCCGGGTCACCCGCCGACTGCACCTCACCGCGCAGGTGGCCCGCCGGATCAGCGCCGGCGACCTCGACGCGCGCGTGGGCGATCCCCGTACGAAGGACCCGACCCGGCCCCAGGACGAGGTGGCCACCGTCTCCGGGGCGCTCGACACGATGGCCTCCTCGCTCCAGCGCAAGCTGCAGACCGAGCAGCGGTTCACCGCCGACGTGGCGCACGAGCTGCGGACCCCGCTGACCGGGCTCTCGGCGGCGGCCGAGCTGCTGCCGGAGGGGCGGCCCTCGGAGCTCGTACGGGACAGGGTGCGGGCGATGCGCGGGCTCACCGAGGACCTCCTGGAGATCTCACGGCTCGACGCCCGCACCGAGACCGTGGACCTGGCGGTGCACGAACTCGGGCCGCTCGCCGAGCGGGTGGTGCGCGCCTCGGGCACGGCCGCGGACGTACGGATCGTCCGGGACGCCACGGTGGAGACGGACCGGCGGCGCGTGGAGCGGGTGCTCGGCAATCTGGTGGCCAACGCGCACAAGCACGGGGCGCCGCCGGTGGTGGTGACGGTGGACGGCCCGGTGGTGTCCGTACGGGACCACGGGCCGGGATATCCGGCGTACCTGCTGGAATCGGGGCCGCAGCGGTTCCGCACCGAGAGCGGCGGCAAGGGGCACGGCCTCGGGCTGACCATCGCGGCGGGCCAGGCGGAGGTGATCGGCGCCGAACTGGTCTTCGCGGCCGCCCCGGACGGGGGCGCCGAGGCCCGGCTGCGGCTGCCGGAGTACGTACGGCTCGACGCCTCCGACACGGAGGAGTGACGGCACACCGTCACACAAAAGGGACATAGGGCATACCGCTTGCTACGTTGCGGACCATGACCGCACCCGCACCACGGCCCCGGAGCCCGGACGTGCCCCCGCCCGGCATCCGTGTCCCGAAGCGGCGCGGCGTGGAGCTGTCGCTCCTGATCGGCGCGGTCCTGATCTCCGTCCTCGGCTACGCGGAGGTCGGCCTCGCCCGCAGCGGCGCCGTGCCGCCCGACGCCGCCCGCTACGGGGCCGGACTCGGGCTGCTCGCGCTCCTCGCCCATCTCGCGGTCCGCTTCCGCGCCCCGTACGCCGATCCCCTGCTGCTGCCGATCGCGGTCCTGCTCAACGGCCTCGGCCTGGTGCTGATCTACCGCCTCGACCTGGAGACGCCGAAGGACCAGGCGGCGGCGACCCAGCTGGTCTGGTCGACGCTCGGGGTCGCGCTGTTCATCGTGGTCGTCCTGCTGCTCCGCGACCACCGGACGCTCCAGGGGTACGCGTACGTGTCGGTGGCCGCCGCGCTCGGCCTGATGATCCTGCCGATCTTCTTCCCGGCGGTGAACGGCGCCAAGATCTGGATCAGGATCGGTGGATTCTCCTTCCAGCCCGGCGAGTTCGCCAAGATCCTGCTCGCGGTCTTCTTCGCCGCGTACCTCGCCGCCAACCGCAACGCGCTCGCGTACACCGGCCGCCGCATCTGGAAGTTCCAGTTCCCGACGGGCCGGATCCTCGGGCCGATCGTCGCGATCTGGCTGCTGAGCGTCGGCGTCCTCGTCCTGGAACGGGACCTGGGCACCTCTCTGCTCTTCTTCGGCCTCTTCGTGATCATGCTGTACGTGGCGACCGGCCGCACCGGCTGGATCGCGGTCGGTCTCGTCCTGGCCTCCGCGGGCGCCTTCCTCGTCGGCTCGCTCGAACCCCACGTGCACAGCAGGGTGCAGGACTGGCTCGACCCCTTCGCCTCCATCCGGGCCGGGAACGGGCCGGGGCAGCTCGCCCAGTCGCTCTTCGCCTTCGCCGCCGGAGGAATGCTCGGCACCGGGCTCGGCCTCGGCCATTCCGTCCTCATCGGCTTCGCCACCAAGTCCGACTTCATCCTGGCGACGGCCGGCGAGGAGCTGGGGCTCGTCGGCCTCACCGCGCTCTTCCTGCTGTACGCGCTGCTCGTCGCCCGCGGCTACCGCGCCGGCCTCTCGCTGCGCGACCCCTTCGGGCGGCTGCTCGCGATCGGCCTCGCCTCGATCGTGGCGCTCCAGGTCTTCGTGATCGCGGGCGGGGTGATGGGGCTCATCCCGCTGACCGGCATGGCGATGCCGTTCCTGGCCCAGGGCGGTTCGTCCGTGGTGACCAACTGGGTGATCGTCGCGCTCCTCATCCGGGTCAGCGACTCGGCCCGCGCACCCCAGCCCGACGACGCCGACACCGGGGAACTCGCGAAGGTGGGCACACAGTGATCCGGTACATCCGGAGGGCCGCCGCCCTCTGCCTCGTCCTCCTCGTCGCCCTGCTCGTCAACGCCGCCCGCGTGATGGTCTTCGAGGCCGACTCCCTCGACGACAACCCGGCCAACCGGCGCATCGCGATCGACCGGTACGCACACCCGCGCGGCGAGATCGTCGTCGACGGAAAGCCGGTGACCGGCTCCCGGGACAGCGCGCAGCAGCTCCGCTGGGAACGGACCTACCTGCAGGGGCCGCTGTACGCCCCGATGACCGGCTACGCCTCCCAGACGTACGGCACGACGCTCGTCGAGCACGCCGAGGACGACATCCTCGCCGGCACCGACCCGAAACTGGCGCCGCTCCCCCTCTGGAACGACCTCACCCGCGGCCGGCAGCCCGGCGGCGACGTGGTGACCACCCTCCGCGCCCCCATGCAGGAGGCCGCCTACCGGGGGCTCGACGGGAAGCGGGGCGCGGTCGTCGCGGTCGAACCGTCGAGCGGCCGGATCCTGGCCCTCGTCAGCTCGCCCTCGTACGACCCGGGCGTCCTCTCCGGGACGGGTCAGGAGGTCAAGGACGCCTGGCGGCGCCTCAACACCTCGCCCAACCAGCCGATGCTCAACCGGGCCCTGCGGCAGACCTACCCACCGGGCTCCACCTTCAAGATCGTGACGGCCGCTGCGGCGCTGGACGCCGGGGTGGTCCGGGACGTGGAAGCCCCGACGGACACCCCCGACCCGTTCGTCCTGCCCGGCACCCGGCAGGTCCTGCCCAACGAGGCCACGGGCTGCGGCGACGCCTCCCTCGCCTCCGCGATCCAGTGGTCCTGCAACACCGTGATGGCCGGACTCGGAGTGAAGGTGGGCCTGGACGGGATGGTCGAGGCGGCGGAACGGTTCGGCTTCAACGACACCGGGCTCCGGGTGCCGTCCTGGGTGGCGAAGTCCAACTTCGACCGGCGGATGAGCCCGGACCAGCTGGCCCTGTCGTCGATCGGCCAGTTCGACACGACCGCGACCCCGCTCCAGATGGCCCTCGTCGCAGCCGCCGTCGCCAACAACGGCGAAATCGCCTCCCCCTACCTCGTCGACCGCACCACCACCTCCGGCGGCACAACCGTCGACCACACCGGCCGCCGCAGCTACCGCCAGGCGATGAACCCCGCGACCGCCATGCAACTCCAGCGCCTGATGGTCCGAGCCGTCGAAGAGGGCACCGGAACCAACGCCGCCATCCCCGGCGCCCGCGTCGGCGGCAAAACAGGCACCGCCCAACACGGCTTCGGCAACACCGGCACCCCCTACGCCTGGTTCATCGCCTGGGCCCAGTCCGACGACGCCGCCCAACCCGCCGTGGCGGTGGCAGTCGTCGTCGAGGACGCGGAGGCCTCCCGTACGGACATCAGCGGGGGCGGCAGCGCGGCGCCGATCGCGAAGGCGGTGATGGAGGAGGCCCTGCGGTTGGAGGCGGAGGCGCGGAATCCGTAACCGGGATCCTGGGTTCGAGGTCCTGGATCCGGGATCCGGGATCCGTAGCTTGCAGCCCGGATCCGGGATGTTGGATCCGGGACCTCGAACCCAGGACGTTGGATCCCGGACGTTGGATCCCGGAGGTTGGATCCCGGAGGTTGGATCCCGGATCCAGAACCTCGGGGTCCGGGACCTTGGGTCCGGGACATTGGATCCGGGACATTGGATCCGGGATGTTGGATCCGGGATGTTGGATCCAACACCCCATCACGACACCGCTTCGCCCTCCGCGATCGCCGCCTCCACCTCCGCGACCCGCTCGGCCTCCTCCGTCGCGAAGCGCTCGCGGTCCAGGGCCTCCGCGATCTCCTCGTCCTGGCTCATCAGCAGGTCCAGGTTGGAGTCGCCGAGGTCGAAGACGCCCATGTCGAGGTAGGCCTTCTGGAGGCGTTCGCCCCAGAGGCCGATGTCCTTGACGCAGGGGACGATCCGGCTGAAGAGGAGCTTGCGGAAGAGGTGCAGGAACTCGCTCTGTTCGCTGAGTTCCTCGGCCTCCTTCTTCGGGATGCCGAAGTTCTCCAGGACCTCGACTCCGCGCAGTCGGTCGCGCATCAGGTAGCAGCCCTCGATGACGAATTCCTCGCGTTCGCGGAGTTCGGCGTCGGAGAGCTGCTTGTAGTAGTCGCGGAGTGCCATGCGGCCGAAGGCGACGTGCCGGGCCTCGTCCTGCATGACGTACGCGAGGATCTGCTTGGGCAGGGGCTTGTCGGTGGTGTCGCGGATCATGCCGAAGGCGGCGAGGGCGAGGCCTTCGATGAGGACCTGCATGCCGAGGTAGGGCATGTCCCAGCGGGAGTCGCGGAGGGTGTCGTCGAGGAGGCCCTTGAGGTTGTCGTTGATCGGGTACAGCATCCCGATCTTCTCGTGGAGGAAGCGGCCGTAGATCTCGGCGTGCCGGGCCTCGTCCATGGTCTGGGTGGCCGAGTAGAACTTGGCGTCCAGGTCGGGGACGGACTCGACGATCCGGGCGGCGCAGATCATGGCGCCCTGTTCGCCGTGGAGGAACTGGCTGAACTGCCAGGAGGCGTAGTGCCGGCGCAGGTCGCCCTTGTCCTTCTCGGTCATCTTCGCCCAGTGGCGGGTGCCGTGGAGGGTCAGGACCTCGTCGGGGGTGCCGAGCGGGTCGTACGGGTCGACCTCGATGCCCCAGTCGATGCGGGTGGCGCCGTCCCACTGCTTGTCCTTGCCCTTCTGGTAGAGGGCGAGGAGCCGCTCGCGGCCGTCGTCGTAGTCCCAGGAGAAGCGGGCGGCGCCGGTGGCGGGCACCTGCCAGCCGGGTGCGGCGGGGGCGTTCACGTAGAGGTCGTGCGTCGACACTGACGACTCCTTCCGTCCGTTTCCAGCAGGCTCACACGGTGCTAGACGGATCGTCAACAAGTCGGATGTGAAGGATTGAACGCCTTGTCTGCGGGCGGGGTTACGCTGCCGTCCATGACGAGCGCCGCCACCCCCGCGTACCGCAGGCTCACCGTCGAGGAGCGGCGCGGGCAGCTCCTCCACGCCGCCCTGGAGCTCTTCGCCCACCGGGCGCCCGAGGACGTCTCGCTCGACGACGTCGCCGAGGCGGCCGGCGTCTCGCGGCCCCTCGTCTACCGGTACTTCCCCGGTGGCAAGCAGCAGTTGTACGAGGCCGCCCTGCGCTCCAGCGCCGACGCCCTGAACCGCTGCTTCGCCGAGCCGCCGACCGGGCCGCCGACCGAGCGGCTCGGCCGGGTGCTCGACCGTTACCTGGCCTTCGTCGACGAGCACGGCACCGGGTTCAACGCCCTGCTGCGGGGCGGCAGCGTCGCCGAGACCTCCCGGACCTCCGCGATCGTGGACGAGGTGCGGCGGGCCGCCGCCGAGCAGATCCTCGTCCACCTCGGGGCGGAGCGGCCGGGTCCCCGGTTCGGCATGCTCGTCCGGACGTGGATCGCCGCCGTCGAGGCGGCCTCGCTCATCTGGCTCGACGAGGGGAAGCGGCCTCCGGCGCGGGAGCTGCGGGACTGGCTCGTCGACCATCTCGTCGCCCTGCTCGCGGCGACCGCGGCGCGCGACGAGGAGACGGCGGAGATCGTGAAGCGGCTCCTCGCGCAGGAGACCCCCGAAGGGCCGGTGGCGACGCTGGCCCGCCGGGTGGTGCCGGTGCTGGGCGAGGCGGCCCACCTGCTGTGAGGCGGGGGCCGGGGGAGACTGTGGGGGTGAGAAGTGAGAACACCCCCTTCCGTGGCGGCCCCCTCGACGGCCGGGCCCTGCCGATCCTGGTCGGCCCGACCGGCCACCCTCCGAAGTGGTACGAGATCCCGGTCCCGGCGCACGACGGGCACCCGCCGACCCTGCACACCTACCGGCGCGAACCCTCGGGCTACACGAAGCGGCTCGGTCTCCAGCGCGGCTGGGTGTACGTGTACGCGCCCGAGGGGCGGGAGCGGCGCGAGCTGAAGTGGCCGTGGTCGAAGCCGACACCGAAGCCGACATCGAAGCCGAACGAGTGACGCCGCGAGACGCGCCTTGATTTGTGCGGTAATCGGATGAAGTGACACGTCATCATCCCCGTGGAGGTGATGACGTGTCGCGAAGGCTGCTGCGCACGGTCTGCACGGGGGCGCTCGCCGCGACGACGGCGCTCACGGGAGTACTCCCCTCGGCGAGTGCCGCCCCGGCCCCACCCGCGGACCCTCCGGCGGAGGCCCCGATCGCCTGGGCGGATCCGGCGGCGGAACCGGTGGGACCGGTGGATCCGGCACCCTCCACCGCAACCCCCGCCCCAGCCCCGGTCGGACCGGTGGCCCCGGGAGCCCCCAGCACCCCCGCATCGCCTACATCACCTGCATCACCTGCATCACCTGCATCACCTGCGCCCCCCGAATCCCCCGAGGTCCCCGGAGACCCGTCGACCTCGACCCCTTCGGCCGCCTCGGCCGCCCCCGTTCCTGCCGCCCAGGACGACGCCTCCGCGCTCCCGCCCCCCGGCGGGGACTCCGTCGGGGGGCTGCTCACGCGGCTGCGGACGCTCTATCGGCAGGCCGAGGAGGCGACCGAGCGGTACAACGCCGCCGAGGAGGCACTGAAGGTCCAGGACGCCGACACCAGGAAGGTCACCGCCCGGCTCACCGCCGCCCGGGCCGCGCTGGCGCAGGGCCGGGCCGCGGCCGGGCGGATCGCCCGGGACCAGTACCAGGGCAGGTCCGAGTTCTCCTCGTTCCCCTCGTACCTGCGGCTGCTCTTCGCCCCGGACCCCCAGTCGGCCCTGGACGAGGGACATCTGATGGACCGCGTGGCGCGTGACCGGGCCACCGCCCTCTCCCGGCTGACGGACGCCGAGCGGCAGGCCGGCAGCCTCGCCAGCGCCTCCCGCAAGGCCCTGGACCGGCAGCAGGGGCTCGCCGCCGCGCAGCGCAAGCGGCGCGACGAGGTGCGGGGCAAGCTCCTGGAGGTCGAGAAGCTGCTCGCCGCGCTGTCGCCGGACCAGTTGTCCCGGCTGACCGCGCTCGAACACGTCCAGACCGCAGGCGCGCAGCGCGAACTGCTCGACTCCGGCGTCCTGGAGGGGGTGCGCACCCCGTCCCGGGCGGGCGCGGAGGCGCTGCGCTTCGCGGTGGGCCAGATCGGCAAGCCGTACGAGTGGGGGGCGGAGGGCCCGGAGGCGTACGACTGCTCGGGGCTGACGCAGCAGGCGTGGGCGGCGGCCGGCCGGGAGCTGCCGAGGACCAGCCAGGAGCAGTGGGCGACCCTGCCCCGGGTGCCGCTGGCCGAGCTGCGCCCCGGCGATCTGGTGGTCTACTTCCCCGGCGCGACCCATGTGGCGCTCTACCTCGGCGAGGGCCTGGTGGTGCAGGCCCCGCGCCCCGGCGGGAAGGTGAAGGTCTCGCCGATCGCGGCGAACCCGCTGCTCGGTGCCGTACGGCCCGACCCGGACGGAACGGCCCTGAAGGCGTACACCCCGCCCACACTCCCGGCGGGCGCGAAGGACGGCGCGGACGAGGGATACGACAAGAACTGAACTACCGCCCCCGGCCCACCCCTTGCCCTCGCACGTAATATCCAACAAGCTTGACGGGTCCTTACCGATGGCCGACCGTCGGCCCCGGACACGGAGCCCCGTCATGCCCAGACTCTTACCGGACACCCGCCCCCGACGCGCGCTCGCCGCATCGAACTTCGTCAACGCCGTCGGCAGCGGACTCTTCCTGACCGCCGGCGTCCTGTACTTCACCCAGGCCGTGCGCCTCCCGGCCGCCACCGTGGGACTCGGCCTCGGCATCGCCGGACTCCTCTCGCTGGCCGTGGGCATCGCCGTCGGCCACCTCGCGGACCGGCGCGGCGCGCGCGGGGTCTACGTGACCACCCTGACGGTGCAGGCGCTCGCCACGGCGGCCTTCGTGCTCGCCGACAGCTTCTGGCCGTTCGTCCTCGCCGTCTCCGCGGCCACCGGCGCCAAGGCGGCCGGCCTCGCCGCCCGGGCGCCGCTCATCCGGCACCACGGAGGGGACAGGCCGCAGGAGTTCCGCGCCTATCTGCGGGCCGTGACCAACGTCGGCATCTCCCTCGGCGCGCTCCTCGCGGGGTGGGCGGTGCAGGTCGGGACCCTCGGCGCCTACCAGGTCCTCGTCGCCGGGAACGCCTGCGCGTTCGCCGCCTCCGCCGCCGTCCTGTTCCTGCTGCCGCCCGTCGCGCCCGCGCCCGCCGCCCGCGGCCCCCGGTGGATCGCGCTGCGGGACCGGCCGTACCTGGCGCTCACCGCGCTCGACGGCGTCATGGCGATCCAGTTCAAGGTGCTCACCGTCGCGATCCCGCTCTGGCTCGTGGGGTCCACCACCGCCCCGCACTGGCTCGTCTCCGGCACCATGCTCGCCAACACCGTCCTCGTCGTCGGCCTCCAGGTGCGGGCGAGCCGCGGCGTCGACTCGCCCCGGGCCGGCGGCCGCGCCTACCGGCGCGCCGGAGCGGCCTTCCTCGTCTCCTGCGCCCTCGTCGCGCTCTCCGCCGGGACGCCCGTCGCGGTGGCGGTCGTCCTGCTCCTGGCGGCCGTGGTCGTCCACACGGTCGGCGAACTGTGGCATGCGGCGGGCGGCTTCGAGGTGTCGTACGCGCTCGCGCCGCCCCACGCCACCGGCCAGTACCTGGGCGTCTTCGGCCTGGGCGCCGGTCTCTCCGAGGCCCTCGGCCCCGGGCTCCTCATCGCGCTCTGCATCGGCTGGGGCCGCCCCGGCTGGTTCGCCGTGGGCGCCCTCTTCGCCCTGACGGGCCTCCTGACCCCGTTCGCGGTCCGCCGCGCGGAATCACGTCACTCGAAGAGCGCGACGACGCCGACCACCCAGACCGACACGAACGCGACCGTTCCGGCCAGGCAGCCGAGGCCGATGAGGACGCCGCCGAGCGTCAGGCCACCGGTGTCCGGGACGTGCTCCTCGTCCGCGTCCTCCGCGTAGGAGGCGGGATCGTCCCAGTCGACCGGCCGTCCCCGCTCCTCGGCACGGGCCGTACGGAGCGTCACCAGCCGCTCCTCGGCGCAGGCGGTCGCCGCCAGCGCCTCGGGCCCGCGCCAGGCGAGGGCCTTCATGCGCCGGGCGGAGGACCCGTACCGCTCCTCGAAGGCGACGGTCTCGTCCGGGTCCCGGTCCTCTTCGAGGTACATCCAGCGCCCCGCCTCCGCCGCGTCGCCGTACAGCCGGTACACCTCGGCGAGTCGGCGGCGCAGGGTCAGGTCGTACGGGAAGGAGGAGACGAGTCCGCGCAGGCGCTGGCGCGCCATCGGCACACGGCCGGCGGCCAGGTCCGCGTCCACGCGGGCGAGGGTCTGAGACGGGGGCATGCCTCCATGATCGGGCACGGGAACACGCCGTCTCGACCCGATTCCGACGGCCGGCCCCGGCGCACGGGTGCCGGCCGCCGGCCGTCGGCCGTCAGTCGTCGGCCATCGGCCGTCAGTCGTCAGTCGTCGGCCATCGGCCGTCAGTCGTCAGTCGTCGGCCCGGTCAGCCTCTGGAGACCCCGGTCAGCTTCCGGAGACCTCGGCCAGGTACGCGGCCGTCTTCTCGGGCTCGAAGAAGAAGTTCTCGAAGTCCGACGGGTCGTTGAAGCCGTTCGCGAAGCGGTCGGCGACGGGCTGGAGCTGGCCGGCCGCGCCGAGCAGGTTGAGGACGTGCTCCGGCGGGGGCGCCAGCATCGCGTTCGTCCACTTGGTGACGTGCTGGGCCGTCTTCCAGTAGCGGTCGAAGGTGTCCTGCATCCACGCCTCGTCGAAGGGCTTGTCGCCCTGCTCGACGATGGCGGCGAGGTACGTGGCGGCGCACTTGGAGGCCGAGTTGGAGCCCTGGCCGGTGATCGGGTCGTTGGCGACGACGACGTCGGCGACGCCGAGGACCAGGCCGCCGCCGGGGAGCCGGCCGATGGGGTTGCGGACGGTCGGCGCGTACCGGCCGGCGAGGGTGCCGCCCGCGTCGGTCAGCTCGACCTTGGTGGCCCGCGCGTACTCCCAGGGGGTGAACTTCTCCATGAGCTCCAGCGTCAGCGCCAGGTGCTCGGAGGGGTCCTTGACGCCCTTGAAGACGTCGAGCGGGCCGCCGGGGACGCCCTCCCAGAAGAGGATGTCGGCGCGGCCGCCGGTGGTGAGGGTCGGCATGACGAAGAGCTCGCCGACGCCGGGGACGACATTGCAGCGGACCGCGTCGAAGTCCGGGTGCTCGGGGCGCGGGCCGAGGCCGTGGACGTACGCGACGGCCAGCGCGCGCTGCGGCTCGCTGTACGGGGAACGGGAGGCGTCCCGGCCGAACATGGAGACCAGCTCGCCCTTGCCGGCCGCGACGAGCACCAGGTCGTAGTTGCGGGAGAAGTAGTCCAGGTCGCCGACGGCCGCGCCGTGTATCACCAGCTGGCCGCCGCGCTGGGCGAAGGTGTCCATCCAGCCGGCCATCTTCACGCGCTGGTCGACGGACTGGGCGTAGCCGCCGAGCTTGCCGACCCAGTCGATCAGGCGGCCGGAGTCGGGGCCGGCGACGGAGACGCCGAGGCCCTCGATGCGGGGGGCCTGGGACTCCCAGAAGTTGAGCGCGAGGTCCCGCTCGTGCTGGAGGGCGGTGTCGAACATGCACTGGGTGGACATGACCCGGCCGGTGCGGATCTCGTCCGCCGTCCGGTTCGACATGAGGGTGACCTCGTACCCCTGCGACTGGAGTCCGAGGGCGAGCTGCAGGCCGGACTGGCCTGCGCCGACTATGAGTATCTTCCGCATGGGTGGTGCTCCTGGCGACTGTGAGCTACGGGGAGGGCTGTTCGAGGCCGGCTATTCGGGCGTGGCTTCGAGGGCGTGCGCGACCATCGAGAGCAGGGTCTCGACGACGCTGTACCGCTTGCGCGCGTCCATGATCACCACGGGCACGTGCGCGGGCACGGTCAGGGCCTCCCGTACGTCGTCCGCCTCGAACGCCTCCGTGCCCTCGAAGTGGTTGACGGCCACGATGTACGGCAGCCCACAGCTCTCGAAGTAGTCGAGCGCCGGGAAGCAGTCGGTCAGGCGCCGGGTGTCGGCGAGCACGATCGCCCCGATCGCCCCGCGCACCAGGTCGTCCCACATGAACCAGAAGCGCTGCTGACCCGGCGTGCCGAAGACGTACAGCACCAGGTCGTTGTCGAGGGTGATCCGGCCGAAGTCCATCGCCACCGTGGTGGTGAGCTTGTCCGGGGTGGCGGTGAGGTCGTCGGTCTCCTCGCTCGCCTGCGTCATCAGCGCCTCGGTCTGGAGCGGGGTGATCTCCGAGACGGCGCGGACGAAGGTGGTCTTGCCGACGCCGAAGCCGCCCGCGACCACGATCTTCGTCGCTATCGGGGCGCGCGAGTGGTCGAGCTGCCAGTCCTGGGCGCCCTCTTCGGCATCCAGGAGCGGGTCCTCGGGACCCGGCTGGGCGGGGATGCCGGCGAGCGCCGGGGTTTCGGAGACGGCGGTGGCGTCAGAGACGACGGAGTCCACTCAGCACCCTTTCGAGGAGCGCGCGGTCGGGCTGGCCGGTGCCGTGACCGGTCCCGTACACACGGATCTTTCCCTGGTCGGCCAGGTCGCTGATCAGCACCCGGACGACCCCCAACGGCATCTTCAGAAGCGCCGAGATCTCCGCGACCGTCCGCATCCGGCGGCAGATCTCGACGATGGCCCGCATCTCCGGCATCAGCCCGCGCGGAGCCGGCCCGCCGTCCGTCAGGGCCTTGCGGGCGGCGGGCGCTTCGAGCGCCGCCACGAAGGTCTCGACGAGCAGGATGTGACCGAAGCGGGTGCGGCCGCCGGTCAGCGAGTACGGGCGCACGCGCGCGGGGCGCCGTCCCTCCCCTCGTACCGGCAGCTTGAAGGCGCGGTGAGCGGAGGACAGGGCCGTCATTGGGCGCTCTCCATCGATTTACGCAGCTCGCTGCGGACTTCGGGGGTGAGCACGTGCCCGGCGCGGCCCACGAAGAGCGCCATGTGGTACGCCACGACGCTCATGTCGCAGTCGGGCGTGGCGTGCACGCCGAGCAGCGAACCGTCGCTGATCGACATGACGAAGACGCTGCCCTCCTCCATCGCGACCATCGTCTGCTTGACCCCGCCGCCGTCCATCAGCCGGGCGGCGCCGACGGTGAGGCTGCCGATGCCGGAGACGATGGTGGCCAGATCGGCGCTGGAGCCGCGCGGCCCGCCGGGACGGCCGGCGGCGGGTGTCGTCGCGGCCTGCTGGGTGGCCGGGTCCGACGAGAGCAGCATCAGGCCGTCGGAGGAGACCACGGTCACCGAGCGGACGCCCGGGACCTCCTCCACCAGATTCCCCAGCAGCCATTGCAGGTTGCGGGCTTCCGTGCTCAGTCCGAACGTTCCCGTCGCAGTCAACTGCGTGCCTCCTCGACTGTGTCCCCCGTCATCTCCTCTGTACGTGCAGTCCTCGCGGCTTCTATGCGCGCCGTGTCCAACTCCGCCTCCACGTCCCGGCGCCCGGCCTTGGCGCCCTGGTGGAAGCCGCCGAGCCGGCGGCGCAGGGCCTCCGCGTCCACGCTTCCCCGGCGGGGCGTGGTGTCGGCTCCGGCCCTGCGGACCACCTGCGGGGTGCGCTTGGGCAGGCCCTTGTCGGTGACCCGCTCCCACTGCCCGGCACGCGGTCCGGGAACCGGCGCGTCTTCGGCGGCCGGCGCCTCTGCCGGGACCGGCTCCCCGTCGGCGGCGCGCTCGTGGGTGTCCGGCTCCGGCGGCGGGTCGGGCAGCCGGACCTGGAGCGTGGTCTCGGAGACGGATTCGTACGGCTCGGGCGCCGGCTCGGGCGCCTCGTACGCGGCTTCGGGTTCGGGCGTCGGCTCGTGCGCGGCTTCCGGCTCGGGCGTCGGCTCGTACGCGGCTTCCGGCTCGGGCTCGTACGGCGCTTCGGGCTCCGGCTCGGCGGTGTGCTCGGGCTCGTGCTCCTGGGCCTGCTCCTGGACCGCTTCCGTCTCCGCCGCCAGGAACGCCGCCTCCGCCGCCTCCACGAGCGGGTCGCGGTGCCGGGGCGGGAGGGTGTGGGAGTTGGCCTCGGCGACGGAGCCGGGCAGCTGGATGACCGGCGTGGCGCCCGCGATCCGTACGGGCTCCGTCACGGCCGTCGGCGGGGCGGTGGGCAGCAGGGACAGCGGCAGGACCACGACGGCGGCGGTGCCGCCCGGCTTCTGCTCGCGCAGTTCGACGCGGACGCCGTGGCGGGCGGCGAGCAGGGCGACGACCCGCATGCCGAGGCCCTCGCCCTCGAAGGCCTCCGGGTCGGCCTCGGCGAGGCGCGCGTTGAGCTCGGCGGACCGTGCGGGGGCCATGCCGATGCCCGAGTCCTGCACGGAGAGCATCACCTCGCCGCTCTCCAGGAGCCAGCCGGAGAGCTGGACCTCGGCGTCGGGCGGCGAGAAGGAGGTGGCGTTCTCCAGGAGTTCCGCGACCAGGTGGCTCAGGTCGTCCGCGGCGAAGCCGGCGATCTGGGCGTGCGACGGCAGGGACTGGATGGTGACCCGCTCGTACCGCTCGATCTCGCTGACGGCGGCGCGCAGCACGTCGACGAGCGGGACGGGCCCGGCGTGGCCGTGGACGTGCTCGTGGCCGGCGAGGACGAGGAGGTTCTCGCTGTGGCGGCGCATGACGGTCGCCATGTGGTCGAGCTTGAAGAGGGTCGCGAGGCGGTCCGGGTCCTGCTCGCGCTCCTCCAGCTTCTCGATGACGCCGAGCTGCCGCTCGACGAGCCCGAGGCTGCGCAGCGAGAGGTTGACGAAGGTGTGGTGGACGGTGTTCCTGAGCCGTTCGAGGTCGGCGGTGAGGAGGGCGACCCGGCCCTGGAGGTCGGCGCGCTGGGCGGCGAGCTCGGCGCCGACGGCGTCCTTCTCGGCGGCCAGGTCGGTGCGCTCGTCGCTGAGCCGCTCGGTCCGCGCGGCGAGGCCGGCGAGCTTGCCGTGCAGGGCGTTGAGGGAGCGGACGACCTGGGCGAACTCGTCGTTGCGGCCGGTGAAGCGGATCGCTTCCTCGGCGCCCGGCTCGGGGGCGGCGGCGAGCCGGGCGGCGCCGAGGCGGAGCACGGCGAGCGGCCGGGTGAGCGTACGGGCGACGTAGGTGGAGATGCCGATCGCGACGAGGAGGCAGCCGCCGAGGAAGGCGATGCGCATTTCGAGGGCTTCGACGTCGTCGTCGCGGAGTGCGGCGAGGCGGTCGACCCGCTCGGTGGCGAGGGCGGACTCGACGCCCCGCATCTGCTCGATGCGGGCGGAGAGGGCGGCCTCCAGGGCGGCCGGGTCCGTGCCGCGCTCGGCCTCGGTCAGCTTGGGCTGGTCGGTGAGGGAGGCGAGCGCGAGTTCGGCGCTCTTGACGTCGGGGCCGGTGACGGTGGCCGCGAGGGAGTCGCGGGCGGTGGCGCCGGCGGCCTGGTCGAAGTCGCCGAGGGCGGCGAGTTCACGGACGCGGGCCTGCTGGGCGGCGGCGGTGAGGCCGTCGCGGGCCCGGTCGGCCTCGGCGGCGCCCTCGGGCTCGTCGGCGACGTACGTGCCCGTCTGCGCGTCGTAGTGGACGTCCCCGGTGGGCTCGGGCTGCGGCACGCTGAGCGCGGCGACGAGCAGCCCGCGGGTGGCCGAGGCCTGTTCGACGGCGCGGCCGAGGGCGGCGGGGGCGCGGGTGGCCTCGGTCAGGGCGGCGTCGGAGGCGCGGGGCGGGGTCTTGTCGGCGAGTTCGTCGGCGAGGGCCTGGAGCTTGGCGATGACGTCCGTGTACGCCTTGTGGGCCTCCAGGGCCGTGCCCTTGCCGGTGAGGGCGGTGCGGCGGACGGAGGGGACCGCGGCGAGGTCGCGGCGGAGTTCGGCGGTGGCGGCGGGCCGGATCTCGTCGATCTGGCGGTCGACCCGGGTGGCGCGCACGTCGGTGATCTGCCGCTTGTGCTTGGCGTCGCCGGTCTGCTCGTCGCGTCCGGCGGCGATGTACGCCACGACCTCGTCGCGCTCGTCGGCGAGGGAGTGCGCGAGGGTGACGGCCTGCCGGTCGAGTTCGGCGAGGGTGACGAGGCGCTGGGACTCGGTGAGCTCGGTGGAGGCGGTGAGGATCGCGGGGGCTCCGGCGGCGAGGACGGTGACGCCGACGAGGGCGACGCCGGCGACCAGCCGGTTGCGGACGCGCTTGGGCCGGCCGGCGGGGGCCTGCGGCTCACCGGGGGTCTCGCTCTGCGTGCCGTTCATGCTCCGAGGCCGCTTCTTCTGCACCGGTGCTCGCATTCTTGATTCGTCCGCCGATGAAGCAGAGGTGACGGCCGGTCACATGGAGCGCGCCCCCACCCCTGGTACGGCTTCCGACCATTCCAGCGCTTCCGGCAAGGGGACGGGCATCGGCCGCTCCGCCACCCGAACGAGTGAACAACACTCCGTAGTTGGCGAACAACTTCCGGAGGCGCGTGCCGGGGGTCCGCGCGGGGCGCCGGTTGGATCTTCCGGGCGGGCTTTGACAGGATGCGCGCCCGCAGCTTCCCGGAGGCGGCAGTTCCGTCCTTCACACCTCTTCCGCAGGGTTGGTACAGGCCTTTTCCGGTCATTTGCAGGTCCAGTGAAGGAGTCCACCGGGGAATGCGTGGGGGCGGGCACACTGGATGCCATGCGCAGCGAAGCCGCCTCCCTTCCCGGCAGCCCCGAACGCCCCAACGAGGACTGGGTGGCCGCAGCTCTGCCCGCCTCGGGGAGCGGGGGGACGGTCGTCCTGCTCGACGGCGTCACACCTCCCGCCGGTGATGACGGTTGTGTGCACACGGTCCCGTGGTTCACCGCGCGGCTGGGCGGGGCTTTGACCGAACTGTCCGGTTCCCGTCGGGACATGACCCTGTCCGAGATCCTGTCCCTGGCCATCCGGCGCACCGCGGACGCCCACCGCGACACCTGTGACCTTTCTCACGTGCGAACGCCTCAGGCAACAGTGGTGCTCGCCCGCTGGGACGAGGCGTCGGTCGAGCATCTGGTCCTCTCCGACTCCGTGCTCCTCCTGGAGTCTCCGGACGGGGCGGTACGGGCCGTGCTCGACGACCGGCTCGACCGGGTGCCGGACGAGGTGCGGCGTTCCCTGGCGGCGACGGACCGGCTGCGGAACCGGGAGGGCGGCTTCTTCACGGCGGCGGCGGACCCGGCGGTCGCGCGGCGGGCGGTGACCGGGACGAGCCCGCGCGCGCAGGTGCGGGCCCTGGCGGCGCTCACGGACGGGGCGAGCCGCTGGGTGGAGCTGTTCGGCGAGGGCGACTGGGCGGACTGCTTCGGCGTGCTGCGCGCGGAGGGTCCGGCCGGTCTGCTGCGCAGGGTGCGGGCCCTGGAGGCGGCGGACGAGCGGGCCGGCGGGGCGCACCGGTGGAAGCTGCACGACGACGCGACGGCGGTGTACGCGGAGCTGTCTGGCCGCTGATCCCCCCTGGCCCCACCGCCGGACCCCCCGGGCTCCTCAGCCTTCCGAGCGGACGTTGAAGTGGTGCAGGAGGCGGGCGAGTTCGGCGACCTCGGTGCGGTCCCAGTCGGCGAGTTTGCGGACGTAGCGTTCGCGCCGGGCGTCGCGGACGCTGCGGAAGCGGTCCCGGCCCTCCTCGGTGAGGCGGACGAGCGAGGCGCGGCCGTCGGCGGGGTCGGGGTCGCGGGCGACGAGCCCGAGGTCCTCCAGGGCGCGCAGCTGGCGGCTCATGGTGGCCTTGCCGACGCCGAAGTACCCGGCGAGCTCGGTGGCCCGCTGGGGTCCGGCGTCGTCGAGGCGTACGAAGAGGCCGTACGCGGCGGGCTCCAGTTCGGGGTGGACCTCGCGGGCCATCTCGCCGGACTGGGCGCGGGCGCGGCGGAGGAAGACCGCCAGCTCCCGTTCCAGGGCGAGGAATTCCTGGTCCACACCACCGCCGGTGGTGGCCCGGCCTTCATGTCCCGTACCGCTTCCGTGCACGTCAGCACCTCCCGCGCGCTTCCGGTCGCTGAAAGTTTCTTCCCGCGGCGTCCATCGCCGCAGCTCCTCCAGTATTTCGCAGGCGTAGACCAACGGCGGCGACCAGGCCCTCTTCCGCCGGTGGGTCTACGTGCGTAGCGTCTTCTCCACAAGTCCTGGATGACATGTCCATTCCAGGATGTGCCGACACCCCCACCGATCCTTTCGGAGGCACGCAATGCGTGTGCACAGATCCGGAACGACCCTCGCCGGCGCCACCCTCGCGGCCCTGGCCCTCCTCCTCCCCCTCGGCCTCTCCAGCACCGCCACCGCCGCCCAGGACCCGGGCGCCCGGCAGGCGACCCCCGCACGCGGCTCCGCCCACATGGGCATGGGCGTGATCGCGCACGACGGCCAGGGTCCCAAGTCGGGCCCCGTGTCGACCCTCGCCGTCCAGACGGAGGGCGTGGACGTCTCCGGCCACAACGGCAACGTGGACTGGTCCACCCTGTGGAACAGCGGGGTCAAATGGACCTACCTCAAGGCGACGGAAGGCACGTACTACAAGAACACGTACTTCAACCAGCAGTACACCGGCTCCTACAACATCGGCATGATCCGGGGCACGTACCACTTCGCCACCCCGGACACGACGACCGGAGCCGCCCAGGCGGACTACTTCGTCAACAACGGCGGCGGCTGGTCGCGGGACGGCAAGACGCTGCCGGGCGTGCTCGACATCGAGTGGAACCCGTACGGCGCGACCTGCTACGGCAAGACGGCGTCCGGGATGGTGGCGTGGATCCAGGACTTCGTGAACCGGTACAAGTACCGGACGGGCCGCGACGCGGTGATCTACACGGCCACGAGCTGGTGGAAGCAGTGCACCGGCAACTCCTCGGCCTTCTCCTCCACCAACCCGCTGTGGATCGCGCGGTACTCGACCGACGTCGGCGAACTCCCCGCCGGCTGGCCGTACTACACGATCTGGCAGTACACCTCCTCCGGCCCGACGGTCGGCGACCACGACCACTTCAACGGCGACTACTCGCGCGTACAGGCGCTCGCGAACGGCTGACCTCGCACCCCTCGCTCCACGGCGGCCTCCCGGGCCTGCGGCACCCGGGGGGCCGCTTCGGCTTTTTCGGCCCACCCCCTTGCCCATTGGTATGGACCAATGCGACGCTCTAGCGCGGCCGCCCGGAATTCAACTTCCGTGCGCCCAGCGCGCGTTGCTCGTCCCGTACTCCCCCACGCACGAGAGAGAGCCCCCGCATGCCCTCCTACCGCCGCACCGCCACCGTCGCCGCCTCCGTCCTGTCAGCCACCGCGCTCGTCGGCCTCACCCCCACGGCGGCCGGTGCCCACGGGGCCGTCTTCAACCCCGTCAGCCGGGTGGTGGCCTGTTACGCCGAGGGCCCCGAGACGCCCAAGTCGCAGGTGTGCAAGGACCTCGTCGCCGACTCCGGCACCCAGCCGCTCTACGACTGGAACGAGGTCAACATCGCCAACGCCGACGGCCGGCACCAGGCCCTCATCCCGGACGGCAAGCTCTGCTCGGCCAACCGCGAGAAGTACCGGGCCCTGGACTGGGCGCGCACCGACTGGCCGGCGACGGCCGTCGCCGCCGGCTCCTTCGACTTCAAGATCCGGGTGACGGCCGCGCACTCGGGCACCATGACCGTCTACATCACCAAGCCCGGCTTCGACCCGACCCAGCCCCTGAAGTGGTCCGACCTGGACCCGGCCCCCGTCGCCGTCTACAACACCACCCGCACCGCGACCGACGGCTACTACAACTTCACGGGGCAGCTGCCGGCCCGCACCGGCCGCCACATCATCTACAAGATCTGGCAGCGCAACGACAGCCCCGAGGCCTTCTACAGCTGCTCGGACGTCACCTTCGGCGGGGCGGCGACCGCGACGAAGACCCAGGCCCAGCCCCAGGCGCCGACCGAGGCGAAGATCGCGGAGGGCGCGGCGCTCTCCACCGTGAGCCACGCGGGCCATGGCGGCGACGAGCAGCCCCCGGCCCTCTCCGCCGAGACCGCCGAGGCCCCCTCCTCGCCGCTCCCGATGGCCCTCGCGGGCGCGGGCGCCCTCGCCGCCTTCGCCGGCGGCAGCCTGCTCCTGGGCCGCCGCCGCAACTCCTCCGCCTCCTAGGCCTCCCCGCCTAGGAGGGGGAGGCACCGAGCGGGAAGAGGGCGGTGAGCCGGGGTATCGCCAACCCCTCCGGCCGAGACCCCCGGGGCTGCTCGCCCTCTTCCCACTCCCCCGCCGCCTCCGCGGCGTCCTCCGCCTCCTCGACGGCGTCGAGGAACTCCTCGCCGTCGTCGTCCTCCTGGCCCGTCAGCTCGTCCCACGCGTCCTGGGCGACGTAGTCGAGCTCCTCCCACTCGGGCCACTCGTCCTCGTCCCACTCGTCGTGGTGCCGGCCCACGAGCGCCCGTACCCCCGGCAGGTCGGCCAGCGCGTCCGGGTCGGCGAGGACCGACTCGTACGCCTTCCGTCCCTGGCCCACGAGCCAGAGCGTGAAGTAGTGGAAGCCGTCGTCGGTGCAGGCGCCGCCCTCGATCCGGTTCGCCGCCGCCCCTATCGCGCGCGTGTCGGCGCGCTCGGTCGCCCTCTCCAGCCGCACCTGGAACTCCACGCTCTCGGCCGCCGGACGCCGGAGCAAGTCCGCCCGCAGCCATTCCAGTCGCTCGTCCCGGTCACCGGTCCGGCGGCCCAACTCGTCGATGAGAGCCCAGAAGGCGTCGTCGTTCATGCGTACGAGCATGCCAGCCCCGGCTGACATCCGGGTAACGAGATCCGAACGCGCGGGAGCGGGGTGCCGGACCGGCACCCCGCTCCCGCGGACGGGGAGTTACGCGGCCACGTCCACCGGCACCACCGCCGGGGCGAGGGCGATCTCCAGGACCTGGCGGACGTCCGTCACCGGGTGGACCTCCAGCTTCTCCAGGATCTCGGCCGGGACGTCGTCCAGGTCGGCCTCGTTCCGCTTGGGGATCACGACCGTCGTGATCCCCGCCCGGTGCGCGGCGAGGAGCTTCTGCTTCACGCCGCCGATCGGCAGCACCCGGCCGGTGAGGGAGACCTCGCCGGTCATGGCCACGTCCGTACGGACCAGCCGACCGCTCAGCAGGGAGGCGAGGGCGGTCGTCATGGTGATGCCCGCGCTCGGCCCGTCCTTGGGCACCGCGCCCGCCGGGAAGTGGATGTGCACGCCCCGGTCCTTGAGGCCGGTGACGGGCAGCTCCAGCTCCGCGCCGTGCGAGCGGAGGAAGGAGAGCGCGATCTGCGCCGACTCCTTCATCACGTCGCCCAGCTGACCGGTGAGGGTCAGCCCGGCGGCGCCCGTCTCCGGGTCGGCGAGGGACGCCTCCACGAAGAGGACGTCGCCGCCCGCGCCGGTCACGGCGAGCCCGGTGGCGACACCCGGCACGGCCGTCCGCCGCTCCGCCGGGTCCTGCGCCGACTCCGGCACGTGGTGCGGACGCCCGATGAGCTCCCGCAGATCGTCCGGTCCGACCGTGAACGGCAGCTCGCGGTCGCCCAGTTCGTGCTGGGCCGCGACCTTCCGCAGCAGCCGGGCGATCGACCGCTCCAGGGTGCGGACGCCGGCCTCGCGGGTGTACTCGCCGGCCAGCTTCCGCAGCGCGGACTCCTCCAGGACGACCTCGCCGGCCTCCAGACCGGCCCGCTCCAGCTGGCGCGGAAGCAGGTGGTCACGGGCGATGACGACCTTCTCGTCCTCCGTGTAGCCGTCGAGGCGCACCAGCTCCATGCGGTCGAGGAGCGCCTCGGGAATGGCTTCGAGGACGTTGGCCGTGGCGAGGAAGACGACGTCGGAGAGGTCGAGTTCGACCTCCAGGTAGTGGTCGCGGAAGGTGTGGTTCTGCGCGGGGTCGAGGACTTCGAGGAGCGCCGCCGCGGGGTCGCCGCGGAAGTCGGAGCCGACCTTGTCGATCTCGTCGAGCAGGACCACCGGGTTCATGGACCCGGCCTCCTTGACGGCCCGGACGATCCGGCCGGGCAGGGCGCCGACGTACGTCCGCCGGTGACCGCGGATCTCCGCCTCGTCCCGTACGCCGCCGAGGGCGACCCGGACGAACTTCCGGCCCATCGCGTGCGCGACGGACTCGCCGAGCGAGGTCTTGCCGACGCCGGGCGGTCCGACCAGGGCGAGGACGGCGCCGCCACGGCGGCCGCCGACCACGCCGAGACCGCGGTCGGAGCGCCGCTTGCGCACCGCCAGGTACTCGGTGATCCGCTCCTTCACGTCGTCGAGGCCCGCGTGCTCCGCGTCCAGGACCGCGCGGGCGCCCCGGATGTCGTACCGGTCCTCGGTCCGCTCGTTCCACGGCAGTTCGAGGACGGTGTCGAGCCAGGTGCGGATCCAGGAGCCCTCGGGGGACTGGTCGCTGGACCGCTCCAGCTTCTCGACCTCCTTGAGGGCGGCCTCCCGCACCTTCTCGGGCAGGTCGGCGGCCTCCACGCGGGCGCGGTAGTCGTCGGACTCGTCGCCCTCGGTCTCGCCGTTGAGGTCGCGGAGCTCCTTGCGGACGGCTTCGAGCTGGCGGCGGAGCAGGAACTCGCGCTGCTGCTTGTCGACGCCCTCCTGGACGTCCTTGGCGATGCTCTCGGCGACGTCCTGCTCGGCGAGGTGCTCGCGGAGCTGGGCGGTGGCGAGCCTGAGGCGGGCGACCGGGTCGGCGGTCTCCAGGAGTTCGACCTTCTGCTCGACGCTGAGGAAGGGCGAGTACCCGGAGTTGTCGGCGAGGGCGCCGACGCCGTCGATCTGCTGGACGCGGTCGACGACCTGCCAGGCGCCGCGCTTCTTGAGCCAGCTGGTGGCCAGCGCCTTGTACTCCTTGACCAGTTCGGTCACGGAGCCGGGCAGCGGGTCGGGCAGGGTCTCCTCGACGGTGCTGCCCTCGACCCACAGGGCGGCGCCGGGGCCGGTCGTGCCGGCGCCGATGCGGACGCGGCCGAGGCCGCGGATGAGCGCGCCGGGGTCGCCGTCGGACAGGCGTCCGACCTGCTCGACGATGCCCAGGACGCCGGTGCCGGCGTAGGTCCCGTCGATCCGCGGCACGAGGAGCACGCGGGGCTTGCCCGCGCCGCCGCGGGCGGCGGCCTGGGCGGCCTCGACGGCGGCCCGTACATCGTTCTCGGACAGGTCCAGCGGCACCACCATTCCGGGCAGCACGACCTCGTCGTCGAGCGGCAGCACAGGCAGAGTGAGCGGCACGGACGCCTTGGACTCAGAAGCCATGATCTCCCCTTCGGCAGTCAAGTTGAGCTATACGCACTCAATGCTTGTGAGCCCGGGGATGTTCCCGGACGTCCGTTCGCTCTGAGCGATCACTCGCACACGCGCCCGCGTGGAGCCGATGTAATGCCTCCATGGATATAGCAGCCATTACAGCAGCGTGGGTGGCGGGCTGGACCGTCTCCCGGGGCACCCCGCCCGCCGTCGCCGAGCCCTGGGGCCACCGGATCGACGTCGGCCTGCCCCGGCACGTCGTACGGCACGTCCTGCCCGCCCCCGACGCGGCCTCCGTCGGCGCGCTCTGCGCCCGGCTGACCACGCCGTACAGCTGGCTCAAGGTGATGGCGGCCCCGGAAGACGTCGAGCCGTGGATCACCGAGGGCTGGACCGTCCCCGACGACCCGGGCTTCATGATGGTCAAGCCGCTGGACCCCGGCGCCCGCCCCGCACCGCCCGAGGGGTACGCCAGGACCACCGAGGTCGAGGACGGTGTCGTCCGGGTCCGGATCCTCGCCCCGGACGGCGCCCTCGCCGCCCAGGGCCGGATCGCCCCGACCGGCTCCACCGCCGTCGCCGACCAGATCGAGACCGACCCCGCACACCGGCGCCGCGGCCTCGGCACGAACGTCATGCGCACCCTGGAGGCCGCCGCCGCCCAGGCGGGCGCCGCCACCGGAGTCCTCGCGGCGACCACGGACGGCCTCGCCCTGTACGACTCGCTCGGCTGGCGCCACCGGGGCCCGGTCACCGGGATCGTACGGACGGGACCGGAAGGCCGCTGAGGAGTGGAATCCCGGCCGTCCGGCTGCGCGCGGGGCCCGGGACGGGGCATGCTCGACCCATGGTGCGAGACGTACGGGGTACGTGGACGTGGTGCGGGACCCTGCTGCTCGCGGGGGCCCTGGCCGGCGGCCTGAGCGGCTGCGGCCCCGGGGTGCCGTCCGCGCCCGGCGGATCGCCGTCGAGCGTGAGCGCGCCGGCCCTGCCGAGCCCCACGACCGAGCCCGCCACGCCCTCCGCGGAGCCCCGACCGACGGAGGTCCTCGTCGAGGTCGTCGTCGACGGCGGCCTCGCCGGCGTCCACAACCAGCTCGTCGTCCACTACGACGGCAGCTGGACCAGCCGCTCCGGCGACAAGCCGCCCCGGACCGGCCGGCAGACCCCCGCCGAGGCCGCCGAACTGCGGGCGGCCCTGGAGGACCCCGCCTTCGCCCTCGTCCCGGAGCGCCCGACGGGCAGCCCGATCCCCGACGGCTTCCAGTACCACCTGACCTACCGCCACCGCCTCGTCGTCGCGGACGACGGCGAACGCCCGCCCGCCCTCCAGCGCGTCTTCGCCGCCCTGCCGGAGGGCGGCCCGCCGACGAACCCCTGAGCGCGCCCGGGAGACGGCCCGCAGACGAACCCCTGAACGCGTGAACCGGGGGACGGCCCGCCGACGAACCCTGAGCGCGTGAACCGGGAGACGGCCTCCCGGCGATAGAGAGGGCGTGAGACTGTTGCGCCCCGCAGGGGGAGGCCCCTCCGGGGGCGACGAGGACGACGACGCGGCGCTGCTGCGCGCGGTCGCCCGGGGGGACACCGAGGCGCTGGCCGTGCTCTACGACCGGCACGCCGGATGGCTGTACGCCCGGCTGGCCCGGCGCTGCCCGGACGAGGAGACCGTACGGGAGGTCCTCCAGGACACCTTCGTCACGGTCTGGCGCTCGGCCGGCGGCCACCGGGGCCGGGGCGAGGCCGGCGGCTGGCTCTGGGTGATCGCCGCCCGGCGCCTGGTGGACGCGCGGCGGGCCGGCGCCCGCGCCGAACGCGCCGCCGCCCGGCCCGTGGAACCACCCGTCCCCGCGCCCTCCGCCGAGGACCGGGTGCTCGCGGGCCTGGAGTACGGGGAGGTCGGCGCCGCCCTCGACCGGATCTCGCCCGAGCTCGCCGAGGTGCTCCGGGCCACCGTCGTCGACGGGCTGACCACCCGCGAGACCGCCCGGCTCCTCGGCATACCCGAAGGCACCGTCAAGACCCGCGCCCAACGCGCCCGCCGCGAACTCCGCGCCGCCCTCGGCCCGCACCCTCTGGGAGGCACCGCATGACCGCCCCCTGGCACGTCTCCGACACCCTGGCCCACCAGTACGCCGCGGGCTCCGCCCCCGAGACGGACGCCTGGTCCCTGGAGAAGCACATCGAGTCCTGCACCCCCTGCGCCTCCCGCGTCTCCACAGCGGTCCGCACCGGCCCGGCGGGCCCGAACCTAGCCGCCGTGCGCGCGGAACTCCTCGCCTCCCTGGGCCACGCGCCGACCACGGGAACAGCCGCCACGCGCGGGCGTGGACGGCCGGCCGAGCCGGACGCGGAACTCACCGCCGGAGGCACGCGCACGGGGATCGCCGCAGCAGACACGCGCGCGGGGATCGCCGCCGTGGGCCCGCCGGGTGAGGCCATCGCGGCGGCCAGGGGCGGGGAGCAGCCGGCCGACGCGGGCACGCGCGCGGGGTTCGTCGCCGTCGGGCGGTGGGCGCGGCTCTGGTGGGCCGCCGGACCCGCGTTGCGCGGGTCGTGGGTGGTGGCTGTGGTGCTCGTTCTCGGTGGGGCGTTCGCGCTCGCCTACGGGGCCGGGTTCAGGGGGGCCCGCAGTTGGCTGCTCGCCGTCTCGCCCGCGCTGCCGCTCGCCGGGGTGGCCGTCTCGTACGGACGGCATGCCGACCCCTTGTACGAGATCACCGCCGCCACGCCCTCGGGCGGGCTGCGCCTCCTGCTCACCCGGACCGCCGCCGTACTCGGCTCCTGCGTACCGCTGTTGACCGCCGGCGGGGCCCTGCTGCCCCCGGTGGCCGGGTTCCCGGGGGCGGCCGCCTGGCTGCTCCCGGGCCTGGCGCTGACCCTGGCCGCGCTCGCGCTCGGGTCGTTCGTCGGCTGCCGGGAGGCGGCCGCGACGCTCGGCGGCGGGTGGCTGCTGGCCGTGGCGGGCCCCCTCCTCGGGCCCGCGGGGGCGGCCGGTGTCGCCCGGTACTTCGCCGGCCCCGCCGTACAGGGCGCCTGGGCCGCCGCCGCCCTCGTCTGCGCCGCCCTCCTCGCGCTGCGGCGCCGTTCCTTCGACCACCTGGAGCCCCGGTGAACCCACCGACCACCGTCGCGGTGACCGGACTGACCGTCCGGCACCGCCGTACCGTCGCCCTCGACGCGCTCGACCTCTCCCTCGGCCCGGGCGTGCACGGCCTGCTCGGCCCGAACGGGGCCGGGAAGACCTCTCTCATACGGGTCCTCGCGACCGTCGCCGCGCCCGCCTCCGGCCGGGTGGAGCTGCTCGGCGCCGACGCCGCGCGCCCCGGCGAGCGCACCGGGATCCGGCGCAGGCTCGGCTATCTGCCGCAGGAGTTCGGCCACTACCCGGCGTTCACGGTGCGTGAGTTCGTCGCGTACGTGGCCTGGCTCAAGGAGATGCCCGCCGACCGTGTCCCGGCGGCCGTGGAACGGGCCGTGCGGCGGGTCGGGCTCGAAAACCGGATCGACGCGCGCATGAAGACGCTGTCCGGCGGGATGGTGCGGCGCGCCGGAATCGCCCAGGCCATCGTCAACGACCCGGAGCTGCTGCTCCTCGACGAGCCGACCGCCGGACTCGACCCGGAGCAGCGGGTCGACTTCCGCGCGCTGCTGCGGGAGCTCGGCACGAGGGCGACGGTCGTGGTCTCGACGCACCTGGTGGAGGACGTGGCGGCGGCCTGCACGGACGTCGCCCTCGTCGAGGCGGGCCGGCTCGCCTTCCAGGGCACGACGGCGGAACTCGCCGCGCTCGGCGGCGAGTCCACGGATCCGGCCGACTCCACGACGAGCGCGGTGGAGCGCGGCTACACGACCGCGCTGCGCGCCCACCGCGACGCGGCGGGCCGGCGGACGGAGGCCCTGCGGTGACCGGGACCCTCGCCCCCTCCCGTACGGACGCACCCGCGCGCGTACGGCCGGTTTCCCCGCTCCGGACCGAGCTGCGACGCGGTCTCGGCCCCTGGGCCGGCGCCGCCGCGGCGCTCGTCGTCCTGGTGACGATGTACGGCAAGGCCCCCCAGTGGCAGACCCGTTGGACGGACGTGACGGGGCTGCTGCACGTGGTCGTCGGGCTGCTCGGCGGGCCCGTCGCGCTCGCGGCCGGCTGCCGGCAGGGCGGCCGGGACCGGCGGCGCGGCACGGCGGAGCTGTGGGAGTCCGTCCCGCGCTCCCCGCTGCGCCGCCTCCTGGTCGCGGTCGCCCCGTCCGCGCTGTGGCCGGTCGCCGGGGTCCTGTTCGCCGACGCCGTGTGCCTCCTCGCGGCCTGGCCGTACGTCTCCGCGGGCCGCCCCTACCTCGAACTGCTCGCCACCGACGCGGTCGCGATCGCCGCCCTCGGCGTGCTCGGGCACCTCGCCGGGCGGCTGGCCCCCTGGCGTCCGACGGCCCTGCTCCTGGGGATCGTCGGGTACATCGGGCTCGCCATCGGTACCTACACGAACGCGAAGGCCCGCTGGCTCGGCCCGGCCGTCGAGTACAGGTACGCCTGGGCCCGGACGGTGTGGTGGTTCGGTCCGGTGTCGATGGCGTGGACGGCGGGGCTCGCCCTCGCCGCGCTCCTCGCGTACGGGGCACGCACGGCCCGCCTGCGGGCGCTCGCGCTGATCCCGCTGGCCGTCGCGGTCACCGCCGCCGGGATGATCCTGCGGCTGCCGCCGAACAACGGCCCGTGGCACGTCGATCCGGCCCTGACCCGCCCCGTCTGCGACGGCGGCGCACCGCAGGTGTGCGTGACGGCCCTCGACCGGAAGCTGCTCCCCGCCGTGTCGGAGGCCCTCGCCCCGGTGAACGCGCGCCTCAGGGGGCTGCCGGGCGCGCCGGCCCGCTGGGCGGCCGGCCCCCTCGCCCCCCGCCCCGGCGACGTGGCCCTGCTCGATCCCGTGGCGGACGCGGTGCGGGGGCGGATCGAACGCGCCGATCGGTACCGGAACTTCGCCGTGATGCAGCTCTTCTCGGACACGTGCCGGCAGGGCGACCTCACCGGCCCGGACGCCGAGCGGGTGATCACCGTCAACACCGCGGTCATCCAGTGGCTGGCCCCCACCCCGGACGGCGGGCCCGACGTCGTCGGCACACAGCCGTACATCGACCGCCTGCGCTCCAGGTCCCCCGCCGCCCAGCGCGACTACCTGGCCCGCTACCTCGCGGCGAACCCCTGCCACCCCGACGAGGTGCCGATCCCGTGAACCCCTCCTCGTGGAAGCTCTACGCCCGCTCCCGCGCCCTGCCCGGTGCCCTCGCGGTCCTCGTCGCGACGGCTGCGGCCGCCGCCTGGGCGGCCCGGTGGCTGGTGTCGCTGCCGGGGGCCGGTCCGACGGACCGGCTGCCGGTCGTGACCCTCGGCCCGCTGCTCGCGGCGGCCGTGATCGGGACCGGTCTGCACACGCCGAGCGACGAGCTGGACCGTACGGCGGCACGCGCGTGGTGGCCCCGCCGGCTGGCCCATCTGCTGGCCGCGACCGTGCTCGCCGGACTGCTGCTCGCCCTCGCGGTGCCGGGGCACGCGGAGGAGTTCGGCGCGCCCGCCGCCGTACGCAACACCCTGGGTCTGGTCGGCGTGGCGGCGGGCGGCGCCGCCCTGGCCGGCGCCCGGCTGAGCTGGTTCCCGCCCGCCTGCTACCTGGGCGCGGTCGGTCTGGCGGCCCCCGCCGAGCCGGGTGGGGCGGGAGCCTGGTGGGCGTGGGCGATGCAGCCGGGCCCGGAGGGCGGGGCGTGGACGGTGGCGGCGGCCGCCTTCACGGCCGGTGCCGCGCTGTACGCGTGGCGGGGCGCCCGGCGCACGGCGGCCGGGGCCTGAGTCACTCCTTCGGCGCCGCGATCTCCGCGTACTGGCGCCGGAGGTACGCGCCCACCCGGGCCGGCATGTCCATCGCGGACGGGTCGAGGGCCCACTGGATCTGGAGGCCGTCCATGACGGCGAGGTGCTCCTGGGCGACGCCCAGGCAGTCGGTGTCGGGGCGGAGCTCGCCGCTGCGCACGGCCTCCTCCAGGAGCTCGACGGTGTGCCGGAGCACGCGCGCGTAGCGCTCCTTGAAGTACTGGTGGGCGGGGTGGTCGGCGTTGCCGGACTCGCCCACCAGGACGTTGAACATCCGGACGATGCCGGGGCGCCGGGTGTTCTCCTCGATCAGGGCGACGAGGGTCTCCAGATAGGCGGCGTACGACTCGGGGTCGACGCTGAACAGCCGCTCCACGTCGTGCTGTTCGCTCTGCGCGAGGACCGAGAGGAGCAGGTCCTCCTTGCTGCGGAAGTGGTGCAGCAGACCGCCCTGGGTGATCCCGCAGTCGCGGGCGATGCGGGCGAGGGAGGAGGCGTTGAAGCCCCACTGTCCGAAGTGGTCGACGGCGGTGTCCAGGATCTTCTGGCGGCGTGCGTCGCCGACCGCGTAGCTGCCCCTGCCTGCGCTCTTGCCCGCGCTCTCGCGGGGCGCTCGACCCGTGTTCTCCGGCATGCGGTCACCTTAGCCGGGTCCGGAAAAAGGTTTCCGCCGTGTGACCCAGGACACAATACAGAAACCTAGTGGTCACTCAGTTTTCGCGTTTAGCCTGTGGTCGCCAAAGGGTCGGCACCGCCGTCGGCCCGTGACCGACGGAGTCCTCCCCATGACCTTCGGTCGAGTAGCCCCGGAGCCACCCATGCACCCGTACCAGGACCCCGCCCTCCCCGTCGACGCGCGCGTGGAGGACCTCCTCTCCCGCATGACGCTGGAGGAGAAGGCCGGCCAGATCTTCCACACCATGCTCATGATGAACGCCGACGGCACCCCGGTGACCGAGGCCGACGGGGACACCCTGGAGCTCACCACCCCGCAGCTCATCCAGGACCTGAAGCTCACCCACTTCAACCTGCTCGGCACCTACGGCGCCCGCGAGATGGCCCTCTGGCACAACGCGATCCAGGAGATGGCCGAGAGCACCCGGCTCGGCATCCCGGTCTCCCTCTCGACCGACCCCCGGCACTCCTTCACCGACAACATCGGCGCCTCCTTCAACGCCGGCGCCTTCTCCGCCTGGCCCGAGGCGCTCGGCCTGGCCGCGATCGGCGACCCGGAGCTGGTCTTCCGCTTCGCCGACACCGTCCGCCGCGAGTACCTCTCCGTCGGCTTCCGCACCGCGCTCCACCCGCAGATCGACCTCGCGACCGAACCCCGCTGGTCCCGCCAGACCGGCACCTTCGGCTCCGACGCGAAGCTGACGGGCGAACTGGTCCAGGCGTACGTGCGCGGCCTCCAGGGCCCCGAGCTCGGCCCGGACTCGGTGGCCGCGATGGTCAAGCACTTCCCCGGCGGCGGCCCCCAGAAGGACGGCGAGGACCCGCACTTCCCGCACGGCAAGGAGCAGGTCTACCCGGGCGGGATGCGCGACTACCACCTGGAGCCGTTCAAGGCCGCGATCGCCGCCGGCTGCTCGCAGATGATGCCGTACTACGGCCAGCCCGTCGGCACCGACTGGGAAGAGGTCGGCTTCGGCTTCAACAAGGGCGTCATCACGGGCCTGCTCCGCGAGGAACTCGGCTTCACCGGCATCGTCTGCACCGACTGGTGCCTCCTCATGGACGCCCCGATCTTCGGCGAGATGCACGAGGCCCGCGCCTGGGGCGTCGAGCACCTGAGCGTCGCCGAACGCGCCGCCAAGGCCCTGGACGCGGGCGCGGACCAGTTCGGCGGCGAGGAGTGCCCCGAGGTGATCGTCGAGCTCGTCACGACGGGCCGGATCCCCGAGGCGCGGATCGACGCCTCCGTACGGCGCCTGCTGCGGGAGAAGTTCCTCCTCGGCCTCTTCGACGAGCGCCGGTACGTCGACCCCGACGAGGCCGCCGAGACCGTCGGCCGCGCCGACTTCACCGCCGCGGGCGCCGCCGCCCAGCGCCGCTCGCTCACCGTACTCACCGACGGCCCGCTCCCCCTCTCGGGACGACCGAAGCTGTACGTGGAGAACGTCGACCCGGCGGCCGCCGCGGCCTACGGCGAGATCGTCACCGACCCCGCCGACGCCGACCTCGCGATCCTCCGGCTCCGCACCCCGTACGAGGACCGCCCGAACAAGTTCGAGTCCTTCTTGCACTCCGGCAGCCTCGCCTTCCCCCAGGAAGAGCTGGACAGGATCCTCACCCTCCTCACCGCCACCCCCACGGTCGTCTGCGTGAACCTGGAGCGGCCCGCCGTCCTGCCCGAGATCGCCGAACACGCGGCCGCACTGATCGCCGACTACGGCGCGAGCGACGAAGCCCTCCTCGACGTGGCCTTCGGCCGTGCGAAGGCCGAAGGCAAACTGCCCTTCGAGCTTCCGCGCTCGATGGCAGCGGTGGCGGCGTCCCGGCCGGACGTGCCGAACGACACGGTGGATCCGGTGTTCCCGCACGGCCACGGCCTGCAGATCTGACCCGGGATCCAGAATCCGGGATCCAGAATCCGGGATCCCGAACATTGGATCCCGAGTGCTGGATCCCACCCCTGGAGCCCGACTTCTGGAGCCAGTGCTCGGATTTTGGATCCAGGATCCCGGATCCAAAATTCGGATATCGGATCCAATATCCATGATTCGGATATTGGATCCGGGATCCGCCCACAGACCGCGGGGCATCTGACGACCCCGCGCCGATCCGGGGCCCGCCCGTGGGGGGCCGGGCCCCGGATCCTCTTCTCCCTGCCCGCATGTCATGCTCATGAAGGGACCGCACGCATGCGCACGTACCTCGCGCTGTCCGCAGCAGCCGCCGTACTCGCCGCCGCCGGCGCCACCGCGTACGCCACCACTCCCGGCAGCACCCCCGGCAGCACTTCCGTCTCCCGTCCGCTGGCGGGGATGCGGATCCTGATCTCCAACGACGACTCGATGCAGGCGGCGAAGGCGAGCAACTCCGACGGGCTCGGCCTGTACGAGCTCCGCCGGGCGATGTGCGCGGCCGGTGCCGACGTGGTGGTGATGGCGCCCTGGCAGGTCCAGTCCGGCAAGGGCACGGCCGTCACCAACGGCGGGGTCCTGACCGTCCAGCGCCGCACCGTTCTGCCCGCCGGCTACGAGGACGACTGCGCCCAGGCACCCTCCGGCGGCGCGGTGTACGGCGTCTGCCTGGCCGACGGCCCCTGCACCGGGAACTCCCCGTCCGCGACCCCGGCCGACACCGTCAAGCTCGCCCTGCGCGCCGGCCTGAAGGCCAAGGCCGGCTGGAACCAGGCCCCCGACCTGGTGCTGACCGGCATCAACTCCGGCCCCAACGTCTCCGCCCAGGTCAACGACTCCGGCACGGTCGGCGCCGCCGTCGCCGCCCTCGACCAGGACGTCCCCGCGATCGCGTTCTCCTCCTCCGGCGACGAGACCAACACCGTCTTCCCCCGCGTGAACTACCGCGCCAACGCCGAGTTCGGCGCCCGCTTCGTCGCCGGCCTGAAGGAACGCGGCCTGCTCACCAGCGGCTTCGCCCTCAAGGTCGACTACCCCGACGTCAGCGCCGGACAGCGCGCCGGAGCCCCCGCCTGGACCCGCGTCGGCGACGGACAGGTCGTCTGGCACGCCTACGAACAGACCGGCCGGGACTCCTTCGGGATCGGCCTCGGCATCTGCGAGGAGAACCCCGGCGACCCCTGCACCGAGACCACCGGGAACGCCGACTCCACCGCCCTGCTCCGCGAAGGCCGGATCGCCGTGGCGCCGATCACCGCCGACCGCACCTACGGCGTCCCGGTCGGCGCCCGCCGCGAGCTGAAGGCGATCGAGCGGTACGTGGAGCACGAGGCCCCGCGCTCGTAAGACCCTTGACCCGTAACGCTCGTTATGCGTTTGTCCCGGCCGTCGCCGCTTCGCGAGGATGGCCGGGACGAACCGTACGCACACGAGCAACGGAGTGATCATGACCAGCCCCGTCACCCTCGACCGCCGAGAAGGGCCGTACGGAGAAGTTGTCCTCCGCCGCCGTGCCGAGCACTACGAGATCATCGCCAACGGCACCTTCCTGATGGACACCTCCGACGGGCGCTCCGAGCGGCTCCTGATCGACGCGGCCCTGGCCGCGCTCCCCGAGGGGTCCCGCCAGGGCGCCTCCGTCCTCGTCGGCGGCCTCGGCGTCGGTTTCTCCCTCGCCCATGCCGCCGCCGACCCCCGCTGGGGCCGGATCGCGGTCGCCGAGCGGGAGGAGGCGATCATCGACTGGCACCGGAAGGGGCCCCTCTCCGCGATCTCCGGGCCCGCGCTCGCCGATCCCCGGACCGTGATCCTGCACACGGACCTCGTGACCCACCTCCACACCACCACCGACACCTACGACGCCCTCTGTCTCGACATCGACAACGGCCCCGACTGGACGGTCACCGAGGACAACGAATCCCTTTATTCGGCCGAGGGATTGGCGGCCTGCGCGGCCCGGCTGAACCCGGGCGGGATCCTCGCCGTGTGGTCCGCGCAGCCGTCCGCGGATTTCGAGGAGTCGTTGCGGAATGCCGGATTCAGCGGGGTACGGACGGAAGAGATCCCCGTTGCCCGGGGCGTCCCCGACGTGGTCCACCTCGCCGTCCGTCCCGGGTAACTCCTGGATAGCCGGGACGCCGTCGGTACCTCTAGGCTGCTGCACCGACATCGGCGACGCGAGGCGGGGCAATGGAGCAGACACACACCACTCACCACGGTGCGGCGGCCACTCCGGGGGCCCAGCGGCGCGTCCTGGTGGTCGAGGACGACGCCACGATCGTGGAGGCGATCTCCGCGCGGCTGCGCGCCGAGGGCTTCCTCGTCCAGACCGCGACCGACGGTCCCGCGGCCGTCGACGCGGCCGAGGCCTGGCAGCCCGACCTGATGGTCCTGGACGTGATGCTGCCCGGTTTCGACGGCCTGGAGGTGTGCCGCAGGGTCCAGGCCCAGCGTCCCGTCCCGGTCCTCATGCTGACCGCCCGCGACGACGAGACCGACATGCTGGTCGGCCTCGGCGTCGGCGCGGACGACTACATGACGAAGCCGTTCTCGATGCGCGAGCTGGCCGCCCGGGTGCACGTGCTGCTGCGCCGGGTGGAGCGGGCCGCGCTCGCGGCGGTCACCCCGCGCAGCGGGATCCTGCGCCTGGGCGAGCTGGAGATCGACCACGCGCAGCGCCGGGTCCGGGTCCGCGCGGAGGACGTGCACCTGACCCCGACCGAGTTCGACCTGCTCGTCTGTCTGGCGAGCACCCCCCGGGCGGTGCTCTCCCGCGAGCAGCTGCTCGCCGAGGTGTGGGACTGGGCGGACGCCTCGGGCACCCGGACCGTGGACAGCCACATCAAGGCGCTGCGCCGGAAGATCGGGGCCGAGCGGATCCGCACGGTCCACGGCGTCGGTTACGCGCTGGAGACCCCGGCGCCGTGAACCCGCCGGGGCCCCGGGGGCCGGACACGGGACAGGGGTCGCGACGGCCCCGCCGGATCGTGATCTCGATCAAGACCAAGCTGGGCGCCCTGGTCGTCGGGGCGGTGCTGCTGACCTCCGGTCTGGCCCTGGTGGCGATCCGTACCTCCACGGAGTTCCGGTACATCACGATCTTCGCGATGATCGCGACCCTGCTGATCACCCAGTTCGTGGCGCAGTCCCTGACGGCGCCGCTCGACGAGATGAACACGGTGGCCGGGTCGATCTCGCGCGGCGACTTCAGCCGCCGGGTGCGGGGTGCGGACCGGCGGGACGAGCTGGGCGACCTCGCGTCGACGATCAACCGCATGGCGGACGACCTGGAGGCCGTCGACCGGCACCGCAAGGAGCTGGTGGCCAACGTCTCGCACGAGCTGCGCACGCCGATCGCCGCGCTCCGGGCCGTCCTGGAGAACGTGGTGGACGGGGTGTCCGAGGCCGATCCGGAGACCATGCGGTCGGCGCTGAAGCAGACGGAGCGGCTCGGCCGGCTGGTGGAGACGCTGCTCGACCTGTCACGCCTCGACAACGGTGTCGTCGCGCTCAGGGCGAGCCGTTTCGAGGTCTGGCCGTATCTGTCGGGGGTGTTGCGGGAGGCGAACCTGGCGGCGTCCCAGCGCGGCCTGTCGTCCACCTCGGGCCTGCACCGCCGTACGGACGTCCATCTGCATCTGGACGTGTCGCCGCCCGAGCTGGTCGCGCACGCGGACGTGGAGCGGCTGCACCAGGTGATGGCGAACCTGATCGACAACGCGGTGAAGCACTCCCCTCCGCACGGCCGGGTCACGGTCCGGGCCCGGCGCGGTCCGTATCCGGACTCGCTGGAGCTGGAGGTCGAGGACGAGGGTCCCGGCATCCCGGAGTCGGAGCGGCACAAGGTCTTCGAGCGGTTCAACCGGGGCGCGGCCCCGGATCGGCAGGGTCCGGGCAGCGACGGAGGGACGGGGCTCGGGCTCGCGATCGCGCGGTGGGCGGTGGATCTGCACGGCGGCGGGATCGGAGTGGCCGAATCGTCACGTGGCTGCCGCATCAGAGTCACCCTTCCGGGCAGTCTCCCCCCGCGAGATTGACGTAGGGTTCGAACCGGAAGCGCGCGTTCTGCGTGTACATGAGCGGGACCTGCTTGTCCGTGCCTGTACGTGAGCGGGACGTGATCAGGGGTGCGGCCGAAGTGGGCCGTGCTCGCGCTTTTCCGTACCCTCACACATGTGGAACCACGCTTGTTTCCCGCCATTCAAGGCGTCGAAACACGCTGTCAAGTGTGACTTGCGCAACGTTGGACTGCCTGGCCTGCACCTCTCGGCCGGACAGGCGTAGCCTTTATTTCCGCTGTCCATCACCTTGCGAAGCGGAAGAGGGCGGTTGCCGCCGTGTCGTCTCAGTCCCCCAGTACCCCGAGCTCCCCGGCCGACCAAGACGGGCAGGGCGTGAGCCCCGCAGCCGCCTTCGGTGCCAATGAGTGGCTCGTCGACGAGATCTACCAGCAGTACCTCCAGGACCCGAATTCAGTCGATCGTGCCTGGTGGGACTTCTTCGCCGACTACAAGCCCGGAGCGTCGGAGACCCCGGCCGCCCCGGCCGCCACCACTCCGAGCGCGCCCGTCGCGCCGCAGGCGGGCCCCGCACAGGCCGCGCCTTCGGCTCCGGCGGCCGTTCCGGCCCCCGCGCCCGCCCCGGTCGCGGCCCCGGCTCCCGTGAAGCCGGCCGCGGCCCCCGCGCCGGTCGCCGCGAAGCCCGCCGCCGCCGCTCCGGCCGCGGTCAAGGCCGCCCCGGCCGCCGAGGCGCCCGCCGGCCCCGAGCTGATCACGCTGCGCGGCCCCGCCGCCGCGGTCGCGAAGAACATGAACGCCTCCCTGGAGGTGCCGACGGCCACGTCCGTCCGCGCCGTCCCGGTGAAGCTGCTCTTCGACAACCGGATCGTGATCAACAACCACCTGAAGCGCGCCCGGGGCGGGAAGATCTCCTTCACGCACCTCATCGGCTACGCGATGGTGCAGGCGATCAAGGCCATGCCGTCGATGAACTACTCCTTCGCGGAGAAGGACGGCAAGCCGACCCTGGTCAAGCCGGAGCACGTGAACTTCGGCCTCGCGATCGACCTGGTCAAGCCCAACGGCGACCGCCAGCTCGTCGTCGCGGGCATCAAGAAGGCCGAGACGCTCAACTTCTTCGAGTTCTGGCAGGCCTACGAGGACATCGTCAAGCGCGCCCGCGTGGGCAAGCTGACGATGGAGGACTTCTCCGGCGTCACGGTCTCCCTGACCAACCCCGGCGGCCTCGGCACCGTCCACTCCGTGCCGCGTCTGATGCCCGGACAGTCCGTCATCATGGGCGTCGGCTCGATGGACTACCCGGCCGAGTTCCAGGGCACCTCCCAGGACACCCTGAACAAGCTGGGCATCTCGAAGGTCATGACCCTGACCTCGACGTACGACCACCGCGTCATCCAGGGCGCCGCCTCCGGCGAGTTCCTGCGCATCGTCGCCAACCTCCTCCTCGGCGAGGAGGGCTTCTACGACGACATCTTCAAGGCGCTGCGCATCCCCTACGAGCCGGTCCGCTGGCTCAAGGACATCGACGCGTCGCACGACGACGACGTCACCAAGGCCGCGCGCGTCTTCGAGCTCATCCACTCCTACCGGGTCCGCGGCCACGTCATGGCCGACACCGACCCGCTGGAGTACAAGCAGCGCAAGCACCCCGACCTGGACATCACCGAGCACGGCCTCACCCTGTGGGACCTGGAGCGGGAGTTCGCGGTCGGCGGCTTCGCCGGCAAGTCGATGATGAAGCTCCGCGACATCCTCGGCGTCCTGCGCGACTCGTACTGCCGCACCACCGGCATCGAGTTCATGCACATCCAGGACCCGAAGCAGCGCAAGTGGATCCAGGACCGCGTCGAGCGTCCCCACGCGCGCGTGGAGCGCGAGGAGCAGCTCCGCATCCTCCGCCGCCTGAACTCGGCCGAGGCCTTCGAGACCTTCCTGCAGACGAAGTACGTCGGCCAGAAGCGCTTCTCCCTGGAGGGCGGCGAGTCCGTCATCCCGCTGCTCGACGCGGTCATCGACTCCGCCGCCGAGTCGCGCCTGGACGAGGTCGTCATCGGCATGGCCCACCGCGGCCGCCTCAACGTCCTCGCGAACATCGTGGGCAAGTCGTACGCGCAGATCTTCCGCGAGTTCGAGGGCAACCTCGACCCGAAGTCGATGCACGGCTCCGGCGACGTCAAGTACCACCTGGGCGCCGAGGGCACCTTCACGGGTCTCGACGGCGAGCAGATCAAGGTCTCCCTGGTCGCCAACCCCTCGCACCTGGAGGCGGTCGACCCGGTCCTGGAGGGTGTCGTCCGCGCCAAGCAGGACGTCATCAACAAGGGCGGCACGGACTTCACCGTCCTGCCCGTCGCCCTCCACGGCGACGCGGCCTTCGCCGGCCAGGGCGTCGTCGCCGAGACGCTGAACATGTCGCAGCTGCGGGGCTACCGCACCGGCGGCACGGTCCACATCGTCATCAACAACCAGGTCGGCTTCACCGCCGCCCCGGAGTCCTCGCGTTCCTCGATGTACGCGACCGACGTGGCCCGCATGATCGAGGCGCCGATCTTCCACGTGAACGGCGACGACCCGGAGGCCGTGGTCCGCGTCGCGCGGCTCGCCTTCGAGTTCCGCCAGACGTTCAACAAGGACGTCGTGATCGACCTCATCTGCTACCGCCGCCGCGGTCACAACGAGGGCGACAACCCGCAGTTCACCAACCCGCAGATGTACAACCTGATCGACAAGAAGCGTTCGGTGCGCAAGCTGTACACCGAGTCGCTCATCGGTCGCGGCGACATCACCCTCGAAGAGGCGGAGCAGGCGCTCCAGGACTTCCAGGGCCAGCTGGAGAAGGTGTTCGCGGAGGTCCGCGAGGCCACCGCCGCCCCGGCGGCGACGACCGTCCCGGACGCGCAGGCCGAGTTCCCGGTCGCCGTCACCACCGCGGTCTCCCAGGAGGTCGTGAAGCGGATCGCCGAGTCGCAGGTCAACGTCCCGGAGCGGATCACGGTCCACCCGCGTCTGCTCCCGCAGATGCAGCGCCGTGCCGCCTCCATCGACGACGGCACCATCGACTGGGGCTTCGGCGAGACCCTCGCCATCGGCTCCCTGCTGATGGAGGGCACCCCGGTCCGCCTGTCGGGCCAGGACTCCCGCCGCGGCACCTTCGGCCAGCGCCACGCGGTCCTGGTCGACCAGGAGACCGGCGAGGACTACACCCCGCTGCTCTACCTGGCCGAGGACCAGGCCCACTACAACGTCTACGACTCGCTGCTCAGCGAGTACGCGGCGATGGGCTTCGAGTACGGCTACTCGCTGGCCCGCCCGGACTCCCTGGTCGTCTGGGAGGCCCAGTTCGGTGACTTCGTCAACGGCGCGCAGACCGTCGTCGACGAGTTCATCTCCTCGGCCGAGCAGAAGTGGGGCCAGACCTCCGGCGTCACGCTGCTCCTGCCGCACGGCTACGAGGGCCAGGGCCCGGACCACTCGTCCGCGCGCCCGGAGCGCTTCCTCCAGATGTGCGCCCAGGACAACATGACGGTCGCCATGCCGACGCTGCCGTCGAACTACTTCCACCTGCTGCGCTGGCAGGTCCACAACCCGCACCACAAGCCGCTCATCGTCTTCACCCCGAAGTCGATGCTGCGTCTGAAGGCCGCGGCGTCCAAGGTGGAGGAGTTCACCACCGGCGGCTTCCGCCCGGTGATCGGCGACTCGACGGTCAACCCGGCCGACGTCCGCAAGGTCGTCTTCTGCGCCGGCAAGGTCTACTACGACCTGGAGGCCGAGCGTCAGAAGCGCGGTGACACGGAGACCGCGATCATCCGTCTGGAGCGCCTGTACCCGCTGCCGGGTGCCGAGCTGCAGGCCGAGATCGCCAAGTACCCGAACGCCGCGAAGTACATCTGGGCGCAGGAGGAGCCGGCGAACCAGGGTGCCTGGCCGTTCATCGCGCTCAACCTGATCGACCACCTGGACCTGGCGGTCGGCGCGGACATCCCGGCGGGCGAGCGCCTGCGCCGGATCTCGCGTCCGCACTCCTCCTCCCCGGCGGTCGGCTCGGCCAAGCGTCACCAGGCGGAGCAGCAGCAGCTGGTCAACGAGGTCTTCGACGCCTGATCGACCACTCCGTACGCGTGCGGAAGGAGGCCCGGCACCCCACTCGGGGTGCCGGGCCTCCGGCGTTTTCCGCGCTCGTACGGGCTGTCAGCCCAGGTTGGCCTCGAAGTCCCAGTAGGGCCTGTTCCGCTGCCGTGCCGACAGGGTGTGCGGGTGCTGGGCGCCGAGCGTGCGGGTGAGGGTGAGCAGCGCGTCCTCCTCCAGCTTGCCCGCCTCCTCGTTCTCCCTGAGGCCGCGCAGGTCGGTCGCGAGGGCCACCTGGCTCGACAGGGTGAGCGGGTGCTCGTTGCCCAGGGTGTGCCGGGCGCGGCGCAGGGTGTCCCGGCTGAGCTCGGCGGCGTCGTGCACCCGGCCGTTGAAGTTGCGGGCGGCGGAAGCGTTGAGGGCGCAGCCGAGGACCCAGGGGTGGTCGGGTCCGAGCGAGGAGGTCAGTCCGGCGAGCGCGGCCTCCAGGATGGCCAGGGCGTCCGCGCGTTCGCCGGCCGCCTGGAGGACGAGGGCGGTGTTGGCGAGGACTCCGGTGGCGACCGGGTGTGCGGGGCCGAGGAGGGCCCGGTAGCCGGCTTCGGCCTCGTGGCTGAGTTCGCGGGCCTTGTCGAGGTCGCCGTGCTCGCGCAGGAAGTTGGCGTAGTTGTTGATGGACGAGAGGGTGATGTAGTGGTCGCGCCCGTGCACCTGCTGCATCTGTTCGAGCACGCTCGCCATGGTGGCGCCGAGGTCCTGCTGGAAACTGCCCTCCCGCCGGCGGCACAGGGCGAGCTGCGCCCGGGCGTACAGGGTCTGCAGGTGCTGCGGCCCCATGACCCGGACGTGCACGCGGACGTTGGCCTCCTGGCGGGCCAGCGCCTCGCGGTACTGGCCGAGCAGGCGCTGGTCCTGGGCGACGTTGTTGCCGAGGATGAGGGTCTGCGAGTGCAGGGCGCCGAGAGTGCTCTCCGCGCGGGCGAAAGAAGCGATGTCCTGCTCGTACGCCTCCTTGTAGCGTCCGAGCATCCGCAGGGCGACCCCGAGGTTGTTCCCGGCGACGAGGGTGAGGAACTCGTTCTCGCCGAGCAGACGCCGGGACTCCGCGACGACGTCGCGCTGCATGCGTTCCGACTCCTGGTACTGACCGAGGTAGCGGAGGTCGCTGGCGATGGAGATGAACGAGCGGAGCGAGCCGAGCGGATCGGGAACCGCTGCCTCGTCGAGGCGGGCGCGCAGGGCGAGATCGAGTTGGTGCGCGTCACGGAAGCGTCCGTAGCTGCGCAGGATGGAGCACTCCTGGTTGGTGAGTTCCTGCATCTGGGGGCTCACCGGGTCCATGAAGGTGGACCAGTTCTCCCGGATCCGTTCCGCGAGCCGGATGCCGGCCCGGTATTCGGCGCTGCGGAAGCAGTAGCGCAGGCAGTTGAGCACGGCGGTCTGCACGCGCGGGTTCTGGCTGGCCAGGGCCCCGGAGGGCTCCAGGTGCGGCAGCAGTTCGGCGTACCGGGGCCAGTTCCGGCTGTCCAGGGGGTTGCCGGGGTCGGCCTCGGCCAGCAGGACGCGGACGGCCTTGCGGTGGGCCGCGCGGTGTTCGCCGTCGGTGAGCCGGGCGACGATGTCGTGGACGAGCCGGTGCATGTGCACGGACTCCTGGTGGGGGCCCATCTCCCCGCTGGCGACCGGGCCGCGCGACTCGCGGCTGAGTACGGAGTAGTTGACCAGGGTGTCCAGGGCCCGGGACCAGGCGGCGAGGTCGGCGACCATCCAGCGCAGGTCTTCGGGGAGGTCGGCCTGCGGGTATGCGCGGACGATGCCGAGCGGGATGCGGCCGGGGGCGAAGGAGGCGCACAGGCTGAGCACGTCGATGGCCTGCGGCTGGGTGCGTCGGAGCCGGTTGATCAGTATCGACCAGGAGGTCAGGGAGGAGTGGGGGATGCCGTCGCCGCCGGTCGGCTCGTCCATGGTGTTGATCCGTCCCTCGCGGACCATGCGGAGGTACTCGGGGACCTCCATCCGGGACTCGCCGAGCCAGGCGGCGGCCTGGACCAACTGCAGCGGCACGTCGTCGAACTCGGCGGCGACCTCGTCGGCCTCGGGCGCGGTGATGTGCGGGGCGCGGCGCATCAGATAGCCCGTGGACTCGGCCCGGTCGAAGCCGCGGATGTTCAGGGTGTCCGTGAATTCGTCCCAGCCGCGGTTGCGGGAGGTGATCAGCACGTGGCCGGGGCCGTGCGGCAGCATCACGTTCGCGCCGTCGGTGTCGTCCCAGCCGTCGAAGACGACGAGCCAGCGGGAATGCGGGTCGCCACGGCGCAGGGCCTCGCGGACGGCGCGGATGCGTTCGCCGGGCTCGTTGCCGGTGGTCAGGCCGAGTTCGGCGGCGAGTTCGCCGAAGCGGTCGCGCTGCACGTTGCGGTCGTCGGAACTGACCCACCAGACGACGTCGTAGTCGGAGCTGAAGCGGTGGGCGTACTCGGCGGCGATCTGGGTCTTGCCGATGCCGGACATGCCGACCAGGGTGCACGCGGCGTTGCCGCGCTCGGCGTCCATGAGCCGTTCCTGAAGCTCGGTGAGCAGATCGTCCCGGCCGGTGAAGCGGGGGTTGCGGCGCGGGATCTCGCCCCAGATCTCGGGCGGGGTGTCCGGGAAGCGGACGAGTGATCCGGCGGGCAGCCGGCGGCCGGTGGCGCGGCGGGGCTCGATGCCGAGTCGGCTGAGCAGGCGGGCCTCGGCCTCCTCCTCGCCGACGCCCCACAGGCTGACGGGTTCGAGGACGGCGGTGGCCGGGAGCAGGGTCCGGTTGGTGAGGTTGACCGCGGCGAACCGCTCGGCCTTGGCCGCGACGAAACCGCGCAGCGCGTCGTTCCACTCGCCGGCCGCGCGCGGGCCGAGCTGGAAGAACCAGTCGTCCAGGACGAGCAGCACCTGGCCGCGGGCGAGCAGCAGATCGCCGAGCGAGTCCTCCAGGGGCACTTCGCGCGGCGGGTCCCAGCGCTGCAGGCTGGCACGCACCCCGTGGGCGTCGAGCCGCTGGTTGATCCAGTTCGCCCAGGGGCGGTGGTAGCCGGGGAAGACCACGAGTACGTGCTGCGGTGCACTCCCGGCTCCGTGGTCCGCCGCACCGCCCGACCGCTGTTCCGCCATCTGTCGTGTCTCCCGTCCCGCTCGCGCGCAACGCAGTGTCATGTGCCGTGGGCACAGTGTTACCCAGCGGCGAGGGGAGCCGCGCCCAGGCTCGCGTGATGCAGCCGCATTTGATGCGTGAACTCCCTTCCCTCCAAAGTCAGTTCATCGGATTCAAGCAGGATCTTCAGCGCTTCACCCACCTGATCGTGGATGTCGTCGAACTGTTGCCCGGCACCGGACCGCCAGGACCTCGGCACGCCGTCGGCGGTGACCACGCGCCGCCACAGGTCGGCCAGGGCCAGGTGCGCGTAGGCACCGTGCAGGACGCCCGCGATGGGCCGCGGGTCCGGCCGCCAGCCGACCCGGTGCACGGCCTCCCGCCCGGGGCCGTACAGCGGCACGAGTTCGTGGAGCGTGGCCAGCTTGCTGTGGTGGAGCTCGTGCACGAGCGTCTCGGCCATGCCCTCGCCCTCGGCGGGCAGCGAGGTCAGGATGGCTCCGGGAGCGGCGCTGAGGGTGGCGCCGAGATGCCGTGGCCCGCGCGGGACGAGTGGAACGACCACGCGGACCACGCGGGCGACCTCGGCCGCCCGGCCGGGATCGGTGCGCAGCAACAGGTCCCGGGCGGCCCGCCACCGGGCGGACCAGGCGGCGTGGTCGGTGTCGGCGTGATCGGCCGCGGTCACCGCCGGGGCGCCGCCCGGCACCCGGTACGGGTCGAGGTCGTCCAGGCGCGCGACGCCGCCCGGCAACGGACGCACCGCGCTCCAGTCAGGTCCATGGCCGGTGAGCACGCGATGGTGCCGGTCGACGAGCGTGAGGCCCGAGGCCACGGCCCGGCGGGCGCCGTCCGGGTGGAACCGCACGGTCCGCTCGCCCGCGCTGATCCGCACCCGTTCCGCGGCCACCCGCAGCCGGCCCACGCCGGGCAGCGGGAGCAGACCGTCCGGCGTCTCCACGGTCAGGTCGAACGGGCCACCGCACCGCAGGGCGGCGGTGGCCGCGAGGCTGTCCAGGTGGCCGAGCATCCGGTCGAAGTCCGGCCCGGCAGGCTCGGCGAGCGCCCCGGCGAGCCAGGCCCCGGTCGTCGGGTAGTCCAGGACGTCCCGGACAACGGCAGGATGCCGTCGCTCGACCCGTTCGAGCAGTTCCCAGGAGCGCTCGAACCTGCTGAGCACGCCCTGTTCGACGGACTCGCGATCTCGGCCGACCCGGATCAGGAGTGCCTTGAGGAGCAGCAGCCGTCGGGTGTGCAGGGCGGACCGCAGCACGGCGAGTCCGGCCGGGGCGGGGCTGACCCGGGCCAACTCGGCGAAGGCGGGCGCGAGCAGGGGCGCGCCGTTCACTCCCGTTCCCCTGGGCCGTCGGCGGGCGGCACGCATCTGACCGAAAACAGCCGGTCGACGCGGCCACTCCACCGGAGCTCAGCCGTGGACCCCGTCCCCGTTCCCGCCTTCGAACCAGGAATCCCCCAACTCCTGCGGATGCCAGAGCACCCGCTCGACGGCGGCCGCCAGGGCGGGATCGTCCATGAAGCGCAAGGTCCGCAGGTCCACATCGGCGAGGTCGGGCAGGCCCCATGGCCGGTCGCTGCCCCTGTCGACGGCTGCGACCCGCTTCGTGTGCTCCAACACCCTCGGCTCCTCCTCACCGACCCTTGTCCCCCACGGTCGTAGCGGCGGAGCGGTTCTTCCCGACGTCCGAAAGCCAGAAACCCGTTCGACTCAACTGCGCCCATGTGCGCCCCCGTTATCAAGCCGTTCCGATTCCCCTTCGCGCCATTCCCACCAGGGCGGCGCGATCCGGCGCCGTTCCTCGCGGGAGAGGCGGCCCGGTCGCGGGCGGTGGTCGGCGCTCACCTCGGCGAGCAGGTCCCTGGTCCGCTCCACGTCCGCCCAGTCCACCGGCACCAGCATGCCGTCGAGGCGTCGCCACTGCTCGGCCGCCTCCGCCAGGACGGTCGCGGCCTGGCCGACGCGGTCCATCAGGTACAGCACCGCCCCCTGGGCGTGGAGCGCCCGCGCCAGGGTGACCGTGCCGGGGGTGTCGCCGTGGGCGGCGCGGCTGTCGTCGGCGGCGCGCCGGAAGTCGGTGAGGGCGACGGCGAGCTGCCCGTCCCTCGCCGCCTCGCTCAGCTGCAGTTGGGTCCAGCCCAGTTGGAGCCTGACCTCGGCCCGGGCAGCGGGGTCGGAGGTGGCGCGGACGGCCTCGTCGAGGAGGTGGCGGCTCTCGTACAGGTCCGGCAGGAAGCCCGCGCGGTCGAAGCGCAGGGCGAGCACGCTGCCGATGAGGATCCGGGCCCGCTCGCGGGCGGCGACCCCGGCGGGGAGGCAGGTGAGGGCCTCGCGCAGCACGGACTCGGCGCGGTCGACCGGCCCCGTCCCGGTGCCGGCGGCGGCGCGGCGCAGCAGGGACTCGCCCCAGGCGAGCAGCAGTCCGCCGCGCTGCGCGCTCCCGGCGGGGGCGAGCAGGCCGGCCTCCTCGTACGCCTGGTCGGTCCCCGGGCCGTCGCCGGTGGCCTCGTGCAGGCGGGCGCGTGCGACGGCGTGACGCAGCCTCAGGGCGCGGCCGTCGCCGAGGAGGGCCTCCGCCCGGTCGAGGACGGGGGCGACGCGGTCCGGTCCGGCCTTGGCGAGGTACAGGGCGTCGGCGAGGTCGAGCAGGCCTGCGGCGCTCTCCCGCAGCCCGACGGCTGCGGTGAGCTCCTCGGCCGCGGCGGCGCCGTCGCCGCGCGCCAGGAGCAGCCGTCCCCGGCGCAGGTGCAGGGTGGGCCGGGCGGCCGGGGGCCACTGGTCCGCGTCCCCGGCGAGGGCGGCGAGGGCGGCGTCGAGCTGCCGGGGGTCCTCGGTCTCCTGCCACAGGGCGTGGTGGACGACGGCCCGTTCGAGGCGGGCCTCGGCCCAGTGCTCGTCCCCGGGCCGGGCCAGCCTTCCGGCGTGTACGAGGGTGTCGGCGGCCCGGGTGAGGAGCTCGGGGCGGCGGCCCGCACGCCGGACGGCCCCGGTGCCCGCCTCCGCGTACAGGATGCGTCCGAGGAGGAGCCGGGCCTCGACGGGCGCGGCGGGGAGCGCCTCCTCGGCGCGCTCGCGGGCGGCGGCGAGGAGGGCGGGGTCGGACTGGGCGCGTCCCTGGTCGAGGAGGCGGCGGGCCTCGGTGAGGGGGTCGGGGGTGACGAGGTCGGGGTGGTAGAAGCGGAGCACGCGCGCGGGGATGCGGGCGAACAGCTCCGCCTCGGCGTCCTCGGGACCGATGGGTTCGTCGGTCCCGTCGGGCGAGACGGCGAGACCGGGTCCGCCCTCGCCGGCGGCGGGGCCGTGGCCGGCGAGGCGGGCGGCGGCGAGCGCCGGGAAGTTGCGCGTGCCCTGGCCGAAGTTGCGCTCCACGTACTCCGAGCAGTGCTTGAGGACGAGGGCGGCGGCGCCGGGATCGAGCGAGCCGAGGAGGAACTGCTGGATGCCGGGCGAGTAGCTGAAGCAGGGGTACGGGGCCGGGCCGGGCCGTCGGCGCAGGAGTCCGCTGAGCAGGACCTCGGCCAGTTCCATGGGCCCGGTGTCGGGCAGCATCGCGCGCTGGACGAGCTGCATGACGGGGAGGGTGAGCGGGGCCGCCGCGAGGTGGACGGCGAGCCGGAGCGCGCCGGGCGAGGCGCCGGCCCGGAAGGCGTGCAGGAGTTCCTCGTCGGCGCGGGGCGTCCGCGGTGCCCGCGGCGTCCGCGGCCGGGCCGGTTCGGGGGCGAGCCAGGCGGCCCAGCCGCGTACGGTGTCGCCGCCGTGGCCGGTGTGGAGCCGGGCCCAGGAGGCGAAGGCCTCGGGGGTGGGGGTGAGCACGGGCACGGCCCGCCGGGTCGGGTCGAGGGCCGCCCAGGGTTCGTCGTCGGAGCGGAAGACGGCGGGGCCGCGGGAGGCGGCGGAACGCTGGAAGGTGCCCGGTTCGGCGGGGAGCGCGGTGCGCGGCCAGAGGCGCGGGGGCAGCGGCTGGACGAGGGCGAGCGGGGAGTGCCGGGGCCACTGGCGCAGGAAGCGCTGGGCGGCGCCGCGCTGCCAGAGCGGGCCGACGCAGTCGCTGACGATGAGGGTGAAGCGGCGTCCGGTGGGGTCGTGGAGCTGGTCGACGGGGCGGAGCCGCGGTCTGCCGTCGGTGCCGCTGGTCGTGGTGACGAGCGGCGGCCCTTCGCCGGTGTCGTACAGCCGGTGCACCTGGACGTCGCGGAAGGCGCCGGACTGCTGGCAGGCCTGGCGGAGCTCCTCGACCATGCGGTCCCAGACGACCATGGCGGGGCCGGTGTCCATGAGGAGCTGGATGTCGGGGCGGCGGCCGGCGGCGGGGCGCAGGACCGGGGTGAGGATGCCGGCGGCGGCGCTGCGCTCGGCGGTGGCCTCCTCGTCGAGGGTTCCCTCGCCGGGACGCGGCGGGACGGGCGCGTACCCCCGCAGCGGGCGCAGGGCCTTCTGGAGGCCGAGGAGTCCGGGCAGGGCGTTGGCGCCGGGCGCGCGTACGGGCAGGGTCGCGCCCTGCCCCGTACCCCCGCCGACGCCGCCGCGCGCTCCGTCCGCCGGGGCGGCTCCGCCGCGCATGTGGATGCCGACGGACTCACCGCCGCCGGTACGCGCGGGCGTGCGTCCGGGCGCCTCCTCACGATTGGCCGGATCTCGCCTCTCGTCGGCGGGCCGGGCGGTCCCCGTGCTCCTGTCGTCCGCGCGGGACGGCGGCTCCGGATCGGGAGTCTCCGGTTCCGGCAGCCACTGGGACAGCCAGAGCGCGTCCGCGACGGCCTCGGCGGACGGGTCCGCGCCGCCCGCCCGGAGTCTGCGGGTCAGCTCCTCCAGAGGCATCCGGTCCGTCCGGGGCATCCGGTCATCACCTCGGCTGATCGAGCGGCTGCATGAGCATCTCCGCGATGCGTTCCCTGGTCACCCGCTCGGCGCGGGAGGCGTGCTGGGTGAGGTAGAGCGCGTTGAGCAACTGGTCGGTGGCGATGACCTCGCCCGGCTCCCGGTTCAGGAAGCGCCGGACGAGGCCCTGTTCGCCGTCGCCCGCCGCGGCGTCGGGCCCGAGGTGGGCCTCGATCATGGCGCCGAGCTGCTCCTCGCCGGGCGGTTCGAGCTCCAGGCGGATGCAGCGGCGCAACAGGGCGGCGGGGAAGTCCCGTTCGCCGTTCGAGGTGAGCACGATGAAGGGGAAGGTGGTGCAGCGGATCCGGCCGCCCTGCACCGGCACCTTGCGGCCGTCGTCGCTGAGCACCTCGACGACGGGCTCCCGATCGGCCAGCCGCTCCAGCTCCGGAATGGCGAACTCGCCCTCCTCCAGGGCGTTCAGGAGGTCGTTCGGCAGGTCGAGGTCGCTCTTGTCGAGCTCGTCGATGAGCAGCACGCGCGGCTGCTCGGACGGAAGCAGCGCGGTACCGAGCGGCCCGAGCCGGATGTACGACCCGATGCCCGCCGGGGCCGCGGCGGCGGAACCGGACGCACCCGACTGGGCCCGCTCCAACTGGACGTCCTGGAGACGGCCGATGGCGTCGTACCGGTAGAGGCCGTCCTGAAGGGTCGAGCGGCTCACGATCGGCCAGCGCAGCACCCGACCGAGGCGCAACTCGTGCGCGACGGCGTGCGCGAGGGTGGACTTGCCGGTCCCGGGATTCCCCGTGACGAGCAGCGGCCGCCGCAGATACAGGGCCGCGTTGACGGCGTCGGTCTCCGCCGGCCGGGGGTGATGGTTCTGGACGAGCCTCCGCTTCACACCGAGCCGCCGGTCCGATCCCGCCAGGGTGTCGTCCGCGCCCCCCGCCGAGAAGTCCCGCCAGGGCGGCGGAGCGGGCAACCGCCGTATCTCGTCGTGCGGATGCCCGGCCCCACGGTAGATCCGCCAATCGTTCACGATGGACTCCTCCTGGCTGTGGTCTGCTGGCCGGGCCCGTCGAACGTACCGCCCGGCCCCCACCCCTGCCGACCCCCAATCCGGTCGTCCACGACCGAGTCGTGAACTGCCGGACACCCGACCCGAAGAAGGGCGAACGGGACCTGCGCCGGGCCCGTGCGCGCGGGGCGGACGGGGTGGGACGGGCCGCGCGTCGGGGCCGGGTCCGTGGGGCGGGCCGGGGTGGACGGGCGCGGCGGCCGGGACGCGCTCGGGGGGGGTTGAACGGGCCTCGTACCGGAGCCGGACCCGTGGGGCGGGGCGGGGTGGACGGGCCGCGCGTCGGGGCCGGGTCCGTGGGGCGGGCCGGGGTGGACGGGCGCGGCGGCCGGGACGCGCTCGGGGCGCGCCGTACCGCCGTCACGGGTCCTCCTCGCCGAGGAGTGGCGGGGCCTCCAGGCGGCCGGCGTGCGGTGGGCGGTCGGGGGGGTCGTACAGGACGGCGATGGTCTCGGCCCAGGCGAGGTCGGCGCGCTCCGGGACCAGGGCGCGCAGGGAACGGATGGGCTCACCGAGCCCGTGGGCTGTGCGGGCGTCCGCGAGCAGCCAGTCCGCCTCGACGTGGAAGGCCGCGCAGTCGGTGTGGTCGTGGACACCGGTCCGCCAGAGGGCCAGCGGGTGGCCGGCGGCCAGGGCCGCGTTCATCGCCATGAACCCGTCGCCGCTGCCCACCGGGCCGCAGTAGACGGGAACGGTGCCGCCCTCGACCTCGCGGAGCCGCTCGAGGGTCTCCTCCGGGGTCTCCCGGCGCACGCGCGGGGTGTGGGCGTCCGGGCCCGCGCCGGGCACCTCGGCACGCAGCGGGGTCGCGCGCAGCGGCCCCCGCACCCCGGCCTCCCAGCGCGCCCGCCACTCGGGCGACGGCTCCGTGTCGTGGCGCCGGGCGTCCCGGATGACCACGATGCGGCGCTGTCCGAGGGTGGTGGCCCCCCACGTCTCGTCGGGGCCCTTCGGGGGTTCGAGCCGCCAGGTGTCGAGCGGTTCGTCGAAGAGCTCGCGCGGCAGCACGGCTTCCACGGAGGCCAGGTGCGGCCCGTTGTCGCCGAGCCGGAGGGCCTCGGCGAGCGGCCCGCGCAGGGTCTTCTTGAGCTGGGCCCGCTCGACGCCGCGGTCGTCGCCGTGGAGCGGGGTGACCATGTGCCCGTCGCGGAGCAGCTTCACGCGCCACGGGTAGCGCCGGTCCCAGCGGGGCGTGTCGATCTCCAGGAGCACGTCCGCGCGTGCCCGGCGCTCGCGGACGCGGGCGAGGGCCGCCGAACCGCCGGAGCCGATCAGGTCGTCGATCTCGCGGCGGAGGTACGGGCCCGCGTCGGCGGCCCGGTCGATGATCCAGTTCCGGAAGGCGGTCGTGTCGCCCACCCCGCCGGGACGGCCGGAGACCCGCCGGACGACGTGGGCGGCGTACAGGAGGACGGCGTCGAGGCCGGGGTCGCCCGGATCGGTGCGGCCGGGCGCGCGCAGCCCGTACAGCAGGGCGGCTCCCTCGCACCATCTGCGCGGGTCGTCCTCGAACGCGTCCGGGGTGGTGTCGTTCCTGATCCAGGCCTTGACCTGGTCGACCAGGTCCATGATCTCGCCGGGGTTGATCGGCTCGGGCAGCGCGGCGAACTGTCCCCGCAGCCGGGTGCGGAGCTGCGGGCTCAGCGGGTGCCCGCCGCCGGACTGCCGCTGCGCGCGCGTCCAGTCGGATCGGTCGTCCGTCGACTGGAGGTAGTGGTCGAGGTGATGACGGTCGTGGTCGCGCAGGGCCTCGGCCCAGTACTCGCCCCCCGGCGCGTCGTGCAGACGGCGCAGGTCGGTGAGGGGGACGAGGGCGCCCTGATGGGACCAGCGTCCTTTGTTGAAGCCGATCACGGCACCCATGACGTCGTCGACGACCGGGCCGCCGGAGCAGCCCTCGACGGGCAGCGCCCTCTCCGTCACGAGGGCATGGGCGTCCACACCGCTCAGATCGCCGTGGATCTGACGGATGCCCAGCTCTCCGGTCTCCCGGGACCAGCCGTGCAGACCGACCTGGGTGGTCCGGGCCGGGGGCCGGTCGGCGAGCATGACGCAGGAGGCCTTGGACGTGCCCGGTACGCGCACGAGTGCGACGTCGGGGAAGCCCCAGGGCTCGGGGCGCACGTCGGGATCCTCGGGCCGGGGCAGGGCGAGCATCACCGTGCCCTTGGAGTGGCGCGTGTCCCTGCCGTCCTGCCAGGTGATGCCGACGGCCGGCTCATTCCTCCACACCGCTCCACCCCCCTCGGCCACGACATGGGCGCAGGTCAGCACCCAGCCGGGGGCGATGAAGAAGCCGGTGCCCCAGAACCGGTCGCCGTCCCGGTCATACCCGCCCCGGGGAGCCCCGATGCGTACGAGTGCGGGGCGCACGAGAGCGTCGAAGGCGCTCATGCGGCGCCATCGGCCGCCGGGCGCCGCTGCGGGCCGATGCCCGAGCGCGGTTCCGCGCCCTCGGGTGCGGACACCGCCGCGGATTCGGCCTGCTCCGTCGGTGAAGCCGTCGCCGCCTGCGGAGCCGTCGCCGTCTCTGACGCCGTCGTCGTCTCCGAAGCCGCGGGGCCCTGTTCGGTCCAGGTGAGGGAGACGTTCACGGAGGCCTTGCCCGCGCCGTCCGCGAGGACGCCGATCACCTTGCCGGACTGCGCGGACAGTTCGATGCCGAAGCTGACGGCGACCTCCACCGACCCCTGCGGATCGAGGCCGGCGCGCAGGGAGCCGACGACTCCGCGCACCACGTCCGTGAGCCCGCCGGCCATCGAGACCACCCGGTCCCTGACGCCGGTGTCCTGGAAGCCGCCGCCTCTGCCGAGCTCTTCCGCGTCGCTGACCCGTGCCCAGACGGGCGTGCCGTCGTCCAGTCGAATCCGAGCGATCCCGTGTGCCACAGCGGCCCCCGCTCCCCGAAGCGATGTTGGATCCAGAAGGCTAATCGGTGGGACTGACGGGCGACAGGGGATGTGAGGGGTACGGCCTATCCTGATCGCATGTACTTCACCGACCGTGGCATCGAGGAACTGGAGAAGCGGCGCGGCGAGGAGGAGGTCACCTTCGAGTGGCTCGCCGAGCAGCTGCGGACGTTCGTCGATCTCAACCCCGACTTCGAGGTGCCGGTCGAGCGCCTCGCGACCTGGCTGGCCCGTCTGGACGACGACGAGGACGAGGACGAGTAGGAAGCCCCTCCGGCTGCGGGGTCACCGCTCCCGCAGCCGGTCGTAGGCGAGCCCGAGCGCGCCGTGCGCGACGAGCAGCGCCCCGGCCGTCGCCCAGCCGCCGCTGCGCCGGCCGGCGCCCCAGAGCAGCAGCGGCACCCCCACGAGGAGCTGCGCCCCGCTCAGTGCGCGCGCCTTGGGACCGCGCAGGTACGGGCCGAGGGGACCACCCTCCACCACGTCGAGCTCGGCGCGCACGGCGCCTTTCCAGCCCGCCCATTCGAGCTGCTCGGCGCCCTGGGCGAGGGCGACGGAGCGGAGCCGGTCGGCGCTCTCGCCGGGGACGATTCCGGTGGGCAGGACGAGTCCGGCGCGGGCGAGGACCGCGACGACGCCGAGGAGCCGGGCGTGGGCGTCGGCGTCCGGGTCGGGCCCGGTGAGCGGTTCGAGGGCCTGCACGTCCAGGACGGGGTCGAGGTCGAGCCGGGCGGCGAAGGTGCGCATGGCCTCGTCCTCGCCGACGGGGGTGCCGTCCGCGAGCCAGGTGTAGCCGACCGTACGGCGGAAGCCGGCGGCGAGCGTGAAGCCGGCCCGGTCGCGGTCCCACCAGAGCGCGACGACGGGCCAGCCGGCGGCCGAGACGGCGAGGGCGGTGGCCCAGCCGGTGACGACCTGTTCGACGGGTTCCCCGCCGTGCAGCCAGGGCTTCCCCTCCGGTACGAGCACGCTCCATTCGGCTCCCGCGGGGGCGAGGAGCAGCTGCTCCCGTAGGAGGTGGGCGGGCGGCCGGACCGCCTGGGGTTCGGCGCGGCAGAGCAACAGGGCTCCGACGGGGTGCGGTCCGGATGTCGCGTTCATGCGCCTTACGCTAGGCCATTTTGTCCACTTAAGTCGCACATCACCCCCTACCCCATCAGGGAAGAGTCAGGGTTGACTCCATCGGACCGAGATATATCGTGTCTATCGAGAGACGCGATATGTTGCGTTGCCGATACGGGAGGTCAGCACCATGACACAGTGGTCCGTCACCGAGCCGACGAAGCTGGCTCCGGCCGAGCCGGTGACACGTCTACAGGTCCGCATCGTCAACGGCGCGGTGAACGTGGTGGGGACGGACGAGGGTTCTACCCGGCTGGAGATCTCCGAGATCGAGGGTCCGCCGCTGATCGTGACGCAGGACGGCTCCACCCTGACCGTGACCTACGAGGACCTCCATTGGAAGAGCATCCTCAAGTGGCTCGACCGCAAGGAGTACCGGCGCCGGACGGCCGTCGTCTCCGTCGCCGTCCCCGCGGGCGTCGACGTCGAGGTGGGCGCGGTCGGCGCCGAGGCGGTCGTCACCGGGATCAGAGGGCGTACGGAGGTGCGCGGGGTCACGGGCGACACCACCCTCCTCGGCCTCTCCGGCCCGGTCCGCGCCGAGAGCGTCTCGGGGAACCTGGAGGCCCAGTCGGTCACCGGAGATCTGCGCGTCAGTTCGGTGACCGGCGACGTGACGGTGATCGAGGGCGCGGGCTCCTCCGTGAAGGCCGACACGGTCAGCGGTGACATGGTCATCGACCTCGACCCGGCCCGGCTCGACGGGCCGCCCGCCGACATCCGACTCACCAGCGTCTCCGGCGAGGTCGCCATCCGGCTGCCGCACCCGGCCGACGCCCGCGTCGAGGCCAGCACGACGAGCGGCGCCGTGTCGAACGCCTTCGAGGACCTGCGGGTGGGAGGCCAGTGGGGCGCCAAGTCCATCACCGGCACGCTCGGTTCGGGCCGGGGCACGCTCAAGGCGACCACCGTCTCCGGCTCCATCGCCCTGCTCCGCCGCCCCGAGCCCGAGGACGACGGCGACGCCGCCGCCTCGTCCACCCCCTCCGTGACCGGAAAGGTGCTCTGACATGCCGCCCGTCTTCGCCCACGGACGCCTCCGCCTCTACCTCCTCAAGCTGCTCGACGAGGCCCCGCGCCACGGGTACGAGGTGATCAGACTCCTGGAGGAGCGCTTCCAGGGGCTGTACGCGCCCTCGGCCGGCACGGTCTACCCGCGCCTCGCCAAGCTGGAGGCCGAGGGCCTCGTCACCCACGCCAGCGAGGGGGGCCGCAAGGTCTACTCGATCACCGACGCCGGCCGCGCCGAGGTGGCGGGGCGCGGCGCCGAACTGGAGGACCTGGAGCGGGAGATCCGCGAGTCGGTCTCGGAACTGGCGGCGGAGATCCGCGACGACGTGCGGGGTGCGGCCGGGCGGGTGCGCAGCGAGATGCGCGCCGCGGCGGGACAGAGCCGCACGGTGGATCCCCCCTCGTTCGCCGAGGCCAAGGAGGAGATGCGCCGGTTCAAGCAGGAGTGGAAGCAGCAGGCCCGCGAGGCCCGCGAGGAGGCCAGATCGGCGCGGCGCCAGGCGAAGGAGTTCCAGCGGGTCGCCCAGCAGGTGCAGGAGGAGGTCCAGGACCGGTTCCTGCGGGGCGACTGGCCCAAGGGGGTCTGGGAGGGGATCTCGGGGATCACGGCCCAGCTCGGCGACCTCGTGGCGGGCACGACCCACCCGAAGGCCGCCTCGCCGGAGTCGCCGTTCACGAAGGCCCCGGCCGACGAGGCACCGGAGTGGGCGCGGGACACGGCGAGCACGGGCGACCCGGCCCGCGACCTCGACCGTCTCCTCGACCGCTTCCGCGACGAGATCCGCGACTCGGCCCGCGACCACGGCGTGACCGAGGACCAACTGACGGAGACCCGCCACCACCTCTCGACGGCGGCCCTCCACATCACAGCCCTGCTGAACTCCGAACGAAAGGCCTGACCGCCCGGACGCCCCGGACACACCCGGGGCCATGACCTGCCCCGGGGCCGCCGGGCACCCCGAGCCCACCCGGCACCCTGGGCACACCCGGAACTACAGGCCAGGCCGGGCACCCCGAGCCCGCCGGGCCCGCCGAACCCGCCGAGGCACCGGACGCACCCGGGCCTACAAGCCAGGCCGAGTGCACCGGGCGCACCCGGGGCGATGGGCGGGCCGGGCACCCCGGGCCTGCCCAGGACCGCCAGGCGCACCCGAGCACCCCGGGCCCGCCCGGGACCGCCGGGACCGCCCAGGGCCGCCAGGCGTACCCGAGCACCCCGGGACCGCCCAAGACCGCCAGGCGCACCCGGGCACCCCGGGACCACCCAGGACCGCCGGGCCCGCCCAGGACCGCCGGGCGTACCCGAGCACCCCGGGACCGCTGGGCGGGCCCGGGGCCACGGCCCAGGCCAGGGCGATGGGCCGTGGGAAAGCCCGTCAGCCCCGGGTGACGGTGACCGTCACGTGGGTGCGGGGGGTCGCGAGGATCCAGGCCCGGGTCCGGTCCTTGCGGAGGACCAGGGCGCCGCGGGCGGTCACCCGCCAGTCGCCGGGCGGCAGGGAGAGCTCGGTGACGCGGGAGCCGCGCGGGCCGGCCGCGTCGTACGACAGGCGGTAGACCCCGGCCCCGGGGTCGTACGTGGCGGAGCGGACCGTGCCCGCGACCGCCTCCGCGTACGGCTCGGCGGTCAGCTCCTTGTTCGGGCGGAAGGCCCCGGTGGCGTCCACGGCGCAGTAGCCACCGCCGTAGCACCACTCCCAGCCGGTCCAGCCGGAGCTGTAGCGGGAGAGCGAGGCCATGGCGTCGCGGTAGAAACGGTTCATGTTCGGAAGGGAGTTGTTGAGCGGCCCCCACTCCCCCACGATCACGGGGACCTTGTACTCCTTGGGGTACTGGGTGACCGCCGCCTCGTAGTTCTCGATCCAGCGGGCCGACGGGTCGTAGTCGCCGCCCGCCTCCATCACGCCGTTGTAGAAGTGCGGGGCGTAGACCACCTTCGGGTCGTCGATCCTCCCCAGACCGGTGGGCACGCCCTCGCCCACGATCGGGGTCGGCTCGACGAAGAGCCACCCGTCCTTGTCGACCGAGCGGACCGCGTCCGCGATGCGGTTGTACATCGGGGTGATCTGGTCCCGTTCGATGCGCCGGGCGGCCGTCGCCAGGTCCTCGCCCTCCCGCATCTCGCCCATCGGCTCGTTGATCGGGTCGTAGCCGAGCACGGCCGGGTGGTTATCGAAGCGGTCGGCGAGCACCCGCCACATGCGGGCCTGGGCGCGCTGGAGGTCCTCGTCCTCGTACAGGTGGGTGAAGGCGCGCTGGACGGCGGGCTCGAAGTACTCGGAGAACCAGTCGTCGGGGTGCGGGGTGAAGGGCAGCCCGTCGGTCCTGGTGGCCCAGGCGGGTATGCCCCGCGAGCCGAACGCGGGCCCGAAGATGTCCTGGTGGGCGTCGAGGATGACCTTGACGTCGTACTTCGCGGCCCAGTCGAGGACCCGTTCGATCTTGCGGAGGTAGGACTGGCTGTACTGGCCGGGGCGGGGCTCCAGATCGTCCCAGAAGACGAGGAGACGGGCCGTGTTGTAGCCCTTGGCCCGCATGTCCCGGAAGCTCTTCTCGGTGATCGCGGAGAGGGCGGCGTCGCCGCTGTGCGACTTGTCCGCGAGGTTCCAGCCACGGAGGGTGAGGACGCGGCCGCGGGAGTCGGTGAGGGCGGGTATCGCGTCACCGCCGGCCTCCGCTCGGGCGGCGGTCGGGGCGAGCAGGGAGGCGACGACGACGGTCGCCGCGAGGGTGGTGCGCAACAAGGTGGACCTCCGGCACGACAAGGTGAGAGATGTTCACGTTTCGCGTGCCGGAGATCCCATCAGGTCAACCGACCTGTATCAAGGGGTCGTCACGAGGTCTTCAGAACGATCTTCCCGAAGAGCTCGCCCGAGGCCATCTTCTCGAAGCCCTCCCGGGCCCGGTCCAGGGGCAGGACCTCGTCGATCACCGGTCGGACGCCCGTGGCCGCACAGAAGGACAGCAGGTCCTCCAGCTCGTCCTTGGAGCCCATCGTCGAGCCGACGACCTTCAGCTCCAGGAAGAAGATCCGGGTCAGCTCGGCGTGCGAGGGCCGGTCGCCGCTCGTGGCGCCCGAGATGACGAGCGTGCCGCCGGGCCGCAGCGACTTGACCGAGTGCGACCAGGTGGCCGCGCCGACGGTCTCGATGACGGCGTCCACCCGCTGCGGGAGCCGCGCCCCCGGCTCGTACGCCTCGACGGCACCGAGCTCGACGGCCCGCTTGCGCTTGGCCTCGTCGCGGCTGGTGGCGAAGACCCGCAGGCCGGCCGCCTTGCCGAGGGCGATCGCGGCGGTGGCGACGCCGCCGCCCGCGCCCTGCACGAGCACGGAGTCCCCGGGCCGGACGCCGGCATTGGTGAAGAGCATGCGGTACGCGGTCAGCCAGGCGGTGGGGAGGCAGGCGGCCTCCTCGAAGGACAGCTCCTTCGGCTTGGGCAGCACGTTCCAGGAGGGCACGGTGACGCGCTCGGCGAAGGTGCCCTGGTAGCGCTCGGTGAGGATGGACCGGGGCTCGTTCGGCCCCACGCCGTGGCCCGTCTGGCCGATGACGGAGTGCAGGACGACCTCGTTGCCGTCCTGGTCGATGCCGGAGGCGTCGCAGCCGAGGATCATCGGCAGCTTCTCCTCGGGCAGTCCGACCCCGCGCAGCGACCACAGGTCGTGGTGGTTGAGCGAGGCGGCCTTGACGGTGACGGTGGTCCAGCCGGGACGCACCTCGGGCTCGGGGCGTTCGCCCAACTCGAGGCCGTTCAGAGGCTGGTCGCGGTCGATTCGGGCAGCGTAGGCAGCGAACATGGCCCCGACCCTAGGGGCCCGCGGGTGGGTGACGGAACCGCACCTCACTGTGACGCGCGCCCCACCCGTACCACCGCCCCGCGCAGGCAGAAGGGCCCCGCCCCGCCCTTGCGGACAGGAACGGGGCCCTTCGGGAGTGCGCGTCAGCGGCGCGCGATGCCCTCGGCGCGGGCGGCGGCGGCGACCGCGGCCGCGACGGCCGGGGCGACCCGCTCGTCGAACGGCGACGGGATCACGCAGTCGGCGGCCAGCTGGTCGCCGACCACGTCCGCGATGGCGTTGGCCGCGGCGATCTTCATGCCCTCGGTGATCCGGGAGGCCCGGACCTGGAGCGCGCCGGCGAAGATGCCGGGGAACGCGAGGACGTTGTTGATCTGGTTCGGGTAGTCCGAACGGCCGGTCGCCACGACGGCCGCGTACTTGTGCGCGACGTCGGGGTGGACCTCGGGGTTCGGGTTGGCCATGGCGAACACGAAGGCGTTCGGGGCCATGGAGGCGACGGCCGCCTCGGGGACCGTACCGCCGGAGACGCCGATGAAGACGTCCGCGCCGGCCAGGGCGCTCTCCAGGGAGCCGCTGAGGCCCGCCTTGTTGGTGAGCTCGGCGATCTCGCGCTTGACGTCCGTGAGGTCCTCGCGGTCGCGGCTGACGATGCCCTTGCGGTCGGCGACGGCGACGTCACCGAGGCCGGCCTCCAGGAGGAACTTGGCGATGGCCACACCGGCCGCGCCGGCGCCGGAGATGACACCGCGCAGGTCGCCGAGGGTCCGGCCGGTCAGCTTCGCCGCGTTGCGGAGGGCCGCGAGCGTGACGATGGCGGTGCCGTGCTGGTCGTCGTGGAAGACGGGGATGTCGAGGCGCTCCTGGAGCTTGCGCTCGATCTCGAAGCACCGCGGGGCCGAGATGTCCTCCAGGTTCACTCCGCCGAAGGACGGGGCGAGGCGGACGACGGTCTCGACGATCTCGTCGGTGTCCGTGGTGGCCAGGGCGATCGGGACCGCGTCCACGCCGCCGAACTGCTTGAAGAGGATGGCCTTCCCCTCCATGACCGGGAGGGAGGCCTCCGGGCCGATGTCGCCGAGGCCGAGCACCGCCGTGCCGTCGGTCACGACGGCGACGACCTGGGACTTCCAGGTGTAGTCGTTGACCAGCTCGGGCTGCTCCGCGATCGCGGTGCACACCTTGGCGACGCCGGGCGTGTACGCGAGGGACAGGTCGTCCTTGTCCCGGAGGGGGACGGTGGCCTGCACGGCCATCTTGCCGCCCCGGTGAAGGGCGAAGACAGGATCGAAGGGCTCCTCGGGAGCCCCTTCCGTACCACTGTCATTGCGAGGATTGACGATCTCCGCTGCCATTGGGTTGACCCCTTAAGTCTGCTTCAGTTGAGGGTTGGCCGCTCCTGATGCGGAGCGGTGGGCGGGTCCCGCGGCCGCCGTGTCTGGCAGCCGCGCGGGCGCGCCGCACAACGCGCCCTGAGCCCCGGATGAGGGGTGTAAGGATCCTTCTTACCGGACGGACGGCACCGCAGACGAGTCCATAACCGTTCGGTGACGCGACTCATACCGAGTGCATCCGGACACGGACGGAGAACGACACGTCACCCGATGTCCCGATAGATGCTTTCCGCACCCGATTGGCGGCCTTCCCATCGTCCGAATGGCGAGATGAACCGCAGATCTTCCGGTGATGGGGAAGGGATTCCGAAGAAGATCCGGCCTTGATGTACCGGCCTGTAGCGATTTCGGGGTCACCCGTTATCCGATTTTGACATCCGAGGCCGTCGGTTTGTGGCAGTCCGAATGGCAAGATGCCGTAATCACACGAGGTCGCGACACTCGAAGATGCGTACGCGACTGCCTGGCAGCACTTCACACGCCGGAGGAACCCGACCATGACCGCACGCTCCACGCGCTGTACGACCGCCAAGACCCGCACTTCCCGTCTTGCCGCGGTCGCCGCCATCGCGGTCGCCGGCTCGATGCTGCTGACCGCCTGTGGCGACCAGACGGAGAGCGCGAACACGCCCAAGGAGAGCGGCTCCGCCGCCGCGAGCAAGGCCCCGCTCTTCGCGAAGCTCCCCGCCGACATCCAGAAGGCCGGCGTCATCAAGGTCGGCACGGACGCCTCGTACGCCCCGATGGAGTACACCGACGGCGGCAAGATCGTCGGCATCGACCCGGACCTCGGGGCGGCCCTCAGCAAGCAGCTCGGCGTCAAGCTCGAGTTCGTCTCCGGCACCTTCGACGGCCTGATCACCTCGATCTACACCGGCCGCCAGCAGCTGATCATGTCCGCGATGACGGACAACAAGAAGCGCCAGGAGGGCCTGGACGACAGCGGGAAGAAGATCGGCAAGGGCATCGACTTCGTCGACTACTTCAGCTCCGGCGTCTCCCTCCTGGTCAAGAAGGGCAACCCGCAGGGCGTCAACTCCCTCGACGACCTCTGCGGCAAGACCGTCGCCGTCCAGCGCGGCACGATCTACGAGGACACCTTCAAGGCGCAGGCCACCAAGTGCGGCGACAAGAAGCTGACCATCCAGGCCTTCGACACCGACGCCGAGGCCCAGACCCGTGTGAAGGCGGGCGGCGCGGTCGCCGACCTGAACGACTACCCGGTCGCCTCGTACATCGCGAAGACCTCGGGCGGCGGCAACGACTTCGAGGTCACCGGCAACCAGAGCGACGTCGGCCTCTTCGGCATCGGCGTCTCGAAGGACAACCCCCAGCTCCGCGATGCCGTCAAGGAAGCGCTCGACGCCATCATCAAGGACGGCTCGTACGCTGAAGTCCTGAAGAAGTGGAACGTCGAGGACAGCGCGGTCAAGTCGGCCACCGTCAACGCCGGCAAGTGACCTCTCCTCGTACCACTGAAGGGCAGTCGTCATGACTGACAAGATCAGCAAGGAACCGGCCGCCGCTCCGGCCGGTCCCACCCCCTCGGGCGTCCCCTACGAGGCGATCAAGGCCATCCCCGTGCGGCACTACGGCCGCTGGATCAGCGCCGTGGTGGTCGTCGCGCTCCTCGGATGGCTCGTCTACGCCTTCTCCCAGGGCGACGTCGTCTGGAACACGGTCTGGGACAAGGTGTTCGACCCGTCCGTGATCAGCGGCATGTGGAACACCATCATCATCAGCGTCTCCGCCATGGCGCTGGGCCTCGTCCTCGGCATCCTCTTCGCCGTGATGCGGCTCTCCAAGAACCCGGTGACCGGCGCGGTCGCCTGGCTCTACATCTGGTTCTTCCGCGGCACCCCGGTGTACGTGCAGCTGCTGGTGTGGTTCAACCTGTCGCTGATCTTCCACTACATCAACCTCGGTCCGATCTACAAGAACGAGACCGTGGACGTCATGACGCCGTTCATGGTGGCCCTGCTCGGCCTCGGCCTGAACGAGGGCGCCTACATGGCGGAGATCGTCCGCGCCGGCATCCAGTCGGTCGACGAGGGCCAGACCGAGGCGGCGCACGCGCTCGGCATGTCGCAGACGAAGACCATGTGGCGGGTCGTCCTGCCGCAGGCCATGCGGGTGATCGTGCCCCCGACGGGCAACGAGTTCATCAACATGCTGAAGACCTCGTCCCTGGTCTCGGCCGTGCAGTACACCGAGCTCCTGCGCGCCTCGTCCAACATCGGCAACACGGCCGGCGCCGTGATGGAGATGCTCTTCGTGGCCTCCATCTGGTACCTCGCGCTCACCAGCGTGTTCAGCGTCGGCCAGTACTACCTGGAGCGTCGTTTCTCCCGCGGTTCGACGCGCAACCTCCCGCCCACCCCGTTCCAGCGGGTCAAGGCGAACCTCACCACCTTCAAGCGTTCCCCGGAGGCAAGGGCATGACCGGCGCACCCATGGTCAAGGCCGAAGGCGTCCACAAGTCCTACGGCGCGGCCCACATCCTCCGCGGCATCGACCTGGAGGTGCAGAACGGCGAGGTCTTCTGCCTCGTCGGCCCCTCCGGCTCCGGCAAGTCGACCTTCCTTCGGTGCATCAACCACCTGGAGCGCATCGACGGCGGCCGCCTGTCCGTCGACGGCCAACTGGTGGGCTACAAGCAGAAGGGCGACAAGCTCTACGAGCTGAAGGACAGCGAGGTCGCGGTCCAGCGCCGTGACATCGGCATGGTCTTCCAGCGCTTCAACCTCTTCCCGCACATGACGGCCCTGGCCAACGTCATGGAGGCGCCCATCCAGGTGAAGGGCGACTCCAAGGCGGTGGCGCGCGAGCGGGCCGAGCGCCTGCTCGACCGGGTCGGCCTGCGGGACAAGATGGGGAACTACCCGTCGCAGCTCTCCGGCGGCCAGCAGCAGCGCGTCGCCATCGCCCGCGCGCTGGCGATGGAGCCGAAGCTGATGCTCTTCGACGAGCCGACCTCGGCCCTCGACCCGGAGCTCGTGGGCGACGTCCTCGACGTCATGCGGGACCTGGCCGAGTCGGGCATGACGATGGTCGTCGTCACGCACGAGATGGGCTTCGCCCGTGAGGTCGGCGACTCGCTGGTCTTCATGGACGGCGGCGTGGTGGTCGAGTCGGGCAACCCGCGGGACGTCCTGACGAACCCGCAGCACGACCGGACGAAGGCGTTCCTGTCGAAGGTGCTGTAAGACGCACGGAAAGGGGCGGTACGAGCGAGAGCCCGTACCGCCCCTTTCCGCGTCCCCCGGCTACTTCACCGCGAGGAGGAGCGTGTCGGAGGGGGACGCCCAGACGGCACGGGCCTCGCCGAAGCCGGCGGAGCGGAGCGCGTCGGCGTGCCAGCGGGCGGAGGGCATGTCGCCGTCGGCGTGCTCGCCGTAGATCTCGAAGCGGCGGGCGGTGGGCCCGGCGAGGACCGGGTCCGCGGCGGCGAGGGCCCACCAGTCGGCCCAGTCGAGGACCCCGGCGGCCTTCTCGCGGTCCATGCGGGCGTGCCGCTGGGCGCGCTCGGCGGCGTTGATGCGGGGCGTGCTCTCGTCGATCATGTGGTCGGCGTTCATGAGGACGCCGCCCTCGCGCACGAGACCGGCGAGCTGCCCGTAGAGGGCCTCCAGGGGGCCGCTGTGGAGCCAGTGGAGGGCGGTGGCGGTGAGGACGGCGTCATACGTGTCGTACGGCAGGCTCGCGGCCCACGCGGGGTCCTTGAGGTCGGCGGTGACGAAGGTGACGCGCTCGTCGCCCGCGAAGGAGCCCTCGGCGATGGCGAGGAGGGCCGGGTCGAGGTCGACGCCGGTGCTGCTCGCGTCGGGGAACCTCTGGAGCAGCCGGCTCGTGATACTCCCCGTACCGCACGCGAGGTCGAGGACGCGGGGCTTCGGTCCCACCAGCGCCTCGACCATGTCGAGCATCACGCGGAACCGCTCCTCACGGTCCGGCATGTACCACTCCTGCTGACGGTCCCAGCTCCGCTGCCAGCCCGCCCAGTCGGTTCCGGTCATGGTCGTTCCTCCCCGCGTCGGTCCTACCATTCGTAATACCCTCGAAGGGGAAACAGCCGTTACCCCCTCCGGTCGAGACACTAGCCCGCCGAAGTAAGGACTACAAGTGGAACTGGCCCATTACTCGGACTTCGCCGTACGCCTGGTCAACACCGAGGAGCCGGCCCGCGGCAAGGACACCCTGACCTCCGTCGAGGTCGTACGGGAGCTCTTCGGCCCCGCCACCCAGATGGCCCGCAGGGTCACCGAGGCCGATCTGCCGCGCTTCCGCACGGTGCGCGCCCGGCTGCGGGCGGTCTTCACAGCGGCCGACGAGGGCGACCACACGGGGGCGGTGGACCTGCTGAACTCGCTCCTCCTGGAGTTCCCCGTCAGCCCGCAGATCTCCGGCCACGAGACCCTCGACGAGGAGGGCCGGCCCCGCTGGCACATGCACCTCGCCGACCACTCCTCGAACGCGACCACGGGCTACGCCGCCATCTCGGCGATGGGCCTCGCCTTCCACCTGACGGAGTTCGGCGCGGACCGGCTCGGCCTCTGCCAGGCGCCGCCCTGCCGCAACGCCTACCTGGACACCTCCACGAACCGCTCCCGCCGCTACTGCTCGGACCGCTGCGCGACCCGCGCCAACGTGGCCGCCTACCGGGCCCGCAAGCGCCAGGAGGCCGAGCGGACGGACCGGACCGGCCTCACCGCGGACACCAGCCAGGAGATCATCACCCCCGCCGAACGCTGACGCCCCGGCGTCACCGGCCGGTACCGCGCCCGCACCCGCCCGAGGACCAGCTCGGGCGGTACGGCCCCGAAGACCCGGCTGTCCCCCTCGGCGTCCGGATTGTCGCCCAGCACCCACCAGCCGCCGTCACGTCGCTCGATCAGCCGCTTCACGATGAGCAGATCCTGCTGGAGCGGATGCCGCAGCACGGCCACGCACCCGGCCCGCAGCCGCGCCCCGTACTGCACGAGCAGCTGGTCACCGTGCAGCAGCGTGGGCACCATCGAGATCCCCGTCACCTCGGCGATCCCGAACGGGGCACCGGCCTCCCCCACCTGCTGCCGCCCCGACCGCGCCATCCGGCACCTCCCGATCCACTCGTCCACTCGTACACGCGTCCCATGGTGACCCTGGACTTTTGACCTAAGCCCCAGGGGGCGCCCGCGAAAACGCCCTTCTCACCGAGTAATGTCCCACCTGAGAAGACGATCACGAGGAAGGACGGCTCAATGCTCTCCCGCCTGTTTGCCCCCAAGGTCACGGTCAGCGCCCACTGCGACCTCCCCTGCGGCGTGTACGACCCGGCCCAGGCCCGCATCGAGGCCGAGTCCGTCAAGGCTGTCCAGGAGAAGTACCTGGCCAACGAGGACCCGCACTTCCGTGCGCGCGCCACGGTCATCAAGGAGCAGCGCGCCGAGCTCGCCAAGCACCACGTCTCGGTGCTCTGGAGCGACTACTTCAAGGCCCCGCACTTCGAGAAGTACCCCGAGCTCAACCAGCTGGTCAACGACACCCTGAAGGCCCTCTCGGCCGCCAAGGCGTCGACCGACCCGAAGACGGGCGAGAAGGCGCTGGAGCTCATCGCCGAGATCGACCGCATCTTCTGGGAGACCAAGAAGGCCTGATCTCCCTCTAGGTGACCTGACCTGTGCTTTCGCAGGTCGTGCCGCTTAGCTGTCCGCACCCGGTCCGCAGGCCGCCGAGCACGGCGTCCATGACGGCCCGGGTGCGGTCTTCTTCCCCCGGCCACAGGTGCGCGTAGATCCGCAGCGTGATCACGGCGGACGCGCATCCGAGGACCAGCCGCACCTGCTTGACGCTCGCACCGCCGGCGATGAGCGCGGAGGCGTAGAAGTGCCGCAGGTCGTGGGGGACCATGTGCGGCAGCTCGACGGGCTTACGGCCTTCCCCGCTCGGCTGCCCCGTTCTCGGCCGCCTGGAGCGCCTTGCGAGCCCCGTTCCCCCCGGTCTTCCACCGCCGTTGGTTGAGCGGCTCCCCCCTCCATCGTGAACAGCCACTCCCTGGAGGGGCGTGCGGCGAGATGCGCGAGGAGCGCGTCGGTGACGACCTCGCCGACCGGAACCGTGCGCCGGGACTTCGCGATCTCCGGCGGGCCGCTCCTCCCCGACTGGAGCCGCTGCCGCTCTACGCGGATGGCGCCGGCCTTGAAGTCGACGTCCGACACCTTCAGGCCGAGCAGTTCACCGAGGCGCGGCCCTGATCCGGCGAGGGGTGACGATCGCCGCTCGGATGCACGAAGGCCGCTCGGATGCACGGCGGCATCACGCGCACCATCGCCTCGACCTGCTCGACCGTGGGCGGGATGACCTCCTCGTCCGGCATGGCGGGGAGGGTGATCCGGCGGCAGGGGCTGGAGGCGATGGCCTTGTCGTCCACGGCTGCCGTCATGACGCGTACGAGGACGTCGTGGACGTTCCGCACGCTGCCGGGGCCTAGCTGGTCGGAAGGGTGCTTGAAGGGCACCTGGATGTCGTTGCGGCGTATCGCTGCCATGGACCGGGCGCCCTGCGCCGGTACGAGGCGGAGCCGCAGCGCGTTGTCGGTGATGCGCTCGCCCGCCTCGCCGGCTATGAGCGAGGCCTCCCACCCCTCGGCGTACTTCTCGAACGTCACGCGGCCGGCGCGGGGATCGACGTACTGGCCGGTGACCAGGCTGACCGTGACCTCGTCGAGGTTGATGCGGTACGAGCAGACGGTGATCGACGGCCAGGACGAGTGGGGCCTGGCCGTGTAGCCACAGACCCGAAGCTTCCGGGGTCCTCACCCACCCCTGAACGACCAGCCGACGAGAAGGCGGACCAGGCCCCCCCTCCGCCCCTCGCCAGAAAGGAACGCCCATGGAGGGCACCGCCTCCCCCACCCCGTCGACTGCCTCCGCCGCAGACGATCGGCCGCCGGCCGCGGCCCCCGGGCAGGGCAGGGCATCCCGTGGCACGGTCCGGGTTGCCCACGGTGCTGCGGGGACGGTCCCCGGACCGGGGACCGAGGACCGCGAGCGCGCCGGCCTCACGGCGGGCCGGGACCAGGACGGAGCCGTCGTGCTGGACGAGCCGCGCGCCGCGATCGGCCGGTACGCCGTACTGCCGAGCGAGGAGGCTCTGACGGCGGTCACCTCGTGGGGGGGCGGCCTCCCGCATCCAGCCCGCCCTCCGGCACGCGCCGTGCCTGGTCGGCCCTCGTCACCGCCCTCGCGCGTGCCGAGTCCGCTGGGCACCGCCCTCGCCGACTCCTGGCCCAGGCTGCCACCGAACGCGAACTGGACACCGCCGAGCACCCGGCCCAGGACCTGATCCGGCGCAGCGTGACCCAGTCCAGCAGGCGGGCGCAGGCGGCATCCCGGCGAGCCCCAGTCGGCGCCCCCGCTTCCATGCCTTACCAGCGCATCCGCGTCTTGGTGGGCTCCGGGCCGACTCCGCAATCGCCAGGGGCTGTCGTGGCGAAACCGCATCGTGCCGGCACGCTTCCCAGCGCCGTGGTGCCCCCGACGCGCCGCCGCGGAAACGACGGCCCGGGCGTCAGTCTGGTGGCAGGCGTCCGGATCGGCGCTGATCCACACCAGGAACGGCACGGCCGGTGCCGCCGCCGTCCTCACGTCGTTGGCGCGGAAGCCCCCACGTACACCGAGAGCCTGGTCGACCGCGACGGTGGCGCCTGAACGCACCCGAGTCTCGGGCCGTCGCGACCGCGACCAGGTCGGGGGCGCATGCCGCCCGAGGCCACCGCCCCCGGTTCAGGCGACTTCGGGCACGAGCGGCGCTCCCACGGCAAACACGTTGTCACAGGCGTCACGGACGGTGTCGTCATGGGTGGCGATCACCACTGCGCACCCGGCTCGGCTCATCTCCCGTAGCGAGTCCAGGACCATGGCAGTGTTGTCAGCGTCCAGGGCGGCGGTCGGCTCGTCCGCGAGGACGAGCGTCGGTTGCTGGACGATGAGACGGGCGAGGGCCACACGCTGCTGCTCGCCACCGCTGAGGCGGTGGACCGTCTCCTTGTGCCGCCCAGCCAACCCGACGCGCTGCAGTGCTTCCGCGAGGGACGCGCCGGCCGTGTCCCGGAGCGCACGACGCGGCTTCACGGCCACTTCCAGGTTCTCCTCGACGGTGGCGTTCTCGATGAGGGCGTACCCCTGAAAGAGATAGCCGAGAACATCCCTGCGGAACAGGCGGGCCTCACGCCTGCCGAAACGCGTGATGTCTTTCCCCTCGTGGCGAATGGCCCCGGCACTCGGCCTGTCGAGCAGCCCCAGACAGTTCAGGAGAGTCGACTTGCCGGAGCCGCTCGGACCGGTGAGGGCGAGCATTTCACCACGACCGACCGTCAGGTTGATATCGCGCCACAGCGTTCGCTTGCCGAAACTCTTCGACAGTCCCTCGACGTCAATCACAATTGCACTCCGGCTGGATGGGGGATTGCTTCGATTCTCGAGAGGTCACGCCTCGCATGCGCCTTCCTTCACGATCCGGCGGTGAAACGCCGACAGGGCGAGGAGGACCACGGCGAGTTCGACCACGGCAAGGCCGGCGATGAGGGCCAGTTCTGCGGGTTCGACGCGCAACGGCGGGAAGGGGGCCGGCAGGCCTGCCGCGGTGAACTCGGCGATCTCCCGGTTCTGCTGCCACACCTCGATGGGAATCCGTACCGCGAAGACGATCGCGATGGCCGCCTCCACCGCCAGAATGAAGCGATGGGATGTGGCGAACGTCCAGCCACTGATGTGACGCACGAAGATGAGCTGGGCGTTCTTCCTCGTGTAGATGATGCAGATTCCGACCCCCGCGACCAGGAGGACCGCCACCGCGAGGGCCAGGTTGAACATCTGCAGCCGGAAGTCGCCGACCGCGTCGCTCAGCTCCGTCGCGATCCGCTGCCCGACCGGGGATACGGACGACACATAGTCCTGTAGCCCGTCCGACGCGATAACGTTCAGGACGTCGTCGGGGTCGAGGAAGACGACACCTTCCTGAGTCGCGAAGGTGACGTAGGCGTCATCGGTGAGGAAATCCGAGCCGTTCGGGACTACGACCACGATCGGATCGCGCATCAGCGATCTGTCCTCGTTCGCGGGATGCGCCGAGCTGTAGACCAGGGCACCGGTGTTGTACCCGAAGAGCCGCTGCCCGTTCTTCGCGCCGAGCGTCTCGACGGGGATGTTCCGACCGAGTCCTGGGTCGAGCTTCCTGGAGACCGCCTTGGCGATCGCTTCTGTGTGCGAGGCGTAGGAAACGGGAATCATCACGCGCACGGGGCGGGGCTGCGAGGTCTTCGCGCCGCCTGTCCCGGGGACGTAACGGCGGCCCTCCTGATCGAGAACCGGCTGCTCCCGGGCGTAGGTCTCGTTGACGATGAGGATCTCGCCCGCCGGCAGGTTCGCATCCGGTGCCGTCATCTGGAGATCCCCTCGGCCGGCTACGACGATCTCGCCTCGCGCGTCCGCCGCCCGGAGCCACGGCCCGACCTTCCGGTCCAGTTCGTCGGGGCGGGTGGCGAACGCACCGCTGAGACGAATCGAGACGGCATCCCCCACGCTTCGGTAGACGTCGCGGTTCTCCTGCCGTTTCAGGACGTTCTGGCCTGCCATCGCGACGCTCAACGCGATGCTCAAAGCGAGGAGCAGCGCCGGTACGCGGACCACGTAGAGGCTGATGGTCGCCGCTCGCGAGGGCAGTTCGCCCTTCAGGAACGAAAGGATTCCGACCCGGAAGACGAGCGCGAGAACTGCGGCGTGGGAGCCGAGCACGAGGAGGGTCAGCAGGGCGGCGATTCCCAGAGCGACCGAGGCGAACAGACCGAGTCGGGCACAGCCGTTGTAGAGACCGAGGGCGCCGAGCGTCACCGCCACCACGCCACCGAAGGAGACGAGCCAGGAGCCCGCCGTCTGCCTCAGATCGCGCGCCAGGATGTCCGTGTAGGACATGCCCTGCAGGCGAAGGACGGCGTAGGTCTTCGCTCGCAGCAGCACGCTCGCCCCGGTCAGGGTCACGGCGGCGAGGGCCATGACGCCCAGGGACCAGGGCAGGGGGCTGCCGGAGTAGTCGGTCGCCAGCGTCGTGTAGGACAGCGGGTACGCCACGTTCGCACGGAGCCCGAGCTGGGTGAATTCGCCGACCAGGGCGTCGACGGCTTCGGGCGGACCGAAGACGTGATAGGCGCCGCGCGGATCGAGGTGTTCGATCTCGGACAGGGGATGGACGCGGGTCTCGACGTTCCGGCTGAAGGACGGGTAACCCTCGTCCAGCCACGCCCCCGTCGCCGATCCGCCGTCTCCTGTGGCGAGGTACAGATGCCGGAGCCCCTCGGGGTTCTTCAGATCCGGCACCTCGCGGGCCACACCGATCCGCCTCTCGGCCGCGACCGACTCGACGGCGTCCACAACGCGCGCGGAGTTCACCGAGCCATCGGAGTCGATCACGTCGACCAGGGCGACGCTTCCCAGGACTCGGGTCTCGTCGAGGCCTCGCACGAAGAGGAAGGCGAGGAGAGCGGAGAAAGCCAGTGTGACGGCGTGAACGAACCTGATACCTCGCTGCAGCATTGCCCATCTTATTTCGGAGTTCCAGGGAGCCATGCATGTCAGGTGAAAAAGGAGCAGAATGAAGCGACTGCGGGCGTGCAGCAGAACCGCACACCCGCAGCCGCGCCGGACCAGGGCCTCGGCTCACTCAGCTCTATCTGCTGCGCACTCTCACGACCTGAGCCCGGGCGGAATCAGCACAGGGGGTCGTAGTACCAGCTGACCGCGCCACCGTTCTTGCCGCCGGACGCCAGCGACCAGCTACCGGCCGAAGTGCAGCCGCTCCGGAAGATGTTAGCGCCGATCTTCACCGAGGACGCGTGCTTGTTGCCCGAGTGGTAATAGTTCGACCAGGCGCTGTTCGCCCCCTGGTCGTAGGTCCACCGGCCGCCGCCGACGTCCACCGTGATGGCCATCGCCGGAGCGGCCGCTCCGAGAATCAGCGCCGCAGAGGCGAGCGTGGCCTTCAGAGCACTTCTCTTCTTCATGAACGCTTCCCCTTACATGGTGATCAGTTTTCCGAGACGAGATCTTTGCCAACGGTTTAACAACCGGTCAACCCCGCCCTACGTGACCTGAATCACCGTCACATTTCGGCCGTGCCGCAATGTCAGCCATTCTCGTTCGACTTGACGTATTCGGTACCGGAATTCTTGGATCCGCTTACACGCACCCATCACCTTTACGCCAACTCGAAGCCCTCTTGGCGCGAAACGTTCCCCCATGCGGGAATCCCGGCCAGCACCCTCCCGCTTCACTGCCCCTTTCAGGCCGAAAATCGACGCTGCCCAGCCGTTCCGCGAAACCTCTCAGACAGGGCATGGCACCCCTTGCCGTAAGCTCACGACCGCGCTGCCGGCCTGCCCATCATTCGGATTCACGCCGAGCACCACACCTTGCGAACGATTACGTGAATTCGACCGGCCAGGGGGCGACCGACTTTGACGAGATTCACCGATTTCCGTTCTCGGTTCCGTGCTCCCGTCTGGCTGATTCCCTTCCTGTGGACCGTCGCGCTCGGCCTGTGGGGGCTGTCGCGGGAGGACAGCGTCTGGCGGGACGAGGCCGCGACCTGGCAGGTCGCCCTCCGGTCCACCGGCGACATCACGCACATGGTGGAGCACGTCGACGTCGTCCACGCCCTCTACTACCTGTTCATGCACACGCTGTTCGAGTGCTTCGGCCCTTCGACCACGGTGTTACGACTGCCCTCTGTGCTGGCGGTCGCGGCGGGAGCGGCATGTGTGGCGGAACTCGGCCGGCGGCTTTCCGGAAATCCGGTGGGCCTGGGCGGAGGCATGGCGTTCGGGCTGATCCCCTCCGTGCAGTTCTACCTTCAGGAGGGCCGCCCGTACGCCCTGGTGGCGGCGGGCTCCGGGCTCTCGACGCTGCTGCTCGTGACGATGCTGCAGGGACGACGGAACCGGTGGGGGCACTGGACCGCCTACGGCTGCACGGTCTTGGTTTGCGGCCTCCTGAACTGGCTCGCGTTACTGATCCTGCCCGCGCACCTGGCGACCCTGGCATGGGCACGCGCGACGCGCAGGACGTGGGTGTGCTGGACAGCGGCATCCGCGGCGGCGACGGCGGGCGCCACGCCATTGATCCTCTTCAGTCGCACCCAGTCCGGGCAGGTGTCCTGGATCCCGCCGCTGACCTGGCACATGTTGATCGGGCCGGCGATCCTGCTCGCCATCGCCGGCATCGGGACCCTGCTGGACCGCCCCCGGGCGGGACGGCTCTCGACAGCGGCCGTCGGGCTGCCCCTGCTCGCGGTCCCGCAGCTCGGTCTCGTCGGGATCTCGCTGGTCAAGCCGCTTTTCGTGGATCGCTACGTGCTGTTCAGCCTCCTGGGCCTGGCCTTGATGATCGGCGTCGTCCTCGGCGCGCTCGTGGAGGCGGTGCAGCGGCGGTCGCGGACCGTCGCGCGCTGGGTCCTTCCCCTCACGGTCGCCGTCGCTTCGGTCGCCCTGCTTTCGCAAGCGCTCGCGAAGCGCTCGCCGCAGAGCCGCGTGGACGATGTCCTGGCAGCCGCAGCGCAGGTGGAGCGGTTGAAGAAGTCCGGGGACGCCGTGCTGTTCGTCCCGGCGGCGCGGCGGGACACCAGATCGGTCTCCCCGCACGCCTTCATAGGCCTGCGGGACATCGCCCTGGAGGAGACGCCGGAACGCTCCGGAACGCTGAAGGGAGTGGAGTGGGATGCCGCGCGCATCCGGACCGAGATGCTCGCCCGACAGCGCATCATTCTCGTCACCGACGCGGGAGACCCGTCGAAGCCGACGAGTTCGGCGCGGGACAGGACCAAGATCTCCACGCTTCGGGAGCACTTCCGTTCGGTGGCCGACGAGCAGGTCCGCGGCCGGCGAGTGACTGTGTACGAGAGAAGTACGCCTGACCGATCGTCGTGACCTTTGACCTCAGCGCCGTGTGCCACCTTGCTCCACCACGCCGCCGAGGCAGGTGATCTCGTACGCCCCGTGGCGGGCGATGTGGTCGGCGACGAGAGCCCGGGCCCGGTCGGTGGCCCCCTCGAAGGGCACGTCGTGCTGGTCCGCCCAGGCGCGACAGGAGGCCACGCGGGCGATGACCGGGTCGGGGTCGCGGACCGTGCTGGTCCCCGGCAGTTCGGCGACCTCCACCCGGCCGAACTCCTCGGCGAAGAAGGCCAGAGCCTTCTCCGGGGAGAAACGTGCGCTGAGCGAGATCCGGGCCGGACCGCGGTCGATACCGAGGACATCGCCGGCGGCCCGCTGCCACAAGCTCGTCGAGCTCTACCTTGTCGCGGTCGCTGGAGGCGATCACAAGCCCGCTGTGGGCGACGACACGGGCCAGTTCCCTGACCGCGCCTGGGGGATGCCGGGCAGGTCGTACCGGGACGTCTGCCACTGCTAGAGCGACTGCCGGGCAGCCGGGTCCCGGTCTCCCTTGTAGGCGCTGCCTCACCCGCGCACAGCTGCCGGCACGGCTGCTCTGCCCCCAGGTCGTCACCGACACCGGCGCCAAGCTGTCGAAATCCCTCATACGAGAAGGCCGTGCCCCCTTGCCCGAGGGTGCAGCCCCCTGGATGCTCGACACCCGGCAGTGGCCCGGCACCGTCACCGAGTACGCCGACCGGCTGCTCATCATGAGCGAGACCCTGCTCTCCGACCCCCGCCACTTCTTCCGCTCGTACTCGGCCGCCGAGATCGGCCGCCTGACCACCGCACCGTCCCCAGGAGCGTTCCCTCCCGATGACCGACCGCACCGAGCGCCCCGCCCGCGTCCGCGAGCTCAACCTCTACCGCCAGTACTTCGAGCTCGTCGCCGCGGGCACCAAGACCATCGAGGTGCGGGTCAAGTACCCGCACCTCGCGGACCTCACCGCCGGCGACACCATCCGCTTCCGCGTCAAGGACACCGACGAGACCTGCGACGTCGAGGTCCTCCGCGTCACCGGGTACCCCGACTTCGAAGCCCTTCTCGACGGCGAGGGCCCGTCCGGCGTCAACCCGACCGCCACCCGCGACCAGCAGCTCGCCGACATCCGCACGATCTACGGCCCCGAGAAGGAAGCCCTCGGCGCGCTCGCCATCGAGGTCACTCGCTCGGAGCCGCCGCCGGCATGACGCCGAGCACGAAGCAGGGCCCTACGGCCTCGGCGGTGCGGGCAGGTCGAGGACTCGGGCGATCGCAGAGACGACAGGAGCTGCGTGGTCGGGCAGATGGCGGTCGGTCCAGGAAGCGGCCAGCCGGAGGAAGTCGGCCAGGTCGCGTTCCGCGTCGGCGAGCAGGTCCCGCAGGTGGCTGACGGGGAGCTCGATCACCGGGCTGTCGTCCTGTTCGGCATCGACGGTCAATCGCACCGCAGTGCCGACGCGTTCGGCGAGCGGGGAGGGATCGTGTCCGAAGGAGGCCCAGCCGTCGCCGTCGATGACCTCAAGCCAATCGCGCCGCTCCTCCAGCCCGTTGCAACAGCCCGGCAGCAGGGTGATGCCGGTCGCGGTGTCGGTGACCCGCAGGCCGCCGGCGGCAAAGAGGTGGTCCATGGTGAGCAGTCCGTGGAGGAAGCTCCCGAGTGGATCAGCGGGGCGTGGCGAGCGGCCGTCGACCTCCGGGTCGATGTCGTTGCACTCGGCGATGCGCATCACCGCCGTACCGACCTGTGCCGGCTTGAGCGCCCCGCCGAGCGGCAGGAAGCCGTTCGCCCCGAAGGCGGCGACCGGCCAGAGGTCGAAGCCGTTGGGGGCGCGGACTTCCAGGACTGGCTGCAGAACGATCACCTGCAGAGTGTGCGGCATTCCTTCACGGCAGTGCACTCGTATTCGGCGCGGCTTCTGATCACCGGCAGATCACCGCTCCGACCGGCGGCAGTCCGCACACAGCCCGCAGGACACCCGCTCAAGACCGTCGCACCCCATCGCCACCCATGTTTTTCGCGCTGTTTCCCGCCGCTTTCCCGCCGCGGGACGGTCAGCGCGCCGGTGGGAGGGTCTTCGGGAGGTCGAAGGCGGTGAGGACGGCGGGGTCCTGGAAGACCGTGTTCCGGGTGATGCGGCCGTCGGCGACGTCGAAGACCTGCAGGGTGTGCGGGCGGTAGGACTCCGTGGCGGTGTGGCGGACGTAGGCCGCCATCGCGGGGCTGCCGTTCGCTGCGGTGGGGAGGACGCGCCAGTCGGTGCCGTTCGCCGCGAACACCCAGGTCATGAAGCCGGCGTACCGGTCGCGGCCGGTGAACCAGGTGCGGACCGGCGGCATTTCCAGGATGGCGTCGTGGGCGAGCAGTGCGGTCAGCGCGCCGATGTCGGCCTTCTCGAAGGCGGCCGTGTACCGGTCCACCACCTGCCGGTCGGCGGCCTCTTCCGTCACCCGTGTCTCGGCGACGCCGGCGTCGGCGAGACGTGCCCGGGCGCGCTGGAGTGCGCTGTTGACCGCGGCCGGGGTGGTGTCGAGGAGCGCGGCGGTCTCGGCGGCGGAGTGGTCGAGGACGTCGCGCAGGATCAGCACGGCCCGCTGCCGCGCGGGGAGGTGCTGCACGGCGGCCACCCAGGCCAGGCGCAGGGTGTCGCGGGCGGCCAGCACCTGGCCCGGGTCCGCGAGCCACGCGTCCGGGATCGGCTGGAGCCACGGCACCTCCGGCGCGTACTCCAGCGGCGTCAGCGGGTCCTCGTCGGGCGCTCCGAGGCCGCTGGGCAGGGGGCGGCGCGTGCGGCTGTCCAGCGCCGTGAGGCACACGTTGGTGGCGATCCGGTACAGCCACGTGCGCACGCTCGCACGCCGGGCGTCGTACCGGTCGAACGCGCGCCACGCGCGCAGCAGGGTGTCCTGCACGAGGTCCTCGGCGTCGTGCGCGGAGCCGAGCATCCGGTAGCAGTAGGCCAGGAGCTCCCGGCGGTGCGGATCGGTGCGTCGGGCGAACTCGGCGGCCGGGTCGTCGGGGTGTGGGCTCGTGGTGGTCATGCCTGCCTCTCTCGGTGCGGTGATGTACGTACCGGCGACCCTCCCGGAATTCATCGGTGATCCGTGCGGCCGGCGGCGATGAGTTCCGGTCGCCCCGGCGGTACGTACCGGTGACATCCCTCGACCTTCCAGGAGGACGCCATGACCACGACGACCGCGCAGGACACCGCCGAGCAGCAGGTGCGGTCCGTGATCGACGCCGTGTACGCCGCATGGGCGGCCAACGACGCCGACGCCTTCGTCGCCGTCTACACCCCCGACGCGACCTCCGCACTGCCCGGCTCCTTCCGCGACGGCCGCGAGCGGATCCGTGCCGCGATGGCCGCCGGGTTCGAGGGCCCGTTGAAGGGATCGACCGTCCGCGACGAGCTCCACGGCGTGCGGTTCCTCGGCGAGTTCCGGGACTCGGCCGTCGTCGTCGCCCGCAGCGCCGTCGTCCTCGCCGGCGAGACCGACGTGCCGGACGGCCGCTGGGTCCGCGCGACCTGGGTGCTGGAGCGTACGTCCGACGGCGTCTGGCAGGTGGCGGCCTACCACAACTGCGCCGACTGACCGCCCCGGACGGCGCTACGCCCCGGCCGGGAGCGTGTAGCGGCGCTTCCGTCTCGAGGTGGCGCCCAGGCGGTCGTAGAAGGCGATCGCCCGGTCGTTCCATTCCGGAGTCTGCCACTGGAGTTCCGGGAGGCCCAGGGCGCGGGCCTCCGTGCGGAGGGCCGCGATCAGGAGGGGCCCGAGGCCGTGGCCGCGGGAGGCCTCCGTGAGGTAGAGGCAGTCCATGTGGAGGTACTCCGCGCCGTCCCAGGTGGAGAGTTCCGGGGCACAGGTCGCGTAGCCCGCGAGGGTGCCGTCGGGGAGGGCGGCGACGAGGCAGCGGAGGCGGGACGGTTCGGGGCCGAAGAGGAGGCCGGCGAGGCGGTCCGCGAGGCCGGGGGCCGGGGTCGCGGCCTTCTCGTACGCGGCGTGTTCGGCGATGAGTTCCACGACCCGGGGCAGGTCGTCGGGGCGTGCGGGGCGTACCTCTGCCCGGCCGGGATCGTCCTCGCGTTCGCTCATGCGGTCATCATGCACGGCCCCGCTGACAGCGTGCCCGTCGTCCACGGCGACCTGTGCGGCGAGTCGGTGTCGGGCGGCGCCCCTCCCCGGGGCGCCCCCTCCCCGAGACGCCGCCGCCCCCGAGACGCCGCCGTCCCCGGGGCGCCGCCGTCCCCGGCCTCAGGCTGCCTGGAGGAGCCTGCGGCCGAAGTCGGCGCCGGCCGGCAGCTGTTGCCGTACCCGCTCCAGGGCCCCTTCGAAGTCGCCTCCGGCGACGCACGCTTCGAAGGCGGCGCCGCCGTAGTGGAGGGTCAGGCTGAGGTCGGCGCGCTCGCCGAGGGTCAGCAGGCAGGCCAGCGTGGCCTGTTGGGTGGTGCCGTCGACGACGACGGGGAGCGGCAGGTCCCACTCCAGGACGCAGCCCGTGAGGGGCCGCCCACCCTCGTCGGCGGCGGTGAGCGCGGCGAAGCCCTCGCCCGTGTACTCGACCCCCCTGATGCGGGTGGCGACGCTTCGCCCGTCGGCCGTGATGACGATCGCTTCCGCGCCGCTGCGGTCCCGGTACCAACCGGTCCAGACTTCTGTCGACTCCGATGACATGCGCGGACTGTAGCGGTCTGACCGGCTCCGCCGCGCGTCCGGTCACCCCGGGGCCGGACTTCTCCCGATCTCGCCGTTCTTGCCGGTCACGTGCGTGGTAGCGGCTTCCGTGACTCGTACAGCGGGCAGTCCTGGTTGCGGCAGGGCTGCACCTCCCACTCCGGCACCCAGGCCCCGAGGACCTTGTGCCGGGTGGCCACCGTGCCGAGCGGTTCGCCGCAGGCCGGGCAGTGGCGCTCGGCCAGGGGGTCCCGCGTCGTGCGAGGCGCCTCTTCACCCATGCGTCCAGGGTAGGTCGCCTCGCACGGCGCCGCCTGTCACCGCTTCCTGGTGTACGTGCGGACGAGTACGCCGTTGTCGAAGGCGCGGACGTCGCCGAGCTCGAAGTCCCGGGGCTCGAAGCCGGCGCCGAACATCGGCATGCCGGTGCCGTAGACCTGCGGATAGGTCTTGATGACCAGCTCGTCGATCTCCTCGATGAGCTCGCCGGCGATGGTGGAGCCGCCGCAGAGCCAGATGTCCAGGTGGCCGTCCTCGGCCTTGAGCGCGCGGACGCGGCCGACGAGGTCGTCGGCGATCAGCTCGACGTTCGTGTGGGGCGACTCGGCGAGCGAGCGGGTGGCGACGAACTCGCGCAGGTGATTGTACGGGCTGGTGACGCCGATGTCCAGGGCGAGCCGGTAGGACCTCGATCCCTGGACGACGGTGTCGAAGTGCTTGTTCCCGCCGTCGATGCCGAGCATCTCCCGGCCCTGCGTCGGAATGGTCTCCGGGTATTCGGTGCCCATCCACGCCATGTACGACCCTTCGGTGTACTTGAACATGGAGGTGGCGTCGCCTTCGGGGTCGCCGATGAAGCCGTCGATGGTGCAGGCGATGTAGTAGGTGAGCTTGCGCAAACCGGTCCTCTTCGTCTCGGGGAGGTGGCTGCCCTCGCAACCACGACAGTTATAGTGCTTCATCTGTAGTGGTTGCGCAAGATCTTCATGTGAAGGAGTCCGACGTGGCGAGAAATCCGGAGCGCCGTACGAACCTGCTCGACGCCGCGATCGAGGTGCTCGCGGACGAAGGCGCCCGCGGGCTGACCTTCCGCGCGGTCGACTCCCGGGCGGGGGTCCCCACGGGCACCTCGTCCAACTACTTCAGCGACCGGGACCAGCTGCTCTCGCAGGTCGCCGACCGGATCTTCGTACGGCTGACCCCGGAGCCCGGCGCCATCGACACCGCCCTGCTGCCGGCGCCCAGCCGCGCCCTGGTCGTCGAGCTGATGCGCTGGCTCGCCCGGCGCATGACCGCCGAGCGCACCTGCTACCTGGGGCTCTTCGAACTGCGCCTGGAGGCCGTGCGCCGCCCCGAGCTGCAGAAGCGGTTCACCGAGGTGCTCCGGGCCGACCTCGACCACAACATCCGGCTGCACCTCGACTCCGGGATGCCGGGCGACGCGGACACGGTCCGGGTGCTCTACGTCGCCCTCACCGGGCTGCTCCTCGACCACTTCACCGTCCCCGGGCTCCTCGGCGACCGGGAGCTGGACGAGATGATCGAGACCGTGGTCACCCGGATCGTCCCGGAGGCGTGACCGCCCCCCGGATCAGCGCGTACGCCGCGTGACGAACTCCGCGAGGGCGAGCAGGTCCTCCGCCGCCGCCAGGTCCGGCACCGCCTGGGCCAGGTGCTCGACGGCGCGGCCCATGCGCTCGGCGGCCTGGGCCTGCGCCCAGTCGCGGCCCCCGGCCCGCTCGACGGCGTCCGCCGCCGCCCGTACCCCCGCCGCGTCGAGCGTCGGACGCGAGTACAGCTCGGCCAGCTCCTCCCCCGCGGGCGTGCCGGAGGTGAGCGCCGCCACCACCGGAAGCGACTTCTTGTGGGCGACGAGATCGGCACCGGCCGGCTTGCCCGTGCGGTCCGGGTCGCCCCAGATGCCGATGAGGTCGTCGATCAGCTGGAAGGCGAGGCCCGCCTCCCGGCCGAAGGCGTCCATCGCCGCGACCTCCTCCTCCCCCGCGCCCGCGTAGAGCGCGCCGAGGGCGCAGGAGCAGCCGAGCAGGGCGCCGGTCTTGGCGGTGGCCATGGCCAGGCACTCGTCGAGGGAGACCTCGCGCGGGTCGCGCTGCTCGAAGGCGCAGTCGGCCTGCTGGCCGGCGCAGAGCTCGATGACGCAGGCGGCGAGGCGCGCGGAGGCCGCCGCGGAGGCGGGGTGGGGATCCTCGGCGAGCAGCCGCAGGGACAGCGCGCTCATCGCGTCACCGGCCATGAGGGCGTCCGGGATGCCGAAGACGGTCCAGGCGGTGGGCCGGTGCCGTCGGGTCGGGTCCTCGTCGACGATGTCGTCGTGGAGCAGGGTGAAGTTGTGCGCGAGCTCCACCGCCGCCGCGGCGTTCACGGCACGGGTCTCGTCGGCGCCGAGGGCGCGGGCCGCGGCGAGGACCAGGGCGGGCCGGATCGCCTTGCCCGACTGCCCGGTGTCCGGGGTGCCGTCGGCACGCTCCCAGCCGAAGTGGTACATCGCCACCCGCCGCACCGAGTCCGGCAGGGACTCGACGGTCGAGCGGAGTCGGGGATTGACGGCCGCGCGCGTCCGGTCCAGGAGCGTCACGGCCCCCTGGCCGTCGGCTACGGCGTCCACGCTGGTCATGGTCACGGTCATTTCCTTCGCATCCTTCGCGGCGGTCGGCCGGGGAGCGCCCGGGGGCGGGCGGGTTCGGTGCCCGCCCCCGGGCGCCGACGACTCAGCGCCAGCGGCTGACCTCGACGTTCTCCAGGACACCGAGCGCGTCCGGGACGAGGATCGCCGCCGAGTAGTAGGCCGTGACCAGGTAGGAGATGATCGCCTGCTCGTCGATGCCCATGAAGCGGACGGAGAGGCTGGGCTCGATCTCGTCGGGGAGGCCGGTCTGGTGCAGACCGATCACGCCCTGGTCGGCCTCGCCGGTGCGCATGCAGATGATCGAGGTGGTCCGGGCATCCGTGACCGGGATCTTGTTGCACGGGTAGATCGGCACGCCGCGCCAGGTCGGGATGCGGTTGCCGGCGATCTCGATGGTCTCGGGGACCAGTCCGCGCTTGTTGAGCTCGCGGCCGAAGGCGGCGATGGCGCGCGGGTGGGCGAGGAACATCTTGGAGCCCCGGCGGCGGGAGAGGAGCTCGTCCATGTCGTCCGGGCTGGGGGCGCCGTCGTGCGGCTGGATCCGCTGCCCGTAGTCGCAGTTGGCGAGGAGGCCGAACTCCTTGTTGTTGATGAGCTCGTGCTCCTGGCGCTCGCGGAGCGCCTCGACCGTGAGCCGCAACTGCTGCTCGGTCTGGTTCATCGGCTGGTTGTAGAGGTCGGCGACGCGGCTGTGGACCTTCAGCACGGTCTGGGCGACGCTCAGTTCGTACTCGCGGGGCGAGGCGTCGTAGTCGACGTAGGTGTGCGGGACGACCGCCTCGCCGACGTGGCCGGCGGAGAGGTCGATGGCGGCCTCGCCGTAGGTGTTGGTGCTCCGGTCGGGCGTCGAGGCCACGCCCGCGAGGTGGGCGGCGAGCGAGCCGACCCGGTCCGCGAGGTTGCGCACGTCGTCCCGGGTGAGCTCCAGGACCGTACAGGCGGTGGCGGCCCGGGCGGTCCAGTCCCAGGTGGCGTCCGCGGAGAGCAGCGCGGCCTCGCCGAGGTAGGCGCCGTCGGCGAGGACGCCGAGGACGGCCTCGTCGCCGTAGGGGCCCTCGCCGATCTGCTCGATGCGGCCGTGCGCGAGGAGGTGCACCCGGTCGGTGGGGGCGCCCGCGACGGCGATGACCTCGCCCGCCGCGTACTCCCGCTGGGTGCAGCGGGCCGCGAGCTCGGTCAGCGCGCTCTCGTCCTCGTAGCCGCGCAGGGCGGGGAGTTCGCCGAGTTCGGCGGGGATCACCGCGACGCGCTCTCCGGTCTGGACGAAGGTGACGCGGCCGTCGCCCACGGAGTAGCTGAGCCTCCGGTTCACCCGGTACGTGCCGCCCTGCACCTGGACCCACGGCAGCGTCCGCAGCAGCCACCGGGAGGTGATCTCCTGCATCTGCGGGGCCGACTTGGTGGTCGTGGCGAGGTTCCGCGCGGCGGCGGTGCCGAGACTCTGCTGCGGACCCTGCTGCTCCGCGCGGACCTCGCCGTCAACCGAACCAACGGACATGGAACTCCCTCTCGTATGACTGAGTTGCGAAGGAAGCCTTTCAGTACGGAACGTGTCGGCGCCATTACACATTCGGGTGGGACTGTTCGACGATCTTCGGGGCATGTCACGCAATTTCCATCCGAACAGCGGAGCCCCACCCGCCTCCTGGCCATCTGTCCGGATCGGCTCGCACACGGTCCGAACGGATGGCGGCGGAGTGGTGGACTCCGGTACTCCGGAAGTTCACCCCGTCCTCCGGAAGGAGTCGGTCATGAGCTCACCCATGTCCGCGAGCAGGTTCCTGAACGCGCTACGCGGCGAGGGCCTCGCGGTCGTCCAGGTCGGCGACTGGTCCACCCACAACCGCAACCACAAGGGCCCCTGGGGCCCGGTGCACGGCGTGATGATCCACCACACCGTGACCCGGGGCACCGCCGCCACCGTCCGGATCTGCCGGGACGGCTACGAGGCCCTGCCGGGACCGCTCTGCCACGGCGTGATCGCCAAGGACGGCACGGTCCACCTCGTCGGCTACGGGCGGGCCAACCACGCGGGGCTCGGCGACGACGAGGTCCTCCGGGCCGTCATCGCCGAGCGGCGGCTGCCGCCGGACGACGAGGCCACCACGGACGGCAACCGGCACTTCTACGGCTTCGAGTGCGAGAACCTCGGCGACGGCGAGGACCCGTGGCCCAAGGTCCAGCTGGAGGCCATCGCGAAGGCGGCGGCGGCCGTGTGCCGGGTGCACGGCTGGACGCACCGCTCGGTCATCGGGCACCTGGAGTGGCAGCCGGGCAAGGTGGACCCGCGCGGGTTCACGATGGCGTCGATGCGGGAACGTGTCGCCGACCTGCTGCGCTGACCCCACGGGGCGTCCGTCGCCCGGGCCGGACCAGGGGCGGCGAGGGGAGCCGACGGACGCGTTCGACCGGCGAGAGGCGCCGGCAAGACGCGTTCGACCGGCGAGAATGTCCGGGTGAACGCGTCCGACCTCTCCCGTCTGCGGCCCCGGCTCCCCTCGCCCCTGGAGCCGGTGGAGGACGAGCGCTTCGCCCGGCGCGGCCTCACGCTGCTCCTGAAGCGCGAGGACCTCATCCACCCCGACCTGCCGGGCAACAAGTGGCGCAAGCTCGCGCTCAACCTGCGCGAGGCGGCCGGGCGGCCCGTGCTCACCTTCGGCGGCGCGTACTCCAACCACCTGCGGGCGACGGCCGCCGCCGGGCGGCTGCTCGGCTTCCCGACGGTCGGGGTGGTCCGGGGCGACGAGCTGGCCGGACGCCCGCTCAACCCCTCGCTCGCGCGGTGCGCGGCGGACGGGATGCGGCTCCAGTTCGTGGACCGGGCCACGTACCGCGCGAAGAACGACCCGGCCACGCTCGCGGGGCTCCTGGAACGGGCCCCCGCGGGCGCGTACGTGGTCCCGGAGGGCGGCAGCAACGCGCTCGCCGTCCACGGCTGCGTGGAGCTGGGCCGCGAGCTCGCCGGCCTCGCCGACGTCGCCGCGGTCGCCTGCGGCACGGGCGGCACCCTGGCGGGGCTCGCCGCCGGGTTCGAGGGCCGGACCCTCGGCGTCCCCGTCCTCAAGGGCGGCTTCCTCGGCGGGGAGGTCCGCGCCCTCCAGGAGACCGCCTTCGGCGGCCCGCGCGGCGACTGGGCCCTAGACGAGCGCTTCCACGGCGGGGGCTACGCGCGCGTGCCCCCTGCCCTGGAGTCCTTCGCACAGGACTTCGAGACGCGGCACGGACTCGCCATCGAGCGGCTGTATGTCGCCAAAATGCTCCACGGTCTGACGACCCTCGCGGAGGAGGGCGCCTTCCCGCCGGGCACCCGGCTCGCCGCCGTGATCACGGGCGCGCCCTAGTCGGCCTCCCGGTACGCCGCCGCCTCCTCCAGGTCGAGGCGGCGGAGGAGGGTGCGCATCATCTCGTCGTCGATGCGGCGGGCGTCGCGGAGCTGGACGAAGACCTCGCGTTCGGCGTCGATCATCTCGCGCGAGAGGCGGCGGTAGGTGTCGTCCACCGTCTCCCCGGTGATCTCGTTGACGGCGCCGAGGCGTTCCCACACGGAGTTGCGGCGGCGTTCCATGACCGTGCGCAGCCGGTCGGCGAGGGGTTTCGGCAGGGCGTTGCGCTCGTCGGCGAGGAGCGCGTCGAGGCGTTCCTCGGCGGCCCGCGAGGCCTCGCTCTGGGCCTGCGCCTCGGCGAGGGTCTCGGCGTACCGGTCGCGGCCGGGGAGCTTCAGGAACCGGATGAGGGGCGGCAGGGTGAGGCCCTGCACCACGAGGGTGCCGATCACGGTGGTGAAGGTGAGGAACAGGACGAGGTTCCGGGCGGGGAACTCCTCGCCGTCGGTGACGACGGGGATGGAGAAGGCGATGGCCAGCGAGACCACCCCGCGCATGCCGGCCCAGCCGACGACGAGCGGCGCCCGCCAGTCCACCTCGGGCTCCCGCTCCCGGATGCCCGGGGACATCCAGCGGGGCAGGAACGTCGCCGGGTAGACCCAGACGAAGCGGACGACGACCACGGCGACGAAGACCCCGACCGCGTACCAGGCCGCCTCGCCCATGCCGTACCGGCCGAGCCCCTTGACGACGTACGGCAGCTGGAGGCCGATCAGGGCGAAGACGGCGGACTCCAGGACGAAGGCGACCATCTTCCAGACGGCCTCCTCCTGGAGCCGGGTGGCGAAGTCGACCTTCCAGGCCTTGTGGCCGAGGAAGAGGCCGACCACGACGACGGCGAGGACCCCGGAGGCGCCGACCTCCTCGGCGGCGGCGTACGCGATGAACGGGATGAGCAGGGAGAGGGTGTTCTGGAGCAGGGCCTCGGTGAGGTGGGTGCGGAGCCAGTGGATCGGCACCATCAGGACCAGGCCGACGCCGATGCCGCCGACCGCGGCCAGGACGAACTCCCACAGGCCGCCGGCCCAGCTGACGCCCGCGCCGACGGCGGCCGCGAGGGCGACCTTGTACGCGGTGATCGCGGTGGCGTCGTTCACGAGGGACTCGCCCTGGAGGATCGTGGTGATCCGGTTCGGCAGGCCCAGCCTGCGGGCGATGGCGGTGGCGGCGACCGCGTCCGGCGGGGCGATCACGGCGCCGAGGACGAGCGCGGCGGTGAGCGGCAGGTCGGGCACGAGGACGTACGCGAGCCAGCCCACGGCCACGGTGGCGAAGAGGACGTACCCGACGGAGAGCAGCGCCACGGGCCTGATGTTGGCCCGCAGGTCGAGGTACGAGGAGTCGACGGCGGCCGTGTAGAGGAGCGGGGGCAGGACCAGCGGCAGCACGATGTGCGGGTCGAGGGTGTAGTCGGGGACCCCCGGCAGGTACGAGGCGGCGAGGCCGACGGCGACCAGGAGCAGCGGGGCGGGCACGAAGGTCCTGCGGGCGAACCCGGCCACGGCGGCGCTCGCCGCCACCAGTCCCACCAGCTGAAGTGCGTCCATCCCCGACCCCGTCCCGTGCCGCAACGTAACCTGGCCATCATGAGCGAGTGCCCGCACGTAGCCGAAATGCCGCGCCCCGAGCCTGCCCCGCTGGCCGACACCTGTCCCGAGTGCCTGGCGGACGGCACGCACCCGGTCCAGCTGCGGCTCTGTCTGAGCTGCGGGCACGTGGGCTGCTGCGACTCCTCGGCGGGGCGGCACGCGACGGGGCACTTCTCCACGACCGGGCACCCGGTGATGCGGACCTTCGAGCCGGGCGAGGCCTGGCGCTGGTGCTTCGTCGACGGTTCGATCGTCTGACGGCCGGTGCGTCCGGGACGGTTCGACCGTCCGACGGCTGGGTACGTCACCCCTCCGCGGGTCTCCGCGGCTGCCGGCGGCGGGGGATCACCTGGTCTTCAGGGCTCGCGGCGACAGGGCAGGATGGATCGCGATAGCGTCACGGCGGACCGCGCAGGCTCCCTGCGTACCGCCCGGTTCGGGGGTCTTCGCCCCCGGACCCCGAATGAGCTTGTGCCACCTTGGAGGTGAGGGTGTCCCAGATCGCAGGCGAGCCCGGGACCCAGGACTTCGTGGAAGTCCGGCTGCCCGCTGCGGGTGCCTATCTGTCCGTGCTGCGTACGGCCACGGCCGGTCTCGCGGCGCGCTTGGACTTCACCCTCGACGAGATCGAGGACTTGCGGATCGCGGTCGACGAGGCCTGCGCCATCCTGCTCCAGCAGGCCGTGCCGGGGTCCGTCCTCAGCTGTGTCTTCCGGCTGGTCGACGACTCCCTCGACGTGACCGTCTCCGCCCCGACGACGGACGGCAGGGCGCCCGAGCGGGACACCTTCGCGTGGACCGTGCTGTCGGCCCTCGCCGGGAAGGTGGAGTCGTCGGTGGCCGATGACCGCACGGTCTCGATCAGCCTGTACAAACAGCGCGGCGCGGGGCCAGGCCCGGCGTGAGGAGCGGGGACGCGACGGCCGGCATCCCTGAGCAGCAGGCGCGGCCGAACAGGGTCGCTACGGAGCAGGCGGACCAGATGAGCGAGCACGAGCAGCACCCCGAGGTTCCCGAGACACCAGGGACCGCCGAGGCCCCCGCGCGTCCCGAGGGCTCCGCCGAGGCCCCCGGGGCGCAGGCGCCCGAGGGCGCCGGGGCGGCCGGGGCGGCGGGGAAGGCCGAGGGCGGCGACGAGGACGACGCCGTCCCGGACCCGCACGACCGGAGCGGGGCCCGCGCCCTCTTCATCGAGCTGCGCGAGCTGCCCGAGGGCTCCCCGGAGAAGGCGGAGCTGCGCAACCGGCTGGTGCGCATGCACCTGCCGCTGGTGGAGCACCTGGCCCGGCGCTTCCGCAACCGCGGCGAGCCGCTGGACGACCTGACGCAGGTGGCGACGATCGGCCTGATCAAGTCGGTCGACCGCTTCGACCCGGAGCGCGGGGTGGAGTTCTCCACGTACGCGACGCCGACGGTCGTCGGCGAGATCAAGCGTCACTTCCGTGACAAGGGGTGGGCGGTCCGGGTGCCGCGCCGGCTCCAGGAGCTGCGGCTCTCGCTGACCACGGCGACGGCGGAGCTCTCCCAGCAGCACGGCCGCTCGCCGACGGTGCACGAGCTGGCGGAGCGGCTGGGGATCTCGGAGGAGGAGGTCCTGGAGGGCCTGGAGTCGGCCAACGCCTACTCGACGCTCTCCCTGGACGTCCCGGACACCGACGACGAGTCGCCGGCGGTGGCGGACACGCTGGGCGCGGAGGACGAGGCCCTGGAGGGGGTCGAGTACCGCGAGTCGCTCAAGCCGCTCCTGGAGGACCTGCCGCCCCGGGAGAAGCGGATCCTGCTGCTTCGCTTCTTCGGGAACATGACGCAGTCGCAGATCGCGCAGGAGGTGGGCATCTCGCAGATGCACGTCTCCCGGCTGCTGGCCCGGACGCTCGCCCAGCTGCGGGAGAAGCTTCTGGTGGAGGAGTAGTCCCTCAGGCGCCCTGACCGGGGCGCCGGATGCCGAGCGCCTCGGTCGTGGCCGGGTTCACCAGGAGGACGAGCCCGGCCACGGCGAGCGCGGCCAGGGCGATCCCGTAGGGGATCACGCCGTCGGTCTGGAGCATCTGCCAGGCGACCGGCAGGGCGAGGATCTGGGTGATCACGGCCGGGCCGCGGCTCCAGGAGCGCTTCGTCCACAGGCCGCGGGCGGCGGCGAGCGGGATCAGTCCGAGTGCGATCACGGTCACACCGCCCGTCACCCCGGTGGTGACGTCGCCGCCGCCGGAGCCCCCGTCGAGGAGCGTCCGCACCAGCATGTAGACGCCTCCGGCGAGGAGCCCGAGGGCCTCGACGAGGGTCACGCCCGCGGCCGCGGCCAGGCGGGCGGGGCGGGAGGTCTGCTCCGTACTGCTCGTACTGCTCGCACTGCTCATGCAAGGCAGCGTAACGGGGGCGCCTGAGGCACGGGGCCGCACCCCGGCCCGGCCCGTCGGAGGTGTCCGGGGATCGGCCTGGGCTGGGCCCGGTACCGGAGGGTAGGTACGCTGGCGGTCATGCGCGCACTCCTCGTGGTCAACCCGGCAGCCACCACCACGAGTGCCCGCACCCGGGACGTGCTCATCCACGCGCTGGCCAGCGAGATGAAGCTGGAGGCGGTCACCACCGAGTACCGCGGGCACGCCCGCGACCTGGGCCGGCGGGCCGCCGAGGCCGGGAACATCGACCTGGTCGTGGCCCTCGGCGGGGACGGCACGGTGAACGAGGTCGTCAACGGGCTGCTGCACGAGGGGCCCGATCCGGACCGGCTGCCGAGCCTCGCGGTCGTCCCCGGCGGCTCGACCAATGTCTTCGCCCGCGCCCTCGGCCTGCCGAACGACGCCGTGGAGGCGACCGGCGCCCTGCTCGACGCGCTGCGTGAGCGGCGGACACGGACGGTGAGCCTCGGGCTCGCGTCCGGGACGCCGGGCACGGAGGACGAGTCGGTTCCCGAACGCTGGTTCACGTTCTGTGCCGGTCTCGGTTTCGACGCGAGCGTCATCGGCAGGGTCGAACAGCAGCGCGAGCGCGGAAAGAGATCGACGCACGCCCTCTATCTGCGCCAGGTGGTGCGCCAGTTCCTGGAGGAACCGAACCGCCGGCACGGCACGATCACCCTGGAGCGCCCCGGCGCGGAGCCGGTCGAGGACCTGGTCCTCTCCATAATCTGCAACACCTCCCCCTGGACCTACCTGGGCAATCGCCCGGTGTACGCGTCCCCGGAGGCGTCCTTCGAGACCGCGCTCGACGTGCTCGGACTGCGCCGGCTCTCCACTCCGGCGGTGGCCCGTTACGGCGCCCAGCTGCTCACTTCGACCCCGGAGCGGGGCCCGCGCGGCAAGCATGCCGTGTCTCTGCACGATCTGACCGACTTCACCTTGCATTCGAAGGTTCCCCTCCCTCTGCAGATGGACGGAGACCACCTCGGACTGCGTACGAGCGTGACGTTCACAGGCGTACGCCGTGCACTGCGTGTGATTGTGTGAGTGGAAGGGCCCAAAGTCCTTTCACTCGAACGTTTAGGCGCGCATCCACCCCTAAGAAGTACGGCTGTGACCTAGCCGACACCGAGGAATCAAAAAAAACTTTCCGGAAGGGGTTGTATCCGCTGCTGGGGTTTGGGAGTCTCTTCTTGGCGATCGGGACGGCCCGCAAGACCGGCCTCCACTGAGAGCCAGAACCCCACCTCAAGCAACAGGACCACACCAGTTCATCTGGCAGTCGGCCCTTCCCTTGTCGAGGGATTCGTGAAAGCGTTCACATTCACAAGCAACTCGCACGTAACACTGAGAGAGGTAGCAGCCATGGACTGGCGTCACAACGCCGTTTGTCGTGAGGAAGACCCCGAGCTGTTCTTCCCCATCGGCAACACCGGTCCTGCGCTGCTGCAGATCGAGGAAGCCAAGGCCGTCTGCCGCCGCTGCCCCGTCATGGAGCAGTGCCTGCAGTGGGCGCTCGAGTCCGGCCAGGACTCCGGCGTCTGGGGTGGCCTCAGCGAGGACGAGCGCCGCGCGATGAAGCGCCGTGCCGCTCGCAACCGGGCGCGTAACGCCAGCGCCTGAGCCACCTGCACAGCCTGAGGCACGCGGCGCGTACACCGCGTACGCAATCACCGCCCCCGAGCCGCAGCGCGCAGCAGTAACCCACAGCATTCGAGCCCCGGACCGATTCCCTTCGGTCCGGGGCTCGCTGCTGTGCGCCCGTCTTTCTGCTGCGGCGCCTTACTTCTGCGGCCGTACGGGAAGGTCGAGGACCACCTTCGTGCCGCGCTCGGCGCCCGGCAGCATGTCGAAGGAACCGCCCAACTCCCCTTCCACCAGGGTCCGCACGATCTGGAGGCCGAGGTTGCCGGCCCGCTGCGGGTCGAAGCCCTCGGGCAGACCGCGGCCGTCGTCCTGGACCGTGATCAGGAGCCGGGCGTCCGCCCGGGTCTCGCCGCGGACGGCGCTGACCTCGACCGTGCCCTGCTCCCCCTGGGCGAAGGCGTGTTCCAGCGCGTTCTGCAGGATCTCGGTGAGGACCATGGAGAGCGGGGTGGCGACCTCGGCGTCGAGGATGCCGAAGCGGCCGTTGCGCCGGCAGGTGACCTTGCCCGGGGAGATCTCGGCGACCATCGCGATGACCCGGTCGGCGATCTCGTCGAACTCCACCCGCTCGTCCAGGTTCTGGGACAGCGTCTCATGGACGATGGCGATCGAACCGACGCGCCGCACGGCCTCGTTGAGGGCCTCGCGGCCCCGGTCGGAGTCCATCCGGCGGGCCTGGAGGCGGAGCAGGGCGGCCACCGTCTGGAGGTTGTTCTTCACCCGGTGGTGGATCTCCCGGATGGTGGCGTCCTTGGTGATCAACTCGCGCTCGCGGCGGCGCAGTTCGGTGACGTCCCGGAGCAGGACGAGCGAACCGATGCGGGTGCCCTTGGGCTTGAGCGGGATCGCCCGCAGCTGGATCACTCCGCCGTTGCCCTCGACCTCGAACTCGCGGGGCGCGTAGCCGGAGGCCAGTTTGACCAGGGCTTCGTCCACCGGGCCCCGGGAGGGGGCGAGTTCGGCGGTGATCTGGCCGAGGTGCTGGCCGACGAGATCGGCGGCGAGACCGAGCCGGTGGTACGCGGAGAGGGCGTTCGGCGAGGCGTACTGGACGACGCCCTCGGCGTCGAGGCGGACGAGGCCGTCGCCGGCGCGCGGCGAGGAGTCCATGTCGACCTGCTCACCGGGGAAGGGGAACGTTCCGGCGGCGATCATCTGGGCGAGGTCGGAGGCCGACTGGAGGTAGGTGAGCTCCAGGCGGGAGGGGGTGCGGACGGTCAGCAGGTTCGTGTTGCGGGCGATGACGCCGAGGACCCGGCCCTCGCGGCGCACGGGGATGGACTCGACCCGCACCGGGACCTCCTCGCGCCACTCCGGGTCGCCCTCGCGGACGATCCGGCCCTCGTCGAGGGCGGCGTCGAGCAACGGGCGGCGGCCGCGCGGGACCAGGTGGCCGACCATGTCGTCCTGGTAGGAGGTGGGGCCGGTGTTGGGCCGCATCTGGGCGACGGAGACGTACCGCGTGCCGTCGAGGGTCGGGACCCAGAGCACGAGGTCGGCGAAGGAGAGGTCGGAGAGCAGCTGCCACTCCGACACCAGCAGGTGGAGCCACTCGAGGTCGGAGTCGCTCAGGGCGGTGTGCTGGCGGACGAGGTCGTTCATGGAGGGCACGGTGCGAGCGTACCTGCGGAATTACAGGGGCGGTGAACCTGGATCTCCGGGGCTCCGTGTTGGAGGATGGGCCGGGAAGGACCGCGTTCCCATGGATGGACAGACAAGAATGGTCTAGTCCACAATGAACGCAACAGAGCCTCCATCCTCCCCGCACAGGAGGATGGACGAGGTACCCGGCGCTCTCTGCCCTGACTGCGCCGAGACCTCCCACACGGCCGCGGGACCGCACACCCTCGGCCGGGCAACTCCGGGCTGCGGTGCCGGGCGGGCTGAGGGTCCCGCCAGGCGCCGCGGCCCGCGGGTCTTTCCGGGGCCTTTCCCCCGCCCCCACCGCTCTCGCGCCGCCCGGCCCCGGGGGCCCTCGCAGGCTTCGGCCAGCAGGCCGGGCCCCGTCCGGCATCAGCCCGCCGCCACCGGCCGGGCCCGCCCCGCCGCCTCGGCCACCGCCGCCGGCTCCTCCGCCGTCGCCCCGTCGCGGGCCCGCTGGGACATGCCCTGAAGGACGGCACCTCTGAAACGGGCGAGCGCGCGAGGGTCGGTGCCGGCCGGCAGCTCGCCCGACTCGACGTCGCGGCGGATCCGGTCCTCGGACAACGCCAGGTTCGCGTTCCGGCGGCCGCGCAAGGCCTCCTCGCCCTCGGGGGTCGAGCAGTTGATCGCGGCGGAGGTCATCAGGCAGCCACGGGGATGCCCCGGATCCGTGAAGAGGCGGGCGACCCCAGGGACGGGGATCGGGCGGCTCCCGGGGCGGGGGTCGAGCGGCTCCCGGGGCGGGGGTCGAGCGGCGTCGGGGGCGGGTGGGCGGCGGCTTCCGGGGGTGGGTCCGAGTGGCTGGTGCGACGGGGGCGGCCGACGATGGAGGTGGTGTCGTCCGCGGGGCGGAACGGCATGGGGAGAAGGCCTTCCCTCTGCTAGATTTGGACCTAGATTGGTCTATACCACACGGTCCTTCACCAGCCCCTCACCAGATCGGCAGGCACAGCGTGGAAGTTGTCATCGTCAAGGACGCCAAGGCCGGCGGCGAGCTCATCGCGGACGGCATCGCCGACCTCCTGCGCCGCAAGCCCGACGCGCTGCTCGGCGTGGCCACGGGCTCGACCCCGATCCCGATCTACGACGCCCTCGTCGCCCAGGTGAAGGCCGGGGCCGTGGACGCCTCCCGGGCCCGCATCGCCCAGCTGGACGAGTACGTCGGCCTGCCCGCGGGGCACCCGGAGTCGTACCGCTCCACCGTGCTCCGCCAGGTCGTCGAGCCGCTCGGGCTCTCCCCGGAGGCCTTCATGGGCCCCGACGGTTCCGCCGAGGACGTCCAGGCGGCCTGCGAGGCGTACGACAGGGCCCTGACCGAGGCCGGAGGCGTGGACCTGCAGATCCTCGGCATCGGCACCGACGGGCACATCGGCTTCAACGAGCCGTGCTCCTCGCTCGCCTCCCGCACCCGGATCAAGACGCTCACCGAGCAGACCCGTGTGGACAACGCCCGGTTCTTCGACAACGACATGGAGCAGGTGCCGCACCACGTCATCACCCAGGGCATCGGCACCATCCTGGAGGCCCGCCACCTGGTGCTGCTCGCCACCGGCGAGGGCAAGGCCGAGGCCGTGGCGCAGACCGTCGAGGGCCCGGTGGCGGCGCTCGTACCGGCCTCCGCGCTCCAGCTGCACCCGCACGCCACGGTCGTCGTGGACGAGGCGGCCGCCTCCAAGCTGAAGCTCGCGGACTACTTCCGCCAGACCTTCGCCGCCAAGCCCTCCTGGCAGGGCATCTGAGGCGTACGGCGAAGGGCCCCGCACCCGGTCGGGTGCGGGGCCCTTCTCGTACGGAAGACCCTCAGGCGCCGGTGCCGGCCACGGCCTCCGCCGCCGCGCGGCCGCAGACCCGGGCCGCGCCGTGCGTGGCGATGTGCAGGGCCCCGCGGGGCTCCGCCTCGTTGAGGCCCATCTCGACCACGACGGTGTCGGGGCGGGCCGCGAGGAGACCGTCCAGGGCCTCGATCATCCACGGGTGCCGGTGGGCGTCCCGTACGACCGCGACGATCCGCCGCTCCCCCGCGGCGGCCAGGACGGCGTCCACGGACGGCTCGTCGTACGAGGCGGTCTCCGTGCCGGGCAGCAGGCGGTCCAGCTCGGCCGCGATGCCCCAGGGCGTCTCGTCGCCGACCGCGAAGTTCGCGACCGGGGTGAAGGCGGCCACGTAGGGGGCGCTGGTCATCGGCGTGTACGGCCGCTCCCCCCGGGTCACCTTCAGGGCGCGGCGGGCCGCCACCAGTCCGATGTCGGCGCCGGGCGCGGTCCCCTCCTGTGATGCCACGCCCGGCACCGCCACAGCCCCCCTGGCCCGGTGCGCCTGGGTCCAGGCCGCCAGGGCGCGCACGCGCGCCGCGGCGTCGGCCAGCCGCTCCTCGGGCAGTTCACCGGTCCGTACCGCGTCGACGAGCGCGTCGCGCAGCCGCAGTACGGTGTCCTCGTCGCACAGCCCGCCGCCGACGCAGATGGCGTCGGCGCCCGCGGCGATGGCGAGGACCGATCCGCGCTCGATGCCGTACGTCGCCGCGACGGCCTGCATCTCCATGCCGTCGGTGACGATCAGCCCCTCGAAGCCCAGCTCCTGGCGCAGCAGACCGGTGAGGATCTGCGGGCTCAGGGTGGCCGGACGATGGGGGTCGAGCGCGGAGAGCAGAATATGCGCGCTCATGACCGCTTTGGTACCCGCGGCGACGGCCGCGCGGAAAGGTACCAGCTCACGGGCGTGCAGTGTGGCGAGGTCCACATCGATCCGGGGCAGCGCGTCGTGGGAGTCCACGTTGGTGTCGCCGTGTCCGGGGAAGTGCTTCGTGCAGGCCGCGACCCCGGCTCCCTGGAGCCCGTCGACGTACGCCACGGTGTGCCGGGCGACGAGGTCCGGGTCCGGTCCGAAGGAGCGGACGCCGATGACCGGGTTCTCGGCGTTGGAGTTCACGTCCGCCGAGGGCGCCCAGTTCAGGTCGACGCCGCACTGTGCGAGCCGGCGGCCGAGCTCGCGGGCGACGGCACGGGTGAGCTCGACGTCGTCGACGCTGCCCAGCGCGTAGTTGCCGGGGAAGGACGAGCCCTGCTTGACCTCCAGGCGGGTGACGTCGCCGCCCTCCTCGTCGATGGCGACGAGGACGTCGTCCCGCTCGGCGCGCAGCTGCGCGGTGAGCGCGGCGAGCTGCGCGGGGTCGACGATGTTCCGGCCGAAGAGGCCGACCGAGGACAGGCCCTCGCCGATGCGGCGGAGCAGCCAGTCGGGGGCGGTGGTGCCGACGAAGCCGGGCTGGAGGACCGTGAGCGCGTCACGGGTCAGGGTGTCCGAGCCGTGTACGAGTGTGGTCATGGGAAGCCGTTATCCCTTCACCGCGCCGGCGGTCAGGCCGGCGGCCATCTTGCGCTGGACGAGGAGGAAGAGGATCACGATGGGGACGGCCATCATGGTGGAGCCGGCCATCATCGGGGCGTACTCGGTGCCGTTCTTGGTGATGAAGTTGGAGAGCCAGACGGTGGCCGTCTGGTTCTGCTGGCTCATCAGCATCAGGGCGTAGAGGTACTCGTTCCACGCCTGGATGAAGGCGTAGACGGAGGTGGCCACCATGCCCGGCGCGAGCAGCGGGAAGACGACGCGGACGAAGGCGCCGGTGCGGGTGCAGCCGTCGACCATGGCCGCCTCCTCCAGCTCCTTCGGGATGTTGACGATGAAGCCGCGCAGCGTCCACACCGTGAAGGGGAGGATGAAGGTCAGGTAGGTGATGATCAGGCCGCTGAGCCTGTCGTACTGACCGAGGTCGTTGAGCAGCAGGAAGACCGGGATGATCATCGCGACGAGCGGGACCATCTGGACGGCGAGGATGCCGACGATGACGGCCTTGCGTCCGCGGAAGGAGAAGCGGGAGATCGCGAGGGCGGCGAGCAGGCCGACCGCGATGCCGATGACGACCACGACCAGCGAGACGACGAGGCTGCGGCCGACGGGGCCCCAGAAGTCCGCGATGTCGAGGGCACGCTTGAAGTTCTCCAGCGTGAAGGTCGACGGGAAGAAGTGCGGGTCCGGGTCGATGGCGTCCTTGGCCGGCTTGAACGCCGTGTTGATCATCCAGTAGACCGGGAAGCCGGCCGTGAGGACGACGAGCAGGCCGAGGACGTTCCAGCCGAGCTTGGACTTGCGGCGGTGGGTGACGGCGGGCGCCGGCGACTTGGCCGGGGCTGCCGTGGCGTTGGCGGCGCTCACTCCACGTCTCCGATCTTGAGCATCTGGCGCATGTAGACGGCGACGACGCCGAGCAGCAGCAGGACCGTGACGAGCGCGATCGCGGAGCCGGTGCCGTAGTCGTTGACGACGAACGCCCGGTCGAAGGAGTACGTGGTGAGGAGCTGGAACTCGGGCTCGGGGTGGCCGTTGCGCATCACGTAGACCTGCGGGAAGACGCCCATGTCCCAGATCACCGACAGCGTGGTCAGCATGACGATGATGGGCTTGAGGATGGGCAGCGTGACGAAGCGGAAGACGCCCCAGGCGCCGGCTCCGTCGAGGCGGGCGGCCTCTTCGAGCTCCTTGGGCACCTGCGTGAGGCCGGCGCTCAGGGTGATGACGACGAAGGGGACGGCGCCCCAGACGACGAGCAGCATGATCACGGCGAGGCCCTGCGGGCCGCTGGCGAACCAGTTGTGGCCGATCATGTCGACGCCGGGGATGCGGCTGAGCAGCCAGTTGAGCACGCCGTAGTCGGCGTCGAAGAGCCACTTGAAGATGGCGGTGGCGACGATGATGGGCATGCCCCAGCTCGCCACGAGCACGATGTTGATCAGTGTCTTGACCCAGCCCGAGACGCGCTGGAGCAGGAGGGCGATCATCATGCCGAGGACCATGGTGACGATCACGGCGCCGGCCGCGAACAGCACGGTGCGCAGCACGACGGTCCAGAACTCGCCGTCACCGAGGATCTTGGTGAAGTTGTCGAAACCGGCCCACTCCGCCTCCTGGAAGCCCCACAGCTGGGGCTGCCCGAAGTTCTGGAACGAGAGGATGACCAGCCGGGCCAGCGGATAGCCCAGCACCAGGAGGAGGACCAGGAGGCATGGCGCGAGCAGCAGCCATGGGACGCCTGCCCCGCCGTCCGACTTCTTGCCGGGCTTCCCCGGGCCACCGGCTGTGGAGCCGGAGGGTGGCGATTGCCGCACCGGCGGCACCTTCGCGGTGGTTGTGTCTGCGGCACTCATCCCGTGCTCCTCAGCGATCCCTCTCGTGGTGCGGGCAGCAGGGCCCCGTCGGCGTGACGGGGCCCTGCCCTAGGTCACTTGGTGTTGATGACCTTGTCGATCGCGGTGTCGGCGGCCTTGGCGGCCTCCTCGACGGACTTGCCCTTGGCGATGTCGATGAGCATCGTCTTGAGGATCTGGGCCTTCTCGACCTGGCCCCAGCCGGGGGCGGTCGGGACGAAGTAGCTCAGCTCGGCCGCGGTCGCCGGGACGGCGGTGGCCGGGTTGCTCTTCAGCGGGGCGAGGTCCGCCTTGTTGTTGGGCAGGTTGCCCTTGGCGACGAGGCCCTTCTGGCCCTCGGCGCCGGTGAAGGCGGCGATCCACTCGCCGGCGACGCCCTGCGCCTTGGACTTGACCGGGATGGCGAGGTCCGAGCCGCCGAGGAAGACCGGGAGGGGCTTGCCGGACGGGCCGGGCATCACGAAGTTCTCGAGCTTGTCCTTCAGCCCGCCGACCTTGTCGCTCTTCGGGTCGGCGGCGGTGGCGCCCTCCCAGCCGGCGGCGAAGATCGTCGCGGACTTGCCCTGGCCGAAGACGACGGGACGGTCGGACTCGTCCTTCGTCTTGTCGCCGTGCATGTACTTGTCGAGGATGTTCTTGTACTCGGTGAGGCCCTTGATGGACTCCGGCGAGGACAGGTTCGCCTTCCAGGTCTCGCCGTCCTGCTTGGCGATGGAGCCGCCGGCGTCGAAGACGAAGGACATCGCGGCGTACCAGTCCGGCGACGGCTGGTACCAGGCGCTGAACTTGTCGCCCTTCTTCTTCTGGATGGCGTCGAGGGCGGCGGTCAGCTCGGCCCAGGTCTTCGGGGCGGCCTTGACGCCCGCCTCGGCGGCGACGTCCTTGCGCCAGGTGCCGACGCGGCCACCGGCGTAGTAGGGGACGCCGTAGGTCTTGCCGTTGTAGGTGACCGAGTCCTTGAGGGCGTCGAGCCACTTGTCGGAGTTCTCGAACTTCGACGCGTCGACCTCGGCGAAGGCACCCTTGGCCATGTAGCTGATCATCTCGGTGTTGCCCATCTCGACAACATCCGGGGCCTTGTCCGTGGCGAGCACCGCGTCGAGCTTGGTGTTCTTGTCCGGCCAGCCGTAGTACTCGTGCTTGATCTTGATGCCCGGGTGCTTCTTGGTCACCGCGTCGTCGGCGGCCTTGACCAGCTCGGGCCAGTTGTTCTGGGCGTCGACCGTCAGCCAGACGGTGAGCTCCTTGGCGTCGTTGCCGCCGGCCTTGTCGCCGCCCTTGTCGGAACCACCACACGCCGCGATGGAGACCATCATGCCCGCGACACCGATCGCCGCGATGAGCTTGCGCTTCACGCCACCCTCCTCAGGGATGCCTGCAACCCCCCTGCCCACCGCGCGAAGACATACGTCGGGTAATGCTCGTGGGGCTGGGACCTGGTCTTTAATGGTTTAGACCAGTACCGGGAGCTTGGCCTAGACCTTTTGGGGTGTCAAGGGTGTGCAAGAGGGGTAACGGTGTCCGTTATCGGACCGACACCTCCCCCCGCCCGGGCTCCCCCGGAGGCCCCGTACGCACCGTGAGGACGCGGTACTTCACCGTTCCGACGGCCCGCGCGGGCGGCGGCAGCCACGCGGGGCGAACGGTCCACACCCCTCCGCCGGAATGGCCTAGACCAACGAGGGATCTCTCGGTGTATAAGAAGCAGGAGGACGACTCCTCCTCGCCGAACCGGCACATATCGGCAGGAGAAGACGTGATGGCACACGAAGCGTGCCACCATGTGAGCCGCGACATTCGGAGGAGCCGGTGACGGCAGCAGCACAGGAGTCGGGAAGGCAGGCCATGGCCACGGACGCGGGCAGCACGGAGACGGAGGGCGGGGTCGCCACCCGCACCGCGCGCGTGCCCAAGTACTACCGACTGAAGCGGCACTTGCTCGACATGACGGAGACCCTGCCGCCCGGCACGCCGGTCCCGCCGGAGCGGACCCTCGCCGCCGAGTTCGACACCTCGCGCACCACCGTGCGCCAGGCGCTCCAGGAGCTGGTCGTCGAGGGCCGCCTCGAGCGCATCCAGGGCAAGGGCACGTTCGTGGCCAAGCCCAAGGTCTCCCAGGCCCTCCAGCTCACCTCGTACACCGAGGACATGCGGGCCCAGGGCCTGGAGCCCACCTCCCAGCTCCTCGACATCGGGTACGTCACGGCCGACGACACCCTCGCCGGGCTGCTCGACATCTCGGCCGGCGGCCGGGTGCTCCGCATCGAGCGGCTCCGGCTCGCGAGCGGCGAGCCGATGGCGATCGAGACCACCCACCTGTCGGCGAAGCGCTTCCCCGCCCTGCGCCGCTCGCTGGTGAAGTACACCTCGCTCTACACGGCCCTCGCCGAGGTCTACGACGTGCACCTCGCCGAGGCCGAGGAGACCATCGAGACCTCCCTGGCCACCCCGCGCGAGGCCGGACTGCTCGGCACGGACGTCGGCCTGCCGATGCTCATGCTCTCCCGCCACTCACTGGACGCCCAGGGCGAGCCGGTCGAGTGGGTACGGTCCGTCTACCGCGGCGACCGGTACAAGTTCGTGGCGCGCCTCCAGCGCCCGAACGACTGAGCTTGCCGTACGGAGCTTCCTGTACGGAGCTTCCGTACGGATCTCCCGTACGAGACGAACGGCCGCATCCCACCGGGTGCGGCCGTTCGGCGTCTCCCGGCACCTTCCGCCCGGCAGGAAGGTGCCATCGCCCGGAAACCCCCTGGTCAGAAGCGTTCGGCGACTGCTTTCAGATGCAGGACCGAACCGGCCACGCGCTTCATGCCGCACGGTTCCCGCTGACAGGGCGCCCCGCGGCGGGCGAGCCTGGGACGGCTACCGCCCCCGGCGAGGAAGAGGAAGAGACCGATGGAGTACACGAGCCTGGGCGGCCCCGAGGGCCCCCGCGTGTCCGCGCTGTGCCTGGGCACCCTGCCGTTCGGCACCCGGATCGACGAGGCCGCGGCCTTCGCCGTCCTCGACCGCTTCCACGAGGCCGGCGGCACCTTCATCGACACCGCGAACACGTACGCCTTCTGGGAGCCGGGGGCGACCGGTGCCGAGAGCGAGCTGCTCATCGGCCGGTGGCTGCGCAGCCGGGGCGTCCGGGACGAGATGGTGATCGCCACCAAGGTCGGCGCGCTGCCGGACCCGCCGGGCGCGGCCTGGCCGGAGTGCGCGGAGGGCCTCTCGGCGCCGGTGGTCCGCCGCCAGGTGGAGGAGAGCCTGCGGAACCTGGGCACGGACCGGATCGACCTGTACTACGCGCACATCGACGACCGGTCGACCCCGGTCGCGGAGACGATGGGCGCCTTCGGCGAGCTGGCGGACGCCGGGAAGATCGGCCGGGCCGGCTGCTCGAACTTCGCGGCCTGGCGGATCGAGGAGTCCCGGGGCGCGGCGACGGCCGCCGGTGTGCCGGACTACGCGGCCGTGCAGCAGCGGTACACCTACCTGCGGCCGCGCCCCGGGGCGGAGTTCGGGGTGAACCCGCACGCCTCGGAGGAGCTGCTCGACTATCTGGGGACGCGGCCGGAGCTGACGTTCACGGCGTACACGACGCAGCTGACGGGCGCGTACACCGATCCGGGCAAGGAGATCCCGGAGCAGTACCGGCACGCGGGTTCGGAGCGGCGCCTGCAGGTGCTCGCCGAGGTGGCGGCGGAGCTCGGGGTGAGCGCCGGCCAGGTGGTGCTGGCCTGGGCGCTGGGCGGGGAGCTGCCCGTCCTGCCGGTGATCGGGGCGAGTGCGCCGGCGCAGCTGGACGAGGCGCTGGGCGCGGTGGGGCTGACCCTGGACGCGGAGCTCAGGAAGCGGCTGGACGAGGCCGACTGAGGCCCCGCGCCCCCGAGTTCGCCATAATTGGTCTAGACCTAGACCGTTCCTCCCTCTAGCATCGACGACCGCGATCACCCATGCGGCCACGGGGGGAGACACCTGATGCTGGAGGCGCTCGGCCTGGAGGAGTCGGCGGAGGCCGTCTACCGCCTGCTCCTGGAGCGGCCCGGGTGCGCCGTGACGGACCTGACGGCCCGGCTGGGCCGCCCCGAACCGGAGGTCCGCGCGGCCCTCGCCCGCCTCGCGGAGCTCAAGCTCGCCTTCGTGGACGACGCCTCGGACGAGGCCGAGCCCTTCACCCCGGACGTCGGCCTGTCGTTCCTGCTCTCCCGCGCCGAGGCCGAACTGAGCAGGCGCACGCGCCGGTTCGAGCAGGCGGGCCGGGCGGTGGCCGGCCTCCTCGCCTCGCACGCGGACCGCCCCCGGCCGGGCGTCCGGCACGACCTCGTGGACCGCATCACGGGACTCGACGAGGTCCGCGAACGCCTGGAGGACCTGGCCGCGAACGCCCGCACCGAGTGCCTCTCGCTGCTGCCCGGCGGCGCCCAGCTCCCCGACACGATGGACGCGAGCCGGCCGCTCGACGAACTCGCCCTGGAACGCGGGGTGAGGATCCGCTCGATCTACCAGGAGAGCTTCCGCAACGACCCGCCGACCGTCGACTACGTGCGCTGGTACTGCGGCCTCGGCGGCGAGGCCCGGACCGTGCCCGTGGTCCCGATGCTCCTGGTGATCGTCGACCGCGAGGCCGCGCTCGTCCCCCTCGACCCGGCGGACGGACGCGCGGGCGCCCTCGAAGTGCGCAGCCCCGGCCTGGTCCACGCGCTCGTGGTGCTCTTCGACCGGCTGTGGGACTCCGGCACCCCCTTCGGCGAGGCCCCGCGCCGCGACGCCCACGACCTCTCCCCGCAGGAGCGGGAGTTGCTGATGCTCCTCGGCATCGGCTGCACGGACGACATCGCGGCCCGGCGGCTCGGCGTCTCGCTGCGGACCGTCCGCCGGATGAGCTCGGAACTGATGAACCGTCTGGGCGCGCGCAGCCGTTTCGAGGCGGGCGTACGGGCGACAAAAGAAGGCTGGCTCTGACCACGCATTCGAGCCGATTACGAAGAATCGCTTCCGTTATGCGGACAGGGGTTCCCAGCACGAGAACCGTCCCCTAGATTTCCCACGCATTATCGAGGTGATCAGTGAGGGGACGGAATCGCCATGCCAGAAGCGTCAGATGTGACACAAGGGAAACAACCGACCATCACTCCCCTGCGGGTGGTGATCGCGCTCTGCCTGTTCGCTCCGTTCGTGGCGATGCTCTGGGTGAGCTCGTATGCGAAGGCCGAACCGCTTTTCGCCGGAATCCCGTTCTTCTACTGGTACCAGATGCTCTGGGTGCTGATCTCCACGGCTCTCACCATGATCGCGTACAAGCTGTGGCAGCGGGATCAGCGTGCCCGCAAGGGAGGTGACGCGCGATGAAGGACGGCGTGAACGGCGTGGCGCTCGGCGTCTTCGTCTTCTTCTTCCTGGCCGTCACGGTCATGGGCTTCCTCGCCGCGCGCTGGCGCAAGGCCGAGAACGAGCACAGCCTCGACGAATGGGGCCTGGGCGGCCGGTCGTTCGGCACCTGGGTGACCTGGTTCCTGCTCGGCGGCGACCTCTACACGGCGTACACCTTCGTCGCCGTCCCCGCCGCCATCTACGCGGCGGGCGCGGCCGGCTTCTTCGCCGTCCCGTACACGATCCTCGTGTACCCGCTCATCTTCACCTTCCTGCCGCGCCTCTGGTCGGTCTCGCACAAGCACGGATACGTCACCACCTCCGACTTCGTGCGCGGCCGCTTCGGCTCCAAGGGCCTGTCGCTCGCGGTGGCGATCACCGGCATCCTCGCCACCATGCCGTACATCGCGCTCCAGCTCGTCGGCATCCAGGCCGTCCTGGACGTGATGGGCGTCGGCGGCGGCGAGGACACGAACTGGTTCGTGAAGGACCTGCCGCTGCTCATCGCGTTCGGCGTGCTCGCCGCGTACACCTACTCGTCCGGCCTGCGGGCGCCCGCGCTCATCGCGTTCGTCAAGGACACGCTGATCTACATCGTCATCGCGGTGGCGATCATCTACATCCCGATCAAGCTGGGCGGCTTCGACCACGTCTTCGCCAAGGCGGACGAGGCGTACCAGGCGATCAACCCGACCACCGGCAAGCACAAGGGCGCGCTCGTCCCCGGCGAGGCCGGCCAGTGGACGTACGCGACGCTCGCGCTCGGCTCGGCGCTCGCGCTCTTCATGTACCCGCACTCCATCACGGCGACGCTGTCGTCCCGGAGCCGCGAGGTCATCCGCCGCAACACCACGATCCTGCCGCTGTACTCGCTGATGCTGGGCCTGCTCGCGCTGCTCGGCTTCATGGCGATCGCCGCGGGAATCAAGGTCACCAACCCCCAGCTCGCCATCCCGCAGCTCTTCGAGGACATGTTCCCGGACTGGTTCGCGGGCGTCGCGTTCGCCGCCATCGGCATCGGCGCGCTCGTCCCGGCCGCGATCATGTCGATCGCGGCGGCGAACCTCTTCACCCGCAACATCTACAAGGACTTCATCAAGAAGGACGCCACCCCGGCCCAGGAGACCAAGGTCTCCAAGCTGGTCTCCCTCCTGGTGAAGGTCGGCGCGCTGATCTTCGTCCTCACCATGGACAAGACGGTCGCGATCAACTTCCAGCTGCTCGGCGGCATCTGGATCCTGCAGACCTTCCCGGCGCTCGTCGGCGGCCTGTTCACCCGCTGGTTCCACCGCTGGGCGCTGCTCGCCGGCTGGGCCGTCGGCATGGTGTACGGCACGGTCACCGCGTACGGCGTCGCCAGCCCGACCAACCCGGCCCAGAAGCACTTCGGCGGTTCGGCCGCCGAGATCCCCGGCATCGGTGAGATCGGCTACATCGGCCTCACCTCCTTCGCGCTCAACGTCCTCGTCACGGTCGTCCTGACCTTCGTCCTCAAGGCCGTCAAGGCCCCCGAGGGCGTCGACGAGACCTCCCCCGAGGACTACACGGCGGACGCGGGCGACGCCGGCGTCCGCGACCTCCCGAAGGTCGGCGCCGGAGCGCACTGACCCACGGACACGTCGAGGAGGGGCCCGGGATCTCACCAGGAGAAACCCGGGCCCCTCCGCACGGCCGGGCGCGGCAGACTGGCGGGCATGGACTTCACGATCAGGGCGGTACGGCCCGAGGAGTACGAGGAGCTCGGCGACCTCACCGGGTTCACCTATCTGAATGACGGGCTGCTGCTGCACGGCGAGGACGACTTCTACCTGGACGTGCTCCGCGACACGGCCCGGCGGGCGCGCGAGAGCGAGGTGCTCGTCGCCGTCGACGCCGACGGCGGGATCGTCGGCGGGGTCACCTTCGCCCCCGGCGGCACCCCCTGGGCGGACATCGCCGTCCCCGGCGAGGCCGAGTTCCGGATGCTCGTGGTCGCGCCGGCGGCCCGCGGCAGGGGCGTCGGAGAGGCCCTCGTACGCGCCTGCGTGGACCGGGCGCGGGCCCTCCCCGGCTGCGCGCGCCTGGTGCTCTCCACGGCCGATCTGATGGTCTCCGCGCACCGGATCTACGAGCGGCTCGGCTTCGTCCGCACCCCCGAACGGGACTGGGAGCCGATCTCCGATCACTCGCTGCGCACGTACGCCCTGGAGTTGTAACTCCCGGGACCGACACAACATGTGGGGGGTGCCACGAGCGGCGCCCCCCACATGTATGCTCGTCCTCGCTGTCGACGCAGGGAAATCCGGCGCGAATCCGGAACTGTCCCGCAACGGTGTGCTTCGTGCGGTTTCGTGCTTCGTACGGAGCGAGTCCGAGGACCTGCCGGCAGCGCGCCCGGTCCGTCCGTTCCGGGTGTCACAGACGTCCGGGCCTCGCGGAGTGGGCCGGTGGACGCGGCGCGCCCGCGCGTACGGGTGCCCGCCTGCCCGCCTCCCCCCGCCCTGGCCCCGAGCCGAGCGAGGGAGAGCCCCCACGTGACCATCGCGCCCGCCGATCCGGCCGCAGCGATCGAGACCGACGGCCCCGGGACCGTACTCCTGCGGACCCTGACCGATCTCACCGCCGACCTCCCGGACACCGACCCCGGCAAGGTCGCCGCCGCCGCGCTGCGCGGCCGCAGCGCCACGTCGGACGAGGCGGAGCTGCGCGAGCTGGCCACCGAGGCGGCCGCCGGCCTGATCGCCGAGGACCCCGCGTACTCCCGGCTCGCCGCCCGGCTCCTGACCATCACCATCGCCGACGAGGCCGCCGGCCAGGGCGCCGTCTCCTTCTCGGCCTCCGTCGCCGTCGGTCACCGCGAGGGCCTCATCGCCGACCGCACCGCCGAGCTCGTCGCGGCGCACGCGGCCCGGCTCGACGCCACGATCGACCAGGCCGGCGACGACCGCTTCGGCTACTTCGGCCTGCGCACCCTCTACTCGCGCTACCTGCTGCGCCACCCGATCACCCGCAAGGTGGTCGAGACCCCGCAGCACTTCATGCTGCGCGTCGCCTGCGGCCTCGCCGAGGACGACAGCGCCCGCGCGCTGGACGAAGTCGCCGCCCTGTACGGCCTGATGAGCCGTCTGGACTACCTGCCGTCCTCCCCCACGCTCTTCAACTCCGGCACCCGCCACCCGCAGATGTCCTCCTGCTACCTCCTGGACTCCCCGCAGGACGAGCTGGACTCCATCTACGACCGCTACCACCAGGTCGCGCGCCTCTCGAAGCACGCGGGCGGCATCGGCCTGTCGTACTCCCGCATCCGCGCCCGCGGTTCGCTGATCCGCGGCACCAACGGGCACTCCAACGGCATCGTGCCGTTCCTGAAGACCCTCGACGCCTCCGTCGCCGCCGTGAACCAGGGCGGCCGCCGCAAGGGCGCCGCCGCCGTCTACCTGGAGACCTGGCACGCGGACATCGAGGAGTTCCTGGAGCTCCGCGACAACACGGGCGAGGACCAGCGCCGTACGCACAACCTGAACCTGGCGCACTGGATCCCGGACGAGTTCATGCGCCGCGTCAACGCCGACGCCGAGTGGTCGCTGTTCTCCCCGGCGGACGTGCCCGAGCTCGTCGACCTGTACGGCGAGGAGTTCGACGCCGCCTACCTCAAGGCCGAGGCCGCCGGTCTGGCCCGCAAGACGATGCCGGCCCGCGACCTGTACGGCCGGATGATGCGCACCCTCGCGCAGACCGGCAACGGCTGGATGACGTTCAAGGACGCCTCGAACCGCACGGCCAACCAGACGGCCGAGCCGGGCACGGTCGTCCACTCCTCGAACCTCTGCACCGAGATCATCGAGGTCACCAACGACGGCGAGACGGCCGTCTGCAACCTGGGTTCGGTGAACCTCGGCGCCTTCGTGACCGGCGGCGACATCGACTGGGCGCGCCTGGACGAGACCGTCCGCACGGCCGTCACCTTCCTCGACCGGGTCGTCGACATCAACTTCTACCCGACCGAGCAGGCGGGCCGCTCCAACGCCAAGTGGCGTCCGGTCGGCCTGGGCGCGATGGGCCTCCAGGACGTCTTCTTCCAGCTGAAGCTGCCGTTCGACTCGGCCGAGGCGCGCGCCCTGTCGACGAAGATCGCCGAGCGGATCATGCTCGCGGCGTACGAGGCCTCCGCCGACCTCGCCGAGCGCAGCGGTCCGCTCCCGGCCTGGGACAAGACCCGCACCGCCCGCGGCGTCCTGCACCCCGACCACTACGACGTGGAGCTCAACTGGCCGGAGCGCTGGACGGCCCTGCGCGAGCGCATCGCGTCGACCGGCATGCGCAACAGCCTCCTCCTCGCCATCGCCCCGACCGCGACGATCGCCTCGATCGCGGGCGTCTACGAGTGCATCGAGCCGCAGGTCTCCAACCTGTTCAAGCGCGAGACGCTCTCCGGCGAGTTCCTCCAGGTCAACTCGTACCTCGTCGACGAGCTCAAGAAGCTCGGCGTGTGGGACGCGCAGACCCGCGAGGCGCTGCGCGACTCCAACGGCTCGGTCGCCGGCTTCACCTGGGTCCCGGCCGAGGTCCGCGAGCTGTACCGCACGGCCTGGGAGATCCCGCAGCGCGGCCTGATCGACATGGCGGCGGCCCGGACCCCGTTCCTGGACCAGTCGCAGTCCCTGAACCTCTTCATGGAGACGCCGACGATCGGCAAGCTGTCGTCGATGTACGCGTACGCCTGGAAGCAGGGCCTGAAGACGACGTACTACCTGCGCTCCCGCCCCGCGACCCGGATCGCCCGCGCCGCCCAGGCCGCCGCCCCGATCCCCGTCCAGCAGGCGACCCCCGACGCCGACGCGATCGCCTGCTCCCTTGAGAACCCCGAGTCCTGCGAGGCCTGCCAGTAATGAGCTCCACCGAGAAGAAGAACCTGCTCGACCCGGGCTTCGAACTGACCCTGCGTCCGATGCGCTACCCGGACTTCTACGAGCGCTACCGGGACGCCATCAAGAACACCTGGACCGTCGAGGAGGTCGACCTCCACTCGGACGTCGCCGACCTCGCCAAGCTCACCCCCGGTGAGCAGCACATGATCGGCCGGCTGGTCGCGTTCTTCGCGACGGGCGACTCGATCGTGGCGAACAACCTGGTCCTGACGCTGTACAAGCACATCAACTCCCCGGAGGCGCGGCTGTACCTGAGCCGTCAGCTCTTCGAGGAGGCGGTGCACGTCCAGTTCTACCTGACCCTCCTGGACACGTACCTGCCCGACCCGGACGACCGCGCCGCCGCGTTCGCCGCCGTCGAGAACATCCCCTCCATCCGCGAGAAGGCGCAGTTCTGCTTCAAGTGGATGGACTCGGTCGAGAAGATCGACAAGCTGGAGACGGCCGCCGACCGCCGCCGCTTCCTGCTCAACCTGATCTGCTTCGCGGCCTGCATCGAGGGCCTGTTCTTCTACGGCGCCTTCGCGTACGTCTACTGGTTCCGCTCCCGCGGCCTCCTCCACGGCCTGGCGACCGGCACCAACTGGGTGTTCCGCGACGAGACGATGCACATGAACTTCGCGTTCGAGGTCGTGGACACCGTCCGCAAGGAGGAGCCGGAGCTCTTCGACGACGCTCTCCAGCAGCAGGTCACCGACATGCTGAAGGAAGCCGTCGAGGCGGAGCTGCAGTTCGGCCGCGACCTGTGCGGCGACGGCCTGCCGGGCATGAACACCGAGTCGATGCGCGAGTACCTCCAGTGCGTCGCCGACCAGCGCCTCCAGCGCCTCGGCTTCCCGCCGGTGTACGGCTCGGAGAACCCGTTCGCCTTCATGGAGCTCCAGGGCGTCCAGGAGCTGACGAACTTCTTCGAGCGCCGCCCGTCCGCCTACCAGGTGGCGGTCGAGGGCTCGGTGGACCTCGACGAGGACTTCTAGTCCGTACGACGAAGGGCCCCGCACCGGCGACGGTGCGGGGCCCTTCGTCATGGCGTCACTCGTTCGGGACGACCTCGTAGCGCGGGGTGCCCTCGGCCATCTGGCGCAGGGCGTCCTTGCGGTCGCGCTTGGAGAGCTTGTCGATGTACAGGAAGCCGTACAGGTGGTCCGTCTCGTGCTGGAGGCAGCGGGCGAAGTAGCCGGTGCCGCGCACCTTGATCGGGTTGCCCTGGGCGTCCTGGCCGTGGACCTCCGCGTAGTCGGGGCGGGCCAGTTCGGCGTAGGCGGTGGGCACGGACAGGCAGCCCTCGTTGGACTCGTCCAGGACGCGCAGTTCGGCCGGGAGCTCCTGGAGGACCGGGTTGATCACGACACCGGTGTGGCGGACGCCCTCGTCGTCGGGGCAGTCGTAGACGAAGACCTTGAGGTCGACGCCGATCTGGTTCGCGGCCAGGCCCACGCCCTCGGCGGCCTTCTGGCTGGCGAACATGTCGTCGATCAGCTGCGCGAGCTCGTCGTCGAACTCGGTGACGTCCTTGCACTCGCGGTGGAGCACGGGGTTGCCGACGACCGTGATCGGGCGGGCCGTGCCGCGCTCGCGGTGGGCGAGCTCGCGCGCCTCGCAGTCCTCCGTGTCGACGACGTAGCCGTCGTTGATCTGCGTCTGCTCGTCCGTGTCCTGCTGCGCCATGTCAGGCCGCGCCCTTCTGAAAACCCGATTCCGTCGAAGGACAGCCTACGGGGCCGGGGGCGGACGCTCAGCAGACCTCTTCGAGATCACGCCACTCACGGGAGTCCGGGCTGTCCGCGACCCAGCCGTCGAGGAGACCCCGCACCAGGCCCGGCGGGGCCGCGATGCCGCACTCCCGCTCCGGGACCCACAGCTCGCCCGGCGAGCGGTGGCCGAGCGGTCCGGGGTGGCCGGGCTCGCTGTGGTCGTGCGGGTCGGAGTGCTCGCCCTCGCCCTCGGCGCTCGGCATGGTCGACTCGGAGCAGGCACGGCAGAGCAGCCGCACGGAGGACGACCAGTCCTCGGCGGCGAATCCGGCCTCGGCGGCGAGCTGCTCCAGGGCGTCCCGGTCGGCCTCGGTGGCGGCCTCCAGGAGGACGACCCAGGTGGGGACGGGCGAGGGCGCCCACAGCTCGATCTCGTCGAAGACGGGGTAGGAGGGCCCGGCGCTGGTGGTCCGCTCGCCGTTCGGCACGCCGTCGTGGAGGACGACCTCGCCCCAGCGGCGGCCGGAGGACGGCAGCGGGATGGACAGGACCTCGATCCGGGCCGGGTCGAGCCGGCGGCCCCACACGACCTCGGCCTCGCCCTCGGGCGAGAGGCGCACGGCGGCGCTGCCCAGCTCCATGCCGGCGGGCTCGCCGGTGCCCGCGGCGGCGCCGGGGACCTTCAGTCCGTACGCCTGCCAGGCACGGCGGGCCAGCGGCCAGTCCTGGAGCGCGGTGGCCGCGATGCCCACGTTCCACCAGTCGGGGGCTCCGGTCTCCTTGTCCAGGAGCGCGACGGCGCGCAGCCCGGCGGCCCGCGCCTGCTCCCAGTCGTGCCGGAACTTGTGCAGCAGCGCCAGATTGAACCAGGACTCGGAGAGCCAGGGCTCCAGATCCGCCGCGCGCGTCAGAAGTGCGCCCGCGTCCTCGTACCGGCCGTCGCCGATCAGCGTGAACGCGCGGTCGGTGGCCTGCCGCCATGAGGCGGAGGGCCGATGCCGTACCTTCCCGAAGATCTTCACGATTCCCGCCTGCCGGTCGCTTCACCCTCTTGTTCGCATCCAACCATGCCCGGTCGGACGCGCGCTCATTACCCATGGGTTACCCAGGGATCCCCGAGGTCATCCCGGGAGCCCCGCCCCGCGCCAGGACCCTGGCCAGGCTCTCGACGACGTCCGGGTGGTAGTCGCGGGCGGTGCCGAGCCGGAGCCGCTCCAGGGCGTCGAGAGCGGCGCCCGCGCCGCCGCCGGCGAGCTCGCCCGCGAGGTCGTCGTAGGCGTTCACGGCGCGGACGATCCGGGCGGCCCTCGGCTGCTCCCGGTACGGATCGGCCTGCCGCTCGACGACGACGGCGACGGCCTCGGGGACCCCGGTCCTGCGGACGACCTCGCCGCCCAGGAGGGCGATCCGGCGCTGTTCCTCGGCCGGCAGGAGGGCGGTGGCGCCGCCGGCGACCGGGTCGACGAGGGAGAGCTGTCCGATGTCGTGCATGAGCGCCGCGTGCTCCAGGACGGTCAGCTCGGTCCCGGAGAGGCCCAGCTCGCGCCCGACGGCCGCGCTGAGGGCGGCGACCCGGCGGGCGTGGCCGGGCGGGGTGCAGCCGGCGATCTCGGTGGCGCGGGCGAGGGAGGCGATGGTCTGCCGGTTGACGGTCCGCACGGCCGCGTACCTCCGGAAGGAGACCTGGGTGAGCAGGAGCGGGACGGCGAGCACGGGCAGGGCCCACAGTCCGGCGGCGGCGACGCCGAGCGCCATGACGGTGCCGGTGGCGCAGACGGCGGAGGCGATGCCGAGGCAGGCGCGGAGTTCGTCGCGGAGGAGGGAGCCGTACGGGAAGCCGGTGCGGGCGCGCAGGACGAGGGCGGCGAGGACGGCGTCGCAGAGGGCGGTCAGGACGAGCAGGAGGACCAGGAAGAGGGCGTACGCGGGGCCCTGGCCGAGGTGCTCGGTGACGGCGCCCGAGTTGTAGAGGGGCTGGAAGCAGAGGGCGGCGAAGCCGGTGGTGAGGACGCGGCGGGCGAGGTGGTCGGGGCCGGGGCCCCGGCCGCGGGCGAGGTGCGGGACGATCCCGGCGAGGCCGGCGGCGACGACGACGGCGACGGTCTGGAGGGCGCCGTGGGTGGTGGCGGTGCCGGCGCTGGTGCCGAGCAGGGCGTACGCGAGGGCTCCGGCGGCGGCGAGCGGCGCGGGTTCCCGCTCGCCGGGGGCGGCGCCCCAGCGGGCGAGTTCGCCGAGGGCGATGAGGGTGCCGAAGGCGAGGGCGTTGCCGGGTTCGTCGATGCCGTGCCAGAGGGTGTGGGCGAAGCCGGCGAGGCCGAGGAGGAGGGCGGCGCCGCGCAGGGCGCCGACGGTGGGCGCGCCGGGTCTCACGCGGGTTCCCTGGTGGCCGGGGCGGGGAGGGGCTCGCGCGGCGGGGGGACGGGCTGCGGGGACGCGTCCGTCGTCTCGTCGGCGGTGACGGCGGGCTGCCAGCCGTGCCGGTCCAGGGCCTGGGTGAGGGCGGTGACCATCCGGGGGTCGAACTGGGTGCCGGCGCAGCGCTCCAGTTCGGCGAGGGCGGTGGGCACGGGGCGGGCGCGGCTGTAGGAGCGCGTGGAGGTCATGGCGTCGAAGGCGTCGGCGACGGCGACGACCCGGGCGAACTCGGGGATCTGTTCGCCGTGGAGCCCGTAGGGGTAGCCGCTGCCGTCCATGCGTTCGTGGTGGTGGAGGATCGCGTCCCGTGCCTCGCCGAGGAAGCCGATGCCGCGGACCATCTCGTGGCCGTACTCGGGGTGGAGTTCGATGGTCCGGCGTTCCTCGGGGGTGAGGGGTCCGTCCTTGCGGAGGACCCGGGTGGGCACGCCGAGCTTGCCGACGTCGTGCAGGATGCCGGCGAAGCGGACGACGTCGAGGCGGTCCTCGGCCATGCCGAGCTCACGGGCGATCAGGACGGAGGCGTGGCCGACGCGTTCGCTGTGGCCCCGGGTGTAACGGTCCTTGATGTCGACGGCCTGGACGAGGGCGCGGATGGTGGCCTGGTGGGCGGCGCGCTCGCGGTGGTACTGGGCGAAGACCCAGCAGGAGATGTACATGGGGAGGAGCACGAAGAGCGCCGCGACCGGGCCGTACGTGCTGCGCCAGAGGACGGCCATCATCAGTCCGGCGAGGCCGTGGACGGTGTGCGGGGCGACGGCCCGGCCGAGGAGTCCGCGCCAGGCGGCCCGCAGCGGCAGTCCGCCGGCGGTGGCGCGGATGCCGCCGTCGAGGGCGGTGAGGGCCAGGCAGAAGGCGAGGGCGGCGGCGCCGGCGGGCAGCAGCGCGTACGGCAGGTCGGGGGCGTCGGGGCCGCGGCCGAGGGCGGTGGGGCCGCCGAGGGCGCCGGCGGTACGGGCGGCGGCCCAGACGGCGAGGGTGGTGGCGGCGGCCCGCCAGGCGCGGCGGGGTGCGGCGGGGGGTTCCTCGACGCGGGCGAGGAGGCTGCCGGGGATCGCGGTGAGCACGGCGGCGGCGGGCGGCAGGAGCAGCGCGGAGGCGAGGAGCACGGGGAAGAAGGAGCCGGTGCCCACGGGGACGGAGCCGCCGAGGGCGCGGCCGATGAGCCGGCAGCGGGCGGGCAGCTCGCAGAGCGCGTACAGGGCGGCGAGGAGTGCGGCCGTGCCCCAGGGGACGGCGGCGCCGGGGCGCAGCGCGGGCAGGGCGCACGCCCCGGCGGCGAGCAGGGCGCAGCCGATGTACACGCGGGCCGCTCGTGGAATGACCTTCACGCCCATCACGCCCGCCACGCTAGCGAGTGGGGCGGCACGGGACGGCGCGGTCGGGGTGATTCGCACCATCGGGTGATACAAGCTGATATATGCGCGAGGCCGCCGCGAGCGGATCGCGGCGGCCTCGTCGTCTCCCCTGCGGGAGGGGCGCTATTCCTGTGGGGCCGGTGTCGTCGGGGCGCTCACCGTGATGTCCTGCTCGGGCACCAGGTGTCCGGCGCGGATCAGGTCGATGCGGCCCATGACCTTGGCGCGCAGGTCGGTGGGGACGTCGTCACTGCCGCAGCAGCGCTTGACGAGCTTCTTCACCGCCTGCTCCAGGCCGTACTTCTCCAGGCACGGGGAGCACTCCTCGAAGTGCACCTCGAACTTGGTGCAGTCGCTGTCGGGCATCTCATGGTCGAGGAACTCGTAGAGATGATCCAGGACCTCTGAGCAATCCGTCTCGTGCGGCTCTCCGCAGCTCATGAGCCCGAGCCTTTCAGATCGTTCGACGACTCTCCGGCGCCCGCGGGTACGAGCCCGCGGTCGCGAGCGTAGTCCTCGAGCATTCCGCGCAGCTGGCGGCGGCCCCGGTGCAGTCGGGACATCACCGTACCGATGGGTGTCCCCATGATGTCCGCGATCTCCTTGTACGCAAAGCCCTCGACATCGGCGAGATAGACGGCGATGCGGAACTCCTCGGGAATCGCCTGGAGCGCTTCCTTCACGTCGGAGTCCGGGAGGTGGTCGAGCGCCTGGGACTCGGCGGAGCGCAGGCCGGTCGACATGTGCGACTCGGCGCGGGCGAGCTGCCAGTCCTCGATCTCCTCGGCGGCGCTGCGCTGGGGCTCGCGCTGCTTCTTGCGGTACGAGTTGATGAAGGTGTTCGTGAGGATCCGGTACAGCCAGGCCTTGAGGTTCGTGCCCTCACGGAACTGGTGGAAGGATCCGTACGCCTTGGCGTAGGTCTCCTGCACCAGGTCCTCCGCGTCCGCGGGGTTGCGCGTCATGCGCAGCGCGGCCGAGTACATCTGGTCGAGGTAGCCGAGGGCGTCCCGCTCGAAGCGCGCGTTGCGCTCCTCGGTCGTCTCCTCGGGGCCGTCGTCGGTCCCTGTGTCGGTCCCAGTGACCGGACCCACCTCCTCCAGCGCGGCGGCGAGCCCGAGGGCGGACCCGCTCGTTTCGGAGGATAGACGAGGAACCGCTCCGCCCGCCGCCCGAATCTTGGCGGTCCTGGGCGCGGGCAGCACTGTCCAGTCGAGGTCAGCGGCCTGCGCGCGCTGTGGGCAGATGGTCGAACCCATGCGACGGACTCCCTCTTCCTTGCTCTCACACCGACGTTCTCCACAACAGTGGTCACCGGCGTCGCATTCCCGGTACACGCGGTGAAGTCAGCGGAGGGCGGTGATCCACTTCGTGACGCCGTCGACGAGACCGGCGAGGGCCTCGTCCTGGGTCAGCGGCGCGCGCTTGGGGAGCGCGAAGCCGTGGTCCCCGTACGGGATCTCCAGGAGCGCGTACGGGCCTTCCGGGTACTCCTCCGGCCGGCCGAAGGGGTCGTTGCCGCCCTGCACGACGAGCGTCGGGAGCCCGGCGTCGAGGAGCTCGTCGGCGCGGGTCCTCTCGGGCTTGCCCGGCGGGTGGAGCGGGAAGCTCAGGGCGAGGACGGCGAGCGCGCCGAGCTCCCGGCCGGTGCGGCAGGCGACCCGGGCGCCGGCGCTGCGGCCGCCCGCGATCACCGGGAGGCCGGGCTTCGCGAGGTGCGGCCAGAGGCCGCGCCAGCCGGTGTCGAGGGTCTTCGGCGCGGGGGCGACCTTCTTGCCGGCGACCCGCCAGGGCTGCTCGACGAGGGCGACGGTCACGCCGTGGGCGGGCAGCGCTCCGGCGAGGGCCTGGAGGTCGCGGGCCTCGACGCCGCCGCCGGCGCCGTGGCCGAGGGCGAGGACGGCCCACGGCTTCGTGCCCGCGTGCCAGGTGATGCGCGCCTCGCCGGCGTCGGTGGGGACGGTCTCGTACTGTGTCACGTCCCCATCCTGCCGTCCGTTCGCCGTGAAGGGTCTTCAGGGAGGGTCTTCACGGAGGGATTTCGCGGAAGGTCAGAACAGCGTGCCGACCTCCGGTCCCGACAGCTCCTCCAGGAGTTCGGGGCCGTTGTTGCGGACGTTGCTGACGGCGGTGGCGACCGGGTAGGCCCGCATCAGGCCCCCGGGCGGCGGGGCGAGCAGCCCGCGGAGCTCCTCGGGGTCGGTGCGGCCCGGGTCGAGCCAGGCGTCCCAGCGGTCCTCGGTCAGCATCAGCGGCATCCGGGGGTGGATGTCGTGGAGCGAGCGGGGTCCCTCGGCGGGGGCGACGCCGAGGGGGCCGGTCTCGGCCTCGGTGGTGATCACCGAGCAGGTGACCCACCACGCGGAGGGGTCCCCGTCGGGCAGCGTGCGGTCCCGCCAGAACTCGTACAGTCCGGCCATCGCGAAGACGGAGCCGTCGGCGGGGGTCACGAAGTACGGCTGCTTCCGGGGCCGCTTCTTCTTCCCCTCGACCTCCAGGTCGCGCTCGGCGGTCCCGGTCACCCACTCGTAGTAGCCGTCGGCGGGCAGGATGCACCGGCGCGACTGGAAGGCGCGCTTGAAGGAGGGCTTCTCGTCGACGGTCTCCGCGCGCGCGTTGATCATCCGGGCGGCGCCCTCGGGCGTCTTCGCCCAGGACGGCACGAGCCCCCATCTCAGCGTGCGCAGCTGGCGAACCGGCCGGGGGGATCCGGCGTCTTTCAGGGGGCGTTCCAGAACGGCCCAGACCTCTTTGGTGGGGGCCACGTTCCAGTCGGGGGCCAGGGTCTCCTCCGGGTCCCACCGCTCGATCCCGAAGGTCTCGACGAGGTCCTCGGGCCGTCGACTCGATGCATACCGTCCGCACATACGTGCCACACTGCCACGTTCCCGCCCGCGACCGAGGAGCCGTCCGCCAAATGCCCCAGATCCTCGGCACCCAGCCCGCTCCGGACCAGTGGATCGTCTACGTCACGGGCGCCTGCGCCCTGGCCCTGGTCGTGTTCCGGCGGCTCTGGCTCCCGGCCCGCAACGCGATCACCATCGCGCACGAGGGCGGCCACGGACTCGTCGCCCGCGCCACCGGGCGCCGCCTGGAGGCGATCCGGCTGCACTCGGACACCAGCGGGCTGACCGTGTCCCGGGGCCGGCCGACCGGTCTCGGGGTGGTCCTCACCCTCGCGGCCGGCTATCCGGCGGCCCCGCTGCTCGGCCTCGGCGGCGCCGCCCTGCTCGGCACCCGCCACGTCACCCTGCTGCTGTGGATCGCGACCGGGCTGCTGCTCGCGCTCCTGGTGATGGTCCGCAACGCGTACGGGATCCTCATCGTCGTCCTCACGGGCGCCGCCTTCGTCCTCGTCTCCTGGCTGGCCGGCCCCGAGGTCCAGTCCGTGTTCGCGTACGCGGCGGTCTGGTTCCTGCTGCTCGGCGGCGTCCGGCCCGCCTTCGAGCTCCAGGCGAAACGGCGCCGCGGCGGTGCGCCCGACTCGGACGCGGACCAGCTCTCCCGGCTCACCCAGGTGCCCGCCGGGGTGTGGCTCCTCTTCTTCCACACGGTCGCGCTGTCGGCCCTGATCGGCGGCGGTCGCTGGCTCCTGGGCATCTGACTCCCCCGTACAGTGAGTCCATGACCGCAGCAGCTTCCGCGCACACCGATCCGTCCACCGACCTCTGGCCCGCTCCGTACGCGCGCGGCGCCGTCGACGCGACCGTCACCGTGCCCGGATCGAAGTCGGTCACCAACCGCGCCCTGGTCCTCGCCGCGCTGGCCGCCGAGCCCGGCTGGCTGCGCCGGCCGCTGCGCTCCCGCGACACGCTCCTGATGGCCGAGGCGCTCCGCACCCTCGGCGTGAAGATCGAGGAGGGGGTGGGCCCGGACGGCTCCGGCGAGGCCTGGCGGATCATCCCCTCCCCGCTGCGCGGCCCCGCCACGGTCGACGTCGGCAACGCGGGCACGGTCATGCGCTTCCTGCCCCCGGTCGCGGCGCTCGCCGACGGCCCGGTGCGCTTCGACGGCGACCCCCGCTCCCACGAGCGCCCGCTGCACGGCGTGATCGACGCGCTGCGCGCGCTCGGCGCCCGGATCGACGACGAGGGCCGGGGCGCGCTCCCGATGACCGTGCACGGCGCCGGGGGCCTGGACGGCGGCACGGTCGAGATCGACGCCTCCTCGTCCTCCCAGTTCGTCAGCGCCCTGCTGCTCTCCGCGCCCCGCTTCAACCAGGGCGTCGAGGTGCGGCACGTGGGCGGCCGGCTGCCCTCGCTCCCGCACATCCGGATGACGGTCGACATGCTGCGCGCGGTCGGCGCCCGGGTCGACGAGCCGGAGCACGGCGGCGAGCCGGACGTGTGGCGGGTGGCGCCCTCCGCGCTGCGCGGCCGGGACCTGGTCGTCGAGCCCGACCTGTCGAACGCGCAGCCGTTCCTGGCGGCGGCCCTGGTGACCGGCGGCCGGGTGACGATCCCGGACTGGCCGGAGCGGACCACCCAGCCGGGCGACGAGCTGCGGCGGATCTTCACCGAGATGGGTGGCTCCTGCGAGCTCACCGACGCGGGCCTGATCTTCACCGGCACGGGCCGGATCCACGGCATCGACGTCGACCTGGGCGAGGTCGGCGAGCTGACCCCCGGCATCGCGGCGGTCGCGGCCCTCGCGGACTCCCCGTCGACCCTGCGCGGGGTCGCCCATCTGCGGCTGCACGAGACGGACCGGCTCGCGGCGCTCACCCAGGAGATCAACGAGCTGGGCGGCGACGTGACCGAGACCGAGGACGGCCTCCACATCCGCCCGCGCCCGCTGCACGGCGGGGTCTTCCACACGTACCACGACCACCGCATGGCGACGGCGGGCGCGATCATCGGCCTCGCCGTCGAGGGCGTGGAGATCGAGGACGTGGCGACGACGGCGAAGACCTTGCCGGACTTCCCGACGATGTGGACCGAAATGCTCGGGGTCTGAACCATGCGGCGCTACGGCAAGCACACCGACGAGGACGACATCCGCCAGCGGCCCAACCGCAAGGGCACCCGTCCCCGCACCACCATCCGCCCGAAGCACGAGGACGCCGTCGAGGGCATGGTCCTCACCGTCGACCGGGGCCGGCTGACCTGTCTGGTCGACGACCGGACCGTGACGGCGATGAAGGCCCGTGAGCTGGGCCGCAAGGCCGCCGTCGTCGGCGACCGGGTCTCCCTCGTCGGCGACCTCTCCGGCGAGAAGGACACGCTGGCCCGGATCGTGCGGATCGGCGAGCGCAGCTCGGTGCTCCGGCGCACGGCCGACGACGACGACCCGTACGAGCGGGTGGTCGTCGCCAACGCCGATCAGCTGGCGATCGTCACCGCGCTCGCCGACCCGGAGCCGCGGCCCCGGCTGATCGACCGCTGCCTGGTGGCGGCGTACGACGGCGGGCTCTCCCCGCTGCTCGTCCTGACCAAGTCGGACCTGGCGTCGCCGGACGAGCTCCTGGAGATGTACGGGGCGCTGGGCGTGCCGTACGTGGTGACCACCCGCGAGGAGTTCGTCGACGGGGTCGCGGCCGAGCGGGTCCACGAGCACCTCAAGGGCCGCACGACGGCGTTCGTCGGCCACTCGGGCGTCGGCAAGACGACCCTGGTGAACGCCCTGGTCCCGCCGGAGCGGCGGCGGACGACGGGTGTGGTCAACGCGGTCACGGGCCGCGGCCGGCACACCACCACCTCGGCGCTCGCGCTGCCGCTCAACGACAAGGAGGGCGGCTGGGTCATCGACACCCCGGGCGTGCGCTCCTTCGGTCTGCACCACGTCGACCCGTCCCGGGTCATCCACGCCTTCCCCGACCTGGAGCCGGGCACCGAGAACTGTCCGCGCGCCTGCAGCCACGACGAGCCGGACTGCGCGCTGGACGCCTTCGTGGCGGAGGGGCACGCCGATCCGGCGCGGCTGGTCTCGCTGCGGCGGCTGCTGGCGACCCGGGAGCGACGCGAGGGCGACTGAGCCTCCGGCGTTTACGCCTGCTCGCTGCCGGTAAGTGCATAATCGCACCAAGTGCGACGAAGCAGTCACCGACGGCGTGGGAGGCACTGACGATGGCGTGGCTGCTGGTGGTGATCGCGGGGATCCTGGAGACGGGGTTCGCGGTCTGCCTGAAGCTCTCGCACGGTTTCACCCGGCTGTGGCCGACGATCGCCTTCGCGTCCTTCGCCCTGGGCAGCTTCGGCCTCCTCACCCTCGCGCTGCGGAAGCTCGACGTGGGTCCGGCGTACGCGGTGTGGACGGGGATCGGCGCGGCCGGGACGGCGATCTACGGGATGGTCTTCCTCGGCGACGTGGTCTCCACGCTCAAGATCGTCTCGATCACCCTGGTCATCGTGGGCGTCATCGGACTCCAGCTCTCCGGCTCGGCGCACTGAGGGTTCATCGGCAGGGCCGGCGCGACGACGTGGCTGAGGGCGATCCGTACGGCCAGTTCGCAGCCGGCCGCCCAGCCCTCCCCCGCGCAGGCCGCGGCCTCCGCCACGAGCTCGCCGGGTGCGGGCGGCCCGGCGTCGGCGCGCCGCTGGGCGGGGACGGGGGCCGGCCGGGCGCCGGGCCGGACCGGCCGGGGCTGGGGCAGCCGCTCGTTCCAGGCGCCGGTGAGCAGGGCCCGCAGTATCGGGCGGGCGGCGGCGCGGGCGACGATCCACTCGGCGACGGCGACGAGTTTCCGTTCGGGCGGGGCGGGGGCGGCGAGCAGGGTCCGGACGCCCTGGAGGTAGGCGTCGGCCTCCCTCCGCACGAGGGCGCGGGCCAGTCCCTCCTTGGAGCCGAACTCGTTGTAGAGGGTCTGCCGGGAGACCCGGGCCGCGGTGGCGAGGTCGGCCATCCGCACGGCGGACCAGGGGCGGTGCACGAGCGCGGCGAGCGCGGCGTCGAGCAGGGCCTCGCGGGCGTTCGCCATCCTCACCTCCGGGAGGGAACGGTTCTCCGCTCAGCGTCGACAGGCGCCCAGGCGCTGTCAAGGGTCGGGACGGGACCACGTGCGGGACGACCGGGGGGGTCCGTGGACGGCGTCGGGGGTCGACGCGGGACGGGCGGAGGGGCGCCCGTGGACGGCGCCGGACGGCCGGAGGGGCTTCCGTGGACGGCGTCGGAGGTCGACGCGGGACGACCGGGGGGCTTCCGTGGACGGCGCCGGGGGTCGGCGCGGGACGGGCGGAGGGGCGCCCGTGGACGGTTCCGCGCGCGTTCCCGCCTCGGGGATAGAGTGCCGACCATGGCCGACTACCACGATGATCTGCGTCTCGCCCACGTCCTCGCGGATGCCGCCGACGCGGCCACCATGGACCGATTCCAGGCGCTCGACCTCAAGGTCGAGACGAAGCCGGACATGACTCCGGTGAGCGAGGCCGACAAGGCGGCGGAGGAGCTGATCCGCGGACAGCTCCAGCGCGCCAGGCCGCGCGACGCGATCCTCGGCGAGGAGTTCGGCGTGGAGGGCTCGGGCCCGCGCCGCTGGGTGATCGACCCGATCGACGGCACGAAGAACTACGTGCGCGGGGTGCCCGTCTGGGCGACCCTGATCGCGCTGATGGAGGCCGGGGAGACCGGCTTCCAGCCGGTGGTGGGCGTGGTGTCCGCCCCGGCGCTCGGCCGGCGCTGGTGGGCGGCGAAGGGCCTCGGCGCGTACACGGGCCGCAGCCTGGCCTCGGCGAGCCGGATCGGCGTGTCGAAGGTCGGCCGCCTGGAGGACGCCTCCTTCGCGTACTCCTCGCTGAGCGGCTGGGAGGAGCGGGGCCGCCTGAACGGCTTCCTCGACCTCACGCGCGCGTGCTGGCGGACCCGGGCGTACGGCGACTTCTGGCCGTACATGATGGTCGCGGAGGGTTCCGTGGACATCTGCGCGGAGCCGGAGCTGTCGCTGTGGGACATGGCCGCGGTCGCGATCGTGGTCCAGGAGGCCGGCGGCACGTACACGGGCCTGGACGGCCGGCACGGCCCGCACAGCGGCAACGCGGCGGCCTCGAACGGCCTCCTCCACGGCGAGCTGCTGAGCTACCTGAACCAGGAGAACTGAGCGCCCCACCGCACCACCGGGGGCGCCTCGCGCGCCCCCTTGTCGACCCGCTCCCCCGGTGCAACCCTGAGAGTCCCCCGCTTGTGAACTTGTGCATCCTTCATCAGGCGCCTCCGGCGCCGGGCGTTCTCATTCGAAGGGTTCACCAAGGAGGTGGCTCCGTCCATGCTCGTCCGTGACGCCATGAGCACCGTGGTCCTCACCATCGGCCCCACCCACACCCTCCGGCAGGCAGCCCGGCTGATGGCGGCGCGGCGCGTCGGCGCGGCCGTCGTCCTCGACACCGACGCCGGCGGGCTCGGGATCATCACCGAGCGCGACATCCTCAACTCCCTCGCCCGGGAACAGGATCCCGACCAGGAGACCGCCGGCTCCCACACCACCCGTGACGTGGTCTTCGCCGCGCCGACCTGGACCCTGACGGAGGCGGCCGAGGCGATGACCCGCGGCGGCTTCCGCCACCTCGTCGTCCTCGACGGCCGGGGCCCCGTCGGCATCGTCTCGGTGCGCGACATCATCCGCTGCTGGATCCCGGCGCACAGCGTGGCCGCGGGCTGACGCGGGAGCGGGCCGGACTCCGCACGGAAGTCCGGCCCGCCCCCTCCCTACGGCAAGCGCCCTCAGCCGCGCAGGGCCTGGACCGCGGCCTCCAGCCGCTTGCCGAAGTCACCGTCCGCCTGGCGGAAGTTGCCGATCGCCCGCTCGGCGATGTCCTCGCGCGAGACCTTGGCGATGAAGCCCGCCAGGTTCGCGACGAGACGGCCCTTCTCGTCCTCGGACATCAGGCGGTAGAGGTTTCCCGCCTGCACGAAGTCGTCGTCCTCGGCGTGCGAGGGGGCGGCGTGGTCGCCGGTCACGCCGGTGACCGCGGAGCCGGCCCAGAGCGGCCGGTCCGTCTGGTGCGGGCCGCCGAAGCTGTTCGGCTCGTAGTTCTTGGCCCCGCCGTGGCGGCCGTCGTAGAGGAAGCCGTCACGCGCGTGCGTGCGCGCCTCGGTGGCGTGCGGGCGGTTCACCGGCAGGTGGTCGGCGTTGATGCCGACGCGGTAGCGGTGGGCGTCGCCGTACGCGAAGAGACGGCCCTGGAGCATCTTGTCCGGGGAGGGTCCGATGCCCGGCACGAAGTGCGCGGGGCTGAAGATCGACTGCTCGACCTCGGCGAAGATGTTCTCCGGGTTGCGGTTGAGCTCCAGCTTGCCGATCTCGATCGGCGGGTAGTCCTCGTGCGGCCACACCTTGGTGAGGTCGAAGGGGTTGAAGCGGTAGGTCGCCGCGTCGGCCGCGGGCATGATCTGGACCTGCACGGTCCAGCTCGGGAAGTCGCCGCGCTCGATGGCCTCGCGCAGGTCGCGCTGGTGCGAGTCCGGGTCCTCGCCGGCGAGGCGGTTGGCCTCGTCCTGGGTGAGGTTCTTGATGCCCTGGTCGGTCTTGAAGTGGTACTTGACCCAGAAGACCTCGCCGGCCTCGTTGTTCCACTGGAACGTGTGCGAGCCGTAGCCGTTCATGTGGCGGTACGAGGCGGGGATGCCGCGGTCGCCGAAGAGCCAGGTGACCTGGTGGGTCGACTCCGGGGAGAGGCCCCAGAAGTCCCAGACGTTGTCCGCCTCCTGCGAGCCCGTGTACGGGTCGCGCTTCTGGGTGTGGATGAAGTCGGGGAACTTGATGGCGTCCTTGATGAAGAACACCGGGGTGTTGTTGCCGACGAGGTCGTAATTGCCCTCCTCGGTGTAGAACTTCAGCGCCCAGCCGCGGGGGTCGCGCACCGCGTCCGCCGCGCCGAGGTTGCCCGCGACGGTGGAGAAGCGCAGGAAGGTCTCGGTCTCCTTGCCGACCTCGGAGAGGAACTTCGCGCGCGTCCACCGCGTGACGTCGCGGGTCACCGTGAAGGTGCCGTAGGCGCCCGCACCGCGCGCGTGGACCACGCGCTCCGGGATGCGCTCGCGGTTGAAGTGGGCGAGCTTCTCCAGGAGGAGCTGGTCCTGGACGAGGACCGGCCCGCCGACACCCGCGGTCTCGCTGTTCTGGTTGTCCGCGACCGGCGCCCCGGCCTCCGTGGTGAGCGGTCCCTGCGTCACGTGCGCCTCCTGCGTGCTGTACGGCCTGTCCTGTTCTGGATATGAGCCTACAATAGACATTGTCCAAGTCAAGGTGGCATCCAGAGTCACACCCGTTCGGGACCCGATCCCCCGACTGTTAGGCTGGCCCTCATGAGTGACCTGTTGGAACGACTGCGCGGACGCGGCTGGCGGATGACCGCGCAGCGGCGTGTCGTGGCCGAGGTCCTCGACGGGGACCATGTGCACCTGACCGCCGACGAGGTGCACGCGCGCGCCGTGGCGAGGCTGCCCGAGATCTCGCGCGCGACCGTCTACAACACGCTGGGCGAGATGGTCACCCTCGGCGAGGTCATCGAGGTCGCGACCGACGGCCGCGCCAAGCGGTACGACCCCAACGCCCACCGGCCCCACCAGCACCTGGTCTGCGGCCGCTGCGGCGCGATCCGCGACGTGCACCCGGCCGGCGACCCGCTGGCGGACCTCCCGGACACCGAGCGCTTCGGCTTCACGATCTCGAACGTCGAGGTCACGTACCGGGGCCTCTGCCCGAGCTGCGCCACGACGGCCTGACAGAGCGAAGAAGCCCCCGCCTCGGCGGGGGCTTTCTTGTGTCACCGGCCCGGTGGGGTTCTCCCGCGTCACCGGCCCGGTGAGGTTCTCCCGTGTCACCGGCACATACGACGAAGGCCCGGATCCGAGGATCCGGGCCTTCGTTGCTACTGAGTAGCGGGGACAGGATTTGAACCTGCGACCTCTGGGTTATGAGCCCAGCGAGCTACCGAGCTGCTCCACCCCGCGTCGGTGAACACAACCTTACGGGACCGTTCGGAGCAGGGCAAATCCGTTAGGCGGTGAGCTCCTGGTGCAGCGCCTCGCTCAGCCGGGCCGCCCGCTCGGCGACCTCCGCCGGGCCCAGCTCCACCGCGCGGTCGCACCAGCGGCGCCCCTCGGTGAGCTCGCCCCGGCGCGCCGCGAGCAGCGCGAGCCGGAGCGCGGCGCGGCCGTGGCCGGCCCGGGCCGCCCGGGTCCACCAGAGGGCGGCCTCCCGCTCGCTGCCCTCGCGGGCCAGGAGCAGCCCGAGGTTGAAGGCGCCGTTGCGGCTGCCCGCCTCGGCGGCCTCCCGGTACCAGCGGTCGGCCTCGGCGAGGTCGCCGCGTCCGGCGGCGAGCATCCCGACCCGCACCTGGGCGCGCCGGTGGCCCTGCTGGGCGGCCCGCTCGTACCACTCCTCGCACTCGGACTTCTCCTCGCGCGACGCGCCGAGCACGGCGGGGCCGGGCTCGGGGCGGCGGGCGTCGAGCACCGAGGCGAGCCGGAAGGCGGCCTCGGCGCTGCCGCCGCCGGCCGCGCACCGCAGGTGCCGCTCGGCGGTCCGCTCGTCGCCGTCCCTGAGGGCGGCGATGCCGACCTGGAGGGCGGCCTCGGTGTGTCCGGCGGCCGCGGCCCGCTCGTACCAGACGAGGGCCGTGCGGTCGTCGTCGCGGCCGGCGTGGAGGATGCCCAGGTTGAAGGCGGCGTCCACGCTGCCGGCCTCGGCGGCCTTGGAGAACCAGGGCTCGGCGCCGTTGGCGTCGCCGGCCTGGAGGAGCAGGACGGCGAGCGCGTTGGCGGCCTCGCGGTGGCCCGCGTAGGCGGCGCGGCGGTACCACTGCTCGGCCTGCGGGATGCGGTCCTGGGCGGCGTAGAGCAGCCCGAGGTTGTAGGCGCCGTTGACGTCGCCGGCGTCCATGGCGGCCCGGTACCAGCGCTCGGCGGTCTGCTGCTCGCCCCGGGCTGCGTGCAGGGCGCCGAGCGCGTTGGCCGCGTTGCCGTCGCCGTCCTGGGCGGCCCGCAGCCACCACACGGCGGCGCTCTCCTCGTCGCCCGCGTCGCGGAGCAGGAAGGCGAGCGCGCAGGCGGCCTTCGCCTCGCCCTCCCGGGCGGAGCTGAGGTACCAGCGGCCGGCCTCCTTGAGCTCGCCGCGGTGCTCCAGGATCGCGCCGAGGTGGAACGCGGCCCGCCGGTGGCCGCGCGCGGCGGCCTGCCGGAACCACTGCTCGGCCTCGGCGGCGGCGCCCGCGCCCTCGCCGCCGGGCTGCCCGGGCACGGCGCCCGGGGTGCCGGTCGCGGGCGCGCCGACGGGAACGATCGCGGCGGTGCCCGGGACCCGGAGCCGGGTGCCGGTCTCGTGCGGTCCGCGGGTGGTCTCGGTGGCGCGGCGCTCCAGGGCGACGGCGAGGCGGTAGGCGGCCTCGCGGTGGCCCTGCTCGGCGGCGGCGCGCAGCCAGCGCTCGGCGCCGACGTCGCTGCGGTGCTCCAGGAGGTCGGCGAGCGCGTACGCGCCGAGGGCGTGGCCCTGCTCGGCCGCCTGGCGCAGCCAGTACTCGGCGGCCGGCTCGTCGCCGCGCTCGCGGTGGTGGCGCCCGAGCGCGTGGGCGGCGGGCGCGGAGCCGGCGACGGCGGCGACCCGCCACCAGCCGGCCGCCTCGTCGGCGTAGCCGCGCTGGTGCAGCAGGACGCCCAGGTTGTTGGCGGCGGCCCGGTCCCCCTCGGCGGTGGCGCCCCGCAGGTACGGCTCGGCGCCGTCGAGGTCGCCGCGGCGCAGCAGCAGCGCGCCGAGCGCGCTCATCGAGGCGGGGTCGCCGCGCTCGGCCGCCCGTCGGTGCCGGGCCTCGGTCTCGGTCTCGGTCTCGTTCTCGGCGTCGGTCTCTGCGGTGGTGTCGACGGCCGCATCGACGGCCCCCACTGCCTCGATGATCTCGTCTGCGGCTTTTCTGGCGTGCCGCTGCACAAACCGCCCTGTCTCCAACAGAGTTGCCCTGTCCCCCATAAATACCATCGTCGCACCACCCGCAACCCGAGCACACCTGGTATACCGCAGCCAGTGAGGTCACTCAGCGTTTTGTCGACATGCCCACAGAGAGACAAGTCAAACACGACTCACGCCAACTCGCCCCTTCCCTACCGCTCTTCGGCACCCCCCGGCACGACGACACACGACAAGGGCCCGGATCCTTATGGATCCGGGCCCTTGCCCTCTGAGTAGCGGGGACAGGATTTGAACCTGCGACCTCTGGGTTATGAGCCCAGCGAGCTACCGAGCTGCTCCACCCCGCGTCGGTGAAACCACCGTATCACGACGCGGGGGCGGAAAAGCTCAGGTCAGCCGCCCGACCCGGGCTTCGTGATCTTCGCCTCGGCGTCCGCGGCCCGCTGGAGCGCCGCCTGGAGGTCCTCCTGGGCCTTGCCGTACGCGGTCCAGTCGCCCTTCTGCAGCGCGGTCTGGCCCTCGTCGTACGCCTTCTGGGCGTCGGCGATGGCCTGCTTCAGAGCGGCGTCGTTCGAGGCGGGCGGCTGGGTCGTGCCCGGCGGCTGCGTGGTGCCCGGCGGGGTCGTCGGCGCGGTGGGCGCCTCCACCCCGAAGACCGCGTTGAGCGCCTCGGTGAGGTTGTCCTCGAACACCGTGGTGTCCTTGGTCGTGTCGCCGTCCGGCTGGTCCGCGTCCACGTACGACACCGCGACCTTCTTCAGGAGCGGATAGAGCGCGTTGCGCCCCTGGGCGTAGACCGGCTCCACGTACAGGAACCCGCCGTCGAGCGGCACGGTCAGCAGGTTGCCGTACTGGATGTCGGAGTCGGCGCCCTTCATGTCCCGGACGAAGGTGGCCACGGCGGGCAGACCGTTGAGCTTGCTCTGCACCTGGGCCGGGCCGGGCACGTCCTCGGTGACCCGCAGCAGTCTCAGCCGGCCGTACTCCTTGCTGGCGGCGTCGGCGTCGACCGCCATGAAGGCGCCCAGGTTGGGCCGCCCGTTCGGCGTGAACGTCGTCGTCAGCGAGAAGCGCTGCGCCGTGTCCCCGGGCATCTTCATGCTCAGGTAGTACGGCGGGACCGCGTTGCCGTCCTTGTTGGTCGGGTCGTCCGGCACCTGCCAGGCGTCCGAGCCGCTGTAGAACTGCGCGGGGTCGGTGACGTGATAGCGGGTCAGCAGCTCGCGCTGGACCTTGAACATGTCCTGGGGGTAGCGCAGGTGCGCCAGCAGGTCGCCCTTGATCTCGGACTTCGGCTTCACCGTGCCCGGGAAGGCCTTCATCCAGGTCTTGAGGACCGGGTCCTGGGTGTCCCACTCGTAGAGCTTCACCGTGCCGTCGTAGGCGTCGACGGTGGCCTTGACCGAGTTGCGGATGTAGTTGACCTGGTTCTGCTGGGCGACGACCGCGCGCTGCTGGTTGCCGACGGTCAGCGAGTCGGCCGTGGTGTCGCCGAGCGTGGTGCGCGAGGCGTACGGGTAGCCGTTGGTCGTCGTGTAGGCGTCGACGATCCACTGGATCCGGCCGTCGACGACCGCCGGGTAGGCGTCGCCGTCGATGGTCAGCCAGGGCGCGACGGCCTCGACGCGCTCCTTGGGCGTGCGGTTGTAGAGGATCCGGGAGCCGTCGCCGATGGCCCCCGAGTAGAGGATCTGCGGCTCGCTGAAGGCCACCGCGTACGCGGCGCGGTTGAAGGTGCTGGAGAGGCTGACGCCGCTCTTCTCCTTGTAGCTGGTGGTCTTCTCGCCGTTCTCCTCGTAGTCCAGCTCCTTCTGCGGGCCGCCCACGATCGAGTACTGGTCGGTCTTCTCGCCGTAGTAGATCCGCTGCTGGTACGTGCCGAGGGAGCCGGTCGTCGGCAGTCCGGACTCGGTGAAGACCGGGGAGCCGTTGGCGTCCGTCTGCGTGCCCGAGGCCAGGATCGCGCCGTAGCCGTGGGTGTAGGTGAAGTGGTCGTTGATCCAGTTCCGCTTCGGGATGCCCTTGATGTTGAGCTCGCGCAGACCGACGACGGTGTCCTTGCCCTGGTAGCGGTCCACGTCCAGGGTCGTCGGGAACTGGTAGTACTTCCGCTTCTGCTCCAGCTGCTGGAACGTCGGCGACACGATGTTCGGGTCGAGGATGCGGTAGCTGGCCGCCGTGTCGGCGTCCGCCCGCAGCTTGTCCTTGGCCTTGACCGTCGACTTGCCCGAGTAGTTCTCGGTCTTCGTCCCGTCGATCGCGTACGCCTTGCGGGTCGCGTCGATGTTCTTCTGGATGTACGGCGCTTCCTTGGCCTGCTCGTTCGGCTGGACCTGGAACTTCTGCACGATCGCCGGGTACAGGCCGCCGATCAGGATCGCGGAGAGGACCATCAGGCCGAAGCCGATCACCGGCAGCTGCCAGGTGCGGCGCCAGATCGTCGCGAAGAACAGCAGCGCGCAGATGACGGCGATGCAGAACAGGATCGTCTTCGCCGGCAGGAACGCGTTGGCGTCGACGTACCGCAGACCCGTCCAGTTGCCCGTGGCCTTGAAGTCACTGGACTTCACCGCCAGGCCGTACCGGTCGAGCCAGTACGCGACGGCCTTGAGCGCGACGAAGAGGCCGAGCAGCACCGAGAGGTGGCCGGTGGCCGCGGCGGTGGCGCGCGCGCCCGGGCTGGTGATCCGCAGCCCGCCGTACAGGTAGTGCGTGAGCGCGGCGGCGATCAGCGACAGGACGGCGGCGGCGAAGCCGAACGCGAGGAGGAAGCGGTACCAGGGCAGGTCGAAGGCGTAGAACGACACGTCGAGGCCGAACTGCGGGTCCTTCTGGCCGAACTCCACCCCGTTGACCCACATGAGCCAGGTGCGCCACTGGCCGGACGCGGAGGCGCCCGCGATCAGCGCCACCAGGGTGGTGACCGCGAGCAGCACCCACTTCTTGAACGGCGCCAGACCCATCCGGTACCGGTCGAGGCTCTGCTGCTCCAGGGACATCGCGCTGAGCGGCGGCCGCAGCCGGTACGCCAGCCAGACGTTGAAGCCGACGGCGAACCCCATCAGCAGGCCGAAGACCAGGAAGAGCCCGATCTTGGTCCACAGGGTGGTGGTGAACACGGACGAGTACTCGACCGAGCGGTACCAGAGCCAGTCCGTCCAGAACCCGGCGAACATCACGAACGCCATGGCGAGGACGGCCAGCACCCCGAGTGTCATGAGCAGGGTGCGGGCCCGCCGGGACGGCCGGCCGACTCTCACCCTCGGCCCGGACGGGCCTTGGCCACGGTCCGGCATCTGGAAAGCCAACGTGCGCCCCTCGATGTTGATGCGTCTGAAAGCAGGCCCCGCGATCGTAGAGCCCACTGGTGCAACTTACTGAGGCTTTACCTAGTTCCCGACTTCCGGCGAAGAGGAGGCAGGATATTGCTCATGTCCAACCTTTCCCCCTCCGGCCCGGCCATGGCCGCGAGCCCCCTCACCCGCGCCGTGCTCGAGATCGACGAGTACGCGTCGGGCCTCGGCTGGGACCAGCCCGCCCGCCTCTTCGCCCTGGTCGACACCGCACGGCTGCGCGCCCAGGAACCCAAGCTCGCCTCCCAGCTCGGCCTGGGCGACGACGCCACCGCCTACACCCCGATCGAGCAGGACAAGCTGCCGCGCGGCAAGGCCCTCGACGAGTTCCTCGGCACGATCGCCTGGCCCGAGGCCGTCGTCGGCTGCGCCCTGACCGTGGAGCGGCTCATGCTGCCCCCGTCGGCCGAGGCCCAGGTCCCGCAGGGCCTGAACGAGAAGCAGCTCGCCAAGTGGGTCGCCGGGCACCCGGACCGTCAGGAGGTCCGGATGACCGTGGCGGTGCTGCGGAACGGCACCCGCGAGGCGGCGATCCGGCTGCGCGAGAAGGACTCCGCGACCGAGGTGCTGACCGGCCCCGACCTGGTGCCGGGCCTCGCCGAGGCGCTGGCGGCGACCTTCGAGAGCTGAGCCCGTAGCGACTCGTAAGGACGAGGGGCGCCCGGTCATGGACCGGGCGCCCCTCTCGTGTACGCGCGCGCGTGCTCAGCTCTTCGAGCAGCTCGGCAGCGCCTTCACGTCGCCCGCGCGGAGCTTCTCCAGCGACTTCGTGGCGTCGTCGATGGTGTTCACCTTGATCAGGGTGAGGCCTTCGGGCGTGTCGGCGGCGGCCGCCTCGCAGTTGTCGGCGGGGGTGAGGAAGTACTCCGCGCCCGCGTTCCGCGCGCCGACCAGCTTCATCTCGATGCCGCCGATCGGGCCGACCTGGCCCTTGTCGTCGATGGTGCCGGTGCCGGCGATGAACCGGCCGCCGGTGAGGCTCTCCGGGGTGAGCTTGTCGACGATGCCGAGGGCGAACATCAGACCGGCGCTGGGACCGCCGACCCGGGCCAGGTTGATGTCGATCGTGAAGGGGAAGACGTGGTCGGTGCCGGCCTGGATGCCGACGACGGCCCGGTCGCCCTCCTCGGAGGTGGTGGTCTTGATGACCACCTTCCGGGTGACGGTGGGCTCCTTCTGGGCCTTCTCGGCCGCGGCCGCCTCCTTGGCGGGGACGACCGTGAACGTGACGTCCTGGCCGGGCTTCCGCTTCGTCACCTGCTTGGCGACGTCGGCCTGCTCCTTGATCGGAACGCCGTCGACGGCCTTGATGACGTCCCCGGCGTGCAGCTTGCCCTCGGCCGGGGCGCCCTTGACCACGGTGGCGACGACGACCCGGGAGACCACCGGGATGCCCAGCTCCTTGAGGGCCGCCACCTTGGCGCTCTCCTGGGACTGGGTGAACTCCTCGGCGTTCTCCTGGCTCGACTGCTCCTCGGTCTTGCCGTCCGGGTAGAGGGTGTCGTGCGGCACCACCACGTTGTCGTGGGCGAGCCATCCGTAGACGGCCTCGACGGCGTTCATCTTGTAGTCCGCGCTGGTGACGCGGACCGTCGTCATGTTGAGGTGGCCGTCGGTCGGGTAGGTCTTGCGTCCCGAGATCTTGAGGACCGGTTCCTCCCCGGCCTCACCGAGGGTGTTGACCGTGGGGCCCGGGCTCATCTCCGCGTACGGCACCGGGATCAGGACGCCCGCGATGAGCAGACAGATCAGGACCAGGGTGGAGGCGAGCATCGTCGCGGTGCGGCGTGGCATGGAACGACAGTACGGGACTCGCCTGTGGGTGCACCCCTGGGGCGGTCCGTACGAGGCGGCTCGCGTCAGCCGGACGCCGAGGTGCCGACCGCGGAGGCCGTCGCGGCGGGCTCGCGCTCCGCACGAACGGAATCGGCGGTCGTGGGGTGGGTACGCTCCATCGCGTCCCGGAAGCGTGCGTAGCCGGCGAGCTCGGCCACGTCGCCTATGGTCTTGTTCCTCGAAGCCCAGCTTCCCCATATCGCCGCGCCGACGACTGCGAAAAGCGGAATCAGCAACCAGGCCAGCGCTGCCATCCCGACCTCCCATCCCCAGTGAGTGGATCAGCAGACTGTGTCATCTGTGGGATCAACGCTCGCGCCTGGGGGCCGGTTACGCAAATCGGGCGTTCGGCTACGCCCTGTCGGCGCGCCGCCTTGCCCCCCTCAGCAAGCCCCCACCCACTCCTCGGTGCCGTCCGAGAAGGTCTGGTGCTTCCAGATCGGGACCTCGTGCTTGAGGTCGTCGATGAGCTTCCGGCAGGCCTCGAAGGCCTCACCGCGGTGGGGACAGGAGACCGCGACGACGACCGCGATGTCGCCGACGCGCAGGTCACCGACGCGGTGGACGGCGGCCAGGGCGCGGACCGGGTAGTTCGCGACGACCTTCTCGGCGACCCGGCGCAGCTCCGCCCCGGCGGTCGGATGGCAGGAGTAGCCCAGCGCGTCGACGTCCGCGCCGCCGTCGTGATTGCGCACGGTGCCGACGAAGAGGGTGGTGCCGCCCGAGGCGTCGTCCCCGACGGCCCGGAAGACCTCGTCGACCGAGAGCGGGGTGTCACGGATCGCGAGCAGCTTGATCGGGTCGTCCGAGGCCTGCTCACCGGGGTGGTCGTACGTCTGCGCCATGCGCTCCATGGTGCCGCACGGCTCCGACAACGGGTAAGGGACCTTTCGCCCTGTGGACGAGACCCTCCGTAGGAGGGTCCTACAAGCCGCGCCGCTTCCGCATCTGCCGGACCAGGGCCGCCGTGCCGAGCAGCGCCACCGTCGCGCCGGCCGCGCCCGCCGCCGTCGCGTCCTTGCGGCCCAGGCGGCGGCCGGCGACCGTGTGGCGGCCCTCGACCTCCTCCAGGAGCGCGGCGAGGACCTCCTCGTTCGTCCACTTCGGGCGCCAGCCGGCGTCGTGCAGCCGTCCGACGCTCACCACCCACGGGTGCATCGTGTAGGCGAGATCGCCCGCCGGCGACGGGGTGAGGCCGATCCGGTGGAGGCGGGCGGCCGTGCCGAGGGCGACCGCCGAGGGCAGCTCCATGCGCCGGATCCCGGAGAGCTCCTCGACCTCCTCCTGTTCGAGCCAGCCCTCGCAGCCGACCGCGAACTCCCCGTCGACCTTCTCCAGGGCCGCGTACTCCAGGGCGCTCACCAGGTCCTCGACGTGGCAGAACTGCCAGGTGGGCCGGGATCCGGCGACGACGAGCAGCCGGGGCGACTCGAAGTAGCGAGTCAGCGCCGTGTCCGTGCCGCCGACGAGGACGGCGGGGCGGACGACGGTGACGTGGAGGCCGGGGTGGGCGCGGGGGGCGCGGCGGCCGAGGCGCTCGATCTCCAGCATGTCGCCGACGCCCGTGGCCTCGGCCGTCGCCCTGAGCTCGGCGTCCTCGGAGAGCGGGATGTCGTTGTCGGGCAGGGCGCCGTAGACCATGGCGGAGGTGCAGAGCACCACCCGGTGCACTCCGGCCGCGGCGGCGGCGGTCAGGACGGTCTGGGTGCCGCGCACGTTGTAGGCCGTCCGGGCGGCGGGGTCGGTCTCCAGATCGAGGTCGACGGCGAGGTGCACGACGACGTCCGCGCCGCGCAGCTTCTCGGCGATGGCCGGGTCGCGGACGTCGAGGATGTGCCACTGCGCCTCGGTGACCTCGCCCCGGCGCTCGTCGATGGCGACGACCCGTTTGATCTCCTCGGAGGCGGCGAGGCGTCTGGTCAGCAGGTCTCCGACGCCGGAGGCGGCACCGGTGACCGCGACGACGGGGCCGCGCACGGCTGACCGGGTTGAGGGGTTTCGCGCTCCGCGAACCTGTGGATCTGGGGAACTCACCGGGCGTCTCCAGCGGTTGTCTTCAGTACGCACGCGCATGACGCGTACGGACCAGGTGGCGTCCATCCTGCCGCAGGGCACGGCCGGGCGGAGCACCGAGCCCGAATCCGGGCCCGGATGTCTACGCTGGTGGTGTGCGGGTCTGTCTGACAGGCCTGGTCGGGCAGTCGCCGTCGGCAGGAGGCCGGCGGCCCTACGAGCCGAGGAAACCTGTGAGTGACACCCCATTCGGATTCGGCCTTCCGCCGGAGGAGCCGGAGAACGGCGACGAGGGCAAGAAGAAGGACCCCGCCGGAGGTGGGCAGGGGTCCGGCGGCAACCCGTTCGGTGCGAACCCGTTCGGCTTCGGCGGGCTGCCCGGCATGGGTGGTCCCGGTGGCGCGGACAATCCCTTCGCCGCGATGTTCGGCTCCCTGAACCCCAGCGATCTGGGCGCGGCCTTCCAGCAGCTCGGGCAGATGCTGAGCTATGAGGGCGGTCCCGTGAACTGGGACATGGCCAAGCAGATCGCCCGCCAGGTGGTGGCCCAGGGCACCGCCGACGGCGTCAAGGACGCGAGCGTGGGCCCGGCCGAGAAGTCCGCGGTCGAGGAGGCCGTGCGGCTGGCCGACCTGTGGCTGGACCAGGTCACCTCGCTGCCCTCGGGCGCGAACACCGCCGTGGCGTGGAGCCGCGCGGAGTGGGTCGAGGCGACGCTGCCGGCGTGGCAGCAGCTCGTGGACCCGGTCGCCGAGCGGGTCGGCTCGGCGATGGGCGAGGTCCTGCCGGAGGAGATGCAGGCCATGGCCGGCCCGCTGATCGGCATGATGCGCTCGATGGGCGGCGCCATGTTCGGCCAGCAGATCGGGCAGGCCGTGGGCGCGCTGGCCGGTGAGGTCGTCGGCTCCACGGACGTCGGTCTGCCGCTGGGCCCGGCCGGGCGTGCCGCGCTGCTGCCGCTGAACATCGAGGCCTTCGGCAAGGACCTGGGCGTGCCCTCGGACGAGGTGCGGCTCTACCTGGCCCTGCGCGAGGCCGCGCACCAGCGTCTCTTCGCGCACGTGCCGTGGCTGCGGGCGCACCTGTTCGGTGCGGTCGAGGGGTACGCGCGCGGGATCAAGGTCGACACCTCGAAGCTGGAGGAGGCGGTCGGTCAGCTCGACCCGACGCATCCGGAGCAGCTGCAGGAGGCGCTCCAGCAGGGCATGTTCCAGCCGCAGGACACCCCGGAGCAGAAGGCGGCCCTGGCCCGTCTCGAGACGGCGCTCGCGCTGGTCGAGGGCTGGGTGGACGCGGTGGTCCACGAGGCCGCGAAGTCCCGGCTGACCTCGGCGGACGCGCTGCGTGAGACGCTGCGCCGGCGCCGGGCCTCGGGCGGCCCCGCCGAGCAGACCTTCGCGACCCTGATCGGTCTGGAGCTGCGTCCGCGGCGGCTGCGGGACGCGGCGCGCCTGTGGGCCTCGCTCACCGACGCGCGCGGGGTCGACGGCCGGGACGGGCTGTGGGAGCACCCGGACATGCTGCCGACGGCGACCGATCTGGACGACCCCGACGGCTTCGTGCACCGCGAGCACCTGGACTTCTCCGAGCTGGACAAGATGCTCGGCGAGGCGGCCAGGGGCGAGAACCCGGAGGACGGGGACACCGAGAAGTGAGCCTGTACGACGACGCGGTCCTCGTGCTGAAGGGGTACGAGGGCCAGCCGGAGCTGCGCGATGTCTATCTGGACCATCTCGCCGAGCACCCGGACGGCATGTACAAGCCGTGCGAGGCCGGGCATCTGACCTCCAGCGCGCTGGTGATCGACCCGTCACGCGGGCGCGTGCTGCTGACCCTGCACAAGAAGCTGGGCATGTGGCTGCAGATGGGCGGTCACTGCGAGCCGGGTGATCCGACGGTGGAGGCGGCGGCGCTGCGCGAGGCGACCGAGGAGTCCGGCATCGCGGGTCTGAGCCTGCTGCCGGGCGGTCCGGTGCGGCTCGACCGGCATCCGATCCCGGCGCCCTGCCACTGGCACCTGGACGTGCAGTACGCGGCGCTGGCGCCGGCGGGCGCGGTGGCGGAGATCAGCGAGGAATCCCTCGACCTGCGCTGGTTCGCGTACGAGGACGTGGCGGGTGTGGCCGACACGTCGGTGGTGGAGCTGCTGAAGGGCACGCTGGCGCGGCTGGCCTGACGGACGGCGGTGAGGGCCGGCCGCGGTGGCGGCCGGCCCTCACGCGTGCTCAGTTCCAGACGTTGTTCTGGTTCTGGGCGTGGGAGCCGTGCTGGCCGGCGCCGAACTGGGCGGCGATGCCCTGTCCGATGGCGGCGTTCTGCGGGGGCATGACCTCGCTGGGCTGGACGAGCGCGAAGCCCTGTCCGAGGAAGCTGAGCTCCCAGCCCTCGCCCGTGTTGCCGCGGCGGCGGCGGACGCTGGAGTTGGTGGTCTGCGCCTGCATCTGGACGCGGAGGCCGGTGGACCAGGCGACGATCGCGTCGGCGTCGGCGCTCACGTACTTCTCGGGCGTGACCTGCATCATCAGCGGCTGCCCGGAGGTCATCAGGGCGACCTTGCCGCGGCCGGTGATGTTGAGCTGGTACTTGCCGGAGCCGGAGATGCCGTACTGGCTGTCGACGGCGATGACCTCGGTGTGGAGGGTCGAGTCGAGCGCGAGGACGTAGGCGCTGTCGACGGTCAGGCCGTCCTGCTCGACCTCCACGATGTGGACGTGCTGGGCGAGGTTGGCGAAGTAGACCGTGCCCTGGCCGGAGCAGCGCATCAGGTCCAGGCCCTCACCGGTGCGGGCGCGGGCCCTGCGCTGGTTGGGGGTCTGGTACTCGCCGTCGAAGTCGATGAGTCCCTGGTACGCGACCATGGCGCCCTTGCGGGCGAGGACGTCGTCCTGCCCGGTGAGGCTGACCCGCAGGAGCTGCGGGTTCTGGATGACGTACCGCTCCTGGCTCTGCTGCTCGGCGTGGTTGAAAAGCGGGCTCTGCATGGTGTTCTCGCTCCCCCTCAGCCCCGGACCCGGAGGCGGTCGGTGCTGTCCTCGCTCGGCTGTACGACGACGATGCCCTGGCCCGAGAAGGCCATCTGGTATGCCTCGCCGCTGCCCCGCCCGATGAGGGAGGACGCCTTGAAGCTGCGCTTGCCCTTGACCTTGAGCGCGGGCGACCAGGCGACGAGCGCGTCGGGGTCGACGTACGTCTCGTCCTCGCCGCGGCCGCAGTCGACGACGATCGGCGTGCCGCGCGAGGTGAGCGCGACCCAGCCGGTGCCGGCGATCTCCACGTTGAACAGGCCCTGTCCGGCGAACTTGGCGAGGCCCTTGACCCGCTCGACGCCCCACTGGAGGTGGGCGTCGAAGGCGAGCAGGTTGGAGCCGTTGACGGAGAGGGAGTCGTTCTGGAGGTTGATGACGACGACGTCGGCGCCGTAGTCGGCGAGGTAGAGCAGTCCGTCGCCGGAGCACTTCATGATCGGCGCGCCCTCGCCGGTGGCCCACTGCTGGGCGTACTGGCGGACGGCGGGCGGGTTGGGCTCGTAGGTGATGAAGCCCTCGTAGGCGACCATCGAGCCGGTCCGGGCGTACAGGTCCTGGCCGGAGGCCATGGCGACCTTGAGCATGGTGTGGCCGTGGTTCTCCATGCGGGCCGCGACGGGGGTCGGGGCGTAGCCCGCGAGTTGCTGGTTCATGACGGGCTCCCTCAGACCTCGTAGGGCTGGACGACGATGAAGTTGCCGGGGGCTCCCCGGAACTGGAGGTTCACGGTCTCCCCGCTGTGGCCCGGGTAGGCGTTGCGGCGCAGCCTGACCTGGCTGGAGAGGACGACCTGGGACGCGGACGACCAGGCGACGACGGCGTTGCAGTCGGCGAAGGTGGTCGGCGTGACGGGCAGGACGACGGGGACGCCGTGGGTCTTCACGACGACGGTGCCGGAGCCCTGGAACTGCATGGTGAACAGGGCGCCGCCGGGGATGCCGTGGCCCTCGATGCGGCGGACCTCGTACTGCAGGGACTCGTCGAACGCGAGGACGTTCTCGGCGGAGACGCAGATGCCGTCGCCCTGGAGCTCGATCGGGTGCAGGTGCGCGCCGTTCTCGGCGAGGAAGACCTGGCCGCGGCCGGTGCAGCGCATGAGCTGCATCTCCTGGCCGGTGGCGTTGCCGACGATCCGGCCGGCGAAGCCCGCGCCCTTGTAGCCGAAGTCGACCTTGCCCTGGTACATGACCATGGAGCCCTGGCGGGCGAGGACGGGGGCGCCGCCCATGGCGAGGTCGACCCGCATGAGCTGCTGGTTCTGCGGGGTCCAGCGGGCGCCGGTGGCGGTCTCCTTGTACGGCGCGAGCGCGGCGGCGAGCCCCGCTCCGGTGGCCGGCATTCCCTGCGGGACGCCCTGGGGCGCCATGCCCTGCGCCGGCATGCCGGGCTGCTGGCCGTAGGGGGCCGGCTGACCGTACGGGGCGGGGGCCGGCTGGCCGTAGGGGGTGCCCGGAGGCGGGGTGTGGCCGGGGTACGGGGCCGGGGCCTGCCCCGGGACCTGGCCGTACTGGGGCTGCTGCGGCTGCCCGTAGGGCGCTGCGGGCTGGCCGTACGGCGGCGGGGTCGGGGTCGGCGGCGCCGGAGCGGGCGGCGGGACCGGGGCGGGCGCCAGCGGAGCGACCATCGTCGGCTGCGCGTGGACCGGCTGCACGGGCGGGGCGGGCGGAGCGGGCGCGGGCGGGGCCGGCGGCGCGCCGAACGCGGGGGCCGGGGCGGGCGCGGCGGGGGCGCCGAAGGCGGGGGGCGCGACGGCCTGCGGCGGCGGGGCGAAGCCGGGGGCCGCGGCCTGCTGCTGCGGGGCGGCGGGCTCCTCCTCGGCGACCTCGCCGCCGAAGTTCCGCAGGAGCGCCTCCAGGCCTCCGTCGAAGCCCTGGCCGACGGCGGCGAACCGCCACACGTCCTTGAGGTAGAAGTCGCCGAGCATCACCGCGCGCTCGGTGGAGAACTCCGCGCCCGTGAACGCGTACCGCGCGACCTCCTCGCCGCCCGCCACGATCCGCAGGTGACCGGGGCCGACCTGGGACATCTGGCCGGCGCCGTCGATCGTCGCCGTGAACGACAGCTTCTGGATGTTCGCGGGGATGCGGTCGAGGGTGACGCGGAAGGACTCGGTGTCACCGGACTGCGCGCCGAGCAGCTGGATGGACTCCTCGGGCGACTTCGGCTGGTTGAAGAAGACGAAGTAGCGGTCGTCGGAGAGCCGCTCGTCCGCGTCGAGCCCGAAGCAGCTGATGTCGAAAGTCAGTCCGGGCGCCGCGATCTGCACACCGACGTACAGATCGGTCCCCGCGGTCAGATCACTGATCTTGGCCTTGTGGCCGCGTTGGAATTCCCTGGCCATGCGTAACGACCGTCCCCCATCCCGAATGGCGAATGCTCGCGCCAGGCTAACCGCTGCGTACGACATTGAGACAGGCCAGGTCGTATTCGGTACGAAATCGGGAAACCCGCGCGCGTGGCCGCGCCGTCACTCCTCGCGGGCCGCCGGAAGGTGCGGCAGGCGTGCGGCGGCGACCACGCCCTCCAGATAGCCGCGGGCCCGCTCGGTGCGCGGATAGGCCTCCAGGAGCCGCCAGAACCGCGGGCCGTGCCCGGGGACGAGGAGGTGGGCCAGCTCGTGCAGGAGGACGTAGTCGACGACGTACTCGGGCATGCCCTGGAGCCGGTGGGAGAGGCGGATGCTGCCCTCGGAGGGGGTGCAGGAGCCCCAGCGGGTGTTCTGGTTGGTCACCCAGCGGACGGATCCGGGGCGGGCCCGGCCGCCGAAGTACTGCTCCGAGAGGTGCAGCGCGCGCTCGGTGAGTTCATGGTCGCCGAGGACGCTCCGGCTCTCCTGGGCGGCGAGCTTGTCCAGCATGACGCCGACCCAGCGGCGCTCCTCCGCCTCCGACATGCGGGCCGGGATGAGCACGATGGTGCGGTCGCCCTCGCGGTAGGCGGAGACCGTTCTGCTCCGCCGCGGGCTTCTGCGGACCTCGACCGCGCTCGTCCCCGCCCCGCGGGGCGGTTCGCTGGTCACGCTGCGCTGTGGGTCGGCGGGCACGGCCCCGACGTTACCCGCTGCCGGCGGGGGAAGTCCCGCCTCCGGAACGGTTCGGGGAACGATCCGCCCCCTCCTCCCCTCATTTGAATGACTAATCCCCCTGGCCTGTGGACAACTTTCGGCGGCGATCACGGCGGCGGGGCATTCTCGCCTCGGGACGACACGAATGGCGTTGTCGATCATGAAATGCGGGTCACGGGTGAGGACGGACGGGGGCGGGGAAATGCATCCGATGGTGAAACCGGCGCTGCGGCGGGCATGGCGGAGTCTGCGGTCCGTCCAGTTCGGCGTCGCCCCGGCGCACGCGGTGGTGCTCGGCCCGGTCGACCGGGCGACGGGGGCGGTGCTCGGGCTGCTCGACGGCACGCGCGGGACCGCGCTGCTGCGGGCCGAGGCGCGGGCGCTCGGCCTCCCGGACGGCCGCCTGGAGGCGCTCCTCGGACGCCTCGAGTCGGCCGGACTCCTCACGGACGCGGCGAGCGGACGGCCCGGGAAGGCGGGGCCGGCCGCCGGTGCGGTGGACGTGGCCCTCGATCCGCTCCGCGCCGACCTGGCCTCCCTCTCCGTGGTCCATCCCGAACCGGAGCGGGCGGCGCGGACCCTGACGGCCCGGCAGGCCCTGCGCGTCCAGGTCCGGGGCGCGGGGCGGGTCGGGTCGACGGTGGCGGCCCTGCTCGCGGCGGCGGGCGTGGGCTCGGTCGAGGTCCTCGACTCGGGCCGGGTCGAACCCTGGGAGACGGCCCCGGGCGGCCTCCCCGCCGAGTCCGTCGGCGAGCGCCGGGCGACGGCGGCCCGCCGTCTGGTCGGCCACTGGACACGGGAACACGGAGGCGCGCTCCGAACGACCGGAAGAACCGACCGTGGAGACCGGGGAGGCCCCGAAGGGCCCTGCGGTTCGGGCGGGTCGGGCCGTCGCAGCGGATCGGGTGAAGTCCCTCGGGAGCCGGGGCTGTCACTCGTCGTGGTGACGCCCCGGGACGGTCTCGGCGCGTACGTCCCCGATCCGGTCCCCGCCGAGCCGTGGATCGCCACCGGCACTCCCCATCTGTACGCGGGCGTCCTGGAGGCGACGGGGACGGTCGGGCCGCTCGTGCTGCCCGGCGGCACGGCCTGCGCGCGGTGTCTCCAGGAGGAGCGGACGGACCGGGACCCGATGACGCCCCGTCTGCTCGCCCAGTGGCGGTCCGGTGCCCCGCACCCGCTGCCCGCCTGCGACCTCGGCCTCGCCACGGCGGTGGCCGGACTGGCGGCCGCGCACGCCCTGGCCTTCCTGGACGGGGACCTTCCGGCGAGCACGGGCACCCGCTGGGAGGCGTCGCTGCCGCTCCTGGAGTGGCGGGCGGAGCGGCTGAGACCGCATCCGGCGTGCCCCTGCGGGGCGGCGCGCGCGGGAGAAGGGGAGCGCGCCTCGGCGGTGGGGGACGCACAGGACACAATGGCGGGGTAACGGCCCTGCGCGGCACGGCAGTCTGGGTTTTGGAGGGGCTTATGTCTGATCTTCCCCGGAAGGCGGTCACCCGGACCGCGAAGTTGGCCGCGTTGCCTCTGAGCTTCGCGGGCCGGGCCACCTGGGGTCTGGGCAAGCGGATCGGCGGCAGATCGGCGGAGCTCGTCGCCCGCGAGCTCCAGCAGCGCACGGCCGAGCAGCTGTTCAAGGTGCTCGGCGAGCTCAAGGGCGGGGCCATGAAGATGGGCCAGGCCCTGTCCGTCTTCGAGTCGGCCCTGCCGGAGGAGGTCGCCGGGCCGTACCGGGCGGCGCTGACGAAGCTCCAGGAGGCGGCCCCGCCGATGCCGACGCGCACGGTGCACGCGGTCCTGGAGGAGCGGCTCGGCGCCGAATGGCGGGAGCTGTTCCTGGAGTTCGAGGACAAGCCGGCGGCGGCGGCCTCGATCGGGCAGGTGCACCGGGCCGTGTGGCACGACGGGCGCGAGGTCGCGGTGAAGGTGCAGTACCCCGGCGCGGGGGAGGCGCTGCTCTCGGACCTGGCGCAGCTGAGCCGCTTCGCCCGGCTGCTCGGCCCGCTCGTCCCGGGCATGGACATCAAGCCGCTGATCACCGAGATGCGGGAGCGGGTCTCCGAGGAGCTGGACTACGCCCTGGAGGCGGAGGCCCAGCGGATCCACGCGGAGGAGTTCGCGGACGATCCCGACGTGGTGGTGCCCGCGGTGGTGCACCAGTCGGACCAGATCCTCGTGACCGAGTGGATGGACGGGGTCCCGCTCTCGGAGGTGATCGCGGACGGCACCGAGGAGCAGCGGGACCGGGCGGGACAGCTCCTGGCCCGCTTCCTCTTCTCCGGCCCCGCGCGCACGGGTCTGCTGCACGCGGATCCGCACCCGGGGAACTTCCGGCTGCTGCCCGGCGCCGACGAGGACGGGGGGCCGGAGGGCTGGCGGCTCGGCGTCCTCGACTTCGGCACCGTGGACCGGCTGCCGGGCGGACTGCCGGAGACGATCGGCACCTGTCTGCGGATGGCCGTCGCCGGAGAGGCCGAGACGGTCTACGAACTGCTGCGCGCCGAGGGCTTCGTCAAGGAGTCCGTCGCGCTCGCCCCGGACGCGGTCCTGGAGTACCTGCTCCCGATCATCGAGCCGGCCGAGGTGGAGGCCTTCGGCTTCACCCGCGGCTGGATGCGCACCCAGGCGGCCCGGATCGCCGACCCCCGCTCCCCCGCCCACCAGCTGGGCAAGCAGCTGAACCTGCCGCCCTCGTACCTGTTGATACACCGGGTGACGCTGAGCACGATCGGGGTGCTGTGCCAGCTGAACGCGACGGTGCGCCTGCGGGACGAGCTCGCCGCCTGGCTCCCGGGCTTCGAGCCCCCGACCCCGTAGGACCGCCGCCGACCGGCCCGGTGCGGCTCACCACCGAGCTCACCACCAGGAGGAGTCGAGGCGGCCCTCGATGGCGCGGATGTTCTCGCGGGCGCATTCCTCGCAGAAGTACTGGCGCCGGCCGTTCTCGACGGAGCAGGTCCAGGTCATCGGGAGGGGGTCGGCGGTCCTGCCGCAGCGGGCGCAGGAGACGGGCTCCTCGGGGACGCGGGCTTCGTTCACTCTGGTGACGATAGTCCGGCGAGGGGGCGCGGGGCGGACAACGCACCGCGGGGGCCGGTCCGTTCGGACCGGCCCCCGCGGAGGCATCACGGCGATGCTCAGTGCATGACGGCCATGGCGAGCGCGCGGCGGGCGCGCAGCGAGACGCGCTCGGCGCGGCGCTGCATGCGCCGGGCGGCGACCAGGCGCACGGCCTGGCGTTCCGCCTCGGCCTCACGCTGTCGTTCGCGCATATGGGCACGAGCCAGGGCTTCGGGGGCGAGTTGCATTTCACGGGTCCTGTTCTGACGCGCGGTGTGCGCGGCGGTGGGGGAGAAGACTGGGGTCGCGGAGCCGGCGGGCTCGCTGGTGGAAGAGGTCATCGGGGCCTGCTTCTGGGGATCGTGCGTCAGGGGGCGGTCGATGGTTCCGGTGGCGTTCATGCCGCTACCGGGTTCTTGCGCGGACGACCACGGGGCCGCTTGCGGGCGACGACCACACCCTGGACGAAGAGCTCTCCACCCCAGACGCCCCAGGGCTCGCGGCGCTCCTTGGCGCCGGCGAGGCAGGCGGCCACGAGCGGGCAGGTCTGGCAGAGGGACTTCGCGTACTCGACGTCGGCCGGGGACTCCGCGAAGAAGACCTCGGGGTCGTAGGCGCGACAGGGGACGGGGACGCCGAGGTTCTCGATGGCGTCGTCGAGCGCGGTGAGCGCGGTGAGGGGGGTCAAAGCGGGGTCCTCCGTGGAACGGCCGGGCAGGGGGATCGATTCGGAAGGCGGTACGGACGGGGCGTGCGCTTCGAGTTGCACGGTGGTCTTTCCTCGTCTGGTCGTTCCGGCCTGTTGGCCGGGGTTTCGGCTGGTACCGGGCGGTGTCTTTCCCGAGGCCCCTTCGCTCCGTCGTCCCCGTTCGGGGACAAACAGAAGGGCCGCGGATCCCGGGTGGGGTTCCGCGGCCCTGAAGGCGCCGGCCTGATCATGGATCAGACTGGATCACTCCAGGGTTCGAGCCCACGGAAGGCCCACATCGTGTGGTGGTGCGTCATCGTCTGCTGCTGGGTTCCGGCACCGGTCGCCGCAAAGTCATAGGCCTTGGCCTTGCCCGCGTCTCCTGCTTCCAGTGCCTTGGTCGGTCGCTCATTGCGCGGAGCCACGGCGGCCGCACCGAGACCGGAAAGACCGGTGACGGGCAGGCCGGCGACGGGCAGACCGGTGCCAATGAGAGCCGAGGCGGAGAGGCCGAGAGAGCAGGCGGAGACGACCGAGCGATCGGTCATTTTGGCCATGCCGACGAGAGCGGCGGTGCTGACGGTGCTGGTCTGAATGGTGTAGCTGATCACTGGAATCGCCTCCTCTCGGCGTCTCGGAGGGCTCGGGTGCGAGCCGGACCCTCGTGTTTATTTGGACAAGTACAGCACGAAGACAGGGCTTCGAAGAAGCACTGTTTCCGTGGTTAAGAACCTATGGGGCTTGACGGGGCGGGCGCAAACTATTTTTCCGACGAGTTTTCCTCAGACCTCGTCCGGGCCCGTCCCATCCTCCTCACCTGCACAGATGGCCAGAACCTCGGCTCCGAAGCGGTCGAGCTTGCGCGCCGTGACGCCGGAGATCGAGGAGAGCTCCCCTCCGGTGGCGGGGACGCGCTCGGCGATCGCCATGAGCGTCTTGTCGGTGAACACGCAATAGGCGGGCTGGCCGAGCTCCGTGGCCTGTTCCGATCGCCAGTCCCGCAGCCGCTCGTACAGGGCCTCGTCCATGTCCGAGGGGCAGTCCTCGCAGCGCATCAGCTTCATCGCGCCGGCCTCGGTGAGGGTGGTGCCGCAGACCCGGCAGCGGACGGGGCCGCGCGGCTTGCGCCGGACGGGGCCGATCCCCCGCTCGACGGAGCCCGCGCCGCCGCCGGAGCCGAGGGTGCCGAGGGAGCCGGAGCCGGGCCGCAGCCCCTTGAGGAAGCGGCTGGGGCGCCGGTTGGCGCGGCCGCCCGGGGAGCGGGAGAGCGCCCAGGAGAGCGTGAGGTGGACCCGGGCCCGGGTGACGCCCACGTACAGCAGGCGCCGCTCCTCCTCGACCTGCTCGTCCGTCTTGGCGTACGTGATGGGCATCATGCCCTCGGTGAGGCCGACCAGGAAGACGGCGTCCCATTCGAGGCCCTTGGCGGCGTGCAGCGAGGCGAGGGTGACGCCCTGGACGGTCGGGGCGTGCTGGGCGGCGGCCCGCTCGTCGAGCTCGGCGACCAGGTCGGAGAGGGTGGCTCCGGGCCTGGCGCGGTCGAAGTCCTCGGCGAGCCGGACGAGGGCGGCGAGGGACTCCCAGCGGTCGCGGACGGCGCCGGAGCCGGCGGGCGGCCTGCTGGTCCAGCCCTTCGTGGAGAGGACGGCCCTGACCTGCGCGGGGAGGTCCTCGGCGTCGTCGAGGAGCGAGTCGTTGCCCCCGGCGCGGGCGGCGCCGCGCAGGGCGATGCCCGCCTCCCGTACCTCCTGGCGCTCGAAGAAGCGCTCGGCGCCGCGGAGCTGGTAGGGCACTCCTGCGTCGGCGAGGGCCTGCTCGTAGACCTCGGACTGGGCGTTGATCCGGTAGAGGACGGCGATCTCGCCGGCCGGGACTCCGGCGGCGATGAGGTCGCGGATGCGGCGGGCGGTGCCCTCGGCCTCGGTGGGCTCGTCGGCGTACTCCGTGTAGACCGGCTCGGGGCCCGGGTCGCGCTGGGAGATCAGCTCCAGGCGGTGCTCGGCGGCCCGGCCGCGGGCCTGGCCGAGCAGCCCGTTCGCCAGGTGGACGACCTGCGGGGTGGAGCGGTAGTCGCGGACCAGCTTCACGACCGTGGCGCCGGGGTGCCGGGTGCGGAAGTTCAGCAGGTGGTCGGGGGTGGCGCCGGTGAAGGAGTAGATCGTCTGGCTGGCGTCGCCGACGACGCAGAGGTTCTCGCGGTCGCCGAGCCACAGGTCGAGCAGCCGCTGCTGGAGCGGGGAGACGTCCTGGTACTCGTCCACGACGAAGTGCTGGTACTGGCGGCGGATCTGGTCGGCGATGTCGTGCCGGTCCTGGAGGATGCCGACGGTGAGCAGCAGCACGTCCTCGAAGTCGATCACCGAACGGTCGCGCTTCAGCTGCTCGTACATGGAATAGATCTGGCCGATCTCGGCCGGGTCGCGGGGGGCCTCCCTGACGGACCTGGCGACGGCGGCCGGATAGTCGGCGGGGACGGTCTGGGTGACCTTGGCCCACTCGATCTCGCTGGTCACGTCCCTGAGCTCGTTCCGGTCGAGCCTGATCCGGCAGCGGGCCGCGGCCTCGGAGACGACCTGGGCCTTCCGCTCCAGGAGCCGGGGCAGCTCGCCACCGACTGCTTTCGGCCAGAAGAACTGGAGCTGTCGGAGGGCCGCGGAGTGGAACGTACGGGCCTGGACGCCGCCCGCGCCGAGCTGCCGCAGCCGGCCGCGCATCTCGCCCGCGGCGCGGTTGGTGAACGTGACGGCCAGCACGCTGGCGGGCTGCAGGACGCCCGCCCGCACCCCGTACGCGATGCGGTGGGTGATCGCCCGCGTCTTGCCCGTACCGGCTCCGGCGAGGACGCACACCGGCCCGTTCAGGGCGAGGGCGACCTCGCGCTGCTCGGGGTCGAGCCCGTCGAGCACCGCGTCGGCCGTCTCCGGGACCTGCGGGAAGAGAGTGGAGTGCGTTGCTGCTGTCACCCCGCCATGCTGCCAGGTCGGGCGGGGTCGGTGCGGAGGACTGTCCACAGGCACGTGCCGCCGGTCATACGAATTCCGGGAATGGTGCGGAGGGCGCGTACGTTCTCCTCCTCGGCACCCGTCCGCGAACAAGAGGAGCGCCTGGCCATGCAGGGCACTGTGACGATGTACAGCACCACGTGGTGCGGCTACTGCCGTCGGCTGAAGAGCCAGATGGACCGCGAGGGCATCGCGTACACCGAGGTCAACATCGAGCTGGACCCTGATTCGGCCGCGTTCGTCGAGAAGGCCAACGGCGGCAACCAGACCGTTCCGACCGTGCGCGTCCTCCCCACCACCGGTGGCGACGAGGTCGTCATGACCAACCCGAGCCTCGCCCAGGTGAAGCAGGCGCTCGGCGTCTGACCGCGAGAAGCGGCAGCGGCCCCGTCGACCGGTGAGAACCGGCCCACGGGGCCTTTTTGCGGACCTATCCGGCGGCCCGGCCGACCCTGGACGTTCATGTGCGCCCACAGGTTCCGTGAAGAGCGTCACAACCTGACAAATCTTCACCCCGTCCATGAAAACTTCATTTAAATCGCACTTATGCTCTCGTTGGCCCGCCTCCCGAGGGTGGCGATCCGTGGCCGAACATCCAGGTGGGGATATGCAGTGCTCAACCAGATAACCCCTGTCGCGCGGACGCCGCTCGCATACGCGGGCGAACCGAAGGTGACGCAGGACTCCGCGCCGAGAAAGCCGGGGCGTCTCTACATCCTCGACGGCCTACGCCTCAGTGCTGCGCTCATGGTGGTCGTGTACCACTACATGGCGCGCGGGCAGGGCTGGTCGACGCCGGGCCCCGAGCTCTTTCCCGAGACCTTCCGCGTGGCCTCCTACGGCTACCTCGGCGTGGAGATCTTCTTCGTCATCAGTGGCTTCGTCATCTGCATGAGCGCCTGGGACCGATCGCTCAAGGACTTCTTCGTCTCGCGTGTGGTGCGCCTCTACCCCGCGTACTGGTTCGCCGTCATCGCCACCTCCGTCACCCTCGCGGTGATCCCCGGGCACCGTGCCCACCTGCCCTGGAACGACATCCTCACCAATCTGACGATGCTCCAGGAACCGCTGGGGGTCGCTCACGTCGACGGGGTCTACTGGACCCTCTTCACCGAGCTCCGCTTCTACCTGCTCTTCGCCCTGCTCGCCTGGTGGGGGCTGACGTATCGCAGGGTGCTGCTGTTCTGCTGCGTCTGGGGCGCCGCCACGCTGCTGGTCTCCGAGGCCCCGGACGGTCCCCTGCGCCTGATGCTGATCCCCGAGTACAGCTGGTTCTTCATCGCCGGCATGGCGTTCTACCTCATCTACCGGTTCCGCCCGAACCTGATGCTCGTCGGGATCATCGCGGTCTGCTACTGCGCCTCGCTCGCTCACACCATCCGCCAGTTCGAGCGGCTCACCTTCCTCGGCGACCGGCCGGCCTGGCCCGTGCTCGTGCTCCTCGCCGCCTTCTTCGGGGTGATGGCGCTGATCGCCACGGACAAGCTCTCCGGCATCCAGTGGAAATGGCTGCCGATCGCGGGGGCGCTCACCTACCCGCTGTATCTCCTGCACCAGGCCATCGGCTACGAGTTCTTCGGCCACTTCGAGTCACGCGTCTCCCCGTGGGTGCTGGTCACCTCCGTGATCCTCGGGATGCTGGTGCTGTCGTACCTGGTTCACCGGCTCGTCGAGAAGCCGCTCAGCCGGTACCTCAAGCGTCATCTCGCCCGTCTCTGATCACCACGGGAAAGGTCCCCGCCCGGCAGTGCCGGGCGGGGACCTTTCCGTTGGGGAGTCAGGGTCGGTCAGATCACGTCGCCCGGCTTCGGGAGGGGCTTGCCGTACCAGCGTTCGATGAGGCGGGAGGCGATCGAGATGCCGTACGGAGGGAGGACCTCGCCGGACTCGAAGGCGGCGGCCAGGTCCTCGCGGGAGAACCAGCGGGCCTCGTGGATCTCCTCGCCGTCCACGTTGATCTCGGACGAGGTGGCCTTGGCGAAGAAGCCCAGCATCAGGCTGGACGGGAAGGGCCAGGGCTGGCTGGCGATGTACTCGACCTCGCCGACCGTGACACCGGCCTCCTCGAAGACCTCGCGGGCCACCGAGGCCTCGATGGACTCGCCCGGCTCGACGAAGCCGGCGAGGGTCGAGAAGCGGCCTTCCGGCCAGTGCACCTGACGGCCGAGGAGCGCCCGGTCCTGCTCGTCGGTGACCAGCATGATCACCGCGGGGTCGGTGCGCGGGTAGTGCTCGGCGCCGCAGGCCTGGCAGCGGCGGACGTGGCCGGCGGCCGCGATGACCGTGCGCTCGCCGCAGCGCGAGCAGAAGCGGTGGAGGCGCTGCCAGTTCTCCAGGGCGACGGCGTGGACCATGAGGCCCGCGTCCCGGTCGGAGAGGAGCAGGCCCGCCTCGCGCAGACCGGCCGGGCGCGCGGACTGGTCCATGCGGCCGGGCAGGGAGTCCTTCTGGAGCGCGAAGTAGGAGACGCCCTCCGCGTCCGTGCCCAGGAAGTAGCGGTGGGTCTGGGTGACCGGCGCCTCGAACGCCGGGGTCATCACGATCTCCGTGCGCCCGTCGGGGGTGTCGTCGATCAGCACCTGCCCGCCCGAGACCACGAAGACCCGGGTCGTGGGGTGGCTCCAGGCCGCCGCCAGCCACGCCTCGTCGAGGCGGTGGTGGGCGGCGCGGTCGATGCCGCTCGGGGCGGTGAGCGAGATCGGGCGGTCCGCTGACGCGTTCTTCAAGGTGCTCACAGGTGCTTCCAACTCCCCCGGATCGGTGTGTGGGTTCAACGCGTGGTGGCGCGGAAGGCGTCGGGCAGGTCGCCCCACAGGTACGCGGTCGTCTCGACGCCCTTCATGAGGAGGTCGAGCTCGATCTTCTCGTTGGGGGCGTGCCAGCCGTCCGACGGGACGGAGATGCCGAGGAACAGGACGGGCGCCCCCAGGACGTCCTGGAGGTCGGCGGCCGGCCCGGAGCCGCCCTCGCGGGTGTAGCGGACCTTGGCGCCGTCGAAGGCCCTGCTCATCGCCCCGGCCACCGCCTTGAGAGCCGGGTGGTCGAGCGGGGTGAGGCAGGGGCGGGTCGGGGCGCCGAAGACGATCTCGTACCGGATGCCGGCGGGGACGAGCCCGGCCAGCCAGTCCCGTACCGCGAGCTCGATCTTGGCCGGGTCCTGGCCCGCGACCAGCCGGAACGACAGCTTGAGCTGCGCGGAGGCGGGGACGATCGTCTTGCCGCCGGGGCCCTGGTAGCCGCCGCCGATGCCGTTGACCTCGGCGGTCGGCCGGGCCCACACCCGCTCCAGGGTCGAGAAGCCGGCCTCGCCCAGCGTGCCGTGCGACTTGGCCGTCCGCAGCCAGGACTCCTCGTCGAAGGGCAGCTCGGCGACGAGGGCCCGCTCGGCCTCGGTGAGTTCCGTCACCCCGTCGTAGAAGCCGGGGATCGCCACGTGCTCGTGCTCGTCGTGGAGGGCGGCGACGATCCGGCCCGCGACGGTCGCCGGGTTCGGCACGGCGCCGCCGAAGGAGCCGGAGTGGATGTCCTGGTCGGGCCCGTACAGCTCGATCTCGCAGTCGGCGACCCCGCGCATGCCCGTGCACACGGTCGGGGTGGTCTCGGACCACATGCCGGTGTCGGAGACGATCACGGCGTCGGCGGCGAGGCGGTCCGCGTGCGCCTCCACGAGCTCCCGGAAGTGCGGGGAGCCGGACTCCTCCTCGCCCTCGATCAGCAGCTTGAGGGTGACGGCGGGCGCGGTGCGGCCGGTCGCCGCGAGGTGAGCGCGGACACCGAGGGTGTGGAAGAACACCTGCCCCTTGTCGTCCGCCGCCCCGCGCGCGTACATCCGGCCGTCGACCACCGTCGGCTCGAACGGGTCCGTGTGCCAGCCGTCCTCGCGGGCCGCGGGCTGCACGTCGTGGTGGCCGTAGACGAGGACCGTCGGGGCGTCCGGGTCCCCGGAGGGCCACTCCGCGAAGACCGCGGGGGCGCCGTCCGTCTCCCAGACCTCGACCGTGCCGAAGCCGGTCTCCGTGAGCTTGGCGGCGAGCCACTCGGCGCTGCGCCGCACGTCCCCGGCGCGGTCCGGCTGGGCCGAAACGGAGGGGATGCGCAGCCAGTCCGCGAGGTCGCCGAGGAAGGCGTCGCGATGCTGCTCGACGTACGTGCGTACGGTGCGGACGGCGCTGTCCGGGGTCTCGCTCATGCCCCGAGCCTATCCGGCGCCCGGGGGTGCCCCGTCAAGGAGGACGGCTTCGAGCTCGGCCCGGCCGGGCAGGCGGGCCGGACGGGCGACCTCACCCGTCCGGACGTACACGAACGCGGCGGCCACCTCCTCGGGCGCGAGGCCGTGCTGCTCGGCCCAGGCGAGCCGGTAGATCGCGAGCTGGAGCGGATCCGCGGAGCGGTCCCGGCTGGTCTTCCAGTCGACGATCTCGTACGCGCCGGAGTCCGGGTCCCGGTAGACGGCGTCGATCCTGCCCCGGACGACCCGGCCCGCGAGGGACAGGTGCACGGGGACCTCGACGCGGTACGGGGTGCGGTGGGCGTACGGGGTGCGGGCGAAGGCCTCCTTGAGCTCGTCGAGGTCCCGCTCGTCGAGGATCTCCGGCTCCCCCGCGAACTCCTCGCCGCCGGGCAGCTCCTCCGGGCCGAGGAACGGCAGCGGGAGCTCCTCGAACCGGGACTCCACCCAGGCGTGGAAACGCGTGCCCCGGCGGGCCGCCGGCTGCGGCGCCTTCGGCATCGGCCGGGCCAGCTCCTGCGCGAAGCCGTCGGGGTCGGCGGCGAGGCGGAGGACCTGGGAGGCGGAGAGGTACGCGGGGAGGAGGACGTCCCGGGTGGTCGCGCGGGCGCGGCGGAGCTCGGTGGTGAGGGCGGTGAGGTCGCGGTCCCAGGAGGCGATGGTCTTCGTGTCCTCGGGGGTGAGCCGACGGACCTCTTCCCGGGGGGCCGGGATCGCGTCCTTGTGGAGGTCCTCCGGGAGTTCCTCCTCGTCCCAGACGGGTTCCTCCTCGTCGGGCCAGAGGTCCTCGGGGTCGGGGTCCGGGAGGTCGGGCGCCGTGCGCGGGGGGGTGTGCCCGACCGTTCCGTCCTGCGGACCGATGGCCCACAACCGGTTCCGGACCAGGTCCGCCGCCCGCCTGCGGCGTGCGAACGCCTCCGCGTCCAGCGGCAGCGGCCACGCCTGGTCCTGGCCCTGTTCCGTCAGGGACGGGTTCTCCGCGTCCTTCTCCGGTTCCTCCGCCCAGGCCTCGATCTCGCCGTGGCCCGCCGCGCAGTGGTCGTGCAGGGCCTGGAGGAAGTCCGAGGGGCCCCGGGGTTTCTTCTGCGCCGGGCCCCACCAGTGGGCGGAGCCGAGGAGGAGGGAGCGGGGGCGGGTGAAGGTGACGTAGCCGAGGCGGAGCTCCTCGGTGTGCTGGTGGTCCCGCATGGCGTTCTTGAAGGACGTGAGGGACTTGGCGTCCCAGGTGTCGATGTCCGGCAGGGTGGCCGCGTCGCCGCGCAGGGCGTGCGGGAGGACCTGGGGCTGCGCGGTCCACGACTCGCGGGCGCGGGCGCTCGGGAACTGGCCGGTGACCAGGCCGGGGACGGCGACGACGTCCCATTCGAGGCCCTTGGACTTGTGGGCGGTGAGGACCTTCACGGTGTTCTCGCCGCCCGGCAGGGCGGCGTCGAGGCCCTTCTCGAACTGGACGGCCGTCCGCAGGAAGCCGAGGAAGGCGAGGAGGCTGGCCTCGCCGTCGAGGGAGGCGAAGCCGGCGGCGATGTCGAGGAAGTGGCCGAGGGTCTCGCGGCGGCGGGCCGCGAGCGCGTGCGGGGAGGCCGAGAGCTCGACCTCCAGGCCGGTCGCGTTGAGGACCCGGTGGAGCACGTCCATGAGGGGGTCGGCGAGGGAGGTGCGCAGGGCGCGCAGTTCGGTGGCGAGGCGCGCGAAGCGGACCCGGGCCTCGGCGGAGAAGGCCAGGCCGTCGTCGGCGGCGCCGCCGGAGTCGAGGAAGGTGTCGAGCGCGTCGGCGAGGGAGACGACCTCGGCCGGGTCGACGCCCTCGACGGCGGCGGCGAGCCGCTGCTCGGGGTCGGCCTCCTCGCCGCCCCGGTGGACCAGGAGGCGGGCGCGGCGGCCGAGGAGGGCGAGGTCGCGGGGGCCGATGCGCCAGCGGGGGCCGGTGAGGAGGCGGACCAGGGCGGCGTTGGCCCCCGGGTCCTGGAGGACCTCGCAGACGGCGACGAGGTCGGCGATCTCGGGCAGGTGGAGGAGGCCGGAGAGGCCGACGACCTCGACGGGCACGTCACGGGCGACGAGGGCCGCGTGGATGGCGGGGAAGTCGGTGGCGGTACGGCACAGGACGGCGATCTCGCCGGGCTCGCGGCCGGTCCGTACGAGGTGGGCGAGGGAGTCGGCGAGCCAGTCGATCTCCTCGGCGTGGGTGGGGAGGAGCGCGATGCGGACGGTGCCGTCCTGCTCGGCGCCCGGGGCGGGGCGCAGCGCCTCCACGCCCGCGTGCATGGCGCGCAGGGGGGCGGCGAGCCCGTTGGCGAGGTCCAGGAGGCGGCCGCCGCTGCGCCGGTTCTCGGAGAGGGAGTAGCGGCTCGCGGGGCTGCCGTCGGCGTGCGGGAAGTGCTCGGGGAAGTCGTCCAGGTTGGCGACGGAGGCGCCGCGCCAGCCGTAGATGGCCTGGCAGGGGTCGCCGACGGCGGTCACGGCGTGTCCGGTGCTGCGGCCGCCCGGGCCCTGGCCGAAGAGTCCGGAGAGCAGCAGCCGCTGGGCGACGGAGGTGTCCTGGTACTCGTCGAGGAGGACGACCTTGAACTCCTCGCGCAGGATCGCGCCGACCTCGGGCCGGGTGGTGGCGAGCTCGGCGGAGCGGGCGATCTGGTCGCCGAAGTCGAGCAGGTCGCGGGAGCGTTTGGCGGCGCGGTAGCGGACGACGAGGTCGAGGAGCTCGCGGCGGGCGGCGGAGGCCTCGGGGATCTTGCGCAGCTCGGCGTTGCTGAGCCTGGCCCCGGCGAGGGCGTCGAGGAGCTCGGAGTCGTACGCGAGGAGCCGCTCGGGCGGTACGAGGTGCTCGGCGAGCTCGGCGTCGAGGGCGAGCAGGTCGGTGATGAGGGTCGGGAAGGACCGGGTGAGCGCCGGATACGGGCCGGGGGCCTCGCGCAGCACGCGCGCGGCGAGCTGGTAGCGGGTGGCGTCGGCGAGGAGCCGGGAGGTGGGCTCCAGGCCGATGCGGAGGCCGTGGTCGGTCAGGAGCTGCCCGGCGAAGGCGTGGTACGTGGAGATGCGGGGCTCGCCCGGGAGGTAATAGGGGTCGGCGGGAACCGCCGTCGTTGAGGGGTGGTGGCCGGGCGACGGGTGGGAGGGGTCGATGGCGTCGGGGTCGGTGACGCCGGCGCGGACGAGGGCGGTGCGGACGCGCTCGGCGAGCTCGCCGGCCGCCTTGTTGGTGAAGGTGAGGCCGAGGACCTGCTCGGGAGCGACCTGGCCCGTGCCGACCAGCCAGACCACCCGGGCGGCCATCACCGTCGTCTTGCCGGAGCCGGCTCCGGCCACGACGACCTGCGGGGCGAGCGGCGCGGTGATGCAGGCCGTCTGCTCCGGGGTGAACGGGATGCCGAGGAGCTCCTTGAGCTGCTCGGGGTCGGTGATGCGTGCGGTCACCCCGAAGAGGCTAATGGGGCCGACTGACATTCCGGTCCCGCACGGCCCCGACCTGGGGTGTCACGCGGGCACGCCGCTGTCCAGCTTCGAGAGGTCCACCGTCTCGTCGGCCGGCGGGACCTTCACGTCGACCGGCTTGTCGTAGTCGGAGAGCACGATCGCGCCGGGCTCGTCGCCGCCCGTCTTGACCATCTTCAGGATGTACGGCTTGCCCTGCTCGGAGACGGACACGGTGGCCGTCTCGCCGTCCGGCTTCTTCTTCACGAGGGTCGCGACGGGGGTGGTGCCGACCTTGCCGTCCGGTCCCCGGGTCAGTCCCCGGCGCTGCTCCTTGTCCTTGCCCAGGTCGGAGAGGAGCGACTTCAGGTCGCAGACGCCGCCGAGGTCCTGGCTGCCCGCCTGTCCGGGGGCGATCTTCAGCCAGCGGCCCTTGATCAGTTCGATGGTGACCGTGATCTGCGGCTCCGGCATGCCCTGGGAGGTCATGGAGGCCCGCCAGAAGGCCTCGTCGCCCTTCAGGTAGGTGATGTGGTCGACCCGGCGCAGTTCGGCGGCGCCGCCCTTGATCTTGATCAGGCCGGTGCACTCGTCGTTGTCGTTGACGGCGAAGTCGATGCCGAGCGGCTGCCCCTCGCTGACGACCTTCCCGGTCATGCGCAGGGACTTCGCGGACTGGGTGGCGGTCACGGCCCGGTCGCCGATCTCGTCGGCGGTGAGGCCCGCGAAGGGGTCCGGGGAAGGGGTGGGGGTGGGAGCGAGGGCGGGTGTCACCGCGCCGGGTGGGGCGGCCGCCGGGCCGGTGGTCGCCGCCCAGGACGTGACCGGCGCGGAACCCGTGACGACGACGGCGCAGACCACTGCCGCGGCGCGGAGCTTTCGGTGGGACGCCATGCGAGCCTCCTCGCGTTCCCGACACCCCTGCCCACCAGGGTCGCCCCGCGCGCGCGTGCCCGCTACTCCGCGCGGGTGAGGCGCGGGCGTCAGTCGACGACCTGGCGGCCCTCCGGCTGGGCGCTGCACGAGGCCCGGAAGGAGCAGGTCGTGCAGTGCTGGCCGGTGCTCGGGGTGAACCGCTCGTCGAGGACCCGGCCCGCCGCGTTCGCGAGCAGCTCGCCGACCCACTCCCCGGTCAGCGGCTCCTGCGCCTGGACCTTCGGCAGGGCGTCGCCGCCCTCCTTCTTCGGGGCGGCCTGCCGCAGCTGGACGAGCTCGGCGCCGCCCGGCTCCGGGCGGTCGCCGCCGAAGACCTCGTCGAGGGCGCCCTCCCGCACCGCGAGCTGGTAGACGGCGAGCTGCGGGTGGTGGGCGACCTCGTCCTTGGTGGGGGCCGACTTCCCGGTCTTGAAGTCGACGACGTACGCGCGCCCGTGCTCGTCGGTCTCCACGCGGTCCATGGAGCCGCGGATGCGGACCTCGTACTCCCCCGCCTCCAGGGTCACGTCGAAGTCGTGCTCGGAGGCGGCGGGGGTGCGGCCGCCGCGGTCCATGACGTGCCAGCTCAGGAAGCGTTCGAGGGCCACGCGCGCGTGCTGCTTCTCCTGCGCCGACTTCCAGGGCGCGTCGAAGGCGAGGGCGTCCCAGACGGAGTCCAGGCGTGCCATGAGGACGTCGAGGTCGGCCGGGGTGCGCCCGGAGGCGACCTCGTCGGCGAGGACGTGGACGACGTTCCCGAAGCCCTGGGCGGCGGTGGCGGGGGCCGCCGCCTTGACCTCGCGGCCCAGGAACCACTGGAGGGAGCAGGTCCCGACGAGGTTCTCCAGGGAACTCGGCGACAGCGCCACCGGCCGGTCGCGCTCGCGCAGCGGCGCCGGGCTGCGCGTCGGCTCGAACAGGCCCCACCAGCGGTCCGGGTGCGCGGCCGGCACCAGCGGCTGGCCCTCGTCGTCGGTGAGCGCGGCCAGCCGGGCGAGCCGGTCGGCGGCCGCCTCCCGGAGCTCGGGGGAGGCCTCCGGGTCGACGGTGGTGGCGCGGAGCTCGGCGACCAGGGCGGAGACGGCGAGCGGGCGGCGGGGGCGGCCCGGGACGTCCTTCGGTTCCTCGCCGAGCTCGGTGAGGAACCGGGACGGCTGGTCCCCGTCCTCGGCGGCGGCCTTCACGGCGGTGACGACGAGCCGGTCACGCGCGCGCGTGGCGGCGACGTAGAAGAGCCTCCGCTCCTCGGCGAGGAGGGCGCCGGGGGTGAGCGGTTCGGCGAGGCCGTCGCGGCCGATGCGGTCGGCTTCGAGGAGGGAGCCCCGGCGGCGCAGGTCCGGCCAGAGGCCCTCCTGGACGCCGGCGACGACGACGAAGCTCCACTCCAGGCCCTTGGAGCGGTGGGCGGTCATGAGGCGGACCGCGTCCGGGCGGGTGTGCCGGCGGGTGAGCGTGTCGGCGGCGATGTCCTGGGCGTCGAGCTCTTCGAGGAAGTTGAGGACGCCCCGGCCGCCGACGCGCTCCTCGGCGCGGGCGGCGGTCTCGAAGAGGGCGCAGACGGCGTCGAGGTCACGGTCGGCGTTGCGTCCGGCCGGGCCGCCGCGGAGGGCGGCGCGCTCCAGGCGGCCGGGCCAGGGGGTGCCCTGCCAGAGCACCCAGAGGGCCTCCTCGGCGGTGCCGCCGGCGTCGAGCAGGGCGCGGGCCTCCTGGAGGAGCTTCCCCAGGCGCTGCGCGCCCTTGGCGTAGGCCGGGTCGTGCACGGCGAGGCGCCGGGGTTCGGCGAGGGCCCTTGCCAGGAGGACGTCGGAGGGAGGCGGGACCTTGTTGCCCGCGGCGCGCTCTTCGTCCCTCAGGGCGCGGCCGAGGCGGCGGAGGTCGGCCGGGTCCACCCCCGCGAGGGGGGAGGCGAGGAGCTCCAGGGCGGTGTCCACGGGGAGCCAGTCGGGGGTGTCGTCCACCTCTGGTGCGGGCTCGGCGTCCGGGGCGGGTGCGGCGCCGTCGTGGTTCGCGCCCACCCGTTCCGCCCCTGCGGAAAGCATGCCCGCGGCCTGGTCCGACTCGGCGGAACGCCTGCCCGCCACGGTTGCCACCGCCCTCAGCGCGAGCAGCAGCGGCGTCACCGCCGGTTCGTGGCGCAGGGGGGTGTCCGCCGCGTCCGTCTCCACCGGGACTCCGGCCGAGGTGAGGGCGCGGCGGAGGGAGGGGAGGGAGGAGGAGGCGCGGGTGAGGACGGCCATGTCCTGCCAGGGGACGCCGTCCTCCAGGTGGGCGCGGCGCAGCAGGTCGGCGATGTTCTCGGCTTCGGCCGAGGCCGTGGGGTAGGTGTACGCCTCCGCCCGGCCGCCGTCCCGCACCGGGGCGAGTTCGCGGTGGGCGCGGACCTTGTCGGCGGGGAGCCGGGGCATCGGCATCCGCTGGGCGAGGAGGCGGGTCGCCCCGAGGAGCTCGGCGCCGGAGCGGCGGGAGGTGCGGAGGACGTGGACGGCCGCGCCGCCGAAGGCGGACGGGAAGTCGAGGATGCCGTTCACGTCGGCGCCGCGGAAGGCGTAGATGGACTGGTCGGGGTCGCCGAAGGCGACGACCGTGCCGCGGCCGCCGCCCGCGAGCGCGTGCAGCAGCCGGACCTGTGCGGGGTCGGTGTCCTGGTACTCGTCGACGTAGATCGCGTCGTACGCGGGCAGGCGGGTGTCCCGGGCGATCGGTACGGCGCGGTGGACGAGCTCCGCGTAGTCGAGGACGCCCTGGAGGTCGAGGACGTCGAGGTACTCGGCGAGGAAGCCGGCCGCCGCCTTCCAGTCCGGGCGGCCGACCCGGTCGGCGAAGCGGGCGAGCGCGTCCGGTCCGAGGCCCAGCTCGCGGGAGCGCGCGAGGACGGCCCGTACCTCGTCGGCGAAGCCCCGGGTGGTGAGGCAGGCGCGGAGTTCGTCGGGCCAGCGGACGCCGCCGAGGCCCGCCTTCTCCAGGTCGATCTGACCGGCGAGGAGCTCGCGGACGGCGAGGTCCTGCTCGGGTCCGGAGAGGAGCCGGAGGGGTTCGGCGAAGAGCTCGGCGTCCTGGTGGGCGCGGATCAGGGCGTAGCAGTACGAGTGGAAGGTCGTCGCCTGCGGCGGGCGGCGGCCGCCGAGCCGGGTGGCCATGCGGTCGCGGAGTTCGACGGCGGCCTTGCGGCTGAAGGTGAGGACGAGGAGGCGTTCGGGGTCGGCGCCGTTCTCCATGCGGGCGGCGACGGCCTCGACCAGCGTGGTCGTCTTGCCGGTGCCGGGTCCGGCGAGGACGAGGAGAGGTCCGCCGGTGTGGTCAACCACCTGCCGCTGGACTGCGTCCAGCTGAGGGGGATCCAGCGGGGCCGGCGTGGTGCGCACCAGTCGGTACGCGCCCGGGGTCCGCTGCCGACCCGGACCCGGGTACGGCTGTCCCTGGTGCGGCGGCGTATGCCGGGTGGTGGAGGAGGAGCTCACGTGGTTCGCCGGTCCTGGTGGGTGTGGTGGTGCGGGTGAGGCGGCCGTGTGCCGTGGCCGCCGCCTCGGGAGAAGCGAACGACGACGTTACGCGAAGCGGACCGTCGACGAGCCGCACTCCGTACCGCGTCCACCCCCGCCGCCCGGTCCGGGCCGGGGTCCCGCCCCTGCCCACCGGGGCGGCTTCCTCAGGTGTGAGTTCCGGCACCCCGACCGGCGCCTCCGCCGGTGCCTCCGCCCTCCCCCGCACCCCCGTCCCAGCGGGCCCGCCGCATGTCGATGCGCGGTACGTGCCCCTCGGCCGCCGGGCCCGCCGCGCGCAGCGGGGTGCCCTCCTCGCGGTAGTGTCCGAGGGCCCGCAGCTCGTGGCCCGGGAGCAGCGTGCCGTCGGCGCGGACCACGCGCCACCAAGGGGCCGTTCCGCCGTACAGGGCCATGACCCGGCCGACCTGGCGCGGTCCGCCCTCGCCCAGCCACTCGGCCACGTCGCCGTAGGTCATGACGCGGCCGGGAGGGATCGCGTCGGCGACGTCGAGCACCCGCTCCGCGTACTCGGGCAGCTCTCCGGGCTCCCCGACGGTCTCCCCCACAGGTTCCTCCATGCTCATCCGCCCCATCCTGCCTCACCGCACCGAGATGGCCCTGATGCCTCCGCGCGGCAGCTCTTCGTGCCACCATCGTCCGGGCGGTGACTGGTGATACGAGATCAAGAGCGACACGTACGAGAACAAGAACGACACGACGCACATGCAGAGACGGACATGGTGATGGGGCAGGACAAGCGGCCTCCTGAGGAGGCTCAGCCCGACGTGCCCGAGAAGGTCTCCGGTGACGAGCCGCTGCTCGCCGCCCGTGTCCACCGGCCCTCCGACCTGATGCGGCTGCTCGTCGGTCTGCTCGCGATCGGGCTCGTCATCGCCGTCGCGGCCTTCGCCCACGGCACGACCTCGGGCCTGGAGGAGGACATCAACAAGGGCGCGGTCGGCGCCCCGGACGTCTTCGTCAAGATCGCCGGTCTCGTCTCGTCCATCGCCGTCCTGCTCGTGCCGGTCGCCTTCGCCATCGAGCGGCTGATCAAACGCGACGGGCTGCGCATCGCGGACGGCGTCCTCGCCGCCGTCCTGGCGCACGGCGTCACCCTCGCCACCGACCTCTGGGTCGCCCAGGCCGCGCCCAGCACCATCCAGGACGCGCTGACCCAGCCGCAGTCCGGCGGCGGCCTGACGGACCCGGTGCACAACTACCTCGCCCCGGTCATCGCGTACATGACCGCCGTCGGCATGGCCCGCAGGCCCCGCTGGCGGGTGTCGCTCTGGGCGGTGCTGCTGCTCGACGCCTTCACGATGCTGGTGGCGGGCTACACCACCGCCCTCTCGATCATCCTGACCGTCCTGATCGGCTGGACGGTGGCGTACGGCACGCTCTACGCCGTCGGCTCGCCGAACGTCCGGCCCACCGGGCAGACCCTCCTCGCCGGCCTGCGCCGGGTCGGCTTCCGGCCGGTGACCGCGCTGCGCGCCGAGGGCGTGCCCGAGACGGCGGACAGCGGGGACCGGGGCCGCCGGTACATCGTGACCCTGGAGGACGGGCCGCCGCTCGACGTCACCGTCGTCGACCGGGAGCAGCAGGCGCACGGCTTCTTCTACCGCGCGTGGCGGCGGATCACCCTGCGGACGATCACCACCCGCCGCTCGATCGTCTCGCTGCGCCAGGCCCTGGAGCAGGAGGCGCTCCTCGCCTACGCGGCGATCGCCGCCGGGGCGAACGCGCCGAAGCTGATCGCCACCTCGGAGCTCGGCCCGGACGCGGTGATACTCGTCTACGAGCACATCGGCGGCCGGAGCCTGGACTCTCTCGACGACGCCGAGATCACCGACGAGCTGGTCCACGGCGCCTGGCGGCAGGTCCGGGCGCTGCAGTCGCGGCGGATCGCGCACCGCAGGCTCACGGGGGACGCGATCCTGGTGGATCGTTCCGGCAAGGTCATCCTCACCGATCTGCGGGGCGGCGAGATCGCGGCCGGAGACCTGGTCCTGCGGATGGACATCGCCCAGCTGCTCACCACCCTGGGTCTGCGGATCGGGGCGGAGCGGGCGGTCGCCGCGGCCGTCGAGGTCCTCGGCCCGGACGCCGTCGCCGACTGCCTGCCGCTGCTCCAGCCGATCGCGCTGAGCCGCTCCACGCGCGCGACGCTGCGGAAACTGGCGCGGGAGCGGTCCGCGCGCGAGCGGGAGGCCGTGCTCGCGGCCTCGGAGGCGGCCAAGCACGAGCGGGAGCTCGCCAAGGCCGAGGCGGCGGCGGGCCGGAAGGCCGTACGGGCGGAGACGAAGGCCGAGAAGAAGGCGGACAAGAAGGCCGAGAAGCGGGCCCTCGACACCGCGCTCGACGAGGCCCGCGAGGAGGACCTGCTCGCGCAGATCCGGCAGCAGGTGCTGCTGATCCGCCCGCAGGCCCCGGTGGAGCCGGTCCGCCTGGAACGGATCAAGCCGCGGACCCTGGTCAGCCTGATCGCGGGCGCGGTCGCCGCGTACTTCCTGCTCTCGCAGATCGCCCGTACGCCGCTGTCGACGGTCAGCGAGGCGGACTGGCGCTGGGTGGCGGCCGCCGTGGTGTTCTCCGCGATCAGCTATGTGGCGGCGGCGATGGCCCTGCTCGGGTTCGTGCCGGAGCGGGTCGGGTTCTGGCGGACGGCGGCGGCGCAGGTCGCCGGCTCCTTCGTGAAGATCGTCGCCCCGGCGGCGGTCGGCGGCGTCGCGCTGAACACCCGCTTCCTCCAGCGCGGCGGGGTGCGCCCGGGGCTCGCCGTGGCGAGCGTCGGCGCCTCGCAGCTCGTCCAGCTCGGGGTGCACATCACGCTCCTGCTGTCCTTCGGCTATCTGACGGGCACGGAGAAGTCGCAGTCCTTCACCCCGTCGAGGACCGTCATCGCCGGCCTGCTGACGGTCGCGGTCCTCGTCCTGGTGGTGACGGCGATCCCGTTCATGCGCAAGTTCGTGTCGACACGGCTGCGCTCGCTCTTCGCCGGTGTCGTACCGCGCATGCTGGACGTGCTCCAGCGGCCCATGAAGCTGGCGACCGGCATCGGCGGGATGCTGCTCCTCACCGGCGCGTTCGTGCTCTGCCTGGACGCCTCGATCCGCGCCTTCGGGCACGGGAGCACGACGCTCAGCTACGCGAGCGTGGCCGTCGTCTTCCTCGCGGGCAACGCGCTCGGCTCGGCTGCGCCGACCCCCGGCGGCGTCGGCGCGGTCGAGGGCGCGCTCACCCTCGGTCTGGTCGCGGTGGGCCTGCCCATCGAGGTCGCGACCCCGGCGGTGCTCCTCTACCGCCTGCTGACGCTGTGGCTCCCGGTGCTGCCGGGGTGGATCTGCTTCAACTGGCTGACGAAGAGGGAAGCGCTCTAGGACCCGTCCGACCCTGATCCGGCGGACGGGCCACGGCGCCCACCCGGTTGGCCCCCCGTCCCGCGCGGGGGCGGGGACGGCGGCACACGATGGGCCTATGCCGATCTCCGCCGCCCAGCGCGCCGCTCTGCTCACCGCCACCACCGTGCTGCTCGCCGCCGGGTGCTCGGGTGGGGGAGACAAGGCGGCGGACGCGGTGACGCCGAGCGGTTCGGCGGGGCTCTCGGCGCTGGCGTCGCAGAAGCTGTCGTGGGCGCCCTGCCCGGCTCCGTCCGCGGCGGAGGGCGGTGGGGCCGCGCCCTCCCCGCTGCCCGGGGGCACCGTCTGGGAGTGCTCCTTCCTCCAGGCGCCGCTCGACTGGTCGGTGCCGGAGGGCGAGACCATCGAACTGGCCCTCATCCGGGCCAGGGCCCGGGACAGCGCCCGGCGGATCGGCTCGCTCGTCTTCAACTTCGGCGGGCCCGGCGGCTCCGGCGTCACCGCGCTGCCCGGCTTCGCCGCCGACTACGAGACCCTGCGCAGCCGCTACGACCTGGTCTCCTTCGACCCGCGCGGGGTCGGCCGCAGCGACCCCGTCGAGTGCGCCACCGACAAGGAGCTCGACGCCTACTACGCCCTGGACTTCACGCCCGACGACGAGGCGGAGGAGCGGACGCTGTCCGACGCGCAGAAGCGGTACGCGAAGGGCTGCCAGCGGGACGCGGGCGCGGCCCTGCCGCACGTCGGCACCGAGAACGCGGCCCGCGACATGGACCTGATGCGCCAGGTCCTCGGCGACGAGAAGCTGTACTACTTCGGCATCTCGTACGGCACCGAACTCGGCGGCGTCTACGCCCACATGTTCCCCAAGAACGTGGGCCGGGCCGTCTTCGACGCGGTCGTCGACCCGGACGCGGGCGTCGAGGACGGCGCCCTCGGCCAGGCGAAGGGCTTCCAGCTCGCGCTGGACAACTTCGCCCAGGACTGTGTGGACCGCGGCGACGCGTGCTCCCTGCCCGGCACCAGCGTCACCGAGATCGAGGCGGGGATCACCGACCTCCTCGCGGCCCTCGACAAGGAGCCGATCCCCGGCATCGGCGACCGCAAGCTCACCCAGACGCAGGCCACCAACGGCATCGCGCAGGCCCTGTACTCGAAGGAGTTCTGGCCGTATCTGGAGCAGGGGCTCGACGCGGCCGACGGCGGCGACGGGGCGCTGCTGCTCTCCCTGTCCGACTCGATGAACGGGCGCGGCGAGAACGGCTCGTACAGCAACATCCAGGCCGCGAACGCCGCGATCAACTGCGTGGACTTCAAGGAGCGCTACACCCTGGGCCAGGCGAAGGAGCGGCTCGGCCAGTTCCGCGAGGCCTCCCCCGTCTTCGGCGACTACATGGGCTGGGCGCTCGCGAGCTGCTCGCAGTGGCCGGTGCCCGGGCTCTGGGACCACCCGGACGTCTCGGCGCCGGGCTCGGCGCCGATCGTCGTCGTCGGGAACACCGGCGACCCGGCGACGCCGTACGAGGGCGCCCGGTCGATGGTGAAGGCGCTCGGCGAGGGCGTCGGCGTGGAGGTGACGTACGAGGGCCAGGGCCACGGCGCCTACAACAGCGGCAGCACGTGCGTGAAGAAGACGGTGGACGACTATCTCCTGGCGGGCAAGGTCCCGGCCTCGGCCACGGTCTGCAAGTGACCGGCCCCGTACACGGACGGAAGGCCCCGGACCTCAGGTCCGGGGCCTTCCGTCCACTGCTTCTAGTAGACCGGCTTCTCGGGCTCGATCTGGTGGACCCAGCCGATCACGCCGCCGCCGACGTGGACCGCGTCCGCGAAGCCCGCGGACTTCAGCACCGCGAGGACTTCCGCACTGCGGACACCCGTCTTGCAGTGCAGGACGATCCGCTTGTCCTGCGGGAGGTCCTGGAGGGCGTTGCCCATCAGGAACTCGTTCTTCGGGATCAGACGCGCGCCCGGGATCGAGACGATCTCGTACTCGTTCGGCTCGCGGACGTCGATGATGTCGATGTTCTCGCCCTCGTCGATCCACTCCTTGAGCTGCTTGGGAGTGATCGTCGAGCCGAGCGCCGCCTCCTGGGCCTCCTCGGACACGACGCCGCAGAAGGCCTCGTAGTCGATGAGCTCGGTGACGGTCGGGTTCTCGCCGCAGACCGCGCAGTTCGGGTCCTTGCGGACCTTGACCTGGCGGTACTGCATCTCCAGGGCGTCGTAGATCATCAGGCGGCCGACCAGCGGGTCGCCCACGCCGGCCAGGACCTTGATGGCCTCGGTGACCTGGATGGAGCCGATGGACGCGCACAGCACGCCCAGGACGCCGCCCTCGGCGCAGGACGGGACCATGCCCGGCGGCGGGGGCTCCGGGTAGAGGCAGCGGTAGCAGGGGCCGTACTCGGACCAGAACACGGAGGCCTGGCCGTCGAAGCGGTAGATCGAGCCCCAGACGTACGGCTTGTTCAGCAGCACACAGGCGTCGTTCACCAGGTAACGGGTGGCGAAGTTGTCGGTGCCGTCGACGATCAGGTCGTACTGGCTGAAGATGTCCATCACGTTCTCGGCTTCGAGCCGCTCTTCGTGGAGGATCACGTTCACGTACGGGTTGATGCCGAGGACCGAGTCCTTCGCGGACTCCGCCTTGGAACGGCCGATGTCGGCCTGGCTGTGGATGATCTGGCGCTGGAGGTTCGACTCGTCGACCTCGTCGAACTCCACGATGCCGAGCGTGCCCACGCCGGCGGCGGCCAGGTACATCAGTGCCGGGGAGCCGAGGCCGCCGGCGCCGACACACAGCACCTTGGCGTTCTTCAGCCGCTTCTGCCCGTCCATCCCGACGTCCGGGATGATCAGGTGGCGGGAGTACCTGCGGACCTCGTCTACGGTGAGCTCGGCAGCCGGCTCGACCAGGGGTGGCAGCGACACGGGGACTCCGGTGGTCGGTATGTCAGTACGGTTGTTCTTCCCGTAACACTGCCACGCCCCTTCTCATTCCGAGACACCTGTTCCGATCCGCGAGACGATTTCGTCCCAGTAGCCGGGCAGGGTGTGGAATTGGTCGCTTTGTCCCGGGCGGCCGGCGCGATCGGTGAAGAAGATCGTTCCCGCCCCCTGCCAGCGCGCGATCCGCAGGGCCTCGTCGAGGTGGGTGCGCGGGACGCCGTGGACGAGGTGGACGAACTTGGCCTCCGTGTACTCGGCGGTCCACTCCGCCACCTGCGACCAGCGGTAGTCCACCCAGGAGCCGGCGAAGGTCACCAGCTGGTCGGCGGCCTCGGCGTACCCCGGGTGGGGGTGGGTGCCGTGGCCGAGGACGAGGTGGGCCTCGCCGCCGAGGACGGCCTCCAGGGTCGCGGTCAGCCGACGCGTCCCGGCCAGGTCCGCCCGGTCGGCGGGGGCCCGGTCGAGGTAGAAGCCGCCGACCTTGTACCAGTCGAGGAAGCGGTGGGCGTCCGAGACGAGTTCCCCGAGGGGCCGGGAGCCGTACGCCAGGTCCAGGTGTCCGAGGACCTTGCCCCCGGCGTCACGGAGCTTCCCGGCCGCCTCCAGGCAGTGCGGGTCCGGCCGGGTCCCCGGGCCCTCCGCCACGTTGAGCACCGCCCAATGCAGGGGGGTCCCGGGGCGGGTCAGCTCGGCCCATTCGACGGGGGCGAGCAGCGGATGGGCGTAGCCGGGGACGCCGAAGCCCAGCGCCTGGACGGCCCCGGTGGCCGTGGTCGCCGTCAGATGCGACACGCCGCCTCCATCCAGATGTCGGCGAGGGACTCCTCCAGGTTGATCCGGGGCCGCCAGCCGAGCCGGTCGCGGGCGGTGCGGACGTCGGCCTGCTGCCAGGGTCCGCAGCCGTCGGGGTACGGGTACGGGGCGGAGGCCAGCTGGTCGGCGATGGTCCCCTCGGTGCGGGGGGCGCCGATCATGGGCCGCTGCGGGATGCCGTGCGGGCCGTCCAGCTCGTTCAGGTTGCCGGCGTAGCCCGCGACCCGGGCGAGGACGGCTGCGGCGTCCCGGAGCCGGACGGCGCGGCCGGTGCCGATGTTGACGACGCCCTGGGCGGCGGAGAGGGAGGCGGCGTGGACGGCCCGCGCCACGTCCCGTACGTCGACGAAGTCCCGCTGCACGCCGAGGCCGCTGAGCTTGAGCTCGCCGTCCCCGGCCTGCATCGCGCGGCGCATCGCCTCGGCGAGGCGGCCGAGCGGGGAGCCGGCGGGGGTGCCGGGCCCGACGGGCGAGAAGACCCTCAGGACGACGGCGTCGAGGCCCGAGCCGAGCACCAGCTCGGTCGCGGCGAGCTTGGACACGCCGTACGGGCCGCCGGGGCGCGGGATCGCGTCCTCGGCCGTGGAGGAGCCGGGCTGGCTGGGCCCGTACTCGGAGGCGCAGCCGACCTGGACGAGCCGGGCGCCGCAGCCGCTGCGGCGCAGGGCCTCGCAGACGGTGGCGACGGCGACGGTGTTGTGCCGGGTCAGCTCGCGGGCGCCGCCGCGGGTGGCTCCGGCGCAGTTGACGACGACCCCGGGGTGGACGGCGTCCAGGAAGCGGGTGAGGGCTCCGGGGCTGCCGGAGGCGAGGTCGAAGCGGACGTCGGCGTCGTCGCCCCGGCCGAGCGCGGTGAGGTGGACGGCCGGATCGGCGAGCAGCCGGTCGGCGACGAAGCGGCCGATGAAGCCGTTGGCTCCGAGCAGTAGCACCCTCATCGTGCGGCCCCTACGTGCCGACCGGCCGGTGCTTGGGCTTGAGGGGTCATGGTCTTCGGTCTCCTTGCGGGTGATGAGAGAGAGGTGACGGGGCACGCCCGCGGCGTCGGCTCCGCGGGTGGGCGGGGTTCAGGGGGTGACGTGGGCCGAGGCCCGGGTGAGGGCACCGGTCGCGTGGGCCAGCAGGCCGAGCGCGACGGCGCCGCAGACGAGGGTGGGTACGGCCCCGGGCCCCCAGGCCCCGACGAGGGCCCGCACCGGGGTGGCGAGCGCGTCGAAGCCGGGGACGGGGACTCGGGCGGCGAGGACGCTCGCGAGGGCGAGCGCCTCGCCCGCACTGGCGGTGGCGAGGGCGGCGGCGGCCGTCTCGGGGAAGCCGTGGACGGTGAGGAGCCGGGCCAGCAGGAGGAGCGCGCCGAGGGCCAGGGCGCCGGAGCTGAACCCGGTGAGGGCGAGCAGCCCGGTGAGGGCGAGCAGCCCCGCGAGGGCGAGGAGTTGCAAGGTCACGGTGCCGAGGAGCAGCGGCCGCGTGGCGGCGGCGAAGTCGGCCAGGCCCCGGCTGTCGGCGATCCGGCGGCGGGCCCGCCGGGCGAAGAGGTGCGCCCCCCAGGCGGCGGGCGCGACGGCGAGGGCGAGCCCCAGGAGGGGTGCGGGGCTCAGCGCCCAGGGCCCGTCGGGGCCGCCGCTCAGGACCTCCCCGAGGAGTCCGTCGCCGCCGGCCGCGTACGCCAGGAGCCAGAGGGTCCAGAGCCGGGCGGCGGGAACGGTCCCCCCGTCGGGCGCGCGGAAGGGCCCCCGCCGGACGGCGAGGAACAGCGCCCCGCCGAGGGCGAGCGCCCCGACCGCCCCCACGGCCAGGCGCACGGGTCCGTAGCTGAGGGCGAGCCCGATCCCGGTGAGCCCGGCGACCCCACCGGGCGCGAACGCGGCGAGCACCCAGGGCACGCGGGCCGGTTCGGGTGCCACGACGGGTCCGGGCTTCTCCTGCCCGCGCGACACGCGCGCGTACAGCTCCTCCGCGAGCGAGAACACGTCCCGGTGGCGGAACCGCGCGGCGGTCCGGTCGGTGAACCCCTGCGCTTCGAGCCCGGCGGCGATCTCCAGCGGGTCGACGGCCCGCTCGCAGAGCTCCCGGTGACGGTGCATGAGGACTTTGACGGGGTCGGCGGTTCCGCGGCGGGGGCGGGGGGCGGTGGAGGCGGGGCCGGGTGCCGCGGGGGTGGGGGCGAGTGGCGGGGCGGCGGGGCCGGGGGCCGGGGCTGTCGCCGTGGTCGCCTCCGGCGCACCGCCCGCGCCGGGCCCGGCCGGTACGGCCCGGTGCCGGGTGTCGTCGGTGCCCGGCGCGGCACCGGCCACGGCATCCGCCGGTTCCGGGGCGTCCGGCACCGGTTCCGGGGCGGTCCAGGCCGTCCCCGGGGTCGGGGCTATCCCGGAGGGGGCGGCCTCGACGGGGTCCTCGGGGGCGGGGGCGCGGAGGTCGAGGGTGCCGGACGGCGTGAGGGCGGGGGTGCCGAGGAGGGCTTCGGAGCGGGCGTCCCAGGCTCCGGGGCTCGTCGGGGCGGCGGGGCCGCGCATGGGGGTGCCTCCTTCAGGCATCGGGGGCTCCTGTCCCCGTGGCCACGGCCTTGTGCGCCCAACTGCCCGGCACATGGGCCTCGGCCGGGTGGGCGAAGGGGACGCCGTCCCCGGGGCGGTGGCGCACCGGCGCGTGGGAGAGGAGTTCGAGGTAGATGCCGCGGAACGCGGCGAGGTTCTGTTCGACCGTGAAGAGTTCGAGCGCGCGGGCGCGGGCGGCGGCGCCGAGCCGGTGGCGGCGCTCGGGGTCGCGGAGCAGCGCGAGGCAGGCGTCGGCGAGCGCCCGGGGGTTGCGCGGGGGGACGACGAGGCCGGTGCCGCCGATGATCTCGACGACGGCGCCGACGTCGGTGGAGACGGTGGCCCGTGCGCAGAACATCGCTTCGACGAGGCTCGCGGGGAAGCCCTCGACGAGGCTCGACATGACGACGAGCGCGCCCGAGGCGTAGGTGTCCTCCAGGGTGGGCGCCTCCGGCCCGCCGAGCTCCTCGAAGGTGACGGGGTTCTCGCCGACGGCGTGCGCCCCGGCGGCCTCGTCGGGGAAGAGCTGGGCCGCGAGCCCCTTGCAGTACGTGAGGTACGCGCCGGCGGCCGGTTCGCCGACCGGCACGGCGACGATCCGCAGCCGGGCGTCGGGCTGCCGGGCCCGGATCTCGGCGAAGGCGTGGAGGAGGCCGATGAGGTCCTTGGCGGGTTCGACCCGGCCGACCCAGACGAGGGTGGCGGGGTCGCCGCTCTCCTCGTCCTCGCCGACCTCGGCGAAGCGGTCGGCGGCCATGCCGGGGTGGACGGTGCGGATGCGGGCCCGGTCGGCGCCGCACTTCTCCTGCCAGCGGCGGGCGTGGGCGTTGCCCGGGGTGAGGAGGGCGGCCTGCCGGTAGATCTCGGCGGCGAGCCGGCCGTGGAGGGCGGCGAGCAGGGTGCGGAGGGGGGCGGAGCGGTCGGCGCCGGCCGCCGAGAGGTAGTGGGCGCGCAGCGGGACGCCGTACTCGGTGACGAGCAGCGGGGTGCCGAAGAAGCGTTTGGCCAGCAGCCCGGGGAGGGCGGTGGTGCCTCCGGCGGCGGCGTGGCAGAGGTCGGCCGCGCCGAGCGCGTCCTCCCCGTACCAGTCGAGGGAGAGGGGGCGCAGGGCCCGCTCCAGGTGCTCGGCGAAGGCGAGGTGGTCGCGGAGCCCGGCGGCGGCCGCGCCCCGGCGCGCGCCGGGCGCGCGGCAGGCGGACTCCAGCGCGCGGACGGCGTCGTCGGAGCGGAGCGCGCCGGGCAGTCCGCCGCGCTCCCGGGCGAGTTCGGCGAGGGCGTAGAGCCCTTCGGCGAAGGAGGCCCCGGGGAGGGCGGCCTCGGCGGGAGCGGCCCCGGTGAAGGCCCTCTCCGTGAGGGACCTCCCGGCGGGGGCGGCCCCGGCGAGGGGCGTCTCCTCGTCCTCCGCGCAGAGCCCCGTGGCGAGCCGCTGGTAGGCCTCGATGAAGCGGCGCCGCTCGTGGCGGCCGTAGGCCCGGCGGGAGGTGAGGGGCTCGTCGGGACCGTGCTGCGCCGGGGCGGTGCGGGCGACGCGGGCGTTCGGGGGCAGGGGCAGCGGGGTGCCGGCCCGGCCGAGGGCGTAGAGGTCGAACCGGTGCTGTCCGAGCCCGCGCACGAGCCGTTCGCACCAGCGTCCGGACTCACCGGTGGCGTACGGGTAGCCACCCTCCGTGAGCAGTCCGATCCGCACGCGCGCACCCCCGATCTCCCTTGACGGCGGTCACCGTCGGCCCGGCGACTCGCATCGGGAGGAACGTAAGCGGAGACACCGGTGGTGCGACGGACGGTTGTCCGTCGCACCACCGGAAGGGGTGAATGCACGTAACTTTCCCACCGCGGTCGCGTTCTGTCGCGCTACGCGTCAGAACGCTCACGGAGGGTCAGGCGACGGCCAGCTCCTGGCGCCGTTCCCGGCGCTCCGCCGCGAGGACCGGGTCGAGCGAGGGGACGGCGGCGAGCAGCTGCCGGGTGTACGGGTCCTGGGGCGCCCCGTACACCTCGTCGGCGGTGCCCTGTTCGACGATCCGGCCCGCGCGCATGACCGCGACCCGGTCGCTGACCTGGCGGACGACCGCGAGGTCGTGGGCGATGAAGACGAGCCCGAGGCCGAGTTCGGCCTGGAGCTCGGCGAGCAGCGCGGTCACCTGGGCCTGGGTGGTGACGTCGAGCGCGGAGACGGGTTCGTCGCAGACGATCAGCCGGGGTTCGGCGGCGAGGGCGCGGGCGATGCCGACGCGCTGCCGCTGGCCGCCGCTGAACTCGTGCGGATAGGCCTCGTACCGGTCGGGGTCGAGCCCCACCCGGTCGAGCAGCTCCCGCACCCGGGCGCGTATCCGGGTCTCGTCCCGCTCCCCCGCCACGCGCAGCGGGTCGGCGATCGACTCGCCGACGGAGCGGCGCGGGTTGAGGGAGGCGACCGGATCCTGGAAGACCATCTGGAGTTCGCGGCGGTACGGGCGCAGCTCCCGCTCCGGCAGGGAGCCGATCTCCGTCTTCCCGTACCGGAGTTCGCCGCCGGTCGGGTCGAGGAGCCGGACGAGCATCCGGCCGAGGGTGGTCTTGCCGCTGCCGGACTCGCCGACGACGCCGAGGGTCTCGCCGGCGCGGACGGCGAGGGAGACTCCGTCGACGGCGGTCACCCTGTCCTTGCCCCGCCCGAACTCCCGCCGCAGGTCGACCGCTTCGAGCAGCGTCTCCCCCTTCGCGGAGGGGGTCCGGGCCGGTCCGTCGAGCCGGGGCACGGCGGACAGGAGCGTCCGGGTGTACGGCTCCGAGGGCGTGCCGAGCACCCCGGCGACGGGGCCGCGTTCGACCTCGCGTCCGTCGCGCATGACGAGCACCTCGTCGACGCTCTCGGCGGCCACGCCGACGTCGTGGGTGACGAGGAGCAGCGCGGTGCCGGTCTCGCGCCGCAGTTCGTGGAGCAGGTCGAGGATCTGCGCCTGCACGGTGACGTCGAGGGCGGTGGTGGGTTCGTCGGCGACGAGGAGTTTCGGCTCGCAGGCGAGGGCCATGGCGATCAGGGCGCGCTGCCGCATGCCGCCGCTGAACTCGTGGGGGCGGGAGCGGGAGCGGCGGGCCGCGTCGGGGATGCCGACCCGGTCGAGGACGTCGACGGCGCGGGCGCGGGCGGCCTTTCTGGATCCAGGATGATGGATCCGATATACCTCGGCGATCTGGTCGCCGACGGAGTAGTACGGATCCAGGGCGGACAGCGGGTCCTGGAAGACCATCGCCGCCACTCCACCGCGCAGCCTGCGCAGCTCCGCGGGCCCGGCGGTGGCGACGTCGATGCCGTCGACCCGCACGGAGCCGCCGACCCGTGCGCCGGTGCCGCGGTGGAGGCCGAGGAGGGCGCCGGCGACGGTGGACTTGCCGCTGCCGGACTCGCCGACGAGGGCGAGCGCGCGGCCCTCGCCGAGGGTGAAGGAGAGGCCGTCGACGGCCCGGGTGCCGCCTTCGAACTCGACGGTGAGGCGGTCGACCTCCACGAGCGGGGTGGTGGTGTGCGGCGTCATGTCAGGGCGACCCTTCGGTCGGCGAGGGCGTAGAGGAGGTCGGCGACGACGTTCGCGAGGACCACGGCGACCCCGGTGACGAGCACGATGCCGACGACGATCGGCAGGTCGATGTGGCGGACGCCGTCGATGAGGGTCTTGCCGAGTCCGGGGATGCCGAAGAGCGACTCGGTCAGCACGGCCCCGCCGAACATGGTGCCGAGGTCGACGGCGCTGAGCGCGATGACCGGCGGCACGGCGCCGCGCAGGGCGTGGCGGGCGACGACGGACCGCTCCCCCACCCCGTACGCGCGGAAGGTGCGGATGTGGTCCTCGGCGAGCGTCTCCAGGGTGGAACTCCGGGTGAGCCGCGCGTACTTGGCGGATTCGAAGAAGCCGAGGGTGAGCCAGGGCAGCAGCATGTTCCAGGCCCACTGCTCGGGGTCCTCGCCGAGCGGCACGTACGTCGGGAAGGGCAGCCACTGGAGGTAGGCACAGACGGCCATGAGCAGCAGCAGGCCCAGGATGAAGACGGGCGTGCCGGTGCCGGCGAGGGTGAGCACGGTGAGGGTCCGCTCGGTGAGCCCGCCGCGGCGGAGCGCGGAGAGCAGCCCGGTGCCGATGCCGACGAGGAGCCAGATCACCATGGCGCCGAGGGCGAGCGAGGCGGTGGCGGGCAGCCGGTCCAGGATGACCTCGGTGACCTGCTGGTCGGTCTGGTACGACAGGCCGAGGCAGGGCGCTTCGCAGTGCAGGACGCCGGTGCCGGTGGAGTACTCGCGGCCGGCGAAGACGCCCTGGAGGAAGTGCAGGTACTGGGCGAACACGCTCTGGTTCAGGCCGAGTTGCTCGCGGACCTGGGCGATCTGCTGCGGGTTGCAGCGTTCGCCGCAGGCGAGCCGGGCGGGGTCGCCGGGCGCGACGTAGAACAGCGCGTAGACGAGGACGGAGAGCGCGAGGAGGACGAGCGCGGCGCCCGCGAGCCGCTTCAGGACGTAGCGGGTCATCGGGAGGTCTCCTTTCGCGTGCCCACGCCGAGCCGGCCGGCCTCGCGCGGGTCGAGGGCGGTGCGGACGGCGTCGCCGAGGACGGTGAAGGCGAGCACGGTCGTGAAGAGCAGTCCGGCCGGGAGCAGCACGTACGCCGGGTCGGCCCGGAACCAGGTCTGCGCGGTGGACAGCATCTGCCCCCAGGACGGGGTGGGCGGGGTGACGCCCACGCCGAGGAAGGAGAGCGAGGCCTCGACCACGATGTTGGTGGGGACGAGGATCGCCGCGTACGTGATGACGGGGGCGGCGAGCGAGGGCAGCAGTTCGCGCCGGGCCGTCCGCCACCGCCCCGAGCCGGTGAGCCGGGAGGCGGCGACGAAGTCGAGGCCCTTGAGGGTGAGGGTCTGGGCGCGCACGATCCGGGAGGTGCCGGCCCAGCCGAGCAGTCCGATGACCAGGACGAGCAGCAGCGGGCGCGGGAAGTCGCGGGGGACGACGGCGGTGAGCGCGATGGCGAGGACGAGGAACGGCAGGGCGAGGAAGACGTCGGTGATCCGGCCGAGGACGCCGTCGACCCAGCGGTTGCCGAGTCCGGCGGCGAGGCCGACGAGCAGTCCGATCAGGACCTGGACGACGGTGGCGCCGAGGGCGACGAGCAGCGAGATCCGGGCGCCGTACAGGAGCCGGACGAACAGGTCGCGGCCGGTTCCGGGTTCGACGCCGAGCCAGTGCTCGGCGCTGATCCCGCCGAAGGAGCCGTACGGGACGCCGCCGCGGGCGGAGTCGACGAGCTCGTCGTGGTACGTGTGCGGGTCCTGGCCGGCGAGGGCCGCGAGCAGCGGCGCGGCGACGGCGAGCAGGACGAGCAGGGCGAGGACGGCGGAGGCGGCGAGGGCGGCCGGGCGGGTGCGCAGCCGTCGCCACACCTGCCGGGCGGCGCCCGCGGCGGGAAGGCCCGCCGCGGGCGCCGGGGCGTCGGTCAGCGTGGTCACTTGACCGAGACCTGCGAGATGTCGAGGACGCCGGTCCAGTCGCTGATGACGACGTTCTTGATGTCCTTGCCGACGAGCCGCTTGTAGACCGGGTGGAAGAGCGGCACGTCGAGGGCCTGCTCGCCGATCTTCTCGTCGAGGGCGCCCCAGCGGGTGGCGGCGGCCTTGAGGTCGGTCAGCTTGTTGATCTCGTCGATCTCCTTGTTGACCGCCGGGTCGTTCAGCTGCGCGTGGTTGTAGTTGGAGCCGTTGGTGACGATCTGGCGTCCGTCGAAGATCGGCGCGAGGAACGGGCCGCCGGCGGGCCAGTCGGCACCCCAGCGGGAGAGGAAGAAGCCGGGGGCGTCCTTGACGCTCCAGCGCTTCTCGTTGAAGGAGTTGGGCTCCTGCCCGTCGAGCTTGACGGTGATGCCGGCCTTGCCGAGGGCCTCCTGGACGGCGGTGGCGATCTCGGGGCTGGTGGCGCGGTTCTGGGCGGTGGAGTGCAGCAGGGTGACGGTGAGCCCGTTCGGGTAACCGGCCTCCTTGAGCAGCTCCTTGGCCTTGGCCGGGTCGCCCGTCTTCCCGGCCGGGAAGTGGTCGTACGGCGTGAAGCCGAAGGCCTTCTGCTCGGGCAGGAAGGTGGTGGCGGGCTCGGCGAGCGCGGAGCCGCCGGCGGCGTTGACGACGCTGGTGCGGTTGACCGCGTACGAGATGGCCTGGCGGACCTTCGGGTTGTCGAAGGGCTTCACCTTCGGGTTGAAGGCGAGGTAGTTGGTGAAGCCGAAGTGGCCGGTGCCGACGCGGGCGGCGAGCGCCTTGTCGGAGCCGATCTGGGCGAGTTCGGCGGGGCCGAGGTTGGTGTCGGTGGTGACGGCGGCGGAGTCGGCGCCGGAGGAGGTGGCGAGGCGCTGGTTGATGACGGCCTCGTCGAGCCCGGACTTGACGTCGATCCTGTCCGGGTAGGCCTTGCGCTCCTCGTCGGTCTTGGGGTCCCATTGCTCGTTGCGCTCCAGGACGAGGTGCTCGCCGTCGTTCTCGTTCTTCACGACCTTGTACGGGCCGGAGGAGACGGGGTGCTCCTCGTACTTGGCGCCGGCGTCCTTGGCCTTCGGGACGGGGGCGAACTGGGTCTGGGTGGCGACGAAGGGGAACTCGCCCTCGGGCTTCTTCAGCTTGAAGACGATGGTCCGGGCGTCGGGGGTGACGATCGACGCGAGGCCCTTCTCGTCCTTGTAGGGGCCCTGGTACGTGTCGCCGCCGATGAGCCAGTCGCGCAGGTAGGGGGCGCCGCCGGAGAGTTCGGCCGCGAAGGAGCGCTCGATGCCGTACTTGATGTCGGCGCTGGTGATGGGCGTCCCGTCCTCGAACTTCAGGCCCTCCTTCAGCGTGTACGTCCACTCGGTGGCGTCCTTGTTGGGGCGGCCGGTGTCGGTGGCGAGGTCGGGGACGACCTGGGTGCCGGCGGCGCCCGCCTCGCGGTTGCGGGTGGTGAGCGTGCGGAAGACGAGGGAGGGGACGTTGCCGCCGCCGGAGGTGTAGAGGCGGGCCGGGTCGAAGTCGGTCTGGGCCTCGTTGTTGAGGACGGTCAGCGTGCCGCCCTTCTGCGGAGCGCCCGCGGCCTTGCCGGAGGTACCGCCCTTGGCGCCGGCGTCCTCGGGGCCGCAGGCGGCGGCGCCCGAGGCCAGGACGACACTGACGGCGGCCGCTGCCACGCGGCGCGAGATGACGGACGAATGACGCATCGGAAGGAGACCTCTCGGGGTGAACTGCGGGAAAGGGAAAGCGAATTCCGCAGGCACGGGAAAAGCCCGAAAGGGGGTGGCGACGCCTGCGGGAACGAGAAAACCCGGGCGCGGCGAAAAAGGAAAAGGCCGACGAGCGCTCGGGCTGCGTCAGCTACAGAGAATGTCGGCGACGGAGTGTCCGGTCACGCCGAAGAGCGCCAGCTCAAGGGCGGCGCTATCGGAAACGGCGTGACGGTGCGACATGCCGAGAAATATGGACGAACGCGTGAGCGATGTCAACGCGCATACCCGCCATTCCGAGACGCCCGTCTCGGAATGTGGACCCAGTCGATTCGGACGACCCGTCAACTCGTCGGGTACACCCAGGGGTTGGGGCGGCACTTGATCCCGTCGATGTCCAGGGACTTCGTCTGCTGCTGCATCACGGGGGCGAGCGCGCCCTCTGTGCGACAGCTCACATGTCCGTGCCCGAGCCGGTGTCCGACCTCGTGATTGATGAGCATCTGGCGATAGGCGTACATCGCCTTCGGACCGAAGGTGACCGAGCCCTGCGCCCAGCGGAACGCATTGATCATCACGCGCTGGGTGGAGGCCGAATCGCAGGAGACATTGTCGATGGTGGTGTCGAGCCCGGACTTCTTGCACCATTCGCCGGTCGTCCCCGGGCTGGCGAGCGTGATCACGAACTGCGGATCGCCGCCGGAGACGCGCTCGAAGGTCATCTCCCCCTGGCCGGACCAGCTACGCCTGTCGTTGAGGGTCTTCTGCACGGCGTCGGCGAACAGCTTCCCGTCGAGACCGATCCCCTTCTCCACGTCGACCCGGTACCGGACCACCTTCCCCTTCCCCGGCGCCTTCTCGAAGCCCTGCACGGCCTCGAACTCCCCGGAGCCCTTCAACTTCGGATCGATCGGGAACTGCCGGGTCATCAGCTGCTCGTACGTCGGCGGGGCGACGGTCGGCGCCGGCGCCGTCGGAACGGCCCGGTCGTCGGAACGCGAGGCGGGCCTGTCCTCCGCGGGCCGCTCGGCCGACCCCTCCGCCGCACGGGCGGCCGACGGGCTCTCCCCCCGGTCACCGACCTGCCCCGCGACGACGACGGCGAGAACGGTGGCGACGGCCGCCGCCGCGACACCGGTGAGGGTCCGCCCGAGACCACCCCGGGTGCCCGGAGCCTCCGCCCCGGACCCCTCCCCCTCGTCCTCCCTGCGGGGCCCCGGAATGAACGGCGCCTGCACATCGGCCCGTTCGGCCACGGCGACCCGCGGCCCGCCGTTCCGCCGCCCGGACGGCATGGGCCGCGGGGCGGCAACCTCGTCGTGCTGCGGGTGCCCACCCCGCACGGCCCCGGGAACACCCCGCGCGGGGGTCCCGATCGCCTGGGCGGCCCCGCCCGCGTAGACGGGCGTGCCGTGCGCCGGGGTGCCCTGCGTGGAGGGCCCGTACTGCGGGACGCCGTGCGCGGGAGTCCCGTGTGCCGGGGCCCCCTTCGCCGGGGTCCTGTACGGAGGAGTGCCGTGCGCGGGAGTGCCGTACTGCGGCGTCCCGTGCGCCGGAGTCGCGTGACGCGGCGGACGGGAACCGGGGGCACCCTGCGCCGGCGCGCCCTGCGCGGAGGGCCCGTACGCCGGGGTCCCGTGCGCGGGGGTCCCGTACTGGGGAGTGCCGTGCGCCGGGGTCCCGTACGCGGGGGTCCCGTACCCCGTCGTCGATGTCGTCGCCTCGCCGGGGCCGGGTGCGGTTCGGCGGCGGCGGCCCGTGCCGGGGGGTGGGCCCGTCGAAGCGGGTGGGGTGGTGGCGCCCGTCGGCTGCCCGGGAGCGGGCGTCGAGGGGGTGGAGCCCTTGCGGCTGTGTCGTCCCACGCCCCGGATCAGCTCCCGCCGTCGTCGGCGATCAGGTCCCGGACGGCCTGGGCGACCGCCTCCGGGTGTTCCATCATCGCCACGTGCCCCGCCTCGGGGAGGGTCAGCAGGCGCGAGCCGCGGAAGGCGGCGGCCGCCTTGCGGGCCATCCGGTACGAGACGAGCTGGTCGCGCCCGCCGTAGACGAGGAGCGTCGAGGCGAGGACCCGCTCGGCCTGCCGCCACAGCCCGTGCTGCCCGCCGAGGGTGTACGCGTCGACGATGCCGCGCGAGGAGCGGGCCATGGCGTCCCAGAAGTACGGGAGCTCCAGGCGCCGCTCCATCTCCTCGACGGCGTGCCGGAAGCCCTCCTCGCTGACCTGGCCGGGGTCCCCGTAACAAAGGGAGAGGACGCCCTTCACCCGCTGCTCGGCCGTCCAGTCCTTGGTGAGCTTCGCGAAGAACGAGGCGACGCCCGGCACCGCGAGCAGCGCCGTGGGCCAGGCGGAGCGCTGGACGCGCAGCTCGGGCAGGGCCGGGGAGACGAGGGTGAGGGTGCGGACCAGATCGGGCCGGACGGCGGCGACCCGGGTGGCGACGGCGCCGCCCATCGAGTTGCCGAAGAGGTGGACCGGTCCGCGTCCGGCGGCGTCCAGGAACCGGATGACGGCGCGGGCGTGCCCGGTGACGGAGTAGTTGCCGTCGTCCGGCGGCGGGGAGTCCCCGAAGCCGGGCAGGTCGACCGCCTCGCCGTCCACGACGTCCGCGAGCAGCGGCATGAGGTCGGACCAGTTCTGCGAGGAGCCGCCGAGGCCGTGGACGTACAGCGCGGGCGGCAGTCCGGGCCGGGTCCCCGGCCGGGCGCGCACCGTGAGGGTGAGTCCGGGCAGCGCGACGGAGCGGAGCTCCTCGCCGTCGGCGACCCGTACGGTGCGGAGCGGCACCGCGGGCGAGGCGGCGGCGGTCCGGGTTTCCGGCAGCTCGGTCGAGGACATGGCCGCAATATTACGAGACGATCACGCGCCGACGTGTGTGGGTGCGGTCACAGGTGCGTATGCGGCATGGCGCGTTCGCTCCTAGGCTCAAAGAGAGGGCCATCGGGAGCACCGCGACCCGCGTCCCCGGAAGGAACCGCATGACTGTCGATCCGAGCGAGCCGGACACATTCACCGAGGAAGAGGTCGTCGTGCTGGACCAGGAGATCCCGGAGGCCGACGCCGCCGAGCAGCACACCGAACTGCAGCAGCGCGAGGACGAGCAGCCCACCCATCTGGAGCGCGACTCGGCGAACGAGGCCGACGCGTCCGAGCAGGCGCGGGTGGTCGCCCTCGACGAGGACGACTACCGCTGAGCAGACGGCTCCCGCCGATTTGTTCGGTTTAATCTTGAAGTGACTGTCGACCAAGGCGTCCGGTCCGTGAAATTCTGCGTTCGCACCGCGCACAGCCGGGTTACCCAAAAGTACGATGGCGGCGCGTCGCGACAGCGCGCATGGATCGATTTTTGGGAGGCCGCGTGAGCGCCATCGAGCAGACAGAGGCAGCACGCCCTCGGGGCACGCGCCTGCCGCGACGTGCCCGACGGAACCAGCTGCTCGGCGCGGCCCAGGAGGTCTTCGTCGCCCAGGGGTACCACTCCGCCGCCATGGACGACATCGCCGAGCGGGCCGGTGTCAGCAAGCCGGTGCTGTACCAGCACTTCCCCGGGAAGCTGGAGCTCTACCTCGCCCTCCTGGACCAGCACTGCGAGTCCCTCCTGCTCGCCGTGCGCACGGCGCTGGCCTCCACCACGGACAACAAGCTCCGGGTCGCGGCGACGATGGACGCGTACTTCGCGTACGTCGAGGACGAGGGTGGCGCGTTCCGTCTCGTCTTCGAGTCCGATCTGACCAACGAGCCCGCCGTGCGCGAGCGCGTGGACCGGGTCAGCCTCCAGTGCGCCGAGGCCATCTCGGACGTGATCGCCGAGGACACCGGCCTGTCGAAGGACGAGTCGATGCTGCTCGCCGTCGGTCTCGGCGGCGTCTCCCAGGTCGTCGCCCGCTACTGGCTGTCCAGCGAGTCGAGCATCCCCCGCGACAAGGCGGTCGGTCTGCTCACCTCGCTCGCCTGGCGCGGCATCGCCGGCTTCCCGCTGCATCCGGTGGAGGGCCAGCTCAGCGCCGAGGGGCACTGACGCGCTTCCGGGCACATTCCCGGAGGCTGTTCGCTCCTGGCGTGCGGCGGCTGACCCGTACGGGTCCCCTCACCGGGCTAATGTGTGCTGCGTACGGCGCGGAAATTCGCGCAACGCTGACCGTTCGGAGGGACATAGCCGTGGAGGTCAAGATCGGCGTGCAGCACGCACCCCGGGAGATCGTTCTGGAGAGCGGGCAGTCCGCCGAGGAAATCGAGCGCGCGGTTGCCGACGCGCTGGGCGGCAAGACGGAGCTGCTGAGCCTCTCGGACGAGAAGGGCCGCAAGGTCCTCGTCCCGTCCGCGAAGATCGCGTACGTGGAGCTCGGCGAGCCGGCCGTGCGTCGCGTGGGTTTCGGCGCGCTCTGAGCCCCGGGATCTGACGGGAGAGGCCCGTGGACCGCTTCGGTCCACGGGCCTTTCTCATGCCCGTACTCCTGTGACTCCCGTACTCCCACGTCAGGGCGTACGGGAGGATTGCGTTCCGGACGCCGGGGGTAGGACGCCCATGACCGCAACACCCGCCCCGCACCCCTCGCGAGGTGATCCGCCGTGATCCTGGAAGCCCTCGGTTCCGCACTGCTCGGCTTCGCCCTGGCCTGGGCCGCCGTCCAGCGACTGGCCGACCGCCTCCCCGTCCGGGGAAGAGTCCTCGCCACCGGCGCGCTCGGCGGGGTGTTCGGCGCGCTCGTCACCCACGGGGCGCTCGGCCCGGGCCACTTCCTCGCCACCCTGATCGGCGCCGTGGCGGTGGCGGCGGTGCTGCTCTCGCTGCTGATCCGCCCGTCCTCGCACCGGCTGCGCCGATCAGCCGCGGCGTGAACGGCGCCGCGCGCCCGCCCCGCTCCTGAGCCTCAGGCCGCCAGGCCCAGCGCGGCCATGCGCTTGGTGTGCGCCTCGGTGATCCGGGAGAACATCCGGCCGACCTCCGCGAGGTCGAAGCCGTCCGCCACGCCGCCGACGAGCATCGTCGACAGCGCGTCGCGCTCGGCGACCACCCGCTGGGCCTGGGAGAGCGCCTCGCCCATCAGACGGCGCGCCCAGAGCGCGAGCCGGCCGCCGACGCGCGGGTCGGCCTCGATCGCCGCGCGGACCTTCTCCACCGCGAAGTTGCCGTGGCCGGTGTCGTCGAGCACCGCGAGGACGAGCGCGCGCGTGTCGGTGTCGAGCCGGGCCGCGACCTCCCGGTAGAAGTCACTGGCGATCGAGTCGCCCACGTACGCCTTGACCAGGCCCTCCAGCCAGTCCGAGGGCGCGGTCAGCCGGTGGAAGTCGTCGAGCGCCTTCGCGAAGGGCTCCATGGCCGAGGTCGGCTCGGCGTCGACGGCCGTGAGGCGGTCCCGCAGCTGCTCGAAGTGGTGGAACTCGGCCGAGGCCATCTTCGCCAGCTCCGCCTTGTCCGCGAGGGTCGGCGCCAGCTTGGCGTCCTCGGCGAGCCGCTCGAAGGCCGCGAGCTCTCCGTAGGCGAGGGCGCCGAGGAGGTCGATCACTGCGGCACGGTACTGCGGCTCGGCGGAAGCCTCCGCCCAGTCCTTGGCGGCGATCCCGGTGGGTGTGGCGTTGTCAGGCGTCTCCATGAAGCGCACAATAGCCCGCTCGCGAGGGCCGGGAAGGCCCTGGCCAGTCACTGTGACCGTGCCCTCATCACGTTTTCCCCCGACACACATGCGCGAATCCGGGGTACAGTGATAAGGCGCCTGCTGAGTATGCGGACATGCTTTCGCACGTTCGGACGTATCCGGTGGGCCGACTCATGAATGAGGATGCCCGGTCGGTGGCCCGATCGGCTCCGGCCCGACAGCCCTTCCGGCGGACCCGCGGAAGGGTCACCCTCAGCGGTACGACGCTCGAGCGACGGCAGTGGTCCCGTGCCACCCGGCGGTGATCTTCCACGATCCCCCCGGAGGATCCCGGCACGGTGAGACCCCCTTCGTTCGCCTCGCGCCGCGTCTCACAGAAGAGGCAGCACCCTGACTACGACTTTCCGAGAACTCGGAATCCTCCCTGAGACGGCCGAGGCCCTGGAGGCCGTCGGCATCGTCACCCCCTTCCCCATCCAGGAGATGACCCTTCCGGTCGCCCTCACCGGCACCGACGTCATCGGCCAGGCCAAGACCGGCACGGGCAAGACCCTCGGTTTCGGCCTCCCCATCCTGGAGCGCGTCACCGTCCCGACGGACGTCGAGGCCGGCCGGGCCAAGCCCGAGCAGCTGACCGACGCCCCGCAGGCGCTCGTCGTCGTCCCCACGCGCGAGCTGTGCCAGCAGGTCACCAACGACCTCCTGACCGCCGGCAAGGTCCGCAACGTCCGCGTGCTCGCCATCTACGGCGGCCGGGCGTACGAGCCGCAGGTCGAGGCGCTCCAGAAGGGCGTCGACGTCGTCGTCGGCACCCCCGGCCGCCTCCTCGACCTGGCCGGCCAGCGCAAGCTCGACCTGTCGCACGTGAAGGTCCTCGTCCTCGACGAGGCCGACGAGATGCTCGACCTGGGCTTCCTGCCCGACGTCGAGAAGATCATGAACATGCTTCCGGCGAAGCGTCAGACCATGCTGTTCTCGGCCACCATGCCGGGCGCGGTCATCGGCCTGGCCCGCCGCTACATGTCGCAGCCCACGCACATCCGGGCGGTCTCGTCCGACGGCGAGGGCGCGACCGTCGCCAACATCAAGCAGCACGTCTACCGCGCGCACAACATGGACAAGCCGGAGATGGTCTCCCGCATCCTCCAGGCCAACGGCCGCGGGCTCGCGATGATCTTCTGCCGTACGAAGCGCACGGCGGCCGACATCGCCGAGCAGCTGGAGCGCCGCGGCTTCGCCTCCGGCGCCGTCCACGGCGACCTCGGCCAGGGCGCCCGCGAGCAGGCGCTGCGCGCCTTCCGCAACGGCAAGGTCGACGTGCTCGTCTGCACCGACGTCGCCGCGCGCGGCATCGACGTCGAGGGCGTCACCCACGTCATCAACTACCAGTCGCCGGAGGACGAGAAGACCTTCCTCCACCGCGTGGGCCGCACCGGCCGCGCGGGCGCGAAGGGTACGGCGGTGACGCTGGTCGACTGGGACGACATCCCGCGCTGGCAGCTCATCAACAAGGCGCTCGGCCTGGACTTCCACGAGCCGGTCGAGACGTACTCCTCGTCCCCGCACCTCTACGAGGAGCTGGACATCCCGGCGGGCACCAAGGGCATCCTGCCCCGCGCCGAGCGGACCCGCGCGGGTCTGGACGCGGAGGAGCTGGAGGACCTGGGCGAGCCCGGCGGCCGCCGTGGCCGCGGGCCGAAGGCCGCGGAGAAGACCGAGGAGCGCCCGGAGCGCACGCGGACCCCGCGCCAGCGTCGCCGCACCCGTGGCGGCGGCGAGGCCCCCGCCGCCCCGGTCTCGGCGGCCCCCGCCGTCGAGACCCCGGCGGACGAGCCCGGCGCCGAGACCGCCCCGCGCACCCCGCGCCGCCGTCGCCGCACCCGCGTCGGCGTCCCGGGCACCGCACCGGTCACGCCCGCGGCCCGCGTCGCCGAGGCCCCGGTCGCCGAGGCCCCGGTGGCCGAGGCTCCGGTGGCCGAGGCTCCGGTGGCCGTGAAGACGCAGACCGTCAAGGCGCAGGCCGTGAAGACGCCGGTCTTCACGGAGCCGACCGCCGTGAAGGCGCCCGTCTCCGAGGCCCCCGTGGCCGTCGAGGAGCCGAAGGCCCCCCGTCGCCGGACCCGTGCCGCCCGTACGGAGCCCGTGACGGCCGCTCCGGTCGACCGTGCCCCCGCGGCCCCGGCTCCGGCCACGGCTCCGGCCCCGCGCCGCCGCCGTGTCGTGGCGCGCCCGGTCGAGGAGACCGTGTCGTTCCAGACGCCCGAGTCCGCCGCGGTCGCCCTGCTGGCCGAGCGCGCCGTCGAGGCGCCGGTCGTCGAGGCCGCTCCGGTCGTCGTCGAGGAGCCGAAGAAGGCCCCGCGCCGCCGTACGGTGAAGAAGGCCGTCGCCGAGCCGGTCGTCGAGGCCGCCCCGGTGGCCGAGCCGGTCGTCGTCGAGGCCGCCCCGGTGGCGGAGCCCGCCGCCGAGACCCCGGTCGCCGAGGTCCCCGCGCCGCGCCGTCGCCGTGCGGCCCGCCGGCCCGCCGGCCCGCCGGTGACCGCCGAGGCTCCGGTGGTCGAGGCCCCGGCCGCCGAGCCGGTCGCCGCCCCGGTCGCGGAGGCGCCCGCGCCGCGCCGTCGCCGTGCGGCCACCCGGCCCGCCGGGTCCCCGGTGACCGCCGGGGCGCCCGCCGAGGTCATCGTCATCGCCTCCCCGGCCGCCGCTCCGGTGGCCGAGCCCGTCGTGGAGGAGGCCCCGAAGAAGAAGGCCGCCCCGCGCCGCCGGACGGTGAAGAAGGCCGTGGCCGAGCCGGTCGCCGAGACCGTCGAGGCACCGGCGGCCGAGGAGGCCCCCAAGGCTCCCCGTCGCCGCACGGCCAAGAAGGCCGTCGCCGCCGAGGCGCCGGACGCCTCCGCGCCGAAGACCGAGCCGAAGGCCCCGGCGCGCCGCCGCACGACCAAGAAGGCCGCGGCCGCCGAGGTCGAGGCGCCGGTGACGGAGGAGGCCCCGAAGAAGGCCGCCCCGCGCCGCCGGACCACGAAGAAGGCGGCGGCCCAGCCCGAGAGCTGACCCCGCCCTTCAACGCCCGAGCGGCCGGCCCCACCCCGGGGACCGGCCGCTCGGCCGTACTCCCCCCCGCGTGGGCCCCTCTCCCCACCGTTACAGTCCAGATATGAGCAAGCCCCGTTCCCTCGTCCTGCCGCCCCGCACCCGTGCCCGCCGGCTGGAGACCGCGCGTGGTCCGTTCGTCGTGCTCGACGCGGAGCCGGTGGGAGGGCGGCGGGGGACGGTGCTGCTGCTGCCCGGGTACACCGGGAGCAAGGAGGACTTCCTCGCGCTGCTCGGACCGCTGAGCGAGGCCGGGTACCGGGCGGTGGCCGTGGACGGACGCGGGCAGAACGACACGCCGGGCCCCCGGGGCCGGGCCGCCTACCGCCGCAAGGCGCTCGCGCTCGACGCGGTGGCGCAGGCCGCGGCCCTCGATGACGGTCCCGTGCACCTGGTCGGCCATTCCTTCGGGGGCCTGGTGGCCCGCGCGGCGGCCGCCCTCGCGCCGGGCGCCTTCCGTTCGCTGACCCTGCTCTCCTCGGGCCCCGGCCGCGTGGCCCGGCCGCAGCGGATCCGGGTGCGGGTGCTGCGCGCCGCGCTCGCGGTGCTGCCGAAGGAGCGGGTGTGGCAGGCGGTGTGCTGGCTGGACAGCCGGGGCGAGGAACCGGACACGGGCGACACCCCGGAGCTCACGGCCTTCCTGCGGCGGCGCTGGATGCGCACTCGCATCGCCCAACTCGCGGGCGCCGGGCGCCTGCTGCTGGACCGTCAGGACGGTACGGAGCAGCTGACCGCCCTGCCGCTGCCGCTGCACTTCGCGTACGGGGCCGACGAGATGGTCTGGGCGCCCGCGGACCTCTCGGCGGCGGCCGACCGCACCGGCGCGCACCGCACGGTGATCGCGGGCGCCGGCCACTCCCCCAATGTGTCGCACCCCCAGGAGCTGACCGACGGCCTCGCCGGCTTCTGGGAGCGCGTGGACGCCCCCGCCGGGGTCAGTACTGCGCCTTGAGGTGCTGCCAGAAGCCGTCGCGCAGCGCGCGGCGGAGCGAGGCGTGGCCGCGCAGTGAGCGGCTGAGCAGGCGCTCCGCCTCGACGAGCAGGTCCTGGTCGACCGCTCCGGGCAGATAGGGCGCGCCGGGCAGGAGCTCGGCGAGCCGGTCCCGGCCGCGCTCGGCGAGCCAGGTCGCGGCGATCTGGGCGCCGACGAAGCGCACCTCCTCGCGGGAGGGCGGGGGCTCGCCCTCGTTCTCGTACGTGGTGACGGGGCGGCGCGTGACGTACGGGCGGCAGAAGTCGAGGTCGAAGGTGCGCTGGCTGTCGACCTCCCAGAGCAGCGCCTCGGCCTGGTTGCGCCCCTCGGCGGCCTCGATGCCCCAGAGGTGGACGCGGGCGCCGTAGCCCTGGGCGGCCTCGACGGCCGAGACGAGGTCCTCGTCGCCGCCGACGAGGGCGGCGTCGCTGATGGCGCGGTGGCGGGCGAGGGACTCCAGGTCGGTGCGGATGAGGGAGTCGACGCCCTTCTGCTGGTTGTTGGCGTTGAGGTTGCCGAGGCGGACCTTGACGTCGGGGAGCTCGGCGATGGCCTGCTGCTCGGGGGTGTGGATGCGGCGGCGGGCCCCGTCGTACCAGTAGACGCGGAGCAGCCTGCTGTCCGCGAAGATCGTGCGGGCCTTGTCGATGAAGGCCTCGATCAGGCCCTCGGCGTCCAGGTCGAAGGAGCGCCGGTCCTCGGTGCCCGTCACCAGCAACCCGGCCGCAGCATGGACGTAACCTGCGTCGACGAAGATGGCGTGTGTGGACGGGGTCTTCGCCACCTCGGCCAGCATCCGCTGCAGGAGCTCATTGGTGCGCTCCAGGCGGGCGTCCAGGGCGCGCAGGCGGGCATCGGTCTCGGCGGGCTGGGTAGGGATGTCTGCGTCGTTCATACGGGGCTCATTGTCCGCCGCTCCGGGGCCGTCCGCCACACCCTCCTACCGCAGGTACTTAGCCATCCAAAAATTTTCCTTAGCGTAGGGAATGTTTGCAGGGTGCACGTCGTTGGACCTGTACGTAACGCAGTTCTCCATGTGGAGGATCAACTCAGACGAAGGGAGAAGCCCGTGCGCTTCGAAATCCTGCGACTCGACGACATCGACGGCACGCCCGTCGACTCGACCGTCGTGGACGCCGCCTCCGTCAATCGGATCGTGCAGCAGGCAGCCGCGATCGGCCAGCGCATCTGGATCCGCCCCGCCGAGACCTCGGCCTCGTAACAGGCCGGGTTCACCCCACGCACCGCGCCCCCGTACGGACTTCGCAAGAGCGGAATCCGTACGGGGGCGCAGTGGTGTCCGGGGTCAGGCGTTGTGGATCACCTGGGTGACGCCGTTGATGATCTGCTGCACCGCGATGGCGGAGAGCATCATGCCGGCGAGCCGGGTCACCAGGACGACGCCGCCGTCCTTGATGACGCGGATGATCAGCAGCGAGTAGCGCATGGTCAGCCAGAGCACGACGTGCATGGCGGCGATGGCGGTCCAGACGGAGATCTGCGAGGCCACGCCGTCGGCGTTCTGCACCGCGAGGATGACCGAGACGATCGCGCCCGGCCCGGCGAGCAGCGGCATGCCGAGCGGGACGAGGGCGACGTTGACGTCCTTGGTCTGCTTGGGCTCGTCGGTCTTGCCGGTGAGCAGGTCGAGCGCGATGAGCAGCAGCAGGAGACCGCCCGCGATCATCAGCGCGGGGACGGAGACGTGCAGGTACGCGAGGATCTGCTGGCCCATGATGCCGAAGACGGTGATGACGCCGAAGGCGACGGCGACGGCCTGCCAGGCCATCCGGCGCTGCACCTTGGCCGGGCGGCCGGAGGTGAGGGCGAGGAAGATCGGGGTGATCCCGGGGGGATCCATGATCACGAAGAGGGTGAGGAACAGCGAGCCGAAGACGGCGACGTCGAACACGGTGGGGTGCCTTGCGGGAGAGGTGGAACGGTGGGGTGTGTCCCTACGCGCGGAATGTGGGATTCCGGCGCTAGGGCAGGAGGAGCACCACCCCGCGCACGGCGCGCGGCCGTACGGGGGCGGACCAGGAAGAAGAAGGGGAAGGCCCGAGGGGGGCTCGTCGGGTCAGGGCGCGCGCCCGCACCGACGGGACGGACGCGGCACGGCCGGCCGACCGACCGACCGACCGGAAGCGGCTCCCCGCCGAACGGCCGGGGAGGGATCCCCGCCGACCGGCCGGGGAGAGGTTCCCCGCCGACCGGCCGGGAACGGTCTCCCCGGACCTGGGACCCGGCGGTCAGGGGCGCGTGGCCCCGGCCCGCCCGAGAGGCCTCAGGCGGCGGGTCCCCCCGCGCCGGGGACCGGGAAGGCGCCCGAGGCGCGGCGGGTGATCTCGCCGTAGATCTCGGGGTCGGTGGTGTACTCGCCGAGGCGGCAGGTCTTGCGGCTGCCGTGGTAGTCGCTGGAGCCCGTGGCCAGCAGACCGAGCTCCTTCGCGAGTCCGCGCAGCCGGGCGCGGGTCGCCTCGTCGTGGTCCATGTGGTCGACCTCGATGCCGTCGAGTCCGGCCTTGGCGAGCCGGGCCACCGAGGCCTCGGGCAGCACCTGGCCGCGCTTGACGGCGAGCGGGTGCGCGAAGACGGTGACGCCGCCGGCCGCCTTCACGAGGCGGATCGCGTCGACCGGGTCCAGCTCGTGCTTCTCGACGTACGCCCGGCCGCCGTCGGCGAGCCACTCGGGCGTGAACGCGCCGGACACGTCCGGTACGACCCCGAGCTCGACGAGCGCCTCGGCGACGTGCGGGCGGCCGACGGAGCCGTCGCCGGCGATCCGGGCGACCTGCTCCCAGGTGACGGGGACGCCGAGCTCCTGGAGCTTGGCGACCATGCCGCGGGCGCGCGGCACCCGGTCGTCGCGGACGAGTTCGCGCTCGGCGAGGAGCGCGGGCTCCGCCGGGTCGAAGAGGTACGCGAGCATGTGCAGCCCGATGCCGTCCATCCGGCAGGACAGCTCGGCGCCGGTGACGAGGGTCAGCCCCTCGGGCAGGGCGGCGATCGCCTCGGCGTGGCCGCGGGTGGTGTCGTGGTCCGTGAGCGCGACGACGTCGAGCCCGGACGCGGCCGCGTTCCGGACGAGTTCGGCCGGCGAGTCCGTACCGTCGGAGGCCGTGGAGTGGGTGTGCAGGTCGATGCGCACGACGCGGTACTCCAGGGGCTCGGCACGGACGAGGGACGCTCCAGCATAACGGGCGAATCGAACACGTCCGTACGGAACGTCACGAGACCACCGCGCTCAGCCGAGCAGCCTCGGGGTGAGCGCGCCGCAGGGCAGCAGGTCGACCTCGGCGCCCGCGTCGCGCAGGTCCGTCAGGACCAGCTCGTCGTACATGAGGAGGCCGGACTGCTCGGGCCAGACGATGGCCCACAGCCACAGGCCGCGCGCCTCGCCCGCGAAGACCGCGCGGTCCTGCGGGGCGCCGGTGACGTGCCAGAGCGGGGTGGGCCGCCCGGCGGCGAGCACCTTCGCCTGCGGCGGTTTGTCGATGGCCATGCCGGAGCCGGGGTCGAGGCCGTCGATGCCGGCGTACCGGGCACCGAGGCCGACGCCGAGCTCCTCGGCGACGAGCAGCAGCTCGCCGATCCCGCCGAGCGGGCCGGGCCCGGAGCAGGCGACGGCCGTGGCGCGTCCGCCGCTGCGGTCGTCCCCGGCGTACGCGACCCCGGTGAAGAGCCAGCCGACGGGGAGGGGCCACGGCATCCACACGGGGACCTGGGACCTGTGCACCACGACCCCGAGGCCCTCGACGCTGGGCGGGATCACGGGCTGGAGCGGGTGCACCGAGCCGTGCACGTCACACTGCCAGGAGTCGGCGAAGAGACCGGGCGCCCTGACCCGGCCACCGCACTTCGGACAACTGGGTTCGCCCCTCATAGGGCTCAACGGTCCTAGCTCTTCCGCCCCGCGTCAAGAACGGCCGCACACGATCACCCGTCCGGCCGGGACCGTTCACCCTCGGTGGGCGCGGCCCGTTCCACGGCCCGGGATCCGAGGTCCGGGGTCCTCTCGGGTCCGCGGTCCCGGTCCCCTCGGATCCGTACTCCGGGTCCCCTCCGGTCCTCAGTCCAGGTTCACGGACCTGCGCAGCGGATCGCGCAGGTCCGTCCCCCGCTCCAGCCAGCGCTCCTCCAGGGCCTGCGCCCCGTGCACCCGCTTCCACGCGGCCTCGTTCGAGGTCATCGGCAGCAACGGCAGGAAGCGGACCGGGTCCATCGGCGCGTCCAGCTCCAGGTCCTCCACCAGACCGCCCGACTCGGCGACGAGCACCGAGGTGAAGGGGGCGCCGGGCCAGAGCGGGTCGCCGACGTCGAGCGAGGCGCCCGGGGCCACGACCACGCCCTCGACCTGCGGGGTGGCGGCGAGGACCGCGAGCGGGCGCAGCACCTTGTCGGTGTCGGCCAGCCCGCTCCGTACGGTCAGGACGAGCTCCGCGCGCGGGCCCTTCACCGGGTCGGCGAGCGCGGAGGTCGGATCGGCCATCGGCTGCGCGGACATGCCGAGGGTCGCGTACCGCACGAGGTCGCCGTCGACGAAGCGCAGCACCTCGATCCGGTCCGTGCCGAGGAAGGTCACCGCGGCTCGCGCGTCCGGTTCGCCGAGCGCCGTCCGCAGCCGGGCCTCGACCAGTGCAAGAACTTCTCCCATGCGGGGAGCATAGATCGCGTATGGAACGGGCAAAGGAAGGGATTGACCCTCTGTCGGCTGATAGTGTTGGCCACTGGTCGGGATTCCCGACTGCTCGTCACACGTCATCCCCGACAGGGGACCGGCCGGAGGAGGTGGGACTGCGATGGACCGAAGTCGATCGGGCAGTACCAGCCGCTCTTCCGCCGCCTCGCACCCCCGCCCGGTGCGTTCCTCCCGGTGACGTCCGGGTCCGGCATGGACCCGTCCCTCCGGCATTTCGCTCGACGGAAGAGCATCTCTCGCCTTTTCCCTGTCTGTAGCGACCGCCGTCTCCGCGCCCCTTCGGTGCCGCCCGCTTTGTGGACGACGTACCTCCCCGTCCCCATTCCGGGCTGTGCCATGCTCCGCGCCGACGGCCGATCCGTGAAGGAGCACGCCCATGTCGATGATCCGTGACCTCACCGCCGCCGTCCGCCCGAGCTTCCGGCACACCCTGCGCAAGACCCCCACCACGTACACCTCGTACGACCCCACCCGTGACCACTCGGCCTCCAGCGCCGTGGTCGACTGCGCCGTCTACCGCGACGGGCGCCGGGTCGACGACCGCGCCTGCCTCACCCCGCGCGGCGCGATGCGCCAGGTGCGGGAGAGCGGCGGCTTCGCGTGGATCGGGCTCCACGAGCCGACCGAGGCCGAATTCGCCGGTATCGCCGCCGAGTTCGGGCTGCACCCGCTCGCCGTCGAGGACGCCGTCCACGCCCACCAGCGGCCCAAGCTGGAGCGGTACGACGACACCCTCTTCACCGTCTTCAAGACCATCCACTACGTCGAGCACGCCGAACTCACCGCGACCAGCGAGGTCGTCGAGACCGGCGAGGTGATGGTCTTCACCGGCCCCGACTTCGTCATCACCGTCCGGCACGGCGGCCAGGGCTCCCTGCGCAACCTCCGCCACCGCCTCCAGGGCGAGCCGGAGCTCCTCTCCAAGGGCCCCTCGGCCGTCCTGCACGCCATCGCCGACCACGTCGTCGACGGCTACATCGCGGTCGCCGACGCCGTCGAGCTGGACATCGACCAGCTGGAGATCGACGTCTTCTCGCCGGCCGCGAAGGGCTCCACGCGCGGCACCGACACCGGCCGGATCTACCAGCTCAAGCGCGAGGTGCTGGAGTTCAAGCGGGCCGTCACGCCGCTGCTCCGCCCGATGCAGCTGCTCTCCGAGCGGCCGATGCGGCTGGTCGACCCCGACATCCAGAAGTACTTCCGGGACGTCGCCGACCACCTCGCCCGCGTCCAGGAGCAGGTCATCGGCTTCGACGAGCTCCTCAACTCCATCCTCCAGGCCAACCTGGCGCAGGCGACCGTCGCGCAGAACGAGGACATGCGCAAGATCACCTCGTGGGCGGCGATCGTCGCCGTCCCCACGGCGGTCTGCGGCGTGTACGGCATGAACTTCGACCACATGCCCGAGCTGCACTGGCGGTACGGCTACCCGATGGTGCTCGCCGGCATCGCCGTCATCTGCTTCGCCATCCACCGCACCCTCAAGCGCAACGGCTGGCTGTAGAAACCGCCCGATAGGCTTCGGGCCATGACAGAAGAGCTGCTCGGGCCCGCCCTCGTCGAGGAGGCCACCAAGAAGTCCGGCCTCGTGTGGGTGCGCGGCACGGGACCCGCCCGCGCGCTCTGGCACGTCTGGCACGACGGTGCCGCGCACCTCGTCGGCGACGGCCCCGGCGAGCAGCCGCTGCCGGGCCTGGTCGACGGCGGTACGGCCGAGGTGACCGTCCGCAGCAAGGACAAGGGCGGCCGGCTCGTCGCCTGGACCGCCGCCGTCCGTGAACTCTCCCCCGGTACGGAGGAGTGGGACGCGGCGGTCGCCGAGCTGAAGGGCAAGCGGCTCAACGCCCCCGACGGCGAGGCCGTGCCGGAGCGCTGGGCGCGCGAGTGCCGGGTGGTGCGGCTCGACCCCCGCTCCTCGACCACGGAGCTGCCGGACGGCTCCCTGGCCGCCGTCCCGCTGCCGACGGCGGCGAACACCCGCCGCCCGATCCCGGCCGGCCTGCCGAAGCTGCTGTTCCGGAAGAAGCGCTAGGTACGGGGCAGCTGCTTGCCGTAGTCGAGGGTCTCCTCCTTCGACGGCGCCGCGAGCGGGAAGTCCTTGTTCCACTCGGAGAGCACCACGACGCCCGCTCCCCCGCCCCGCGCGAACTGCACGGGGTACGGCTCGCCGTCCAGGGACACGTCGAGCGTGCCGCCCTCGCCGTCGGCGCCGCCCTTGACCTTGATCGTGCGGACCCCGCCGATCTGGTCCCGGTCGCCCTTGACCTTCTCGCCGTGCAGGCCGAGCAGCCCGTCGAGGAGCGGCCCCATGTCGGTGAAGCCGCGCAGCTGCTTGTACGAGGGGTCGCCCTGCGGGACCTTCACGTACTTGTCGTCGAGCGTGTCGGCGGCGTCGGTGTCCGCCTCGGTGGGCGCGTGGGTCGCCTTGTCGTCATGGGACCAGAAGCCCGCGTCGGCCTTCAGGTAGAGGGCGTCGCCGACCCGCAGCAGCTCGAAGGTGCTGTTCTTCGTCGTCACCGAGCCGGTGGCGCCGTTCTGCTTGAGGCGCATGTTCAGCTTGAAGGTGCCGCCCTTGCTGACCAGGGTGCCCGACAGCCGTACGGCCTTCGCCGCGTCCGCCGCCGTCTGCGCCTTGCCCTCGATCTCGGGCGCGGAGAGTCTCCCCACCCCGTTCGTCCCCTCGTCCGGGTCGGCGGCGCAGGCCGTGAGTGCCACCGTCAGTCCGGCGCAGAGCGCCAGGGGCGTGACGGCCCTGCGGATACGCGATGACGGGGTACGAACGGTCATCTGCGCTTCCTCTCGTGTCATGGGGGGGTGACGGGCACGGCCCGTACGGGGTGCCGGGAAGGGGACGGCCGCGTTCCGGTCGGGCGGAAGGACCGGGTCCGATGGGGGGAACGGCAGACCGCAGCGTACCCGGGACAGATGACGGGCCCCGCAGGCAGCCGTACGGAGTCGCTGCCGGAGCGGGGCGGAACGGCACGGGCTAGCCTGAATCCGGCAAAGCTCTGCAATCCCCGGCAGAGCTCTGCGGACGGACCGACCACTCGCATCGGCGACTCGCACAGGCGACTCGCACCGTGCGGCACGGAGGAGGCGGGTGGCATGGCGGCAGGCGCCCCCAGGATCTTCGTCTCCCATCTCGCCGGAGTCCCGGTCTTCGACCCCGTCGGCGACCAGGTCGGCCGGGTCAGCGACCTCGTGGCCATGCTCCGCGTCGGCCGCCGGCCGCCCCGGCTGCTCGGCATGGTCGTGGAGGTGCTGAGCCGCCGCCGGGTCTTCGTCCCGATGACCCGGATCACCGGCGTCGCCTCCGGCCAGGTCATCACCACCGGCGTCGTCAACATGCGGCGCTTCGAGCGGCGCCCCACCGAGCGGCTCGTCCTCGGCGAGCTCCTCGACCGGCGCGTCACCCTGGTCGAGTCGGGCGAGGAGGTCACCGTCCTCGACATCGCCATCCAGCAGTTGCCCGCCCGCCGCGACTGGGAGATCGACCGGGTCTTCGTCCGCAAGGGGAAGAGCGGGGTGCTGAGCCGCAAGGGCGAGACGCTGACCGTCGAGTGGTCGGCCGTCACCGGCTTCTCCCTGGAGGAGCACGGGCAGGGCGCCGAGAACCTGCTCGCCACCTTCGAGAAGCTGCGCCCCGCCGACCTCGCCAACGCCCTGCACCACCTCTCCCCCAAGCGGCGCGCCGAGGTCGCCGCCGCCCTCGACGACGACCGGCTCGCCGACGTCCTCGAAGAGCTGCCGGAGGACGACCAGGTCGAGATCCTCGGCAAGCTGAAGGAGGAGCGCGCCGCCGACGTCCTGGAGGCGATGGACCCGGACGACGCCGCCGACCTGCTGTCCGAGCTGCCCGAGGAGGACCAGGAGCGGCTGCTGACCCTGATGCAGCCGGACGACGCGGCCGACGTGCGCCGCCTCCTGGCGTACGAGGAGCGCACGGCGGGCGGTCTGATGACGACCGAGCCGATCGTGCTGCGCCCGGACGCCACCGTCGCGGACGCGCTGGCCCGGGTCCGCCAGCAGGACCTGTCCCCGGCGCTCGCCGCGCAGGTGTACGTGTGCCGGCCGCCGGACGAGACGCCGACCGGGAAGTACCTGGGCACGGTGCACTTCCAGCGGCTGCTGCGCGACCCGCCGTTCACGCTGGTCAGCTCGATCGTGGACAGCGATCTGCCGCCGCTCGGCCCGGACACCCCGCTGCCGGCCGTGACCAGCTACCTCGCCGCGTACAACATGGTCGCCGCGCCCGTGGTCGACGAGAGCGGCTCGCTGCTCGGCGCGGTCACCGTCGACGACGTGCTCGACCACCTGCTGCCGGACGACTGGCGGGAGACCGAGTTCCACGAGGAGGGGGCGGGGCATGGCGGCTGAGCGCACGCACGACCGGGAGCGCGAGCGGTCCGTGCCCCGCATCCGGCTCGACCTGCCGCGCGAGCGGCGGACCCGGCTGCTGCCGGAGTACGACCCCGAGGCCTTCGGGCGGCTCTCGGAGCGGATCGCCCGCTTCCTGGGGACGGGCCGCTTCCTGGTCTGGATGACGCTGACGGTCGTCGTCTGGATCGGGTGGAACGTCTTCGCCCCGCCGTCGCTGCGGTTCGACGAGTACCCCTTCATCTTCCTGACGCTGGCGCTGTCCCTCCAGGCCTCGTACGCGGCTCCGCTGATCCTGCTCGCCCAGAACCGCCAGGACGACCGGGACCGGGTCAACCTCGAACAGGACCGGAAGCAGAACGAGCGGTCGATCGCGGACACCGAGTACCTGACGCGGGAGATCGCGGCGCTGCGGATGGGCCTCGGCGAGGTCGCGACCCGCGACTGGATCCGCTCGGAGCTCCAGGACCTCATCAAGGAGATGGAGGAGCGCCGGGATCTATTCCCGTCCGGCGAGGACCGCGGAAGTGACGTACCCGACCGTTGACGGCCCTTTCACCGGCCCGTGGTCCGCGCCGTACCATCGTCGGTATGGCTACGGAAGACGCGGTGCTCGAAGCACTGGCGACGGTGAACGACCCTGAGATCAACAAGCCGATCACTGAGCTCGGCATGGTCAAGTCGGTGGAGATCGAACCGGACGGGAAGGTCGCCGTCACGGTCTACCTGACGGTCTCCGGCTGCCCGATGCGCGAGACCATCACGCAGCGGGTGACCGACGCCGTCTCCCGGGTCGAGGGCGTCACCTCCGTCGACGTCTCGCTCGACGTGATGAGCGACGAGCAGCGCAAGGAGCTGGCGGCCGCGCTGCGCGGCACGAGCGCCGAGCGCGAGGTCCCCTTCGCGAAGCCGGGCTCCCTGACCCGGGTGTACGCGGTGGCCTCCGGCAAGGGCGGCGTCGGCAAGTCCTCCGTGACCGTGAACCTGGCGGCGGCGATGGCCGCCGACGGCCTGAAGGTCGGTGTCGTCGACGCCGACATCTACGGCCACAGCGTGCCGCGGATGCTGGGCGCGGACGGCCGTCCGACCCAGGTCGAGAACATGATCATGCCGCCGTCCGCGAACGGCGTGAAGGTCATCTCCATCGGCATGTTCACCCCGGGCAACGCGCCGGTGGTGTGGCGCGGCCCGATGCTGCACCGCGCGCTCCAGCAGTTCCTGGCGGACGTGTACTGGGGCGACCTGGACGTCCTCCTGCTCGACCTGCCCCCGGGCACCGGCGACATCGCGATCTCGGTCGCGCAGCTCGTGCCGAACGCGGAGATCCTCGTCGTCACGACCCCGCAGCAGGCGGCGGCCGAGGTCGCCGAGCGGGCCGGCTCGATCGCCGTCCAGACCCACCAGAAGATCGTCGGCGTCGTCGAGAACATGGCGGGCCTGCCGTGTCCGCACTGCGACGAGATGGTCGACGTGTTCGGCACCGGCGGCGGCCAGAAGGTCGCGGACGGCCTGACGCAGACCACGGGCGCGACGGTCCCGGTCCTCGGCTCGATCCCGATCGACGTACGGCTCCGCGAGGGCGGCGACGACGGCAGGCCGGTCGTCCTCTCCGACCCCGACTCCCCCGCGGGCGCGGCGCTCCACGCCATCGCCGGCAAGCTGGGCGGCCGTCAGCGGGGCCTGTCGGGCATGAGCCTGGGCATCACGCCGCGCAACAAGTTCTGAGACGTCGCAGCACGTTCTGAGACCGTACGACGAAGGGCGCCCCCGGCGTGGGCGCCCTTCGTCATGTCGTCAGGCGTACGGGCCTCGTCAGGCGTACGCGCCGAGGTCCCTCACCCGCGAGAAGCCGAGCCCGTACGCGCTCATCCCCCGCCCGTACGCCCCGATGTGCACGTCCCCGGCGGAGCCGGCGAGGACCCAGCCGAACTCGGACTCCCGGTAGTGGAACGGCACCGGCACCCCGTCCACCGGCAGCGACAGGGTCGACCAGGCCGGCCCGTCGAGGTCGTCGGCGAGCTCGAAGGCCGTCTCCGTCTGCTGGTCCAGCCAGTGGTCCCGCAGCGCGTGGTCGAGCGAGGCGGGCCAGGTGTGGGCGAGGAGCCCGGAGCCGGCCAGCCAGGCGGCGGAGGAGACCGTGGTGGCGTCGAGGACGCCGGTGCCGTCCCCGGTGCGGCGCACGGGGTTCGCGGCGACCGTCACGACGACGGCGAAGCGCTCCTTCTCCGCGCCGCCGGCCTCGGACTTTATCGACGGCTCGTCACCGTGGCCCATCGAGCCGTGCTGCACGGTGCCGTCCGCCGCCGTGCCGAGCTGCATCAGCCGGCGCGGGCCGGTGAACGCCTCGTCGAGCCCGTACCAGGCGAAGGGCGCGCGCAGAAAGCCATCGGCTTCCACCCGACTCGTCGTCTTCATCTCGGCCGCCTCCTCGTTCCGTCAACAGAGGGAGGATAGCCACCGGGGAGCAGCGGGTCGGTGACAGGGCGTCGTCAGGTGGCGTCGGAGTCGTACGGAGGACGCTCGCCGGCATCCGGCTTGTCCTGCTTCTTCAGCAGGTCCGGGGAGCCGTTGACCGCCGCGGGCGCGGCCGAGGGCGCGGGCGTGGTCTCCCGGCCGTGGACGGCGTCGGCGACCTCGTTCATCTCCTTCCGGAGGTCGAACGTGCCGCGCAGCTCCTTGAGGTCCCTGAGGTCCTCGTTGCCCTCCAGCTGCTTGCGGAGGAACGTCTTCGGGTTGAGGTCCTCGAACTCGAAGTCCTTGAACTCCGGGCCCAGCTCGCTGCGGATGTCCTGCTTCGCGCTGTCGGAGAACTCGCGGATCTTGCGGATGAAGCGCGAGACGTCCTGGATCACCTTCGGGAGCTTGTCCGGCCCGAAGACGAGCACGGCGAGGACCACGAGCGTCACCAGCTCGAGTGCGCCTATGTCGCTGAACACCTAGTAGCTCCTTCACGCCGGTCCAGGGCCCGGTCCACGGTACCCGCCCGAACTGCCGGACGGGTACCTCCGGGGGTCCGCCACATGGCGCTCAGGTGCCCTGCGAGGATCCCAGCGTCAAGGTCTTTGTCAGCTCTTTGCCGTTCCGGGTCAGGGTGAGCTCCAGCTTGTCGCCGGGACGGTGGGCGCGGATCTTCACGATGAGCTCCTCGCCGTTGTGCACCCGCTGGCCGTCGACCCTGGTGATGACGTCCCCGGGCCGGAGCCCCGCCTTGGCGGCCGGGCCGCCGGGGGTGACGGAGGCGGAGCCGTCCTTGCCCTTCTCGCCGACGCGGGCGCCGTCGCCCTGGTACTGCATGTCGAGGCTCACACCGATGACGGGGTGGGTGGCCTTGCCGGTGTTGATGAGCTCCTCGGCGACGCGCTTGCCCTGGTTGATCGGGATGGCGAAGCCGAGGCCGATGGAGCCGGGCTGGCTCGCGCCGCCGCCCTCGCCCTCGCCGGAGCCGCCGGCGGCGCGGATCGCGCTGTTGATGCCGATGACCGCGGCCTTGGAGTCGAGCAGCGGGCCGCCGGAGTTGCCGGGGTTGATGGGGGCGTCGGTCTGGAGCGCGTCGACGTAGCTGATGTCGCTGCCGTCGCCCTTCTCGCCGCCGGCGGTGATCGGGCGCTCCTTGGCGCTGATGATCCCGGAGGTGACGGTGTTGGAGAGGTCGAAGGGGGCGCCGATGGCGACGACGGGGTCACCGACGCGGACGTTGTCGGAGTTCCCGAGCGGGAGCGGCTTGAGGCCGGAGACGCCGATGACCTGGACGACGGCCAGGTCGTAGCCGGTGTCCTTGCCGATGAGCTTGGCGCGGGCCGTCTCGCCGCTGGAGAAGGTCACCGAGATGTCCTCGGAGGACGCGGCCCCGTCGACGACGTGGTTGTTGGTGAGGATGTGGCCCTTGGTGTCCAGGACGAAGCCGGTGCCGGTGCCGGAGGAGCCGTTGCCCCTGACGTGCAGGGTGACGACGCCGGGCAGGGCGCTGGCGGCGATCCCGGCGACGCTGTCGGGGGCGCGGCCGGTGTCCCCGGCCTCGGCCTGCGGCAGGTCGACGGTGGTCAGTCCGCCGTTCCGCTCGACGTACGCGCCGATGCCGCCGCCGATGACGCCGGTGATCAGCGCGAAGACGAGCGCGCCCGCGACCGCGAGGCCCTTCCGCGACTTCTTGGCGGCCACCGACGGCACCCCGGCCTCGGCGACCCCCCAGGGGTCGTACTGCTCCCAGGGCGCGGTCCCGGCCCGGGGGTGCGCCTGCGGCTGCGGCTGCAGGGGCGCCTGCGGGTGCGGCTGGTGGTGGTGTGCCTGCGGCGGTACGGCGGCGGGCGGGCGCTGCACGGGCGGCGCGGGCGCCCACGGCCCCGGCTCACCGTAGGGCGGCGTCCGGTACTCGTCGGGGGCGTGCAGGGGCTGCTGCGCCGGGGGCACGGAGACGTGCTCGGCCACCGGTACGGGGGCGGGCGCGGGCACGGGCGTGGGCTCGGCCGCGGGCTTCGTCAGTTCGACGGCCGGCGCGGGCGCGGGCATGGGCTCCGCCGGGGGTACGGGCTCGGCCGCGGGCTTCGTCAGTTCGACGGCCGGCGCGGGCACGGGCGCGGCGGCCGGCGGCTCCGGTGCCGGCTCGGTGGCCTGGGGCTCCGGCGCCGGCTCGGTGGCCTGGGGCTCCGGCGCGGGTGCCGTTTCCGTCAGGTCGGTCCGCTGCGGGCCCGGGGAGGGCTGGGGTGCGGGCAGGGGGAAGTCGCCGTCGGCCTCGTCGGCCGACGGCGGCGTGGGTATGCGCGCCGCCTCCGGTGTGGTCGAAGGCCGGCTCCACCAGTTCGGCTTCCCGTTGTTCATGCTCTCCCCGCAACCGCTGACCCGTCCGCGCCCCTGGGTCGGGCGCCCGTGTCCCTGGATTCAACCAGGTCGCGGGTCAGCGGTGGGAGCCGAGCGGCGCGGTCGTCGGGCTCGCCATCGGGCCGGGCCCGGGGGCGAAGGCCAACTGGAGCGCCGGAGCCGTCGGACGTATGAACGGCGAGAGGGCCAGGAGCGACTGCGGGGCCGGGTCCCGGAGCCGTACGGCCACCAGCGGCGAGGCGGCGGAGCGCACCGCGTCCGGCGGGACCGCGCCCGACGGGGCCGTGCCCCGGGCCGTGGCCGCGACGGGTCCCTGCGGGACGGTGGCCGGGGTGACCGCGGCGAGCGGCTCGGCCTCGTCGACGGACTGGGCGCCCGAGCGCTCGCCGGAGCGCGTGCCGCGCCCGAACGTCGTGCCCGTGCCGGCGCCGGTCGCGGTGGTGCGCAGCGGGGTGATGGCGCTGCCGGTGCCCTGGCCGCCGCGCGCGCTCGCGGTCACCGAGGATTCGAGGGGCAGGGTGCCGCCGAGGGCGATCGCCGCGAACGAGACGGCGCCGGCCGCCGCGAAGGCGAAGCGCCGGCCGCGCCCGGGGAACCCGGAGCGGCGGTAGCCGACCTCGTGGATGCGGAAACCGGCCTCGGGGGTGCCGGGGTGCGGGGTGACGACGGCGGCGGTGGCGAAGCCGTCGGACTTCACTCCGCCCGCGCCGAGGAGCTCTTCGAGGGGGCCGCGCGGCCCGCCGGGTCCCCCCGGCTCGCCGGGGCCCCCGGGGAGACCCTGGAGCCGGGCGAGGAAGCCCTCGGAGGGCGGTGGCGGAGCCGTCGAGGCGAAGACGCTCTTCAGCGTGCGCTGGGCGTCGGCCTCGGCCTTGCAGCGGGCGCAGGTCGCGAGGTGGGCGAGGACCCGCTCGCGGGCGTCGTGGCCGAGTTCGCCGTCGACGAGTGCGGCCAGCCGGTCCCCGAGGTGGTGCTCCGCGGGGGTCGGTGACGTGGGACGTGTGCCGCTCACGCTGTCCCTGCCTCCCATCCGACGGAAGCCAGGGCACGCTCCGCCCGGGCCTCGGGCGAGCGGTGCTTGAGGGCCTTGCGCAGGTGGGAGCGACCGCGGTGGATGCGGCTGCGGACGGTGCCGAGCTTCACGCCGAGGGTCGCGGCGATCTCCTCGTACGAGAGTCCCTCGATGTCGCAGAGGACGACCGCGGCGCGGAACTCGGGCGCGAGGGTGTCGAGGGCCTGCTGCACGTCGGCGTCGAAGTGCGTGTCGTTGAATGCCTGCTGCGGCGAGGGCTCGCGGCTCGGGAGGCGCTCGGCCGCGTCGTCGGCGAGCGCGTCGAAGCGGATGCGCTGCTTGCGGCGGACCATGTCGAGGAAGAGGTTGGTGGTGATGCGGTGCAGCCAGCCCTCGAAGGTGCCCGGGGTGTACGTCGACAGCGAGCGGAAGACGCGGACGAAGACCTCCTGCGTCAGGTCCTCGGCGTCGTGCTGGTTGCCCGTCAGGCGGTAGGCCAGGCGGTAGACCCGGCCGCTGTGCGTGCTGACGATCTCCTCCCAGGTGGGAGGGGTCCACGCCTGCGATTCCGCATCCGATGCGAAGGTCGCGGTGGTGGGAGCGGAGTCGGCGGTGCGGAAACGGTCAGCTGTGTCGGTCACGGATTTCGGCTCACCCGCCGACCTGAGAAGACGCCGAAGCACTCCTCCCCGATCCACAGGCGCAGCCGCACCTCCCCTGTCGGCTCTGGTGGTGTCCAGTGGAGCCCCTACCATAGCCACCTCGCCCGTTAGCTCCGGATAAGAATCTTTACGCGAATTTGGAACCGGCTCGCCCGGCTGCCTCCTGCCGCGTCCTTCCCCTGGTGAACGCCCGGTCCCATCTGCGGGTTCCCGCTGACAGCGGATACAGTCACCGTTGCGTCAACTACGGGGACAGGAGAGGGCCATTACCGCCAACCGGCAGACGGGCTGGTCGTTCGCCGACGCCTACGTCGCCGAGGACGAAGCTCTGCGCTGGGCCCGGGAGCGGGCCCGGGAGGCAGGGCTGCCCTCGGTGTCGCCGGGCACCGGCGGGGCGCTGCGCCTGCTCGCCGCGACGGCGGACGCCAAGGCGGTGGCGGAGATCGGCACCGGCACGGGCGTGTCGGGGATCTATCTGCTGCTCGGGATGCGGCCCGACGGCGTCCTGACGACGGTGGACCTCCAGCCGGAGCGGCAGCAGCTCGCGAAGACGGCGTTCCGGGCGGCGGGCTTCGCCGGCAACCGGGCCCGTTTCATCCCCGGCCGCGCCCTGGACGTGCTGCCGCGGCTCGCGGACGGCGGGTACGACCTGGTGTTCTGCGACGGCGACCGGCTCGAGTACCTGGACTACCTCGCTGAATCGTTGCGCCTGCTGCGACCTGGGGGTCTCGTCTGCTTCGAGGGGGTCTTCGCGGACGGCCGCACGGTCGACGCGGGGGCCCAGCCGCCGGAGGTCCAGCGGGTCCGCGAGCTGCTGCGCGCGGTGCGGGAGAGCCAGGAGCTCCTCCCGTCGCTGCTGCCGGTGGGCGACGGTCTGCTCTGCGCGGTACGGCGCGGCTGACCGCCCCTCGGGCGCGCGGGGCCCTTCGGCCACTGCCCGGGCCCGGGCGCACGGGCCCCGGAGACACCGCTGCCCCGGGACGGCGGACCGTACCGGGGCAGGGATGAGAAATCGTGGAGAAGAGGGTCAGCCGACGACCTTCTTGAGGGCGTCGCCCAGTGCCTCGGCCTCGTCCGGGGTCAGCTCGACGACAAGCCGACCGCCGCCTTCGAGCGGAACGCGCATGACGATGCCCCGCCCCTCCTTGGTCACCTCGAGCGGGCCGTCACCCGTCCGCGGCTTCATGGCCGCCATGCTTGTTCCCCTTCCTGAAACCAGCTCATCGTCAGCCGGGCAGCTCCATAGGCGGAGCACGCGTCACCGGCTTCGAACACATTGCTTCCAGGTCATTATCCCGCATGGCAGGACCCGATGACCAACATCGATCGGCATCGCTTGCGCAACGCGCTCCCGCAAAACCCCACATTTCGGCGATCGGCCTGCGATACTTCGCCGCTCGACCTCGGACGAGCTCCTTCCCGTCTTTGACGCAGCTCACATGGGCGACACGGGTGATCTCCGCCATGCTGGGCAGGTCAACCACGCAATGAGGCGAAGGGATCCCGATGGCCGACACGGTGCTGTACGAGGTGAGCGACGGGCTCGCCACCATCACGCTCAACCGGCCCGAGGCGATGAACGCGATGAACATCGCGACGAAGGTCGCCCTCCGGGAGGCCGTGGAGACGGCCGCGGCCGACCCCGCCGTCCGGGCGGTGCTGCTGACGGCGGCCGGCGACCGGGCGTTCTGTGTGGGCCAGGACCTGAAGGAGCACATCGGGCTGCTCGCGGCGGACCAGGAGTCCGGCACGAGCGAGACCATGAACACGGTCCGTGACCACTACAACCCGATCGTGCGCGCCCTGACCGGCATGCGCAAGCCGGTCGTCGCGGGGGTGAACGGCGTCGCCGCCGGGGCCGGTTTCGGCTTCGCGCTCGCCGCGGACTACCGGGTGGTCGCGGACACGGCCTCCTTCAACACCGCCTTCGCGGGCGTCGCGCTCACCGCCGACTCGGGCGTGTCGTGGACGCTGCCGCGCCTCATCGGCGCGAGCCGGGCCTCCGACCTGCTGCTCTTCCCGCGCTCGATCGGCGCCCAGGAGGCGTACGAGCTCGGCATCGTGAACCGCCTGGTCCCGGCCGCCGACCTGGCCGCCGAGGCGGAGAAGGTGGCCCGCACCCTCGCGGCGGGCCCGACCGTGGCGTACGCGGCCCTGAAGGAGTCCCTCGCCTACGGCGCCGACCACTCCCTCACCGAGGCCCTCGGCAAGGAGGAGGAGCTCCAGACCCTCGCGGGCTCCTCGGAGGACCACACGATCGCGGTCCGCGCCTTCATCGCCAAGGAGAAGCCGCGGTACCTGGGCCGCTGAGGCCCGTCCGCCCGGGGTGCGCGGTCCGCTACCGCCCGCCCCGGGCCACGCAGCCCGCCAGGTGGTCGTCGACCAGGCCGCAGGCCTGCATCAGGGCGTAGGCCGTGGTGGGGCCGATGAAGCGGAGGCCGCGCTTCTTGAGGGCCTTGGAGAGGGCCGTCGACTCGTCGGTGACCGCCGGGACGTCGGCGATCGTGCGCGGCGGGGCGGGGCGGGTCGCCGGGTCGGGGGCGTGGGACCAGATCAGGGCGTCGAGCTCGCCTGGGGACCACTCGGCGAGCAGTTTCGCGTTGGCCATGGTCGCGTCGACCTTGGCGCGGTTGCGGATGATGCCCTCGTCGGCGAGGAGCCGCTCGCGGTCCGCCTCGGTGAAGCGGGCCACGTCGGCGATCCGGAAGCCGGAGAACGCCTTCCGGAAGCCCTCCCGGCGGCGCAGGATCGTGATCCACGACAGGCCCGACTGGAAGGCCTCCAGGCAGAGCCGCTCGAACAGCGCGTCGTCGCCGTGGACCGGGCGGCCCCACTCCTCGTCGTGGTACGCGACGTAGTCCTCGGTCGACAGGCCCCAGGGGCAGCGCAGCCGCCCGTCGGGGCCGGGGATCGCCTCGCCCGTCACTTCTCGCCGCCCTCCGTGCCGGCGTCGCCGCGGGGGTCCGCGCCCGCGAGCGCCTCCTCCAGCTCGGCGATGCGGGCGTCGCGCTCCGCGAGCTCGGCGCCGAGCCGTACGAGGACGTCGTCCACGTCGGCCATCCGGTAGCCGCGGGCGGTGACGGGGAGGCGGAGCGCCTCGACGTCGGCGCGGTCCACCGGACGGGCGGCCGGAAGCGGGTCGACGAGCTGCTCGGGCGCCACCTCGGGCAGCACCTCGCTGTCGCCGCCGCCGACCACGGCGAGGGTCACCGCGGCCACGACCACGACCATCGTGATGAGCAGAAACCAGAACACTGCGCGCCTCTCCCCGGAGTGGAAAACGTCCCGTGCCGATCGTGCCATGCGCCACTGACGGTTAGGGTCGCAGGCGAACGGACGCGAGGGAGGACAAAAGGGATGCTGCGCTTGGGACGGCGTGAATTCGGGCCGCACGAGCCGGTGATCATGGCGATCGTGAACCGGACCCCGGACTCCTTCTACGACCAGGGCGCGACCTTCCGCGACGAGCCGGCGCTCGCCCGGGTCGAGCAGGCCGTGGCGGAGGGGGCCGCGATCATCGACATCGGCGGGGTGAAGGCGGGCCCCGGCGAGGAGGTGACGGCCGAGGAGGAGGCGCGGCGCACGGTCGGCTTCGTCGCCGAGGTCCGCAGGCGCCACCCCGACGTGGTGATCAGCGTCGACACCTGGCGGGCGGACGTCGGCGAGGCGGTCTGCGAGGCCGGGGCGGACGTCCTGAACGACGCGTGGGGCGGGGTCGACCCGCGGCTCGCGGAGGTCGCCGCGAAGTACGGCGCGGGGCTCGTCTGCACGCACGCCGGCGGCGCGGAGCCGCGGACGCGGCCGCACCGGGTGGAGTACGAGGACGTGATGGCCGACATCCTGCGGGTCACGGTGGGGCTCGCGGAGCGGGCGGTCTCGCTCGGCGTGCGGCGGGACGGGATCATGATCGACCCCGGTCACGACTTCGGGAAGAACACGCGGCACAGCCTGGAGGCGACGCGGCGGCTCGGGGAGATGGCGTCCACGGGGTGGCCGGTGCTGGTGTCCCTGTCCAACAAGGACTTCGTGGGCGAGACGCTCGACCGGCCGGTCAAGGAGCGGGTCCTCGGGACCCTGGCCACGACGGCGGTGTCGGCGTGGCTGGGGGCGCAGGTGTACCGGGTGCACGAGGTCGCCGAGACCCGTCAGGTCCTGGACATGGTGGCGTCCATCGCGGGGCACCGTCCTCCGGCGGTCGCCCGGCGCGGGCTGGCGTAGCCGGGCGGGTGCGGGAAGGGGCGGGGCGGGCTGTTCCCCGCCCCGCCCCTTCCCTTGCCGACTGCGACATTTGCGGCTCCGCCGCGTGGGGGCTCCGCCCCTCAGACGCCGGACGGGCCGGACATGCCTACCGCCCGACCTCCTTCGTCACCAAGGCCACCGCCTCCTCCACGTCGTCCGTGACGTGGAAGAGGAGCAGGTCGCGTTCGCTCGCCTTGCCGCCGGCGACGACCGAGTCGCGGAGCCAGTCGACGAGGCCCTTCCAGTACGCGGTGCCGAAGAGCACGATCGGGAAGCGGGTGACCTTGCGGGTCTGGACCAGGGTGAGCGCCTCGAAGAGCTCGTCGAGGGTGCCGAGGCCGCCGGGGAGGACGACGAAGCCCTGCGCGTACTTCACGAACATCGTCTTGCGGACGAAGAAGTAGCGGAAGTTCACGCCGATGTCGACGTGCGGGTTGAGCCCCTGCTCGAAGGGGAGCTCGATGCCGAGGCCCACCGAGACGCCCTTGGCCTCCCTGGCCCCCTTGTTGGCCGCCTCCATGGCGCCCGGGCCGCCGCCCGTGATGACCGCGAAACCGGCCTCGACGAGCGCCCGGCCGATCCGTACGCCCGCCTCGTACTCCGGCGAGTCCGGCTTCGTGCGGGCCGAGCCGAAGACGCTGATCGCGCTCGGCAGTTCGGCGAGGGCGCCGAAGCCCTCGACGAACTCGGACTGGATGCGCATGACCCGCCAGGGGTCGGTGTGCACCCACTCCGAGTCGCCCTCGGTGTCGAGCAGCCGCTGGTCCGTGGTGCCCGGCTGGACCTGGTCCCTGCGCCTGAGCACCGGCCCCAGCCGCTGCTCCTCCGGCTTCGTCTCCCCTTCGGGGACACCCATGGCCTGCTCCCTCCGTCGAACCGACGATCTTCTGGTGGGTTCAGCGTAGGACCACGGAGGTGACGAAATCCGAAATTACGGGAGACGGGCGGTCAGCCAGTCGCGGAGCCGTGCCTCGCAGTGGTGGATCTTGTCGACGTGGATGTGCTCGTCGCGCTTGTGCGCGTACAGGGCGTCACCGGGGCCGTAGTTCACGGCGGGCACGCCGAGGGCGCTGAAGCGGGCGACGTCGGTCCAGCCGAACTTGGGCTGCGCGCTGCCGCCGACGGCCTTCATGAAGGCCTCGGCCGCGGGGTGGGAGAGGCCGGGCAGGGCGCCGGGGCTCTCGTCGTCGACGACGAACTCGGCGATGTCGATGCCCTCGAAGAACTCGCGGACGTACGCCAGGGCCTCGGCCGGGGAGCGGTCGGGGGCGTACCGGTAGTTGACGGTGACGGCGCAGGCGTCGGGGATGACGTTGGTGGCGACGCCGCCCTCGATCCGTACGGCGTTGAGGCCCTCGTGGTACTGGAGGCCGTCGATGACCGGCTTGCGCGGCTCGTAGGCGGCGAGGCGGTCGAGGATCGGGGCGGCGGTGTGGATGGCGTTGGAGCCCATCCACGCGCGCGCGGAGTGGGCGCGCTCGCCGGCGGTGTGCAGGATGACGCGCAGGGTGCCCTGGCAACCGCCCTCGACCTGGCCGTCGGAGGGCTCCAGGAGGACGGCGAAGTCGCCCGCGAGCCACTCCGGGCGGGCGTCGGCGATCTTGCCGAGGCCGTTGAGGTGGGCGGCGACCTCCTCGTTGTCGTAGAAGACGAAGGTGAGGTCGCGGTTGGGCTCGGGGACGGTGGCGGCGATGCGGAGCTGGACGGCGACGCCGGACTTCATGTCGGAGGTGCCGCAGCCCCAGAGGATGCCGTCCTCGTCGAGCCGCGAGGGCACGTTGTCGGCGATCGGCACGGTGTCGATGTGGCCGGCGAGGACGATCCGCTCGGCGCGGCCGAGGTTCGTCCGGGCGACGATGTTGTTGCCGAGGCGGTCGACGGTGAGGTGCGGCAGGGCGCGCAGGGCCGCCTCGATGGCGTCGGCGAGCGGCTGCTCGGTCCCACTGACGGAGCGGAAGTCGACGAGGGCGGCGGTGAGCGCGGCCCCGTCCAGGGAGAGGTCGACGGGGCCGTCGAGCGGGGTGATGTCTGCCATGTGCCGACCCTAACTCGGCCTCCAGTACGGTGGGCCCCGTGTCCGAGCCCACCCGCCCCCGCCGTCGCGGCCGCCTCGCCCGTTCCGCGGCCGCCTTCGCCGTGCTCGCCGGCCTCGTCGCGTACGTCGCCGTCCACCAGATGACGGGGAGCACGGGTGCGCCCAGATGCAGTGTGGGCAGCGGGGACAACCGCTACGAGTTCACTCCGGAGCAGGCGTCCAACGCGGCGACGATCTCGGCGGTGGGCACCACCCGGGGGCTGCCGGAGCGGGCCGTGACGATCGCGCTCGCGACCGCGCTCCAGGAGTCGGCGCTGCGGAACATCGAGCACGGCGACCGGGACTCGCTGGGGCTGTTCCAGCAGCGGCCCTCGCAGGGCTGGGGGACGCCGGAGCAGATCATGGACCCGGTGTACGCGGCGGGGAAGTTCTACGAGGGCCTGGAGAAGGTCCCGGGGTATTCGCGGATGCCGCTGACGGTGGCGGCGCAGAAGGTGCAGCGGAGCGGTTTCCCGCAGGCGTACGCGAAGCACGAGCCGGACGCCACGCTGCTGTCGGCGGCGCTGACGGGCCGGTCGCCGGCGGCGCTGACCTGTACGACGGCCGTGGCGAAGGGCCGGCCGGGCGATCCGGCGCAGGTGCGCGAGGAGCTGGTGCGGGCCTTCGGCGAGAAGGCGGCGCCGACGGCGGTGACGGGCGGTCCGAGCGCGGGCCGTTCGGCCGCCGAGCCGCCGGTGCTCGTGGTGCCGGTGCGGGCGGCGACGGGCGCGGGGAGCGCGCCGGGGGCCGGTTCGGACGAGCGGCGCGGCTGGGAGCTGGCGCAGTGGGCGGTGGCGCGGGCGGACACGCTGCGGATCACGGAGGTCTCGTTCGGGGACCGGGTGTGGCGCGCGGGCGAGGCCGACGGTGGCTGGTCGACGTCCTCGGGCGCGGCTGCCGGGGGCACGACCGGGGGCGTTGCCGGGGGCGGGGATTCCGTCCGGATGCGGCTCGCCCCGTAGCTTTCGGGGCTTCGGGAGGGCCGGGCACCCGTACGGTCCTTCACTCGGACGTGGCACGAGGCCGGTCCCGGCCGGAAGGAATTCGAGAGGCGTGCGGGCTGCGTTCCCCGTACGGCGCTTCTGCCCCTCGCTTCCCTTGCGCCACAAGGGAAGTGACGGTTCGGCAGGGCTCCACGCAATGACACGTTCGTCCGTTTTCCTCCCCACCCGACAATACGACGCATTGCCAACTCTTTGCCTTCGGTCGCCGCAACCTCCCCCGCCCCAGGGCCGGTTGTCACCGCGTAATCGTCCTCTTCGTCGAAGGAGCACCATGTCCCTCCCCCTGACCCGTCGGATCGCCCGCGCCGCCCTCCTGCTCGCGGCCGGAGCAGCCCCCGTGGTCGGTGCGGCCGGCTCCGCGAGCGCCCTCGACCAGGGCCTCGCGCCGACCGGCGCCCTCGGCGGCGTGACCGCCCTGGACGCCGCCGGCGCGGGGAGCGCCGTCGACAGCGCCTCGCAGACCGCGACCGGTGTGGTCGGCGAGACCGGCAGCAAGGCCGTCGGCACCGCCGTCCCGGCCGCCGGCAAGACCGTCGGCACGGCCGGCAAGACCGCCACCCCCGCCGCGCAGCAGGTCGTCGGCAAGACGGCCGGCAGCACGGGCGAGGTCCTCGGCCAGACCGCCGGCGCCGCCGCCGAGAGCGCCGAGGCCCCCACCGGCGGCGCCCTGGGCGGCGGCCTGGGCGGCCTGCCGACCGGCCAGACCCTGGGCGGCCTGCCCCTCGGCGGCTGACCCGCACCACGACGCACGGAGGGCCCGGGGAGCACCTGCTCCCCGGGCCCTCCGGCGTACGCGCGTCAGCCCGGGCGCGCGACCGCCGCCCCGACCGGCTCGCGCGTCAGCCCAGGCGCTTGACCGCGGCCTCGACCCGCTCGTCCGTCGCCGTGAACGCGACGCGCACGAACCGGTCCCCGGCCTCGCCGTAGAAGTCGCCGGGCGCCACCAGGATGCCCTTCTCCGCCAGGTACGCCACGGTGTCCCAGCACGGCTCGTCCCGGGTCGCCCACAGGTACAGGCTGGCCTCGCTGTGCTCGATCCGGAAGCCGTGCGCCTCCAGGGCCGCCCGCAGCGCCGCCCGGCGGGCCGCGTACCGCTCCCGCTGCTCGGCCACGTGCGCGTCGTCGCCGAGCGCCGCGACCGTCGCCGCCTGCACCGGGGCCGCGGTCATCATGCCGCCGTGCTTGCGGATCTGGAGCAGCTCGCCCAGGACGGCCGCGTCGCCCGCGATGAACGCGGCCCGGTAGCCCGCCAGGTTGGAGCGCTTGGACAGCGAGTGGACCGCGACGATCCCCTCGTACGAGCCGCCGCAGACGTCCGGGTGCAGGACGGAGACCGGGTCGGCCTCCCAGCCCAGCTCCAGGTAGCACTCGTCGGAGAAGACGAGGATGCCGTGCTCGCGCGCCCAGGCCACGATCCGGGTCAGCTCGTCCTTGGCGAGGACCTTGCCGGTCGGGTTGGACGGGGAGTTGAGCCACAGCAGCTTGACCGCGGCCGGGTCCAGGTCGGCCACCGGGTCGTCGTAGACGACGGGCGTCGCGCCGCAGAGCCGCGCCCCGACCTCGTACGTCGGGTACGCGAGCCGCGGGTAGGCGACCGCGTCGCCCGCGCCGAGCCCCAGCTGCGTCGGCAGCCAGGCCACCAGCTCCTTGGAGCCGACCACCGGCAGCACGTTCTCATGGGCGAAGTCCACCGCGCCCAGGCGCCGCTCGCACCAGCCGGTGAGCGCGTCCCGCAGCTCCTCCGTCCCCCACACCGTGGGATAGCCCGGCGAGTCCGCGGCCGCGACCAGGGCCTCCTGGATCAGCGCGGGGACCGGGTCCACGGGCGTGCCGACGGAGAGGTCCACGATCCCGTCCGGGTGCGCCACGGCCGTCTTCTTGTACGGCTCCAGCTTGTCCCAGGGGAAGACGGGCAGGCGCGAAGAGACTGCGCTCACGGGTTGGCTCACTTCCTCGTACGTACGGAAACGCTTCGGTCCCGTACAGCGGCGGGGCCGTACGGGACCGAGGGCGGATGAATCAGCCGTTCTGCGGCGGCAGGGCGGCGATGAAGGGGTGGTCGCGCTCGATCTCGCCGAGCTTGGAGGCACCACCGGGCGAACCGAGCTCGTCGAAGAACTCGACGTTCGCCTTGTAGTAGTCCTTCCACTCCTCCGGGGTGTCGTCCTCGTAGAAGATCGCCTCGACCGGGCAGACCGGCTCACAGGCCCCACAGTCGACGCATTCGTCCGGGTGGATGTACAAGGACCGCTTGCCCTCGTAGATGCAGTCGACGGGGCACTCCTCGATGCACGCCTTGTCCTTGACGTCGACACAAGGCTGCGCGATGACGTAGGTCACGCTGTCGTTCCTCCTCGATAGGGCTGGTCTGCGCGGGAGCGCGGCGTCGTCGATGCCCGCACCTAGTATCTCCGTTCTTGGGGGCGATCCGAACAGGAGGGGCGGAGAAGCTGTGGAAATCATCGGCGGAGGGCGCCTTGAGGTGCGAATTACCAGCGCTGACGTGGGAAAACGTGTCTCCGTTCGGTACGTGACGGACTCGGCGGAACCGGGCGAGAAGTTCTCCGACGCGGTCGGAGTTCTCACATCATGGGATGCCGGTGTGCTGCTGATCACACGAAAGAGCGGCGAGAGCGTCCGGATCGCGGAATCCGCGCTCGCCGCGGGGAAGGTCGTCCCGGCCGCCCCGGCCCGCCGTCGCGGCCCCTCGGCCACCTTCCCGGAGCTCGCCCGCGCCACCGCGCGCGCGTGGCAGCCGGTGGAGAGCGAGGCCCTCGGCGAGTGGACGCTGCGGGCCGCGTTCTACGAGGTGCCGCCCGAAGGGCGCCCTGGAGGGGCGGTGGTCGGGCGACGGGTGGGCTTCACCCGGCGCGCCAACTCCGTCCTGCCGCTCGGTGATCCGGGGATGCCCGTCGCCGAGGCCCTGACGCACGTGCGCGCGTGGTACGCGGCCCGGGGGCTCCCCGCGTACGTCCAGACCGCCACCGGCGCCGAGGGCACCCAGGAGCTGCTGTGCGCCGCCCTCGACCGGCACGGCTGGCGGCGCGAGGTCTCCGCCGAGCTGCGGATCGCGGCCCTCGCCCCGATCGGCGACCTGGACGCCGACGTCTCCGCCGTACGCCTCTCCCGGACGGCCGACGAGGCCTGGCTGCGCCGCTACCAGCGCTTCTCCGGCGACGAGGAGGCGAGCCCGGCCGTCCGGTCCGTCCTCGCCTCCGGCCCGAGTGTGTGGTTCGCGTCCGTCGCGGGCACGGGAGGGGTACCGGCGGCGATCGGACGCTGTGTGGTCGACGGCCGCTGGGCCGGCTTCATGGCGGTCGAGGTGGACCCCGGGCAGCGGCGCCGGGGCCTGGCGACGTCCGTCATGACGGCGCTCGCCCGGCAGGCGCTCGACGAGGGCGCGTCGGCGGCCTGGCTCCAGGTGGAGACGGACAACGACGGCGCGCGGGCGCTGTACGACGGCATGGGCTTCGCGCCCCACCACCACTACCACCACTACCGATGGGCGGAGGCGTGACGGAGGACGTACCACCACGGGACGGGGACGACTGGCGGCGGGAGTTCGCCGAGGAGGCCCGGACCGAGCAGCCCGACCTCGCCCGGCTCTGCCTGCTGATCGGCGCGGTCGCCGACCCCGCCGTCACCCGGCGCGACCTCGACGAGGCCGAGATCGAACTCGACCGCCTCGCCGGGCTCGTCCCGTACGCCACCCGGATCACCGGCGACTGGGCCGGCGAGCTCGCCGCGCTCCTCGGCCGCCACGAGGGCTTCGAGGGCGTGCCCGCCGACTACCAGCGCCTGGAGTCCTCGCTCCTGCACGAGGTGCTCCGGCGCCGCCGGGGCCTGCCCATCCTGCTCTCCGTCGTCTGGATGGAGGTCGCCCGCCGGGCCGGCGCCCCCGTGTACGGGCTCGGGCTGCCCGGCCACTTCGTCGTCGGCTTCGGCGACCCGGCCGATCTGGACCTCGCCGACCCGTTCGCCGGCGGACGGGCCATGACGGGCACGGACGCCGAGCTCCTGGTGGCGAGCGCGACGGGCGAGGCGCTCGACCGCTCGATGCTCCGGCCGGCCGAGCCGGGCGCGATCGTCCTGCGGATCCTCAACAACATCCGCGCCTGGGCGGCCTCCCGCCCCGAGCGCTCCGACGTGGCCCTGTGGGCGGTGGAGCTCGCCCTGCTGCTCCCCTCCCACCCGGCGAGGCTCCGCTACGAGCGGGCCGAGCTGCTCGTCCAGCGCGGGGAGTTCCTGACGGGCGCGGTCGAGATGGAGGCGTACGCGCAGGTCATGGACGCGGTGGACCCGGAGTCGGCGACGACGATCCGGCGGCGGGCGCAAGCGGCGAGGGCGCTGCTCAACTAGCCGGGCCCCGCTCCCGCGTTGCGCACGCCGCGTACCCACTAGTATCCCTTCCGCGTTCACGGGGGAAGGGGACGAGATGCAGCCGTGCGGGCCGAACGACCCCGGGCAGGTGGGGCCGTTCCGGGTGATCGGGGTGCTCGGGCAGGGCGGGATGGGCCGGGTGCTGCTCGGCGCGGCGGCGAACGGGCAGCTCGTCGCCGTCAAGCAGATCCACGCCGACCTGGCCGACGACGAGGGCTTCCGGGCCCGGTTCCGGCGCGAGGTCGACGCCTCCCGCCGGGTCTCCGGCGCCTACACGGCCCCGGTGGTCGACGCCGACGCGGACGCGCCGGAGCCCTGGCTCGCCTCCCTGTTCCTGGAGGGCCCCACGCTGAGCGAGGCCGTCGCCGGGGGCGCCCTGCCCGAGGAGGCGGTACGGCACCTGGCGGCGGGCCTCGCGCAGGCGCTCGCCGACATCCACCGGGTGGGCCTCGTCCACCGGGACCTCAAGCCCTCGAACATCGTGCTCACGGCGGACGGCGTCCGGGTGATCGACTTCGGCATCGCGCGGGCCGGGGACCAGCTGACGAAGCTGACGCACACGGGCGCGCTCGTCGGCTCCCCCGCGTTCATGGCGCCCGAGCAGATCCGGGGCGAGACCCCGGGGCCCGCCGCCGACGTCTTCGCGCTCGGCTCGACCCTGGCCGTGGCCTGCACGGGGAGGGCGCCGTTCCACGGCGACTCGGTCCCCGCGCTCCTGTACGCCGTCGCCCACGAGGCACCCGACCTCGCCGCCGTACCGCCCGGCCTGCGGGGACTCATCGGCGCCTGCCTCGGCCCGGACCCCGGCCTGCGGCCCTCGCCCCGGGACCTCCTCGCCCTGATCGGCCCGGTGGCGCCGTCGGCGCGGCCCTGGCCGGAGGGGGTGCACCGGCTGATCGGGGAGCGTCGTGCGGAGACCGAGCGCCTCATGGGCTCCCTCGGGGCGGCGTGGACGGCGCCGCCGCCCGCGCCGGCCGGAGCGCCCGCCCCCGGCGGTCCGGTCACCGAGCCCGCCGTCCGGTGGCCGCGGGACCGGCGGCGCGGGCGGTGGATCGCGGCCGGCGTCACGGCCGGGGTCCTCGCCGTCGCCGGTGCGGTGCTCGCGACGACGGGCCTGCCGGGGAAGGTGCGCGACATGGTCGCGGACGAGCCCGTTCCGACCCCCGGGAACGTGCCGCTGGACAAGGTGGCCGACGCGTACACGGGCGTCGTCCCCTCCTGCCGGGAGGTGGACCCGCGGCTGAAGGTGCCCACCGGTTTCGCCCAGCAGATCGCGCAGGACGGCGGGCCGCCCCGGACCGACCCGAACGGCGGCCAGCTGACGAACCAGTGCGTCTGGAACAGCCGCTCCGGCGACGAGATCACCGTCATCTGGGACCTGTACCGGTCGAAGAGCGGCGGCCCCACCGGTGCCGAACAGGCGAAGAAGCAGCACGAGGGCATGTACATCCGGGGCGCCACCCGCCGGGTCTTCACGCTCGGCTTCGCGGAGGAGGCGCTCTGGTACGAGCCCGACGGCAACCGCTGCGTGCTGTACTCCCGGGACGTGAACCTGGACCTGTTCGTCCTGGTCAGGGGCCCCCGCTACCCCGTCGGCCGCTGCGAGTCCCTGACCGAGTCCACCACCCGGCAGGCCATCGGACTGATCACGAAGAAGACGAAGAAGGCGGCGACCCCGTGACCCGGCCCCTGGGCCCCTCCGACCCGCGCGAGGCCGGCCCGTACCGGCTCCTCGCCGAACTCGGCCGCGGCGGCATGGGGCGCGTCTACCTCGGCGCCGGGCCCGACGGGCGGCTCGCCGCCGTGAAGCAGGTGCACGCCCGGCTCGCCGCCGACGAGGGCTTCCGGGCCCGGTTCCGGCGCGAGGTCGAGGCCTCGCGGAAGGTGTCCGGGGCCTGCACGGCGGCCGTGCTCGCCGCCGACGCCGACGCGCCGTCGCCCTGGCTCGCGTCCGTCTTCGTCGCCGGTCCCTCCCTCGGCGCGGCCGTCGAGCGGTCCGGCACCCTGCCCGCCGAGACCGTGCGGCGGCTCGCCGTGCAGCTGGCGACGGCCCTCGACGAGATCCACCGGGCGGGGCTCATCCACCGCGACCTGAAGCCGGAGAACGTCCTGCTGTCGGAGGACGGCGCCCGCGTCATCGACTTCGGCATCGCGCGCGCGGCCGGAACCGGGGGCGACCTCACCGGCCTCACGCAGACCGGTCTGGTCGTCGGCTCGCCGGCCTTCATGTCGCCCGAGCAGGCCGAGGGGAAGGAACTCACGCCGGCGAGCGACGTGTTCTCGCTGGGCTCGGTCCTGGCCCTCGCGTCGACCGGTACGAGCCCGTTCGCGGGCCCCTCGACGCTCCAGGCGCTGTACAACGTCGTCCACACCGAACCCGCCCTCGACGCCGTACCGGACGAACTGCGCGGCCTGGTCTCCTGGTGCCTCGCCAAGGACCCCTCGGCCCGCCCGACCCCCGCGCAGCTCCTCGGAGCGCTCGGCCCGACGGCCCCGGCCGCCCGGCAGTGGCCGCCCGCCGTCCACGCGCTCATCGCCGGGCAGCGACAGGCCGTCGAGGTGCTCCTCCACCCCGTCGAGGACCCCGAGCGCACGGTGGTCGCCCCGCCCGCCGTCGCCGCCCCGACGGCCGTGGCCACACGGCCCGTCGCCGCCGCCCCGACGGCCGTCGTCACCCAGGTCGACGCGCCCGCCCGCCGCCGGCGGCGGGGCCCGGTCGCCGTCGCCGCCGCCGTCGCCCTCTGCGTCCTCGGCGCGGGCGCCTGGTGGGTCCTGCGGGACGGTGCGGAACCCGGACCGCCCGACCTGTACGTGACGATGCCGGTCTGCGCGGAAGCGGCCGGCCGGCTGCCGCTGCCGGCGGCGGAGCGGCAGACCAGCCGGGACTCCTACACCGAGAACACGGACCACGCCGAGACCACCTGCTTCTGGGTCGGCAAGGACGAGCCCCAGGAGGACGGCTGGAACTACTACGCCCACGCGGTGGTCGGCTGGGACCTGCGCCGCAGCGTCGACACCGCCGAGAACGGCACCGAGTCCCAGAAGGACGAGTTCGCGGACACCGCGAAGGGCTCCCGCCCGGCGACCGGCATCGCCTTCGCCGACGAGGCGTTCTGGAGCGCCCCCACCGACGACCACACCACCTGCACCCTGTACGTACGCAAGGGAAACCTGGTGGTGGACGTGTCCCTGGGCGGCCCACAGCACCCGGCCGCCACCTGCGAACAGGAGGCGACGCGGATCTCCGGGGCGGCGGTCGAGGCGATGCCCAGCACCTGATCCGCATCAACTCCCCCTGGAAGGCGTGGACTTGGCGTCCACGGGGGAGGGTGACGGGTATGGATCTGTCTCTTGGGACAGTCGTGGTGATCGGCCTGCTCTGCTGGGCGGTCCGCGGCCTGTTCGTCTGGCTCCGCGGCGTCGCGCACCGGTTCCGGCTGCCGCGCCCCTCGCTCGCCCCGGGCCGGCTGGAGATGTGCCAGGGGCAGGCGTTCCGCGAGGTCTGCCGGCGGGCCAGGAACCCGGGCACGCGCGTGGTGATGACGTCCTACTTCGCCGAGCAGGGGTGGAACCGGGCGGACGCCATGCTCATCCTGGCCGAGCCGCTCAAGCACGGACTGCTCAAGGTCAGCGGCTGGCGGTTCGGCCGGTACGGCGTGACGCGCAAGGGCTGGACCGAGTACGAGACCAAGTTCATCTGGACAGGAGGCGAAGGCGTGAACATCTCCGCCGCATCGGGCGGCTTCCTCGTGGCGAACGTGAACAGCCCCCAGGCGGTGGCCCACGGCGGCCACGGCAACCGGGCGAACGCCCCCGACGTCCCCCACCAGCGGCTCATCGACGCCCTCCGTACGGACGCGGCGGCCGCGCCGTCCGACGAGGCCGTACGGGCCCGGGAGTACGCCGACGACCTGGACTCGGCCGTGGAGGCGCAGGACGCCGACAGGACGGCCCGCGTCCTCGGACGGATCAACGCCCTCCTGACCACCGCCACGGCCGCCTTCACCCTGACCCGCGAGCTGCTGCCGCCGGGCTCGTAGGACGTACGCGAGAGCCCCCGCCCCGGGTGGGGACGGGGGCTCTCGCGGCGGGGTGGGGGCCGTCAGCCCTGGCCGCTGAGGTCGATCGTCTTCGTGCGCTCCGCGAGCGTCTTGCCCATCAGGGCGTCGCGCATCGCGAAGGCCACGTCGTCGGCGGAGACCTGGTGCTTGCTGCCGTCGCCCTTGGTGATCATGACGCCGTTGAAGGTCCCGTCGAGGAGCCGCTCGATCGCCTTCTTGTCGTAGACCTCGACCAGCCGGCCGTCGACGGCCTTCATGGAGAGGATCTGCGGCAGCGACCGCGCCGGGCCGAAGTCGATGTGCCTGCCGCCCGCCTGGATCCGGATCAGGCCGGACATGGCGGGCTTCGCGAACTCCTTCATCGCCCGGTCCAGCTCGGCCTTGGTGACCGTCGGCCGGACGGTGGTGACCGGCAGCTGGACCAGCTTGCCCTGGCCCGTCTCGACCTGGGCGCGGTAGGCGTCCTGCACGGAGATCATCGAGCGCTGGACGTCCAGGCCCTGTCCGGGCTTGCCCTCGACCGCGGTGACCTTGTTCGGGGCGAACAGGATCGTGCCCTCGGTCGCCGACGCCGACGAGCCGGCCAGGTCGGTCAGGGCGACGGCGAGCTTCTCCTTGTCGACCGGGAAGACCGGCCTGGCGACCCGCTCGCCGCCGAAGAGGGAGCCGATGACCGACACCGGGTTGTAGTCGCTGCCCGCGGCGGCGCGGACGGTCTCCTGGCTGTCGAGCGCCAGGCCCGCCTTGTCCGGGGCCAGCTGGACCTTCTTGTCGCCGACGCCGAGCTGGAGCGGAGCGGTGGCCCGCTTGCCGAACGCCGCGTCCAGCTTGCTGACGGCCTCCTCCTTCGTGCCGCCGCCGATGTCCACCCCGAGCACCGTGGTGCCCTTGGGGACGTCGGAGTGGTTGAGGAGGAGTCCGGCGCCGTAGGCGACGCCGGCGAGGCCGATGACTCCGACGGCGGCGAGGACCAGCTTGGAGCGGCCCTTCTTCGCCGGGGCCCGGTCGGCCGCCGGTGCCGGGCGCGGCGCCGGCGCGGGGGCCTGGGACGCGCGCTCCTCGATGCGCGGGGTCAGGTCCGGGCGGGCCGCCTTCGGCGGGACCACGGGGATTCCGCTGGTGAGCGTGTCCCCGGAGATGTGGGCGCCGTTGTCGGCCGCCGCGCCCGGTCCGGGCTTCGGAGCGGGCTGCTGCGGCGTCAGGATCGCCGTGTCGTCCGACATGCGGGGCGCGCCGCCGGCGGCGACGCCGGCGAACGGGGAGCCCGCGCCCTGGCCGCCGCCGAAGGGGCCGGGGGCGGTCGCGGTGGCACCGCCGAGGGAGGCGGTGCCGGTGACCGGGCCCGTGGTGGGTCCGGTCGGCGCCGCCGGGCCGCCCGGGCGGCCCGGACCGCGGTACGCGGGCGTGCCGGCGGCCGGGGTGCCGGTGTACATCGGGGTGCCCGCGGCGGGCGTGCCGTCGTGCATGGGGGTGCCGCCGGCGGGGGTCCCGTCGTACATCGGGGTGCCGGCGGCGGGGGTGCCGTCGTACATCGGCGTGCCCGCGGCGGGGGTCCCGTCGTACATCGGCGTGCCGCCCGCGGGCGTGCCGTCGTACATCGGCGTGCCGCTCTCGTACAGCGGGTTCCCCGGCGGCGTCGGGGCCGCAGCGGTGACCGGGCGGCTCGACGGGGTGGTGCCGACCGTCGGGACGCCCGAGGTCGCCGAGCCCGCGAAGCCCGTGCCCTGGGTGTCCGGTCCGGCCGGAGCGGGCTTGGCGGGCGCGGGGGCCGGCGCGGGCGCGGGGGCCGGGCTGGGGGCCGCCGCCTTGCGGGGGGCGAACCAGTCGCTCGTCTCCTTCGCCTTCGGCGGCTCCGGAGCGGCGGCCACCGGCTCCGGGGCCACGGCCACCGGCTCGGGTTCCGGCTCCACGACGGGAGCGGGCTCCGGCTCGGGGTCCGGGGCGGACGCCTCGTTGACCGTCTTGCGGACCACGACCGGCGGAATCGGACGCGAACCCGGGATGTTGATCCGGATCCGGGTCGTCAGCGTGGTCTCGGTCTTGGGCTCCTCCGGCAGTGCGGGCGCGGCGGTGTCCTCCGGCGCGTCCTGCGTGGGGTGGAGCGACGGATACTGGCGGGATCCGTACGGCGGGGTACCCGAGGGGTAGGCGGCTCCACCGCGCCCCTGGGCGCCGGAGGACGGACTGTCAGTCTCTCGACCAGTTTCACGACTCAAAGCAGGATCTCCCGGTTGGCTCCACCGCCCGCTCTTGCTGATGCTCGTGTTGACCCGGGCGGTTCGGCGGCGCGCACCACCATACTGAACGCCGACGGCTCATACCCGACCCCCGGGCCACTGACGACGGGCAATCCGGCCGAAGTCGGGACGTCCCCGTTCTCAAGTCGTGCTGTTCACGGGGTCGGTCGCGGCAGCCGGGACAGCGTGGTGCACATCACAGCGATCGCCATGCCCCCGAAGAGGAAGACCAGCTCGCCGACGCCTCCGCCGAACACCCCGTCGCCCTCGGGGCGTCCGAGGCTGAGCAGGATGACGGCGAGGAGCCAGCCGCCGCCGGCGGCGACGACGCCGATCTGGGTGCCGGTGGCGCGCAGCCCTCCGTAGAGGAGGCCCGCGGTGGCGAGGAGCGCGAGGAGCAGGCCGCCGGGGAACCAGGCGGCCTGGACGAGGGACCCGGCGATGCCGACGAGGGCGCCGAGGACGAACAGGGCGCCGTACCAGGCGTACCGGGCGCCCTGGGGCACCGGAGCGTCGCTCATGCCGTCACCCCCGCGAAGAGGTCCGTCTCGCGCTCGCCGGCCGGGGCGCCGGAGGTGCCCTGGACGAGTTCGTAGTACTCGGTGGTGAAGATCGGCTGGCCGAGGTCGTTGGAGAGGGCGAAGAAGGGACCGTCGACGGCGACTTGGGTGGCGTGCGCGGCCATCGCGGCGCTCTTGCGGGCCGTGTACGCGGGGTCGGCGGCGATCTCGGTGGTGATCCGGTCCTCGTCGACGACGCCGGGGACGTCGTCGATCGCGGCGACGGCCGGGAAGGCGGAGCCCTCGGCGTGGAGCCGGGCGAAGGCGGCCTCGGCGACGGGGCGCGGGACGCGGTTCCAGTAGATCTTGGCGATCGTGTGGGCCGGGCCGAGGTCGGGGCGGTACGAGGCGTCCGCCGCGAGTTCGGCGGCGCGGGTGGCGACCCGGTGGGCCTGGATGTGGTCGGGGTGGCCGTAGCCGCCGTCGGGGTCGTAGGTGATCAGGACCTGCGGGCGGGTCTCGCGGATCACCTCGACCAGGTAGGGCGCGGCCGTGTCGACGTCGGTGTTCCAGAAGGCGTTGGCGCGCTCGTTCTGCTCGACGCCCATCATTCCGGAGTCGCGGAAGCGCCCGGGGCCGCCGAGGAAGCGGTGGTCGGTGACGCCCAGCTCGGTCATCGCGGCGGCGAGTTCGCCGACGCGGTGCGGGCCGAGCCGGTCCTCCCGGTCGGGGGCCAGGTGGGCGAGGTCGGGCGGGATGACCTCGCCCTCCTCGCCGAGCGTGCAGGTGACCAGGGTGACGAGGGCGCCCTCGGCCGCGTACCTGGCCATGGTGGCGCCGTTGTTGATCGACTCGTCGTCCGGGTGCGCGTGCACGAGCAGCAGACGGCGGGCGGGGAGATCGGACATGCCCCCACCCTACGAGGTCGGGCGGGGAGCGGTGTCAGAACTTGAGGCCGCCGATCATGCCCGCCACGTTCGTGGTGAGGGTGCTGATGGACGGCGCGATGGACGAGCTCGCCAGGTAGAAGCCCAGGAGCGCGCAGACCGCCGCATGTCCAGCCTTCAGCCCGGATTTCCGGATCAGCAGGAAGACGACGATCGCCAGCAGCACCACCACGGAGATCGAGAGTGCCACGGCGGTTCACCTCCACCTTCGGTCGGATATTCGAGCGGTTCGGTCGGTCAGCATGTGCCAGAGGGCATGCCGGTCCTATGCATACCCACCTAGCGCTACGGATCATAACTATCCGTGCGGCCGCATCGATCGGCGGACGGAGGCACGAGGGGGGCGCACAGCGCTAGTTTCAGCCGCATGACCTTGTCTTCGCAGCAGTCGGCCACACCCTCGGCCGGGCTCTCCTTCCCCCGTCAGCACGCCCGGACCCAGCGGTTCACCCTGGGGGTCCCGCGTGGTTTCTCGGTCTCCCCGGACGGGGAACGCGTGGTGTTCGTCAGATCCGGTTCGGGGACGGACCGTTCGCACCGGCTCTGGGTGCTCGACCTTCCCCGGGACGGCGAGCCCGGGGAGCGGCCGGTCGCCGACCCGGTGGCGCTGCTCGCGGGCGCGGAGGAGGAGTTGTCGCCGCAGGAGCGGGCGCGCCGGGAGCGGAGCCGGGAGGGCTCGGCCGGGATCGTGGCGTACGCGGTGGACGCGGCCGTGGAATCGGCGGCGTTCGCGCTGTCGGGGCGGCTGTTCACGGCGGACCTACGGGCCGGGACGGCGCGGGAGCTGACGGTGCCGGGGCCGGTGATCGACCCCCGCCCCTCGCCGGACGGGCGGTGCGTGGCGTACGTGGCGGAGGGCGCCCTGCGGGTGGTGGGCGCGGACGGCGCGGACGACCGCGCGCTGGCCGTCCCGGAGGACGAGCATGTCTCCTACGGATTGGCCGAATTCATCGCCTCGGAGGAGATGAGCCGGGAGCGCGGATACTGGTGGTCGCCCGCCTCGGACCGGCTCCTCGTGGCGCGGGCGGACGACCGGGCGGTGACGCGCTGGTGGATCGCGGACCCGGCGCACCCGGAGCGGGAGCCGCAGCGGGTGGGGTACCCGGCGGCGGGCACGGCCAACGCGGAGGTGCGGCTGTTCTGCCTCGGCCTCGACGGGTCCCGTACGGAGGTGGTGTGGGACCGGGAGCGGTATCCGTACCTGGCCCGCGTGCACTGGTCGGCGGCCGGGGCGCCGCTGCTGCTCGTGCAGGCGCGGGACCAGCGGGAGCAGCTGGTCCTGACGGCGGACCCGGAGTCGGGGAGGACCGCGACCGTACGGACGGAGACGGACCCGGCCTGGCTGGAGCTGCACCGGGGGGTGCCGGCCTGGGGGCCGGACGGCGGGCTCGTACGGATCACGGACGAGAGCGGGGCGCGGGCCCTCGCCGTCGGGGAGGAGGCGTGGACGGATGCGGAGCTGCACGTCCGGGCGGTCCTCGACATCGGGGCGGACGACGTCCTGGTGTCGGCCTCGGCGGGCGAGGCGGCGGCGGAGCCGGAGACCGGCGAGATCCATGTGTACCGGGTGACCGGACAGGGCGGCGCGGAGCGGCTGACGGAGGGTGCCGGCGTGCACGGCGCGGCCCGCTCGGGGGCGGTGACCGTCCTGGTGTCGGCGCGGCCGGAGGAGCCCGGGAGCGTGGCGCGGGTGCTGCGGGACGGCGAACAGGTCGCGGTGGTGGCCTCGTACGCCCAGCGGCCGGTGATCTCCGCGCGCGTGCGCCTGACGGAGGCGGGGGCCCGGCGCATCCCGTGCGCGGTGCTGCTGCCCTCGGGGTACGCGGAGGGGGACGGGCCGCTGCCGGTCCTGATGGATCCGTACGGCGGTCCGCACGGGCAGCGGGTGCTCGCCGCGCACAATCCGCACCTGACCTCGCAGTGGTTCGCCGACCAGGGCTTCGCGGTGGTCGTGGCGGACGGCCGGGGCATGCCGGGCCGCTCCCCCGCCTGGGAGAAGTCGGTCCTGCGGGACCTCACGCCGACGCTCGACGACCAGGTGGAGGCGCTCCGGGCGCTCGCCGGGAGCTTCCCGCTCGACCTGGACCGGGTCGCGGTCCGCGGCTGGTCGTACGGCGGCTATCTGGCGGCCCGGGCGGTGCTCCAGCGGCCCGACGTCTTCCACGCGGCCGTGGTCGGGGCGCCGGTGACGGACTGGCGGCTGTACGACACGCACTACACGGAGCGGTACCTCGGCACCCCGCAGGACGATCCCGAGGTGTACGCGGCGCAGTCGCTGCTGACCGACGACGGCCTGTCGGCGCCGGAGGAGCCGGCCCGGCCGATGATGGTCGTGCACGGCCTCGCGGACGACAACGTGGTGGTGGGGCACGCGCTGCGGCTCTCGTCCGCGCTGCTCGCGGCGGGCCGGCCGCACGAGGTGCTGCCGCTGTCCGGGGTGACGCACATGACGCCGCAGGAGCAGGTGGCGGAGAACCTGCTCCTGCTCCAGGTGGACTTCCTGAAGCGGTCGCTCGGCCTGACCGGGTGAGTCACCAGCCGGGCGGTGTCGGGTGGGGCGGGGCCGGCACCCGGACCGGCGGGGGCGGTCCGGGCGCGGCGGCGGGGGCGCCGCGCCCGGCGAGGAGCACGAGCACCGCGACGCCGGCGAGCAGTTCGAAGACGGAGGTGAGGACGTCCGCCGCGTCCGTGGCGGCGAGGTCGCCGAGGTGGGTGAGGGCCTCGTACCGGACGGCGCGGGCGACCCCGCCGAGGCCGCCCGCCGTCAGGAGCAGGGCGGCGAGGAGCCCGAAGGCCCGGCTGTGGCGGGCCCGCGCGAAGCAGGAGACGGCGGCCGTGCCGTACAGCCCGAGGACCGTCACCGAGAGCCAGCCGGGCGGGGGCGCGAGGAGGGGTTTGACGACGGAGCGGCCGCGGGTGAACCGATCGACGGTGAGTTCCAGGGGCAGTTCTCCGGCCCAGTACAGCTCCCACAGGGTCACGACGAGCGCGGCGGCCACGAGGAGGAGCCCGGCGGCGACGGCGGGGCCGGTGCGGGGGCGGGTGGGCTCCTGCTCGTACGGGGCGGCCGCCGGGCGGCGGCCGACGGCGGCGGTGAGGACGAGTCCGGCGCCGAGGGCCAGCCCGAGGAGGGCGGTGACGAGGGCGCCGCTCCCGGGCGCCCAGAGCCCGGGGAGGCGCAGGGCGAGGGTGACCACGCCGGCGGCGGCGAGCGCGGAGGCCGCGTGCCGTGAGCGGAGCGCGGCGACGGCGCCGGCGGCGTACACGGCGAGGAGGACGGGGTCGATCAGGGAGGTGGTGGACCGCCCCCGGATCAGGAAGTGGTGGTCCCCGGCCCAGTACCACGCGAGGTCGGCCGGCGAGCCGAGCGCGGCGAGGTCCTGGAGGATCCACACGGCGGCGATGAGGGCGAGCGCGGCGCAGAGCGCGGCGCCGGTGAGACGTGCCGGTCGTGTCACAGTCACGGCCCCGATACTCACGGTCGCGACGCGGCGAAACAAGCCGTTCCACATGAACGGGCCGGCACGGGAAGAACACGTGCGGCCGGCCGGGGCGACATGGCGCGCCCCGGCCGGCTCACGGCACCCGCACGGCCGTACGGTGTCCAATATCCAATGTTCGTATATCGGATCCAATTCCGCGGGGTTGCCTGCGAGTTACGGCTCCTGGGGCCCCTCGGGCTCCTCCGGCGGCACGACCTGCTTTTCCTCCGCGAAGTGGCAGGCCGAGTCGTGCTTCGCGGGGCTGTCCGTGAGGCGGAAGACGGCCGGGACGGCGAGGAGCGGGACTTCGAGGGTGCAGCGCTCCTGGGCCTTCCAGCAGCGGGTGCGGAAGCGGCAGCCGGAGGGGATGTTCGCCGGGGAGGGGACGTCGCCGGCGAGGAGGATCCGCTCGCGGTGCTCGCGCGCCTCGGGGTCGGGGACGGGGACGGCGGAGAGCAGCGCCTGCGTGTAGGGGTGCGTCGGGTGGTCGTAGATCTGGGCGTCGGTGCCGATCTCGACGATCCGGCCGAGGTACATGACGCCGACGCGGTCGGAGATGTGCCGGACGATCGACAGGTCGTGGGCGATGAAGACGTACGAGAGGGAGAACTCGGACTGGAGGCTGTCGAGGAGGTTGACGACCTGTGCCTGGACGGAGACGTCGAGCGCGGAGACCGGCTCGTCGGCGACGATGATCTCGGGCTGGAGGGCGAGGCCGCGGGCGATGCCGATGCGCTGGCGCTGGCCGCCGGAGAACTGGTGCGGATAGCGGTTGATGTACTCGGGGTTGAGGCCGACGACGTCCAGGAGGTCCTGGACCTTGCGGCGCCGGTCGCCCTTGGGCGCGACCTCGGGGTGGATCTCGTACGGCTCGCCGATGATGTCGCCGACGGTCATGCGCGGGTTCAGCGAGGTGTACGGGTCCTGGAAGACCATCTGGATGTTGCGGCGGACGGACTTGAGCGCGCGCGGGGAGAGCTTGGTGATGTCCTCGCCCTTGTAGCGGATGGTCCCGGAGGTCGGCCTCTCCAGGTTGACCAGCATCTTCGCGACCGTCGACTTGCCGCAGCCGGACTCGCCGACGATGCCGAGGGTCTCGCCGGTCACGAGGTCGAAGTCGACGCCGTCGACGGCCTTGACGGCGCCGACCTGCTTCTTGAAGAGGATGCCCCGGGTCAGCGGGTAGTGCTTGTGGAGGTCCCGGACTTCGAGAATCGCCTCAGCCATGGAGGCACTCCTTCCAGAAGTGGCAGGCGCTGGCGCGCGGCACCGGGGACTCGGTCACGTCGTACAGCGGGGGTTCGTCGGTCCGGCAGACGGCCTGGGCCATGGGGCAGCGCGGGTTGAAGGCGCAGCCGGACGGGATGGCGAGCAGGTTGGGCGGCAGGCCCTTGATCGCGTAGAGCTCCTGGCCCTTCTGGTCGAGGCGCGGGATCGAGTCCAGGAGGCCGCGGGTGTAGGGGTGGGCGGGCGCCTTGTAGATCTCGTGGACGGGAGCCTGTTCGACGATCCGGCCCGCGTACATGACGGCGATCTTGTCGGCGACGTCGGCGACGACGCCGAGGTCGTGGGTGATGAGGATGAGGCCCATGTTGAGCTCGCGCTGGAGCTCGGCGAGGAGGTCCATGACCTGGGCCTGGACGGTGACGTCGAGGGCGGTGGTCGGCTCGTCCGCGATGATCAGTTCGGGTTCGAGGGCGAGCGCCATCGCGATCATGATGCGCTGGCGCATGCCGCCGGAGAACTGGTGGGGGTACTGGCCGACGCGTTCCTTGGCGGCGGGGATGCGGACCCGGTCCATCAGCTCGACGGCCTTGGCCTTGGAGTCCTTGCGCGACATGCCCTTGTGGACCTGGAACATCTCGCCGAGCTGGTCGCCGACGCTGATGACGGGGTTGAGGGAGGACAGCGCGTCCTGGAAGATCATCGCCATCTTGGCGCCGCGGATCCTGCGCCGTTCCTCCTCCTTCAGCTTGAGGAGGTCCTGGCCCTGGAAGAGGATCTCGCCGCCGCTGATCTTCCCGGGCGGGATGTCGAGGATGCCCATGACGGCCTGGGCGGTGACGGACTTGCCGGAGCCGGACTCGCCGAGCACGGCGAGGGTCTCCCCCGCGTCGACGGAGTAGTTGACCCCGTTGACCGCCTTGGCCACCCCGTCCCGGGTGTGGAACTCGACGTGCAGGTCCTTCACTTCGAGCAGCATGGGCGGCTACCTCAGCTTCGGGTCGAGGGCGTCGCGCACCGCGTCGCCGAGCATGATGAACGCGAGCACGGTGATGGCGAGCGCTCCGGCCGGCCAGAGCAGCATGTGGGGAGCGTTGCGGATGTACTGCGACGCCGAGGAGATGTCGATGCCCCAGGAGACGGTCGGCGGCTTCAGCCCGACGCCGAGGTACGACAGGGTCGCTTCGAGCGCGATGTACGTGCCGAGGGCGATGGTGGCGACGACGATCACGGGGGCGACGGCGTTCGGCGTGATGTGCCGGAGCATCATCCGGGAGTTGGAGGCGCCGAGCGCGCGGGCGGCCTGGACGTAGTCGTTCTGTTTGGCGGTGATCACCGAGCCGCGCGCGATGCGGGAGATCTGCGGCCAGCCGAGCAGCACCATGAAGCCGATGACGGGCCAGATGGTGGCGCTGGTGACCACGGACAGGAGCACGAGGCCGCCGAGGACGACGGGGATGGCGAAGAAGACGTCGGTGAGGCGGGAGAGGACGCCGTCCCAGCCGCCGCCGAAGAAGCCGGCGAGGCCGCCGAGGACGCTGCCGAGGATCGCGACGCCGAGGGTGGCGAGGACGCCGACGGTCACGGACGTCCGGGCGCCGTAGACGGTGCGGGTGTAGACGTCGCAGCCCTGGCCGTTGAAGCCGAAGGGGTGGCCGGGCTGTGAGCCTTCCTGCGCCTTGGACAGGTCGCAGGCGAGCGGGTCTCCGGAGGCGATCAGCTGGGGCCAGATGGAGATGACCACCAGGAAGAGGATGACGAGCGCGGAGATGATGAAGATCGGGTTGCGGCGCAGGTCGTGCCAGGCGTCGGACCACAGGGAGCGGGGCTTCTTGTCGGCGCCGGTTCCTTCGGGACCGCCCGGCGTCTTCTCCAGGGTCTCGGCCTCCTGGGTGCCGAGATCGGCCGCGCCCCCGGCTCCGGTGGATGCGATGGCGCGCCCTTCTTCTCCGTACGACTCAAGGGGTTCAAGCGGCTCAGGCATAGCGAATCCTCGGGTCAAGGACGGCGTACAGGAGGTCGACCAGGAGGTTGGCCAGCAGGAACACCAGGACGAGGATGGTCACGAAGCCGACGACGGTCTGGGTGTTCTGGCGGACGATGCCCTGGTAGAGCTGGTAGCCGACGCCGTGGATGTTGAAGATCCGTTCGGTGACGATGGCGCCGCCCATGAGCGCGCCGATGTCGGCGCCGATGAAGGTCACCACGGGGATGAGGCTGTTGCGCAGCAGGTGCCGGGTGACGACCCGGCGGCGGGGCAGGCCCTTGGCGACGGCGGTGCGGACGTAGTCGGCGCGCTTGTTCTCGGCGATGGAGGTCCGGGTGAGCCGGGTGACGTACGCGAGCGAGACGGACGCGAGGACGATGCCGGGGACGATCAGTTCGTTGAAGGGCGCCTCGGGTGAGACCACCGGTTCGATCCAGCCCCATTCGACGCCCAGGAGCAGCTGGAGCAGCAGGCCGGTGACGAAGGTGGGGATGGAGAGGACGACCAGGGTCAGCAGCAGGACGCCGGTGTCGACGGGCCGGCCGCGCTTGAGGCCGGTGATGACGCCCAGGGTGATGCCGATGACGATCTCGATGAGGATCGCGACGATGGTGAGCCGGATGGTGACCGGGAAGGCGTCGGCCATCAGCTCGGTGACGGGCTGGCCGTTGAAGGCGGTGCCGAAGTCGCCGGTGAAGACGTTGCCCATGTAGGTCAGGTATTGCTGCCAGACCGGCTTGTCGAGGCCGTACTCCTTCTTCAGCTGGGCGGCGGTCGCCGGGTCGCAGGCGCGGTCGCCGCAGAGGCCGGCGATGGGATCGCCCATCACGTTCACCATCAGGAAGATCAACAGCGTGGCACCGAAGAAGACCGGGATCATCTGCAGCAGCCGCCGGATCACGTATCGACCCACGGAAAGCCTCCAGGGTGGGTTGCGGGACGGCGTACGGCCCGGCGCGGGGGTCCGCGGCCCGGGCCGTACACCGCCGAACTGCTACGAGGTCACTTGACCTTGATCTGGTCGTAGACCGGGACGCTGAAGGGGTTCAGGGTCACGTTCTCCACCTTGTCCGAGTAGCCGGCGCTGCCGTTCTGGTACCAGAGCGGGATGGCGCCCATGTCGTCGCGGAGGACTCCCTCGGCCTGCTGGAAGAGCCCGACGGCCTTCGCGGTGTCGGCCTCGGCGTTGGCCTGGTTGACCAGCTTGTCGAACTCGGGGTTGGAGTACTTGCCGTCGTTGGAGGAGGCGTTGGTGTAGTACAGCGGCTGGAGGAAGTTCTGGATGAGCGGGTAGTCCATCTGCCAGCCGGCGCGGAACGGCCCGGTCATCTTCGACTGGGTGACCTGGTTGCGGTAGTCGGCGAAGGTGCCGATCGGGTTGCCGACGCAGGCCTTGTTGTTGCCGAGCGCGTTGTTGATGGAGTTGCAGACGGCGTCCACCCACTCCTTGTGGGAGCCGGTGTCGGCGTTGTACGAGATCTTCATCGTGCCGCCGGGGATGCCGCCGCCCTCGGCGACGAGCTTCTTGGCCTGGGCGGCGTCGTACTTGCAGAAGTCGCCGCAGACGTCCTTGAAGCCGCCCTCCGAGCCGAGCACCGGGGAGGTCCAGTCGACGGCGGGGGTGCGGGTCTTCTGGAAGATCGTCTCGGTGATCTGCTGGCGGTTGATCGCCATGGACAGGCCCTGCCGGAGCTTCTCCTGGCCCGGCTTGTTCCACGCGGGGTCGTAGAACGGGAAGGAGAGGGTCTGGATGATGCCGGCGGGGACGTTGATGTACCGGCCGCCGAGGTCGGCCTGGACGTTCTTGAGCTGGGAGGCGGGCACGTCGTCGACGAGGTCGAGGTTGCCGGCCGTCAGGTCCGTGTAGGCGGTGTTGTTGTCGGTGTAGACCTTGAGGTCGATGCCGCCGTTCTGGGCCTTGTCGGGACCGGGGTAGGCGTCCCACTTCCGCAGGGACATCTGGGAGCCCTTGGAGTAGGAGTCGACGGTGTACGGGCCGTTGCCGATGGGCTTCGAGAGCCAGGCGGCGTGGTCGCTGTAGAAGACCTGGGGAAGCGGCGAGAAGGCCGCGTAGCCGAGGGTGATGGGCCAGGTGGAGAACTTCTGGGTGAGCTTGACCGTGAAGGTCTGGGGGCCGGTCACCTTGAGGCCGGACATGGTCTCGGCGGTGGGTGTGCCCTTCTCGGGGTGGACCTGGTCGTAGCCCTCGATCTGGCCGAAGAAGTACGCGTTCTTCTGGTTGTTCTTCAGGTGGGCGCCGTAGTTCCAGGCGTCGACGAAGGACTTCGCGGTGACCTTCTCGCCGTTGGAGAAGGTCCAGCCGTCCTTGACCGTGACGGTGAAGTTCTGCGAGTCCGTGGTCTCGATCTTCTCGGCGAGCATGTTCTTGGCCTCGCCGGTCTTCGGGTCGTACTGCTTGAGCCCGCGGAAGATCATGGACAGGACCTTGCCGCCCTGGACCTCGTTGGTGTTGGCGGGCTCCAGCGGGTTCTGCGGGTCACCCCACGAGGAACTCACGATGCCGTTGGCCCCTCCGCCACCACCGCTGTCGCCGCCACCACCACAGGCCGTCGCCGCGAGGGCGACGGCGGTGGCCAGTGCGGCCCACTTGGCGTGTGTGGCTCCGCGCATGGAGTGCCTCCCGTATGTCCCTAGTCTTACTTAGGCCCCAATATCACCCGATATTGACGGGGGTGCACTTTTATGGCACCCGGACGGACGCCGCCATGACGAAGGGCGCCCCCGTTCCGTACGTACGGAACGGGGGCGCCCTTCTGCGCTCGGTGCGTCAGCTCACCGGGACGACCTGCTTCTCCTCGGCGAAGTGGCACGCCGAGAAGTGGGCGGCCGGGCTGTCCTCACCCTGGAAGCGCTGCGGGATCGCGAGGACCGGCGCCTCCTGGGAGCACTTCTCCTGCGCCTTCCAGCAGCGGGTGCGGAAGCTGCAGCCCGACGGCGGGTTGGCCGGCGAGGGGACGTCACCGGTGAGGATGATCCGCTCGCGGTGCGCGCGGGCCTCCGGGTCCGGCACCGGCACCGCGGAGAGCAGCGCCTGCGTGTACGGGTGCGTCGGGTGCTCGTAGATCTGCTCGTCCGTACCGATCTCGGCCATCTTGCCGAGGTACATGACGCCGACGCGGTCCGAGATGTGCCGGACGATCGACAGGTCGTGCGCGATGAAGATGTAGGAGAGGTTGAACTCGTCCTGGAGCTTCCCCATCAGGTTGATGACCTGCGCCTGGACGGAGACGTCCAGGGCCGAGACCGGCTCGTCGCAGATGATGATCTCCGGGTTGAGCGCGAGGCCGCGGGCGATGCCGATGCGCTGGCGCTGACCGCCGGAGAACTGGTGCGGGTACCGGTTGATGTACTCCGGGTTCAGACCGACGACGTCGAGCAGCTCCTGCACCTTGCGGCGCCGGTCGCCCTTCGGGGCCACCTCGGGGTGGATGTCGAAGGGCTCGCCGATGATGTCGCCGACCGTCATGCGCGGGTTCAGCGAGGTGTACGGGTCCTGGAAGACCATCTGGATGTTGCGGCGGACGGCCTTCAGCGCGCGCCCGGACAGCTTGGTGATGTCCTGGCCCTTGTAGAAGACCTCGCCGGCGGTGGCCCGCTCCAGGTTCATCAGGAGCTTGGCGACCGTGGACTTGCCACAGCCGGACTCGCCCACGATGCCGAGGGTCTCGCCCTGGAAGAGGTCGAAGGAGACCCCGTCCACGGCCTTGACCGCGCCGACCTGCTTCTTGAAGAGGATGCCCTGCGTCAGCGGGAAGTGCTTCTGCAGGTTGCGCACCTGGAGGATCGGCTCGCCGGCGGCCACGGGGGCCTCGATGGCGGCGGCCACGGCCTCTTCGTTGTTGCTGAGGTCAGCCATGGATCGTCTCCTTCCAGAAGTGGCAGGCGCTCTTACGGCCCGGGAGATCCGAGCCGTCCTGCTCGGTGACCGGCACCAGGGCCGGGATCTCCGTGCGGCAGATGTCGTCGGCCTTGGGGCAGCGCGGGTTGAAGGCGCAGCCGGTGGGCACCTTGAGCAGGTTGGGCGGCAGGCCCTTGATCGCGTAGAGCTCCTGGCCCTTCTGGTCCAGGCGCGGGATCGAGTCCAGGAGGCCGCGGGTGTACGGGTGGGCCGGGCGCTTGTACAGCTCGTGCACCGGCGCCTGCTCGACGATCCGGCCGGCGTACATCACGGCGATCTTGTCCGCGACGTCGGCGACGACGCCGAGGTCGTGGGTGATCAGGATCAGGCCCATGTTGTATTCCTGCTGGAGCTCCGCGAGGAGGTCCATGACCTGGGCCTGGACGGTCACGTCGAGAGCCGTGGTGGGCTCGTCGGCGATGATCAGGTCCGGCTCCAGGGCGAGCGCCATGGCGATCATGATGCGCTGGCGCATGCCGCCGGAGAACTGGTGGGGGTAGTCGTCGACCCGGGCCTTGGCGGCGGGGATCTTGACCTTGTCCATCAGCTCGATGGCCTTGACCTTGGCGTCCTTCTTGGACATGCCGTGGTGCACCCGGAACATCTCGCCGAGCTGGTAGCCGACGTTGAGGACCGGGTTGAGGGAGGACAGCGCGTCCTGGAAGATCATCGCGATCTTCCGGCCGCGGATCTTCCGGCGGTCCTCCTCGGACATCTTCAGCATGTCCTCGCCGCGGAACAGGATCTCGCCCTGCGGGATCTTGCCGGGAGGCATGTCGAGGATGCCCATGATGGCCTGGGCGGTGACGGACTTGCCGGAGCCGGACTCGCCGAGGACGGCGAGGGTCTCGCCGGCGTTCACCGAGTAGTTGACGCCGTTGACCGCCTTGGCCACACCGTCACGGGTGTGGAACTCGACGTGCAGGTCCTTGACTTCGAGCAGCGGACCGGTGTGGTCGCCGCCGCGCGGCGCCGGGACGGCCGCGGTCTTGTCGATGATGCTCATCTGTTACGCCCTCCTCAGCGCAGCTTGGGGTCGAGGGCGTTGCGGACGGCTTCGCCGAGCATGATGAACGCCAGAACGGTGAGGCTCAGCATGATCGAGGGCCAGAGCAGGACGTGCGGGGCCACTCGGATCTGGGCGACGCCCGCGGAGATGTCGACACCCCACGAGACGGTCGGGGCGGCGAGGCCGAGTCCCAGGAAGGACAGGGTCGCCTCGGCCGAGATGTAGCCGCCGAGCGCGATGGTCGCGACGACGATCACGGGGGCCATGGCGTTCGGCAGGATGTGCTTGAACAGGATCCGGACCGTGCCGGCACCGAGGGCCTTCGCCGCGTGGACGTAGTCGGCCTGCTTGACCGTGATCACGGCACCGCGCATGACGCGGGTGATCTGGGTCCAGCCGAGGAACGCGAGGGCGAAGACGACGACCAGGACGGTCCGCTCGGTGAAGGACTGCAGGACGACCATGGCGCCGAGCAGGAACGGGATGCCGAAGAAGATGTCGGTGATCCGGGAGACGATCGTGTCGACCCAGCCGCCGAAGTAACCGGCGATCATGCCCGTGATGCCGCCGACGATCGTGACGATCGCGGTGACCGCGATGCCGACGGTGACGGAGGCGCGGGTGCCGTGGATCAGTCGGGCGTAGACGGAGCGGCCCTGCTGGTCGTAGCCCAGCCACTCGGCCGAGCCGACCTTGCCCAGCTCCGGCTTGCTCAGGAAGTGGTGGACCAGGTCACCGGCGGTCGGGGACGCGCTGGTGAAGAGGGTCGGCCACACCGAGATCAGCAGCAGCAGCGCGATCAGCGCCGACGAGACGATGAAGTACGGGTTGCGGCGGAGGTCGACCCAGGCGTCGCCCCAGAGGCTGCGGGCCTTCTCCGGCTTGGCGACCGGTGCGGACGCGTCCACCGAGGGGGTGGCGACGGCGTCCTCGACGGCGGTAGCGGTCTTGGTCACGTCAGGCATACCGGATCCTCGGGTCCAGGACCGCGTACAGCAGGTCGATGAGCAGGCTGGTGACGAGGTAGACGATCACCAGGATGGTGACGAGGCCCACCAGGGTCGAACCTTCGCGCCGGGAGATCGAGTCGGCGATGACGCCGCCGATTCCGTGGATGTTGAAGATCGCCTCGGTGACGACCGCGCCGCCCATGAGGGCGCCGATGTCGGTGCCGAGGAAGGTGACCACGGGGATCATCGAGTTGCGCATCAGGTGGACGCCGATGACGCGGCGGCGCGGCAGGCCCTTGGCGACGGCCGTGCGCATGTAGTCGGCGCGCAGGTTCTCCGCCATGGAGGTACGCGTGAGGCGCGCCACATAGGCAAGGGAGAGTCCGCCGAGCACGATGGCCGGGGCGATCATCTCGCTCAGGACCGGCTCGGTGCTGACGTTCGGGGCGATCCAGCCCAGGTTGAAGGCGAACACCATCTTGATGATGTAGCCGAGGACGAAGACCGGGATCGAGATGATCAGCAGCGTGAAGATCAGGATCAGGTTGTCGGCGAGACGGCCGGCGCGCAGGCCACCGATGATGCCGAGACCGATGCCGAAGATCAGCTCGATGGCGAACGCCAGGGCGGCAAGCTGGAGGGTGATGGGGAACGCGTCGCCCAGCACCTCGGTGACCGGTCGTCCGTTGCGGATCTGGGTACCGAAGTCCAGGTGCAGGATCATGTCCCGCATGTAGAAGAGATACTGCTGCCATTCCGGCTTGTCGAGGCCGAGTTCATGGCGCTTCGCGGCGAGCGTCGCCGGGTCGGCGCCCTTGTCGCCGAACATGGCAAGCACGGGGTCACCGGGCAGAAGATGCACCATGGCGAAGATCAGCAGGGTCGTCCCGAGGAAAACCGGGATCATCTGGAGCAGTCGTCGTGCGACATAACGCCCCATCATGCCTCCGTTGAGATGTGACAGCGCAACCGACGGGCCCTCCCCCGACAGCATGCCCGGATCCGGGCATGCTGATGTCGTGGAAGGGCCCCCCAGCCGCTGCGTAAGGCACCGAGACGGGACTGACGATCCGTCAGTCCCGTGACGGCGTGCGGACTACGCTTGGGTGATTACTTCTTGACCTCGACGCCGGTCAGGATCGGGTCGCCGTCCTGGCCGTAGGCGACACCCGAAACCTTCTCGGAGAAGCCCGCGTTGACCTTGTAGTACCAGAGCGGGATGGACGGCATGTAGTTCTTGAGGTCCTTCTCGATCGCCTGGTAGGCCTTGACGGACTCGTCAAGGGTCTTGGCGGAGTCGGCCTTCGCGATCTTGGCGTCCAGCTCCTTGTTGGAGAAGTCGCCCTGGTTGCCGCCGGCACCCGTACGGAACAGGTCCGAGATGAAGTTGGCGTTCACCGGGTAGTCGAGCACCCAGCCGGAGCGGTAGAGCGACTTGACCTGCTTCGTCTTACGAGCGGTCAGGTCGGCCTGGAAGTCCGGCTTGCCGTCGCCGACGCACTGGACGCTGGTGGCCTGCTGGATGGAGTTGCAGACAGCGTCCACCCACTCCTTGTGGCCACCGTCGGCGTTGTACTGGATCGAGATCTTGTTGCCCGGGACGCCGCCGCCGGCCTTGATGAGGGCCTTGGCCTGAGCCGGGTCGTACTTGGTGACGCCGTTGCCGCCGTCCTCCTGGAAGCCCAGGACGCCCTTGGCGACCCAGCCGGTCGCGGGCTCACGCGTGCCGTTCAGCACCGTCTTGGTGATGGTGGCGCGGTCGATCGCCATGGACAGACCCTGGATGACGCGCGGGTCGACCTGCTTCGGCTTCTTCCACTGGTCGGCGTAGAAGGCGACGGCGATGGTCTGGATCGCGGAGTACGCCTGGTCCACGGCGCGGTCGCCGAGGTCCTGACGGTAGACCGGGAGGTCCTTCGGCGCGATCTGACGCAGGACGTCGACGTTGCCGGACTTCAGGTCCTCGTACGCGGCCTCGAGGGTGGTGTAGTTCTTGAAGACCACACCGCCGTTCTTCGCCTTGTTCGGGCCCTTGTAGCCGTCGTAGCGGGTGATCTCGATCTTCTTCTTGTGGTCCCACGACTTGAACTTGTAGGGACCGTTGCCGACCGGGGCCTGGCCGCGGGTCTTGGCGTCCAGCTTGTAGAAGGACTCCGGGAGCGGCGCGAAGACGATGTACGCGAGCTTGTGGCCGAAGTACGGGACGGACTTCGAGAGCTCGATCGTGAAGGTGTTCTCGTCGACGACCTTCAGACCCTCGAGCTTGTCGGCGGTCTGCTTGGCGCCCTCGGCGTCCGGGTGGACCTTGTCGTAGCCCTTGATGTCCGCGAACCAGGACGAGAGGCCCTGGGCGTTCTTCAGGCTGGCGTTCCAGTTCCACGCGTCCACGTAGGACTTGGAGGTGACGGGGGTGCCGTCGTGGAAGGTCCAGCCCGGCTTGAGCTTGACGGTCCAGGTCTTCGAGTCCGTCGTGGTGACCGACTCGGCGTTGACCATCGTCAGCGAACCGTCGGCCTTGTAGTCGACCAGGGTCGAGAACAGGCCGGCCATGACGGCGGAGCCGTTGGACTCCATCGTGTCGCCGGTGAGCAGGGGCTTCTCAGGCTCGCCCAGCTCGATGGAGAAGATTCCGTTCGGGTCAACAGCCTTGGCGTCGCTGCCGCCGTCGCTCTTACCCCCGCCACAGGCGGTCGCAGCAAGGGCGACGATGATCGCGCCCGTTACCCACTTGGCGCTCTTGGCACCGCGCATGGGTTCCTCCTCATGAGTCCACTTTGTCACTACAAGAGGGGCACTTCGAGTTTCGCCGACACCCCTGACGGCTTTGGACTCAAGTGCCCCGAGTGTGCTCGTGAGTCGGCACTCCCCACAGTGCGTGACCCATTGACCCGAGCTCAATGGAGCCAACTATTAAGTACGTCCGGGCTGTAAACCACACTTAAGTGGTCTCGTTTTGACAACATCGCCGGGGCCCCGGAGACCGAAATCCGGACAAACTGAGCACAGACAGACACCCGCGAAACGGACCGTTAACACACGTACCGGAGAGCGATCGCCGATATGCGGACACTCGGGCCCCGAAATGGATTTGACGAAACTTGACGAAAAGCCCGGGCCCCCACAGCGTCTGTGGGGGCCCGGGCTCCGGTGCTGACGTCGCGTCAGCCGAGAGCGGCGAAGATCACAGGACCGTGATCTACCCCGCCGTCAGCGGCCGTATGCGACCTTACTCAGCCGTTCTTGGCGCGGGAAGCGGAACGACCGCGCTCCTTCTGGTCCAGGACGACCTTGCGGATGCGCACGGCCTCCGGGGTGACCTCGACGCACTCGTCGTCGCGGCAGAACTCCAGGGACTGCTCCAGGGAGAGCTTCCGCGGCGGGACGATCGCCTCGAAGGAGTCGGCGGAGGAGGAGCGCATGTTGGTGAGCTTCTTCTCCTTGGTGATGTTCACGTCCATGTCGTCGGAGCGGGAGTTCTCGCCGACGATCATGCCCTCGTACACCTCGGTGCCGGGGTCGGTGAACAGGACGCCGCGCTCCTGGAGGTTGGTCATCGCGAAGGCGGTGACCGCACCGGCGCGGTCGGCGACCAGCGAGCCGTTGTTACGGGTCGTCAGCTGGCCGAACCACGGCTCGTGGCCCTCGTGGATCGAGTGGGCGATGCCCGTGCCGCGGGTGTTGGTGAGGAACTCCGTACGGAAGCCGATGAGGCCACGGGACGGAACGACGAACTCCATGCGGACCCAGCCGGAGCCGTGGTTCGACATGTTGTCCATGCGGCCCTTGCGGACACCCATGAGCTGCGTGACCGCGCCCATGTGCTCCTCGGGGACGTCGACCGTGAGGCGCTCGACGGGCTCGTGGACCTTGCCGTCGACCTCCTTGGTGACGACCTGCGGCTTGCCGATGGTGAGCTCGAAGCCCTCGCGGCGCATCTGCTCGACCAGGATGGCGAGCGCGAGCTCACCACGGCCCTGGACCTCCCAGGCGTCCGGACGCTCGGTGTCGAGGACGCGGAGCGAGACGTTGCCGATGAGCTCGCGGTCCAGACGGTCCTTGACCTGGCGGGCGGTGACCTTGCGGTCCTTGACGGCCGCCTTCGCGTCGGCGCCCTTGCCGGTGCCACCGCGGCCGACGAGCGGCGAGGTGTTGGTGCCGATGGTCATGGAGATGGCCGGCTGGTCGACCGTGATCAGCGGAAGCGCGATCGGGTTCTCCGGGTCGGCCAGGGTCTCGCCGATCATGATGTCGGGGATACCGGCGACGGCGCAGATGTCACCGGGGCCGGCGACCTCGGCCGGCTTGCGGGTGAGCGCCTCGGTCATCATCAGCTCGGTGATGCGGACGTTGGAGATCGTGCCGTCCCGCTTGATCCACGCGACCGTCTGGCCCTTGCGCAGCTCGCCCTGCTCGACGCGGAGCAGCGCGATGCGGCCGAGGAAGTTGTCGGCGTCGAGGTTGGTGACGTGCGCCTGGAGCGGCGCCTCCTCGTCGTACGACGGGGCCGGGACGTGCTCCAGGATGGTGGAGAAGAAGGGCTCCAGGTTCTCGGAGTCCTGCGGGACCGTGCCGTCGGCCGGCTTGGTCAGCGAGGCGATGCCGTCGCGGCCGCAGGCGTAGACGATCGGGAACTCGATCTGGTCCTCGTCGGCGTCCAGGTCCAGGAAGAGGTCGTAGGTCTCGTTGACGACCTCGTCGATCCGGGAGTCCGGGCGGTCCGTCTTGTTGATGCAGAGGATGACGGGCTTGCGCTGCTGGAGGGCCTTGCGCAGCACGAAGCGGGTCTGCGGGAGCGGACCCTCGGAGGCGTCCACCAGGAGGACGACGGCGTCGACCATCGACAGACCGCGCTCGACCTCGCCACCGAAGTCGGCGTGGCCGGGGGTGTCGATGATGTTGATCGTGATCGGGGCCCCGCCGTCCTTGGGGTGATACTTCACCGCCGTGTTCTTGGCGAGGATCGTGATGCCCTTCTCACGCTCCAGGTCGTTCGAGTCCATCATGCGGTCGTCGAGCTGCTGGTGGGCGGCGAAGGCACCGGCCTGCTTGAGCATGGCGTCGACGATGGTCGTCTTGCCGTGGTCGACGTGGGCGACGATGGCGACGTTGCGGATGTCGTGGCGCGTGGGCATGGGTGGCTTGCGCTTCTCTCGGATCGTGGGAATCGGCGTCAGTTCCTCTTACGCCCGCCGGGCGGACGCGCCACGGCTATGTCCTATGGTACGGGGCTGCCGCGCAAGGGGCTTCCCCGGAGGGATCCGAGAGGGTCTACTGGGAGGTTTCAGGGTGTGGGGAAGATCATGCGGGCCGGGTCAAGGGGCCGTCGCGATCCTGCCCGCCGGGGTCACCGGCGGGCAAGGAAATTGAGCTGCTTCTGAGGTTGTGACCTGCGCTTTCAGTGGTTCCGCTCGGTACCCTTGGTCGTTTCGGGCTTCTTGAACCCGATGTCCTGGTAGCGGGGCGCGGCGAGGCCCCAGGCGCCGGCGTTCACGAGGTCGGCCCGGGCGGCGACGAGCTGCGGGCGCTGGTAGAGGGGGATGGAGCCGGCCGCGGCCCAGATCCGGGCGTCGGCCTGGCGCACGAGCTCGTGGGCCTCCTCCTCGTCGAGCGTCCCCGCCGCCTGATCGAACAGCTGGTCGATGCGGTCGGTGCCGACCCGGGAGTAGTTCTGCTCGACCAGGAGCGAGCCGTCCGAGGCCGGCTCGGGCTTGGCGAAGATCGGCCGGGCGTCGGTCGCCGGGAAGGCGGAGGCCGGCCAGGAGTAGAGGGCCAGGTCGTAGTCGCCCGAGGCGATGTGGTCCTTGAAGAAGCTGTCGTCGGAGACCTTGGTGACCTCGGTGCGGATGCCCACGGCGTCGAGCATCCGGACGATCCGGTCCCCGACCGACCGCAGCGACTCCGAGCCCGGCCCGGACGGCAGGACGAAGCGGAGGCTGAGCGCCTTGCCGTCCTTGCCGAGGGCCTGGGCCTGGGCGGCGTCGGGGGCCGTCACGGGGGCGGCGGTGCCGCGCGGGGCGTAGGCCCCGGCCACGCCCCGGTCCGGCCGGGCGGCGTGGGCGCCGGTGTCGAGCGCCTCGGCGCGGGCGAGGAGGGCGGCGCTCTGGCGGACGGCGGCGGGGGGAAGGGCGTCGGCGCCGTGGTCGGGGCCGTTCGCGCCGACGGTGGCGGGGCGGTCGCCGGGCTTGTCGTCGCCGACGATGTAGAGGCCCTCGTCGGAGGCGGTGTCGTCGCCCTTCTTCTTGGCGTCGGAGGAGTCCCCGGACTTCTTGGCCTTCTCCTTCTCCTTCTCCTTCTCCGCGGCCTTCTTCTCCGCCTCGCTGCCCGCCTTGGTGCCGGCGGGCTTGCGGAGCGCGCCGCCGGGGACCCAGCCGGCGTCGGCGAGGAGCGCCCGCGCCTCCTTGGTGTCCTGGCCGCCGAGCGCGTCGCTGCTGTCCGCGTAGGCCGCCTGGCCGGCGAGGGCGAGGTGGCTGCCGGGGGGACGGGCGGGGAGGCCGAGGGGCTTGAGCACGGATTCGGCCAGCTCCTGGCGGTTGATGGCGCGGGCCACCGCGCGCCGCACCCGCTCGTCGGCCAGCGGGCCGGACTCGCCGTTCAGCGAGAGCTGGGTGTAGGCGGGCTCCAGGGACTTGCGGACCACGTACTTCGCCAGGGCTTCCTGGGCGCTCGCGTACGCGGCGACGGCCTCCTGGTTCTTCTTGCGGGCGGCGGTGACCTCGGCCGCCTTCTCGTCGTCGGAGCCGTGGGCGAGGGCCCAGGACTTCAGGGCCTTGGAGGGGGTGATCGCGGAGCCGGGGCCGTGGGCGAGGGCGGCCTGCGCGCCGCTGCGTCCGGCCCGGGCGTCGCGGAGGGCGAGGGCGATCCGCTCGGCCGCGGGCCGGTCGATCTCGGCCAGGTCGAGGTCGCCGGCGGCGAGGGCGGCGGCCCGGTCGGCCCGGGGGACGGCCTTGAGGACGAGGCTGTCGAGCTTGGCCTGCTGTCCCCACCAGCGGGGGTTGCGGGTGAGGGTGACGTCGCCGCTCTTCCGGTCGACCGCCTTGAGCAGGAACGGTCCTGCAGTGGCCTTGAGGGTGGTGCGCGCCCCGTCGTTGAAGGAGCTCGGGGAGCCCATCACCTGCTTGGGGTAGAGGGGGGTGAAGAGGGACTGCCAGTCGGCGTACGGCTTGGCGAAGGTGACCCGGACCTCCAGGTCGTTCTTGCCCCGCTCGATCTTCTCGATCCGCTCGTAGCCGGAGTTGCGGGCGGTCCAGTACGCGGTGTCGCGGCCGCTCAGCGCGCGCCACTGGGCCACGAAGTCGGCGGCCCCGATCTCGCGTCCGTCGCTCCACACCGCCTGCTGGTTGAGCTTGTAGAGGACGACCTGCTTGGGCTCGGTCTCGATGACCTGGGCGGACTCCAGGTAGTCGGGGTTCATCCTGGGCCGGCCCCGCTCGTCCATCGTGTAGAGGGCGGGGAGCACGGCTCCGGCGATGCGCGAGGTGGTGCCGTCGGCGTCGGCCTGGAAGGCGTTGAGCGTGGTGGGCAGCGCGTCGACGGCCCAGCGGAGGGTGCCCCCGTCGGCGACCTTGTCCCGTGCCGCGGGCGCGTTGTCCTGGGCCGCGGCCGGGGTCTCGTCGGCCTCGTCGCCGGAGCTGCACCCGGCGAGGACGGTGACGGCGAGGACCGCGCTGGTCAGGGCCGCGACGGAGCGGAGCGTGCGGGCGCGGGGGCTCCTGGAGCATGTCCCCCCGCGAGGGGCGCCGATCTGGGACATGACTTGTACCCCTTCGTCCAGATTTATTCCATTTGGAGATGATCAGACCTATTGCTCATACACTGAAAAGCACGGACCGGATGCGGCCACGGCGACACGGCGGCGCGACCGGCAAACCCCACTCGTGCGGCCCAACCGCTCGTGCACACGGCTTCCCAAGCGGGATGTGACGCGCGACACTCACGAAGGTGAGGGCAACCATGTCCGTTCAGGACGACCTGGCGGCCGTCAAGCGCCGCCTGCAGGACCTGGAACACACGGTCGAAGAGCTGGAACGCCGCGTCGGGACGGAGCGCGGCGCGTCTCCCACGCCGGCCACCGGCCGTGCGGAGAGCATGGTGACCATCCCCGACGCCCCGTACGACGCCGGAATGTGGACCGACGTCGACGACGAGGGCCTGGGAGCCCGCGACCACCACGCACCGTAGAGCCGTAGCGCCGAGGAGGCTCTGTTGGCCACAGGTACGGAACCCCCGACGAGTCACGGGGCGGCGACGGGGGTGCGCTCCCCGGGGCGCGCCGCCATCGCCGCCCGCCATCTGCGCACCGACCGCTGGTGGCTCTCCCCCGCCGCCACCGCCGCCGGACTGCTCGCCTTCGTCGCGTACTCGACGTGGCGGGCCTTCGCGAACGCCCACTACTACGCCGCCCCCTACGTCTCCCCGTTCTACTCGCCCTGCCTCGCGGAGAACTGCGTCCCCATGCGGGGCGGCCCGAACTGGGCGCTCTTCGGCAGCTGGTGGGTCCTCTCCCCCGCCCTGCTGATCCTGGTCTTCCCGCTGGGGTTCCGGCTGACCTGCTACTACTACCGCAAGGCGTACTACCGGGGGTTCTGGGCGGCTCCCCCGGCCTGCGCGGTGGCCGAACCCCACCGCACGTACACCGGCGAGACCCGCTTCCCGCTGCTCCTGCAGAACCTCCACCGGTACTTCTTCTACGCGGCGGTGCCGGTCGCCGGCATCCTCACGTACGACACCGCGCTGACCTTCCGGGACGAGCACGACGACTGGGGCCACGCCGGGCTCGGGACGCTGATCTTCCTCGTGAACATCGTCCTCATCTGGTCGTACACCCTCTCCTGCCACTCCTGCCGGCACATCGTCGGCGGCCGTCTGCGGCACTTCTCGAAGCACCCCGTCCGCTACCGGCTGTGGACCTGGGTGGGGCGCCTGAACCGGCGTCACATGCAACTCGCCTGGGCGTCGCTGATCAGCGTCGCCGTCTGCGACCTGTACGTGTACCTGCTCGCCACCGGCGCCTTCGACGACCCGAGGTTCTTCTGACATGAGTCCTGTGAGCTCCGTGGAACGGCAGCGGTGGGACGTGGTCGTGGTCGGCGCGGGCGGCGCCGGGCTGCGGGCCGCGATCGAGGCGCGCCGGGCCGGCGCGCGCACCGCCGTCATCTGCAAGTCCCTCTTCGGCAAGGCGCACACGGTGATGGCCGAGGGCGGCATCGCCGCCTCCATGGCGAACGCCAACGAGCACGACGACTGGAAGACGCACTTCCGGGACACCATGCGCGGCGGGAAGTTCCTCAACCAGTGGCGGATGGCCGAACTGCACGCCCAGGAGGCGCCCGAGCGGGTCTGGGAGCTGGAGACCTGGGGGGCGCTCTTCGACCGGACGCCGGACGGCCGGATCTCCCAGCGGAACTTCGGCGGCCACGAATACCCACGGCTCGCGCACGTCGGCGACCGCACCGGTCTCGAACTCCTGCGGACCCTCCAGCAGAAGGTGGTCGGGCTCCAGCAGGAGGACCACCGGGAGACCGGTGACCACGAGGCGCGCCTGAAGGTCTTCCAGGAGTTCACCGTCACCCGGATCCTCAAGGACGGTGACGGCCGCGTCTCCGGGGTCTTCTGCTACGAGCGGGAGAGCGGGCGCTTCCTCGTCCTGGAGGCGTCCGCGGTCGTCCTCGCGACCGGCGGCATCGGCAAGTCCTTCAAGGTGACCTCGAACTCCTGGGAGTACACGGGCGACGGCCAGGCGCTCGCCCTGCTCGCCGGGGCGCCCCTGGTGAACATGGAGTTCGTGCAGTTCCACCCCACCGGCATGGTCTGGCCGCCGTCGGTGAAGGGGATCCTCGTCACCGAGTCCGTACGCGGTGACGGCGGGGTCCTGCGGAACTCCGAGGGCCGGCGCTTCATGTTCGACTACGTCCCCGAGGTCTTCAAGGAGAAGTACGCCGAGTCGGAGGAGGAGGGCGACCGCTGGTACGAGGACCCGGAGAACAACCGGCGCCCGCCCGAGCTGCTGCCGCGCGACGAGGTGGCGCGGGCCATCAACGCCGAGGTGAAGGCGGGGCGCGGCTCCCCGCACGGCGGGGTGTTCCTGGACGTGTCGACCCGGATGCCGGCCGAGACGATCCGGCGGCGGCTGCCCTCGATGTACCACCAGTTCAAGGAGCTGGCGGACGTCGACATCACGGCCGAGGCGATGGAGGTCGGGCCGACCTGCCACTACGTGATGGGCGGTGTCGCCGTCGACTCGGAGACGGCGGCCACGGTCGGGGTGCCCGGGCTCTTCGCGGCCGGTGAGGTCGCGGGCGGGATGCACGGCTCGAACCGGCTCGGCGGGAACTCCCTGTCCGACCTGCTGGTCTTCGGGCGGCGGGCCGGTCTGCACGCCGCGGAGTACGCGAGGGCGGGGGCCGGCGGCCGGGTCTCCGAGGACGACGTGGCCGCCGCGCGGGCGGAGGCGCTCGCCCCGTTCGAGCCCGTCTCCGCGGGGCCCCCGGAGAACCCGTACACGCTCCACCAGGAGCTCCAGCAGACCATGAACGACCTCGTCGGGATCATCCGGCGGGAGAGCGAGATGGCCGAGGCCCTGGAGCGGATCGCCGCCCTGCGGGAGCGGGCCGGGCGGATCGTGGTCGAGGGGCACCGGCAGTTCAACCCCGGCTGGCACCTCGCCCTCGACCTGCGGAACATGCTCCTGGTCGGCGAGTGCGTGGCCCGGGCCGCGCTGGAGCGCACCGAGTCCCGGGGCGGGCACACCCGCGAGGACCGGCCGGCGATGGAGCGGTCCTGGCGGCCGGTGAACCTGCTGTGCCGGGCCGGGGACGGCGGGGTCGCCCTGGAACGGGTGCGGACCGAGCCCATCAGGCCCGATCTGCTCGCGCTCTTCGACAAGGAGGAGCTGGCGAAGTACCTGGCGGAGGAGGAGCTGGACGCATGAGCACGTATCAGGCCCGCTTCCGGATCTGGCGGGGCGACACCGACGGCGGGGAGCTCACCGACTACGCCGTGGAGGTGCACGACGGCGAGGTGGTCCTCGACATCGTCCACCGGCTCCAGGCCACCCAGGCCCCCGACCTGGCCGTGCGCTGGAACTGCAAGGCGGGCAAGTGCGGGTCGTGCTCGGCCGAGGTCAACGGCCGGCCCCGGCTGATGTGCATGACCCGGATGTCGGTCTTCGCACGCGACGAGGTCGTCACCATCACCCCGATGCGGGCCTTCCCCGTCGTCCGCGACCTCGTCACGGACGTCTCCTTCAACTACGTGAAGGCCCGGGAGGTCCCGGCGTTCGTCCCGCCCGCCGCGCTCGGCCCCGGCGAGTACCGGATGAAGCAGGAGGACGTGGACCGCTCCCAGGAGTTCAGGAAGTGCATCGAGTGCTTCCTGTGCCAGGACACCTGCCACGTGGTGCGCGACCACGAGGAGAACAAGGCGGCCTTCGCCGGGCCCCGCTTCCTCATGCGGGTCGCGGAGCTCGACATGCACCCCCTGGACGCGGCGGAGGAGGTGGGGCTCGACCGGCGGAAGACCGCGCAGGAGGAGCACGGCCTCGGCTACTGCAACATCACCAAGTGCTGTACGGAGGTGTGCCCGGAGTCCATCCGGATCACCGACAACGCCCTGATCCCGCTGAAGGAGCGCGTCGTGGACCGGAAGTACGACCCGCTCGTCTGGCTCGGGAAGACGATCCGGCGGCGCAGGGACTGAGGTCAGAGCCAGCCGGCGCGGTAGGCCGCCCAGTCCCCCTCCTCGGCCGCGAAGTCGACGTACAGGGCGAGGCCGAATCTCCTGCGGCCGGGGTCGGTGCGGCCGAGGCCGAGCCGCGCGCCCTCGACGGCCGCGGCGACCGTCTCCGCGTTCTCGTGGTGGCCGAGGTCGTCCTCGTGGAAGAAGGGGAGGCCGATGAGCAGGTCGGTGGTCTCGGGGGTCGCTTCGAGGGCGAGGGCCGTCTGCTGGGCGACGTACCCGCCGTACAGGCTCTCCAGCGGCATCCAGGTGTCGTACGACATGACGGCGATCTGGTCGACGCGCCGGGCGACCTCGCCGAAGAACTCCTGCGACCACCACTTCTCGCTGCCGTTGGCGCTGACCGCGCCCAGCACCGTGTGGGCGCCCGGCAGCGGGTCGATCTGGTGGGCGGCCACCGAGAGCGGGACCTTGCGGGCCCGGGTCAGCCCGCCGAGGTCGTCGAGGAGGGAGAGGTAGTCCCGGTCGTCGGAGTGCAGCGGCTCCAGGTCGAAGTGGACCCCGTCGAAGCCGGCGTCGAGGATCCGGCGGGCCGAGCCCACGACGGCCCGGCGGGATCCGGCGTCCTCCAGGCGCAGGCCCACGGGCCCCTCCGTGGCCAGGACGTCGCCGAGCCAGGCCTGGACCCGTATCCCGGGCATCGCCCGGTGCACCCCGTCGATCAGCCACCTGGCCCGGGGGTACTTCGCCGCCGACAGGGTGCCGTCGTGCTCCAGGGGTCCGGCGTGCACGTACAGGTCGCGTATCCCGCTGCCCTTGAGGCGCGCGGCGAGGGCCGCCAGGTCGGCGTCCTTCTTCCGTCCGTCGACCCAGGCGTGCCCGATCCAGAAGGCGTCCTTGCCGCGGCTCTTCGCGTCGTCCCTGAGGTCGCCCGTGTAGCTGACCCACAGGGCCAGGGCGCCGAAGAGCGGGGGTACGACGAGCAGGAGGACCAGTCCGAGGACCCACCAGCGCCCCCGCCTCCACACACGCCTCAGCCGTCCGTCCACCCGTACCCCCCCAAGAGCCGTCGTGTCACTGGAACCACCGTAGCGGTGGTCACTGACAGTGACGATCGGGCGAGAGGGGCGGTTTCCGGCGACACAGGCCCGGTCGCGGGGGAACATACACGGACATAGCCTCCCTTCTGTGACGCGAAGAGACACCCGAGCCCTTCTCGCGGTGCTGGTGGCGGCGTGGTGGCTCCTCGTGCCCGCCGTACACGGTGCCCACGCCGACGACCCCGTCACCCTGTCCGGGAACGGGCAGATCACCGACCGGGTCGGCGCGCTCGGCGACCGCCGCGCCTCCGTGGTCCAGGCCCTCGACCGGCTCTACGACGCCCGGCGCGTCCAGCTCTTCGTCGTCTACGTACGGGACTTCTCCGGGCGCTCGGGCCAGAGCTGGGCCGACGCCACCGCCGAGCGCAACGGGCTCGGCGTCGACGACGTCCTGCTCGCCGTCGCCACCCACGACCGGCGGTACGGCTACTCGGCCGACCCCGGCTCCCGCCTCACCCAGGCGCAGCTCGACGAGGTCGCGCGGACCGCGATCGAACCGGCCCTGCGGCAGAACGACTGGGCGGGCGCCGCCATCGGCGCGGCGAACGGCTACGACGCCGTCCTCGCGGGGCGGCCCGTCCCCGCCCCGACCCTCACCCCCGGCCCCGCCGATCCCGGCGCCGCGACCGACGGCGGCACCTCGGCGACCGACCTCGTCCTGCCCCTGGTGCTCGTCGGCGGCGCGGGGGCCGTGGCGGCGTACGCGTACGCCAAACGGCGGCGACGGACCGAGACCCGCACCACCCCCGGGGGCAGGCAGGGCTGGGGCCCGCCGAAGGAGGACGCGCCGCCGTCCCTGGAGCAGCTCGACGGGGAGGCCCGGCGGACGCTGGTCGCCACCGACGACGCCGTCCGCACCAGCAAGGAGGAACTCGGCTTCGCCTCGGCCCAGTTCGGCGAGGAGGCGGTACGCCCCTTCACCGAGGCGGTCGACTTCGCCGGGGAGCAGCTGACGGCCTCCTTCCGGCTGCGGCAGAAGCTCGACGACTCCTTCCCGGAGGACGACGCGACCCGCCGGAGCATGCTGGAGGAGATCCTCCGCCGCTGCGCCGGGGCGAACGCCCGTCTCGACGCCGAGGCGGAGGACTTCGACCGGCTCCGGGCCCTGGAGCGCACGGCCCCGGAGGCGCTGGCCGCGGTGGAGGCGGCGTTCCGGGAGCAGACCGGGCGGATCGGGACGGGCGAGGCGACGCTGACCGCGATGCGCGAGCGGTACGCGGAGACGGCGGCCGCCCCCGTCGCCGGGGACGTCGAGCAGGCGAAGGACCGGCTCGTGTTCGCGACGACCCACGTCGACCAGGCCCGCCGGCGGATCGACTCCGGCGACAACGGCGGGGCCGCCGTGCACATCCGGGCCGCCGAGGGCGCCGTGGACCAGGCGGCCCGGCTGATCGAGGCGGTGGACCGGCGGGCGCGGGAGCTGGCCGAGGCCGTGGGGAAGCTGCCGGGCGCGCTCGCGGAGACGGACGCGGACCTGGCGGAGGCCCGCGGGCTGCTGAAGGGGACCGCCGAGGGGGTGTCCACGGCCGGTCTCCAGGGCCGGATCGCGCGTGCCGACGCGGTGATCGCCGAGGTGCGGCGCGGTGTGGACGCCGGGCGGTACGACCCGATCGAGGCCCTGCGCCGGGTCGAGGAGGCCGACGTGGCGCTCGACGAGGCCCTGGAGGGGGCGCGGGAGCGCGAGTCGGGTGTGCGGCGCGCGCGGGTGTTCCTCGACCAGGTGATGCTGACGGCCCGTTCGGCGATCGGGGCGGCCTCCGACTACATCACGACGCACCGGGGCGCGGTGGGCAGCGAGGCCCGTACGCGTCTCGCCGAGGCCCGGCGCCGCTGGGAGAAGGCGCGGGCGCTCGCCGACGGCGGCGATCCGCAGGCGGCCCTGGCGGAGGCCCAGCAGGCGGACGCGCTGGCACGGCGCGCCCAGGACCTCGCCGAGCAGGACGTCCGCACGTACGGGAATCCGAACGGCCTGGGCGGTGTGACGGGGGCGGGCGGAAGCGGTGGCGGCGGGCTCGGCGGCGCGGTGCTCGGCGGCATCGTCCTCGGCGGGCTGTTCGGCGGGGAGAGGGGCGGCGGGGGAAGGGGCGGCGGCCACGGCGGTTTCGGGGGCGGAGGTTTCGGCGGCGGGCCCGGCAGCTTCGGCGGCAGCGGCACGCGCGGCCGGCTGGGCGGCGGAGGCCGTTTCTGAGTTCCCCCTGATCCCCAAGGAGCAGTGCATGAGCAGCAAGCAGACCGTTCTCGGCCGGGTCACCCAGCTGGCGAAGGCGAACATCCACGCCCTCCTCGACCAGGCGGAGGATCCGCAGAAGATGCTGGACCAGCTGATCCGCGACTACGCCGACAACATCGCGGAGGCGGAGGAGGCCGTGGCGGCGACCATCGGCGACCTCCGGCTGATGGAGGCGGACCACCAGGAGGACGTGGCGGCGGCGCACGAGTGGGGCGGCAAGGCGCTGGCCGCGAGCCGGAAGGCGGACGAGCTGCGGGCCGGCGGGCAGACGGCGGAGGCGGACCGTTTCGACAACCTGGCGAAGGTGGCGCTGGGCCGTCAGCTGCAGTCGGAGAAGGAGGCGGAGACCGCCGAACCGACGATCGCCGCCCAGACCGAGGTCGTGCAGAAGCTCAGGACCGGCCTGGACCAGATGAAGGCGAAGCTGGGCGAGCTGAAGGCGAAGCGCGACGAGCTGGTCGCCCGCGCGAAGTCGGCCCAGGCGCAGAACCGGATGACGGACGCCGTGCGCAGCGTCGACGTGCTCGATCCGACGAGCGAGCTGAGCCGCTTCGAGGACAAGGTGCGCCGGGAGGAGGCGAAGGCCCTGGGCAGGCAGGAGCTCGCCGCCTCCTCGCTGGACGCCCAGTTCGAGCAGCTGGACGCGCTCGGCGACAGCGCCGAGATCGAGGCCCGGCTGGCCGCGCTCAAGGGCTGACGCCTTGTCCGTTCCGCTCAGAACATGCTGAGCAGCTGCTCCACCGTGGGCTCCGCCGTCCCCTCGCCGTCGGGCAGGTCCAGTTCGAACCAGACGGTCTTGCCGCGCGGGGTGCGGCGCGAGCCCCAGGAGGAGGAGAGCAGCCCGACGAGCTGGAGGCCGCGGCCGCCCTCGTCGGTGTCCCGGGCCCTGCGGCGCCGGGGCTGGACGAGGCCGGCGTCCCAGACCTCGCAGACGAGGGTGCGGTCGCGGAGCAGCCGCAGCCGGATCTCCCCCTCGCCGTAGCGCAGGGCGTTGGTGACGAGTTCGCTGACGAGGAGTTCGACGGTGTCGATGAGCGGTTCGAGGTCCCAGGCCGTGAGCTGGGCGCGGGCGAGTTCGCGGGCCCGGCCGACGGAGCGGGGTTCCCTGGGGAGCCGCCAGTCGCCGACGGCCTCGCTGGGCAGCCCCTGGATCCTGGCCATGAGGAGGGCGATGTCGTCCTCGCCGTGCCGGGTGTTGAGGCTGGTGAGGACCCGGTCGCAGACGTCCTCCAGGGGGCGGGCCGGGTCGGTGAGGGCGCGCCGGAAGGCCTGGAGGCCTTCGTCGAGCGGGTGGTCGCGGGATTCGACGAGGCCGTCGGTGTAGAGGGCGAGGAGGGCGCCCTCGGGGAGTTCGACCTCGACCTCCTCGAAGGGTTCGCCGCCGACGCCGAGCGGCATCCCCGGGGGTACGTCGAGGAGCAGGGCCTCCTCGCCGGGTTCGACGAGCACCGGCGGGAGGTGCCCGGCGTTGGCGAAGGTGCAGCGGCGGGTGACCGGGTCGTAGACGGCGTAGACGCAGGTGGCGAGGTAGACCTCGGCGAGTTCGGGGCCCCGGTTCTTGTGGCTGCGGGACTGCTGCGCGCCGATGGGGGCGCCCAGGCCGCGGGCGATCTCGTCGAGGTGGGAGAGGACTTCGGCGGGCTCCAGGTCGAGCTGGGCGAGGGTGCGGACGGCGGTGCGGAGTTCGCCCATGGCGACGGCGGCGCGCAGGCCGCGGCCCATGACGTCGCCGATGACGAGGGCGGTGCGGTGGCCGGGGAGTTCGATGACGTCGAACCAGTCGCCGCCGACCTCGGTGGCGGCGGTGCCGGGCAGGTAGCGGCAGGCGATGTCGAGTCCGGCGGCCTCGGGGTCGCCGGGCGGGAGCAGGCTGCGCTGGAGGATCAGGGCCCGCTCGTGCTCGCGGCGGTAGAGGCGCGCGTTGTCGATGCAGACGGCGGCGCGGGCGGCGAGTTCGACGGCGAGGGCCCGGTCGCGCTCCCCGAAGGGTTCGCTGCCCTTCGTACGGGAGAACTGGACGAGGCCGACGAGGGTGTCGTGGGCGACCATCGGGACGACCAGGGTGGACTGGACGAGGTCTCCTTCGGAGCCGGGGACCGTCCGGACGCGTCCGGTGCGCAGGGCTCCGGCGCAGGGCGAGTTGAAGGGGTAGCGGTGGACGGCGCCGACCTCGATGGGGACGGGGCCGCAACAGCCGCTGCCGGGGCCGTGGCCCTCGTCGGTCCTGAGGGGGGTGTCGGAGACGGCGCTGGCGAAGGCGACCCTGCGGAGCTCGGCGCTGCCCGCCCCGTAGCCGACGTCGTGGGAGTTCCCCCAGCGGCCGGGCGGTGCCTCGTCGCCGGTGAGCAGGCCCTGGTAGAGGTCGACGGAGGCGAGGTCGCAGAAGCCGGGGACGGCGACGTCGAGGAGCTCGCGGGCGGTGGCCTCCAGGTCGAGGGAGTTGCCGATGCGGGCGCCGGCCTCGTTGAGCAGGGCGAGGTTGCGGCGGGCGCTGGCGGCCTCCCTGGCCGCGTTGTGGCGGCGGGTGACGTCGATGCCGAGCCCGGCGACGCCGATCGGCCGGCCGGAGCCGCTGTGCACGCGGTAGAGGTTGATGGACCAGTGGCGGCGGTCCCGGGCGCCGGGCGCGGCGCCGACGATCTCGAAGTCGGTGACGGACTCGCCGGTCTCCAGGACCCGCCGGAGGGCGGCGGTCATCCGGTCGGCCTCGGCGCGGCCCAGGTAGTCGTGGACGGTACGGCCCCGGTGGTCGTCGGCCTCGCCGCCGAAGACGGTGGCGAAGCGCCGGTTGGCCCGCTTCACGGTGAGGTCGGTGCCGAAGAGGAGGAAGCCGAAGGGGGATTGGCCGAATATCGCCTGGGAGGCGGCGAGGTCGGTCTCGATACGGCGCAGGGCGCGCACGTCGACGACGATGCACAGCGCGGCCCGCTCCCCGGTCGGGGTCTCGCTCGGCATGACGTACATCTCGGCGATGCCGCGGGGCCGGTCCTCGCCGGGCACGCGGAACGGGACGAGGCCCGTCCACTCCTTGCCGTCGAGGATCTCCTTGACCCGGCGGTGACCGTGCCGACGCAGGTCGGCGGGCATGAAGGCCTCGACGGGGTCCTTGCCCACGGCCTCTTCCGCGGTCACCCCGAAGAGGTCCACGGCCCGTCGGCTCCACTGCTCGACGAGGCCGTCGGGCCCGATCGAGAAGGACGCCACACGGATGTAGTCATAGAGGGAGCCGGGCGGGCTGCTCTGCCACACGACGCCGCTCGCCGTCCCAGGTATCTCGCTCACGCGACCGTCCCCTCCAGCTCACCGCACCGGACCGGCCATGCCCGCAGTATTCAATACGGCGGGCCCCGACGGCACGACGTTCACGATCACAGGGTGGTCTCGTTCGTCCCTCGTCGAGTACCGGTGATCGTTGTCCCACCCTGTTTACTCACCAGGGAGAGCCAGCTCGAACCATACGGTTTTGCCCGTCCTTCCTCTACGGGTCCCCCAGCGGCGTGCGGAACAGGCCACGAGACCGAGGCCGCGGCCCCCTTCGTCCTCGGGTCCGGGGGCCCGCTCGGTCGGCGGATCCGGAAGCGGATCGGAGACCTCCACCAGGAGCGCCGGCGGATGCGCCGGGTCGGCGCCGTCGGCCTGGGGACGGACGAGCCGGACCCCGATGGGCCCGGAGGCGTACCGCAGGGAGTTGGTCACCAGCTCGCTGACCAGCAGGACGGTCACATCGCCGAGGGCCTTGTCGAGCTCCCAGGCGCGCAGGGTCTCGCGCACCGCATGACGAGCCGTGCGCACGGCGTTCGCCTCCGCCGGGAAGTTCCACTCCACGCGCTCGCCGCCGGTGTCGATCACACCCGATCACTTCCCCAGCCGTGCGTCAGCAGGAAGGTCCACACCCTCCCCAAGGGACCATTCTGGACATACCCGATATTTGGGGCGGGATATCCCGCCGGAGCGTCAGCGGGCGCACGGTGGCACGAACGGCGTAGGGGGCCCGACCGCGCGCTCCGCCCCGAATCCCGGTCACGCGCCCCGTCGGCGGAGGCCGCCGGGAGTCTCAGTCGCGCGCTCCCCCGGCAGGGGCCGCCGGGAATCTCCGTGCCGCCTCGGCGACGGCGGGGCGGTCCTGGTCGAGCCAGTCGACGGAGTCCAGCTCGTGCCGGGTGAGCCAGCGGAGCTCGTCGTGGTCCTCCAGGGGGCGCGGTTCGCCGGAGAGCAGCCGGGCGGTCCACACCCGCAGGACGTATCCGGGCTTCAAGGGCCACTCGCCGGGGATGCGCTCGCCCGGCTCGACCTCCACGCCGAGCTCCTCCCGGAGCTCGCGGACCAGGGCCTCCTCCCCGCTCTCGCCCGGTTCGAGCTTGCCGCCGGGCAGTTCCCAGCGGCCGGCGAGCTCGGCGGGGGCGCTGCGGCGCGCGGCGAGCAGCCGCCCCCGGTCGTACAGGGCGCCCGCGACGACGACCACGACGCCGGCTCCGTGTCCGGGGCCGGCGTCGCGCGGGGGCTCGTGGGGTGCGGCGGGGTCGGTGATGCGTTCCGTCATGGGCGCGAGCGTAGCCCGGCCCGGTCGGCGCCCGCCGGGGTCAGAGGGCGGGGGTGCCGATGCGCTCGACCCAGTAGAGCTGCTTGTGGCCGCGGTCGTCGAGACTGTCCGCGATCTTCTGGGCCTCTTCCCTGGTCGCGTACCGCCCCACCCGGTAGCGGTTGCCGTTGTCGTCCTGCCGTATGACGAGCCAGGGAAGGACGGGGCCGCTGTCGGTCATCAGGCTTCTCCCTCCGCCGGTCCGGGCGCCTCTAAGGATCTCCGGGAAACCGCAATCCGCATATGCCGGAGCTTACGCCTGACCTTCACGCAGCGGATACGGGTTTTCACAAAGAGGCACGGATCGGCCGGGAACCGATGGAGGGAGGCCGAAGGTCACGCCCCGGGCGCCGCCGCGGGGACGGTCGGCACCGGCATCAGGACGGGGCCGCCTCCGGGGTCCTTGCGGCAGGCGTCGCCGCACGTGGCGTCGAGCGAGCAGCACAGGGAGCAGACCGGGCCGGACCGCACCGGGCAGTCGGCGATGTCCGGCAGTTCGTAGGCCGTCTCGCACTCGGCGCAGGCGTGGGTCGCCCGCTCGTCGGAGACCTCGGCGCCGGGGCCGTTCACCGTGTTGGGGCGGGCCAGGTAGTAGCGGCCCCCGGTCGCCCAGGCGATGAGGGGACAGAGGACGACGGCGAGGCCGGCGGCGATGAAGGTGGAGAACGCCTCCGCGTAGGTGCCGAAGAGGCCGAAGAAGGCGAGGATCGAGACGACGGAGGCGATGACCATGGCGCCGAAGCCGGCCGGGTTCACGGCGTACAGGTAGGCGCGCTTGAACTCGATGTACGGGGGGCTCCAGCCGGCCCGCTTGTTGATGACGAGGTCGGCGGCGACGGCCGCGATCCAGGCGATGCCGACGTTGGAGTAGAACCCGAGCAGCTTGTTCAGGGCCGCGAACATGTTCATCTCCATCAGCGTCAGCGCGATGGCGAGGTTGAGGAAGATGTACCAGACGCGTCCGGGGTGCCGGTGGGTGACGCGGGAGAAGAAGTTCGACCAGGACAGCGAGCCGCTGTAGGCGTTGGTGACGTTGATCTTGATCTGGGAGACGATCACGAAGAGCGCGGCGGCGGGCAGCGCGAACGAGCCGAGCCAGGGCCTGAGCGCCTCGATCTGCGGGGCGATCGGCTCCAGGGCATGGGTCTTGCCGACGGCCTCCAGGGCGACGAAGGCGAGGAAGGCGCCGCCGAGCTGCTTGGCCGCGCCGATGACGACCCAGCCGGGACCGGCGGCGAGCACGGCGAGGTTCCAGCGGCGCTGGTTCGCCTCGGTCTTGGCGGGCATGAAGCGCAGGTAGTCGGCCTGCTCGCCGATCTGGGCGATGAGGGAGAGCGCGACGCCGGTGCCGAGACCGAAGCCGATCCACGAGAAGCCCGCGCCGGCTCCCTCCGTACCGCCGAAGGAGGCGAAGGCGCCCCAGGCGTCGGGGGCTTCGAAGGCGAGCACGACGAAGGGCAGCACCAGGCCGACGAGCCAGATCGGCTGGGTCCAGGCCTGCACCTTGGCGAGGGCGCCCATGCCGCGGAAGACGATCGGGATGACGATCAGGGTCGTGACGAGGTAGCCGGCCTGCACCGGGAGGCCCACGGCCTGGTGCATGGCCTGGGCCATGATCGAGCCTTCGAGGGCGAAGAAGATGAAGGTGAAGGAGGCGTAGATGAGCGAGGTGAGCGTGGAGCCGAAGTAGCCGAAGCCGGCGCCGCGCGTGATGAGGTCCATGTCCAGGCCGTAGGTGGCGCAGGCACGGGCGATGGGGATGCCGGTGAGGAAGATGAGCGTGGCGGCGGTGAGGATCGAGGCGAGGCCGCTGCCGAAGCCGTAGGTGAAGACGATCGAGGCGCCGATCGCGAAGTCGGCGAGGTACGCGATGCCACCGAGCGCGGTCCCGGCGACGGTCCCGGGCGACCAGCGCCGGAAGGAGTGCGGGGCGTACCGCAGGGAGTAGTCCTCGCGGCTCTCGTCCGCGGCCAGCCTGGCGTAGCTGCGGCGGGGCCCGGCGGGCGCTTCTTGGTCCGGGGTGGGTGGGGTGACCGTTTCCGTCATGAGGGTTCCTGTCGTCCGACCGGGTCGCGGGTACGGAGGAGGAAGGTAGGAGCCGCTCGTGACGGCGGCGGACGGCGCGCGATTGCCGATCCGTTACGCGAACTGACGCCCCGTTAACTCCTGGTCACGGCGCCCGGACGCCCGACCCCGCTGAACGGTCACCGACGGCACCGACCGCGCGTCACCCCGGCGTCCGACCCTCGACCCCGCCCTCGGCCCCGCCCCTCGACCCCGCCTCTCGGCACCCGGCACCCGGCACCCGGCGTCATCTCACCGGCAGGTGGTACGTGAGGCGGTAGCGGTCGGCCGGGACGACGACGTCGGCCGTCTCGACGGCGCGGCCCGAGGCGTAGTACGTCCGCTCCACGACCATGACCACGTGCCCCGGCACCCCGCCGAGGGCCAGGAGTTCCTCGGCGAGTCCGGGCCGGGCCCCGACCTCCTCCACCACGTTGTCGACGACCACGTCGATGGCCGCCATGCGCTCGACGACGCCGCAGCCGCCGAGGGGGCCCTCCTCGGGCAGCATGACCGGCGTCCGACCGGTGACGGCGAGCGGCTCCCAGGAGGTGGAGACCATCATCGCCTCCCCCCCGTCCCGGTACACGTACCGCGTGCGCATCACCCGCTCCCCCGGCTCGATGCCGAGCCGCTCGGCCACCTCGACGCTCGCCGGCTCCTGCGTGCTGCGCGACTCCCAGGTGCCGCGGACCCCTTCGGCGGCCTGCTCCTGACGGAAGGGACTGGCGCCGGACGCGGGGCGGTAGCCGGAGCGGGCGATCCGGCGCGGCACGGGCCGCTCGCGCACATAGGTGCCCGAGCCCGAGCGCCCCTCCACGAGCCCCTCGGCCATGAGCACCTTGCGGGCCTCCAGCGCGACGGTGTCCGACACCCCGTACTCCTCGCGGATGCGCGCCTGCGAGGGGAGGCGGGTATGCGGCGGAAGCGAGCCGTTGGCGATCTTCTCCCGCAGATCGCTCGCCACGCGCAGGTAGGCGGGCTGCTCACCGAACGTCACTGGACACTCCCCTCAGGTTGACTGACAGCTACAGCCTGACAACCGACGGTCGCGATCCGCAAGCATGGGCCAGAGTTTCACTCGAAGTGATGAAAGCTCCGGCTACCCACGGTCACACCGGAGCACCCCGAATCACCCCGGAGCGCTCCGAAGTACCCCCGGAGCACCCCGAGCGCCACGGAGCGCCCTTCCGGAGCTCAGACCTGGGTGCCCTCGCCCTCCGGCGGCGCGCCCGTCAGGCCGAGCGCGGTCCGCGCGTCCGCGCCGAGGTCCTCGGGAAGGGCGTCCCAGGCGGCGTCGTACGCGTCCCAGTAGGCGTCCGCGTCGGTCGCCGAGGCCAGCTCGGCCCAGCGCTTCGAGGCCGTGGCGAGCTCCTCGCGGAGGTCCGCGACCGGAGCCGCGGAGTCACCCGGCCAGGAGCGCCGCCCCAGGCCCGCGCGGGCCGTGTCGATCGCCTTCAGGAGCTCCCCGGCCCAGGCCTTGTTGGCCTCGAAGTCCTCGTCCGGGTCGTCCTCCGGCTCCTGGTAGCCGACCGTCTCGATCGGGTTCACGATCGTCAGGAAGGAGCTCTGGTCGGCGGTCAGGGTGGACCTGTCGGAGCGCACCGAGCCCGAGAACGGCTTCTTCCCGCTGCCGAACCCGCAGATCACCGAACGGTCGCCGAGGCGCCAGGTCTCCTTGCTGGGCAGGTAGTAGTGGATCCAGACGTCCTTCGGGATCGCCCAGGTGTCCATCGCGTACGCCGAGTTGATCGTCTCGCAGCGCTTCTGGGCGAGCTCGTCGACCGCCTCGTCGCCCGGCCACGCGTCGGCGCCGGCCATCTTGAAGGTGCCGGTGACCTCGCCGTCGTGCGGGCGTGCGCAGTCGACGACCGTGACCTTCGTCGTGTACTTCTTCGACCTGCCCTCGTCGTTGAAGCACTGCCCGGTGCGCAGCGAGGACGGCGACTTGGCGCGGGAGGCCCCCTCCACGCCCTTCTGGAAGCCGTCCCACGCCGCGCCGATGCCGCCGGTCGCGAGCCCGACGACGAGCAGCAGGCAGCTGAGGGCGGAGAGCACGATGCCGGCGATCGCGAACCCCTTGCCCGCCTGACCCCTCTTCTTGATCTGCGGGAGGGCGACGAGGCCCAGGATCAGGCCGAGGGGCGGGAGGCAGCAGACGACGCCGGAGACGAGGGAGCCGATGGCGAGACCGTTGGTGGTGCGCGGCGGCGTCCCGTAGGGGCCGGCGCCGGGCACGCCGGGTCGGCCGTACGGGGCGTACGGCATCCCCGGGGAGGTGTACGGGCCCGGGGCGGGCCACCCCTGCTGCGGCCCTCCCTCCGGGGACGGGGGCGGCGGCGGGGTCGGCTGGATCGGCTCCACGGGTACGGTGCTCCTGTTTCGGGGCGTGCGGCACGAACAAACGATCGGGCGCGCATCGTACGCGGGCCCGGGGAACGTCCGGGTACGCGGGGACGCCGAAGGGCGGCCGCCCGCAGGCGACCGCCCCGTGTTTCGGCGGTGGACCGGATTCGGCCGTGGATCAGAACTGCAGGGCCCAGGAGTCGATCTTCCCGGTGTCGTAGGTCGCGTTGTCGGTGACCCGCAGCTTCCACGTGCCGTTGGCGACCTCCGAGGAGGCGTTCACGGTGTACGTGGTGTTGATGTTGTCCGCGCTGCCGCCGGTGCCGAAGGCCTTCAGCGTGTACGCCGTGCCGTCGGGGGCGATCAGCTGGACCTGGAGGTCACCGATGTAGGTGTGAATGATGTTCACAGGCACCTGGAGGGTGGCGGGGGCGTTGCCCGTGACGCCGCTGACGGCGACCGGGGACTCGACGGTCGCGTTGTCGTTGATCGCGTAGTCCGCGGTGTTCTCGAACTTCGGGCCGGTGGGCGGCGGGGTGGAGCCGCCGCCCACGTAGAGCAGCTTGTTCGGGGAGCCGGTGCCGGGGCTGGTGACGACGTTCGGGGTGGCGGCGTTCGTCAGGGCCGTGGAGACCTGCGCCGGGGTCGCCGTCGGGTTGTCCGCCAGGTAGAGGGCGGCGGCGCCGGTGACGTGCGGGGTCGCCATCGACGTACCGGAGATGGTGTTGGTGGCGGAGTCGCCGGTGTTCCAGGACGAGGTGATGGAGGAGCCGGGGGCGAAGAGGTCGAGGCCGCTGCCGTAGTTGGAGTAGCTCGCCCTGGCGTCGCTCGACGTGGTGGCGCCGACCGTGATGGCCTCGGCCACGCGCGCGGGTGAGTGGTTGGCGGCGTTGTCGGTCTCGTTGCCGGCGGCCACCGCGTAGGTGACTCCGGAGGCGATCGAGTTGCGGACGGCGTCGTCGAGGACGGAGTCGACGCCGCCGCCGAGGCTCATGTTGGCCACGGCCGGCTTCACGGCGTTGCGCGTCACCCAGTCGATGCCCGCGACGACCTGCTCGGTCGTGCCGGAGCCGGAGTCGTCGAGGACGCGGACGCCGACGATCTTCGCCTTCTTCGCGACGCCGTACGACGAGCCCGCGACGGTGCCGGCGACGTGGGTGCCGTGGCCGTGGCCGTCCTGCGCGGTGTTGTCGTTGTCGATGGCGTCGTAGCCGTAGGAGGCACGGCCGCCGAAGTCGCTGTGGGTGATGCGGACGCCGGTGTCGATGATGTACGCCGTGACGCCCTGGCCCGCGGAGTCCGGGTAGGTGTAGCCCTGGTTCAGCGGAAGGGCCTTCTGGTCGATCCGGTCCAGGCCCCAGGAGGGCGGGGAGGGCTGGGCGCCGTCGATGCGGAAGACGCGGTTCTGCTCGACGGACCTCACGGCGGGGTCGGCCGCGAGCTTGCGCGCCTGCGCCTCGGAGAGCTCGACGGAGTAGCCGTTGATCGCCGAGGTGTACGTCCGCTTGATCTTCGCGCCGAACTTGGCGGCGACGGCCCGGCCCTCGGCGGTCTGCGCCGGCGCGGAATCGTCGAGGGTGACGATGTAGCTGCCCGGGACGGTTCCCTCGGCCCCGGCGTTCTCGATGACGCCCGTGGGGGCGGCCGCCGCGGCGGCCGGGAGGGCGGAGAGGGAGCCGAGGGCGAGGGCCGCGACGGCGATGGCCGCGGCGGTGGCCGTCCGGCGGCGCGGTGCGCGCATCACTGACATGTGGGGGGTCCTCCTCGTGGGGGGTAAGGCAGGAGCACGACATGAATATGGCATGGGCATGTCAATACGACACGGAAGGACCGCGCCGTCTCGAACGCCCGGCTGCCGAGCGAAAGATTGACTGATCCATAGGAATCCCACAAGGGCCCCCGCAGGTCCGCAACACCCTTGCCACAGGCCTGACATGCTGCCCCTCATGACCGCCTACGCGTGCCCTCGCTGCCGGATCCAGTCCCCCGTCGACGCCCTCACCTGGTGCTGTCCGCGATGCCGCGGCCCCTGGGACCTCGCCTTCGAGAGTGCACCGGTCTCCCTCCCGTCACTCGCGTCACGTGTGAATTCCTTGTGGCGTTACACGGAGGCGCTGCCTCCGCTCCCCTACGGGCCCGAGCTGAGCCTCGGCGAGGGCCGCACACCGCTCGTCCGGCTCACCGGACCTGCCGACGATTCGGCCGCCGGCCCTGCTGCCGGTTCTGCCACCGGCTCGGTTTCGGCCAAGCTCGACTTCCTCATGCCGACCCTGTCCTTCAAGGACCGGGGCGCCGTGATGCTCGCCGCGCACGCCCGCCGCCTGGAACCCCGTACGGTCCTCGCCGACAGCAGCGGCAACGCCGGCACGGCGATCGCCGCGTACGGCGCGCGGGCCGGCCTCGACTGCGTCGTGTACGTGCCCGAGGGCACGTCCCCCAAGAAGCTGGAGCAGATCCGGGCGCACGGGGCCCGGATCGTCGAGGTGCCCGGCGACCGCGAGGCCACGGCCCGGGCGGCGCGCGAGGCCGCCGACGAGCCGGGCGTCTTCTACGCCTCGCACGTCTACAACCCGTACTTCCTGCACGGCACCAAGACCTACGTGTACGAGCTGTGGGAGGAGCTCGGCGGACGGCTCCCGGACACGCTCGTCGTCCCCGTCGGCAACGGCACCCTGCTCCTCGGCGCCGCCCTCGCCGTCGAGGAGCTGTACGGCCACGGGCTCGTCGAGCGCCGGCCCGCGCTCGTCGCCGTCCAGGCGGAGGCCGTGTCCCCGCTGGCCGCCGCCTTCCACGCGGGCGCGGAGGACCTCGCGGAACCGGCCGTCGCGCGCCCCACCCTCGCCGAGGGCATCGCCATCCCGGCCCCGCCCCGCGCCCGCCAGATCCTGCGGGCGGTCCGCGCGAGCGGCGGCACGTTCCTGACGGTGACGGAGGACCGTATCCGCGCCGCCCAGCGGGACCTGGCCCGCCGGGGCCTCTTCGTCGAGGCGACGGGCACGGCCTGCTGGGCGGCGGTGAACGCGGCTCCGCCCCGCCCCGGGCTCACGGTGGTGCCGCTGTGCGGGGCGGGGGCGAAGACGGGCCTGGTCCCCTGAGGGTCCTTCCCGTACGGATCAGAACTCGTCGGCGCCGTTGCGGAGCTCGTACGTCCAGTAGCCCGTCTTCGCGGCGGCCTCGTCGACCGCGAGGCCGCCGGCGGGGGCCTTGACGACGATGCTGCCCTCGGCCGGACCCTGGGGAGCGAAGAGGTTCACGTTGAACTCCTTCACGACCTTGTTGTCCTCGTGGACGCCGCCGAGCGCGATCCGCACGTTCGCGTAGGCGGGCATGCCGGCCTTCAGGACGATCTGCTCGCCCGGCTTGCTCTTCGCGACGGCCGGGATGTCCTTGGCGGTCTGGATCGGACCGAAGGCGATGAGCGGGTACTCCAGCAGGGTGCACGTACGGCCGGAGGTGTTGGTGGCGGTGAGGACGATGTGCTCCGTCGGGACCTCGTCCGCCTTCGCCGCCGTGACCTTGATGTCGCCGTAGGCGCAGGCGGGGGCCTTGTCGGAGCTCTTCCCGCCGGTGGAGCCGGTGGAGCCGGTGCTGCCGCCGGTGGAGGAGCCGGCCTTCGAACCGCCGGTCGTGGAGCCGGCCTTCGAGCCGCCCGTGGCCGAGCCGCCGGTGGCCGAGCCGCCCGTGGAGCCCGAGCCGCTCTTCGCGGCGGTCTGGTCCGCCGTGCCGCCGCCGGTCGTGCCGCTGCCACCCGTGGCGGCGGCGGACTGGGCGGAGCTCGCGCTGCCCGCGTCCTTGGCGCCCGCGGTGTCCCCGCCGCCGCAGGCGGTCAGGCCCAGCGAGAGGGCGGCGATGGCGGCGGCGGCCAGGACGGTGTTCTTGCGGTGGTTGCGCATGGTGGTTCTCCCCCGTTGACGCGATCGGCCGGCGCACGTGGTCCACGTGCGCCGCTGCACCTCACTCGGTGCTGTATCCAGCTTCCCGATCCGCGCTGCCGTCCCGCTTGCGTAGCGCTAACGATTCGCTGACAGCCGCGAAAGGTGCGCCGCGGCCCGTGCCGAACCCTCGGTGAAACCGGCCGCGTCGGCCGCGACGATCGCCCGTTCCAACTGGTCAGCGGCCTCTTCGAGACGGCCGATACCGGCCAGCGCCTCGCCCCGGGTGATCTGCAGCGAGGCCCGGACGACCACCGCGTCGGGCGCGACCAGTTCCCCGGCGCGAAGGGTGTGCGCGAGCGCCGCCTCGTACTCCCCCGCCTTCAGGCAGTGGCCCGCGAGGTGCTGGAGGGTCAGCACCTGGGTGGAGGGGTGGCCGGTGCGGTCGGCGAGGTCGACGGCGTGCAGCATGAGCAGCCCGGCCCGCTCGTGCTCCCCGGTCGCGTCGAGGACGGCGGCGTAGTTGACGTACGCGATGGCCTCGCTGATCGGGTCGCCGACCCGGGCGGCCAGACCCGGCGCCTTCTCCAGGTGGACCAGGGCCTCGTCGTTCCGGCCCTCCTCGTGCAGGATCCAGCCGAGCAGGGCACGCGCGCGCGACTGCGCGTCGAGGTCGCCGATCGCCTCGGCCGAGGCGAGCCCGGCCTCCAGGAGCGGGGTCCAGCCGTCCCCGATCCGACTGAGCATCAGCGGCCACGGCACGAGTGCGAGCCGCCAGGCCCGGTCGTGCATCCCGAGGGCGGCCGCGGCGGCGACCGCGCCCTCCAGGGCGGGTCGCTCGGCGGCGTACCAGTCGAGTGCCGCCGTACGGTCCTCGAACTCCCTCGTCGCGGCGGGCCGTCGGGCATCGGCGGGCAGCGAGTAGCAAGGCTGCGAGCCGGGTTCGGCGGCGGCGTCGGCCGCGAGGCCCGTGTACAGGTAGTGGTCGAGGAGCCGGGGCAGGCCCTCGGGGTCCGCCTGCGGGGCGAGATGGCGGGCGTAGAGGCGTACCAGGTCGTGCGGCGTCCACCGGCCGGGGACCGCCTCGGTGAGCAGGTGCGCGGCGGCGAGCCGGTCCAGGTCGGCGGAGGCCTGCCCGGGCGCCGTCCCGACGAGGGCGCCCGCCGCGAACCGGTCCAGATCGGATCCTGTGTGCAGACCGACCGCGCGGAACATCCGGGCGGCGGACTCCGGCAGCTGCTGCACCGTGAGACGGAGGGCGGCGGAGACGCCCCGGTCCTCCACGTCGAGCAGCGCCAGCCTGCTCTGTTCGTCGGCGAGTTCGCCGACCATCGCGTCGAGCGTCCACTGCGGCCGCTCGGCCAGCCGGGCCGCCGTCACCCGGAGGGCGAGCGGCAGGCCGTCGCAGAGCCGGGCGAGCCGGGTGGCGGCGGCGGGTTCGGCGGCGACCCGGTCCTCGCCGAGGACGGTGGTGAGCAGGGCGGCCGAGGCGGCCGGCTGCAAGTGCCCGAGCGGTACGGGCCGGGCGGCGTCGGAGGCGATGAGGCCGCCGAGCCGGTCGCGGCTGGTGACGAGGGTGGCGCAGTGGTCGCCGCCGGGCAGCAGCGGCCGGACCTGCTCGGAGGAGCGGGCGTTGTCGAGGACGACGAGCAGCCGGCGGCCGCCGGTGAGCGAGCGGAACAGCGCACCGCGCGCGTCGACGGTCTCCGGGACCTTCTGCGGCGGGACGCCGAGCGCGAGCAGGAACTCCCGCAGGACGGCGGCGGTCTCGGGCGCCGGGGTGTCGCTGAAGCCGCGCAGGTCGGCGAAGAGCCGCCCGTCGGGGAAGTCCGCGCGCCGCTCGTAGGCCCAGTGCACGGCGAACGCGGTCTTGCCGACGCCCGCGGGCCCGGTGACGAGGCAGACGGGTCCGTCGCCGGCGCGGACGGCACGGTCGAGCGCGGCCAGCTCGGCCCCGCGCCCGGTGAAGCCGCGCGGGGCCCGCGGCAGGCCCTCGGGCGCCGGGGCCCTCACCTCGACGGCCGGCCGGGGCACGGAGGCGGGCTCGGCGGAGCGGAGCAGCGTCGCGTACGCCTCGCTGAGCGTCTCACCGGGGTCGACGCCCAGCTCCTCGGCGAGCAGCCGCCGGGTCCTGTGGTACCAGTCGATCGCGTCCGACTGACGGCCGGAACGCGCGAGCGCCAGCATCAGCGCGGCGGCCAGCGACTCGCGCAACGGGTGCGCGACCGCCTCGGTGCGCAGGACGGCGGCGGCCCTGCCGTGCTCGCCGAGCTGCCCGTACGCCTCCGCCAGCGCCTCCACCGACGCGAGCCGCATCTCCTCCAGGCCCCCGGCCGCGGCCTCCAACGGCCTGCTGTGCACGGTCCCGGTGAGCGCGGGCCCCTGCCAGTACGACAGCGCCTCCCTCAGCATCCGCACCGCGTCGGCCGGCCGCCGCTGCACCCCGGCAAGCCCGACGAGCTCCTCGAACCGGTGCGCGTCGACCAGCGACTCCGGCATCCGCAGCACATACGCCGACCCCTGCGTGGCGAGCTCCACCCCGTACGCCTCGGCCCCGTGCTCGGCAAGCAGCGCCCGCAGCCGCGAGACGTGCCCCTGAAGGACGGTCTTGGCGTGCGTGGGCGGCTCCTCCTCCCACAGCGCGTCTATCAACTGCCCCACGTTCACAGCACTGTTGGGCCGCAACAGCAGCATCGCGAGCAGACTGGACCGCTTGGCGGGCCCCAAGGCTACGTCCCTGTCCTCCGCCACCAACGCAACGGAGCCGAGCAGCCGGAACTCCACCTGTATACCTCCGCGATCCCTCTCCCCCACAGCTCTGTCCCCGACGTCCGAGGATACGTGCGCCAAGAGGGCCGCCGGCCACGTGGTGTTCCCCACTCCGCCCTCGCCCTCACTATCCGGACACGGCGACGAACGGGGTCGGGGCGATGAACCGGATCGGGTCGATGAACGAGGTCAGGGCGATGAACGGGGTCAGGGCGATTCCGACTGGACGTCAGCCGGTCGCCCCTCGTCCACCGCTCGCTCCTCGCCCACCGCTCGCCCCTCGCCCACCGCTCGCCCCTCGCCCACCGGTCGCCCCTCGCCCGCCAGGCCCAGTCGGGCCTGCTCCTCCTCCACGATCCTGCGGGCGATCCCCATGTCCGACACGTCGACCGCGTCCGGGGTGGCCTCGGCCACGGCACTACGGCGGGCGTACGTGTCGAACAGGCGGGTCTTGGCCTCCAGCATCCTCACCATGCGCTCGTCCACCCCGCCGGTGGCGAGCAGCCGGTGCACCCGCACCCGCCTGACCTGTCCCATGCGATGGGCCCGGGCCACCGCCTGCTGCTCGATGGTCGGCTTGATCTGGGGTTCGCAGAGGACGACCACGGAAGCGGCCTGCAGGTTGAGGCCGATGCCCGCCGCCTGGATCTGCGCCAGCAGCACCGCGGGCCCGGACACGGCCGCGAAGTCGTCGACGACCTGCTGCCGTCGCGCGGCCGGGACTCCACCGGTGAGCGGACCGTGGACGGGAACACCCGCGTCGAGGGCCTCCCCCACCACGCCCAGTACGTCCTTGAAGTAGGAGAAGACCACGGTCTTCTGCCCGTTCTCGCCGGCCTCCCGGACGATCTCGCGGAGCCGCTCCAGCTTGGCCGACTTCTCGGGGCGTGCGTACGCGGCCTTGCGCATCGCCATGAAGTTGCCGGCACGCACCGCCTCCCTGTAGGCCTCCTCGTCGGAGACGCTCGGCTCCTCCCATTCGTCGGTGTGCTGGAGGGCGGGCAGCTCCGCGAGGACGTCCTTCTGATTGCGCCGCAGATAGACCGGTGCGACGGCCTTGCGGAAGTCGACCGAGCCGGTCAGGGCGTCCCCCTTGGTCAGCGAGTCCGCGAGGTCGGGTCGGAGCATCCGGACCAGGTTGCGGAACTCTCCCACCCGGTTCTCCATCGGGGTGCCGGTCATGAGGAGGGCGTGCCCGGAGCGCTCCACCCACCGGGCGACCGCCTGGGACCGCAGTGTCTTCGGGTTCTTCACCAGGTGCGCCTCGTCCACCACGAGCATCGCGGCCTCACCGCGGCCCGGGTCGGGGAACCCGCGCAGCGCGTCGAAGGTGGTCACCGCGACCCCGCCCCGGCTCCTCCAGTCGGCGAACGCCTCGTGCCGGTCGGGGCCGTGCAGGAGGACGGACCGCAGGGAGCTGCGGGCCTCGATCTCGCGCACCCAGTTCACCAGGACGCTCGGCGGGCAGACGACCATGAAGCGGCTCTGTCCCTCGGCGGCCAGATGCGTCAGGGCGGCGATCGCCTGGATGGTCTTGCCGAGCCCCATCTCGTCGCCGAGCACCACTTTGCGCTGGGCGAGGACGAACCTCGCGCCGAACTCCTGGTACCCGCGCAGGGAGACACGCAGGCGGGAGTCGTCGAGGCGCTGGCCCCGTACCCGCTCGGCGAGCTTGTCGGGCAGGAACCCCTGGGCGGCCCCCACCTCCGGCGCCCGCCCGGGGATCTCGGCCAGCACGCCGTAGTACTCGGCCGAGCGCAGCTCGAAGTCCACCCAGGCGGCGACGTCGGTCGCGGGCTCCCGCAGCAGATCCACCGACGCCTGGGCGAGGAGAGCGAGCGCCCCCGCCCGCTCCGCGTCCTCCACCACCGACCGGATGCCGTCGACCGCCGCGAGCGCCCGGGACCGCTTCTCCCGTCCGGCCAGGAGCATCCGCACCCGCCCGGTGGCCGGTCCGGCATCGGCGAGCAGCGGACCGAGCCGTCGCACCAGCCCCTCGGCCGTGTCGACCGCCCTCCGCCCGTCCGGCCCCGCCTCCACCAGACGGTTCAGAGCGATGACGAGCGCCGTGGTCCGCGGCTCCGGCCGGTCCACGTCGATCCGCACGGCGACGGTCTCGTGCGCCGCCTCGGACAACCGCTGAGCGGCCGCGAGGAGCTGATCGGCGGTCCGCAGGCCGACCCCGGGAACCTGCCGCAGGCGATACGGGCCCGCTTCCAGAACCCTCCCGACCGTCCTCAGCCCACTCCGCTCGATGCTCTCCCCCTGCAACCGGCCCCCGGTGACCTCCCGCAGCCGCTTCACCGGGATCGCATCGAGCTCCCGCGCCACCGCCTCGTCCTGAAGCGGCTTCAGCGCCTCCCGCACCGCCTCGACAGCCCTGCCATGGTCCCCACACACCGCCTCAGCCGCCCCATACAGCCGCGCCCCCCTCCCCACCACCTCCCGCCCATCCCGCCCCACGCGCCCCGCCCCCTTTTCCCGTACCCACCTCAAGCGACCGGAGAGCGCCGCGACGCCTCCCTGGATGAGCAGTACTACACCCCGTCCCTGACAGCACCCGCCCCGTACCGTCCCGCGCCCGCCCGATCCGCCCGGACACGCCCACCCCACGCGGAAGGGGCCGGACTCCATGGAGTCCGGCCCCTTCCGAGGTGTGGCTGCGATCAGACGTTGAAGCGGAACTCCACGACGTCGCCGTCCTGCATGACGTACTCCTTGCCCTCCATGCGGGCCTTGCCGGCGGCGCGGGCCTCGGCCACCGAGCCCGTGGCGACGAGGTCGGCGAAGGAGATGACCTCGGCCTTGATGAAGCCCTTCTGGAAGTCGGTGTGGATGACACCGGCCGCCTCGGGGGCCGTCGCGCCCTGCTTGATCGTCCAGGCGCGGGCTTCCTTCGGGCCGGCCGTCAGGTAGGTCTGGAGGCCGAGGGTGGCGAAGCCGACGCGGGCGAGGGTGGCGAGGCCGGGCTCCTCGGCGCCGACGGACTCCAGGAGCTCCATGGCGTCCGCCTCGTCGAGCTCGGCGAGGTCCGCCTCCAGCTTGGCGTTGAGGAAGATCGCCTCGGCCGGGGCGACCAGGGCGCTCTGCTCGGCCTTGAAGGCGTCGTCCGTCAGCTCGTCCTCGTCCACGTTGAAGACGTACAGGAACGGCTTGGTGGTGAGGAGGTGGAGGTCGTGGAGGAGCTCCGCCTTCTCCGAGCCCTGGACGATGCCCTGCGAGAAGAGGGTGTCGCCCTTCTCCAGGATCGCCTGGGCGGCCTCGACGGCGGCGACCTTGGGCGCCGTGTCCTTCTTGATCCGCATCTCCTTCTGGAGGCGCGGCAGGACCTTCTCGATCGTCTGGAGGTCCGCGAGGATCAGCTCCGTGTTGATCGTCTCGATGTCGTCCTTCGGCGAGACCTTGCCGTCGACGTGGACGACGTTCTCGTCCTTGAAGGCACGGATGACCTGGCAGATCGCGTCCGACTCGCGGATGTTCGCGAGGAACTTGTTGCCCAGGCCCTCGCCCTCGCTCGCGCCGCGCACGATGCCCGCGATGTCGACGAAGTCGACCGTCGCCGGGAGGATGCGCTGGGAGCCGAAGACCTCGGCGAGCTTGGCCAGGCGGTCGTCGGGGACACCGACGACGCCGACGTTGGGCTCGATCGTGGCGAACGGGTAGTTGGCCGCCAGCACGTCGTTCTTGGTCAGGGCGTTGAACAGGGTCGACTTGCCGACATTCGGCAGACCGACGATTCCGATCGTGAGCGACACGGTGGCGACTTCCTGAAGTGTGGATGGTGGGCCGATCCCCCAGTTTACGGGCGGGACGAACCGGCCAGTGACGCCGACCTTCGGTCGTTCTCGGGGGCAAGGTCACCCAAAGGGCGTGTCCCGGACCCCGTTCCCGCCCTCTCGCGACCTACGTTGGTCAGGTGGAGCAGCACAGGACAAGTCAGCCGCAACGCCGCCGAAGGCCGCAGACCACCGCCACGCCGCCGGTCGCACCGCCCGGCGCGCTCGTGGAGGGCGCGGCCGTCTACCGCGTCACCGGCAGAGCCGGGGGCGCCCCCGGTCGCGCGCGCGTGGAGCGGGCCGAAGCGCCCGGAGCCCCCACCGGGCGCACCTCCGGGCGGCCCGCCGGCCGCCGGCCCGTACCGCCCGTCGTCCTCGCCCTGCGCCGGCTCCCCTCGCCCCGCCTCACCGGGCTCGGCGCCGGGCTCTTCGCCTCGGCCGCCATGCTCGCCCTCGGCCTCCTCGACCAGCTGCTCCTCGACGGCTCCCCCGCCGCCTACGGGCTGCTGTTCCTTCCGGTCAGCGCCCTGACCGCCCTCTGGGTCCGCACCGCCGACCTCGTCACCGCCCCGATCAGCGTCCCCATCGCCTTCGCCGTCGGTGTCATCCCCATCGCCGGCGGCACCGGCGGCTTCGGCGGCCAGGCCATGGCCGTCGTGACCGCCCTCGCCGTGCACGCCGGGTGGCTCTACGGCGGCACCCTCGTCGCCGGTCTCATCGCGAGCGTCCGCAAGGTGCGGGACATGGGGCGCCGCCACCAGTCCCGTACCGCCGCCCGGACGGCCCCCGGGGCCGGGACCACGGGCGAGGGACCGGGCGGGCGGGCGCCTGCGGCGGGACGCCGGCCCGTCGCGTAAGTCGGATCTTGGATCCAAGCGATGGGATATCGGATCCCGGATCCCGTCGCTTGGATCCTGGATCCCGTCGCTCGGATCCTGGATCCCGTTGCCTGGATCCGGGATCTTGGATCTTGGATCTTGGATCTTGGATCTTGGATCTTGGATCTTGGATCTTGGATCTTGGATCTTGGATCCAAGCTCCCCCGGCCCCTCAGGCCGCCCCCGCCGCCATCCCCGCCCCCACGATCCCCGCGTTGTTCTGGAGCTCCGCCGGGACGACCTCCGCGCGGACGCCCTTGATCAGGGGCAGGAACTTGTCCGCCTTGCGGCTGACGCCGCCGCCGATGATGAAGAGTTCCGGGGAGAAGAGCATCTCGACGTGGGCGAGGTACTTGCTCAGCCGGCGGGTGGCCCAGTGCTCCCAGCTGAGGTCTTCGTCCTCCTTGGCCTTGGTGGAGGCGCGGGTCTCGGCGTCGTGGCCCTTGAGTTCGAGGTGGCCGAGTTCGGTGTTGGGGACGAGGCGGCCGTCGACGAAGAGGGCGGAGCCGATGCCGGTGCCGAGGGTCAGGAGGATCACGGTGCCTTTGCGGCCCCGGCCCGCGCCGAAGGTCATCTCGGCGATGCCGGCGGCGTCCGCGTCGTTCAGGACGGTCACGGGGAGGCCGCCGAGGCGGTCGCTCAGGAGGGTGCCGGCGTCGACGCCGATCCAGGACTTGTCGACGTTGGCGGCCGTACGGATGGTGGAGCCGGTCACCACGCCGGGGAAGGTCACCCCCACCGGCCCGGTCCAGCCGAAGTGCGCCACGACCTCCGCGACGCAGCCCGCCACACCGTCGGGTGTGGCGGGCTGCGGGGTCAGTACCTTGTGGCGCTCCTCGGCGAGCGTGCCGCGTTCCAGGTCCACGGGGGCGCCCTTGATGCCCGAGCCGCCGATGTCCACTCCGAAGACGTTCATGGACACACGGTAAGGGCTGTGGCGTGGAGTTACTCCTTGACGGACGCGGCGGGCGCCGTGGCCGCGAGCCGCTCCGCCTCGGCCCGCAGGTCCTTGTTGCGGAGCTCCTTGGGCAGCGAGAAGGTGAGGGACTCGTCGGCCGTCTTGACGATCTCCACGTCCACGTAGCCGCGCTCGGCGAGCCACTCCAGGACCTCCTGCACCAGGACGTCCGGGACGGAGGCGCCGGAGGAGAGGCCGACGCTGGTCACGCCCTCCAGCCAGGCCTCGTCGATCTCGCTGGCGAAGTCGACGAGGTACGAGGCGGGGACGCCGGCCTGCTTGGCGACCTCGACCATGCGGATCGAGTTGGAGGAGTTCTTCGAGCCGACGACGATCACCAGCTCGGCCTGGTCGGCGAGCTCCTTGATGGCGGTCTGGCGGTTCTGCGTGGCGTAGCAGATGTCGTCGGACGGCGGGGAGATCAGCTGCGGGAACTTCTCCTTCAGCGCGTCGACCGTCTCCATCGTCTCGTCGACCGAGAGCGTGGTCTGGGAGAGCCAGACGACCCGGGAGGGGTCGCGGACCTCGACCTTGGCCACGTCCTCGGGGCCGTCGACCAGCTGGATGTGGTCGGGGGCCTCGCCGGAGGTGCCGATGACCTCCTCGTGGCCCTCGTGGCCGATGAGGAGGATGTCGAAGTCGTCCTTGGCGAAGCGGACGGCTTCCTTGTGGACCTTGGTGACCAGCGGGCAGGTGGCGTCGATGGTCGCGAGCCGGCCCACGCGGGCCTCCTCGTGGACGGTCGGGGCGACGCCGTGCGCGGAGAACATCACGATGTTGCCCGGCGGCACCTCGGTCGCCTGGTCGACGAAGATCGCGCCCTTCCGCTCCAGGGTCTGGACGACGTACTTGTTGTGGACGATCTCGTGCCGGACGTAGATCGGCGCCCCGTACTGCTCCAGGGCCTTCTCCACGGCGATCACGGCACGGTCCACGCCCGCGCAGTAGCCGCGGGGCGCGGCGAGCAGGACACGCTTCGGGCGGTTCGTCGCGGAGGCGGCATCGGGCGTCGGCGCGGGCGTTGCAGTCATGCGTCCCATCGTAAGGCCGCGTCGGTGAGCGGTTGGAGCGGTGCCGTGGCCGAAACTGGCGCCATGGCTCAGGAGACGCAGGTGGCGGACCACGAGGGGCTGCGGCGGAATCTCGGATTCCGCGACCTTGTCGTGTACGGGCTGCTGTTCATCGCCCCCATGGCGCCCGTCGGCGTCTTCGGCACGCTCGACGCGAAATCGCACGGAGCCGTCGCACTGGTGTACGTCGTGGCGACCGTCGCCATGGCGTTCACGGCGTTCAGCTACGCCCAGATGGTGCGGGTCGCGCCGCAGGCCGGTTCCGTCTTCACGTACGCGCGCAAGGGCCTCGGGGAGGGGCCCGGATTCATCGCCGGGTGGATGGCGATGCTCGACTACCTGCTGATCCCGGCCGTCGCCTACCTCTTCGCGGGCATCGCCATGGAGGCGCTGGTCCCGGACGTGGACCGGTGGGTGTGGACCGGGATCGCCGTGGTGGTCACCACCCTCCTCAACCTGTGGGGCGTACGGGCGGCGGCCCGGGTCGGCTTCGCGGTGCTCGTGATGGAGATCGTCGTCCTGCTGGTCTTCGTGGTGTCCGCGGTGGTGGTGCTCGCACGGGACGGAGCCCTGCGCGACTGGTGGTCGCCGCTCACCGGCGACGTCGCGTTCTCGCTGTCCGCGGTCGTGGGAGCGGTCTCGGTGGCCGTCCTGTCGTACCTGGGCTTCGACGCCATCGCCTCCTTCGCGGAGGAGGTGACGGGCGGCTCGCGGAAGGTGGCGCGGGCGCTGCTGTTCTGCCTGGCGCTCGCGGGCGCCCTGTTCGTGGCCCAGACCTGGCTGGTGGCGCTCCTCGAACCGCTCTCCTCGGCCGAGCTCGCCGCCGACCCGGCCAAGCAGGGCTCGGCCTTCTACGACGCCGTGGACGCCTCCGTGGGCGGCTGGCTGCACGATCTGGTGGCCGTCTCCAAGGCGATCGGCGCGGCCTTCGCGGCGCTCGCGGGGCAGGCGGCGGGCGGGCGGCTGCTGTTCGCGATGGGCCGCGACCGGCGCCTTCCCCATCTGCTCGCCCGCACCGACGGCGGCGTCCCGCGCGTGGCGCTGCTCGTGGCGGCGACGATCACGATGATCGCCGCGCTGTGGGCGGCGCGCCGGGACGACGGCCTCGACCAGCTGGTCTCGGTGGTCGACATCGGCGCGCTCACCGCCTTCGTCCTGCTGCACGCGAGCGTGGTGGGCTGGTTCGCGGTACGGCGGGCGGAGGGGCCGCCGCACTGGCTGAAGCACGTCGTCCTTCCGGTGGTCGGCGCGGCGATCCTGATCGCCGTGATCGTCGAGGCCTCGGCCGCCGCCCAGGTGGTGGGCGTGGTGTGGCTGGGGGTGGGCTTCGTCGTCCTCGCCGTCCAGGGCGCGACACGACCGTCCCCGCGCGCGTAAGACCCGACACGGCCGTCCCCGCGCGCGTGAGACCTGATTACGGCGCCCCCGCGCGCGTGGTGACGTCCCCGCGCGGTACCGCCCCGCCTGCCCACACGCCCCTGTGACGTTGTCGTACCGCGCGGTTACGCTCGGTCCATGGGTCTGACTACGTCCGCAGAAGCACCGCTTCCCGTCGGTGAGGTCTCCCGGATGATCGGGGGGTGGATCGACCGGCTCGGGGCGGTCTGGGTCGAGGGGCAGATCACGCAGCTGTCGCGGCGCCCCGGCGCCGGGGTCGTCTTCCTGACGCTGCGGGATCCCTCGTACGACATCTCCATCAGCGTCACCTGCTACCGCCAGGTCTTCGACGCGGTCGCGGACGTCGTCTCGGAGGGCGCCAGGGTCGTCGTGCACGCCAAGCCCGAGTGGTACGCGCCGCGCGGGCAGCTGTCGCTGCGGGCGGCGGAGATCAAGCCGGTCGGGATCGGCGAGCTGCTCGCGCGCCTGGAGCAGCTGAAGCGGAGCCTGGCCTCGGAGGGGCTCTTCGCGCTCGACCGGAAGAAGCCGCTGCCGTTCCTGCCGCGCCTCGTCGGCCTGGTCTGCGGCCGCGCCTCGGCGGCCGAGCGGGACGTCCTGGAGAACGCGCGGCGTCGCTGGCCGGCCGTCCGCTTCGAGGTGCGGAACGTGGCGGTGCAGGGCGTGAAGGCGGTCCCGCAGGTCGTCCAGGCGGTCAGGGAGCTGGACGCGCACGAGGACGTGGACGTGATCATCGTGGCCCGGGGCGGCGGCAGCGTCGAGGACCTGCTGCCGTTCTCGGACGAGCAGCTGGTCCGGGCGGTGGCCGAGTGCCGTACGCCGGTGGTGTCCGCGATCGGGCACGAGCCGGACTCGCCGCTGCTCGACCTGGTGGCCGATCTGCGCGCCTCGACTCCGACGGACGCGGCCAAGAAGGTCGTCCCGGACGTCGGCGAGGAGCTGGAGCGGGTGCGCGGGCTGCGGGACCGGGCGCTGCGGACCGTGCGCGGCCTCCTGGAGCGCGAGGAGCGCGGCCTGGCACAGGCGCTCGCGCGGCCCGTCATGGAGCATCCGCAGCGGATGGTCGAGGTCCGCGAGGACGAGGTCGCGGCGCTCCTCGCGCGGAGCCGGCGGGTGCTCGGACACCTGCTGGACCGGGCGGACTCGGAGCTCTCGCACACGCGGGCGCGTGTCCGGGCGCTGTCGCCCGCCGCGACGCTGGAGCGGGGGTACGCGGTGCTCCAGCGACCGGACGGGGCGGTGGTCCGCTCCCCCGAGGAGGTCGCGGAGGGCGAGGAGCTGCGGGCCAGGGTCGCCGAGGGCGAGTTCACGGTGCGGCGCACGGCCGACCCGGCCTGAGCGTTCAGGCAAGAACCGATACGAAGGATGGAGCGGCAGATGGCAGCGGGTACGGACACGGGCGCGGAAGAGGCGGCCCTCGGGTACGAGCAGGCGCGGGACGAGCTGATCGAGGTCGTCCGGCGGCTCGAGGCGGGCGGGACGTCCCTGGAGGAGTCCCTTGCGCTCTGGGAGCGCGGCGAGGAGCTGGCGAAGGTGTGCCGGCATCGCCTGGAGGGGGCCCGGGCCCGGCTCGACGCCTCGCTGGCGGCCGAGCGCACGGACGGGGCGGAGGCGGAGGACGGGGACGAGTAGCGCCGAGGCGGGGCCGAGGAGCGCCACGGCGGACCACGCGGGCCCGCACCGTCCCGACGCAGCCGTCCTGGCGCGCACGTCCCGCCGCAGCCGTCCCGGCGTGGACGCCCTGGCGTGGACGCCCTGGCGCGCACGTACCGCCGCAGCCGCCCCGACGCAGCCGTCCCGACGCAGCCGTCCCGACGCAGCCGCCCCGACGCAGCCGCCCCGACGCAGACGTCCTGGCGTAGACTTCGAGGAAAAGCGGATCGCTATCCGGATGAGAGTGAAACGGATCACTATCCGGATGAGTTGGTTGAACTTTCATCAATCTTCGGCGTACTGTCGAGGCATCGCTCGAACCCCGTACGAGTGACCCCCCTTTGCAGTCCGGAAGGTACGCCCCATGTCTCTCGCCCTCGACGCCGCCGCCCAGGACCTCCTCTTCCGCGAGGCCCGCACCGCCAACACGTTCACCGACGAGCCGGTGACCGACGAGCAGATGCAGGCGATCTACGACCTGGTGAAGTACGGCCCGACCGCCTTCAACCAGACCCCGCTGCGCATCACCCTGGTCCGCTCCCCCGAGGCCCGCGAGCGTCTGGTGAAGCACATGGCCGAGGGCAACGCGGCCAAGACCTCCACCGCCCCGCTGGTCGCGATCCTCTCGGCCGACAACGAGTTCCACGAGGAGTTCGAGACCCTGCTCCCGCACTTCCCGCAGGTCAAGGACATGTTCTTCTCGGAGCGCCCGGTCCGCGAGGGCTCCGCCCTGCTGAACGCCGCCCTCCAGGCCGCGTACTTCATCGTGGGCGTCCGCGCCGCCGGCCTGGCCGCCGGTCCGATGACCGGTGCGGACCTCGCCGGCATCCAGAAGGAGTTCCTGGACGACGACCACACCCCGCTGATGATCGTCAACATCGGCAAGCCGGGCGAGGACGCCTGGTTCCCGCGCAACCCGCGCCTCTCCTACGACGAGGTCGTCACCACCGTCTGAGCCTGACGGCACGGAAAGGGCCCCGCACTCCACGAGTGCGGGGCCCTTTCCGTACATCCCGTTCCGTACGGCTCAGACCTTCTTCGACTGGAGCGCGCCGGCCATCTCCGCCAGCCGCTCGAAGGAGGCGGTGCCGGTCACCACGGTCGTCGCGCCGTTCTCCGTGCGGACGAGCGCGTCGTACTTCGGGCCCTCCCAGCGCTGCCAGACCCGGCCGGCCACCGTCTCGGTCTTCCCGGTGTCCTTGGCCTTCAGCGTCACCTCGGGCACGAACTTGCCCGGCTCGGCCGTCGACTGGTTCACGGCCACGTACTGGGTGTCCGGGGAGAGGAAGCCGAGCTGCCAGGCATCGGCCTTCTCGCGCTTGTACGAGACCACCGTCGCCTTCCAGCCCTCGCCGAGACCCTCGGGCGCCAGCACCGGATACGGCGCCGCCCGCTGGGCCGTGAGGAGCTCGACCCGGTAGTCCTTCGCCTTGACCGGCTCCGCGCCGTCGTCGTGCGGGATGAAGAGATACATCACGCCCGCGGCGACCATGATCACCCCGAGGGACTGGAACATCCCGCGTACCGTCTGCCTGCCTCGCATACCTGCCACGCCCACCATGGTCGCATCATGGTGTTGTGCTCATACGTGGGCCCCTCTGCTCATTTTGTCGACGTACCGATAGAGTCACAGCACCCTCTTTTTTCCGGCCGTCGCCGTACAGAAAGGTGCGTTCCGATGACCGAGCACCACCACCTTCCGCCCGAGCTTGTCGTTTCTCCCGAGGCCCCCGACCGCAACCTCGCCCTTGAGCTGGTCCGCGTCACCGAGGCGGCCGCCATGGCCGCCGGCCGCTGGGTCGGCCGCGGCGACAAGATCGGCGCGGACGGGGCGGCGGTCAACGCCATGCGGACCCTGATCTCCACCGTCTCGATGAACGGCGTCGTCGTCATCGGCGAGGGCGAGAAGGACGAAGCCCCGATGCTCTTCAACGGCGAGCGGGTCGGCGACGGCACCGGCGCCGAGGTCGACATCGCGGTCGACCCGATCGACGGCACCACGCTCAACGCCAAGGGCATGCCGAACGCGATCGCCGTCCTGGCCGCCGCCGACCGCGGCACCATGTTCGACCCGTCCGCGGTCTTCTACATGGACAAGCTGGTCACCGGTCCCGAGGCCGCCGACTTCGTCGACATCAACGCGCCCGTCTCGGTCAACATCCGCCGGGTCGCCAAGGCGAAGAACTCCTCGCCCGAGGACATCACGGTCGTCATCCTGGACCGCCCGCGCCACGAGGGCATCGTCAAGGAGATCCGCGAGACGGGCGCCCGGATCAAGTTCATCTCGGACGGCGACGTCGCCGGCTCGATCATGGCCGTCCGCGAGGGCACCGGCGTCGACCTGCTCATGGGCATCGGCGGCACGCCCGAGGGCATCATCTCCGCCTGCGCGATCAAGTGCCTCGGCGGTGTGATCCAGGGCAAGCTGTGGCCGAAGGACGACGCCGAGCGGCAGAAGGCGCTGGACGCGGGCCACGACCTGGACCGCGTGCTCTCCACGAACGACCTGGTCAGCGGTGAGAACGTGTTCTTCGTCGCGACCGGCATCACCGACGGCGAGCTGCTGCGCGGCGTGCGCTACCGCGGCGAGACGGCGACCACGCAGTCGCTGGTCATGCGCTCGAAGTCCGGCACGATCCGCCAGATCGACTCGACGCACCGCCTCTCGAAGCTGCGCGCGTACAGCGCGATCGACTTCGACCGCGCGAAGTAACGGTTCCGCGCGACGGTACGAAGAGGGGCGCCCCCATGTGCGGTGGGGGCGCCCCTTCTCGTACGGGCCGGGGGAAGGTCTCCGCGATCCCGTCAGCCCGCCTGGGCGATCCGCTCGGTCGCGGCCGCCTTCCGCAGCTCCACCTCACGCCGCCGGCGCCGGGCGAGGACCACGCGCCGCTCGGCCGCCGTGAGCCCGCCCCACACTCCGTACGGCTCGGGCTGGAGCAGTGCGTGCTCCTGGCACTCGACCATCACCGGACAGCGCGCGCAGACCCGCTTCGCCGCCTCCTCGCGGGCGAGCCGCGCGGCGGTCGGCTCCTTCGAGGGGGCGAAGAAGAGCCCTGCTTCGTCCCGGCGGCACACCGCCTCCGCGTGCCATGGGCCGGCCTCGTCCTCCCGGGCAGGGGCGCGCTGAGGGGGCACGGCGGCGACCTGGAGGGGCTGATGCGGCAGTTGCAGCACGGTCTACTCCTGACGACGGCTTCGCGAGCGAGCGGCGATGCACCAGCCCTACCCGCTGTGCGCGCGCCTATGCACTGCGTGCCCTGCCGTTCCGCACTGCGGATACCCGGGGGCGAATTCCGGTCACCTCGGGAGGTGACCCGGCGTCACCGCCCGCTGTCCTTCCTGAGCTTGCCCTGGAGGTCGGTGATCCACTTGCCGCGCTTGGGCCTGGCCTCGACGTTCCCGAAGACCGAGTAGCCGTTGATGACGACGACGGGGGCCTGGGGGTCGACCCCTTCCAGGGTCACGACCTCGAAGTTCCCGAAGATGCCGCTGCCGCTGCCGCGCATGCTGATGTTCTCCGGGACCCGCACCTCGACGTTGCCGAAAATGGACGTGGCGTTGATGGTGGTCAGCCGCTGGGCGAAGATCGCCTCGGTCAGGTCGATCTCGACGTTCCCGAAGAGCGCGAAGGCGTTCGTCCGGCGGCTCACCCGCCAGCGGCCCTTGCGGGTCGTGCTGGAGAAGATCGCCACGAGGTTGTCCGCGGAGCCCTCGGGATCCTCCGGGCCGTAGGCGACGGCCGGTTCGGGCGCCTGGGCGGGGCGGGCGGCCGGCAGGTCGCGGACGATCGGCTCCAGCTCCCCGACGGTCTTGGCCCGGTAGACCGCGTCGATCCGCTCCGAGTGCTCCTCGGCGTCGATCCGCCCCTCGGCCAGGGCGTCCCTGAGGATGTCCGCGATCCGGTCCCGGTCCGCGTCCGAGGCCCGCAGCGCGCCCTGCGGATCGGCGAAGGCGGGCCCGGGGAGAGCGGGCTCGGCGGGGGCGACCGGCCGCTGCGGCTGCGGCTGCTTCTCGGGTTCGGGCTGCTTTTCGAGGTCCACGGAGCCAGCGTAGCGAAACGCGATAGATCGCGACCAGAGGTGGCACCCCGGTCCTGTCCCCTAGGGGATACCCCGGGTGCGCCGGGTGCGCCGGCGGGCGGACCGGCGAGCCGGCGAACCGGACCGGCGGACCGGACCGACAGGCGGGCCGACAGGCGGACCGGACCGGCGGGCAGGCCGAAACACGCCATTCCGGTGCGGTCCACGCCCCTACTGAGCCTTACCTCACAGGATCGGCGCCGCCCCCGCGTCTTACGCTGGAGGACGCGCCGCCAATGGAGGCGGCGCCGCTGTCTGCCGAGTGAGGAATGGCCGCCGTCATGCCTGAGTTTGCGTACTCCGATCTGCTCCCCCTGGGAGAGGACACCACGCCCTACCGCCTGGTGACCTCCGAAGGTGTCTCCACCTTCGAGGCCGACGGGCGTACGTTCCTCAAGGTCGAGCCGGAGGCGCTGCGCAAGCTGGCCGCCGAGGCCATCCACGACATCCAGCACTTCCTGCGCCCGGCCCACCTGGCCCAGCTGCGCCGGATCATCGACGACCCGGAGGCGTCGGGCAACGACAAGTTCGTCGCGCTCGACCTCCTCAAGAACGCGAACATCGCCGCCGCCGGCGTCCTGCCCATGTGCCAGGACACCGGCACCGCGATCGTCATGGGCAAGCGCGGCCAGAACGTGCTGACCTCCGGCCGTGACGAGGAGGCCCTGTCCAAGGGCATCTACGACGCGTACACCAAGCTGAACCTCCGCTACTCGCAGATGGCCCCGGTCACCATGTGGGAGGAGAAGAACACCGGCTCGAACCTGCCCGCGCAGATCGAGCTGTACGCGACGGACGGCGGCGCGTACAAGTTCCTCTTCATGGCCAAGGGCGGCGGCTCGGCCAACAAGTCCTTCCTCTACCAGGAGACCAAGGCGGTCCTGAACGAGGCCTCCATGATGAAGTTCCTGGAGGAGAAGATCCGCTCGCTCGGCACGGCCGCCTGCCCGCCGTACCACCTGGCGATCGTCGTCGGCGGCACGAGCGCCGAGTTCGCGCTGAAGACCGCGAAGTACGCCTCCGCGCACTACCTGGACGAGCTGCCCACCGAGGGCTCGGCCGAGACCGGCCACGGCTTCCGCGACAAGGAGCTGGAGGAGAAGGTCTTCGAGCTGACGCAGAAGATCGGCATCGGCGCGCAGTTCGGCGGCAAGTACTTCTGCCACGACGTCCGTGTCGTCCGCCTCCCCCGCCACGGCGCCTCGCTGCCCGTCGCGATCGCCGTCTCCTGCTCGGCCGACCGCCAGGCCGTCGCGAAGATCACCGCCGAGGGCGTCTTCCTGGAGCAGCTGGAGACCGACCCGGCGCGCTTCCTGCCGGAGACGACCGAGGAGCACCTGGCCACGGACGAGGACGTCGTGAAGATCGACCTCAACCAGCCGATGGACGAGATCCTCGCCGAGCTGACCAAGTACCCGGTCAAGACCCGGCTGTCCCTGAGCGGCCCGCTGGTCGTGGCGCGCGACATCGCGCACGCCAAGATCAAGGAGCGCCTGGACGCGGGCGAGGAGATGCCGCAGTACCTGAAGGACCACCCGGTCTACTACGCGGGCCCCGCGAAGACCCCCGAGGGCTACGCCTCCGGCTCCTTCGGTCCGACGACGGCCGGCCGCATGGACTCGTACGTCGAGCAGTTCCAGGCGGCGGGCGGCTCGAAGGTCATGCTGGCCAAGGGCAACCGGAGCAAGCAGGTCACGGACGCGTGCGGCGCGCACGGCGGCTTCTACCTGGGCTCGATCGGCGGCCCGGCGGCCCGGCTCGCGCAGGACTGCATCAAGAAGGTCGAGGTCGTCGAGTACGAGGAGCTCGGCATGGAGGCGGTCTGGAAGATCGAGGTCGAGGACTTCCCGGCGTTCATCGTCGTCGACGACAAGGGCAACGACTTCTTCCAGAACCCGGCGCCCGAGCCGACCTTCACGCACATCCCGGTGCGCCAGGGCTCGCAGCTGTCGTAGCGCCTCCGCCGCGCGGCCGCCGGACGGCCGGGGATCACGACACGCATGGCCCCGGTGCGCGGCCCCGGTCTCGCCTGATCCCGTGGGCCCCTCTCAGGGCCCTCGCGACGCCCCCGGCCCGAAAGGGCCGGGGGCGTCGTCGTTCTCGCGCGTCGATCTTCGCTCAGAAAGTCGCTACCAGCCGGTAGCCTTCCCGTCGCCTACTGGCCAGTATGGGTCGCGAGCATGTCAATCACTGAGCCGGTTCGACCCACTCGGGAGCCCCCCATGCCCTCCGCCAAGACCACCGCCGCGGCCCTCGGCCTGACCGCCGTCCTCGTCGTCGGCGTCGCGCCCACCGCCTCCGCCGCCGATCCGGACACCCACGTCACCTCGACGGCGGCCCTCGCGGGCGTCGACTACACGACCTGGCGGCGCGACGTGGCGGCCGTCGTCGCCGAGGCCCGGCCGTACATCGAGGCGCGCGCCGCGAACGCCGGCCGTGAGAAGCAGGCCATCGTCCTCGACATCGACAACAGCTCCCTGGAGACGGACTTCCACCCGTTCTGGGAGCTGCCGACCCCGGCCATCGCCGACGTGCGCGCCCTCGTCGCCGACGCCCACGCGCGCGGGGTGGCCGTCTTCTTCGTCACCGCCCGGCCCGGGATCATCTACTCCCTGACGGACTGGAACCTGAAGAAGGCCGGCTACCCGGTCGACGGGCTGTACGTGCGCTCGCTGCCCGACCTGTTCTCCGAGGTCAGCGCGTACAAGACCGAGAAGCGCGCCGAGATCGAGGCCAAGGGCTACACGATCATCGCGAACATCGGCAACAACACGACCGACCTCGTCGGCGGACACGCCGAGCGCGCCTTCAAGCTCCCGGACTACGGCGGCAAGCTGTCGTAACGGGCTCACCGCGTGGTGATGTGGAACTCCATCCGGTTGTAGTCCCCGTCGGGGGTCGAGGTGATGTATCCGCTCGCCTGCTTGAAGTCGCCGGTTCCGCCGGTGACGGCGATGTCGAAGGCGGACGGGGCCTCGTTCGTGGTGTCGAAGGTGGTGAGGGCCTGGGCGGTGAGCTGTCCGCCCGGTCCGCCGTTCAGGACGATGGTGCCGACGCAGTTCATGTCGACCTGGTCGCCGGAGACGCGCACCACGGCGCAGGTCACGCCGTCGCGGCCGACCTTCTCGCCGCCCTTGGTCTTGTAGAGGTCGTCGGCGAAGACGGGCGTGTCCCCGACCTTGGGCGGTGGGCTGCTCTGGTTCGTCGCGGGGGGCTGGACCTGCTTGGCGTAGAGCGTGAACTCGAAACCGCCTCCGCTGTGTGCGGAGACGGGGGCGGCGGCGAAGGTGCTCGCCGCGACGGCGGCGACCGCGCAGACGCCGAGCGCGCCGGTCCTCCTGAAGCTGCGGATCATGTCCTGCCTCCCGTGGGATGGGGTCCCCCTCGGCACGCTTCACATTGTCCGGCGACCACCGCGGCTTCGCCCGTTCGGAGGAATCCACCGCGGAATCCACTGCCCTCCGGACATGACGCCACCCTCAGGCACGACGCCACCCTCCGGACATGACGCCCCCCTTAGGCACGACGCACCCTCCGGACATGACGCCGCCCCCGGGCATGACCGCGGCCCCCGTCCCGCACCGGACGGAGGCCGCGGCGTTCCTGGGGGCCCTTACACGAACTTCTGGTTCGCGGAGCCGTCGCAGTTCTGGAGCCGGATCGGCTCCTTCGCCGCGCCCTGGGTGAGGCAGAGCCCGGTCGCGGCGGCGGGCCGGATGGTGGCGCCGTCACGGACGAACTTCTGGTTGGCCGCTCCGCTGCAGTTCCAGACGATGAGGGCCTTGCCGGTCTGGTAGGCGGCTCCCGGCACGTCCAGGCAGCGGTCCTGGGTGAGCTGGGTGTGGAGGGTCTGCCGGGCGGAGTCGTACCACCAGCCCTGGTTGCGGCCGCCGTGGCAGTCCCAGCCGAGGACGGCGGTCCCGTTGGCCGACTCGGACGCGTTCACGTCCAGGCAGTTGCCGGTGGCCTGGATCCTCAGCGGCTGGTACGCGTCGTCCCAGGCGAGCGGGAAGAGCGTCGGGGTGCCGGAGGAGTTGACGTCGGCACAGCCCGCCTCGCGCGCACCCGAGTTGTAGATCTGGGTCAGGCAGGAGGCGAAGGCGCCGTGGCCGCGGTAGTTGGGGTGGAAGGACTGGCGTACGGAGTTCTCGTCGAGGCCGCCGGGCTTGGAGAGGTCGATGTAGAGGCCCCGGGCCCAGGTGTCCTCCATGCAGACCTCGTGGCCGTGGAAGAGGCGCGAGTTGTCGAGGAAGGTGACCCCGGTGTCGGCCGCGACCTTGCGCATGCCCCGCTCGAAGGCGGGGACGGCGGTGTTGCGGCCCCACTTGGTGTCGGAGTCGTAGCCCATGCCGCCGCAGGAGAGCTTGCCGGGGAAGTTCGGGTTGTCGTAGAAGTCGGGGCCGATCGGGCTGGGGTAGCCCATGACGACGAGCTTGTAGTCGCCGTCGGCGTATCCGGCGTCCCGCATGACGGTCTTCAGGTCGGTGACCGTCTGCTCGACCTTGGGGACGAGCGCGTCGACGCGGGCCTGCCAGCCGGGGGCGTACTTGGGCTCGCAGGTGCCCTGGCTGAGGACGAAGCGCTGGACGCAGTCGGTCATGACCGGGCCGAACTGGAGGTCGTCGTTGGCTCCGGCGACGAGCAGCACCATCTTGATGCGGGTGTTGCGCGCCTTGATCGCGAGGTTGTCGCTCTGGACGAGCTCGTCGGCGTACTGCTTGGCGCCGCCGATCCGGATGTTGCCGGTGTACGCGCCGGAGCAGGCCACGTTGAACGTGAGGTCCGCGGGGATTCCGGTGCGGTGGATGGCGGCGTCCGGGGAGCGGTGGCACCAGTTGGTGGGCCCGTTGGTCGGCGACTCGTAGGAGCCGACGCCCTCGCCGGAGATCTCGCTGTCGCCCAGCGAGATCAGGCCCGTCCTGCGCTGGGCGAGCGGGCGCTCCTCGGGGCTGCCGTAGATCTTGGTGGCCTCGGCCGCCCGGATCGCCTCCAGCTCGGGAGAGAGCGGTACGGAGGTGATTCCGGCCGTCGTGCTCGTGTCGGCCGCGCCGGCGGGAGCTGCGGCGGTCATGCTGCCGAGGGCCGCCGCGGCGGCGGCGACGGCCGCTATCGGCCAGCGGAGTCTGTACCTGGTGCGCTTCACTGCGCCTCCTGGAAGTGGGGTTACCCACGGTTTTTACTGGCCGGTAGGCGTCTTGGGAATACATCGAACAAGACAAGTGCTCATCTTTTTCGGGGGGGTTCGGGGGCGCCCCCCGATCAGCACAGTGGGAGGTTGAGGAACATGAACGAGGACGACGGGTACCGGATCGAGCACGACTCCATGGGCGAGGTGCGGGTTCCCGCCCACGCCAAGTGGCGGGCCCAGACCCAGCGGGCCGTGGAGAACTTCCCGGTCTCCGGACAGCGCCTGGAGCGCGCCCACATCGAGGCCCTGGCCCGGATCAAGGCCGCGGCCGCCAAGGTCAACGCCGAGCTCGGGGTGATCGAGAAGGACCGCGCGGAGGCGATCGGATCGGCCGCCGAGGAGGTCGCGGAGGGGCGCTGGGACGAGCACTTCCCCGTGGACGTCTTCCAGACCGGCTCGGGCACCTCGTCCAACATGAACACCAACGAGGTCATCGCCACCCTCGCCACCGAGCGGCTCCCCGAGGGCCGCGAGGTCCACCCCAACGACCACGTCAACGCCTCGCAGTCCTCGAACGACGTCTTCCCCTCCTCCATCCACATCGCGGCCACCGCCGCCGTCACCCGCGACCTGATCCCCGCCCTCGATCATCTGGCCGCCGCCCTGGAGCGAAAATCAGCCGAATTCGCGACGGTGGTGAAGTCCGGCCGTACGCATCTGATGGACGCCACCCCGGTCACCCTCGGCCAGGAGTTCGGCGGCTACGCGGCCCAGGTCAGGTACGGCGCCGAGCGGCTGCGGGCGGCGCTCCCCCGGCTCGCCGAACTCCCCCTCGGCGGCACGGCGGTGGGCACCGGCATCAACACCCCGGCCGGCTTCTCCGCGGCCGTCATCGCCGAGGTCGCCCGCGCCACCGGACTGCCGCTGACCGAGGCCCGCGACCACTTCGAGGCCCAGGGCGCCCGCGACGCCCTGGTGGAGACGTCCGGGCAGCTCAGGACCATCGCCGTCTCCCTCACCAAGATCGCCAACGATCTGCGCTGGATGGCCAGCGGCCCGCGCACCGGCCTCGCCGAGATCAACCTCCCCGACCTCCAGCCCGGCTCCTCGATCATGCCCGGCAAGGTCAACCCGGTGATCCCCGAGGCGGTCCTGATGGTCGCCGCGCAGGTGACCGGAAACGACACCACGGTGGCGGTGGCGGGCGCGGCCGGGAACTTCGAGCTCAACGTGATGCTGCCGGTGATGGCCAAGAACCTCCTGGAGTCCGTACGGCTCCTCGCCAACGCCTCCCGGCTGCTCGCCGACCGCACGGTCGACGGGATCACCGCGAACGTGGAGCGCGCCCGCGAGTACGCCGAGTCCTCGCCGTCCGTCGTCACCCCGCTGAACAAGTACATCGGGTACGAGGAGGCCGCCAAGGTCGCGAAGAGGTCCCTCGCCGAGCGGAGGACCATCCGCGAGGTGGTCCTCGACTCCGGCTACGTCGAGCGGGGCGACCTCACGGTCGAGCAGCTGGACGAGGCGCTGGACGTGCTGCGGATGACGCACCCGTAGCGGCGGCGGTCCAGGTGACCGGCCGGTAGCGACCGGCCGGTAGCCGTCCCCTCCGTGACCTGTGCCGCAGCGGTCGTGGGAGCGCGCCCCTAAGATCTGCGCATGACAGGATCGGACGGCTCTCAGCACTGGGCGCCGGGGGATCACATCCTCTGGCGCTACCGCGGCAACGGCACCGGCGCGGTGCACATCTGCCGGCCGGTGACGGTCGTGCAGGACACGCCGGAACTGCTCGCGGTCTGGATGGCGCCCGGCACCGAGTGCGTCCGGCCCGTGCTCGCCGACGGCACGCCCGTCCACGACGAGCCGCTCGCCACCCGCTACACCGCCCCGCGCACCACCGAGCGCGCGCGCTGGGCCGGCAGCGGGGTGCTGAAGCTGGCCCGGCCCGGCGAGCCGTGGTCGGTCTGGCTGTTCTGGGAGCGCGGCTGGCGCTTCCGCAGCTGGTACGTGAACCTGGAGGAGCCCCGGGTCCGCTGGTCCGGCGGCTTCGACTCCGAGGACCACTTCCTCGACATCTCCGTCTACCCCGACCGCAGCTGGCTGTGGCGGGACGAGGACGAGTTCGCGCAGGCCCAGCGGTCCGGCCTGATGAGCCCGGAGCAGGCCGAGCGGGTGCGGGCGGCCGGGGAGCGGGCGGTGGAGCGGATCAAGGCGTGGGGGACGCCGTTCGCGGACGGCTGGGAGGACTGGCGGCCCGATCCGGAATGGCGAGTTCCCGAACTGCCGTCGGACTGGGATCGCACTCCGGCGCACACGGCGCCGTGAGACCCTTGATACGCCCCCGGGGTTCAAACGTAGGATCGTCCTCCGCACGGCACAGACGCACCGAACACCACGTCAGACCGACCGAACAGCACGTCAACGACTCAGCACAGCGCAGGACCTGACCAGAAGTCATCCACGAGGGGGAGAGCAGTGCCGGACGTGCGCCCGGGTGTTCCGACCCCTGCCGTTGCCGCAGCTCGCGGAACGTCGACATCCGCTGCATACGAGGGGTTTACCCCCGCCGAAGGCGCGGCATCGGCGAGAAGAGCGAGTGCATCGCACCACCGGCCCGGACGGACGGAACCCCACGCGTGACGGAGCATCCCACCTCCCACGAAGGCCGGCAGCCCCTGGCTGCCCGGTCGCAGGAACGCGCGCGCCCTCGCCAGGAGGCGGCGGCCGGCCTGCCCTCCGACCTGCCCGCCCAGCCGGGCGGCCCGGCATCCCCGGCCCCGGCGCCGGCCCCGGAAGTCCCCGCCCAGCCGACGGGCCCGGACGCCCCCGGCGGCACCGACCACCCGGCCACGCCCGGGGGTACGAACCACCCGGACGCTCCCGGCGCCGGCCACCCCGGCGGGCCCGGTGCCGTGGCCGTGGCCGTCTCTCCGCAGCACCCCGGCGGCGGGGACGCGACGGCGCGGCGGGAGGGTGACCGGCTGCGGTTCGTCGGGGCCGCGACCCGGCGGATCGCGCGCGGCATCGACCTGGACGAGATCGTCCTCGGGCTGTGCCGGGCCACCGTGCCGACCTTCTCCGACGAGATCCTGGTCTACCTCCGCGACCCGCTCCCGGTGGGCGACGAGCGGCCGGTGGCGCCGTTCGTGCTGCGGCTGCGCCGCACCGACCGGCTGCGGTTAAGCGATCTGGAGGGCGAGGAGCTGGTCCTCGTACCCGATCCGGATCCGACCCCCGCGGCCGAACTCTGCGAGGTGCGGAACGGCGGGGCGCTCGCCGAGGTGCTGCGCGGGGTGCGGCCGGTCTTCGGCGACTCCGCGGCCGCCAAGGCGGCGCTGACCGAGCTGCTCGGCCCCGAGCACCCGCTGCCCGGCGGGCTGCGCGCGGTGCTCGCGCCGCTGCGCGGCCGGCGCCGGGTGATCGGCGCCGCCGTGTTCCTGCGCCGCCCCGAGCAGCCCGCCTTCGAGCCGAACGACCTGCTCGTCGCGGCGCAGCTGGCCACGCACACCGCGCTGGGCATCGACAAGGCCGTCCTCTACGGCCGCGAGGCGTACATCGCGGACGAGCTCCAGCGGACGATGCTGCCGGACTCGCTGCCGCAGCCGACCGGCGTCAGGCTGGCCTCGCGCTATCTGCCGGCGGCGGAGACGGCGCGGGTCGGCGGCGACTGGTACGACGCGATCCCGCTGCCCGGCAGCAGGGTCGCCCTGGTCGTCGGCGACGTCATGGGCCACTCCATGACCTCGGCGGCGATCATGGGCCAGCTGCGCACCACCGCGCAGACCCTCGCCGGTCTCGACCTGCCGCCGCAGGAGGTCCTGCACCACCTGGACGAGCAGGCGCAGCGGCTCGGCCAGGACCGCATGGCGACCTGCATGTACGCGGTGTACGACCCGGTCTCGCACCGGATCACCGTGGCCAACGCGGGCCACCCGCCGCCGATACTGCTCCACCTGGGCGGCCGTGCCGAGGTGCTGCGGGTGCCGCCCGGCGCCCCGATCGGGGTCGGCGGGGTGGACTTCGAGGCGGTCGAGCTGGACGCCCCGGCGGGTGCCACGCTGCTGCTCTACACGGACGGTCTGGTCGAGTCCCGGCTGCGGGACGTGTGGACCGGGATCGAGCAGCTGCGGGAGCGCCTCGCGGCGACCGCGCAGCTGACGGGCCCGGACCACTCGCCGCCGCTGGAGGCGCTCTGCGACGACGTCCTCGACATGCTGGGTCCGGGCGACCGGGACGACGACATCGCGCTGCTGGCGGCCCGCTTCGACGGGATCGCGCCGAGCGACGTGGCGTACTGGTTCCTGGAGCCGGAGGACGCGGCCCCGGGGCGGGCCCGGCGGCTCGCCCGGCGGGCGCTGGCCCGCTGGGACCTGGAGGAGCTGACGGACTCGGTCGAGCTGCTGATCAGCGAGGTCGTGACGAACGCCGTGCGGTACGCGGAGCGGCCGGTGACCCTGCGGCTGCTCCGTACGGACGTGCTGCGCTGCGAGGTCGGCGACGACTCGCCGCAGCTGCCCCGGCAGCGGCGGGCGCGGGACACGGACGAGGGCGGGCGCGGGCTCTTCCTGGTGAACCGGCTGGCACGGCGGTGGGGGGCGACCCGGCTTTCGGGCGGCAAGGTGGTCTGGTTCGAGCTGGCGACCCGTAGCTGAGCCCCGTCCCGTACGGCAGAAGGCCGGACCCCTGCGAGGGGTCCGGCCTTCTGCCGTGTCGTCAGCCCTTCGGTCCTGCGGCGCTGTTCGCGCCCGGGTCGCCGCCGGCGTCCGGCGGCTGGACGGACGTCGGCGGGGCCGTCGGGACCGTGGGGGGCGTCGTCGGCTCCTGGGTGGACTCCGGCGGCGTGGTGACGGGGTCGCTGGTCGGCGGCGGCGTGGTGCCCGTCGTGGTCGGCGGGGCCGTCGGGGCGGTGGTGGCCGTGGTCGGCTCCTGGGACGGCTCCTCGGTCGCCGGGGCCTCGGTGGTCGGGGTGGGGTCCGGCAGCGTGCCGTCCGGGGCGGCGCCGTCGGTCTCCAGGTCGAAGGTGGCGTCCGAGCCGCCGTCGAGGGCGCGCTCGGTGTAGTCGCCCCAGATCTCGGCGGGCGTCTTGCCACCGTTGGCACGGCCCTGGTTGATGGTGTCGGTGAGGGTGACCTGGTTGCCCTTGGCGTCCTCGCCGAAGAGGCCGACGGCGGTGACGAGCTCGGGGGTGTAGCCGACGAACCAGGCGGAGCGGTTGTTCTCCGAGGTGCCGGTCTTGCCGGCGGCCTCGTAGTCGCCGGCGGCGCGGACGCCGGAGCCGCTGCGGACGACGCCCGTCATGGCCTGGGTGGCGGTGTCGGCGGCCTCGCGGCTGATGACCTGGTCGCCGATCGCCTGGACGCCCTTGACCGTGCGGTCCTTGTGCTCGGCGGTCTTCACCAGGGTCGGGGTGACCTTCTTGCCGTGGTTGTCGAGCGTGGCGTAGGCGCCGGCCATGTCCATGGTCGAGGCGCCCATGGTGCCGAGGGAGATGGCGGGGGTCTCGGGGAAGCCCGCGCCGTCCTTCATGCCGAGGGCGAGGGCGGTCTTCTTGGCCTTGGCCGGGGTGACGTCGACGATCATCTGGGCGTAGACCGAGTTGATCGAGCTGTTGGTGGCCTTCTGGACGGTGACGGGACCGTAGCTGCGGTCGTCCTCGTTCTCCGGCGCGAACTCGATGGGGCTGCCGACGACCGGTCGCTGGCTGGTGCCGTCGTAGACCGTGCCGAGGCCGATCTGGCGGCCGTCCTGGGTGACGGCGTGGTTGTCGACGGCGGAGGCGAGGACGATCGGCTTGAAGGTGGAGGCGGGCTGGTAGTCGCGGCGGGTGGCGTTGGACATCCAGTGCTCGGTGGCGCCGACGCCGCCGTACAGGGCGACGACCGCGCCGGTCTTCGGGTCGACGGAGGTGGCGCCGGCCTGGACGGTGGCCTGCTTCTTGTCGCCCTTGCGGTCGAGCTTGTCCTCCAGCTGCTTGTCGACCGCCTTGACGAGGTCCTTCTGCTTCTTCTCGTCGATGTTGAGGGTGATCGTCCAGCCGCCGGCCTTGATGTCCTCCTCGCTGATGCCCTGGCGCATCAGCTCCTGGTTGGCGGCCTCGACGATGTAGCCGGTCTGGCCCTCCATGCCGGGGAGCGGCTTGGGCTTCTGCGGGACGGGGAACTTCATGCCGGCGCGCTCGGAGGGGCTGAGCCAGCCCTCGCCGACCATGTTGTCGAGGACGTAGTTCCAGCGGTCCTCGACGAGCTTGCGGCCGGTGGCGTTGGCGGAGGTCCAGTCGTACTGGTTGGGGGCCTGGAGCAGCGAGGCGAGGTAGGCGCCCTGGGCGGTGGTCAGCTGGGTGGCGTCGACGCCGTAGTACGAGCGGGCGGCGGCCTGTATGCCGTAGGCGCTGCGGCCGTAGTAGCTGGTGTTGATGTACCCGGCGAGGATCTCGCTCTTGGACGACTTCTGGTCGACCTTGATGGCGATGACCATCTCCTTGAGCTTGCGCGTCGCGGTCTGGTCCTGGCTCAGGTAGAAGTTCTTGACGTACTGCTGGGTGATCGTCGAGCCGCCCTGCTTGCCCTTGCCCGTGATGGTGTTCCAGGCGGCGCGGGTGGTGCCCTTGATGTCGACGCCGTGGTCCTTGTAGAAGGTCTTGTTCTCGGCGGCGACGAAGGCCTTCTGGACCGGCAGCGGGATCTTCTCCAGGCCGACGATCTCACGGTTTATCTCGCCGGTGCGGGCGAGGATCTTGCCGTTGGAGTACTTGTAGATGTTGCTCTGCATCGTCGCCTCGGCGTTGGCCGACGGCACCGGGACCATCAGGTAGACGACGTAGAGAGCGCCCATGCCGAGCAGGCAGAACACGAAGAAGGTGCCCAGGATCTTCTTCCAGGTGAAGAGGCGGCGTATGCCGCGCTTCTTCGCCTTGCCGTTGTCCGGTCGGCCCATGTGTCCCGTCGCTCCTCGTCGTGTGTCCGGCGCCCTCGGTGCTGAGCCCGTTCGCGCCGGATCAGCTCAGACAGCTAACACCGGCGAGACGGACAAAGGACAACCGATCACGTCTTTTCCGGACGTGAGAATCAGCACCCACGCCCAGAGGAACCGACGCTCGGACAGACCGGATGGTTGCGTGAGAGCTGGATTCCGCTTAACGGGCGGGAGCAGGCCCATGGGCGGCCGACCCGGCCGGGCCCGGCTATACATTGCGCGTATACACCCCGTGTATAGTGAGGTCATGTCCATCGGTCACACCCTCCTCGGGCTCCTGGAGTCCGGACCGCGCCACGGCTACGACCTCAAGCGCGCCTTCGACGAGAAGTTCGGCCAGGACCGGCCGCTCCACTACGGCCAGGTCTACTCGACCATGTCCCGGCTCCTGAAGAACGGCCTGGTCGTCGTCGACGGCATCGAGGCCGGCGGCGGCCCGGAGCGGAAGCGGTACGCGATCACCGAGGCCGGCATCACCGATGTCGCCCAGTGGCTCGCCACCCCCGAGAAGCCGGAGCCGTACCTCCAGTCCACGCTCTACACCAAGGTCGTCCTGGCCCTGCTCACCGGCCGCGGGGCCGCCGAGATCCTCGACACCCAGCGCGCCGAGCACCTGCGCCTGATGCGCGAGCTCACCCGGCGCAAGCGGGACGGCGACCTCGCCGACCAGCTCATCTGCGACCACGCCCTCTTCCACCTGGAGGCGGACCTGCGCTGGCTGGAGCTGACCGCCGCCCGCCTCGACGCGCTCGCCGAGGAGATCCGCCGATGAGCTCCACCCCGCTGCTGAGCGCCACCGGCCTCGACAAGGCCTACGGCCCGACCCCGGCGCTCGCGGGCGCCGACTTCGCCCTCCGGGCCGGCGAGGTCGTCGCCGTCATGGGCCCCTCCGGCTCCGGCAAGTCGACGCTCCTGCACTGCCTGGCCGGCATCGTGCGCCCCGACGCGGGCACCATCACCTACGACGGACGCGAGCTCACCGCGCTCTCCGACGGCGCGCGCAGCTCCCTGCGCCGCACCGACTTCGGCTTCGTCTTCCAGTTCGGCCAGCTCGTCCCCGAGCTGACCTGCGTCGAGAACGTCGCCCTCCCGCTCCGCCTGAACGGCGAGAAGCGGAAGGCCGCCGAGGCCAGGGCCGCCGAATGGCTCGCCCGCCTGGAGGTCGACGCCGTCGCGGCCAAGCGCCCCGGCGAGATATCCGGCGGCCAGGGCCAGCGCGTCGCCGTCGCCCGCGCCCTCGTCACCTCCCCGCGCGTGATCTTCGCCGACGAGCCGACCGGCGCGCTCGACTCCCTCAACGGCGAGCGGGTCATGCGGCTCCTCACCGACGCCTCCCGGGACACCGGCGCCGCCGTCGTCCTCGTCACCCACGAGGCCCGGGTCGCCGCGTACTCCGACCGCGAGGTCGTCGTCCGGGACGGTTCCGTACGGGACTCGGAGTGGGCGGCATGAGCCTCGGCACCTGGGCCCGCGACCTGACGCTCGGCGCCCGGTTCGCGGTCACCGGCGGCCGCTCCGGCCTGCTCCGCACCCTGCTGACCGCGACCGGCGTCGGCTTCGGCGTGGCCCTGCTGCTGCTCGCCGCCTCCTTCCCGAACATGCTCTTCCAGCGGGAGGTGCGGGAGGCGGTCCGCGCCGTCGACGGCAGCGAGCAGATCGACTCCCCGCGGCCCGACAGCTTCCTCCACCTCGGCCAAACCACCGTCTACCGGGACGACGCCGTCAGCGGCCTGCTGCTGCGCCCCGAGGGCGACGCGCCCCCGGTCCCGCCGGGCGCCGCGAAGTTCCCCGGGGCCGGCGAGATGCTCGTCTCCCCCGCGCTGGGGGAGCTGCTCGACTCCCCCGAGGGCGCCCTCCTCAAGAAGCGGCTGCCCTACAAGACCGTCGGGACGATCGGTCCCGCCGGACTCATCGGACCGGCCGAACTGCGCTACGTCGCCCACGTCGACTTCCTCGACACCGAGAACTACGACGGGCGCGGCACGCGCTACGGCTGGTCGGTGCCCGGGGAGCCGATGAACGCGTTCCTCATCCTCCTCGTCGTCGTCGCCTGCGTCGTCATGCTCCTGCCGGTCCTCGTCTTCATCGCGACCGCCGTCCGCTTCGGCGGCGAGCAGCGCGACCGGCGGCTCGCGGCCCTCCGGCTGATCGGCGCGGACACCGCCATGACCCGGCGGATCGCGGCCGGCGAATCCCTCGCGGGCGCGCTGCTCGGCCTCCTCGTGGGCCTCGGACTCTTCATGGCGGGCCGGCAGTTCGCGGGGGCCTTCACCATCTGGGACGTCAACGCCTACCCGTCCGACGTCGTGCCGATGACCGCGCTCGCCGTCCTCGTCCTCGCCGTCGTCCCGGTCGCCTCGGTCGTGGTCACCCTCTTCGCGCTGCGCGGGGTGGCGATCGAACCGCTCGGCGTCGTACGGGCCTCCACCCCGCGCCGCCGCCGGCTGTGGTGGCGGCTGCTGCTCCTCGCGGTCGGCGCGGCCTTCCTGGTCCCGCTCATCGGCGAGATCCAGATGGCCCAGACCAGCATCGACACCGTGGGGGTCGTGGCCGGCACCGCGCTCTCCCTGATCGGCCTCACCTCGCTCCTGCCGTGGCTCGTCGAGGCGGGTGTGAAGCGGCTGCACGCCGGTCCCGTGGCCTGGCAGCTCGCGGTCCGCAGGCTCCAGCTGAGCAGCGGCACGGCGGCCCGCGCGGTCAGCGGGATCGTCGTCGCGGCGGCCGGGGCGATCGCGCTCCAGATGATGTTCCAGGCGATGGAGAACGACTTCACGCTGCCCACGGGCGAGGACACGTCCCGCGCCCAGCTCGTGGTCGACGCCGACACCAGGACCGCCGACGAGGCCCGCGGGGTGATCGACCGCATCGGGCGGACCGAGGGCGTCGCCGGCGTGAGCGGCGTCGTCGAGTCCACCGTGTGGCGGCCCGGGCCCCTCAAGGGCGGCGAGGAGTTCTCCCCGATGGCCTCGCTCCGGGTCGGCGACTGCGCCTCCCTCCGGGAGTTCGCCACGCTCCCCTCCTGCGCGGACGGCGACGTCTTCGTCTTCCTCGCGCGCGGCAAGCAGGGCAACCCGGACGACTCCTTCGTCGAGAAGGTCGCACGGCCCGGCGCCGCGGTCGCCCTGCGCGACCCGCATCCGTACCCGGGGGCGCCGAAGCCCCCGAAGGGGCCGCTGCCGCAGTGGCGCATCCCCGCCGACGCCCGGATCGTGGACTCCCGGCCGGACCCGACGGGCATGTACGAGTACGGGGTCCTCGCCACCCCGAAGGCGATCGGCACCGCCCCGCTCGACACGCCCGAGGCGCAGGCCATGGTCCGGCTCGATCCGGCCGTGCCCGACGCCGCCGACCTCGTACGGAACACGGCGGCGGCCATCGACCCGACGTCCATGGTCCGCACCCTGAAGGACACCCAGCGCGACGCGGCGTTCTCCAGCGTCCGCACCGGCATCCTCGTCGGCTCCACCCTGACGATGCTCCTGGTGGCGGCCTCGCTCCTGGTCGCGACCCTGGAGCAGCTCAGGGACCGCAAGCGGCTGCTCTCCTCGCTCGTCGCCTTCGGCACCCGGCGCTCGACCCTGAGCTGGTCGGTGCTGTGGCAGACGGCGGTGCCGATCGTCCTCGGGCTGGTCCTCGCCGTGGCGGGCGGTCTCGGCCTCGGCCTCGTCCTGCTGCAGACCAGCGGGCAGCCGGTCACCGACTGGTGGGTGTTCCTGCCCGTCGTCGGGATCGGCCTCGGTCTGATCGCGGCCGTGACGCTGCTGAGCATGCCGGTGCTGTGGCGGCTGATGCGGGCGGACGGGCTGCGCACGGAGTAACCCTCCGTTCGCGTGTGCGAGGGGGTCTCAGATCCCCTCGCACATCCGTACCGGAAGCTCCTCCATCGCCCCGCGCAGGGCCTCCGCCAGCTCCTCGAACTCGGCGTGCCGCGCCGCGCCCGTCCGCATCGCGAGGGCGATCCGCCGGGAGGGCGCCGGCTCGGCGAACCCCCCGGTCCACAGGGCGGTGTTACGGGCGGTCTCGACGGTCACGGCGGTGCGGGGCAGCAGGGTCACCCCCAGGCCGCCGGCGACCAGCTGGACCAGGGTGGCGAGCCCGGCGGCGGTGGTGGTGACCTCGGCGCCGTCGGTGCGCCCGGCCTCGCGGCAGATGTCGAGGGCCTGGTCGCGCAGGCAGTGCCCCTCGTCGAGGAGCAGCAGCCGCAGCTCCCTGAGGGCCTCGCGCGGGATGTCGTCCCGCCCGGCCAGCGGGTGCCCCTCGGGGGTGACCAGGACGAAGTCCTCGTCGAAGAGCGGGATTTCGGTGACTCCGGGCACACCGAGGGGCACGGCGAGCAGCAGCAGGTCCAGCCGCCCGGCGGCGAGCCCCTCCAGGAGCGAGGAGGTCTGCTCCTCGTGGACCTGGAGGTCGAGCTCGGGATAGCGGCGGTGGACGAGCCGCAGGACGGTGGGCAGCAGATACGGCGCCACGGTGGGGATCACGCCGAGCCGGAGGACCCCGGTGAAGGGCGCCTGGGCCGCCTCCGCCTCCTCCATCAGCTCCGCCACCGCGTCGAGGACCGTCCGCGCGCGGACCGCGAGCCGCTCCCCGGCGGGCGAGAGCAGCACTTTTCTCGTCGTACGCTCGAGGAGCTGGACACCGAGTGCCTCTTCGAGAGCCGAAACCGCGCCCGAGAGCGCGGGCTGGCTCATGCCGATGGCGGCCGCCGCATCACGGAAGTGCAGATGCTCGGCCACCGCCGCGAAGGCTCTGAGCTGCGAGAAGCTCGGCTGCTTCGTGCGCCGGACGGAAACCACTGATAACCACCTTCGATCAACACGACCGAGTCTAGCTATTTCACTGATCAATGCACCCCGTGCCAGTATGTGAGACGTCCAACCCCCACGGAAGCCCCCAAAAGGGACCCTTCCTGTTGCAAGGAGAGCGCGTGCTCACTGTCGGTGACAAGTTCCCCACCTACGACCTGACCGCCTGCGTGTCGCTGGAGAGCGGCAAGGAGTTCGCGCAGATCGACCACAAGGCCTACGAGGGCAAGTGGCGCGTGGTGTTCTTCTGGCCGAAGGACTTCACCTTCGTCTGCCCGACCGAGATCGCCGCGTTCGGCAAGCTGAACGACGAGTTCGCCGACCGTGACGCCCAGATCCTCGGTGTCTCCGGCGACTCCGAGTTCGTCCACCACGCCTGGCGCAAGGACCACGCCGACCTGCGTGACCTGCCCTTCCCGATGCTGGCCGACTCCAAGCACGAGCTCATGCGCGACTGCGGCGTCGAGGGCGAGGACGGCTTCGCCCAGCGCGCCGTCTTCATCGTGGACCCGAACAACGAGATCCAGTTCACCATGGTGACCGCCGGCTCCGTCGGCCGTAACCCCAAGGAGGTCCTGCGGGTCCTCGACGCCCTGCAGACCGACGAGCTCTGCCCGTGCAACTGGAACAAGGGCGAGAACACCCTCGACGCGGCCGCGCTCCTCGCCGGCGAGTAAGGGCTGACCTGACATGGCTCTCGACGAACTGAAGTCCGCCATACCGGACTTCGCCAAGGACCTGAAGCTGAACCTCGGTTCGGTCATCGGCAACAGCGACCTCCCGCAGCAGCAGCTGTGGGGCACCGTCCTCGCCTGCGCGATCGCCTCGCGCTCGCCGAAGGTGCTCAAGGAGCTGGAGCCCGAGGCCCAGGCGAACCTGAAGCCCGAGGCGTACCAGGCCGCCAAGTCCGCCGCCGCGATCATGGCGATGAACAACGTCTTCTACCGGACCCGGCACCTGCTGTCGGACCCCGAGTACGGGACGATGCGCGCCGGCCTGCGGATGAACGTCATCGGCAACCCGGGCGTCGAGAAGGTCGACTTCGAGCTGTGGTCGCTGGCCGTCTCCGCGATCAACGGCTGCGGCCAGTGCCTGGACTCGCACGAGCAGGTCCTGCGCCAGGCCGGTGTCGACCGCGCCACGATCCAGGAGGCGTTCAAGATCGCCGCGGTGATCCAGGCGGTCGGCGTCACGCTCGACGCGGAGGCCGTGCTCGCCGAGTAGGGCCGCGCCGCACGAGAAGGGCCCCGGGGTGTCACACCCCGGGGCCCTTCCGTCACTTCTTGAGCGCCTCCATCAGCGCCAGCACGTCCTGGGTCATCGGGACGTCGATCCCGGAGAGGTCGACGGGTTTGGCCTCCTCGAGCGGTTTCCCGTTCTCGTCGGTGTTGACGTACCGGTAGAGGCGGAACTGGATCTCGACCTGGCCGTCGAGGACCCGGAGCTCTCCGCCCTCGCCGCCCACGTCGTCGAAGAGGGCCCGCTCCCCCAGACCGCCGATCGGCGTGGTGATCTCGGCGTGCTCGGCCCGCGCCGCGAACTCGGGCTCCGGGTCCGTCACCTTGTGCAGGGTGTACGTGAGGTCGGCGCTGTACCCGGTGTTCGGACCGCCGAAGGTCATCGAGCAGGACGCCTCGTACACGGCCGGATCGTCGATCTCGGGCCCGTGGCCGTCCTCGCTCCGCCTGCCGAGGATCCCGCCGAGCGCCTTCAGCTTCGCCGTCCTGCAGAGCTCGCCTTCCTCCTTCAGCGTCCGGTACCCGCCCAGATCCGGGCCCGGGTCCTCCCGCTGCCCGTACGCGTACAGTCCGCCGCCCCACACCGCCGAGGCGAGCACCGCGCCGCCCAGCGCCCACAGCCAGGGCCGGGGGGCCCGGGGCGGGCGCGGCGGCGGGGCGTCGGTGAGGACCTCGGGGGCGTCGAACTCCACCCCGCCCACGAGCTCCGGCTCGGATATCACGCGCGGTCCCCCTCGACGCTGCCCGGCGCCGGTACGGGTGCCACGGCGAAGGCCGTGGCACCGCGCGGTTCCGGCGTGCTGAGGAGGGCCTGTTCGGTGCTGTAGGCGCGCAGGTAGCCGACGACCGTGTTGGCGACGGCGACCAGCGGGACGGCGACGACGGCTCCGCCGATGCCGGCGGTCAGTCCGCCGGCGGCGACGGCGAGGACGACGGCGAGCGGGTGGACGCGGACGGCCCGGCCGAGGATGAAGGGCTGGAGGATGTGGCCCTCGATCTGCTGCACGGCGAGGACGACGACGAGCACCATCAGGGCGGTGAACACGCCGTTGGTGACGAGGGCGACGACGCAGGCGAGGGCGCCGGAGAAGACCGCGCCGACCAGCGGGATGAAGGCGAAGAGGAAGATGAAGACGGCCAGCGGCACCGCCATCGGCACGTCGAGGAACCAGAGTCCGATGCCGATGAAGACGGCGTCGATGAGGGCGACGAGGACCGTGCCGCGCACATAGGCGGTGAGGGTGCGCCAGGCGCGCGGGCCGGCGCCGGCGACGCCCGGCCGGGCCTGGGCGGGCACCAGCTTGAGCGTCCACTCCCAGACCTTCTTCCCGTCGTAGAGCAGGAAGAGCGTCGAGAACATGGCGAGCAGGATGCCGGTCATGGCCTCGACGACGACGGTGACGCCCTGGAGTCCGACCTGGGTTATCTGTTCGGCGTTGGCTCCGACGGAGTCGCTGAGGTTCTTCGCGATGCCGTTGATCTGCTGCTCGGTGACGTGGAAGGGGCTGTTGAGGAGTCCTCGCTTGAGCTCCTCGATGCCGTTCTTGATCTGGTCCGACAGGTTGTCGATGTTGTCCATGACCTGCCAGACCACGAACCAGCCGACCAGGCCCATGACGACGAAGCCGGAGACGGCGGTGACGGCGGTGGCGAGTCCGCGGGGCAGGCCCTTGCGGCGGAGCAGGGCCACGGTGGGCTGGAGCAGGGCGGTGACGAGGAGCGCGGCGACGAAGGCGAGGACGACCAGCTGCACGGAGCTGATCACCTTCATCAGCACCCAGACCGTGCCGGCGAGGACGAGCAGCCGCCAGCCCGCCTCGGCGGCCACGCGCATGCCCCAGGGGATGGCGGCGACGGGGTCGGGGCGGGCGGCGACGGCCGGCGCGTACGAGGGGGGTGCGGGGACGGAGCGGCCCGGCTCGGCGGCCTCGGCCCCCGGGAGGGGCGCGGCGGTGTCGGCGGGGGCGGCGGCCGGCCGCGCGGGGGCGGCGGCCGTGCGCGGTGCCTCGTACGGGACCTCGTAGGCGGCCTCGTAGGCGGGCTCGTACGGCGGTCCGAGCGGATCGCCCCGTTCCGCCTCGGCCCGGCGCTCGTCGAGGCGTTCGCCCATGCGGCTCAGGCTCGCGCCGATACCGGACAGCCATCCCGGCACTCTGGACATCGCTTTCCCCTTCCCCCGCAGGTCCCGCCCCGCCGTTTCCTCCTCGCGAACCTACACGCAAGAAGCCCCCCACCGTAGGACGGTGAGGGGTTCTCGGAGGTTGAGCGCGCTGGGACTAGTACCAGCGGTTGGCCTGCCAGAACGACCAGGCGCCGCACGGGCTGCCGTAGCGGCCGTCCATGTAGCTGAGACCCCACTTGATCTGGGTGGCGGGGTTGGTCTGCCAGTCGGCGCCGGCCGAGGACATCTTGGAGCCCGGGAGGGCCTGCACGAGGCCGTAGGCGCCCGAAGACGGGTTGGAGGCGCGGTAGTTCCAGCCGGACTCGTGGTCCACGATGTTGCTGAAGCACTGGAACTGGTCCGAGGCCATCATCGACCGGGCCATGGCCTTGATCTCGGAGACGCTGTAGGAGCCGCCACCCCCCGCGGGGGCCGAGAAGGACGAGACGTCGCGGGCGGCGGAGCGGTTGGCGCGCTCCTCGGCCTCCTTGCGCTCCTTCTCGGCCTTGGCCTCGGCGGCGGCCTTGTCGGCGGCCTCCTTCTTCGCCTCGGCGTCCTTGGCGGCGCGGATGCGGGCCGTCTCCTCCGCGGACTTCTTCGCGGCGGCGTCGGCGGCGGCGGCCTGGACGTCGGCCTGCTCCGAGAGGGACGAGACCTGTACCTGGGCCTGCTCGCCCGCGGGGATGTCCGCGAGCAGCGTGGTGTCGGCCGCGGTGGCTTCGAAGTTGGCGTCCGAGGCCTGGGCGGCGTTGCCCGTGGCAACACCGGCGATGGCGCCGACAGTGGTGACCGCAGTGGCCGAAGCCACCGCGAATCCCCGGACCGAGATCCGGCTCACACGGTTTCCTTCCAGCACGTCCGCACAGGTGACCACGCGGGCGAAATCTTGCCCCTGGCACTGGTCTCCGACGTACGGGGTCACAGAAGACACGGGCCCGTGGTGCTGTGGGCGGCATACGGCTACGGCTGTGGAGTTGTGTGGTGCGGTGCGCACCCCTGAGGGTGCACGTGTGCCGTATGCGGGGCCTGACGGAAGCAAGACTCTGCCGGACGGCGGCGGCGCAAGGCAATTCTGGGCCGCGTGTGAAAGCTCACACCTGGGTGGACGCAGGTGTTTTGACGGATACGAGGACAGCGCGACGCCGCCCGGCTAAGCTCCTGCGCTTTGCCGGGCGGCGCCAACTGCCTTACCCGTACAGACGGGTACGAAGCGGTCAGATCTGGCCGTCCTCCAGCATCTCCGTCACGAGCGCGGCGATCTGGGAGCGCTCGGAGCGGGTGAGGGTGACGTGGGCGAAGAGCGGATGCCCCTTCAGCTTCTCGACGACGGCGACGACTCCGTCGTACCGGCCGACCCGGAGGTTGTCGCGCTGGGCGACGTCATGGGTCAGCACGACCCGCGAATTCGCCCCGATACGGGACAGAACGGTCAACAGGACGTTCCGCTCCAGGGACTGGGCCTCGTCCACGATGACGAAGGCGTCGTGGAGCGAGCGGCCCCGGATGTGGGTGAGCGGCAGGACCTCCAGCATCCCGCGCCCGAGCACCTCCTCGATGACCTCGCGGCTGGCGACCGAGGACAGGGTGTCGAACACCGCCTGGGCCCACGGGCTCATCTTCTCGGACTCGCTGCCCGGCAGGTATCCGAGCTCCTGGCCGCCGACCGCGTACAGCGGACGGAAGACCATCACCTTCTGGTGCTGCCGGCGCTCCAGGACCGCCTCCAGGCCCGCGCAGAGCGCGAGCGCGGACTTGCCGGTGCCGGCCCGGCCGCCCATGGAGATGATGCCGACGTCCGGGTCGAGGAGCAGGTCGAGCGCGATCCGCTGCTCGGCGCTGCGGCCGTGCAGCCCGAAGGCCTCCCGGTCACCCCTGACCAGCCGTACGTTCCCCTCGGCGGTGACCCGGCCGAGCGCCTTGCCGCGCTCGGACTGGAGCACCAGGCCCGTGTGGACCGGAAGCTCGGCGGCCTCCGGCACGTACAGCGTGTGCTGCTCGAAGAGCAGGTCCACCTGCTCGCCGGAGAGCGCGAGCTCGGACATCCCGGTCCAGCCGTTGGAGTCCGTGATGGCGAGCTCGGCGCGGTACTCCTCGGCGAGGAGCCCGACCGAGGAGGCCTTGATGCGCAGCGGCAGGTCCTTGGAGACGACCGTGACGTCGTACCCCTCCGCCTGGAGGTTGCGCGCGACCGCGAGGATCCGTGAGTCGTTGTCCCCCAACCTGTAGCCGGCGGGCAGGACGCCGGGGTCGGAATGGTTGAGTTCGACACGCAGGGTGCCGCCCAGGTCCCCGATGGGGAGCGGGGCGTCCAGGCGCCCGTACCGGACCCGGAAGTCGTCGAGCAGGCGCAGCGCCTGCCGGGCGAAGTAGCCGAGTTCGGGGTGGTGCCGCTTGGCCTCCAGCTCCGTCACGACGACGATCGGGAGCACCACCTCGTGCTCCTCGAAGCGCGAGAAGGCGTTGGGGTCGGCCAGCAGGACGCTGGTGTCGAGAACATAGGTGCGCCGGTCGGAAAGGCGGCGCTTCGTGCTGGTCACCACGGAAGGACAGACCCCCTTGAAAGACCCCTGTGAGGTCGGGGTGCGACGGAACCGGTGTCGCTGCGGAATGGGACCGGGCTCAGGCCGCGATGCGCGGGCCGAACCACGGCCCTCCGCTTCTCCCGTACGTGTCCCGCACGGTCGTCCTGGTGCAAGGGGCCTCCCGGGTGGCGGTCTCCGTGCCGCTCACTTCACCAGGGGTATGCCCTCGAACGCCCCTTGCCATGCCATGGCATATGACGACGTGTTCATGAACACGAGGTGATCGGTTCCGACCGGGAATGTCCGGGTGGGGTCTCGGGGGTCTCGGGGGTCTCGGGAAGGGTCAGGCCCCGTAGCGCCGGTGCCGGGCCGCGTAGTCCCGCAGCGCCCGCAGGAAGTCGACCTTGCGGAAGGCCGGCCAGTGGACCTCGCAGAAGTAGTACTCGGAGTGGGCGCTCTGCCAGAGCATGAAGCCCGACAGACGCTGCTCGCCGCTGGTGCGGATCACCAGGTCCGGGTCGGGCTGCCCGCGCGTGTACAGGTGCTCCGAGATGTGCTCGACGTCGACGATCTCGGCGAGCTCCTCGAAGCTCGTCCCCCGCTCCGCGTGCTCCAGGAGCAGCGAGCGGACCGCGTCCGCGATCTCCTGCCGGCCGCCGTAGCCCACGGCGACGTTCACGAGTATCCCGGTGTTGGTGCGGGTGGCCTCCTCGGCCTCCTTGAGCACCGTCTGCGTACGGGAGGGCAGCAGGTCCATCGTGCCGACGTGGTGGACCCGCCAGCGGCCGTCGGCGGCCAGCGACCGCACGGCGTTCTCGATGATGCCGAGCAGCGGGACGAGCTGCTCCTCGGGGCGGTTCAGGTTGTCCGTGGAGAGCATCCAGAGCGTGACGACCTCGACGTCCGTCTCGGCGCACCAGCCCAGCAGCTCCTGGATCTTGTCCGCTCCGGCCTTGTGTCCCTGCTCGGGGGTCCCGCCGGACGCCTTGGCCCAGCGACGGTTCCCGTCGAGGATGACCCCGATGTGCTTGGGCACCTGGGTGTGGTCGAGGCGGCCTTCCACCCGGCGTGCGTAGAGCCCGTACACCAGGTCGCGCAGGTTCACTGTTCTTTACCCCTCCATGCAGTGTCGGCCCCCCGAAGCCGCCACATTACTGCGGAGGGGTAACGAGCTCCCAGCCCGGGACTGTCACAAGTCCGTGATAAGCAGAGATACGTGACTGATTCCCCCCTCTACCGCGCCGCAGCGGAGCGATACGACTCCATGGAGTACCGCCGCTCCGGCCGCAGCGGTCTCAAGCTCCCCGCGATCTCCCTCGGCCTCTGGCACAACTTCGGCGACGACCGCGCGCTCGACACGCAGCGCGCGATCCTGCGCCGCGCCTTCGACCTCGGCGTGACCCACTTCGACCTGGCGAACAACTACGGGCCGCCGCCCGGCTCCGCCGAGCTGAACTTCGGCAAGCTCTTCGCCCAGGACTTCGCGCCCTACCGCGACGAGCTGATCGTCTCGACCAAGGCCGGCTACGAGATGCACCCCGGCCCGTACGGCGAGTGGGGCTCCCGCAAGTACCTGATGTCCTCGCTCGACGCCTCCCTGAAGCGGATGGGCCTCGACTACGTCGACATCTTCTACTCGCACCGCTTCGACCCCCACACCCCGCTGGAGGAGACGATGGGGGCCCTGGCCTCCGCCGTCCAGCAGGGCAAGGCGCTGTACGTCGGCGTCTCCTCGTACGACAGCGAGCAGACCGCCGAGGCCGCGCGGATCCTCCAGGACATGGGCGTCCGGCCGCTCATCCACCAGCCCTCGTACTCCATGATCAACCGGTGGACCGAGGAGGACGGCCTCCTCGACACCCTGGAGGCGGCCGGCATGGGCTGCATCTCCTTCGTGCCGCTGGCGCAGGGGCTGCTCACCAACAAGTACCTGAAGGGCATCCCGGAGGGCTCGCGGGCCACCCAGGGCAAGTCCCTCGACCCGAACCTGCTCTCCGACGAGGTGCTGCGGCGCCTGCGCGGCCTCGCGGACATCGCCGAGCGGCGCGGGCAGTCCCTCGCCCAGCTGGCGCTGTCGTGGGTGCTGCGGGACGAGCGGATGACCTCGGCGCTGATCGGCGCGTCCAGCGTCGCCCAGCTGGAGGAGAACGTGGCCGCGCTCGCGGGCGCGCCGCTGACGGACGAGGAGCTCAAGGAGATCGACTCGTTCGCGGTGGACACCGCCGGCGCGAACATCTGGGCCGGCCGGGGCTGACCCGTTCCCGGTGGAAAGAAAACGGGCCGGTCCGTGGGGGGGATACGGACCGGCCCGAGGGGGGGTTTCCACCATAACCCTTCGATAGTCGTGTTGCGTGCCACGTGCGCCGAACAAAGCGTGTCGGATGCGCCGGATCCCAAGCGACACAAGGGCTCCGGGGCCCTGTGGCGGGTTTGCGCCCCGGCGTGGCGGCGGGGTTCCGTCCCTCCCAAGGGGGACCGGCCCGCAGGGGCGCGGCGTTGACGTCCGCGGGCGGCTTCCCGGCAGGTGCGGGCGGCTTCCCGGCAGGTCAGGCGTCGGATCGCCGGTGCAGCAGCGTGATGCCGTCACGCCGGGCGACGACCTCGTAGCCGTACGTCCGGACCGCGGCCTCCAGCTCGGCCCGCTGCCGCTCCAGGGGGTAGGGCCAGTGCCCGGAGGGGTACGGCCAGGCCTCGGGCGCCCGCTCGTCGTGGACGATCCATTCGGCGGTCGGCGCCGGGATGCGCGGGACGTCGTAGCGGTAGAGCTCGCCGCCCACCGGGAACGTGGGGAAGAGGACGACCGTGCAGCGGGCCGTGAGCTGCGGTGCGAGCCGGTTGGAGGCGGCGACGGTGGTGCCGTCGGGGATCCGGGCGAGCAGCGCGCGGGCCGCCTCGATGTGCGGCGTGGTGTGCCAGGTGGCCCGCTGGGCGAGCTGGGCCAGCGGGAAGGACGGGAGCAGCACGACGGTCACGGCGAGGACGGTCGCGAGGACGGCCCTCAGCTCACGCCTTTCGGGGGCCCGCCGGCCGAGCGCGTCGACGAGACCGGCGAAGACGACCGGCATGAGGATCGCGCTGTAGTGGAAGGCCGTGCCCCAGTGGAAGCCGTTCTCGGAGAGCAGCCGCCAGCCGAGCGTGGGGACGGCGGTCAGCGCGAGCGGTGACCGGAGCGCCAGGAACGCCGACGGGGCGAAGACCAGGACCAGGGTGACCGCCTTCACCTCGGGGCGCAGCAGGTCGAGCGGGGCGTGCGCGAGGGCGGAGAGCAGGGAGCCCTGCGCGTCGGCGAGGTTCCCGCCGTGGGCGTATCCCCCGCCGGGATTGAAGGCCGGCAGCAGGACCTTCACCTCCAGGAGCGAGCCGAGGACCCCGGCGGCGGCGGTGACGAGCCCGAGGCGGCGGGGCCCCTTGATCGCGACGTACGCCCCCACGGCGGCCAGCGTGAACCCCAGGTCCTCCTTGACCAGCAGCAGCGGCGCCGCCCAGCCGACGGCCTGCCGCCAGCGCCGCCCCGCCAGCGCTTCGAGGGAGAAGGACAGCAGCGGGACGGCGAGCGCGACCTCGTGGAAGTCGAAGGCGGCGGCGGAGGCGATCCCCCAGCTCAGCCCGTACCCGGCGGCGACGGCATGCGCGGCCGCCGGTCCGAGGACGACCCCGGCCCGGCGCGCGAGCGGGACCACGGCGAGGGCGAGCAGCGCGGACTGGGCGAGGAGCAGACAGAGCGGGGACGGCCAGATCCGGTAGAGGGGCGCGAGGACCGCGAGCAGGGGGTGGAAGTGGTCGCCGAGGAGGTCGAACCCCTCTCCCCGCAAGGGGACGACGGGCGCCCGCAGTTCGGCGTAGGCACGGACGGCCTGCTCGAAGATGCCGAGGTCGTAGCCGGTGGTCCGCAGGAGCTGGTGGCGGCGCACGGCGACGGTCGCGTAGAGGAGGAAGAGCCCGAGGGCCCAGGCCCAGGGGACGAGGGACCGGCGGGTCGGGGGCGCGGACGCCTTGCCCTTTACGGGTGCTTCGCTCGCAATTGTCAGCATGTGCGGCGATGCTAGGGGCGGGCTTTCAGGGAATCGCGGTGAACGCGCCGAGGAGGAGGCCGAGCAGCGCGCCGGCGAGCATGAAGGGCCCGAAGGGGATCGCCGAGGAGCGGTCGGCCCGGCGCAGCAGGACGAGGCCGAGACCGTACAGCGCGCCGAGGAGGAACCCGGCGAAGGCCCCGGCGAAGAGCACCCCCCAGCCGTACCAGCCGAGCGCGGCGCCCAGCGGGACCGCCAGCTTCACGTCGCCGAAGCCGAGCTGGCTCGGGCTGATCAGGAACAGCACCAGATAGGCCCCGCCGAGGACGAGCCCGCCGAGCAGCGCGTGGATCCAGGATCCACCCTCGTACGGGAGGAGTTCGGCGCCGCCGAGGAGCAGCGGGACGGCGACGGCCAGCGGCAGCGTCAGACCGTCCGGAAGCCGGTGCACGCGCGCGTCCACCGTGGCGAGGAGGACGGCGAAGGGCGCGCCGAGCAGCCAGACCGCCAGCTCGGGCCGGGGCCCGCCGGTGGCGGCGGCGAGCGCGGCGCAGACCAGGGCGGTGAGCAGCGGCGCGAGGAGCGGGCTCCCGGTGGTCGCGCAGTCCTGCCTCCCGGGGCCACCGAGCCAGCCGCGCCCCGGCCCGGCGAGCACGTGCCCTGCGGGGCAGCGGTCCCGCCACGGCTCCTCCGGCTCCACGGAGAACCGGTACGCGGCCCGGGGCACGAGCAGCCCGACGGCGGCCCCCCACAGGGCGGCGACGGCGATCAGCGTGACGTACACGGACGAGACCCTAGGCGCCGGGGCCGCTACGGTCTGCCGCATGGGAGAACGGGCGGGGAAACGGGCGGGGAAATGGGTGGACGGGACGGGGACGTTGGCGGTGGGCGCGCCCGCTCGGGAGGTCCCGCTGGAGGTGGCGGCCTCGTACCGGGCACGGCGGCGGGGACTGCTGGGCCGGGACGGCATCACGGGGGCGCTGCTCATCGTGCGGACGAACAGCGTGCACACCTTCGGCATGCGCTTCCCGATCGACGTGGCCTACCTGGACGGCTCCCTCACGGTCCGGTCCGTGGTGACGATGCGGCCGGGGCGGCTCGGCATGATCCGGCCGCGCGGCCGGCACGTACTGGAGGCGGAGGCGGGCGCGATGGCGGGGTGGGGACTGGAACCGGGGGTACGCGTGCGCGTGGACCTCACGGGGGACTGAAACCGGGGGTACGCGCGCGTGTGGACCTCACGGGGGCCCCGAACCGAGCAGGGTGAAGGCCCCGTAGACGCCGGAGGCGAGGGCGAGCCCGGCGAGGACGGGAACGGCGGTGCGGGTCCGCACGCGCGCGAGGGCCGCGGCGGGCGGGAGGAGCAGCCCGAACGCGGGCATCATCAGGCGCGGCCGGGAGCCGAAGTAGGCGGCGCCGACGAGCGAGACGAACACGACGCCGATCGTGTACACGAGCAGCGGCAGCGGCTGCCGCTGCCGCACGCACAGCGCGACCAGCCAGCCGAGCAGCGCGAGCGCCGCGCACAGCCCGAGGGCGGCGGGCCACGGCAGGCCCGCGATGAACAGGGCGAGGGCGACACCGAAGTCGATGGAGTTGCCCCAGGCGGCCTGGACGTCGAAGTAGGCGGTCGGGCCGCCCTCGCGGACCCCGACGTAGGCGACGTACGCGAGCCAGCCCAGCGGCGCGATCAGCACCCCGGCCACCGTCCGCGCGGGCAGCCGCCGTTCCCGTACGAGGGTGACGAGGGCCGTGATGCCGAGGGCGGCGATCAGCGCGGCGGCCGTCGGCCGGGTGAGCCCGGCGACCGCGCACAGGACCCCGGCGAGGATCCAGCGCCCGCGCAGCACCGCGTACAGGGACCAGGCGGCGAGCGCGGTGAACAGGGTCTCGGTGTACGCCATCGACTGCACGAAGGCGGTCGGGTACACCCCCCAGAGGACGGCGAGGAGCACGCCGGCCCTTCTTCCGGCGACGTGGGCACCGCACGCGTGGATCCCCCAGGCGGCGGCGAGCCCGGCGGTCCAGGAGACGAGCAGCCCGGCGGTGGGCGCGTCGACGGGGAGGAGGGCGGAGAGGCCGCGCTCCAGGGCCGGGAGGAGCGGGAAGAAGGCGAGGTCGGAGTGGACGTCGCCGTTCGGCAGGGTGACCTGGTACCCGTAGCCGTGCTCGGCGATGCGGACGTACCAGACGGAGTCCCAGCGACCGTTGAGCCGGTGCAGCCCGTCCTTCCCGGTGGCACCGGCCGCGACGGCGAGGACGACGAGCCCGACGAGTCGGGTGGCGGCGTACCCGCCGAGGGCGGCGAGGACGGAACGGTCGGGCCGCAGGGGCAGGGCGGATCGGCCGGGTCGATCGGGCCGGTCGGGTCGGTCGGGTCGGTCGGGCCTGGTCAGGGGCATGCGCCCGATTATCCGGGGCCGCCCCCAGGGCTCATCCGAGGGGCCTTATCCGGACGAACTTCGCGGCCATGACGGGACCGAGCTGCTCGACGATGGCGTGCCCGGGCTCGTGCGGCGAGGGCAGGTCGCCGAGGAACGACGTGACGATGACCTCGTCGATGCCGATGACCCCGCGCGCGCTCTGCTCCTCCAGGAAGTCGAGCGTGCGGCGCCAGTCGGCCGCGCCGGGGGCCTCGCCGAGGAAGGACCGGACGGTGTCCTGGACGACGTCCCAGAAGAACACGTGCGGCAGGACTCCGCCCTGATGGAAGACATGGGTCTCGTACGCGCCCCGGAACTCCGGGATGCGGGTGACGAGGTCACTGACCAGTTGCACGCTGGGAGTCGCGCCGGGATTCACGCTCGGGGTCGCGCTCGGGCTCGCCGTCATCTGTCCAGAATGCTCCTGCCCGGAGCGTACGTCTCGCCATATTTACGCTTTCCTGGCGACACCTTTCGGGAGGTTTTCCACAGGGGGTGCGAAGTGTCCCTCTTCCGTGGATCGTTGGGCGTATGTACGAGTTGGCGATCCTCGCCAGGGGCGGGGTACTCCTGACGGTCTGGGCGGTCGCGGCGGGCTGGCCCCCGGGCCGCCTGGCCGGCCGCCTGCGCCGTGACGGCTGGCAGCGGATCTGCCGGGGCGCCTGGGCGGCCCCGGGGAGGGAGCTGGACTGGCGGCTGAGAGCGACCGCCCTCCAGTTCCTGCGCCCTGAACTGGTCTGCAGCCACGGCACGGCGGCGCGACTGCACCGCATCGAGCGGCTGGGAACGGCGGCCGCGGACGACCCCCTGGAATTCACGGCCCCGGCCCCGGCCCGGTCCGCGCCCGGCGCGGCCGTACGGATCCACGGCACCACATTCCTGACGCCCCACGACCGGTCGATACGGCGCGGGCTGCGGACGACGACCCCCGCACGAACGGTCGGCGACCTGATACGAACCTCCGCGACCCGCGAGGAGGCCGTGGTCGTCGCGGACTCGGCCCTCGCCCACCGGGCCGTCGCAGGCGTACGGCGCGAGGCCGTCGTCCGCTACGAGGAACTGGCCGCGGAACTCGCCGCACCCCGGCGAGGCGGAGGTCGCGCCCGCGCCTGGCTCCCCCTGACCGAACCGGCATCCGGCTCCCCTGCCGAGACGGTGGCCCGCCTGCGGATGGGCGACGCCGGCCTCTTCGCCGAGTCCCAACCGGCGGTCCGGACACCGGAGGGCCGGACCCTGCGCCCGGACTTCCTCTTCCGGGCGGCGGGTCTGGCGGTCGAGATCGAGGGATACGCGTTCCACGGCACCCGCCGGGCCCACGAGCGGGACGTCGCCCGTTTCAACGCGCTCCAGTCGTGCCCGGAGGTCCGCCGGGTGCTGCGGTTCACGGCACGGGAGGTGTTCCAGCACCCGGCGCGGATGGTGGCGACGGTGAGGGCGGCGCTGAGCCTCTGACGGCGCGGAACCCGGCGTGCGAGAAGGCCTGTTACGGGGGCGCGCGAGCGGGAAAGAGGGGAACTACGTACGGGGCCCAAGGGGGAACCACGTACAGGGACCAAGGGGGGTCGGATGTCGTCTCGTCCGATGCGGTGGACGGTGGCCGTGGTGGCGGCGGCCGTGACGTTCTGGGTGTGCTTGTGGGCGGCCCGGGCGATGTCGTGGGGGTGGCTGCCGAAGGGGGAGGAGACGCGGTTCGCGGTGGCGATCGCGTTCGCCACCGTGGCGGCGACGGTGGTGGCGGCGGGGATCGGCTGGTGGGCGGGGCGGGAACAGCCGCCTGCGCCCGCACTCACGCCTGCGCCCGGGCGCACGGTGACGCAGCGGGCGACGGCGACCGGCGACGGCCAGGTCATCCAGGTCGGCGGCAGCCGGACCCCCACCCCCGCGTCCGCCGCCCCTGACCGGGTGGAACAGCAGGCGGAAGCATCCGACCGGGGAAGCGTCACCCAGGTCGGCGGGGATCAGCACGTCAACGGAGCGGGGGCCGATGACCAGTCGACACGACCCTGAGCACGTCACACAGCAGGCCGACGCCTCCGGCAACGCCCGGATCATCCAGGCCGGCCGCGACGTGCACTACTGGGAGTCGGGCGGCGGGCCCGCGCCGCAGGCCCTGGACGCCCTGCCTCCGGCGCCGGAGCTGATCGGTCGTACGGCGAAGACCGACGAACTCCTCGAGGCGCTCGCCCCCGGCGGAACGGGGTCGGGCGTGACGGTGGTGACGGGCCTCCCGGGTGTCGGCAAGACGGCCCTGGCCCTGCACACCGCCCACCGGGCCGTCGCTCTGGGCCACTTCCCCGGCGGAACGCTCTTCGTCCACCTGCGCGGCTACGTCCCGACCGGCGCGGTCGGCCCCGACCAGGCGCTTGAGGCACTGCTGCGGGCCCTGGGCGTACGGACCGAGGACCTGCCGCCGACGGTCGAGGAGCAGGCCGGCCTGTACCAGTCGGAGCTGGCCCGCCGCGCCAGGGACCACGGCCCGGTCCTGATCCTCGCCGACGACGCCTCCTCCCCCGCCCAGTTGCTCCCCCTGGTCCCGGCACACCCGGGCCACCGGCTCCTCGCCACGTCCCGCGACGCCCTGACCGCGCCCGACTTCCGGCCCCGACTCGTCCCCCTGGACGAGCTGGACACCACGTCGGCCATCGCGCTGATCGCCGACTCCCTCACCCAGGTCCACTCGGACGACGAGCGGGCCAGGGCGGAGCCCGAGGCACTGGAGCAGGTGGCCGGCCACTGCGGCCGCCTGCCGCTGGCCCTGACCATCGCCGCCGCCCTGCTGATCGACGACCCAGGACTCCGGATCGCCACACTGGCGGACGAACTCGCCGACGCCCACACCCGGCTGGAGTCGCTGCAGCACGAGGACGTCACCGGACGCACCTTGGCGGTCCGCGCCGCGTTCGACCTGTCGCACCGGCGTTTGAAGGAACGGGAGGCCCGACTCTTCGCGCTGCTTCCCCTCAACCCGGGCCCCGACCTGTCGACCGAGGCCGCCACCGCCCTGAGCGGCCGACCCGTCCGAGAGACCCGCAGAAGTCTGGCCTCCCTCACACGGTCCTGCCTGATCAGCGAAGATCCGGTCGGCTCCGACCGCTGGCGGATGCACGACCTGATCCGCCTGTACGCCGTCGAACTCCCCCCTCAGCAGGACGAGAGCCAAGCCCTGGAACGACTCCTCACGCACTACCTCGTCACCTGCGACGCGGCCGACGACCACCTACGCGCGCTGCCGGGCCACCCGGTGCCCGAGCTCTTCCCCGACCGGGCCGCCGCCCTGACCTGGCTGGACGCCGAACGCGCCAACCTCATCGCCACGGTCTCCCGCACCACTGCCGACGCCCCCTCCACGGCCCTGCGCCTGGCCGAATGCCTGAACGTCTATCTGCATCATCGCCGCCGCTTCCACGACATGCTCGCCATCGGCGAGCACGCCCTCACCGCGGCCCGCCAACTCGGCAACCGTCACAGCGAAGCCATGGCGCTCAGCGCACTCGGCAGCGCCCTGCGGGAAGTCCGACGCTTCGACGAAGCCATCACCGCCCACACCCGAGCCATCGCCATCTGCCGCGAACTCGGCGACCACCGCAACGAAGGCCAGTGCCTCACCAACCTCGGCAACGACCTGGAGGAAGTCCGACGCTTCGACGAAGCCATCACCGCCCACACCCGAGCCGCCCACATCTTCCACGAACTCGGCGACCAGCACCGCGGAAGCCAGGCACTCGGCAACCTCGGCAACGCCCTACAAGCAGCACAACGCTTCGACGAAGCCATCATCGCCCACGCCGCAAACCTCACGATCTGCCACGAACTCGGCGATCGCCACGGCGAAGCCATGGCGCTCGGCAACCTCGGCATCGCCCTGTGGAAAGTGCAACGCTTCGACGAAGCCATCACCACCCACACCCGAGCCGCCCACACCTTCCACGAACTCGGCGACCACCACAGCAAAGGCCAGGCACTCGACAACCTCGGCGTCGTCCTGTGGGAAGTACGACGCTTCGACGACGCCATCACCACCCACACCCAAGCCGCCCACACCTTCCACGAACTCGGCGACCACTACCGCGAAGGCGCGGCACTCAACAACCTCGGCAACGCCCTGAGAGAAGTACGACGCTTCGACGAAGCCATCATCGCTCTCACCACGGCTGTCGGCTTCTTCCGAGCGCTCGGCGACCAGCACAACGAAGACCTCGCCAAGGCAAACCTCGACGACACCCTGCGCGAGAAGCGAGAACAGCGGCGCTGGTTCCGGCGCGGCGGAACAGGTCGACCCGAAGCTTGAGCCGCAAGCTTCGAGCCCTGCTCCTACGGAAGGGGCATCGCTGACGCCGATCTCAGTGATGCCCTCCCCCTCGCCGGCCCGGGATACGGAAAGCACTGCACACCGCACCAGGAGCCGCGCGACCCTCAGGACTTCGCCCACCTTCCGGCCCGCGACGCCGCCATCACCGCGCACACCGACCGGTTGCCCGAGGACAGCGACCCCTCGGTGAAGACGCCGGCCACGCGGACGCCGCGCAGACGCCGTACGGCCAGTGCGTCCTGGGCACCGCGCTCGACCGCATCCAGTGGGCCGGTCGTCTGCGGCGCGGACGCGAGTGCCTGGGCGGGCGACGGACGCCCTCAAGGACGGCGACCGCGCCCCCTGCCGGGGCGCACACCCCACGCCCCCGGGTCCGCGCACCCTCCCCGTCTCCCAGACCCGGGCCCGAACCCCCGCCGTCCGGGAGCCGCTGGAGGAGCTACGCCGCCAGCCGAACGCTCACGGCGTGCTGGGTGCGCTGGACGTGGTCCGGGGGAAGGAGATCTCCACGCGCCGGTTCTTCTTCCGGCCCTCCTCGGAGCGGTTGTCAGCGATCGGATAGTCCTCGCTGTACCCGCGCACGTCGTAGCTCGTACCGGGATCAAGCGTCCGCGCCAGCACCTGCTGCACGGCCACCGCCCGCTCCTTCGACAGCTTCAACCCGTGCTCGTACGTCCCCAGGTTGTCGGTGAACCCGAAGACCCGCACCCGCCCGGACCCCATCTTGTTGATCTCTGCGGCGATCGCGGCGATACGGCTCGTCGCGTCGGGCGACAGCTTCGCGCTGTTCTTCGGGAACAGCACCTCGGCCTGCAACGCGAACGTCACGTCCACGTTGGTGTCCTGGCGGCGCTCCTGCCCGCCCTCGTCTTCGACGATCTGCTTGATGTCGAGGACCTTGGCGGAGGCAAGGGTGGCGCCGTCGGGCAGCATCAGCCCCGGCGAGTTCGGGTCGATGACGGGGGCGGGCGAAGAGGTGCCGGCGGGCCCGGGCGGGTTGTCGGCGTAGGCGGTCGGGGCGGCGAGCGGCCAGAGCGCGACGGAGGCGAGGGCTAGGGCGGCGAGGCGGCGGTTTTTCGTCGTCGTCATGTCGTCGCCTCAGGAGAGCTTGAGGGTGGCGGGTTCGAAGGTGGGGAGTTGGAAGGAGACCTCGGTGGTGGAGGCGGGGGGTGCGGGGAATTGCATGAAGACGTCGACCGAACTGCCTGCCGAGACGATCCCCAGACCCGTAGTGGTCAAAGGTCTCCCGTCCGTGTCCCGCAGAACGTAGTAACGCTTCTTCCCCACACCGTCCACGAGGGTGGCTCCGCCGAGAGATGTGCCGTGCTTCAGCACCTCCGTCTCGTCTCCTCTCACGATGTCGGGAACAGCACGCCCCTTGTCAGAGGTGTTCTTCAGAGCCCCTTTGAGAGTCAAGAAGCCACCGGCATCGCGCACTGCCGAATTGATGACCAGCTCAAACCCGTCCTGCCCCTTGACGACCGCCAGTGTCTCTGTAGGTTCCTCGGCCGCCGGCGAGCCCTGGGTGGCTGATGCTCCTTGCTGGGGCGCGGCACTCGTTGAGGCGGGCTTGTTCTCGCTGGGCTTCTCCTCGGCGCCGCACCCGGCCACGAAGAGTGCCACGGACGCGATCGCGACGGCGACCACCCCTCTGCGGGTCTTCCTTGTGTAGCGCGCGTTCATGAAGCGTGCTTCCTTTGCTCGTCGCGGGTCAGTTCAACAGTCGGACTCTGAAGAGATCTGCGGCACTGGGAAGGCTCGGGTTTTCCATATCGATCACCCACGGCTCGCCACCACACATGAGGTCAACCTCGGGATCCTCGTCGTCAGGCTCCTCTTCGCCCTCGCCGGGGCTCGGGGACGGAGACTCTGGAGGCACCGGCGGATCGAAGGAGCAACGCGATTCGATCACGGCTTCAGCCGACGCCGTTGCACGATACGACTCTCGGCCCGTTGTACGTACGGTCACCTTGAAACCGTGCTCCCCTGTAGCGAGAGGCACACATCCATTGTCGCCCGCTAGCGACGCCTCGTTCCGAGCCGCAAACTCCTCCGCCTGCTGGCACGGGGAGTCACCGGTGTCCACCTCGCCCTGAAGGAACCTGTTCCACTGCCCTGGATCGAGGATCACTTCGATCCAGCCGTCACGCAGCTGCTCTCGGGCATCCTGAGCCGCTGCTAGGGCTGCTGCGTCCGCAGCAGTCTGGGCGCTGTTCCGCGTCAATGCAGCCTGGCCCACCAAGAAGTAGGCGAACGCCAGAAACAAGAGCCCGGCAATGACCGCGATGTAAACAGGGAACGCTTGCCCTGCGTCACTGCCTCTTTCGCCCAGCAGAACTATCCGGTCAACTCGGCGATCTTGTTCTTGATCGCCGTCATGATCGTGCTCCCGATGTCCGTACCCGTGATCGCAATGACAATCGCCACCACCACCACAATGATCCCCAAATACTCCACCGCCGTCTGCCCGCGGTCCCGCGCCTGCCCCTCCAACCGGTCGGCAAGCTGCATACGTACCTTGGTCAGGGCCTTCAGCATCGCGTCGTTCATCGTGGTCCCCTCCGCGTTCAGACGCCTGCGCTTGGGCACGGTACGCCGACGGGCGGGTCGGCGGACAGGGCCCGTGGGGCCTGGTGTGGGCCCCGGTCATCGGGTGGGCCTGGTGCCCAGGAAGGAGGCTATGGCCTCGGTGCGAGTGGGGGGGGTGGAGTTCGGCGAAGATGCGGCTGGTGTGGTGGTGGGCCGTCGTCTTGGTGAGGACGTAAGTCGCGGCGACCTGCCGGTTGTTCGGGCCTGTGGCGGTCAGGTCCATCACACCACCCCTCTCACACTCGGTTCGCACTCTGTCACATGCGGTTGTGTGAGCGAAGGGGGATCCTCAACATGAGGTGAGATCGAGACAGTTGTGGACGTCCGTCGCGGAAGGGCCGGGGTGTTCACTGTCCGCCCGTCACCGAGCCGAAGTCCGTGCCCGTGCCCAGGAAGAGGCCCGCGCCGAGGAGGATCATCGTCGCCGGGACCATGAGGGTGGTGATCACCATCGTGGCCTTCGGGACCGCCTTCGCGGCCTTCCTCCGTGCGTTCTGGGCGTCCGTGCGGCGCATGTCGTTGGCGATCTGGATGAGGGTGTCGACGATGGGGGCGCCGAGTTCCTCGCCCTGTTGGAGGGCTGTGACGAACTGGGCGACCTGTTCGGAGTCGTTGCGGCGGCGGAGTTCGTCGAAGGCTTGGCGGCGGCTGACGCCCATGTCCATCTGGCGGAGCGTGATGCGGAGTTCGTCGGCCCAGGGGCCCTCGTACTTCTCCGCGACGCGTTCCAGTGCCTGTCGGAAGCCCAGGCCTGCCGACACGACGACCGCCAGGACGTCGAGGAAGTCCGGGAGGGTGCGTTCGATCTGGTCCTTGCGGATGCGGACGGCGGACCAGATGCCGACCTCCGTCCAGAAGGCGCCGAAGGCGAGGAGGAGGAGGGCCGTCACGTACGAGCCCTTGCTGAGCATCACGAGGCCGCCGAGACCGCCGAGGAAGCCGTAGACCGCTCGTCTCGCCCCGTAGCGGTCGATGGTCAGGCCTCCCGGGTTGCCTGCCAGGTCGATGCGGCGGCGGACCGCGTTGACGCGCTTCGGGCCCATCAGGCGCAGTACCGCCGGGGACCAGCGCATGCCCAGGCGGTCGACGGCCGAGTCGACGGCGCCGGTGCGGGTGGCGCCGACTTCGAGGGCGAGTTCGAGGTCGTCGGGGAGTTTGGCGTCGGCGCGGTAGAGGCGTAGGCCGTAGGCGAAGCCCGTGACGGCGAGGCCGGCCAGGAGGGCGAGGAGGAGGTCCACGGCGGCGGTCCCTATACGTCGATCTTCGAGAAGCGGCGGATGGCGGCGAAGCCGACCACGTACAGCGCGAACGCGGCGATGACGGCGAACTGTCCGATCGTCGAGCCGGTCATGCGGTCGAGGGCGCCGGGCTGCAGGTTGTCGATGAGGAGGAGGGAGCCGACGCCGATGACCGGGACGGAGTACGCGGTCATGCTCACCTGCGAGAGCTGGGTGCGGACCTCGCGCCGGGTCTCCTTGCGCTCCTCCAGGGTCTCGGTGAGGTTGCGGAGGGAGGAGACGACCGTGCCGCCGGCCCGGTTGGCGAGGACGAGGGTCGTGACGAGGACGACGAGTTCGCGGGAGGGGAGGCGTTCGGCGAGCTCCCCCAGGGCGTCGTCGAGGGACGTGCCGACGGCCAGCTGCTGGGCCACCTTCTCCAGTTCGTCTCCCGCCGGGGCCTCCAGCTCGTCGGCGGCGAGGCTGAGGGCCATGCGGAGGGCGAGGCCGGCCTGCGTGGCGTTGGCCAGGATGCGGGAGAGCTCCGGGAGCTGGTTGATGAAGCGTTCGATGCGCTTCTGGCGCTGCCAGTTGAGGTAGCCGAGGGCGACCCAGATGCCGAGGAGTCCGCAGATCGGGCCGAAGAACGGGGACAGCGCCGCCTGCCCCACCACCCAGAGGACCGCCACGGTCGCCGCGAGCGCCACCGTGAACTCGCCGGGCGTGACGTCGAGGCCCGTCGCCGCGATCCGCAGCTCCAGTCTCCGGCCGAGGGCGGTCTTCCGTACGCGCTTGTCGACGCCCCGGAAGCGGCGCCTGCGGCGGCCTGTCACGGCCTCCGGCTCGCCGCTCTCGTCCAGGCGGGCGACGAGGGCCGCGTGGCGGCGGGCCCCGTTCGCGTACGTCTGCACGCCGACGACGCCGAGGACGCAGGCGAGCAGCGCCACGCCGGTCGTCAGCCAGAAGGGGTCCGTCATCGCTGTGCCCCCTCGGCGTTCCGGGTGGGGTCGTCCGTCATCGCTGTGCCCCCTCGGCGTTCCAGGTGGGGTCGTCCGTCATCGGTGTGCCTCAGGGGTCCAGGTCGGGGCCGTCATCGCTGTGCCTCAGGGGTCCACGTCGGGTCCGTCGTCGCCGCCCGCTCCGTGCCCGGTCGCCAGGTCGGGTCGGCGGCCGCCGTCGCTCCGCCTCCCGGGCGCCACGTGGGATCGGTCGTCGCCGTGCGAGCGTTCGTCATCATTCCGCCTCTCGGGTGGCCAGGTGGGCGTCCGTCGCCGCCACTCCGAACGCCTGCGGGATGGGCTGGCCCGCCAGGTAGAGGCGTTCGGCGACGCGCCGGGGCAGTGGGTGGTACGTGAACCGGCCGTACACCCGCCCGTCGGCCGCGACCGGCTCGGCCTGGAAGCGGCAGACCGTGGCGAGCAGGAACCGTTCCCGGCCGTGCGAGGCCAGGACGGAGATCTCGGTGATGCGGCGGGTGCCGTCCGGATGCCGGGTGAGCTGGACGAGGACGTCGACCGCGCTGTTGATCTGGTCGCGGAGCGCCTCGAACGGCACCTTGACCTCCGACATCGACGCGAGGGTCTGGAGCCGCATCAGGGCGTCCTCGGCCGAGTTCGCGTGGACGGTCGCCAGCGAGCCGTCGTGGCCCGTCGACATCGCCTGGAGCATGTCGAGCGTCTCGCCGCCGCGGACCTCTCCGACGATGATGCGGTCGGGGCGCATGCGCAGGGAGTTGCGGACGAGGTCGCGGATGGAGATGGCCCCGCGGCCCTCGATGTTCGGCGGGCGGGCCTCCAGGCGGATCACGTGGGACTGCTGGAGCTGGAGTTCGGCCGAGTCCTCGATGGTGATGATCCGCTCGCCGTCCGGGACGAGGCCGGACAGGGCGTTGAGGAGGGTCGTCTTCCCGGTGCCCGTGGCGCCGGAGACGATCAGGTTGAACTTGGCTTGAACCAGTCCCGACAGCAGGAGCAGCATCTGCTCGTCGAGGGAGCCGAGGCCGATCATCTCGTGGAGCGTGTACGCGCGGGGGAAGCGGCGGATGGTGAGGGTCGCGCCCGTGAGCGAGAGCGGCGGGATGATCACGTTGACGCGCTCGCCGGAGGGGAGCCGGGCGTCGACCATCGGGTTCGACTCGTCGACGCGCCGGTTGACCGTGGACACGATCCGCTCGATGGTCTGCATCAGCTGCTCGTGGGAGGCGAAGCGCAGCGGGAGCAGTTCGACGCGGCCGCCGCGCTCGATGAAGATCTGGTCGGGGCCGTTGACCATGATCTCCGTGATGGAGGCGTCTTCGAGGAGCGGTTCGAGTACGCCGAGGCCGAGGGCCTCGTCGACGACCCGGCGGATCAGCTGGGACCGCTCGGCGGTGGAGAGGACCGGGCCCTCGCGGCTGATGATGTGCCCGAGGACGCGCTCCAGGCGGGCCCTCCGCTCGGCCGCCGCGAGCGCCGACATCTCGGTGAGGTCGATCTCCTCCAGGAGCTTGGCCCGGAAGGCGGCGACCAGGTGGCCGTCCTCCCTGGCGGCCGCGCTGCCGCCCTTGTCCTCGGGGGCGTTGATCCGGGCGCGCAGGCTCATGGCAGGTCCTCCTCGTCGGGCGTCTCGGGCAGTGGCATGGTGGCGGTCTTCTGGACGGATCCGAAGTCGTTCCAGAAGGGCACGACGGAGGGGATCTTGACCGTGACGGTGACGGTCGCTTCGCCGGCGCCCTCCTGAGGGCCATCGACCTGGGGCTTGATCCAGCCGCTCACCGCCGCGTCGGCGGCCGCCGCCGGACTGGGCCCGTCCTCGTCGTCGCTGCTCGCCGCCCGTGCGGCCGCCCGCGCCGCCGTGCCCGCCTGCTGGGCCGCGTACGCCGCGATGCCGAGCTGGAGGCCGGCGAGGCCGACGATGAGCAGGATGGGGAGGAAGCCGAGGTACTCGATGGCGGCCTGCCCGCGGTCGCGGGGCCCCTTGCCCGTACGCGTACTCATGAACTCGGCACCTCCAGCACCGCGCCCGCGTCCGCCGTGACCGGGAACAGGCCCCCGAAGCCCGGGACCAGGGCCGGGACCTCGACCTTCACCTGGACGTGCACCATGCCGCCGCCCTGGACGCACCCTCCACCCGAGACGCTCCACGCCCCGTCGATGTGGCGTCGGGCGGCCGCTTCCCCGTCGTCGCCGACGGCGCACGCCCGCGCCGCCTCGTCCGCCGCGTTCCCCGCCAGCGTGAACGTGTACCCCACCAGGACCACCTGCCACAGCAGGGCCAGCGTCAGCAGGATCACCGGCACCATGCCGAGGAACTCCACCGCCACCTGCCCCCTGTCGTCGTCCCGGTACGCCGCCCGCATCGGTCAGCGCCCTCCCCCACGCCGTCGGAGTCCCAGGGAGCCCCGGTCGCTGGCGCGGGTGAGTTCCTTGCCGGGCTGTGCGGCGGCCTGGACGAGGCCCAGTTCGCCGGCGAGGGCCCACAGGGACTGTTTGACCGTGGACTTGGCGTCGAGTTCGTGGAGGCGGCCGGCGTCGACGACCGCGGCGAGTTCCTTGAAGTTGGCGGGGACGGCGGTGCCGGCGATGCGGGTGCCGGTGATCTTCTGGACGAGGGGCGGCTGGATCTCGCTGGTGCGGTGGTGGCGGTTGACGAGGGTGACGATCTCCTCGGCCTTGCGGACCTGGAGCCGTTCCCACATCCGTACGGTTCGTTTGGCGGCGCGGACCGCGATGACGTCCGGGGTGGTGACGAGGAGCGCGGTGTCGGCCATCTCGATCGCGGCGGCGTTGGCGCTGTCGAGCCGGGAGCCGCAGTCGAGGACGACGACCTCGTGCCGGCCGCGCAGGGCGCTGACGACCTGGCGGGCGGAGCGGTCGGTGACCTCCTCGCCGCGCTCGCCCTCCGCCGGGGCGAGGAGCAGGGAGAGGCCGGTCTCGTGGACGTACACGGCGTCCTGGAGGACGCGGGGCGAGATGTCGGTGATGGTGGCGAGGTCGGCGACGGAGCGGCGGAACTGGACGTCGAGGTAGGAGGCGATGTCGCCGCTCTGGAGGTCCATGTCGACGAGGGCGACGGTCCGTCCGGAGGCGCGGGCCGCGAGGGCGAGGTGGACGGCGGTGACGGTGGTGCCGACGCCGCCCTTGGCGCCGCTGACGGTGACGACGGTGCCGCCGGGGCCGGTGATCCGCTCGGCGCCGGTGCCGAGGTGGCGGCGGACGCCCAGGGACCACTGGGCGGCGGCCTGGACGCGGCTGGCGAGTTCCTCGTAGCCGAGGGGGAGGGTGACGAGGCCCCGGGCGCCGGAGTCCATGGCGGCGGAGAAGAGGACGGGGCTGGCGTCGGCGGTGATGAGGACGACGCCGACGGCGGGGAAGCGGAGGGCGACCTCGCGGACGAGTTCGAGCGCGGGGACGGGTCCGATCCGCTCGTGGACGAGGACGACCTCGGGGAGTTCGTCGAGGGAGGCGGCGGCGAGGCGCGCGAGGGTGTCGACGAGCTGGGTGGAGTCGGTGACCGGCTGGGCGGGTTCGGCGTCGGGGAGCTGGCTGAGCAGCGTGCTGACGGACCGGGCCGCGTCGGGGTCGCCGACGGCCGGCAGGATCCTGGTGGTCATCCGGCCTCACTTGTCCTTGTCGAGCGTGTAGGTGCGGTCGCCCTTGTCGGCCGGGGAGCCGGCCGTGGTCGGGGCGACGAGGGCGAGGCGTACGTGCTCGGCGAAGGACTCGGCGTACGCGACGCGCTGGGTGTCGAGGGTGGAGAGCGCGAAGGTGACGGGGACGGTGGTGGTGGCCCGGCCGGCGCGGTCGTTGCTCTCGGCGGCCGGGGTGAGCTTGCCGATGTCGAGGACGCGGGCGCCGGCGACGATCATCCGGGACTGGTCGGGGTCGCCCTTCTTCTCGCCGGCGAAGGTCGCGTAGATGTTGACGGTGGCGCCGGGGGTGATCTTTCCGGCGACGCCGGTGGCGGCGTCGATCATGATGGCGATCTCCTGCTGGCCCGGCTGGAGTTCGGGCTGGTCGACGATCATGTCGGTCTGGAGGAGGGAGCCGGACTTGAGCGGGGTGACGGCGGTCTTGCCCTCGATCTGGCGGAGGTCGGTGACGGCGGTCGACGGGAGCCAGCGCTTGGGCATGGAGATCTTCTCGAAGTCGCCCGCGTTCAGGTTCCTGTAGGGGACCACGTCCCTCTTGAGCCGGTACGCCGTGGTCTCCGGGCCGACCTTGGAGTTCACGTCGCTGATGACGGCGAGCACGCCGGCGAAGGCGCCGAGGGCGCACAGGACGGAGAGCAGCAGCAGGATCACGCCGCGGCGCTGGCGGGAGTTCATGGCCGTTGTTCCTCGATCGGAGACGTGGGTACGAGCGGGCGGAAGCGGGCGGTCGGCGGCGCGGGGTCGTTCACGGCAGGGTGGCGCGGGCCGCGTGCGCGCCGGGTCCGAGGGCGCGGGTGCCGTGCGCGCCGGCCTGCGCGCCCGGACCGAGGGCGCGGCTGCCGGGACCGGGGGGCGGCGGGCCCCCCACGGTCAGCGGCGCGGCGCAGAAGCCGCAGCGGTCGCCGATGAGTTCCATCCCGCACCAGTGGCAGGTCTCCCGGCGTACGGAGGAGACGAGTTGGTGGAGGACGGGCAGGTCGGGCAGGTACGCGGCGAACTCGACGAGTTTGCCGGTGCCCCACCAGCCGGGCGAGGACGCGGGCAGCGGCGCCTCGTGGACGGGGCCGGGGATCCGCCACCGGGGTACGAGGGCGGTGGTGGGCCAGTCGGTCTGGAGCTGGCCGCGGGCGAGGAGGAGTTCGGTGGCGAACTCCGGTCCGGCGAGCGCCGTTTCTCCCGTGCCGACCCGGACGATCTGCGGTGTCGGTCCGGCGAGGACGGCGAAGTGGGCGCCGGGGAGCCAGCTCTTGAGGTGGGAGCCGAGGCTGACGGGGACGCGGTCGAGCCGGGAGACGGAGCCGAGGACGGCGCCGGCGTAGATGTAGTGGGCGAGGAGCCGGGCGGCGGAGGCGAGGACTCCGGGGCTGAAGTCGCAGCCGGCGAGCTGCCGCAGCTGGCGGACGAGGACGGCCGCGCCGAGCGGCGGCAGGTCGGTCCTGACCAGGGCGATCCGGTCGCTCTCCAGGAGGGCTCGGACGGCGTGCAGGCGGTGTTCGACGGCGGTCGGCGCGGAGGTGGGGCAGACGACGACCACGTGTCCGTACCGGGCGAGGAGCTGCTGCATGTCGGCGAGGGAGGCGTCGAGCGGGCGGGTCTCGGGGGGCGGGAGCACGGCGGCCTGCGGGGTCCCGGGATCGGTCGGCGGCAGCACCAGGTCGGCGCTGGTGACGGCGATCGCTGTCGGCACGTCGGACCCCCCGTCCCCTCCGGCCTCCGGTGTCCCGGGGGCCGCGGATCACTTACCGCGTTCGCGGCGTCACCGCAGGGTGCCGCCGTCTCTGCACCTTATCCACGTCCCCCGGGGTGGTGAACACACAATCCGCCAAGCTGCCGCCATTAATTCGGGTCCCGCGATCCGGGTTCCGGGCGGCTCGGCCGAACGCCCTTCGCCGCGCGGGGTATTGACAACGCGATTGGTCTGGACCAACTTGTTGCGACAGCGGTGGCCGCCGCAGGTACCCCCGTACCCGCACCCCCTCCGTACGACGGCGTACGGCACCTCCACATCCCCACTTCCCCCACTCCCCCACCGGAGGATGCACGTGGACCGCACCACCACCCGCCCGCACGGACGCCGCACGCTCGGCGGAGCCCTCGCGCTCGCCGTCGGCTCCGGGCTCGTCCTCGTCGGCGGAGCCGGCACCGCACAGGCGGCGGACGTCAACGTCGCCAAGAACGCCGGATTCGAGAACGGCCTCACCAACTGGTCCTGTTCCGCCGGGAGCGGCGCCGCCGTCTCCTCCCCGGTCCGCACCGGGACCGGCGCGCTCAAGGCCACCCCGGCCGGTCTCGACTACGCCCAGTGCGCGCAGACCGTGGCCGTCAAGCCCAACTCGACGTACATGCTGAGCGCCTGGGTCCAGGGCGGCTACGCCTACCTCGGCGCCGACCACACCGGGACCGGCACCGGCACCGTCTCCACCTGGACGCCCGACAGCCCCTCCTGGAAGCAGCTCACCACCACCTTCACCACCGGCGCGAGCACCACCTCCGTCGAGATCTGGACCCACGGCTGGTACGGCACCTCCCCCTACCTCGTCGACGACGTGAGCGTCTTCGGGCCCGACGGGGGCGGCGGCCAGGACCCCGACCCGACCGCCCCGGCCGGCCTCGCCGCCGGCACGGTCACCACGAACTCCGTCGCCCTGAGCTGGGGTGCGGTCACCGGCGCCACCGCCTACAAGGTGTACCGGGACGGCGCCAACCCGCAGACCGTGACCGGCACTTCGACCACCGTCACCGGCCTCGTCGCCGACACCGCGTACCAGTTCCAGGTCTCCGCGACGAACTCCGCGGGCGAGTCCGCGAAGTCCGCCGCCGTGACGGCCCGCACCTCCAAGGCCACCGACCCGGGCCCCGGCCCCGCCGTGCCCAAGCACGCCGTCACCGGCTACTGGCAGAACTTCGACAACGGCGCCGCCAAGCAGAAACTGCGCGACGTCCAGGCCGCGTACGACATCATCGCCGTCTCGTTCGCCGACTCGACCGCCACGCCCGGCCAGATCACCTTCAACCTCGACCCGGCCGTCGGCTACGCCTCCACCGCCGACTTCAAGGCCGACATCGCCGCCAAGAAGGCGGCCGGCAAGTCCGTGATCCTCTCCGTCGGCGGCGAGAAGGGCAACGTCACCATCAACAGTGACGCCACCGCCACCGCCTTCGCCGACAGCGCGTACGCCCTGATGCAGGAGTACGGCTTCAACGGGATCGACATCGACCTGGAGCACGGCGTCAACGCCACCTACCTCACCAAGGCGCTCCGCCGGCTCTCCGCCAAGGCGGGCTCCTCCATGGTCCTGACGATGGCCCCGCAGACCATCGACATGCAGAACACCGGCTCGGAGTACTTCAAGACCGCCCTCGCCGTGAAGGACATCCTCACGGTCGTCAACACCCAGTACTACAACAGCGGTTCGATGCTCGGCTGCGACGGCAAGGTCTACAGCCAGGGCTCGGTGGACTTCCTCACCGCGCTCGCCTGCATCCAGCTCCAGGGCGGCCTCGACCCCTCGCAGGTCGGCCTCGGCGTCCCCGCCTCCACCCGGGGCGCGGGCAGCGGCTACGTCGACCCGCAGATCGTGAACAACGCGCTGGACTGCCTCGCCAAGGGCACCGGCTGCGGCACCTTCAAGCCCGCCCAGACCTGGCCGACGCTCCGCGGCGCCATGACCTGGTCGACCAACTGGGACGCGACGGCCGGCAACGCCTGGTCGAACGCCGTGGGCGCGCACGTACACGCCCTCCCGTAACCCCTCGGGGTCCCGTCCCGCAGCGCCGCCGCTCCCCCGGCGGCGCTGTGCCGTCTCCTCAGACGGGTCTCACACGGGGCCCGGCGGGTCTCACACGGGCCCAGGTGGGTCTCACGCGGACCCCACGCGGGCCTCACGCGGACCTCACCCGGGTCTCACGCGGGCAGATAGTGCCGCAGCACCCAGTCCAGCAGCCGGATCCACTCGTCGACCCGGCCCGCCCGGCGGCCGTCGACCTCGCAGTCGTAGGCCGAGCCGTCGTAGAGGGTGACGACGACGCGCAGCACCCGGTCGCGCCGGATGCGCTCGTACCGTACGGCCCCGATCTCGCTCCAGAGGAAGTCGGCCTCCTCGCCGTAGAAGTGCAGGGACACCCCGCTCCCGTCCACGGCGATCCCGGAGTTCCGGTCGGCGGCGGCGAAGTCCGGCGCGGGCACCGGCGGCGCGAGGGGAGGCGGGGGTACGTAGAGGGTGGCGGGGTGCGGGGGTCCGAAGGCGGGTACGGCGTCCTGGACGTCGGCGGGCGCGGGGACGACCGGTACGGGCACGGCGTCGGCGGGCGTGTCCCGAGGGGCCGGAGCCGGGGCCACCGGAACCGGAACCGGAACCGGAACCGGAGGCACAGACGCAGACACGGACACAGGCGCGGGCCCGAGCTCCTGCGGAGCCCCCGTCAGCTCGTCCATGAGGGCGTCCGGAGTGGGTCGTTCGGCCGGGTCCTTGGCGAGGCAGCGTCCCACGAGGTCGCGCAGGGCCTCCGGTACGGCGCCGAGGTCGGGGGGCTCGTGCACCGACCGGTACATGAGGCCCATCGGCGTGCCCTCCCCGAAGGGCTTCCCGCCGGCCGCGGCGACGAGGACGGCGCCGAGGGCGAAGACGTCGGCGGCGCCGGTCACCTCCTCGCCGAGGGCCTGTTCGGGGGCGAGGTAGCCGGGGGTGCCGAAGGCGTTGCCGGTGGCGGTGAGCCGGGTCGACTCCAGGGCGCGGGCGATCCCGAAGTCGAGGACGCGGGGCCCGTCGGAGGCCATGACGATGTTGCCGGGCTTGAGGTCGCGGTGGACGAGCCCGCAGGCGTGGATCGCCTCCAGGGCCTCGGCGAGCGCGGCCCCGAGGGAGCGGAGCCGCGGCTCGTCCATGGGGCCCTGGGCGCCGAGGAGTCCGGAGAGGGTGGGGCCGGGGATGTAGGCGGTGGCGAGCCAGGGGGCCTCCGCCTCGGGGTCGGCGTCGACGACCTGCGCGGTGTGGAAGCCGCCGACCTGCCGGGCCGCGGCGACCTCGGCGCGGAAGCGGGCGCGGAAGGACGGGTCGGAGGCGAGTTCCGGCCGGGCGACCTTGACGGCGACGGCGCGCCCGCCGCGCGATCGGGCCAGATAGACGGTGCCCATGCCGCCTTCGCCTAGCTTGTGCTCGATGACGTATCTACCGATGAGGGTCCCCACGCGGGACAGTATGGCCGAACTCCCCACCTTGACCGGTCCATGACATAGCCGGACCATGTGCCCCGGACGCTCATGTGCCCGGACAGCGCCATGTGCCCGGACACCCGCACGACTCGACTCGGTCGCACTCCCCCACACTCCCACCCAGGAGACAGCATGCGACGTCCCCTCCGCGGCAGAAGGTCCGCCACCCTCGCGGCCCTCGTGGCGTTCGCCCTCGCGGCGCCCCTCTCCGCCCTCACCACCCCCGCCGGGGCCGACCCGGCGCCGACCGCCGCCCGTATCGCCTCGGGCGCCGAGGAGGTGATCCGGCAGTACGAGATCGCCGGACCCTCCACCGTCGCCGCCCGCAACGCGCTGACCGCCACCGGCGTCTCGATCGACGAGGTCGACGCCCGCTCGGTCGTCGTCAGCGCCAACACCGCACAGCTCGCCCGCCTCAAGGCGCTCGGCTACAGGCCGGTCGCCCTCCCCGGCCCGCCGGACCGCCGCACGGACGCCGACAAGACGGCCGGCCCGCTCGACTTCCCCTCCGCGGACGCGAAGTACCACAACTACGCCGAGATGAACGCGGAGATCGACCAGCGCCTCGCCGCCTACCCCTCGATCATGAGCAAGCAGGTCATCGGCAAGACGTACCAGGGCCGGGACATCGTCGCCATCAAGATCAGCGACAACGTCGCCACCGACGAGAACGAGCCCGAGGTCCTCTTCACCCACCACCAGCACGCCCGCGAGCACCTCACCGTCGAGATGGCGCTCTACCTGCTGCGCGAGTTCGGCGCGGGCTACGGCACGGACTCCCGCATCACCAACATGGTGAACAACCGCGAGATCTGGATCATCCCCGACCTCAACCCGGACGGCGGCGAGTACGACATCGCCGGCGGCTCCTACCGCAGCTGGCGCAAGAACCGCCAGCCCAACGCCAACTCCTCCTACATCGGCACGGACCTCAACCGCAACTGGGACTTCAAGTGGGGCTGCTGCGGCGGCTCCTCCGGCACCAAGAGCTCCGAGACCTACCGCGGCGCGGCCCCCGAGTCCGCCCCCGAGGTGAAGGTCGTCTCCGACTTCGTCCGCTCCCGGGTCATCGGCGGCAAACAGCAGATCACCGCCGCCATCGACTTCCACACGTACAGCGAACTGGTCCTCTGGCCCTTCGGCTGGACCACCGCCGACACCGCCACCGGCATGACCCAGGACGACCGCGACGCCTTCGCGACCGTCGGCCGCTCGATGGCCGCGAGCAACGGCTACACGCCCGAGCAGTCCAGCGACCTGTACATCACGGACGGCTCGATCGACGACTACCTGTGGGGCACCCAGAAGATCTTCGCCTACACCTTCGAGATGTACCCCTCGAACGGCGGCGGCGGCTTCTACCCGCCCGACGAGGTCATCGACCGCGAGACGGCGCGCAACCGGGACGCCGTCCTCCAGCTCCTGGAGAACGCGGACTGCATGTACCGCTCGATCGGCAAGCAGGCGCAGTACTGCGCGGCCTGACGGTCCGTACGCGAAGAGGTGCCCCGGCGGTCGTCCGCCGGGGCACCTCTTGTTCCTACAGGACCGCGAGCGCGTCGATCTCGATCAGGAGCCCGGCCGGGAGGCCGACGTAGACCGTCGTGCGGGCCGAGGCCGGGGCCTTGAGGTTCTGGTCCTCGAAGTACTGGTCGTAGATCTCGTTCATCTCGGCGAAGTGGTCCACGTCCGTGAGGTAGACGCGCATCATCATCACGTCGTCCCAGCTCGCGCCGCCCTCCTCCAGGATCGCCTTGACGTTGGCGAAGGTCTGGAGGGTCTGCTCGCGCAGGGTCGGGCCCGCGACCGTCGGGGCCTGGCCCTCGACGGCGGGCAGGAAGCCGACCTGGCCGGCGACCTGGAGGATGTTGCCCTTCCGCACGCCGTGCGAGAACTTCGCGGGCGGGGCGGTGTGGGTGGCGGGGGTGAGGGCGGTCTTCTCGGTCATGCGGTCGGTTCCTCTGTTTCCTTCGTCGGGGCGGTACCGGAGTAGTCGCGGCTGATGGCGTCCGCGGTGCTGCGCACCTGCGGGAGGAGGGTGAGGAGCTCCTCGGCGGTGACGACCACATTGGGCGCCGAGACCGACATGGCGGCGACGACCCGCCCGTCGGCCCCGCGGATGGGCGCGCCGACGCAGTTGATGGACTCCTCGTGGCCGCCGAGGTCGGTGGCCCAGCCCTGTTCGCGTACGGTCGCCAGCTCCTTGAGGAAGGCGGCGGCGTTCGGTGTCGAACGGGGCGTGTACGGGGGGTAGTCCAGCCTCGCGGCGACCGCGCGCCGCTCCGGCTCGGGCAGGTCGGCGAGGAGCAGCTTGGCGACGGCGGCGACGGTGATCGCGACGGGCTTGCCGATGCGCGAGTACATGCGGACCGGGTAGCGGCTCTCGACCTTGTCGATGTAGACGACCTCGCCCTCCTCGTACACCGCGAGGTGGATCGTGTGCCCGATCCGCTCGTTGAGGGCGGCGAGGTAGGGGTGGGCGATCTCGCGGACGTCCAGGTTCTCCACGGCCTCCTGCGCGAGCGCGAACAGCCGCGCGCCCAGGCGGTAGCGCTGGTCCTGCTGCCGGTGCACGAGCCCGTGCTCGTGCAGCGTGCGCAGCAGCCGCAGCGCCGTGGACTTGTGCACGCCGAGCCGCTCGGCCACCTGCCCGAGATCGGCCGGCCCCCGGGCCAGCAACGGCAGGATGCTGAGCGCCCGGTCGACGGTCTGGCTCATGGCGTACGTACCTCCTGGTCGTCCCCCGTCCAGCCGGGGGCGAGGTGAAGTGTGCCCCAGGCCGCGGTGTCGAGTGCGGCGAGCCGGTCGGCGCGGGCCCGCTGCGGCGGCGTCGCGATGTCCCCGGGGACGGTGAGCGCGGCGGCGGCCACGAGATGCCCGTGCCTCAGCCGCGCCCTCATGTCGAGGCCGCGGAGGGTCCCGGAGAGGAAACCGGCGGCGAAGGCGTCGCCGGCGCCGACGGGGGAGACGACGGTGACGTGGGGGGCGGGGGCGTGGGTGAGGGTGTCGGGGACGCCGGAGACGCCGGTGTCGGGCGCGGAGCCCCGTGCCGGTACAGGCCGGGTTTCAGCCGCGCAGCGCTCGAACGCCACCGCCCCGTCCCCGCCCAGCTTCACCACCAGTACCGCCGGCTCCCCCAGCACCGCCCGGATCGCCTCCGGATCGGCCGCTCCCCACAACCGCTCCGCCTCGTCGGCGCCGACGAGGACGAGGTCCGCCCGGCGGGCGAGTTCGAGGAGCACCTCGGGGGCGCCGCCGTCGCGCCACAGCCCCGGCCGGTGGTTGACGTCGAAGGAGACGAGCGGGCGCCCGGGCCGTGGTGCGGTGAGCTCCCGCATCAGGGCCAGGCAGTCCGCGGAGAGCGCGGCGGTGATGCCGGTGAGGTGGAGGATCCGGGCGTCGGCGACGGATGCGTACGGGACGGTGGCGGGCGACATGGCGGAGGCGGCGGAGCCGGCCCGGTAGTAGACGACCTCGTGGGCGTCGGTGGCCCGGTCGTCGTCGGTGCGGAAGTAGACGCCGGTCGGCCGGTGCGGGTCGCGGCCGACGGCGGTGACGTCGACGCCGTGCGCCGCGATCGTCTCGACGAGGTGGTCGCCGAAGCCGTCGCGGCCGACGCGGCCGACCCAGCGGACGCGGTGTCCGGCGGCGGCGAGGGCGCAGGCGACGTTGGACTCGGCGCCGCCGATCGCGCGGGTGAAGGAGGGGACGTCGGCGAGGCGGCCCGGCCGGGAGGGCAGGAAGGTGACCATGGACTCGCCGAGGCAGACGAGTTCCGGGGCCGCGTCCGCGGGCGCGTGTCCGCTCACTCTGGGGCTCCCTGCGGCTCGTACGGGTCCATTGACCCGGCCTTGGCCCGGATGTTAGACAGCCTTGAGCACTATGCGCAACGAGCGTTGCACATCTCGCAACGCCCCGACGAGGAGGCCTCATGCCGCGAACGCCCGATCTGGCGAACGAGCGCGTCGACCACCGATTCAAGGCCCTGCCCCCGGATGCCGAGGGGCTGACCGTCGGTGAGCTCTCGGCGCAGCGGCGCAGCCTCTTCACCGGGGGGTACACGACCCCGGTCCTCGCGCTGTCCGCCGAGTCCGTCGAGCACAACCTGCGCCTTCTGGAGACGTACTCGGAGCGGCACGGTCTGGCCTTCGCCCCGCACGGCAAGACCTCCATGGCGCCCCAGCTCTTCGACCGGCAGTTGGAGTACGGCGCCTGGGGCATCACCGCCGCCGTCCCCCACCAGGCCCGCGTCTACCGCGCCCACGGCATCGCACGGATCTTCCTGGCGAACGAGGTCGTCGACCCGGTCGCGCTGCGCTGGCTCGCCGCCGAGCTGGACGCCGACCCGGACTTCCACCTCATCTGCTACGTCGACTCCGTGCGCGGTGTCGAGCTGATGGACGAGGCCCTGCGGGCGGCCGGCGCGAGCCGCCCCGTGGACGTCGTCGTCGAGCTGGCCGCCGGCGCGACCGGGCGGACGGGGGTGCGGACCGAGGCGGAGTGCGCGGCCGTCGCCGACGCCGTCGCGGCCGCCCCGACCCTGCGGCTCGTCGGCGTCGCCGGGTACGAGGGGACGATGCCGGGCGCCGACGCCGCATCGGTGCGCGCATGGCTGCACCGGCTCGTCGCGCTCGCCGCCGACTTCGACAAGGCCGGCCGCTTCGACCCCGCCCTCGGCGAGATCGTGGTGAGCGCGGGCGGCAGCGAGTGGTTCGACACGGTCGCCGAGGTCTTCGCGGAGATCCCCGGGCTCTCCCTCCCGGTCCTGAAGCTGCTGCGCTCCGGCGCGTACGTCTCCCACGACGACGGCCAGTACCGCAACCGCACCCCCTTCAACCGGATCCCCGAGGAGGGCGCGCTCCAGCCCGCGTTCCGGCTCTGGTCGCAGGTGGTCTCCCGGCCCACCGCCGAGCAGGCCTTCACCAACGCGGGCAAGCGGGACGCGGCCCACGACCTGCACCTCCCGGAGGCGCAGGTGGTCCGCGACGCCCGCACGGGTGAGGTCCGCCCCGCGGAGGGCATCACCGTCACGGGCCTCTCCGACCAGCACGCCTGGCTCGCCACCGGACCGGAGGCGGACCTGGAGGTCGGCGACTGGGTGGGGATGGGCCTTTCCCACCCCTGCACGATCTTCGACAAGTGGCAGCTCATCCCGGTCGTCGAGGCGGACGGCACGGTGGTCGACCACATCCGCACGTTCTTCTAGGAGCAGGGGGCAGGGACATGGACCTCGTCTTCCGTGACGCGGAGGTCGTCGACGGCAGCGGCGGCGATTCCTACCGGGCCGACGTCGGCGTCGAGGGCGGCCGGATCGTCTCGATCGTCAAGGAGGCCGCGGCCGCCGGCTGCCAGCGCCCGACCGCCCGCCGCGTCCTGGACGCCGAGGGCCTCGTCCTCTCCCCCGGTTTCATCGACATGCACGCCCACAGCGACCTCGCGCTGCTCCGCGACCCGGACCACAGCGCGAAGGCCGCGCAGGGCGTGACCCTGGAGGTCCTGGGCCAGGACGGACTGTCGTACGCCCCCGTCGACGACCGCACGCTCGACGGGGTCCGCCGGGCGATCACCGGCTGGAACGGCGACGGTTCCGACGTCGACCTCGACTGGCGCACGGTCGGCGAGTACCTGGACCGGCTGGACCGGGGGATCGCGGTGAACGCCGCGTACCTGATCCCCCAGGGCACGGTCCGCATGTACGCGATGGGCTGGGAGGACCGTCCGGCGACGGGGCCCGAGCTCGACCGCATGCGGCGGCTGGTGGCCGAGGGCCTGGAACAGGGCGCGGTCGGCATGTCCTCCGGCCTCACCTACACCCCCGGCATGTACGCGCCGGACTCCGAGCTCACCGAGCTGTGCCGGGTCGTGGCGGAGCACGGCGGCTACTACTGCCCGCACCACCGCTCGTACGGGGCGGGGGCGCTGCGCGCGTACGAGGAGATGGTGGCGCTCACCCGGGAGGCGGGCTGCGCCCTGCACCTGGCCCACGCCACCATGAACTTCGGCGTGAACGAGGGCCGGGCCCCCGAGCTCCTGGCCCTCCTCGACGCGGCCCTCGACGCGGGCGCCGACATCAGCCTCGACACGTACCCCTACACCCCGGGCAGCACGACCCTGCTCGCGCTGCTCCCGAGCTGGGCGAGCGAGGGCGGCCCGGAGGCGGCCCTGGCCCGCCTCCGGGACGACACGACGGCCGAGCGCATCCGGCACCACCTGGAGGAGCTCGGCTCGGACGGCTGCCACGGCGTCCCGGTCGACTGGGCGACGATCGAGGTCTCGGGAGTCACCGCGCCCGCCCTGACGGAGCACGTGGGGCGCCGGGTCGACGGCTGGGCCACCGCCCGCCGGCTCCTCCTCGACGACCGGCTGGGCACGACGATCCTCCAGCACGTGGGCCACGAGGAGAACGTCCGGACGATCATGCGCCACCGGGTGCACACGGGCGGCTCGGACGGCATCCTCCAGGGCCTCAAGCCGCACCCGCGCGCGTACGGCACGTTTCCCGAGTACCTGGGGCGGTACGTGCGCGAGCTCGGCGTCCTCTCCCTGGAGGAGTGCGTCGCCCACCTCACCTCCCGCCCGGCGGCCCGCCTCCGCCTCCCGGACCGGGGACTGGTGCGCGAGGGCTACGTGGCGGACCTGGTCCTCTTCGATCCGGCGACGGTCGCCTCGGGCGCGACGTACGAGAACCCGCGCACCCTCCCGGTGGGCATCCCGCACGTCCTGGTCGACGGGAGGTTCGTCATGGAGGACGGCCGGAGGACCGATGTGCTGGCGGGCCGCTCAGTGCGGAGGACGCAGGCCCGCTGAGTCGCGGGCCACCGCCGGTCGCGGCCCGTGGGCGCGCTGAGGCGGAACGGCACCTTCCTGCCCGAGGGCCCACGGCTCCCGCCGCACCCACACCAGACCGGCCGCCAGCACGACCCCCGCCAGCACGAACCCGTACCAGGGCGTGTGCCCCGAGGGCTGCGTCTCGTACACGAGCGCGGCCGACAGCACGGCGAGGACCTGCCCCGCCCGGCTCCGCCAGGCGACCGCCGCGACCACGACCGTCCCCCACAGCAGGTACCACGGCTGCACCATCGGCGAGAGCGCGACGAGCGCGACCAGCGAGAGCCCGAGGCCGAGGACGGGGTCGAGCCGGCCCCGGTACGCCCGCCAGGCGAGGGCCGCGATGAGCGCGACGGCGAGCAGCAGCCCCAGCTTCTGGACGACGCCCTTCACGGGCTCGGCCTCGCCCCCGAGGAGCAGTCCGAGCCCCAGGCCGAGGTCGCTCGTGAGGGACAGCGGCGTGTGGATGGCGGCGGCCACGCTCTGGGTCCGCAGCCATCCGAAACCGGTCCCGGCCAGCACCGAGGCCCCGGCCGCCACCGCCCCCGCGACGGCCCCGGGCAGGACGAGCCCCTTCAGCAGGCCCCGGGCGCCGCGGCCGCGCGCGAGGAGCACGCCGATGAAGAGCAGGGCCACGGCCGCCGGGGACTTGATCATCATCGCGAGGCCGACGAGGACGCTGCCGAGCACCCACCGCCCGCGCGTGGCGAGCAGGACGCCGCCGAGCATGAGGCCGATCATCAGCCCGTCGTTGTGCATGCCGCCGACGACGTGTACGAGGAGCAGCGGGTTGAGGGCGGCGAGCCAGAGCGCTCCGCCCCCGCCGCCGAGCCCCCGGACCGCCCACACGACGAGGGCGAGCGCGCCGAGGGCGATCAGCCGCATGCCGAGGACGGCGGGCACGACCGCCCCGCCGGTCAGCTTCACGACGCCGGCGGCGAGCAGCAGGAAGGCGGGTCCGTACGGGGCGGGGGTGTGGGTCCAGTTCCCGCCGACGCTCGCCGCCGCGTCGGCGCCGAGGTCGCCGGGGCCGAGGACGGCGGGCCCGGCCCCGTACACGTCGTGGCCTTCGAGGACCATCGCGCCCTGGGCGATGTAGCTGTAGACGTCGGCGCTGTGCAGCGGCGGGGCGAGGAGCAGCGGCGCGGTCCAGCAGGCGAGGGTGGCGAGCACCCCGTCCCGCAGGCCGCGGGCGAGGAGGACGCCGTACCGCCACCAGGCGGCGACGAGCAGGGTCAGGCCGAGGTACGCGAGGACGGCGCCGGCGAGGGTGAGCGCGGAGCCGCGCGGCTCCCACAGCGGCCCGCCGCCGAGTACCGGCAGGGTGCCGGCCGCGTACCCGCCCACGGCGACAGCGAGCGACCCGCCCGCACCCAGCCACCGGCATCCGGAAGCGCTGAAGACCCACATGACGTGCCAACCTATCCCGACCGCCCGGGGTCCCCCGATTCGCGGCCGGAACCCCCGGCGTACGAGAGCCCCGCTACCTGGGCCGCTTGGTCGCGCCCCGGCCCTTCCCCGGCTTGCCCGGGCGGCCGCCGTCCGGGGCGGTGGCGGTGGCGGACGGGGCGGCCGTCGGCGAGGTGCCCGGGGCGGCGGTCGCGGCCCCGGACGGAGCAGCGGTGGCCTTGGTCTTCGCGGTGGGCGACGCGGAGGGGTTCGTACCGCCGGGCACGGACGTGGCGCCGCCGCCCGGGGTGCCCGGGGAGGCGGAGGAGCCCGAGGTGCCGGAGGTGCCGTCGGACGGGTCGGCCTGGATCATCGCGGGCGGTCCGTCCGCCCCGCCCTCGACGGGGGGCCGTGAGCCGCCGCTCTTGCCGAGACCGCCCGCGAGCAGGGCGGCGGCCAGTCCGAGGACGGTGACGCCGCCGCCGGCGAACAGCCACACCGCTCCGCGGCCCCGGCGGGCGGGGGCGTGGCGGCGGCGGGCGCGCCGGGGTCCGGAGGCTCCGGAGTCGTGGTGGCTCATGGGCCGGATTGTAGGGAGCACGACACCGGTGATGCGATTCGGGTCACACCTCGCTCGGCGGGCCTTCCTGTCCGACGTGTCACAGAACACGCCGCGTCGCGGCCGCCCCCGCCGTAAGCTCTCGTCATGCAGGTGATCCAGTCCACGAAGCTCGCCAACGTCTGTTACGAAATCCGGGGTCCGGTGCTCGAAGAGGCGATGCGGCTTGAGGCTGCGGGTCATCGCATCCTCAAGCTGAACACGGGCAATCCGGCCGCCTTCGGCTTCGAGTGTCCGCCCGCCATCCTCGAGGACGTGCTGCGCAACCTCTCCGAGGCGCACGGCTACGGTGACGCGAAGGGGCTGCTCTCGGCCCGCCGGGCGGTGATGAGCCACTACGAGACGAAGGGCATCCCGCTCTCCGTCGAGGACATCTACCTCGGCAACGGCGTCTCGGAGCTGATCCAGATGTCGATGCAGGCGCTGCTCGACGACGGCGACGAGGTGCTCGTCCCGGCCCCGGACTATCCGCTGTGGACGGCCTCGGTGTCGCTCGCGGGCGGTACGGCCGTGCACTACCGCTGCGACGAGCAGGCGGACTGGATGCCGGACCTCGCGGACATCGAGCGGAAGATCACGGACCGCACCAAGGCGATCGTGATCATCAACCCGAACAATCCGACGGGTGCCGTCTACGACGACGAGATGCTCCGCTCGCTGACGGAGATCGCCCGCCGCCACAACCTGGTGGTCTGCTCGGACGAGATCTACGACAAGATCCTCTACGACGGCACCACGCACACGCCGACCGCCGCGATCGCCCCCGACCTCCTCGTCCTGACCTTCAACGGGATGAGCAAGAACTACCGGGTGGCCGGTTTCCGCTCCGGCTGGCTCGCGGTCTGCGGCCCGAAGCACCACGCGTCCTCGTACATCGAGGGCCTCACGATCCTCGCCAACATGCGCCTGTGCGCGAACATGCCGGCGCAGCACGCGGTGGCCGCCGCGCTCCAGGGCCGGCAGTCGATCGAGGACCTGGTGCTGCCGGGCGGGCGGCTCCTGGAGCAGCGGGACACGGCGTACGAGCTGCTGACGCAGATCCCGGGCGTGACGTGCGTGAAGCCGAAGGGCGCGCTGTACCTCTTCCCCCGCCTCGACCCGAACGTCTACAAGATCAAGGACGACCGGCAGATGGTCCTGGACCTGCTGCGGGCCGAGAAGATCATGGTGGTGCACGGGACGGGCTTCAACTGGCACGAGCCCGACCACTTCCGGATCGTCACGCTGCCGGCGGCCGCGGACCTGGCGGACGCGTGCACCCGGATCGGCCGGTTCCTGGACGGCTACAGCCAGCCCTGACCCCTGGTACCGGGCACCACTCGGACAACACTCAACTTTAGATTGAATCTAAGCTAGGATGGCCGCAGAGCACCTCAGGAGGCCATCCCCATGTACGAACCGATCCGCTCCAAGTCGGTCCACCGGATGGCCGACGACGCCCGGACCACGTACCCGCACCGCTCCCGCGAGGAGGAGCTGGACATCCAGCTCGCCGGACACCTCGCCGCCCTGCTCGCCGTCACCGACGAGCTGGGCGAGACGGAAGCCGGCGAGCTCATCGCCCGGCAGGTGGCGCGGCTGCGTGGCGCACCGCCCGCGCGGCACGCGGGACTGAGCGGCTCGTCCGCTCAGGAGCTGCACCGCAGGGCGCACGCCCTCGCGGGCCGCGCACTGGTCGTCGCCGCCTCCCGGGCCGACACGGCCGCCGCGATCCTCGCCGCAGGGCGCATGGACGCGCACACCGCGGCGCTGGCCGGGGACACCCCCCTGGTCGCCGCCCCCTGACGGCCCCGGTCCGCGCGGCACGAACCGCGCGGACCGGGCGCCACCCAGAACCGTCCGACGGGCCGCCCCTAAGGCGTCGCGGTCGCCACCGGCTTGGTCGACTTGAAGTAGGCGTCGTGGACGACGCACACCGGCTCACCCTCCGCGTACGCCTCAGCGCCCACGACCACCGTTCGGCCGGTCGCCCCGACCGCCAGGTCCTTCACGACCCCGGTGCCCTGCTCGACGGCCTTCTCCCGATCGTCCTGGAACTCCACCGTCACCGTGTAGGTGCCCCTGCGACCCGCCTGGCTGGTGACCGACAACTCCGCCACCGGCCGCTTGGACACCGGGTCGAGGCCGCACCGCGCCACCGTCACGTCGTCGGACGGGAACCGCAGGTTCTTGTGGTTCTCCCCCATCGCGTACACGTACGCGACGATGCCCCCGATCGGCACCAGCACCAGGATCACCCCGAGCATTACGAGCACCACGATCGTTCCACGCGACATGCCGTCACCACCCCCGTGTCGGAGCGGCTCACGGTACACCCCGCTCCGGTTCGGTAACGGGATCGCTCCTTCACCCGCCGTACACCCGACTCCCCCTGGAATGTGGGTTTCCGCGAGCACGCTGCCCGCGTGAGACGCATCCTGGGAATCGTCCTGGCCGTCCTGCTCCTCGGCGGCGTGGCCGCCGTCCTCGTGACGGGCGGCGACAAGGACACGGGCACGGCAACGAAGACCGTGCGAGGAGTCATCGGATCGGAGAAGGCCGAGTTCTTCGCCGATCCGCAGGTGGTGAAGGCCCTGGCGGCCAAGGGCTTCACCGTGACCACCGAGACCTCCGGGTCCTGGGACATGGAGGAACTGCCCCTCGACGGCTACGACTTCGCCTTCCCCTCCTCCAAGGGGCCGGCCGACGAGATCCGCGCCAAGGCGCAGCGGAAGGCGAAGGACAAGGCGCTGTCGGCGCCGCTGCGGCCCTTCTACTCGCCGCTCGTCGTCGTCGCGCACAGCGCCGCCGCCCAGGTCCTCGCCGCCAACGGCCTGGCGACCCTCGGCCCGCGCGGCACCAGCGGCACCCTGAAGATGGACGCCTACCTCGCGGCGGCCCGCGCCGACCGGACCTGGCAGCAGCTCAAGGGCTCGGCCGGACACGCCGAACTGAGCGGCACCCTCTTCATCACCTCCACCGACCCGGTCGCCTCCAGCTCCGGCGCGCTGTACCTCGCCGCCGCGAGCTACGTCGCCGACGGCGGGCGGGTCGCGGGCGACAGGGCCGCCGTCACCCGCACGGCCCCGCTGCTGCGCAAGCTGGTCCAGGTGCAGGGCGCCCAGCAGTCCGGCTCGGACGCGCCCTTCCGGGACTTCGTCAGCGGCGTCGGCAACCCGCTCGTCCTCGTGTACGAGTCGCAGGTCGCCGCCCAGCTGCTCGCCGGGCGCCCCATGGGCGACCTCGTCGTCCTCTACCCGGACACCACGGTCAACAGCGACCACACCCTCGTACCGCTCACCGAGAACGGCCGGGCGCTCGGTGAACTCCTCTCCACCGACCCGGAGTTGCGCAAGCTCGCGGTCCGCCACGGCTTCCGGCCGCAGGGCGCGGCGAGCGAGTTCACCGCCGCGACCGACGGCCAGACCGCCTACCTCAACCAGACGCTGACCGGAGTCCGCCAGGCGCCCGTGCCCACCAGCAAGGTGCTGCACGAGATGGCGCTGCGGGCCCGCGACCAGGGGGACACCGCATGACGACGCCGAACGATCCGAGAAGGACGATGGCCCTGACACCGCCCGAGGACGACGCCCCGCTCGTCCTCACCCCGCCCGAGCCCGTGCCCGCCGTCCGCGCCGAGCAGGCCTCCGGCCTGGTGCCGCTGGACGAGTCGGTCCGCGCGGAGATGTCCCGCCGGGCCGAGGAGTACGTCGGCTCGCTGTCCGGACTCGACCCGCGCTCCCCCGAGTTCACCGGCCGCGTCGACGAGATCGCGGCGCTCGGCTCGGGCGAGATCCGCTCCGCCGCGCAGCAGTCCAACCGGATGCTGGACCGCACGGTCCGCTCGCTCGGCCGGGGCGGCGCCGACGCGCAGGTCCGGGTCGGCTCCTCGCTCGTCGAACTCCGGCGCACGGTCGAGGACCTGGACCCCCTCGACACCCCCGCCAAGGGGTTCAAGGGGCTGCTCTCGAAGCTCCCCGGCGGCAACCGGCTGCGCGACCACGTCGCCAAGTACGCCTCCTCGCAGGCCACTTTGAACCGGATCGTCGACGCACTGCTCAGCGGCAAGGACGAGCTGAGCCGCGACAACGCCGCCTTGCAGACCGAGCGCTCCCGGCTGTGGAAGACGATGGGCAAGCTCCAGGAGTACGCGGTGCTCACCGAGGCCCTCGACGCGGCCGTGGAGGAGCGCATCGCCCTCACCCCGGACCCGGCCCGGGCGGACGCGCTCCGCGCCGACGTCCTCTTCCCGGTCCGGCAGAAGCACCAGGACCTGCTGACCCAGCTCGCCGTCTGCGCGCAGGGCTATCTGGCGATGGACGTGGTCCGCCGGAACAACGAGGAGCTGATCAAGGGCGTGGACCGGGCGGCGACGACGACCCTGTCCGCCCTGCGGATCGCGGTGATGCTCGCCTCCGCCCTCGACAACCAGCGGAAGGTCACCGAGCAGGTGACCGTGCTGCGTTCGACCACCGAGAAGCTGATCCGGGGCAACGCCGACATGCTGGACCAGCAGGCCGGGGAGATCCAGGCCCTGGCGGCGGACCCGGCGGTGGGCGCGGAGACGCTCCGCACCGCCTTCCAGCAGATCTACCGGACGCTCGACGCCATCGACACGTACAAGGTGCGGGCGACGGAGTCGATGGCGGCGACGGTCGAGTCGCTGACGGCCGAACTCCAGGAGGCGAGCGTCCACTTGGAGCGCAGTCGCCGCACCGGATCCCTCGAAGGCGGCCTCGGATGAACCGCGGCACCGCCCCCCGCCGCGTCACCGCGCGGCTGCGCCGCACGGCGGCCGGCGCCGTCGCCCGCCTCGCGGGCGGCCGGGACCGCTCCCGCGCCGGGACCGCCGCGCGCGCCACCCGCGCCGCGACCGCCGTCCTCGCGCTCGCCGTCCTCGCCACCGCCTGCTCGGGAAGCGACGGAAGCGGCGGCGGAGAAGGCGGCGACCGGCCCGAAGCGCGGAGCACCGAGTACAGGACGGGCACCCTCCGGGTCCTCGCCTCCTCCGAGCTCGCCGACATGGGCCCCGTCCTCGACGAGGCCGCCAAGGCGACCGGGGTCACCGTCCGCCCCACCTACGCCGGCACCCTGGACGCCGTCGGGCGCATCGCGTCCGGCGAGGCGGACAAGGCGTACGACGCGGTCTGGCTCTCCTCGAACGACTACCTCCGGCTCCGCCCGGACACCGCGAAGAAGATCACCAACGAGACGCCGATCATGGCCTCGCCGGTGGCCGTCGGCGTGCGGCCCGCGGCCGTCGCCCGGCTCGGCTGGAACCCGGCGAAGGTCACCTGGTCGCAGCTGCACCGGGCGGTCGCCGACGGGAAGCTGACGTACGGCATGACCGACCCGAAGCGCTCCAACTCCGGTTTCTCCGCGCTCGTCTCGGTCGCCTCCGGGCTCTCCGGCGCCCAGTCCGCACTGACCGAGGCGGACGTGCGCAGGGCCACCCCGAAGCTCAAGGAGTTCTTCACCGGCCAGAAGCTGACCTCGGGCTCCTCCGGCTGGCTCGCCACGGCCTACGCCCGCCGCACCGACGTCGACGCGCTCGTGAACTACGAGTCCGTGCTGCTGTCCGCGCCCGAGAAGCTGACCGTGATCCGCCCGTCCGACGGCGTCGTGACCGCCGACTACCCGCTCACCCTGCTCACCTCCGCCCGCCCCGAGGCGAAGGAGGCGGCGGGCCGGCTCACCACCTGGCTGCGCACCCCGGACGCCCAGCGGCGGATCACCGAAACGACCCTGCGCCGCCCGGTGGTCGCCGGGGTCCGCCCGGCCCCGGCGCTCGCCCGGGACCCGCGCCGCGAACTGCCGTTCCCGGGCAGCCGGGCCGTCGCCGACGGGCTGCTCGACGCGTACGACAACACCCTGCGCAGGCCCTCCCGCACGGTGTACGTGCTCGACACCTCGGGCTCCATGGAGGGCGAGCGGCTCGACCGGCTGAAGTCGGCGCTCACCGAGCTGACCGAGGACTTCCGGGACCGGGAGGAGGTCACCCTGATGCCCTTCGGCTCCTCGGTGAAGCAGGGCGAGGTCCGTACGCGCACGGTCGACCCGGCCTCCCCGAAGGCGGCGCTCGAAGCGATCCGCTCCGACGCCGGGAAGCTCTCGGCCTCCGGCGGCACCGCGATCTACTCCAGCCTCCAGGAGGCCTACCGCTTCCTCGGCCGGACCCCGGGCGACGACACCTTCACCTCGGTCGTCCTCATGACGGACGGGGACAACACCGACGGCGACCCGGCGTCCGCCTTCGACGCCTTCTACCGCGCCCTCCCGGCCGGGCAGCAGCGCACCCCGGTCTTCCCGATCCTCTTCGGGGACTCCGACCGGGGCGAGCTCGACCACATCGCGAGCCTGACCGGCGGCAAGCTCTTCGACGCCACCAAGGGTTCGCTCGACGGCGCCTTCGAGGAGATCCGTGGGTACCAGTAACCGGCTGCTCCGGTACGCCGAGTCCCGCAAGAACCTCACCGGCAGCGTCTGCGGCCTCGTCGGCGTCGGGATCTCCCTGACCGGCGCGGCCGGCGGACTGTGGCCGCTGGTGGTCGCGGGCCTGTACGCGGCGGGGGCCCTGATCGCCCCGCCCGAGCGCCCCGACACCCCGCGCTTCCCGGACGCGGGCGAGCAGCTCGACGCGCTGCGGGCCGACTTCGCGACCCTGCGCGCGTACCTCACCGAGGTGGAGCTGCCGCCGTCCGCCCGCGAGAAGCTCACCGAGCTCGCCACCCTCGTCGAGGCCCTGCTCGAACCGGGCTGGGTGAGCGACCCGGCCCACCTCCACGTCCTGGGCCGCGCGGTGCGGCAGGACGTTCCGGAGGCCGTCGACACCTTCGTACGGACGCGGTGGTGGTCGCGGTTCACGCCGGGCGCCGAGCCCCCGGAGAGCCACCTCGAACGGCAGCTGGCCGCGCTCCACGAGGAGGCGACGGCGATCGCGGCCGCCCTCCGGGACGCGGAGGCGATCCGCCAGGAGACCCACACCCGCTACGTGGAGGAGCGCGGAAACTGAGCCGCGGACATGCGCCGGCCCCCAGAGCCTGAGGGGGCTCCGGGGGCCGGTTGCGTCGTGATGGACCGTCGTGACCCCACTGGTCAGGGCGGTGTTTCGGGGCAGCCCACCACGAGTTCGAGGGGGACTAGCCGAGGCGCTCCACGAGCGCGTTGTACTGGTCCCACAGCTCCTTCGGCGTGTGGTCGCCGAAGGTGTTCAGGTGGTCGGGGACGAGGGCGGCCTCTTCGCGCCACACGTCGCGGTCGACCTTGAGGAGGAACTCCAGGTCCTCGGCCGGCAGGTCCAGGCCGTCGGTGTCGAGGGACTCGGCGGTCGGCAGGATGCCGATCGGGGTCTCGACGCCCTCGGCCTTGCCCTCGAGGCGCTCGACGATCCACTTCAGGACGCGGCTGTTCTCGCCGAAGCCGGGCCAGACGAACTTGCCGGCGTCGTTCTTGCGGAACCAGTTCACGTAGTAGATCTTCGGGAGCTTCGCCGCATCGGCGTCGGCGCCGACCTTGACCCAGTGGGCCATGTAGTCGCCCATGTTGTAGCCGCAGAACGGCAGCATGGCGAAGGGGTCGCGGCGCAGCTCGCCGACCTTGCCCTCGGCGGCGGCGGTCTTCTCGGAGGCGACGTTCGCGCCGAGGAAGACGCCGTGGTTCCAGTCGAAGGACTCGGTGACCAGCGGGACGGCGGAGGCGCGGCGGCCGCCGAAGAGGATCGCCGAGATCGGCACGCCCTTCGGGTCCTCCCACTCCGGCGCGATGATCGGGCACTGCCCGGCCGGGACGGTGAAGCGGGCGTTCGGGTGGGCGGCCGGGGTCTCGGACTCCGGCGTCCAGTCGTTGCCCTTCCAGTCGATGAGGTGCTTGGGCGCCTCTTCGGTCATGCCCTCCCACCACACGTCGCCGTCGTCGGTGAGCGCGACGTTCGTGAAGACGGAGTTGCCCCACATCGTCTTCATGGCGTTGGCGTTGGTGTGCTCGCCGGTGCCGGGCGCGACGCCGAAGAAGCCGGCCTCGGGGTTGATCGCGTAGAGGCGGCCGTCCTCGCCGAAGCGCATCCAGGCGATGTCGTCGCCGATGGTCTCCACGGTCCAGCCGGGGATGGTCGGCTCCAGCATGGCGAGGTTGGTCTTGCCGCAGGCCGACGGGAAGGCGGCGGCCACGTACTTGGCCTCGCCCTGCGGCGGCGTCAGCTTCAGGATGAGCATGTGCTCGGCGAGCCAGCCCTCGTCACGCGCCATGACGGACGCGATGCGCAGCGCGTAGCACTTCTTGCCGAGCAGGGCGTTGCCGCCGTAGCCCGAGCCGTACGACCAGATCTCGCGGGTCTCGGGGAAGTGCGAGATGTACTTGGTGGAGTTGCAGGGCCACGGCACGTCCTCCTGGCCCTCCTCCAGGGGGGCGCCGAGGGTGTGGACGGCCTTGACGAAGAAGCCGTCGGTGCCGAGCTCGTCGAGGACGGCCTGTCCCATGCGGGTCATGGTGCGCATGGAGACGGCGACGTACGCGGAGTCCGTGATCTCGACGCCGATGGCGGAGAGCTCGGAGCCGACGGGGCCCATGCAGAACGGGACGACGTACATCGTCCGGCCCTTCATGGAACCGCGGAAGATGCCCTTCTCGCCCGCGAAGATCTCCTTCATCTCCGCCGGGGCCTTCCAGTGGTTGGTCGGGCCCGCGTCCTCCTCCTTCTCGGAGCAGATGAAGGTCCGGTCCTCGACGCGCGCGACGTCGGTCGGGTCGGAGGCGGCGTAGTACGAGTTCGGGCGCTTGACCGGGTCGAGCTTCTTGAAGGTCCCCTTGGCGACGAGCTCCTCGCACAGGCGCTCGTACTCGGCCTCGGAGCCGTCGCACCAGACGATGCTGTCCGGCTGGGTGATCTCGGCGATCTCGGTCACCCAGGAGACGAGCTCCTGGTGCTGGGTGGGAAGGGGAGCCGCGTTGTCGCGCGCCACGATTGCTCCTTGTTGAGGGGTGTATTCCGCTGTATGCCCCGTGGGGGCTGCGACCCGGATGCGTCGTAGCTGCTCATCCGGTGCCGACCGCACTCATTTGATCATCCGACGGATTCGCCCATATGTCCAGGGGGGTGCACACGTGAGCATCGCCACTCATATCCACTACCTACGGAGGCGTAGCTAGGATTCCGTCTCATGACTGCAGCCATGCCGGAAGCGCCCCCGATCGAGCTCACCCCGCCGCTCCCGGCGAAGCCCCGGCTCAGAGGATGGCTGCACGCGGGCATGTTCCCCGCCGTGATCGTCGCGGGCCTCACCCTCGTCGCCCTCTCCGACTCGCCCCGCGCCCGCATCGCCTGCGGGATCTACGTCCTCACCGCCTGCCTGCTCTTCGGCATCAGCGCGCTCTACCACCGCGGCAACTGGGGCCCGCGCGGCGAGGCCGTGCTCCGGCGCCTCGACCACGCCAACATCTTCCTGATCATCGCGGGCACCTACACCCCGCTCACCCTGCTCCTCCTCCCCGACTCCACGGCGAAGCCGCTCATGTGGGCGGTCTGGGCCGCGGCCGCCGCCGGCATCGCCTTCCGCGTCTTCTGGGTCGGCGCCCCTCGCTGGCTGTACACGCCCTGCTACATCGCGATGGGCTGGGCCGCCGTCTTCTTCCTGCCCGACTTCATGCGCACCGGCGGCATCGCCGTCCTCGTCCTCGTCATCGTCGGCGGACTGCTCTACAGCGCGGGCGGCGTCATCTACGGCATCAAGCGCCCGAACCCCTCCCCGCGCTGGTTCGGCTTCCACGAGGTCTTCCACTCGCTGACCCTCGCGGCCTTCATCGTCCATTACGTCGGCATCTCGCTGGTCGCCTACCAGCACTCCTGACCTGGGACGATAAGGGTCATGAACGACCGACCCGGCCTCCGCGAACGCAAGAAGGCCAAGACCCGCGCGGCGATCCGGAAGGCCACCTACCGGCTCGCCGCCGAGCAGGGCTGGGACGCCGCCACCACCGACCGCATCGCCGCGGCCGCCGAGGTCTCCCCCTCCACCGTCGTCCGCTACTTCCCCGTCCGGGAGGACATCCTCCTCAGCGACGAGAACGACGACCTCCTCGAAGCCCGGCTGCGCGCCCGCCCCGCCGCGGAGGAGCCGCTCGAATCGCTCCGGGCGGTCGTCCTCGAAGCCGTCCGCACCGCCCTCGACACGGAGCCCGAGGAGACCCGGCTGCGCGCCCGGCTCATGGTGGAGATCCCCGCCGTCCGCGCCCGGCTCACCGAGACCACCGCCACGACCGGCCGCCGCCTCGCCCGCGCGATCGCCGACCGCACCGGCCTGGACGCGGACGGCCTGGAGGTGCGGATCTTCACGGCGGCGGTCCTCGGCGCACTCCGCGAGGCGACCGTCCACTGGGCCGAACGCGGCCGCACCGACGACCTCGTCGCCCTTCTGGACCGCACGGTCGACACCCTCAAGACCGGTCTGACGCCGCCCCCAGCGCACCCCTGACGATCCGCGCCGACGCCGGATTGTCCGCGCACCCCCACACCCCGTGCGGGCAGTAGTCGGTGACGGTCTGGTAGACCGGCCGGTGCGCCGCGAACCAGTCCAGCATCCCCCGCACGTACGCCGGATCGTCCCCGTTCCTGAACAGCCCCCACTCCGGGTACGAGACGGGCTTGCCGTGCGCCGCCGCGAAGCGCACGTGGTGCGCGAGCCCGTACTCCTCGTCGACCTGCTCCTCGAAGGAGAGCCCGGCCGGCTGGTCGTACGCGTCCATCCCGATGATGTCGACGACGTCGTCGCCCGGATAGCAGTGCGGCCAGGGGATGGCGTCACGGCCCCGGCTCGGCGTGAAGTCGAGCCGGAACCGCTGCCCCGGCACCCCCCGCAGCACCCCCGCCACCCGCCGCCAGTACGCCTTCCAGGCCAGCGGGTCCGGGCGGCAGCGATGGCTGTACGTGGTGCCGTTCATCTCCCAGCCGAGCACCAGGACCGCGTCGCCGAGCCCGTGCGCCACGAGCCGCTCCCCCAGGGTCCGGAAGTGCCCGTCGTACGCGCCGGCCGCGCCCCGCCGCAGCCCCGCCCGCACCTCGGCGTCCGGCAGCCCGGCCTCGTTGCGGTCGAGCAGCGGCACGTTCAGCACGAACAGGCGCCCCGGCCGCTCGGCCTTCCAGCGCGCCCAGGGCCCGAACAGCGCCGGATGCCCCTCGATGTTGGACCAGCGGTCGCCCGGCAGATACGTGTGGCCGACGGTCAGGGAGTCGCCGCCGAGCCACTCCTGCACCTGCGCGATCCGGCGCACCCCGGCCTCGTCGGAGCCGGTGAAGAAGCCCGAGGGGACACCCGTCAGCGGCTCCGGCTCCGCCTCGGGCGCGGTCCGCGTCCCGCTGCGTTCGGTCACGAGCAGGCACACGGCGACGGCCGCGAGCAGCACGGTCAGTGCGGCCCGCGGCCAGGTGAACCGGGGGAGCCGGTCGGGGAGTCGGCTCACGTCAGCTCGTCCAGAAGTCCCACCAGCGGGTCAGGATCAGCATCCCGATGATCCCGATGTGCAGGACGGGCAGGGCGAAGGCGAACTCGCCGAAGAAGGTCCGCAGCCCCGCCGGGGCGGGCAGGACCCGCTCCCGGACGTTGTGCGCGGTGACGTACCAGAACATGACGATGGTCGCGGTCCAGGCCAGACAGCACCACAGGCACAGCGCGTTGATCTCGTACAGCGACTGGTACATCAGCCAGGTGCAGAAGCCGACCCCGAAGAGCGTCCCGGCGTTGAGGCCGAGCCAGAACCAGCCCCGGTAGCGGGCCCCGGCGAGGAGCCCGGCACCGACGGCGACGACGACGGCGTACGTGACGAGCCCGAGCATCGGGTTCGGGAAGCCGAACACCGCCGCCTGCTCGCTCTTCATGACGCTGCCGCAGGACACGACCGGGTTCAGGCTGCACCCGGGCTGGAAACCGGGGTCTTCGAGGAGCTTGAACTTGTCGATCGTGATCACCCAGCCGGCGAGGACGCCCGCCGCCCCGGTGACCACCAGCAGCCAGGCCAGGGCCCGGCTCGCGCCGATCGTCCCGTCGGCCTCCCGCGCGGCCTCGTCCCGCCGCTGCCCCGGCACCCCGCCCCGTACGCCCACCGTCGCCATGGCCGGCCCCCTTCCCGCTCAGCCCTGGATGCGGCGGACCGGCAGCAGGACGTGGGCGCTGTCGGCGAGCATCTCCTCGTCCGAGACGAAGGCCCGCAGCCGCGCCTCGTCGACGGGCCGTCCGGGCACGCCCTCGGCCCAGGGGCGCACGGAGCAGATGAAGTACACCTTGCCCTGCTCGCGCGCCGCCGCCTGCCACTCGTCCGGCACCGGGCACTGCACCTTCAGGAAGGGCAGGGTGAGGACGGCCGAACCGGCCTCGACGAGCAGCGAGGCGTTGATCCCGGCGTCCTTCTCCAGATCGAAGAGCCGGTCGCCGACCGTGAGGCCCATCGTCTCCAGGGCCGTGCGCATCGCCTGCTGACCGGCCTCCGGCCCGTCCCGGCCGTCGCCGAGCGAATACGCCATCAGGAACGGCGTTCCCGCCGATTCGGCGGAGGGCTCGCTGGACCACGGAATCACCGTGAGAGTTCCCAGCGGAGAGGCGCTGCGCGTCGCGGATTCGACGTTGGAAGTGGTCATGAATCGGGATGCTAGTGCTCCAACCACCCGTTCCCCGAGCCGAATTCACTCGAACGGCCGACATTCACGCCGCTGCCATTTCCGCCGCAACGAACGCGGGTTTTCATCGTTGTGCCCTGAGGGCATAAGCCGACCACCAGGAGATCACTGATGATCGTCCCGCGCCGCGTCGCACTGCGGTCCCTGTTCGCCCTGGCCGTCACCGCCTTCACCGGCGGTGCGCTCGGCCGTATCGCGGACCGGCCGGAATCGGCCTTGCCGGAATCGGGGGGTACGCACGATCCGCACGCCTTCGACGAGATGTACCGGGGCCGCCGGCTCCTGGGCTTCTCCGGACCCGGGGGCGAGCCGACGGCCCTCGTCGACGACCGGCCGCTGCATCTGATGCGCTGCGCCGACGGCGGCTACGTCACCCCGATCGACCACTACGAGTCCTGCCCGACGCCCCTGGCGGCCACCCGCGCGGCCGTGGACGAGCTGGGCACGGCCCGGCTCTCCCCCCTCGCGGGCGCCCACGGCGTCCACACCGACCCGACGGGAGGGAGCCCGCGTGGTGTACACGCGTAAGAACCAGCGCGATCTGACCGGCACCGAGCGCCGCAAGTTCGTCGCCGCCGTCCTGGAGCTCAAGCGCATCGGCGCGTACGACCGCTTCGTCCGCACCCACATCGACTACTACTCGGCCGACGGCGAGGGACGGCTCCGGATCGCGCACATGACGCCGAGCTTCCTGCCCTGGCACCGCAAGTTCCTGCTCGAATTCGAGACGGCCCTGCGCCGGATCGACCCGACGGTCTCCGTCCCGTACTGGGACTGGACCCGGGACAACTCCCCCGCCTCCTCGATCTGGCGCGAGGACTTCATGGGCGGCAACGGCCGCCGGGCCGACTTCCAGGTGATGACGGGCCCCTTCGCGGCCTCCGCCGGACGCTGGACGATCACCCAGTCCATGACCGACATCCGGTATCTGACCAGGGACTTCGGCCGCCCCCGTGACCCGATCACGCTCCCCACCCCGGCCCAGCTCGACGAGGTGATGCGCGAGCGGGTGTACGACGCGGCGCCCTGGAACTCGACGAGCTCCACCGGCTTCCGCAACGCCCTGGAGGGCTGGGCGCCGGGCCGGGGCAACGAGCGCTTCCGCGTCCACAACCGGGTGCACCGCTGGGTCGGCGGCCTGATGCTCGGCGGCGGCTCCGTGAACGACCCGGTCTTCTGGCTGCACCACTCCTTCGTCGACCTGATCTGGTCGCGCTGGCAGCGGCAGAACCCCGGCGCCGCCTACCTGCCGGCGGAGCCGCCGCCGCTGGGGGACTCCCAGTACCGCAAGGTCGCCGGCCGGCACGAGCCGATGGCGCCCTGGGGCGTGACCCCGGCGTCGATGTTCGACCACAGCCGGATCTACCGGTACGTCTGAGCCCCGCATACGGATGTCCCCCCGGCCGCCGGGCCGGGGGGACATCCGTGTGGAGCGGGGGCGATCAGTTGCCGTAGCCGCCGTAGCCGCCGTCGCCGTGCCCGTGGCCACCGTCGACGTTGGCGCAGGTGTTGCCGAACGCCGGGTTCAGCAGACCGATGACGTTCACGGTGTTGCCGCAGACGTTGACCGGAACGTGGACCGGGACCTGCAGGACGTTGCCGGAGGCGACACCGGGCGAGTGGGCGGCGACGGCCTCGGCGCCCGAGTCGGCGACGGCCAGGCCGGCTCCGCTGAGGGCAACGGCACCCGTGCCTGCGAGAACAGCGGCAGCCTTCGCGATGCGAGACATCAAGAACTCCTTGGACTGGAAAGCGACCGCAGGAATCACGGCCGTCACTTCCGTTCAACGCCCATCCATCCGCCCGGTCACGGGCATTGGGCCGAACGGGAAGAAGGAAAACCGAAAAAATGGCCCGCGGACCCGGACGCCGTCCGCCGCCGGATACGACGGGACGCCTCCGGTCCGCGGGCCGCGGCCATGCGACAAGCCTTCTCTTGCAACGACCGAAAGCCCTTGGGGTGGCGGGGAAGAATCGTGCCTTCACCCGCCCGGACAAAGGTCGTACGAATGATCGGTACGCGGCCGCGTCAGCCCGCGTCCGGCGTCAGCCCGAGCTGGGGGTCGAGGGCTCCGCTGAGCACCGGGGTGAGGAGCCCGAGCTGAGGCTTCGCCAGATGCGGGATCCCGGCGAGCCCGTTGCCGCGCGGGGCCTCCACCGGGGTGCCGAGGACGGCGCCGGGGGTGGACGCCCTCATCTCCGAGTGCGGGCTGCTGAGCCCGGCACTGCCGGGCTCGCTGCCCCTGAGGAGCTCGGGCAGCGGCGCGTCCACGACGGTCCCCGGCAGGGTGCCGGCGAGCGGCACGCTGGGCAGGGTCACGTCCGGGAGCGCGCCGACACCCTTCTGGAAGCCGGTGGGCGCGCCGGGCATCGGGACGGGAACACCGGTCGCCACGGTCGGCGCGTCCATCGGCAGAACCGGCTCCAGGCCCTGGAGCGGGACGATCACCGGCGCCTCGACGGCGGCGGCGGGAGAGGCCAGGGCGGCGGAGGCGATTGCGGTCATGAGAAGTCCCATGCCCGCGTGAGAACGCAGAGTCATATGAGGAGAACGAGCCCCTTGGCCGAAACGTCGCGGGACTAACCCATGTGCAGCAACGCCCAGGGCCCTCACCGGTGAAAGTGAGGGCCCTTGTTGACGCCGGATCAGTGCCGGCGGGCGATCCGTCCACCCCGCATGTAGACGACACTGCCGCCGATGATCAGAGCGGCACTGACCGCGGCCGCCCCCATGAGCAGGGGCTCACTGCCGGTGTGCGGCAGCTCCCCACACCCATGCGGCCCCTCACCGGGCGCGGGCTGCTCACAGGTGGGCTGACCGGTGGGGTGGTCGGTCGGGTAGCCCGTGGGGTGATCGGTCGGGTAACCGGTGGGGTGGTCCGTCGGGTAACCGGTGGGGTGATCGGTCGGGTAACCGGTGGGGTGGCCCGTCGGGTGCCCCGTGGGGTGGCCTGTGGGATGACCGGTGGGATGACCGGTCGGGTGGCCCGTCGGGTGACCGGTCGGGTGTCCCGTGGGGTGTCCGGTCGGGTGGCCCGTCGGGTGACCGGTCGGGTGTCCCGTGGGGTGTCCGGTCGGGTGACCCGTGGGGTGGCCTGTGGGATGCCCGGTCGGGTGACCCGTGGGATGACCGGTCGGGTGACCCGTCGGGTGCCCGGTGGGGTGGCCTGTGGGATGCCCGGTCGGGTAACCGGTCGGGTGACCCGTGGGATGACCCGTCGGGTGACCGGTCGGATGTCCCGTCGGATGCCCCGTCGGGTGACCCGTGGGATGTCCCGTCGGGTGGCCCGTCGGGCCCTGCCCGTTGTCGCCGTAGCCGTCGGGTTCCTCCGTCGGCCGGCCGCAGAGGTCGCCGACGGCCGCCGCGACGTGGCTGTTGCCGCAGACGTCGGCCGGCAGGGGTGCCTGGACATGGCCGGCCGTGCCGGGACCCGGGCCGTCGCCCGCACCGGAGTGGGAGTTCGCGGCCAGGGCGAATCCGCCGCTCAGCGACAGGATGCCGGTCGCTGCCGCCGCGGTGAGTACTTTCCTGCTGATGATGGACCGCATACCGCTCTTCCTCTGGAGAAAGGGAGAGACCGGCGAGGATCCCCCCTCGCTCCGACCGGCCTGATCCACAACGCCGTTCATGTGGGATTGGCCAGAGGGTATGGGTCGGCACCCGGCGTGAAGCCGGGGCCACACGGCAGCTGATCAGAAAATCATTCGATCAGCCGACCGTGAGGAACAGCGGCCCGGAGGCCCGCCGTAAGTACCCGTGGGGACCGGGGTACTGAGGTGGTGTCAGCCGCCCAGCGGGAGACCGCCGGGGACCGGGAGGCCACCGAGCAGCTGGGCGCCCTTGGTGGCGGTGTTCAGCTGGTCGGCCGCCTTGGTCACGGTCTGGACCGGGGAGCCGTCCGTGGTGCTGCTCAGCATGTCGCTCTTCAGCCCGTTGGCGGCGATCGCTTCGAGGCCACCGTTCAGGCTGGTGGGGGTCAGCGCCTCGGAGGCCATGGCGGGCGCGGCGGCGCCCAGGGCCATCAGCGAACCGGCGACGACCGCGGCGACCTTGGTGGGCTTCATGGAGTGGGTCCTTCCTCTGTTCTTTCAAGTCACGTTCCGCACAGGGTTCTTGACCGAATCCCGTACGTCGTTCTGCTTCTGTAACGAGGAGTGAGCGCCCCGGAAACTCCGGGAGGAAGGATTTCTCGGTACTGCACCCGATCGATGCGGGCCGGTGCTATTTGCCGATCGCACACGCCCGTACCGGCCCGGTGAAGACCGGGCCGGTACGGGCGTGCGGGGTGCTACCGGGCGGGCGGCGGGGGCTCGACCGGCAGCTCGGGCGCGGTGACCGGCGGGTCGACCGGCAGCTCGGGCGCGGTGACCGGCGGGTCGACGGGCAGCTCGGGCGCGGTGACCGGGAGCGTCGGGAGCGCGGGCAGGCCGGCCAGGTCCGGCGCGGGCAGGCCGCTGCCGAGGACGGTGGAGACGGCCAGGTTGACCAGTGAGGTCAGCGTGGAGGTGACCTGCGGTACGACTCCGCCGGCGTCGCCGGAGGTGACGGCGGCGAGCAGGGCGGCGACCGCCTTCTCGACGCTCGCGAGGGCGTCGGACACGACGTCCGCGGGGGCGGTGGCCTTCGCGCCGGCCGCGACGGGCAGGCTCACGGGCGGCTTCACCGGAAGCCCGGCGGCGGGCGGGGTGACGGGCAGGTCAGCGGACGGCGGGGTCACCGGGAGGCCGGAGGCCGGGGGCGTCACCGGCAGGTCGGCGGCGGGCGGGGTCACCGGGAGTTCGGCGGCCGGGGGTGTCACCGGGAGGTCCGCGGCAGGAGGAGTGGCCGGGGCCGGGGCGGTGGACTTCGCCTCGTCGACCGCGGCGGCGATCTTCGCCTTGAGGGCCTCGGCGTCGGCCGCGGCCAGCTGCCCGGAGTCGGCCTTGAGGGCGGCCGTGACGAGTTCGGCGACGGGAGCGGTCACCGAGCCGAGCTCGCCGAGCGCTTCGGCCTGGGCGAGGAGGGCGGCGGTGTCCGGGAGGGGTGCGCGGACGGCGGCGGTGGAGGGGTGGTGTTCGCCGGCGAGGGCGGGTCCCGCCGTGCCGAGGGTGAGGGCGGCGGATATCGCCAGGGCGCTGAGACGGCCTGTGGCCAGGAGACGCATATGTGTTCCTTTTCCTTATGCGTCGGACAACTTCCCTCTCACGGTGCCTGCGGTTATAGCCCTCCGCAACCGATGAGTCACTGAGCGCCACGTCTCCGTTCGAGTGAATCCACCCCCGCGGCCTGCCCCCCGAAGGGGCGTACGCCGTTGCACCGAACGGCGCACGAGCGTGCGTCCGAACGAGTACCGGACCAGCGGCGGCAAGGGGAAAGCCGGTGCGCCCGCCCCGGCGGGGTGGGCGCACCGGCTTCGGAAGGACCGATCAGGCGTGGCAGATCAGGCGTTGACGCAGGTGTTGCCGAAGGCCGGGTTCAGCAGACCGATGACGCTGACGGTGTTGCCGCAGAGGTTGACCGGGATGTGGACCGGGACCTGGACGACGTTGCCGGAGAGGACGCCGGGAGACTTCACGGCCGCAGCCTCGGCGCCGGCGTCGGCGGAGGCGGCACCGGCGGTTCCGGCGACAGCGGCGGCGGCACCCACGGTCAGGACAACGGCCTTGGCGATACGGGACATGGGGAGGTGCTCCTCGATCGAATTCATCCAACTCGGACTGCGCGGACTGTTCGGCCCGGCTCCCTCAACAACGCCCCCGGTTTTCATCGGTTGCTCTCCCGAACGGGTGACGTTCAACCGATCTTTGGGCCATAGGAGGGCCATTCGAGCGACTGGGCGTGGAATGGCGCAACACGCTCAACGAGGAACCTGCCGCGCAGATACGGGAGTTAGCGTTTCCGGGCATCTAATGCGTACTATCGCTCCGCATCGGGGTTATAACGTTCCCGAACGTTGCTTCCGGGCCCGCCGCGCGTTCACCCATTTCGTGCGGACGACACCTTCTCCTCCCCCGGCCTTCTCGGGTCTTCCCTCCCTTCTCTCATCAAAGCGGAGATCCTGTATGCGGAATTCAGCGGTTCTTGCTGCGCGTCGCAGCGTGGTGTGCGCCTTGCCGTGTGCGGCCCCGTCCCGCTCGAAGAGCACTCGTCTCTCCGATTCCGCCAATTCCGCGGACGACGTACGGAACTCCGTCATCACCGAATTCGGGGCCGGCCGGGCCGATCGTACGACCAGCCTCGGATACGACTCCGTCCGGCGCTGACGTGCGGTCACCACTCGACACGGACCTCACGTCCGTCACCGTCCTGCACGCGGTCCAGCCCGGCGACGGCGGGGTCGCCCGTGTCGTCGTCGACCTGGTCCGCGCCCAGCGCGCCGCCGGTCTGCGCGTCGCGGTCGCCTGCCCGCCCGGCACCGGGCTCTCCGCCGCCGTCCGCGCCGAGGGCGCCGAGACCCATGACTGGCGGGCCGGCCGCGACCCCGGTACCGCCGTGCCGCGCGAGACGCGGGAGCTGGCCCGGGTGATCCGTACGGTCCGGCCCGGGATCGTCCACGCGCACAGCGCCAAGGCCGGGCTGTGCGCCCGACTCGCCGTGCGGGGAAGGATTCCGACGGTGTATCAGCCGCACGCCTGGTCCTTCGAGGCGGTCGAGGGGGCGACCGCAGCGGTCGCCCGGAGCTGGGAGCGGTTCGGCGCCCGGTGGACGGACCGGATCCTCTGTGTGAGCGAGGCCGAGCGGCGTACCGGCGAGGAGGCCGGGGTCGTGGCGGACTGGTCGGTCGTCCACAACGGCGTGGACACGGCCCGGTTCACGACCGACGGACCGCCCGGCAACCCCGCGCCCACCGTCGTCTGCGTGGGACGGCTCTGCCGCCAGAAGGGGCAGGACGTCCTCCTCGACGCCTGGCCGGCCGTCCTCGCGGAGATGCCCGCGGCCCGGCTCGTGCTGGTCGGCGACGGCCCCGACGAGGAGGCGCTGCGCGCCGGCGCCGGTCCTTCGGTGCGGTTCACCGGGGCCGTCGAGGACACCGTCCCCTGGTACCGGGCCGCCGACGTGGTCGTCCTGCCGTCCCGCTGGGAGGGCATGGCCCTCGCGCCCCTGGAGGCCATGGCCGCCGGCCGGCCGGTCGTCGTCAGCGACGTGGACGGGGCGCGCGAGAGCCTGCCGCCCGCCCATGAACCCCTGTGCCTGGTCCCGCCCGAGGACCCGGCCGCGCTCGCCGCCGCTCTGGTCCGCCTCCTCGGCAGGCCGGAGCTCCGGCACCGCCTGGGCCGCGAGGCCCACGAGCACGTCCTCAGCAGATTCGATGTCCGGCGCACCGGCGCGGCCGTCGCGGACGTCTACCGCGAGCTGGCCGGAGTGCGGGGGGCCGAGCACAGAGAGCCGATTGCGCAGTGACCACGGAAAGCACCAGCGTTCCCCCCTCCCCGGGCCCCTGGCCCACGGCCGGCCAGGCCCTCGGCCTCGCCTCCCTCGCGCCGCGCCGCGGGGCGCCCGGCCGGCTCGCGCTGCCGCGCCACCGCCGGGTGCGGCAGCGGTCCGGCGTGGCGGCGCTCGTGGCGGTCGACGCCCTGGCCGTCCTCGCCGCCGCGTCGGTGCTGAGCGCGGCGCACCACGACGTCCGGCTCGTCCTGCCGGTCGTGGCGCTCGTCCTCGTACTCGACGGGCAGGCGGGGCTCTACCGGCCGGCCGCGCACGTCCGGGCCCTCGACGAACTGCCCGCGCTCGGCTCGCGCGCCGGGTTCGCCTGGTGCCTGGCGGCGGCCTCGGTCGCCGCGTACTCCCCCGCCCTGGCGATCGGGCCGCTGCGGCTCTGCGCCGCCTACCTCACGCACGTCGCCCTGGTGTGCCTGGTCCGTGCCGCGCTGCTCGGGCGGCGGCGCCGGATCGCCCGCGAGCGGCCCCGGTCGGCGCTCGTGATCGGCGGGACGGGGGCCGCGCGCCGGTTCGCCGCGGCGGCCGCCCAGCACCCCGAGTACGGGATGCGGCCGGTCGGGATCGTGGGCGTCCCCGAGCAGGGCGGGATCCCCCGGGCGGCCGGGGAGTCCGGGCTTCCGGTGCTCACCACGACCGAGGAGATCCACCGCGCGGTCATCCAGAACGCCGTGCGCGACGCGGTGTTCCTCGACGACGAGCCGGGCCTCGTGTCGCTCTTCCAGCAGTACGGCTGCACCACCTGGCGGGCCGGCGGCCGGCAGCAGGACGGGCCGATGGGCGCCCACATGTGGGGGTACGCCTGGCAGCCCGTCGTCCCGCTGCGCGAGCGGCGCGGGCGGGCCGCGAAGCGGGCCCTCGACATCGCGCTCGCCGCGCCCGCGCTCGCGCTCGCGCTGCCGGTGCTGCTGCTCTGCGCGCTGGCCGTGCGGCTCTCGGACGGTCCCGGGGTGCTCTTCCGGCAGGAGCGGGTGGGCCAGCACGGGCGCCACTTCACCCTGCTGAAGTTCCGTACGCTGCGTCCCTCCGACGACACCGAGTCGGCGACCCGGTGGAACGTGGCGGGCGACCGGCGGATGAGCGCGGCCGGGAGCTTCCTGCGGAAGTCCTCGCTCGACGAGCTGCCGCAGCTGTGGAACGTGCTGCGCGGGGACATGAGCCTGGTCGGGCCACGGCCCGAACGCCCGTACTTCGTCGCCCAGTTCAGCAAGATCCACACGGGGTACGCGGCCCGGCACCGGATGCCGGTGGGGCTCACGGGACTGGCGCAGGTGCACGGGCTGCGCGGCGACACCTCGATCGAGGACCGCTGCCGCTTCGACAACCACTACATCGACCACTGGTCGCTCTGGCAGGACGTCTGCATCCTGCTGCGCACGGCGGCCGGCCTCGTCCGACCCACGGGGAGCTGAGGATGGCCACGGCCGTGACGGTGCCGGCGGCGCCCGACGTACGGGACTGGGCCCGCCGGACCGGGGCGCTGTCCCCGGTCCTCGCCGTGATCGCGCTGCTGCTCGTCCCGGGCGGCGGCGGCGCGCAGGGCGGCACCGGCGGCACGGGGACGGTCGCCGACGCGGCCTCCGGACTCCTGGTCCTGATCTGCCTGGTGCGGGTGGTGCGCGGCGGGGCCCGGCCGCTGACCCGTGCGGCGGCCTTCGTCCTGGGCCTGCCGGTCCTCGGGATCTGCCTGTCCGCGATCACCTCGCACGACCCGGCGGCGAGCCTGCCGGGCGTCGCCCGTTACGTACAGGTCTTCGTCCTCGTCCCGGCGGCCGTGCTCCTGACGATCCGCGACCGGCGGGACTTCGCCGTGGTCGCCTGGGGTCTGGTCGCCTTCGCGCTGCTCCAGGGCGCGGTCGGCGTCGCCCAGTACCTGACGGGCACGGGGGCCTCGTACCAGGGCGAGGACATCCGGGCCGTCGGCACCTTCGGCGCCACGGACGTGATGGGCATGGCGACGGTCGTGGCGTACGGCCTCGTCGTCGCCGTCGGGATCGCGCTCGGCAGCGGCCCGGGCCGGGTCCGCACGGCCGCGATGGTCTGTACGGGCCTCCTCTTCGTCCCGCTGGTCCTGTCGTTCAGCCGGGGCGCGTGGATCGCGACCGTGCTCACCTGCGCGCTCCAGCTGCTGCTCGCCGGGGTCCGGCGGGCGGCGCGGGTGGCGCTCGTGGCGGCCGCGCTCGGGGTGGTCCTCGTCGGCGGCCTCGGGATCGGCTCGGAGATGGTGGAGGAGCGGGCCGCCAGCATCACGCAGGTGGCGGCCGCGCCGGACCAGTCGGTGACGGACCGGTACACGATGTGGGCGGCGGCCGGGCGGATGTGGCGCGCGGAGCCCGTCACGGGCGTCGGCCTCAAGGGCTTCCCCCAGTACCGCGATTCGAACGCCTCGCTCGCGCTGTCCTCCGGCAGCGACACCGCCGGGGCGGGCGCCGCCTTCGCGCGCCAGCCGCTGCTGTCCCCGCACAACATGTACCTGCTCGTGCTGAGCGAGCAGGGCCTCCTCGGTCTCCTCGCCCTGGCGGGCAGCTGGGTGGCGCTGCTCGTCGGCGCGCTGCGGCGGCAGCGGCTCGGCGCGGACTGCGCGCTCGTCGCGACGGGGCTGCTCGTCTGGCAGCTCGTCGACTTCTTCTACGCGGACATCGGCGGCCCCTCGACGGTCCTGATGTCGGTCGTCTTCGGTCTCGCGGCCTGGTGGTCGCTGGCGGAGGTGAGGCGTGCGTGACCCGTGGGCCGGGGAACCGGAGCCCACGGACGCGCCGTGGGCCGACGGTTCGCCCCCCTCGCCCCGGCCGCCCTGCGGCACCCCGCTGACCGACCCCTGGCCGGCCTCGCCTCCGGGCCCCACGGACTCCCCGTGGGCCCCGGGGGCCGTCGTGCTGCCGGGGACGACGCCGTCCGGGACGGACGCGGGGGCGGTCACCGGCCCGGCCGCCCCCGTCGCGGGCGCCCGGGCCGCGCGGACCACCACGACCGCCGGGCCGCGCCCGGGATCCGAGCCCGGATCCGTCGAGGCCGCCGGGGCCGGTACGGGATCCGGCCGGGCCGGTGGCGGGGACGACGCCTGGACCGGTGCCGGGAACTCCCGTACCGGTGCCCCGAACTCCCGGGCCGACGCCGGGGAGTCCCGGGCCGGTGGCGGGGGCTCCCCGGAGTCCCGGGACGCCCGGCTGGTCGCCGGGGCCCGGTGGGTGGCGCGTCGTCCCGTCGGGGCTCCGGCCGCTCGGAGCCTGGCTTCGGTCGCCCCGCCCGTGGGGCGGCGGGCGCATGCCCGGGTGCGCCGGGACGGGGCGGCCGGCGGCGGGTTCCTCGCGAAGGCGGCGGCCGTGACCGCCGGGCTGACGGCGGTCGGGGCGGTGCTCGGGCTCGTACGGGACCAGATCATGGCCGGGTACTTCGGGGCGGGTGCGGGAACCGACGCGTTCCTGGTGGCGTGGACGGTGCCCGAGTTCGCCTCGACGCTGCTCATCGAGGACGCGATGGCACTGATCATGGTGCCCGCCTTCTCCCGGGCCCTGGCCCGCCGTTCGGGCGCCCTGTCCGAGGATCCGGTGCACGCCCTGGTGCGCGGCACCCTCCCCCGTATCGTCCTCGCCCTCGGGATCGCCGCCGTCGTCCTGATCGTCGCCGCGCCGCTGCTCGTGGCCGCGCTCGCGCCGGGTCTTCCCGATCCGGCGCTCGCCGTCGACTGCACGCGGCTCACCGGGACCTGCGTGCTGTCCTTCTCCCTGGTCGGGTACTGCTCGGCGGCGCTGCGCGCGCACGGCCGGTTCCTGCCACCGGCGGCGATCTACGTCGCGTACAACGTGGGGATCATCGGCACGATCCTGGTCCTCCGCGCACCGTGGGGGGTGCGGTCCGCCGCCGCCGGGGTCGCCGTCGGCGGGGTCCTGATGGTCCTCGTGCAGGCCCCCTCGCTCCTGCGGGAGCTGCGGGCACCACGACAGCGGGGGCCGGCCGCGCCCCTGCCCGCCTCCACGGGCGAGGGCCGCGTCCTGGCCCTCGGGCTCGTCGCGCCCGTCGTCGTGTTCTCGCTGTGCCGCCAGTCCCAGACCCTGATCGAGCGGTTCCTCGCCTCGCCGCTGCCCGCGGGCGCCATCTCGCATCTGAACTACGCGCAGAAGGTCGCGCAGATGCCGATGATCCTCTCCCTGATGCTGTGCACGGTCAGCTTCCCGGTGGTCGCCCGCGCGCTCGCGGCGGGCGATCCCGAGGCGGCCCGGCGCCGGGTCGAGCGGGACCTGCTGCTCGCCGCCGTCGTCGTGCTCGTCGGCTCCTCGACGGTGATCGCCACCGCCCCCCGGATCGTCGAACTGCTCTTCGAGCGCGGCGAGTTCACCGGCGCGGACACCAGCGCCACCGCCGCCGTCATGCGGGTGTACGCGCTCGGGCTGCTCGGCCAGACGATGGTCGGCGCCCTCGTCCGCTGCTACTTCTCCGCCGCCCGCCCCCTCTGGTACCCGGCCGCCGCCATGGCCGCCGGACTCGCCACGACCGCCGCCGCCGGAGTCCCCGGCGCCCACTACTGGGGCGCCGTCGGCATCGCCGCCGCCAACGCCCTCGGCATCACCCTCACCGCCGTCCTGCTGCTGCGGGGCGCGCACCGCCAGGCCGTCCCGATCCACGTCGGCCGGCTCGGCGAGGGACTGCTCCGGCTCTCCACCGCCGGCGCCTGGGCCACCGGCGCCGCCTGGCTCTGCCAGCTGGCGATCGGCCCCGCCGTCCTCGCCGTCGCCGTCGCCGGCCTGGTCGTCGTCGGCGTGTTCCTGCTCTTCATCGCCTGCGCCGCCAAGGCTCCCGAGATCCCGCCCCTGCCCAGCTCCGCCTTCCGGAGGACCCCCCATGCCCGCCGCCACCGCGCTGCGCCGCCTGCTGCCGAAGCCGCCCCTGTGGAAGCCGCCCCTGTGGGTGGCGATGTACCACTCGATCACGGACACCACTGACGATCCGTACCGGGTGACCGTCTCCCCCGTGCGCTTCGCCCGGCAGCTGCACTGGCTCGGCGACCGGGGGCTGCGCGGGGTCTCGGTGCGGGAGCTGCTCGCCGCCACCGCCGAGGGGCGCGCCCAGGGGCTCGTGGGCCTGACCTTCGACGACGGGTACGCGGACTTCCTCGACTCGGCGCTGCCGCTGCTGCGCCGGCACGGCTTCACGGCGACGGTGTACGTCCTGCCGGGCCGCCTCGGCGGCGAGAACGGCTGGGACGCGGACGGGCCGCGCAAGCCGCTGCTCGACGAGCACGGCATCCGGCGGATCGCCGAGGCCGGCATGGAGATCGGCTCGCACGGCCTGCGGCACGTCCCGCTCACCGAGGCCGACGACGCGGAGCTCGCCGCCGAGACCCGGCGCAGCCGTGAGCTCCTGGAGGAGATGACGGGCCGGCCGGTGGAGGGCTTCTGCTACCCGTACGGGCGGGTCGACCCGCGCGCGATCCGCGCCGTGCGCAAGGCCGGCTACCGCTACGCCTGCGCGATCGACCCGGGCGAGCACACCGGCGCGTACGCCCTGCCCCGCGTCCACATCGGCGAGAACGACACCCCGTGGCGGCTCACCGCCAAGCGCGTCCTGCACCCGCTGCGCCGCCGCCACCCCGCCGATCTGTTCCCCGCCCCGTACGACCCGGCCTCGGTCGGTGCCCCGTGAAGGTCCTGCACGTCATCACCGGCCTCGGCATCGGCGGCGCCGAGCAGCAGCTGCGGCTCCTGCTGCGGCACCTCCCGGTGTGCGGCGAGGTCGTCACGCTCACCAACCCCGGCGCGGTCGCCCTGGGCATCGAGGCCGACGGCACGCCCGTCACCCACCTCGGCATGACCGGGAACCGCGACCTCGGGGCGCTGCCCCGGCTGGCCCGCGTCGTCCGGCAGGGCGGCTACGACCTCGTGCACACGCACCTCTACCGGGCGTGCGTGTACGGCAGGGCGGCGGCCCGGCTCGCCGGGGTGCGCCGGGTCATCGCCACCGAGCACTCCCTCGGCGAGACGCAGATCGAGGGCCGGCCGCTCTCGGCGGCCACCCGCGCCCTCTATCTGGCGTCCGAGCGGCTCGGCACGTCCACGGTCGCCGTCTCTCCCAGCGTCGCCCGCCGCCTCACGGACTGGGGCGTGCCCCCGGAGCGCGTCCGGGTGGTGCCGAACGGCATCGAGACCGGCCGGTTCGCCTTCGACGCGCGCGGCCGGCGCCTCGTCCGGGGCGTGCTCGGCATCCCCGAGGACGCGTACGTCGTCGGCGGGGTCGGGCGGCTCACGCCCGGGAAGCGGTTCGACCGGCTCGTCCGGGCGGTGGCCTCGGTGCCGGAGGCCCGGCTGCTGCTCGTCGGCGAGGGCGAGCAGCGCGAGGAGCTGCTGCGGACCGCCCGGGAGTGCGGGGCGGGCGGCCGGATCCTGCTCTTCGGGGCCTGCGAGGACCCGCCGACCGGCGGGCCGCTCGGGCCCACGCTGCCCGAACTCCTCTCCGTGATGGACGTCTTCGTGTCCACCTCCCCCGACGAGACCTTCGGGCTCGCGGTCGTCGAGGCGCTCGCCGCGGGCCTTCCCGCGCTGTACGTGGCCTGCCCGGCGATCGACGACCTGTCCCCGGACGCGGCGCCGGGGGCGCGCCGGATCGGCGAGTCCGTGCCCGAGCTGGTCTCCGCGCTGCGCGGCATCCAAGGCGCCCGGCTCGCCCGGCTCCCGGTCCCGGCGGCCGCCCGCCGCTACGACATCGCGCACAGCGCACGGCAGTTGATGTCCCTCTACGACCAGGCCGTCCACGGCACCCCCTCTCCCGCGAAGTGAGTGAGCCCGTCCCATGAACAGCACCCCACCCCGTGCCCTCCTCCCCGCCGGCCTGCGTTCCCCGGGCCGCTGGGCGGTCCTCCCGGCGGCCGTCCTCGCCGGCGCGGTCCTCGGCGGCGGCTACGGAGTCCTGAAGGCCCCGGAGTACGCGGCGACCAGTTACGTCATCGTCGTGCCGGCCGAGAAGTCCGACCCCTCGGCGGCGCTCGGTTTCGCGCAGGCGTACGGGCGGGTCGCCACCGACATCGCGGTGACCGGCGACGCCCAGGTGTGGGCGGGGGTCACCGCCGACACCCTGCGGAAGAACGTGCAGGCGGCGACCTCCCCGGACGCGCCGATGATCTCGATCACCGCGCGGTCGGCGAAGCCCGCCCAGGCGGTCTCGATGGCCGACGGGGTGGCCCGCGCGCTCGTCCTCGACAGCTCGCACGTCGCCGGGAACACCGGGGTGAAGGTCGTCCAGTTCTCCCGCGCCACCAAGCCCCTCACCCCCGTCTCCCCCTCGGCGCCGCTCTCCGCGCTCGTCGGCGGCTGCGCGGGCGGCCTCCTCGGCGGCCTGGTCCTCCTGATCCGCCCGAAGCGCGCCGCCGCGCGCGACGGGGCCCGGCACTCCCGGCAGGCGAGCGCCCCGGCCCCGACCGCCTCGGTGCCCGCCCCGGCGGTCGCCTCGCACCAGCCGGAGGCGGTGTGAGCCCGAGATCTCTGCGGACCGAGGTCTGCCGTGACGAGGAGGAGTTCGGGCGGCTCTCGGCCGAGTGGACGGCGCTGTACGGCCGTTGCTCCTCCGCCACCCCCTTCCAGTCCCACTCCTGGCTGTACTCCTGGTGGCTCTCGTACGGTCGGCCCGGCGCGCTGCGGGTGGTGCTCGTACGACGGGAGGACGGCGGACTCGTCGCCGCCGCGCCCCTGATGCGGGCCCGCGGACCGCTGCCCGTCCTCACCCAGCTCGGCGGCGCCATCACCGACTTCACGGACGTCCTCCTCGACGACGACTGCCCCGAGGCGGCGCCCGCCCTGGCCGGGGCCCTCGCGCGGGCCGCCCGCGGCGCGGTCCTCGACCTGCGGGAGGTCCGCCCCGGGGCGGCCGTCGAACGCGTCTTCGCCCACTGGCGCGGCCCGCGCCGCCGACTGCCCGACTCGCTCTGCCTGGAGCTGCCCGCCGTCCCCATGGAGGGGCTCCTCGAACGCATCCCGTCCGGGAAGGCCCAGCGGGTCCGCGCCAAGCTGCGGAAGCTGGACGCGCTCGGCATCGACGCGCACGTGGTGTCCGGCGAGGAGGTCCCCGCCGCCCTCGAACGCCTCCTGAACCTCCATCAACTCCAGTGGCAGGGGCGCGGTGTGACCGCCGAGCACACCAGCGAACGCTTCGCCCAGCACCTCACCCGGGCCGTCCGGCCGATGGTCGAGCACGGCGACGCGATGGTCACCGAGTTCCGGCTCGCCGGGGACGTCGTCGCCGCCGACCTGACCCTGATGTCCCCCCGGCTCGCGGGCGGCTACCTGTACGGCGCCGACCCCGCGCTGCGCGCCCGCAAGGTCGACGTGGCGACGATGCTGCTGCGGCACGGGGCCCGCGAGACCAGTGCGGGCGGGCGGGCCACGCTGAGCATGCTGCGGGGCAGCGAGCCGTACAAGCAGCACTGGCGGCCCGAACCCGTCCGCAACCGCCGCCTCCTCCTCACCGGGCGCGGTACGGCCCCCCTCCTCTGGCTCCGCGCCGGCGCGGCCGACGCCCGGCGCTGGGCGGCCCGGCAGGCCCGCGAACGGCCCTGGGTCGCGCGGGCCCTCCGCCGCGGCGGCGCCGGCGCATGAGCTCCGCCACCGCCGCCGCGACTCCCGTCAGAAGGGCCAGACCTCCTTCAGCGCGTCCTTCCAGTCCAGGTCGATCTCGTCCTTCCAGTTCCCCTTCGGGACACAGACGCCCCCACCGATCCAACTGTTCACCCACGAACCGAGGTCCACGGTCCAGCAGTCGGGCTTCGGCTCGGGCTTGGGTTCCGGCTTCGGCTCGGGCTTCGGTTCCGGCTTGGGCTCAGGCTTCGGTTCCGGCTTGGGCTCGGGCTTGGGTTCGGGCTTGGGTTCCGGCTTGGGCTCGGGCTTCGGTTCCGGCTTGGGCTCGGGCTTCGGTTCCGGCTTGGGCTCGGGCTTCGGTTCCGGCTTGGGCTCAGGCTTCGGTTCCGGCTTGGGCTCGGGCTTCGGTTCCGGCTTGGGCTCAGGCTTCGGTTCCGGCTTGGGCTCAGGCTTGGGCTCAGGCTTCGGTTCCGGCTTGGGCTCAGGCTTCGGTTCGGGCTTCGGCTCCGGCTTCGGTTCCGGCTTCGGTACAGGGACCGTCGGGTCCGTCGGGTCCGTCGGGTCGACCGGGTCCGTCGGGAGTTGCGGTTCCTGCGCGCCGTACAGCATCTGGCGGAAGACCAGCGAGGACCGGGGATTGTCGTCACACTGCCAGACGCCGTGCGGGCAGTAGTCGGTGATGGTGTGGTACAGCGGCTTGTGCTGCCGCATCCACTCCAGCATGCGCCGCATGTATTCCGGGTTGTCGCCGTTCCGGAAGAGCCCCCATTCGGGATAGGAGATCTGCTTTCCGTGCTCGGCGGCGAAATCGACCTGCTTCTGGAGCCCGTACGGCTCGCTGACCTGCCGGTCGAAATCGACGCCGCGCGGCTGGTCGTACGAATCCATGCCGATGATGTCGACGACGTCGTCGCCCGGGTAGCACTCGGTCCAGGGAATCGCGTCGAGGCCGCGGCTCGGGTTGAAGTCGAAGCGGAACTTCTGGCCCGGCACGGAGCGCATCGCGGTGACGATCCGGTTCCAGTACCGCTTCCACGCGACGGGATCGGGGGCGCACCGGTGGCTGTAGGTGGTGCCGTTCATCTCCCAGCCGAGGACGACGACGGTGTCCCTGGCGCCCGTCTCGACGAGCCGCTCCGCGAGGGTCGTGAAGTGGTGGTCGAAGTAGCCGGCGGCGCCGAGCTGGAGCTGGCGGCGGACCTCGCGGTCGGGGAGGTGGTCCTCGTTGCGTTCCAGCATGGGCACGTTGAGGACGAGCATGCGGTGGACGCGCTCGTTGCGCCAGTCGGCCCAGGCGTCGAGGAAGCCGGGGGGTCCCTCGATGTTCTTCCAGAGGTCGCCGGGCAGGTAGGTGTGGCCGACGCGCAGTTCGTGGCCGCCGAGCCAGCGTTCGAGCTGTCCGATGCGGGCGACCCCCCGGTCGCCCGAGTCGAGGAAGGCTCCCATGGCGGTGGCGAGGGCCGGTCCGGGGTCTTTCGCCGGCACGGATTCGGTGGCGTGGGCGGGGGACGAGAGCACGACTGAGCCCGTGACGAGGAGACCTGCGGTGAACACCCCCAGCCATCTTCTCGGTGCTCTCCGATGTGCAGGTTCCATGGCCGCTCCTCCGCGCCGTACTCCCATTGACGAACCGTCAATCCGATGTTCCGAAAGTATTCCTAATGAGCCGATCGTGAACTCGGCTTCCCTCCGCTCCGTAGTCCATTAGAGGATTTCATCGCCCAGTTGGGGCACCCGAGATGAAAGGCATACCGTGCCGCGCCGTCAGTGTTTCGACACCAGCGTCCCCACCGTCCTCGTGCGGCTCGACCGGAATCCCTTCCATCACGGCACGCTCGGCGCCACGCGTTCGCTGGGCCGGGCCGGAATTCCGGTGCACGCCGTCATCGAATCGAGCAGCAGTCCGGTCGCCCGCTCCCGCTTTCTCCGCTCGGCCCGGGAGCGCCCCTGGACGGACTCCTCCGCCGAGCTCTCCGCCCTCCTGACCCGCATCGCCGACGAGATCACCGACGATCCGTCACTTCCCGTCCTCGCCGTGCCGCTGGACGACGTCAGCGCCCTCGCCCTGGCCCGTCGCCGCACCGAACTCGTCCCGCGCTTCCTGCTGCCCGAGCAGTCCGAGGAGCAGCTGCTGCGGGTCGCGGACAAGGCGGAACTCGCCGAGACCTGCGCGGGTCTGGGCCTGCCCCATCCCCGTACCGAACTCCCCGGGGGCGCCGACGAGGCCGCCGCCATGGCGTGGTCGATCGGCCTCCCGGTGGTCGCCAAGTGGAGCCGGCCCTGGCTGCTCCCGGCCGGCGGCGGACTGCGGAGCACCACGATCGTGCGTTCCCTGGCCGAGGTGCGGGAGCTGTACGCCCGCACCCCGGAGGCCGGCAGCCGGCTGCTGCTCCAGGAACTGCTGCCGGCGGGCCGCGACCTCGACTGGTTCTTCCACGGGTACGTGGACTCCGCGGGCCGCTGCTCGACCGGGGCGACCGGGCGCAAGGAGCGCTCCTGGCCGGACGGGGCCGGGCTCACCGCCTCCGGCCGCTGGACGGCGAACCCGACCGTCGACCGCACCGCCCGCGAGCTCCTCGACGCGCTGGACTACCGGGGCGTGTGCGACCTGGACTTCCGGCTGAACAGGGCGACCGGCGCGTACCACCTGCTCGACTTCAACCCCCGGCCCGGCGCGCAGTTCCGGCTCTTCGCCGATCCGGACGGCCTGGACGTGGTGCGGGCGCTGCACCTGGACCTCACCGGCCGCCCGGTGCCGCCGCACTCCCCCGCGTACGGCCGCCGGTTCCTGGTCGAGAACTACGCGGCGCTCTCGCTGCTCGCCTCCCCGCGCCGCCGGTACGCGCCCGAGCCCGGCGCCGCGCGGGGGCGGACCGAGTGCGCCTGGTTCGCCGCGGACGATCCGCTGCCCGCGCTCGCCATGGGCCGCGCCTGGCTGGCGCACCAGCTGCGCAAGGCGCCGGCCGCGCTGCGCCGCTCGCTCCGATCCCGCCGCGCGGACCCGGCCGTCACGGCCACGGCGCCCCCGGCCCGTACCTCCCCCGACCAGCTCACCCCCCGATGAACCCCCCACGGTGACCCCCCGCGATGCCCGGGGAAGGCGCCGGTCACGGCATGACGGAGGGCCGGTCCCGGGAAGCGGATGCTTCCCGGGACCGGCCCTCCGTGCCTGCGCGCGCCGGAGATCAGGCGTTGATGCAGGTGTTGCCGGCGGCCGGGTTCAGCAGGCCGATGACGTTCACGCTGTTGCCGCAGACGTTGATCGGGATGTGGATCGGGACCTGCACGACGTTCCCGGAGAGGACGCCGGGCGAACCGACGGCCACACCGGTCGCGTCCGCGTCCGCGAAGGCGGGCGACGCCACACCCATGGCCAGGACGATACCGGCGACGACGGCCGCGGCCTTCTTGCAGTTCATTTCGACTGGATCCTTTCCTCGGCGGAATGAATTTCCGCTGCACACCTCACAACGAACATCCCGCACAAAGGAAACCGAAATAACAGCGACACCCGCTGTTTCACTCCATTGCCCGCAACGAACAGGGCCGGAGGGAACGTGGACGTTCCCTCCGGCCCTGCCGTGCGCGCGCCGGATCAGCTGTTGCCGATGCCGTTCCCGGAGAGGACCGGGATGTCCTCGACGAGGTGCGACAGCGGCTCGTCGCCCTTGGCCTGGGTGGAGTTGTCGGCGCACTGCTGGTTCTGCGGGGACGACAGGACGTTGACGTCCTGGACGGCGACCGGGACCAGGACACCGATCAGCGAACCGGCGTTGGCCTTGACCGGGACACCGAGGCAGAGCTTGTTCAGCGAGCCCTGGACAGCCGTGACCTGGGGGCTCATGTCGCCGTGGGTCTTCGAGTTGCCGAACTCCTGGTGCGAGTGGTTCCCGCTCAGCGAGGTCGTGCCGCCGTCGTCGGCGATGGCGAGCGCCGGGGAGGCCGCCGCAGCGGAAGCGCCGACAACAGAGGCCGTCACAGCGGCGGCCGCCATAATCTTCTTGATCACGGTGATTCCGTTCCTGTTCCCACCAATCGACCTGATTGATGCGACGGGATCAACTGCGGTCGCGGGCTTTGGTTCCGGCGCTTCACTCGTTCGACTGGGTCCGCGTTTCGCGCTGCCGCGCGCGCTCCGCCAAGGGGGTGACACAGCGGAACCCCGGCATCCGAGGGCCTGTTGATCAGGTCGCTCCCTGCACGGAGCCGGTTCTAGAAGGGAACTACCGTGATCAAGAAGGTTATGGCCACCGCGGCCGCAGCCGTCTCCATCGTCGGCGCCACCGCCGCCGTGGCCTCCCCGGCGCTCGCCATCGCCAACGACGGCGGCACCACGTCGCTCTCCGGCAACGGCGCGCACCAGGAGTTCGGCAACTCCGCCACGTACGGCAACATGAGCCCGCAGATGGCGCTCATCCAGGGCTCGCTGAACAAGCCCTGCATCGGCCTCCCGGCCAAGGTCAACGCCGGTTCGCTCATCGGCGCCATCCCGATCGCCGTCCAGGACATCAACGTCCTGTCCTCCCCGCAGAACCAGCAGTGCACCGAGAACTCCACCCAGGCCAAGGGCGACGAGCCGCTGTCGCACATCCTGGACGACATCCCGGTCCTGTCGGGCAACGGCGTCGGCAACCACTGACGTTCCGCCTGAGCACGACGACGTTCACACGTCAGGGGCCGCCCTCCGGGGCGGCCCCTTTCGTCTCCCCTACCAGGTCGGCCAGACCGGCGCCGCCATCAGGCGCTCCCACTCCCGGTCGGGCATCCCCGGCACCGCCCGCCCCGCCTGCACCCACTGGGCGACCAGTGCGGAATAGACGGGGAACGGAGTGCGGTCGGCGGGGGGCGGGTCACTCACATATCGGCTCTTCGGAATGAAGGCCATCCGTTCCCATTTTCCGGGATCCGGCGCCATTTTCGCTCCTTCCGCTGCGATTCCCGCATCATTACACAGGCGCCGCAGGAGAGTGATTCGTCCTGTTCATGTCGCGTCGCGTACCTGTGTGCGAGCGGCTCGAAATACGGTGCGGAGATGAAATTCCCGCGTCTTCGGCCGGCCCGGCGTCCGCTGCTCGCCGCGGCGGCTCTCGCCGCCCTCGCCGCCCTCGCCCCGGGGGCCCTCGCGCTCGCCCCCACCGGCCTCCCCGCCCCGGAGAAGGGGCTGAACCTGCTGGTCGTCGGCCTCGACAGCCGCAAGGGGATCACCGAGGAGGAGAAGGAACGTTTCCACCTCGGCGGCCAGGCGTGCGACTGCACGGACGCGATGATGCTCGTGCACGTCTCGGCGGCGAACGACCGCGTCGAGGTCGTGAGCCTGCCGCGGGACTCCCTCGCCTCCTTCCCGGCGGGACACCGCGACCGGCGCACCGGACAGGTGCACCCCGCCCACCCCGAGAAGATCAACAACGCCTGGGCGGAGGGCGGTTCCGCCTTCGCGGTGCGGACGGTCGAGGCGATGACGGGGCTGCCCGTCCACCGCTACCTGGAGATCGACTTCCGGCGCTTCATGGACACCGTGGACCGGGTCGACGGCGGTGTCCCGGTCTGTACGGCGCAGCCGCTCAAGGACCCGTCCACCGGCATCGACCTCCAGCCGGGGACCAAGTGGGTCGCGGGCGGCGAGGCGCTCCAGTACGTGCGGTCGCGGAAGGCCGACGGGCAGATGGACTTCGGCCGCATCCAGAAGCAGCAGAAGTTCGTGGTGAACACCCTGGGCCGGCTCCACGACGGCATCCTCGACGACCCGGAGCGGCTGAAGGCCTTCGCGGCGACCCTGCGCGGGACGGCCGCGGCCGAGCGGGGGATCTCGACGGCGGAGCTGCTGACGCTCGCCGCCCGGCTGCGGGATCTGCCCCCGGAGCGCATGGAGTTCGCGACCGTGCCCGTACGGGGGTTCCACCCGGACATCGAGGGCGTGGGATCCACGCTCGACTGGGACGGGGAAGGGGCCGCGGAGGTCTTCGGGCGCCTCGCCGAGGACCGGCCGCTGCCGGCCGCCGGAGCGGTCGCGCCGAGCGAGATCCCGGTGGGCGCGTACCGGCCCGCCCGGGGGTCTTCGCTCATCTGCCCGTAGTCCGTCCGGTGGACTTTCCGGAACCTCCGGTTCTCCGGCCAGTTGATCAGTGCGGCTCGGCACTCAGCGGGCCAGTATCCGAAAGGCCTCAACAATGAAGAAGCTCTTGGCGACGGCCGCTGTGGCCGCGTCCGTGCTCGGCACGACGGCGGCGGGTGCCGGTCAGGCGCTCGCGATCGCCGATGACGGTGGCACCACGTCGCTGTCCGGCAACGGCGCCCACCAGGAGTTCGGCAACTCCGCCACGTACGGCAACATGAGCCCGCAGCTCGCGCTCGTGCAGGGCTCCCTGAACAAGCCGTGTGTCGGCCTCCCGGCCAAGGTCAACGCCGGTTCGCTGATCGGTCTCATCCCGATCTCGGTCCAGGACGTCAACGTCCTGTCCTCCCCGCAGAACCAGCAGTGCACCGAGAACTCCACCCAGGCCAAGGGCGACGAGCCGCTGTCGCACATCCTGGACGACATCCCGGTCCTGTCGGGCAACGGCGCCGGCAACAGCTGATCGGCGACGCCCAGCCGGACGCGGCCCCGCCGCCCCTCTCCGGAGGGGTGACGGGGCCGCGTGCTTTCCCGGGGCTCAGAGCTTCTTGCGCAGCTCCGCCGGGTCGGTGACCGGGGCGTCGCAGGTGAAGTGACGGCACACGTACGCGGCGGGCGCCCCGGCCACGAGCGGCCGGTCCGCGAGGAGCGGGAACTCCTCGCCGCCGGGGGCTCCGGTGGCGAGGACCGCTCCGGGGGTGGTCGCCGCCAGGGCCGTACGGCGCAGCTCCCGGAAGGCCGGGTCGGCGGGGTCGCCGACGACGGCGATCTCGCGGGGCCCGTCGAGGAGGGCCTCCGCGACGGCCAGGCCCCAGCCGATGAAGCGGGGCGCGCGCGGGCCGAGGGCCTTGACCACGCCGAGGGCTCCTTCGGCGGCGGCGCGGTGGGCCTCGGAGCCGGTGTGCGCCGCGTACGACAGGAGCGCTCCGGCGGCGGCGGTCCAGCCCGACGGGGTGGCGTTGTCGGTGGGGTCCTGGGGGCGCCGGATGAGGGTCTCGGCGTCGTGGGCCGTGTCGTACAGCGCCCCGCCCTCGGCGGTGAAGCGGTCGAGGACGATGTCCAGGAGGAAGCCGGCGAACTCCAGCCAGGCGCCCTCGCCGGTGACGGCGGCGAGGGCGAGGAACCCCTCGGCGACGTCGGCGTAGTCCTCCAGGACTCCGGCGTTCGTCCCGGCCCTGCCGTCCTTGGAGGTACGGGTCAGGCGGGCCGACTCGTCCATGTGGACGCGGACGAGGAGGTCGGCGGCCTCGGTGGCACGCTCGACCAGATCGGGGCGGTCGAAGAGGGCGCCGGTCTCGGCGAGGGCGGCGATCGCGAGGCCGTTCCAGGCGGCGACGACCTTGTCGTCGCGGCCGGGGCGCTCGCGCTCCTCGCGGGCGGCGAGGAGCCGGGCCGCGATCGAGGCGATCCGGCCGGCGTCGGCGGGGCCCGCCTCCTGCGGGAGCTGGAGGACGGAGCTGCCGTGCTCGAAGGTGCCGTCCTCGGTGACGCCGTAGTGGGCGGCGGCGAGGGCGGCGTCCTCCGCGCCGAGGACCTCGGTCAGCCGCGCGGGGGTCCACACGTAGTAGGCGCCCTCGACGTGCGTACCGCTGCCGTCGTCGGAGTCGGCGTCGAGCGCGGAGGCGAAACCGCCCTCGGGCGTGCGGAGTTCACGGACCAGGAAGTCGGCGGTCTCCAGGGCGACCCGGCGGGCCAGGTCGCTGCCGGTGGCCCTCCACAGATGCGCGTACACCCGGCACAAAAGGGCATTGTCGTAAAGCATCTTCTCAAAGTGGGGCACAACCCACGCCCGGTCCACGGCGTAGCGGGCGAAGCCTCCGCCGAGCTGGTCGTAGATGCCGCCGCGGGCCATCGCCTCACAGGTGTCGGCGGCCATCTGGAGGGCGCCCTCGGAGCCCGTACGGGCGTGGTGGCGGAGCAGGAACTCCAGGGCCATCGACGGCGGGAACTTGGGGGCGCCGCCGAAGCCGCCGCGGGTCGCGTCGTACTCGCGGGTGAGGCCCAGGAGGGCGCCCGCGAGGTCCTCCTCGCCGGGGACGCCCGCACCGCCGTACGCCAGGGAGCGGCCCGCGAGGTCCTTCACGATGCGGTCCGCGACCTCGGCGACCTCCTCGCGGCGGCCGTCCCAGGCCTCCTTGACCCCGGTGAGGACCTCGGGGAAGGAGGGCATGCCGTGACGGGGCTCGGGCGGGAAGTACGTGCCGAAGTAGAAGGGCGCGGCGTCCGGGGTGAGGAAGACGGTCATCGGCCAGCCGCCCTGACCGGTCGCCGCCTGGACGGCCTCCATGTAGACCGCGTCGACGTCGGGGCGCTCCTCGCGGTCGACCTTGACGGCCACGAAGTGGTCGTTGACCAGGGCCGCGGTGGCGTCGTCCTCGAAGGACTCGTGCGCCATGACGTGGCACCAGTGGCAGCTCGAATACCCGACGCTGAGCAGCACGGGGACGTCGCGGCGCCGGGCCTCCTCGAAGGCCTCGGCCGACCACGGCCACCAGTCGACCGGGTTGTCGGCGTGCTGCAGGAGGTACGGGGAGGTCTCATGGGCCAGTCGGTTCGCCATGGCCCCATCCTGCCGCAGGCACGGCCTCCGGTCCCGGGAGGCGCCGCGCGGGTACGCCAGGACGGCCCGGACCGCGGGGGGCCGGGCCGTCCGGTGGCTACTTGGCCGGGGTGGCCTTCGGGGTGTCCGGGCCGGCGGCGGCCGGGTCCGGGGCCTCCTCGAAGGTGATCTTGCCCATGTGGCGGTTCATCGACTTCATCAGCATCCAGACCGCGAGGGCCAGGGCCGCGAAGACGACGAAGCCGAGGACGCCGGGGGTCACCTTGTTCTTGTCCAGCTCTTCGGCGGCGAAGGGGACAAGCTGGGTCAGTGCCAGGTGTGCGCTCATGTCAGGCATTGTCGCGGATGCCCGCGAAGAGATCTTCCTCGGGGAGGGAGGTCGGGACCAGCGCCTTGCTGAGCTCGTACTCCTCCGTCGGCCAGACCTCCTTCTGGATCTCCATCGGGACCCGGAACCAGCCGCCGTCGGGGTCGATCTGCGTGGCGTGCGCGATCAGCGCCTTGTCGCGGGTCTCGAAGAAGTCCGCGCAGGGCACGTGGGTGGTGAGGTTGCGCGGCTTGCCGCCGAACTCGTCCCAGCGCTTGAGCCAGTCCCCGTACGGCGACTCCAGGCCGCGCGCCAGGAGGGCCTCGTGCAGCGCCTCGGTGCGGGGGCGGTTGAAGCCCTGGTTGTAGTAGAGCTTCAGGGGCTGCCAGACCGGGCCGAACTCGGCCTCCGGGTACTTCTCGGTGTCGGTCGCGCCGTCGAAGGCCACCATCGTGATCTTGTGGGTCATGATGTGGTCGGGGTGCGGGTACCCGCCGTTCTCGTCGTAGGTCGTGATGACCTGCGGACGGAAGGAGCGGATCTCGCGGACCAGCGCCCCGGCCGCGACGTCGACGTCCTCCAGGGCGAAGCAGCCCTCGGGGAGCGGGGGCAGCGGGTCGCCCTCGGGCAGGCCCGAGTCGACGAATCCGAGCCAGTGCTGGGAGACGCCGAGGATCTCGCGGGCCTCGTCCATCTCCTTGCGGCGCACCTCGTGGATGTTCGCCTCGATGTAGGGGTCGCCCTGAAGACGGGGGTTCAGGACCGAGCCGCGCTCGCCGCCCGTGCACGTCACCACCATGACGTCCACCCCCTCGGACACGTACTTGGCCATCGTGGCCGCACCCTTGCTCGACTCGTCGTCGGGGTGGGCGTGAACGGCCATCAGTCGCAGCTGCTCAGTCAAAGCTCGATCCTCAGTGATTCGACGCGGAGGGTGGTCTCTATAGTGACGGAATCGGGGGGACGAAAATTCCGCCACCCCCGGCTTCGAGAGGATGTTCCATGAGCGCGGCGCGAGAGCAGCTGCCCGAGGGGCGCTACGGGCGCACCGCGGACGAGCGGGCAGACCGCAAGCTCAGGATCACCGGAGCGGTGCTCGGCGTCCTCTTCCTCGGCGTGATGGGCTGGTTCGGCTGGCACTACGTCGTCGACAACAAGATCAGCGCAGAGTTGATCAAGTTCGACGTGGTGAGCGCCGACGAGGTCCAGGTGCACCTGGAGATCCGCAAGGACGAGGGCGTCAAGGGCGTCTGCACGCTGCGCTCGCGCTCCGAGGACGGGTCGGAGGTGGCCCGCAAGGACGTCCGCGTCGACGACGACGCCGCCCGGGTCGACCGCGTCTTCTCGCTCCGCACGACCGCCCGCGCGACGAGCGCCGAGCTCATCGGGTGTACGGCCCGGTAGCGGTGGGTAGGGACGGGGTGACGAGTCCCGGCGGGTCGCCTCGGTGACCTGGGGTGACGCCATCTTGATGGTTTATGTCCTCCCGCTTTTCGCCACTCATTGTTAGGCTCGTGGTTTCGCCCGCCCGGGACAGCACAGCTTTTCCGTGTAGGGCGATGCTTTGTATTCCCAGTACCTACGAGGAGCACCTGTGACCCAGACCAGCGACAACGTCACCTGGCTCACCCAGGAGGCGTACAACAAGCTCAAGGACGAGCTTGAGTACCTGTCTGGTCCCGCGCGTACCGAGATCGCGACGAAGATCGCCGCGGCGCGCGAAGAGGGGGACCTGCGCGAGAACGGCGGGTACCACGCGGCCAAGGAGGAGCAGGGCAAGCAGGAGCTCCGGGTCCGCCAGCTCACCCAGCTGCTCCAGCACGCCAAGGTCGGCGAGGCGCCGGCGGACGACGGCATCGTCGAGCCCGGCATGGTCGTCACGATCGCCTTCGACGGCGACGAGGACGACACGATGACCTTCCTGCTCGCCTCCCGCGAGTACGCGAGCGGTGACATCGAGACGTACTCGCCGCAGTCGCCGCTCGGCGTCGGCGTCAACGGCAAGAAGGCCGGCGACGACGCGGAGTACGAGCTGCCGAACGGCAAGAAGGCCACGGTGAAGATCCTCAGCGCGAAGCCGTACACCGGCTGAGCCGCACTCCTTGAGCGAAGGGCCGGCCCCCGTGGGGGCCGGCCCTTCGTCCTGCATGCACATGCAATGATGCGGCCTGACGTCGCGTCATCAGGGGGAGGACGAGGTGCTGGGACCGCTGCGCGTGGACGCGCCGCGCCGGATCGGACCGTACGAGGTGCTCGCCCGGCTCGGGGCCGGCGGCATGGGCGAGGTGTTCCTCGCGCGGGCCGACGGGGACACCGTGAGCGACGACTTCGTCGCCGTGAAGACCGTGCGCCGCGACGTCGCCGGAGATCCGGCCTTCCGGGACCGCTTCCGGCGCGAGATCAAGGTCGCCGGGCTCGTCGACAGCGCGTACGCCGCCGCGCCCGTCGGCGGCGACGCCGACGCCGAGACGCCCTGGCTGGCCACCGCGTACGTCCCCGGGCCCAGCCTCTCGCAGGCCGTGCGGCGCGGCGGGCCGCTGCCCGTCGCCGCCGTCCGGGCGCTCGGCGCGGACGTCGCCCGGGCCCTCGCCGACCTGCACCGGACCGGGGTCCTGCACCGGGACCTCAAGCCCGGCAACGTCATGCTCTCCGTCGCCGGCCCCCGGCTCATCGACTTCGGCATCGCCCGCAGCAACACCGCCACCACCATGACCGCGACCGGGCTGATGGTCGGCACGCCCTCCTTCATGTCCCCCGAGCACGTCGCCGGCGCCCGCCGGGTCACGGCCGCCTCCGACGTCTTCTGCCTCGGCTCGCTGCTCTGCTACGCGGCGACCGGCGAGGACCCCTTCGGCGACGGACCGCTCGCGGCCGTCCTGTACCGCGTCTCCCAGGCCGAGGCCGACCTGAGCCGGGTCCCCGAGGAGCTGCGCGGGACCATCGCCGCCTGCCTGGCCGTGGACCCTGCGGACCGGCCCACGCCGGAGGCGCTCGTCGAACTGCTCGGCACCGGGGCCCCGAAGCTCTTCCCCTGGCCGGAGGGCGTACGGGACCACATCGGCGAGTACGGCAGGGAGCTCGCCCAGCTCGTCGCCTCGGGCGGGCCGCTCCTGGAGGCGCCGTCCGCGCCGGCCACCGGTCCCGTGGTCGCCCCGGCCGTCCCCGGCCTGCACTCCGTACCGACGCTCGCCCCGGTGTCCGCGCCCACCGTGCCCGCCGCCGAGGCGCCCCGGAAGCGGCGGAGGGGGCTGCTCGCCGCCGTCCTCGCGCTCGCGGTCGTGGCCGGCGGCCTCGGCGCCTACCTGCTGTGGCCCGAACCCGCGCCGCCGGAGGCCCCCGCGAAGGCGGCCCCGCCCGCGGGGCCCCGCGTCCCCGGCGTGGACGCCCAGGGCCCCGCCGACGCCTCGGGCGTCGTCGCGCAGAACGCGGCGCAGCGCCCCGCCGGCTGGAAGCCCTGGCGGGCGAAGCTGACCGCCCCCGCCTTCGGCTGCTCGGCGGGCGAGAAGGCGCTCGTGTGCCGGACGACGGACGGACGGTACGAGGCGCTGGACCCGGCGAGCGGGAAGCCGCTGTGGACCGCGGACCTGGTGGCGGACCCCCGGGACGACTCCAGCACCATCGGACCCACCGGCGGGATCTTCGTCGCGGGCGGCACGAACGTCCCCGCCGTCCACGGCGACTCCGTCGTCCTGCTCTCCGGCAAGCGCCTCCAGGTCCGGGACGCCCGCAGCGGCGCCGTGCGCTGGGAGCAGAAGGACCCCGCGCAGGCCAAGCTGGACACCCAGCCGATCGTGGGCGACGGCACGGTCTTCGTCCGGTCCGGCGAGGAGAGCGACCAGGTGGCGGCCTTCGCCCTGGCCGACGGCCGCCGCCTGTGGTCCACCTCGCTCACCAACAACGACCCCTCGCGGTCCGGGTTCCGCGACTTCGAGCCCGTCGCCTACGCGAACGGCCTCGTGTACGCGCTGAGCGACGGCGGTTTCGTCGCGCTCGACGCGAAGACCGGACAGCAGCGCGGCCAGGTGCCGTCGGAGGCCGAGGAGTGCGGCGGCCTCGGCGTCCAGGGCCGGTACGCCTACTGCGCACCGCTCGACGCGACGGCCGCGGCCCCGCTCGCGCTGTACCGCCTGGACGCCACGACGCTCGCCCCGGTGGGCGCCGGCCGGCTCCCGCTGGCCGCCGACGTCACGAAGTCGGGGGCCCGGCCGACCGCCGTGTCCGCCCGGACCGCCGTCGTCGTCGACCGGGGGCCGCTGCCCTGGACCGACTGGGGCAACACCGGAAAGCCCGACGGCGTGTTCGTCCTCGACCCGGCCACCGGCAAGACCCTCGGCCACTACCCGGTCCCCCCGCTCACCGGCGCCGACGGGAGGAAGCAGTACGTCTCCAGCCCGCTGATCGCCGGGGACACGCTGCTCTACGCCGACTTCTCGGCCCTGCACCTGGTGCCGCTCGGCCGGAACGGCGCCCCCGGCAAGGAGCGCGTCGTGCCGGTGCCCGGCGCCCCGGGGCCGCGCGCCAAGGACCCGTACGAGCGGGCGAACGGCACCGACATCGGCCGGGAGATCCGCCCGCCGGAGGTGCTGCCGCTCGGCGGTGTCGCCCACGTCGTGTACGACACCGGAGTCGTCGCCTCCGTCGCCCTGCCCGAGGAGTAGTCCCTTGCTGGAAGCCCTGCCGCCGGGACAGGCCCCGCGGCTCCTCGGCCCCTACCGGCTGCTCGCCCGCCTCGGCGCCGGCGGCATGGGAGAGGTCCACCTCGCCTGCCGGGCGGACGCGCCGACGGCCGATCCGTACCGGATGGTCGCCGTGAAGACCGTACGGGAGGACCTGGAGGTCGACGGGGACTTCAGGACCCGCTTCCGGCGGGAGATCGCGGCCGCGCGGACCGTGGACGGGCCGGGCGTCGCGCGGCTCGTGGACGCGGACGCCGACGCGCCGTCGCCCTGGCTGGCGACCGAGTACGTGCCGGGCCCCTCGCTCGCGGAGGCGGTCGTACGGTCCGGGGCGCTGCCCGTCGGGTCCGTCCGGGCCCTCGGGACCGCCCTCGCGCGGGCCCTCGCGGGCGTGCACGCGGTGAAGGTGCTGCACCGGGACCTCAAGCCGGCGAACGTCCTGCTCGCCGCCGCCGGGCCCAAGCTGATCGACTTCGGCATCGCGCAGGCCTTCGAGGCGACCGCGCTGACCTCGACCGGTCTGGTCGTGGGCTCCCCCGGCTTCATGTCGCCGGAGCACCTGGTGGGCAGCCGGGCGGTGGTGCCCGCCTCGGACGTGTTCTGCCTGGGCGCGGTCCTCGCGTTCGCGGCGAGCGGCCGGGGGCCGTTCCACGACGACGAGATGGCGGCCGTGATCTACCGGATCAGCCGGGCCGAGGCCGACCTCGACGGCGTTCCGGAGGAGCTGCGGCCGGTCGTGGAGCGGTGTCTGCAGCTCGACCCGGACCGGCGGCCGTCGGCGGCGGAGCTCGCGGAGCTGCTGGGCGGCGGTTTCGCGTCCGAGGTGTTCCCGTGGCCCGGCCCGGTGCTCTCGCTGCTCGCCGAGTACGGGGAGGCCGCCCGGAGCGCCGGGGAGGCGGCGGCCTCCGGCGCGGGCGTCGCCGACCTGCCGACGCTCGGCCCGGTCGTGCCGTACTCCCCCACGGCGATGACCGCCCGGCCGGTGGCCCCCGCCGCCCCCGCGGAGCCGCGCCGCCGCCCCTGGGGCGCGGTGGTCGCGGGCGCGGTGGCGGTGGCCCTGGTGGCGACGGTCGGCGCGGTCCTCCTCGACCGGACCGGCGGGCAGGACGGTACGGCCACGGGCGGGGTCGCGGGGCCGACGAACAGCGGCCCGGCGACCGGCACCACGGCGCCGGTCGCCGCGCTGAGCCAGGTCGTCCTGCCGTACGGCGGCAAGGGCCACGGCAACGACTTCGGCACGGCCGCCACGGACCACGGCCACCGCCCGGCGGGCTGGGCGCCCTGGACCGCCGAGGTCGAGCAGGGCGTCGGCAGCTGCGCGCTCTCCCCGAAGGTGCTGGTCTGCCCGGGGTCCGGCGGCGCGGTCACCGGGCTGAGCGCGGCGGACGGCAAGGAGCTGTGGAAGGTCCCGGGCCGGGGCGAGGGGCTGCCCGGCGGGCCCCAGTACCCGGCGGTCGTCGGCGACACGGCGTACGTGACGGGGCCGGACGGGATCGTCGCGTACGGGGTCGGGGACGGCAAGGAGCGCCGGCGCTTCCCCGCGCCCGGGACCGACTGGGCCGTGAAGGGCACCGATCTGCGGGACGGCGTCCTCTACTCGACGTACGTGAACATGCGCGACGAGCGGACGGGCCTGGCGACCGCCGTGCGCCTCGCCGACGGCGAGGAGCTGTGGCGGACGCCGCTCGACGCCCTGCCGGAGGAACCGGTCGCGGCGGCGGGCCGGGTCCTGGTGCCGCTGGGGGTCGTGCCGGTGGCGCTGGACGCCCGTACCGGCGAGGAGGTGGCGCGCGGGGCGGCGGGCTGCCAGCGGTTCGTGGTGCACGAGAAGAGCGGGAGCGTGCTGTGCACGGGCCCCTCGGACGGGTCCGTGACCGTCCTCGACGGGACGACGCTGAAGCGGAAGCGGTCCTTCGGCGCCGGGGTGACCGCGGGTCCCGCGGTGAACGCGGACGGCCTGGTCGTGGTGGCGAGCGGCCCGCTCGTGAGCGCCTACGACCTGGCGAGCGGCGATCGGCGCTGGTCCCTGGTGCCCACCCTGACCGAGGGCCCCGCGCAGGAGGTGTACTTCGCGGGGGACCGGGTCCTCGTCGCCGCCAAGAACGAGATGGTGTCCCTCGCGGCGGCGGGTCCCTCCTCCGACGGCGACAAGCGGTTCGAGGCGAAGCTCCCCGACGGCTTCAGGATCCAGGCCGGCGGGAAGCCGCTGGCCGCCGGAGGAGCGGGCTTCGTCTCGTTCCCCGACGGCCTCGTCATCTCCGGCTACCTGCCCTGAGGCCCCGGGGCGGGCATCACGCCGTCGCCGAGCGGTACTTCCGTACCGACAGGGTCCGGAAGACCACGATGATCAGGACCGACCAGAGGAGCGACGCCCACACCGGGTGCTGCATCGGCCAGGCGTCGGAGGTCGAGACGCCGGGGTTGCCGAAGAGGACGCGGCAGGCCTGGACGGTCGCGCTGAACGGGTTCCACTCGGCGATGGGCTGCAGCCAGGAGGGCAGGTTGCTGGAGTCCACGAACGCGTTCGAGATGAACGTGACCGGGAAGAGCCAGATCAGCCCGCCCGAGGTCGCCGCCTCGGGGGTGCGGACGGAGAGGCCGATCAGCGCCCCGATCCAGGAGAAGGCGTAGCCGAGGAGGAGCAGCAGGGCGAAGGCGCCGAGCGCCTTGGGGACGCCCTCGTGGATGCGCCAGCCGACGAGGAGGGCGACGATCGCGAGGACGACCAGGGTGAACGTCGTCTGGACCAGGTCGGCGAGGGTGCGGCCGGTGAGGACCGCGCCGCGGGCCATCGGCAGGGAGCGGAAGCGGTCGATCAGGCCCTTGTGCATGTCGTCGGCGATGCCCGCGCCCGCTCCGGCGGTGGCGAAGGTGACGGTCTGGGCGAAGATGCCGGCCATCAGGAACTCGCGGTAGACCTCCGGCGAGGTGGAGTCGCCGATCTGCATCGAGCCGCCGAAGACATAGCTGAACAGCACCACGAACATGATCGGCTGGACCAGCCCGAAGATGATCACCTCGGGAATCCTGGACATCTTGATCAGATTGCGGCGTGCGATCACGAGCGAGTCGCCGACCGACCGGGCGACCGCCCCGCGCGGGCGCGGAGCGGCCGGCCGTTCGGCCGAACCCAGGACAGCGGTCACTTCACGGCCTCCTTCCGGCCCTTCCCGCCCCCGGCCGCCCGCTCGCCCTCCTCCTCGCCCCGGTCGGCCACGTGGCCCGTGAGGGAGAGGAAGACGTCGTCGAGGGTCGGGCGGCGCAGGCCGATGTCGTCGATCTCGGCACCGACGGCGTCCAGGTCGCGGATGACCTCGGCGAGGAGCTTGGCGCCGCCGGTGACGGGGACGGTGAGCTTGCGGGTGTGCTCCTCGACGGAGACCTCGCCGTGGCCGATCCCCTCGGCGCCGTAGCGGGCGAGGACGTCCCGCGCGCCGGCGATCATCTCCGGTTCGTGGACGACGACCTCGACGCGCTCGCCTCCGGTCCGGGCCTTGAGCTGGTCGGAGGTGCCGCGGGCGATGACCCGGCCGTGGTCGACGACGCAGATGTCGTGGGCGAGGTGGTCGGCCTCCTCCAGGTACTGGGTGGTGAGGAGCAGGGTCGTACCGCCGGCGACGAGCTCCTTGACGACCTCCCAGAGCTCCTGGCGGTTGCGCGGGTCGAGGCCGGTGGTCGGCTCGTCCATGAACATGACCGGCGGGGAGACGACGAGGGCCGCCGCGAGGTCGAGGCGGCGGCGCATGCCTCCGGAGTACGTCTTGGCGGGCCGGTCGGCGGCGTCGGCGAGGTGGAACCGTTCGAGCAGCTCACCGGCCCGCGCCTTCGCCGCCTTCGCCCTCATCTGGTAGAGCTGTCCGACCATCGTGAGGTTCTCGCGTCCGGTGAGGTACTCGTCGACGGCCGCGAACTGGCCGGAGAGGCCGATCGAGCGGCGGACCTCGTCGGGCCGCCCGAGGACGTCGATCCCGGCGACGAAGGCCCGTCCGCTGTCGGGTCTGATGAGGGTCGTCAGGACCCGCACGGCGGTCGTCTTGCCCGCGCCGTTCGGGCCGAGCAGGCCCAGGACGGTGCCCTCCGGCACGTCGAGGTCGACCCCGTCCAGAGCTCGTACGTCGCCGAAGGTCTTCACCAGGCCCTCGGCGTAGATCGCGCCTGGCATGTGAACGCTCCCGGGGAGATTCGGGCGTTTCCTACCGATCCTAGGAGCGCGGAGCGGCTCGCGCCCGGTGAGTCCGGCGCCCTTCCCCCGGCTGTCCCGGGCGTCCCGGGCCGGGGTGCGGGACACCCGTTGGCGTGCTGTTGGCGGGCCGTTGGCCACGGGGGCGATGCTGAGGTCCTCGCACGGAGCACGACGACGACGGGGAGCACGAGATGGCGGTCGGCACACACGGCACGGGCAGGACGAGCGGGACGGGCAGGACCGGCGGTGTGAGAGCGACGGGCGGGGCGGGGGACCAGGGGTGTTCCGGTTGCGCCGGGTGTGACACGACGACGCCCTGGGCCGAGCTCGCCGCCGAGATGCGCCGCATCAAGGGCGACACCGAGCTGAGCTACGGCAAGCTCGCTCAGCGCACCCACTACAGCCGCTCCTCGTGGGAGCGGTTCCTGAACCAGAAGCAGCTGCCGACCCGGGTCGCCGTCGAGGAGTTCGCCGCGGCCGCCGGGACCGACCCCGGCCCCCTCCTGCTCCGCCTGGAGCGGTCCCTCGCGCACGAGACGGCCGCCCGCGCCGCGGCCACCGCCCAGGACGCGGAGCCCGCGCCCACCCCCGCGGTCCCGGCCGCCCGTCGGACGTCCGGCCTGCCGGGCCTCGGCCGGCCCCTGGGCCTGCTCGCGGCGGGCGCCCTGGTCGGCGGCGGCCTGGTGACCGTCCTCCACCGGGCGGCCCGGCTCCGTCGCGGCAGGTGAGACGGAATCCGTGACGGCGGGTGAGGATCCGTAAGAGCAGGTGAGACGCGGAGGGGGAGGCGTACGCGCGGACGACGGTCGAGCCCGGCGCACCCGGTGCGCCCCGCGTTTCCCGCGGGCGCGCGGGCGCGCGGGCGCGCGGGGGTCAGCCGATGACCGTGTATCCGGCGTCCCGCAGCGCCTCCTCCACCTCGCGGCAGTGCTCCGGGCCCTTCGTCTCCAGGTGCAGGTCGACCTCCGCCTCCGTCAGGCCGAGGCGCGGATCGGTCCGTACGTGGCTGACGTCCAGGACGTTCGCGTCGACCACGGTCAGGACCGCGAGCAGCGTCGCGAGCGCCCCCGGCCGGTCCGTGACGCGCAGCCGCAGGCTCAGGTAGCGGCCCCCGGCGGCCATGCCGTGGCGCAGGACCCGCTGGAGCAGCAGCGGGTCGACGTTCCCGCCGGAGAGGACGGCCACGACCGGCCCCCGGAAGGACTCGGGGTCGGTGAGGAGGGCCGCGACCGGGCTGGCGCCCGCCGGTTCGACCACGAGCTTCGCCCGCTCCAGGCAGAGCAGCAGCGCGGAGGAGAGGGCGTCCTCGGAGACCGTGCGGACCTCGTCGACGTACTCCCTGATCAGGTCGAACGGCACGTCGCCCGGGCGCCCGACCTTGATCCCGTCGGCCATCGTCACCGGCGACTCGATCACCACCGGGTGCCCGGCGGCCAGCGAGGGCGGGTAGGCGGCCGCGCCCTCCGCCTGGACGCCGATCACCTTCACGTCCGGGCGCAGCGACTTCACGGCGAGCCCGATGCCGGCGGCGAGCCCGCCGCCGCCGATGCCGACGACGATCGTCCGCACCTCGGGGCACTGCTCCAGGATCTCCAGGCCGACCGTGCCCTGTCCGGCGATGACGTCGGGGTGGTCGAAGGGGTGGATGAAGACCGCGCCGGTCTCGTGGGCGTACTCCTCCGCCGCCGCGAGCGTCTCGTCGACGACGTGCCCGTGCAGCCGGACGTCCGCGCCGTACTCCCGGGTCGCCGCGACCTTCGGCAGCGGGGCGCCGACCGGCATGAAGACGGTGGCGCGCACCCCGAGCAGTTTCGAGGCGAGCGCGACGCCCTGCGCGTGGTTGCCGGCGGAGGCCGCGACCACCCCGGCCGCCCGCTCCTCGGGCCGCAGCCCGGCGATCCGTACGTACGCCCCGCGGAGTTTGAAGGAGCCGGTCCGCTGGAGGTTCTCGCACTTGAGGTGGACCGGGGCTCCCACCAGCGAGGACAGATGACGGCTGCCCTCCATCGCCGTCACCCTGGCGACCCCGGCCAGCATCTTCTGCGCCCCCCGCACGTCGTCGAGCATCAGCCGGTGCAAGGGGTGTGGCATACGGAAGCTCATGACAGCAAGTCTCGCAGCTCACGGCCCTCGTGGCCGCCCGGCGGGCGGGTCGCCGGACGGGTTTGCGCAGCGCAGGTACGGACCCCGGCGGGGCCGCGTACTCTGTCCCCCACCGACCGACCACCCCCGCACGAGAGAGACCCACAGCCATGCCCCATTCCCAGGACATGACGACTGCGCTCGACCCCGGTCTCCTCGATGCCCTCCAGCACCAGGTGGCCGTCTTCGCCCGCCGGGCCGAGCAGACCCGTCTCGGCGGCACCGGTCAGCTCCGCAACTCGATGGACCGCGCGGCCTACCTCCTCCTCAACCGCCTCGACCAGGAAGGGCCGATGGGGGTGAAGGCGCTCGCGGCGGGCATGGGGATCGACTCGTCCACGGTGACCCGTCAGGTCGCCCCGCTCGTCGACACCGGCCTGGTGAAGCGGACCTCGCACCCGGAGGACGGGCGGGCGGTCGTCCTCCAGCTCTCGCCGCGCGGCCTCGCGCGCCTCGAAGAGGTCCGCGCCTCGCGCCGGCAGCTGATGGTGGAGGTCACGGAGGGCTGGACGCCGGACGAGCGGGAGTCCTTCTGCACCCTGCTCACCCGCTTCAACTCCGCCCTGTCCGCACGACAGTCGGCGCACGCGGGCCAGGTGCCGGCCACGACCGGGAGCGAGTCCGCGCAGACCTCTTGACCCCGCACCCGCACTGTCCTCAGATGAGGAGGTGCGAGAGCGGCAGAGCGGGCGGAGCACCGAACACGCCCGCCGCACCCGGGAGTTCGACGCGTTCGTGGCCGGGGCGGCGGGCCGGCTGCTGCATGCCGCGACACTGCTCACCGCCGAGACCCGCGCCCACAACCCGTACGCCCAGGCCCTGTTGACCGCCGCCCTCGCTCATGCCTACGCGGTGTGGGACCGGTTGCGCGACGAGGACCCGTACGACCTCGCCCGCCGCGACCTCGCCGCCCGCTTCGCCCGCACCGCCTGGCGCCACCGCGGCGACGGCCAGGGCGGGGCGCTCGCCGTGCTCTCCCCCCAGGAACGGCTCGTCGTCGTCCTGCGCCTGTACGAGGGAGTCGCGGAGGAGCAGGTCGCGGCCCTCCTCGGCCTGTCGGAGCCCCGCGTCCGCGCGATCTGCGCCCGCTCGGTCGCGACGCTGAGGGCGACGGCGCGGGGCGGCGCGGGGGCCGGGGCCGGGGCCGCCGCGTGAGCCGGTACGAGGGCGCCACGCGGCGCCGACGCGAGGGCTCCGCGGGGAGCCGACCGGAGGCCACGGCATGAGCCCGTACGAGGGCGCCGCACGGAGTCGGCGCACGGCCGTCGCGTACGGCAGGCGCACGCCCGCCGCGCGGAACCGGCGCGAGGCCGGCTCATGAGCCGGTACGAGGACAAGGAGGCGGCGGTGCGGCGGCTCCTCGACACCCCGCATCCGCCGGTGCCGCGCGACCTCGCGCTGCGGGCCGCCGAGCGCGGGGTCCGGCTGCGCCGGCACGCCCGGCGGGTGCGGCGCGCGCTGTGGGTCCTGGGCGCGGTCGCCGTGCTCGCCTTCGTGGTGTGGGCGTCGCTGACGCGCCCGTGGGAGGTCCCGCCGGCGGCGACGACGCCGCCGCTCGACGGGCTGTGACGGCCGGGAGGCCCGGCCGTCACGGCGCGCGGGACTAGCCCAGCGCCTGGCGCAGGTCGGCGAGCAGGTCCTCGACGTTCTCGATGCCCACCGAGATGCGGACGAGGTCGGCCGGGACCTCCAGGGCGGAGCCCGCGACGGAGGCGTGGGTCATCCGGCCCGGGTGCTCGATGAGGGACTCGACGCCGCCGAGCGACTCACCGAGGGTGAAGAGCTTCGCGCGGTTGCAGACCTCGACCGCCGCCTCCTCGCCGCCCTGCACGCGGAAGGAGATCATGCCGCCGAAGGACCGCATCTGCTTCGCCGCGATCTCGTGCCCCGGGTGCTCCGGGAGGCCCGGGTAGAGGACCTGGGTGACCTTGGGGTGCTGGGTGAGCATCTCGGCGATCTTCGTGGCGTTCTCGCTGTGGCGGTCCATGCGCACGGCGAGGGTCTTGATGCCGCGGAGCACGATCCACGAGTCGAAGGGACCGGCGACCGCGCCCATCGCGTTCTGGTGGTAGGCGAGTTCCTCGCCGAGCGCCTCGTCGGCCGTCACCAGGGCGCCGCCGACGACGTCGGAGTGGCCGCCCATGTACTTGGTGAGGGAGTGCACGACGACGTCCGCGCCGAGCGCCAGCGGCTGCTGGAGGTAGGGCGAGGCGAAGGTGTTGTCGACGACGAGCTTCACGCCGGCCTGGCGGGCGACGCCGGCGACGGCCTCGATGTCGGTGATGCCGAGGAGCGGGTTCGACGGGGTCTCGACCCAGATCAGCTTCGTACGGTCGTTGACCGCGGCGCGCACCGACTCGACGTCCGAGGTGTTCGCGACGGAGAAGTCGACGCCCCAGCGCTGCACGACCTTCGCGAAGAGCCGGAAGGTGCCGCCGTAGGCGTCGTTCGGGATGACCACGTGGTCGCCGGGCACGAGGAGCGTGCGCAGCAGGCAGTCCTCGGCGGCGAGGCCCGAGGCGAAGGCGAGACCGCGCCGGCCGCCCTCCAGGGCCGCGAGGTTCTCCTCCAGGGCCGTACGGGTGGGGTTGGCGCTGCGGCTGTACTCGTAACCGCCGCGCAGCCCGCCCACGCCGTCCTGCTTGTAGGTGGACACCTGGTAGATGGGCGGGACGACCGCGCCGGTCAGCGGGTCGGCGGTGTTGCCCGCGTGGATCGCGCGGGTCTCGAAGCTCTGATGGGAGTGCTGGTCGCTCATGGGTCAGGAGCGTAGTCCCGTACGCCTCCCGTCGCTTCACACGTCTCACCGGGTGTCCTGGACAATGGACACATGGACATTCTCTGGTTCCTGATCGCACTCGGCCTCCTGTTCGGCGTCCTCGGCCCCTACGTGCTCCGCCGGCGCGGCGGCGCGGGGATCCGGCAGGTCGCGCCGGGGACGCCGGACGCGGCGGACCCGGAGGCGTACGACTTCGTGCGGCAGGAGGACCAGGACGTACGGCTGCCGGGCGCCGACGACGAGCTCCTGCACGTCCTCGACGTCGTCCAGGCCACCCAGGACTGGCGTCCGGCCTCGCGGCTGCTCGCCGCCACCGGCAAGGACGGCGAGGTGCGCTGGCAGCGCGTCCAGGCCTTCGCGGGCGCCGCCTCCCTCGAACTCCAGGAGCGTCCCGGCGTCGGCGGCGCATGGCTGCGGACCTGGCGGGCGGAGGCCCCGAAGGACGCGGGCGGCGCGGCCGTGCACGCCGAGTTCCTGGTGCAGCAGGCCTGGCGGTCGTCCTCCGCCGGGACCGACGACTTCCGGATCATCCTGGAGGAGGCCCTGAAGGTCACCGAGGAGGCGGCGCTCCTCGCCCCCGGCGACCCGGTCCCGTACATCACGCGGCTCGCCGTGGCACGCGGACTCGGCTACGACCACGAGCAGTTCGACCAGGCGTGGGCCCAGGTGATCGACCGCGCCCCGGAGCACATGGGGGCGCACCTGGCCGCCCTGCACTACTGGTGCGAGAAGTGGCACGGCTCCCGCGAGGAGGCCGACCACTTCGCCACGACGGCCGCGGCACGCGCGCCCCGCGGTTCGCTGCTCGCCGCCCTGCCCCTGTTCGCGGTCTTCGAGCACGTCCCCGACGTGGTGCTCGTCCAGGACTTCTGGCGTACGGCAGTCGTCTCCAAGGCCGTGGACGGCGCCCTGTACGCCGTCCACTCCGCCCACCCCGACGACCCGATGCTGGCGCACGTCCGCCACCTCCTCGTCTGGTTCCTCGTCCGCTCCCAGCGCTGGGCCGAGGCCATGCACCAGCTCGTCCGGGTCGACGGCCACGTGGGCGCCGTCCCCTGGACCCTGCACGACGACCCCGCGGCGGAGTACACCGTCTTCCGGAACCTCGCGGTCGCGGGCTACGAGGCGAACGGCGGCAGCCCGGCGACGCTGCCCCGCTGAGGCCGGACGCCGGCACTCCTCCCGGCGCGGGCGACCTGCCAGGTCTCCGGCCGGCCGCGCAGGGCCTGCTCAGGGGGGAACGGGTACGGGGCACGGGCACGGCCGGGAATCGCTCCCGTCCCCCGACTGTTGACACTCCTGCCGACCGTCGAGGAGAGATGCAGCATGTTCCTGTCCCGCACCCCCGTCCTCCCCACCCCCGAGCAGGCCCTGCGCGGCCGTCCCGAGCCGGAGTTCTCCGTGCCCGAGCGCCACACCGTCCTCGGCAACCCGCTCCTCGGCCCCTACCCGGAGGGCCTGGAGGTCGCCGACTTCGCCCTGGGCTGTTTCTGGGGCGCCGAGCGCAAGTTCTGGCAGACCGACGGCGTCTGGACGACCCTCGTCGGCTACCAGGGCGGCCACACGCCGAACCCCGCGTACGAGGAGGTCTGCTCCGGCCTCACCGGGCACACCGAGGTCGTCCGCGTCGTCTTCGACCCGTCGAAGGTCTCGTACGACTCCCTCCTCAAGCTCTTCTGGGAGTCCCACGACCCCACCCAGGGCTTCCGCCAGGGCAACGACGTGGGCACCCAGTACCGCTCCGCGGTCTACACCCACTCCCCCGCCCAGGCCGACCAGGCCGAAGCCTCCCGCCAGGCCTACCAGCAGGTCCTCACCACCTCCGGCTACGGCGAGATCACCACCACGCTCCTCCCGGCCGACGACCGCCCCTTCTACCCGGCGGAGGCCTACCACCAGCAGTACCTGGACAAGAACCCGGCGGGCTACTGCGGCATCGGCGGGACGGGCGTCTCCTGCCCGATCGGGGTCGCGAAGGCCGAGTAGGGCCCCCTGGGCGACCGGGCCCCGTTGCCCGCCGGGTCCGATCCCATCGATCGGACCCGGCGGTTCAGGAAGCGGATGTCCGGACGCGCTGCCGGCAGTAGGTCGTGCCACCGGCCACGTATGCCGGCGCCACCACGAACTCCACCGGGTCCGATGCGTCGCACCGTGCCCATGCCTGCTGCCGGCTCGCGTCCAGAGGAGCCCCCGGGATGTGGTCGAACTCCCAGAACCCTCTGGTCTTCATGCGATTCGACTCGGCCATGATCCCTCGCGCCTGTGTGACCACCCGCTGGACGCCCTGAGCCAGTTCGTGCTCGGCCCTGATCCCCAGAACGCGGCGGACACGCCGTTCGCTGACGTCAGCCCGTCCGAACAGTTCGTTGCACAGCGCTGCCACCATACGAGCCGTCTTGTCCGGCGGAAGATCTCCGTACTTCTCCTTCACGGCCTTCCGGGCAACACCGTAGAGACTCTGCTCGACGAAATTGACATAGCGGTCGGCCAGGGCCCGGTGCGACTCGGCTTCCTCCGTCTCGAGGTCCGTCCGGAACGCGGTCCAGCTCGCCGCCATTTGATCGAGACGCGCTTCCAACCCGACTACGGTCTGCCTCAGTTCATCGGTCTCCACGCGCATGGATTCGATGTACGCACGGAGATCCGTCGTGTCTCCGGCCACCGAGTCCAGCATCGCTTCGAGCCGGCCGAACCGTCCCTCGTACGTTTCCTCGTGCACGATTCCCCCTGCTCAGGCCAGCGGCTCGAAGGCCAGGACCGCTTCTACCTTCTCCCCCGACTCCTGCAGGACGGCAGTGACCTGGATTTCCGTCTCGCCGAACTGAAGGGACACGTCGACCCTTCGTCGGCCGAGCGGTAGATGCATGACGGATGTGAGGTCCACATCAAGACTGCCGATCTTTTGAGACCCTTTGTCCGTGGTGTATCGAATATATCCTCCGCGAGCCGCATAGACTTTCAGAGAAATCGAGCTCTGATTCTGCCAGATCGGCCCACAATTATGCGTCACCCACTTTCCGACAGGAATCGACTCACCGCTCCGCACAAACACCAGGAACCGGTTATCGCACAGGGGGTATTCAGGTCCATCGATTCTGTGTTCCACCGGGTCCACGCCCGGACGGAATCGATCCGCCATGGCGATCCCGTAGGTCATCCGAGCCCGACGAGCCCGGATCTGCGGGCTGCACGCATAGTGGACCGCCCCGAAGAGAACCGCCGCCTGCGGGTCGGGCGGGACGATCAGGTCGGCCCGTCCTTCGAGATGCTCCTGCAGTCTGCGTCTCAGATAGGGTGAATTACCGAATCCGCCCACCAGGACGACGAGCTCCTTGCCCGCCGCGTTCCTGCGCTGGGTCCGCATCTCGCCGAGCTGCTTGTCCACCAGGGACAGGATTCCGGGGACGACCTCCTCGAAGAGCTCCTGCGCTTCCTTCGAAGTGATGACGATCTCTTCGGTGACGCCGTCCTGGAGGTCCGCCAGCGACTTCCGCGCCTCTTCGTCCAGGCAGCGGTCGACGCTCACCGGGATCGGGATGATGATCTCTTCGTCGTGCTCGGCCGAGAAGTGGAGCTTCGCTTCCTCCCACTTCTCGATGATCCCCAGGAGGGCGGCCGGCTGCTGATCGTTGATGCGATCGATCGCGTCGTAGGACCCGAAGCGAGGAACGAGCACCTTCTCCAGGAACGCCCGATTCACGTATTCGGAGCCGAACTTCCCGCCGCATTCCCGCCCGATCTCCTCGAGCTTGTTACCGGACACGGCGCGGTACGCGGTGATGTCAACGGTTCCGCCACCGCAGTCGGCCACCAGGAAACGGGACCCCACCGACATGAGGCTCGCCCTTTTCCCGGTGAACTGAGCCGTTCGGGCACCCGACACTCTGGCGTGGTGAGCCGCCACTTCGGGTTCATAGGCGAGGAGCAGCCGTTTCGTGTCGTCCGGAAGTCCCGCGTCGACCGCCGCCTCCCTCATCAGCTGCTTCTCGTAGTCTCCCCAGATGGCGGGGACCGTGAGGCACCACCGGATCTCGTCGGCGGTGAAGCCGCTCGCGGCCACCTCTTCGACGGCCAGACGGGAGATCTGCTTCAGGTAGAGGGTGACGAGGCGCTTCGCCTCGTCGACGGCGAGGGAGGCGGCGGTCAGTTCGCCCGCCGCGACGCCCTCGGTCGACGCGGGCGCGAGGGACATCTTGAAGGCCTTCAGGTACCGGGCGTCGGGGCCGGCGGCACGGGAGTTGAAGCGGCGGCGCGCTTCGTACCCCCAGGCGAGCACCTCTCCCTCGCCGTCGAGGAGAAGGGCCGTGAGGTTCTTCGCGGTGGGGGCGGGCTGGTCCTTCCACCGCATGTACGGATGGATCTGACGCTTGTCGTCATCGATCAGAGCCCAGGCGTACCCCGTGCCGTGGGTCCCGAAGTCGATGGCCACAGCCACCTTCTGCTTCTTCACGTCGTCACCATCCAAGCGACCGCATCGTCGAACGACGGGCGGCTTCCTCCAGAAGCCGGCCGGCCACCGCAGCCTGATCAGGAGTTCCGACCTCCGCGACGACATCACGCAATCGGCGCAGGACGTCGGGGGCCAGGTGCTCGGCCTGCTCGGCCGCGCCGGGAGCGATGACGCTCATGGCCGCGCTTCTGGCTTCACCGTGCAGTCCCGCCGCCCGGAACAGCGCGGCCTGCTCGGCCCTGGCCTCGTGCACGGAGATGCGACCCCGGTCGACCGCGACCTCGTAGGCGGCCGTGAGGCCGAGCGCCGCGGCCCGCCGCTCCAGTCCGCGGTCGGCCGGGAGGGTTTCGTGAAGACGCGGCCGCCGCCCGTACCGGGCCAGATGGAACCACTCCGCGAGAACGGCGACCGTGACGGCGGTCGACTCCCCCAGTTCGTCCTCGAAGGCGAGCCTGCTGGAACGGCGGGCCTCCTCGTCCGCGGACTCCACGGGGAGCGAGAGATGCGGGAAGTTGATGTGGATGGACCGGAAGTCCTGGGCTTCGACCATGTTCCACGCGACGAGGGTCGGCCAGACCCTGCGCCCCGTCTGTACATCCCCGTAGACGAGAATGACCGGCAGGTCCCGCAGCGCCCGCTGCAGGAGCAGGATGTCGGCGTCCTCATTGCGCAGGGGCCGCTTCATGGCCCCGTCGAAACAGGCGACGTCCCCCGCCCAGGGGGAATTCAGCCACGCCCGTCTGATCGCGACCCGGAAGGCCTGCGGGCCGTCGTCGTTGGCTTCGCTGTTCTTCTCGTCATCGAAGTAGGGGGCCACCAGCAGCACAGGCCGCGAGCCACCGCCTGATTGCTCCAGAACCACGTCGTGCAGCTCTTCCGGAGAGTACGAGAACGGGGAATTCTCAAAGCTCCGGTCCAGCCGGTCCTGCTCCGCTTTCACATGGACGCTGATCTGGGCCTGCCGCCAGTCCCGCGCTATCTCGTATTCGTTGGCGCGCTCCGCCTCCTCGGCCCGCACGGAAAAGGCTCGCCCCTCACGTTCGACGGCCCTGTTCTCTGCGGTCGCGGCCTCTTCCTCACGCAGCAGGTGAAGAAACTGCTGCTGGTCGAAGTAGCTTCCGTCGCGTCGCAGCTTGTACAGCTCGAGCATGCGGCCGCTCAGGTCATTGATGCCACGAAACATTCCGGCGGACAGCAATACGCCCCCCACGTCCTCCCCGTCAATCAGGCGATACTACGCGGTCTCGTGGCATAGACCAGGAGCACGCGTCAGTCTTTGTCAGGTCGGAGGCCCTCGGCCGCGCGTGCCCGCGTGCCCCGCAGGTGGGCCGCCGTCGTCGCCGCCTCGTACCCCTCCGGCACCCCGTCGATCAGGAGGACGTCGCCGGTCATGTGGCGGGTGCGGAGGGGGATCAGGGCCTGGTAGGGCTCGGAGGAGTACCAGGAGAGGGCGTCCTCGTAGGTCGGGAAGCCGATGATGACGAGGGCGCCGGGCCAGGTGCCTTCGGGGACTTGGCGGGTGGGGGCGCCGTGGACGAGGAAGTGGCCGCCGAAGGGGTCGAGGGTGGCTTGGATGCGCTCCATGTAGGTGAAGACCTCCTCGTCGAGGACGGGCTTCGGGTGCAGGTTTCCGATGGCGTATGCGGTCATGGGGCAAGCGTGCCGGGGCATGGCGGGCGGGGTCGATTACCCCGGACGTCATGCCCCGGCGCACGGGGGGCGGGTCAGATGGTCGCGGTGTCGATGACGAAGCGGTAGCGGACGTCGCTCGCGAGGACGCGTGTGTACGCTTCGTTGATCTGATCGGCGCGGATCAGTTCGATCTCGGCGCCCAGGCCGTGTTCGGCGCAGAAGTCGAGCATCTGCTGGGTCTCGGCGATGCCTCCGATCATGGAGCCGGCGAGGGTCTTGCGGCCGCCGATGAGGGAGAAGAGGCCGATCTTGACGGGCTCCTCGGGGGCGCCGACGTTCACGAGGGCGCCGTCCGTCTTGACGAGGCTCAGGTAGGCGTCGAAGTCGAGCGGTGCGGAGACGGTGGAGACCACCAGGTCGAAGGTGCCCCGGAGGGCGGTGAAGGTCTCCGGGTCGTTGGTGGCGTGGTAGTGGTCGGCGCCCAGTTCGAGGGCGTCCTCCCGCTTCTTCAGGGACTGGCTGAGGACGGTGACCTCGGCGCCGAGCGCGTGGGCGATCTTGACGCCCATGTGGCCGAGGCCGCCGAGGCCGACGATCGCGACCTTCTTGCCGGGGCCGGCCTGCCAGTGGGCGAGCGGGGAGTAGAGGGTGATGCCGGCGCAGAGCAGCGGGGCGGCCTCGTCGAGGCCGATGCCCTCGGGGATGCGCAGGGTGTAGTTCTCGTCGACGACGATGTGCGTGGAGTAGCCGCCGTAGGTCGGCTCGCCGTTCTTGTCGAGCGAGTTGTACGTGCCGGTGCCGCCGGTGACGCAGTACTGCTCCAGGCCGCGCAGGCAGTACGCGCACTCGCGGCAGGAGTCGACGAAGCAGCCGACGCCGACCCGGTCGCCGACCTGGAACTTCGTGACGCCGGGGCCGACCTCGGCGACGACGCCGGCGATCTCGTGGCCGGGGACCATCGGGAAGATGCCCTCGCCCCAGCCGTTGGTGGCCTGGTGGATGTCGGAGTGGCAGATTCCGGCGTACTTGATCTCGATGAGGACGTCGTGCTCGCCGACGGGCCGGCGCGGCACGGTGGTGCGCTCCAGCGGGGCGTCGGCGGCGGGTGCGGCGTACGCGGGGACGGTGGTCACGTTCGTGGTCATGCGGCCAGCCTGCCGGGGCGCGAGGGCCTTACCCAGACACCTGTTCTGCCTACGACCGGTGTGCCTACCACTGGCAGGGTCAGGAACGTCCGCCCGTCCGTGCGGTCCGGAAGCGATAATGGGGCGGTATGGACCTCAGTACCGAACTCGGTGAATTCCTGCGTTCCCGCAGGGCCCGGCTGAAGCCGCAGGACGTGGGCCTGCCCGAGTTCGGGCGGCACCGGCGGGTCCCGGGCCTGCGGCGCGAGGAGCTGGCGCAGCTGGCCGGGGTGTCCGCGGCGTACTACACCCGGCTCGAACAGGGCCACGGCCGGAACGTGTCCATGGAGGTGCTCGACGCCATCGCGCGGGCGCTGCGCCTCAGCGACGCCGAGCGGGCCCATCTGACGCATCTGGCGAAGCCGACGGTGAAGAAGCGGCAGCGGGCGGCGATCGCGCGGCCGCAGCGGGTGCGCCCCGGGATCCAGCACCTGCTGGACGCGATGGAGGGGCTGCCGGCCTTCGTCCTGGGCCGCCGGGGCGACGTCCTGGCCTGGAACCGGATGGCGCGGGCCCTGATGGGCGATTTCGAGGCCCGGGAGCCGGGTGACCGGAACATGGCCCGGATGGTCTTCCTCGACCCGAACACGCGCGACCTCTACGTCGACTGGGGGTGCAAGGCGGTCGAGGTCGTGAGCACACTGCGGCTGTACGCGGGGCGCTACCCGGAGGACAAGGAACTGCTCGCGCTGGTCGGCGAGTTGTCCGTGCGCAGCGAGGAGTTCCGCTCGCTGTGGGCGGCGCACACGGTGACCGACAAGGGGCACGGGCGGAAGCGGATACGGCATCCGCTGGTGGGCGAGATGACGCTGTTCTACGAGGCGCTGAAGGTGCCCGGCGACGATCCGGACCTGATGCTCGTCACGTACCAGGCGGAGCCGGGGTCGGCCTCCGCGGACGCGCTGCGGCTGCTCGCGCAGTGGGGCGTGGACGAGCCCGTGGACGCGCGGAAGTGACGAGAAGGCCCCCTCCCGGTGCGGGAGGGGGCCTTCCGGTCGCTCGTGGGCGGGTCAGACCGCCGAGCCGGCCTTCCACTCCGACCAGCTCATGTTCCAGCCATTGAGGCCGTTGTCGGGCTTGATCGTCTTGTCGTTGGAGTTCTTGACGATGACGACGTCGCCGATGAGCGAGTGGTCGAACAGCCAGGCGGCCATCTGGTTCGGGTCGCCGGCGCCCTTGACGTCGGCGAGGCCGACGCAGCCGTGGCTGGTGTTCACGCTGCCGAAGATCGACCGCGCGCCCCAGTAGTTGCCGTGGATGAAGGTGCCGGAGGTGGACAGGCGCATGGCGTGCGGCACGTCCTTGATGTCGTACTCGCCCTTGCCGTCGTCGTCGGTGAAGCCGACGGTGGCGCCGTTCATCCGGGTCTCCTTGAACTTCTCGGAGATCACCATCTGACCGTTGTAGGTGGTGTTCTCCGGGGAGCCGGCGGAGATCGGGATGGTCTTGATCGTCTTGCCGTCCTGCTGGACCTTCATGGTCTTGGTGGCGACGTCGACGACGGAGACCTGGTTGCGGCCGACCTCGAAGGTGACGGTCTTCTGCTGGACGCCGAAGACGCCGTCCGCGCCCTCGACGCCGTCCAGGTTCAGCTTGAGGGTGACGGTCGAGCCCTCGGTCCAGTACGCGTCGGGGCGGAAGTCCAGGCGCGTCGAGCTGAACCAGTGGCCGACGACCTCCTGGCCGGAGCTGGAGGTGACCGTGATGCCGCTCTGGACGGCCTTCTGGTGGGTGATCGCCTTGTTGAAGTTGATCGAGACCGGCATGCCGACGCCGACGGTCGAGCCGTCCTCGGGCGTGAAGTTGCCGATGAAGCTGTTGGCCTGCGAGACGGTGGTGAACGAGGAGTTCTCGTGGGCCTCCAGGCCCGCCGCGTCCGTGGCGGTGGCGGCGATCTTGTAGACCGTGGCGCGCTTGAGCGGCCCGCTCGGCTTCCAGCTGAGCCCGTCGGCCGCTATTTCACCCTGGACCGAGGCGCCCTCGGCGGAGGTCATGGTGACCTCGGTGAGCTTGCCCTCGGTGACGGTGACCTTGGCGTCGTTGTTGATGGAGGCGTTCTGCGCGCCGTTCTTCGGCGAGATGGTGATCTGCGCCTTGGAGGTCTTCTGCGCGGCCGCCTCGTCGACCTGGGCCTGCGACTGCGGCGAGGCGGAACCGGAGGCGCTGCCGCCCTTGTCCCCGTCGTTGCACGCCGAGAGCACGAGTACGCCACCGAGCACCGCGGCGGCCGCCGCCAGACTCCTGCGGCGCTTGCCGACCGTCATCACACGCTTCTCCATCGTCGCCGGTTCCCTGCCAACTTCTTCTAATGAACGCCATGACACCCCACACGGTTTCGTTACCGGAGGGTTTGTGGGGAACACCACTGATCCACACGCACGGGCGGGCCGTCCGGTTCCCGGTTCCGCGGAAAGGCCCCGGGACGGCGTCCCGGGGCCCGCGGGCAGGGCGGATACCGGCCCTACGACTGGTCGTGGCCTTCCTCGGCACCATCTTCCTCGCCGAGGTCCCACTCCAGCGCATCGGGGTCGTACTCGATCTCCTCGCTGCTCCAGGAGGCCTGGACCATCTCGATCCCCGGGACGTCGCGGATCAGGTCGAAGGGCTCGACGAGATAGGCCAGCGCCTCGGCGCTGTCCTCGCGCGCGGCCTCGCGCGCCTGCACCCGCTCCTCCTCGGGCATGAACTCGTCGCCGTCGATCCGGGCCTCGGCGGCCTCGGTCAGCTCGGCGGGACCGTCGATCTCCAGGACGACATCGACGCGAAGGCGGACATAGCGCGTGGTCTCAGAAGTACTCATGGGTCGGAGCGTAGGGGGCCGGGGGGCCTCGGGTTTCCCGCGACCCGCTGTGTTCCGTAGCATCGACGCACCGACCAATTCACGGTTTCCGCAAGGGGGATCGAAATTTCCGTGTCCGTCGCCCGACGCCCACTGCTGACCGCCATCGCCTCGGGGACGCTGCTGTGCGCCCTGTGGTTCGTGCCGTCCGCGAACGCCACCGACGAGCAGGGCGGGGCGCGGATCGGGGTGACCCAGGACGGTCCCGTCGCGGACGGCGGGGACCTCGCCGAGACCGGGGGCCGGGACAGCACGCCGTATCTGCTCGGCGGGACGGGGTTCCTGGGGGTCGGGGCCGGTTTCGTGGCTCTCGCGATGCGGCGCCGGGGCCGCGCCTCCTGACGCCGTGCGTACGCGCGAGGGGCCGCCCCCGGGATGCCGGGGGCGGCCCTTCCGTGTCCGTGCTCCTCGTCGTTACGCCAGCGGGCCGGTGACCGGCTCCACGGCGGCGACCAGCTTCCCTTCGCGCACGAAGGCGTCGGCGGCCGCCAGGTCGGGGGCGAGGAAGCGGTCCGGGCCGGGGCCCTCGACGCCGGCCGCGCGCAGGGCCTCGATGGCGGCCTGCGAGGCGGGCGCCGGGGTCAGGCCCTCGCGGAGCTCGATGCCCCGGGTGGCGGCGTACAGCTCGACCGCGAGGACCCGGTTGAGGTTGCCGATCGCGGTGCGCAGCTTGCGGGCGGCGGACCAGCCCATGGAGACGTGGTCCTCCTGCATCGCGGAGGACGGGATGGAGTCGGCGGAGGCCGGGACGGCGAGCCGCTTCATCTCGCTGACCAGGGCGGCCTGCGTGTACTGGGCGATCATCAGGCCCGAGTCGACGCCGGCGTCGTCCGCGAGGAAGGGCGGGAGGCCGTGCGAGCGGTTCTTGTCGAGGAGCCGGTCGGTGCGGCGCTCGGCGATGGAGCCGAGGTCGGCGGCGGCGATCGCGAGGAAGTCGAGGACGTACGCGACGGGGGCGCCGTGGAAGTTGCCGTTGGAGCGGACCTCGCCGCTGGGCAGGACGATCGGGTTGTCGACGGCGGCGGCGAGCTCGCGCTCGGCGACGAGCCGGGCGTGGGCCATGGTGTCGCGGCCCGCGCCGGCGACCTGCGGGGCGCAGCGCACCGAGTAGGCGTCCTGGACGCGGGGGGCCTCGCCCGCCTGGGCGTGGCCGGTGAGGCCGGAGCCCTTGAGCACGGCCAGCATGTTGGCGGCGGAGGCGGCCTGGCCGGGGTGCGGGCGGACGGTGTGCAGCTCGGGTTCGAGGACCTTCTCGGTGCCGAGGAGGGCTTCGAGGGAGAGCGCGGCGGTGATGTCGGCCGACTTGAAGAGCGTGTCGAGGTCGGCGAGGGCCATGACCAGCATGCCGAGCATGCCGTCGGTGCCGTTGAGGAGGGCGAGGCCCTCCTTCTCCTTGAGCTCGACGGGCGCGATGCCGGCGGCGGCGAGGAGCTCGCCGGCGGGCTTGACGACGCCGTCGGGGCCCTCGGCGTCGCCCTCGCCCATGAGCGCGAGGGCGCAGTGGGAGAGCGGGGCGAGGTCGCCGGAGCAGCCGAGGGAGCCGTACTCGTGGACGACGGGGGTGATGCCGGCGTTGAGGACGTCGGCCATCGTCTGGGCGACCTCGGGGCGGACGCCGGTGTAGCCGGAGGCCACGGTCTTCAGGCGGAGGAACATCAGGGCGCGGACGACCTCGCGCTCGACGCGCGGGCCCATGCCGGCGGCGTGCGAGCGGACGATGTTGCGCTGGAGCTGGGCGCGGAGCTCGTGGCTGATGTGCCGGGTGGCGAGCGCGCCGAATCCGGTGGAGACCCCGTAGACGGGCTCGGGCTTGGCGGCGAGCGCGTCGACGATGTCACGGGCGGCGGCCAGGGCGGCCACGGCCTCGGTCGACAGCTCGACGCGGGCGCCGTGGCGGGCGACGTCGATGACGTCCTGCGGGGTCGTGCCGGACGTGCCGAGGACGACTGTCTGCATATCCATATTCAGCACCCTACGGATTGAAGACCGACATGTCACTAGGTGATTTCGTCACCGTCCCTCCAGGGGGCGGCCCCTTACGCGGGTGGGTCCCCGTCGACGTGCGCCGGCAGCGGATCCGCCGGCGGCGGACCCGCCGTCGGCGCGTCGCGGAAGCGGCGGCGGTCGCGGGCTCCCGGGGGAGCGTCGGCCAGGCGGATGACCGTGCCGTCGCGGCCCGCGACGACGGGCTTCGACGAGCGGTCGGCCTTGGCCTGGTACTGGGCGGCGTCGGCGAGCCGGAAGAGGCGGCGGGCCGACCTGAGGGGGCCGATGGGGTCGCCGGTGGACGCGACCCCGCAGGCCACGCCCTCGCCGAGCTCCAGCTCCGCCGCCCGTACGCACAGCTCCCCGGCGACCGCGACGACCTCGTCCGCCGTCGGGCCGACGGTGAGCAGGCAGAACTCGTCGCCGCCCAGGCGGGCCGCGAGGGCGCCGGGGAGCATGGCGCCGCAGCGGGAGAGGACCGAGCCGAAGCGTTCGAGGAGGCGGTCGCCGACGGCGTGGCCATGGGTGTCGTTGACGCGCTTGAGGCCGTTCAGGTCGCAGACCATCAGGCTGACCACGGAGCCGTCGGCCCGGTAGCGCTCGATGGCCTCGTCCAGGCGGGTGTCGACGGCCCGCCGGTTGGCCAGGCCGGTCAGGGGGTCGGTGAAGGCCAGCTTGCGGACCTCCTCCAGACGCTCGGCCTGGGCGATGCCGGCGGCGACGACCGCCGCCAGGACGGTCGCGAAATCGGCGTCCGCGCGGGTGAAAGGTTTCTTCTCCGGTGGGCGGGCCACGTACAGCTCGCCCCACGCGCGCCCGTGCAGCACGATCGGAGCGACCACGCAGCAGCCGCGCCCCCGCCGCCGCAGGCCCGTCACCCGGCCCGTGGGGACGGGGTCGGCGGCCGTCTCCACCCAGGCGTCCGGCTCGCCGCCGCCCGCCCACTGCTCGTGCAGGAACTCGGTGATCTCGGGGAACTGGTGCACCGGATACGTCTCCGAGTCCGGGAACTCCTCCTCGCCCACGGCCCGGTCCCCGGCGTTCACCAGGACCTTCAGGCGGCCGTGGTCCCGCTCCCAGACGGACAGCGCGGCGAAGGTCCCGTCGAGGCCCTCGCAGGCCCCGAGCGCCGCCGCCCGCCAGAACTCGCGCGGAGTGTGCGCCGCCGCGATCCCCTGCGCCAGCGCCACCACGGCCCGCAGCCGCACATCCTCACCCATTCCTCCAGCTTAGGGAGGTTTGATCCGTTTTCCCCACCGAGACGTCACGTTAAGTCACATTTGATACAAAACGGTAAAACCTGACGGGCGGGAGTCCGGGGTCACTCCCCCGGCCAGTTCGGCTTCCGCTTCTCGTTGAAGGCCGCCACGCCCTCCGCCCGGTCGCCCGAGAAGGCCACCGAACGCCAGGCCGCGTCCTCGACCTCGAGGCCGGCCCGCAGGTCCAGGCCCTGGCCGAGGCGCATCGCCTTCTTCGCGGCGCGCAGGCCGACCGGCGAGTTCGCCGCGATCCGCCCGGCCAGCTCCAGGGCCGCCGTCCGCGCGTCCTCCTCCAGGAGGTCCACGAGGCCCAGCTCGCGGGCCTCGGCCGCCTCGACCCGGCGGGCCGTGAAGACCAGCTCGGCGGCGCGCGCCGCGCCCACCCGGCGCGGGAGCAGCTGCGTACCGCCGCCGCCGGGGATGACGCCCACGGAGACCTCGGGGAGGCCGACGACGGCGGTCGCGTCGGCCACGATGACGTCGCAGGCGAGCGCCAGCTCGAAGCCGCCGCCGAGGGCGAAGCCGTGCACGGCGGCGACGGTCGGCATCGGCAGCTCCAGGACGCCGGTGTAGCAGGCGCGGGCGGTCGGGCGCTGGCGGACGAGCTCGGCGTCGGTGAAGGAGTTGCGCTCCTTCAGGTCGGCGCCGACGCAGAAGGCGCGGTCGTTCGAGGAGGTCAGGACGGTGACGCGGACCTCGGGATCGGCGGCGAGGGCGTCGCAGGCGGCGCCGATGGAGCGGGCCATCTCGGAGGAGACCGCGTTCATGGCCTTGGGCCGGTCGAGGACCAGTTCCGCGACGTGACCGTCCTTCCGGACCACCACGAACTCACCAAAGCGCTGCTCGGACATGACCGCACACCCTCCCGGTTCAGGCCCGTCAACGGCTGTTAACGGGCGTTCACCGGGAGATCCTAAGTCGGGCGGCGGCTCAGGAGCCAGGGTTCGACGACGCCGACGCCCCGGACCGAGCGCTGGTACGTCGGCTGGAGCGCGAAGCGGTACGTGACCGGCCGCCGGCCCTCCTCCTCGGCGCGGGCCGCCTCCTCGGCCGCCGCCGTCTCCGAGACGGGCGCCTCGCCGGTGCGGGTCAGCTCCTCCGCGAGGGCGTCGTCGACGAGGACGGCGTCCTTCGGGGCTATCGAGGTGAGGCGGCTGGCCAGGTTCACGGTGGTGCCGAAGACGTCGCCCATCCGGGTCGTCACGGTGCCGAAGGCGATGCCGACGCGCAGCGCGGGCATCGTCTCGTCGTGGCCGAGGGTCTCGATCAGCCGCAGCGCGATCTCGGCGGCCGTGCCCGGGTCGTCGGCGCAGTACAGCACCTCGTCGCCGAGGGTCTTGATGAGCCGGCCGCCGTGCGCGGCGACGAGGTCGGCGCAGGTGGTCTCGAAGGCCTCGACGAGCTCGCCGAGCTCCTCCTCCTCCAGGCGGCGGGTCAGCCGGGTGAAGCCGACGAGGTCCGCGAAGCCGACGGCGAGCCGACGGTCGACCATCTCCTCGTCGTCGGCGGCCTGGACGACCCGGCCGGTGGCGGCGGCGAGCTGCCGGCGCCACACGTAGATCAGGAACTCCTCCAGCTCCGGCAGGAGCAGCTCGACCAGGGGGTACGTGACCTCGGTGCGGGTCATGCCGGGCTCGGGCGGCTCGGTCAGGCCCTCCAGGAAGGAGTCGATCTGCCACTCGGCGAGCCGGGCCGTGGTCTGCCCCGTGGAGCGGGCCACCTGCACGGCCATCGGCTCGCTGAGCAGCCCGGCCTCCACGAGGCCGGCGAGTCGCCGCAGGGCGAGGACGTCGGCCTCGGTGAGCGCCTTGGCCTGGCCGATGTCGGCGAAGCCCATGGCGCGCCAGAAGCGGGAGGCGAGCTCCATGGAGACGCCGGCGGTGCGGGCCGCCTGGAACGGGGTGTAACGGCGGTCGGCGCCCAGGATGAGCTGTTCCAGGCGGATCGCGAGGGGGTCGTGGGTCGGCTCCACCGTGTGGTCGACCTCGTGGTGGGGGGTGGGATACGTGGGCCGCTCGGCCGGTTCGGCCCTGCCGCCCGCGCTCGCGTCGTCGACGGTCACCGGCCGCCTCCTGCCCGTTCCCTGCCGCTGCCCACTTGCCCTGCCGATCTGTCGCCATGGATCGCGTCCACGATACGACAGGTGTGTGCTGGCTCACGCGCGAACGGCCGCCACCCGGGTCCCGGGGCGTGCGCCCTCCAGGCGAACGGCCTGGAGGGCGCACCCCGGTCAGGTCCGCAGGTGGACGATGTCGCCCGCACCCACCGCCTCCGTACCGCCGCCCTCCGTCTCGACGACCAGGCGGCCGTCCCCGTCCAGAGCGACGGCGTCGCCCTCCAGCATCCGCTCGCCGGGAAGTTCCGCGCGGACACGGCGGCCGAGAGTGGCGCAGCCGGCCGCGTAGGCCGCCTGGAGGCCGGAGGCGGCGGGATCGCCGTCGGCCCTCACCCACGTGCCGTACCACTCGTCGAGGGAGCGCAGGACGGCCCGCAGGAGGGTGTCCCGGTCGGTGGAGCCGGCACCGGCGAGAAGGAGCGATCCGGCGGTCGGCACGGGCAGCTCCTCCTCACGGAGGGTGACGTTGATCCCGAGGCCGACGACGATCGCGTCCGCCCCGGCCCGCTCGGCGAGGATGCCGCCGGTCTTGCGCTCCTCGCCCCCGACGGAAACCAACAGGTCGTTGGGCCACTTGAGCGACGTGTCGACGCGCGCGGCCTTCGCGAGACCGGTGGCGGCGGCCACCCCGGTGAGCAGCGGGAGCCAGCCCCACCGGTGCACGGGCACATGGGGCTTGAGCAGAACCGAGAGGAACAGCCCGGACCGGGCGGGCGCGGTCCACGTACGGTCGAGCCGGCCACGCCCCGAGGTCTGCTCCTCGGCCACGAGCACGGCCCCTTCGGGCAGTTCGTCGGCCCGCGCCGCGAGGTCGCTGTTGGTGGAGCCGGTGGCGGTGACCACGTCGAACGAGGTCCACAGTCCGTCGGGGAGAACGAGCGCCCGGCGCAGCGCGGGGGCGTTCAGCGGGGGCCGGTCGAGGTCGGACCAGGGTCCGCCGGAGCCTTGAGAGGACGTCATGCAAGCCACACTAGGTGTGGCAAAGACCGCAGTGCCGAACCGTATCGCCGTCGATACGCTACGGGGCAGTAGGCCAGCAGTAGCCCATTCGTAGTCAACGAACCCCCCGTGACCAGGCAGGGAGCCGCATCCCGATGTCCGAGCCGGCAGAGCAGTACGAGATCGACATTCACACGACCGCGGGCAAGATCGCGGACCTCAAGCGCCGTATCGACGAGGCCACGCATGCCGGCTCGGAGCGGGCCGTGGAGAAGCAGCACGCCAAGGGCAAGCTGACCGCGCGCGAGCGGATCGGCCTGCTTCTCGACGAAGGGTCGTTCGTCGAGCTGGACGAGCTGGCGCGCCACCGCTCGACCAACTTCGGCCTTGAGAAGAACCGGCCGTACGGGGACGGGGTCGTCACCGGGTACGGCACGGTGGACGGGCGTCCGGTCGCCGTGTTCTCGCAGGACTTCACGGTCTTCGGCGGGGCGCTCGGCGAGACGTACGGCCAGAAGATCATCAAGGTGATGGACTTCGCGCTGAAGACGGGCTGCCCCGTCATCGGCATCAACGACTCCGGCGGTGCCCGCATCCAGGAGGGCGTGAGCGCGCTCGGGATGTACGGCGAGATCTTCCGGCGGAACACGCACGCGTCGGGCGTGATCCCGCAGATCTCGCTGATCGTCGGTCCGTGTGCGGGCGGTGCGGTGTACTCCCCCGCGATCACCGACTTCACGGTGATGGTGGACCAGACCTCGCACATGTTCATCACGGGTCCGGACGTCATCAAGACCGTGACGGGCGAGGACGTGGGCTTCGAGGAGCTGGGCGGCGCCCGGACGCACAACTCGACCTCGGGTGTGGCGCACCACATGGCGGGGGACGAGAAGGACGCGATCGAGTACGTGAAGTCGCTGCTCTCGTACCTCCCTTCGAACAACCTGTCCGAGCCGCCGGCCTTCCCGGAGGTCGCGGAGACCGAGGTGACGGACGAGGACCGTGAGCTCGACACGCTGATCCCGGACTCGGCGAACCAGCCGTACGACATGCACAAGGTCATCGAGCACGTCCTGGACGACGGCGAGTTCCTGGAGACGCAGGCCCTGTTCGCGCCGAACATCCTGACCGGCTTCGGTCGCGTCGAGGGCTTCCCGGTGGGTGTCGTCGCGAACCAGCCGATGCAGTTCGCCGGCTGCCTCGACATCAACGCCTCCGAGAAGGCCGCGCGGTTCGTGCGGACCTGCGACGCCTTCAACATCCCCGTGCTGACCTTCGTGGACGTGCCGGGCTTCCTGCCGGGTGTGGACCAGGAGTACGGCGGCATCATCCGGCGCGGCGCGAAGCTGATCTACGCGTACGCGGAGGCGACGGTCCCGCTGATCACGGTCATCACGCGGAAGGCCTTCGGCGGCGCGTACGACGTCATGGGCTCCAAGCACCTGGGCGCCGACCTGAACCTGGCGTGGCCGACGGCGCAGATCGCGGTCATGGGCGCGCAGGGCGCGGTCAACATCCTGCACCGGCGGACGATCGCCGAGGCGGAGGACCAGGAGGCCGAGCGGGCGCGGCTGATGCAGGAGTACGAGGACGCCCTGCTCAACCCGTACATCGCGGCCGAGCGCGGCTACATCGACGGCGTGGTCCTGCCGTCGGACACGCGGCCGCAGATCGTGAAGGGCCTGCGTCAGCTGCGGACGAAGCGGGAATCCCTTCCTCCGAAGAAGCACGGCAACATCCCGCTGTAGGCCCCCGTACGAGCGCTGTAAGGAGCCGTTGTGATCAAGGTCGTACGAGGCAATCCGACGCCCGAGGAGCTGGCCGCCGCACTGGCGGTCGTTCAAGCCCGGGCCGCGGCCACGGCGGCGGCGTCCGCCGGGGCGGGCGGCCCGGCGGTGCCGGAGGGCTGGTCGGACCCCTCCCGTATCGCGCGGACGGTGCGGCACCGGCCGGGCCCGCGGGCCTGGGCGCGGTCGTACTGGCCCGTGTAGGCGTCGTAGTCGGCGCGGCGTGACGAGAAGGCCGGGCCCCTTGTGCGGGGGGTCCGGCCTTTCGCGCGCCCGCGTGCCGGTCACGTGCGGCGGAGGAAGACGCCCGACAGCACGGCTCCGGCGGCGACGATCGCGGCGTTGACGAGCACCGCGAGGCCGATGCCGTCGAGGAGCACGGGCGCGGTGACGACGACGGCGCTCATGACCGGGGTGCCCATGGTGATGCCGACCTGCTGGGTCATGGTCGCGAGCCCGGTGGCCATGCCCTGCTCGCCGTCGGGGAGGCCCGAGGTGGCGGTGACCATGAAGCCGACGATCGCGAGCATGTTGCCGACGCCGCCGGCGAAGGTCGCGGCGAGGAGGAGGGCGAGGCCGCCGCGGTCGTCGCCGAGTCCGTACAGGGCGAGGGTGGCGGCGGCCTGGAGGAGCCCGCCGGAGACGAGGGCGGCGCGGGCCCCGAAGCGGCCGATGAAGCGGGAGGCGGCCACGCCGCCGAGGATCGTGCCGGCGCCGAGGACTCCGAAGGAGAGTCCGGCGGCGAGCGGGGAGAAGCCCAGGACGTCCTGGAGGTACAGGGTCATCAGGAAGACCAGCGAGGTCTCGGTGACGAAGGCGACGAGCCCGGCGAGGTTGCCCCAGACGACGGTGCGGCGCCTCAGGACGTGGATCGGGACGAGGGGCGAGGCGGCCCGCCGTTCGACGAGGACGAAGGCGGTGAGGAGCGCGGCGCCGGCGGCGAGGGCGGTGAGCGCGGTGGGGTCGGGCCGGCCGTGCGCGCCGGTGACGGTCAGGCCGTAGACGAGGGCGAGGAGTCCGCCGGTGACGGTGACGGCGCCGGGGACGTCGAGGCGGGGGCGGACGGCCGGGCGGCTCTCCCGGAGGACGGCGGGGGCGACGAGGAGGACGGCGAGGACCACCGGCACGTTGACGAAGAAGGCCCAGCGCCAGGAGAGCAGGTCGGTGAGGACGCCGCCGAGGATCGCGCCGGTGGTGAAGCCCGCGGACATGAGGGCGCCGTTCAGTCCGAGCGCCTTGGCGCGCAGCGGGCCCTCGGGGAAGGAGGAGGTGAGCAGGGAGAGGCCGGCGGGGGTGACGGCGGCGGTGGCGAGGCCCTGGGCGACCCGGGCGGCCATGAGCGTCCCGGGGCCGGTGGCGAGCCCGCCCGCGAGGGAGGCGAGCCCGAGGACGGCCATGCCGCCGAGGAAGAGCCGGCGGCGGCCGATCAGGTCGGCGACACGCCCGAAGAGGAGGGTGAATCCAGCGGCGGCGAGGGCGAAGGCGGTGGCGATCCACTGGAGGCCGCCGAGGGTGAAGCCGAGTCCCCGGCCGATGACGGGCAGGGCGACGTTCAGGATCGAGAAGTCGACGGCCAGCATGAACTGGGCGAGGAGGAGGACGACGAGGACGAGCCGCATCCGGCCGGTCATCCGGTCGGGGCGGGTGGGCGAGGTGGTGGGGAGATCGAGGGCGACCATGCGCGAGACCCCTTAATGGGAATCCAGTTCCGTTAAGATGTCCCGTACCGTAGCAGAGTCGATGGCGTTAATGGAACAGGAGACCCGTTTGACTGAGAGCCGGCCGGCCACGCCCGGCACCACGCGTCCCGGCGGCCGCACCGCGAAGGTCCGCCGGGCGGTCCTCGACGCCACCCTGGACGCCCTCGCCGACACCGGTTTCCACACGCTGAACATGGACCGGATCGCCGCGGGCGCCGGCGTCGGCAAGACCACCGTGTACCGCCGCTGGGGCTCCCCCGTCGGCCTGGTCACCGACCTCCTGCACGACATGGCCGAGCAGTCGCTGCCCGCCTCCGACACCGGCAGCCTCCCGGGCGACCTGCGGGCCAACGCCGAACTCGTCCGGGCCACCCTCGTGGACCCCCGGATGGGCGCCGTCTTCCGCGCGGTCATCGCCGCGGCGGCCTGCGACGAGGAGTGCGCCCGCGCCCTCGCCGGCTTCTACCGGACCCGGCTCGCCGAATGGGCCCCCGTCGTCACCAGGGGCGCGGCGCGCGGCGAGATCCCGGCGGGGACCGACCCCCTCGAACTCCTCCGCGCCGTCTCCGCCCCGCTCTACTACCGCTTCGCGGTCACCCGCGAGGAGCTCGACGGAGCCGTCGCGGAACGGGCCGTGACGGCGGCGCTGGCGGCGGCGCGGGACGGGGTGTTCGTACGGGCGTGAGGCCCGCGCCCGTACGACGCGCTCCGCGAATAGTCCTTCGACACGGGGGCGCCTGAGTATCCGTACTCAGGCGCCGTTCGAGCCCCGCCCGGAGGATTTGGGCATGCTGTGGTCCGACCCGAAGAACCAGCCGCCGAAGTTCCTGCGGGACATGCAGGCGATGCTCCGCCGCACCGGTGTGCTCCTGGCGCTGGCGATGGTGGTGGCGATGTTCGTCGCCAGCGCGCGCTGACCACGCGCGCGCGTACGGGCGTCCGCACTGGCTACGCTGCCCCCATGACTGCTGATCCGCGCCGTGTCGTGCTCGCCTCCGCCTCCCCCGCCCGGCTCGGCCTGCTCCGGCAGGCCGGACTCGCTCCCGAGGTGATCGTGAGCGGCGTCGACGAGGACAAGGTCCACGCCCCGACCCCGGCCGAACTCGCGCTCGCCCTCGCGGAGGCGAAGGCCGCCCACGTGGCCGCCAAGCCGGAGGTGTCCGGCGCGCTCGTCATCGGCTGCGACTCGGTCCTGGAGCTGGACAAGCAGGCGCTCGGCAAGCCGGCCGACGCCGAGGAGGCCACCGCCCGCTGGAAGTCGATGCGGGGCCGGGTCGGCATCCTCCAGACCGGCCACTGCGTCTACGACACGACCGCCAAGCGCTTCGAGTCGGCGACGGCCTCCACCGTGGTCCGCTTCGGCGAGCCGACGGACGAGGAGATCGCCGCGTACGTGGCCAGCGGCGAACCGCTCCACGTGGCGGGCGCGTTCACCCTGGACGGCCGCTCCGCCCCGTTCATCGACGGCATCGACGGCGACCCGGGCAATGTGATCGGCCTGTCCCTGCCGCTGCTGCGCCGGCTCCTGCGCAAGCTGGACGTCGAGATCACCGACCTCTGGGCCTGAGCTCAGCCGGCGGCCGGCGCCTCCCCGGGGGCGTCGGCGACCGCCGCGCGCCCCTCCCCGTACGCCACCAGGGTGAGGACGATCAGTCCGAGCACGGCCACCAGGAAGGCGAAGGCGGTCCAGCCGATGAGGGCGGCGGCGACCGCCCCGAGGACGCCGTGGACGATCGCACAGCCGATGAGGAGCCCCCGGCCGAGAAGGCCCGGACGGCGGTCGCGGACGCCCGCGACGAGGGCGACGAGGCCACAGAGGACGAGGGCGACGCCGGAGCCGATGCCGAGTCCCCAGGTTCCGGCGACCATCGCGTCGGGGTCCATGCCGGCGAGGGACATCGACTGGGCCTCCTGGAAGCCCGCCATGACGGCGTTGATCGCGACGATGCCGGGCGCTTCGAGGAAGAGCACCGCGGCCGTCACGAGGGCTATCGGTCTGCGGGCCACCTCGGCCACCCCCTGGGTTCATCTGTTACCGGCAGTACGGTCGGCAGCGCGAAGGCTACTGGCCGGTAAACACCTGGACAAGACCGCGCGCACGGCGGGCGACGGCGCGCCGTCACTTGAGGACCGGTCGAGTCCCACCGCAAAGAATCATCGAGTCATTCGTAGGGATTGAACAAAGAAACCCGAATGGCCCCTGGTCGCAAGAACAGAGACCTGCGCCACACATCAGAGCTACTGTGCCGTCGAGGAACCCTGCGTACCGTGGTGCGATAAGGGAATTCACGACCCGAGCAGGCCCGGCGTCACACTCCGTGTGGGCAAGCTCACTAGTGGGGACGGGTCGAACGAACGTGTCGGCAGTCCCTAAACTCGGCTTGTTTCAAGGAGGGAGCCATCGTGCGCAAGGTGCTCATCGCCAACCGTGGCGAAATCGCTGTCCGTGTGGCCCGGGCGTGCCGGGACGCCGGCATCGACAGCGTGGCCGTGTACGCCGATCCGGATCGGGACGCCCTGCACGTCCGGGCGGCTGACGAGGCGTTCGCTCTGGGCGGTGACACTCCGGCGACCAGTTACCTGGACATGGCCAAGGTGCTCCAGGCCGCCAAGGACTCGGGCGCGGACGCGGTCCACCCGGGATACGGGTTCCTTTCCGAGAACGCGGAGTTCGCGCAGGCGGTCCTGGACGCGGGTCTGACGTGGATCGGTCCGCCGCCGCAGGCGATCCGGGACCTGGGTGACAAGGTCGCCGCCCGTCACATCGCGCAGCGCGCCGGCGCCCCGCTCGTCGCGGGCACGCCGGACCCGGTGTCGGGTGCCGACGAGGTCGTGGCGTTCGCGCAGGAGCACGGGCTGCCGATCGCGATCAAGGCCGCCTTCGGCGGTGGCGGTCGCGGTCTGAAGGTCGCCCGCACGCTCGAAGAGGTTCCGGAGCTGTACGACTCCGCCGTCCGTGAGGCCGTCGCGGCCTTCGGCCGGGGCGAGTGCTTCGTCGAGCGCTACCTCGACAAGCCGCGTCACGTCGAGACCCAGTGCCTCGCCGACACCCACGGCAACGTGGTCGTCGTCTCCACCCGTGACTGCTCGCTCCAGCGCCGCCACCAGAAGCTGGTCGAGGAGGCCCCGGCGCCGTTCCTGACGGAGGCGCAGAACGCGGAGCTGTACGCCGCGTCGAAGGCGATCCTGAAGGAGGCCGGCTACGTCGGCGCCGGCACGGTCGAGTTCCTCGTCGGTGTCGACGGCACGATCTCCTTCCTGGAGGTCAACACGCGTCTGCAGGTCGAGCACCCGGTGACCGAGGAGGTCACGGGCATCGACCTGGTCCGCGAGATGTTCCGCATCGCCGACGGCGAGGAGCTCGGCTACGGCGACCCGGAGATCCGCGGTCACTCCTTCGAGTTCCGCATCAACGGCGAGGACCCGGGCCGCAACTTCCTGCCGGCCCCCGGCACGGTCACCGTCTTCAGCCCGCCGACCGGCCCCGGTGTCCGCCTCGACGCGGGCGTCGAGTCCGGCTCCGTGATCGGCCCGGCCTGGGACTCGCTCCTGGCCAAGCTGGTCATCACCGGCGCCACCCGCGAGCAGGCGCTCCAGCGGGCGGCCCGCGCGCTGGCGGAGTTCAAGGTCGAGGGCATGGCGACGGCGATCCCGTTCCACCAGGCCGTCGTGGTCGACCCCGACTTCACCGCCGACCCCTTCCGGGTCCACACGCGCTGGATCGAGACGGAGTTCGTCAACGAGATCAAGCCGTTCGCCCCGGGCGGTGCCGAGGCGGACGAGGACGAGACGGGCCGCGAGACGATCGTCGTCGAGGTCGGCGGCAAGCGCCTCGAGGTCTCCCTGCCGTCCTCGCTGGGCATGACGCTGGCGCGCACGGGCCTGGCGGCCGGTGCGAAGCCGAAGCGCCGCGCGGCGAAGAAGTCCGGCCCGACCGCCTCGGGCGACACCCTCGCGTCCCCGATGCAGGGCACGATCGTGAAGGTCGCGGTCGAGGAGGGCCAGGAGGTCAAGGAGGGCGATCTGATCGTCGTCCTGGAGGCCATGAAGATGGAGCAGCCGCTCAACGCCCACCGCTCCGGCACCGTCAAGGGCCTGAGCGCGGAGGTCGGCGCCTCCGTGACGTCCGGCGCCGCGATCTGCGACATCAAGGACTGACGTCGTAGCCAGTAGGTGAGGAAGGGCCCGCAGGCAGTCGCCTGCGGGCCCTTCGCCGAGGGGAGGGGCCGTACTCATGCGCGCCGACGCACGCCGCAACCACGAGCGACTGCTCGTCGAGGCCCGCGCCGCCTTCGCGCGGCAGGGCGCGGACGCGCCCCTGGAGGAGGTCGCGCGCCGCGCGGGCGTCGGGATCGGCACCCTCTACCGCCACTTCCCCACCCGGGCCGATCTGCTGAACGCGGTCTTCCAGGAGGCGCTGGCCGAACTCCTCGACCGCTCGCGGCAGCTGTCCGAGGCGGACGCGCCCTGCACGGCGCTCGTGGAGTGGCTGCGGGCGCTGATCGCCCACGCGGGCGAGTACCGGGGACTCGCGCACGCGCTGATGTCCGCCTCGTACGACCGGAGTTCGGCCCTGGCACGGTGCAGCGACCCGCTGCGCGCTGCGGGCGAGCGGCTGCTCGGGCGGGCCCGGGAGGCGGGGCAGGTGCGCGCCGACGTGTCGATCGGCGACCTGATGCAGCTCACCAACGCGATCGCGCTGGCGGCGGAACAGTGCCCGGAGGACCCGGAGTTGGCCGACCGCCTGCTCGCGCTGACGCTGCGGGGCCTGAAGAACTGAGGGGCTTGAAGGACCGAGGGGTGCCGGGAGTCGGCGTGGGACCCCTGGGGGAGGGTCCCTCGGGTACCGCGGCTGACGTACTGACGTCCGACGCACCGACCGGCTGACGTACCGGCGTCCGACGTGCCGGTGCCTGACGCACCGACGTCTGACGTACGTACCGACGTCAGCGGCGGCGCATGTCCGCGACCCGGGCCGTGCGCTCCAGCGTCTCCGCGGCCATGCCGCCGCCCGGTCCCCGGAACTGACCGGCCGCCATCCGCCCGCGCTGGACGGGGAGCGGCATGTCACGGCGGGGCCGGGCGCCCGGGGGGAGCTGCTCGCCGCCGGAGGGGCCGGCCGCCGCGCCCGTACCGGCGACGGCGATCTGGACGCCCTGGTCGGCGAGGGCCTGGAGCTCGGTGGCGGCCCGCTCGTCGTGGGCCGGGGGCTCGTCGGTCACCAGGCGGGTGATGACGTCCGTCGGCACCGTCTGGAACATGGTGTCCGAGCCGAGCTTGGTGTGGTCGGCCAGGACCACGACCTCGGCCGCCGCCTGGACGAGCGCCCGGTCCACGCTCGCGGAGAGCATGTTGGACGTGGACAGGCCGCGCTCGGCGGTCAGGCCGCTCCCGGAGAGGAAGGCCCGGGAGACCCGGAGCCCCTGGAGCGACTGCTCGGCCCCGCTGCCCACGAGGGCGTAGTTGGAGCCGCGCAGGGTGCCGCCGGTCATGACGACCTCGACCCGGTTGGCGTGGGCGAGGGCCTGGGCGACGAGCAGGGAGTTGGTGACGACGGTCAGTCCGGGCACGCGGGCGAGCCGGCGGGCCAGCTCCTGCGTGGTCGTCCCGGCGCCGACGACGATGGCCTCGCCCTCTTCGACGAGGCCGGCGGCGACGTCGGCGATGGCCGTCTTCTCCGCTGTGGCGAGATGGGATTTCTGCGGGAAGCCGGATTCTCGCGTGAATCCGCCCGGCAACACCGCACCGCCGTGGCGGCGGTCGAGGAGTCCTTCTGCCTCAAGGGCCCGTACGTCTCTCCGTACGGTCACTTCCGAGGTCTGGACGACGCGGGCGAGCTCGCGGAGCGACACGGCCCCATTGGCTCGCACCATTTCGAGGATCAACTGACGACGTTCTGCAGCGAACACGAAACTGACAGTAACGTGACCGGCCGATAGTTTTCAGCACTATGCGCCGAATTGCAGAAGATGCGCACAGACGGGGCCTCCAAGTGGTATGGGAGGCCCCGTCGTTGATCGTTCCATGTCCCCCTTGCCGGGGGTTGTCCGAGTCGGCGAACCGTTCCCGCAGGCGGGAGGCGGGCCGGGCCGGGCCGGAGCGGGGTGTTACGCCTCGCCCGTCGCCTTTCGGGTGTGCAACTGCCGTGCCACTTCCGCGATCGAGCCCGACAGGGAGGGGTACACGGTGAAAGCATTTGCGATCTGTTCGACCGTCAGATTGTTGTCGACCGCGATCGAGATCGGATGGATCAGCTCGCTCGCCTTCGGCGCGACGACACAGCCGCCGACCACGATGCCGGTGCCCGGACGGCAGAAGATCTTCACGAAGCCGTCCCGGATGCCCTGCATCTTCGCGCGGGGGTTGCGCAGCAGCGGCAGCTTGACGACCTTGGCGTCGATCTTGCCCGCGTCCACGTCGGCCTGGGTGTAGCCGACGGTGGCGATCTCCGGGTCGGTGAAGACGTTCGAGGAGACCGTCTTGAGGTTGAGCGGGGCCACCGCGTCGCCGAGGAAGTGGTACATCGCGATCCGGCCCTGCATGGCGGCGACCGAGGCGAGCGCGAACACGCCCGTGACGTCACCGGCCGCGTAGACGCCCGGGGCGCTCGTACGGGAGACCTTGTCGGTCCAGATGTGACCGGAGTCCTTCAGCCTGACGCCGGCCTCCTCCAGGCCCATTCCGGCCGAGTTCGGGATGGCGCCGACCGCCATCAGGCAGTGGGTGCCGGAGATGACCCGGCCGTCGGCGAGGGTGACCTCGACGCGGTCGCCGACCCGCTTGGCGGACTCGGCGCGGGAGCGGGCCATGACGTTCATGCCGCGGCGCCGGAAGACGTCCTCCAGGACGGCGGCGGCGTCCGGGTCCTCGCCGGGGAGGACCCGGTCGCGGGAGGAGACGAGGGTGACCCGGGAGCCGAGCGCCTGGTAGGCGCCGGCGAACTCGGCGCCGGTGACGCCGGAGCCGACCACGATGAGCTCCTCGGGGAGCTCCTTGAGGTCGTAGACCTGGGTCCAGTTCAGGATGCGCTCGCCGTCCGGCTTGGCGTCGGGCACCTCGCGCGGGTGGGCGCCGGTCGCGATCAGCACCGCGTCGGCGGTCAGCGTCTCCTCGGTGCCGTCGGCGGCGGCGACGATCACCTGGCGGGAGCCGTCCACGGCCTGCCGGCCGGAGAGCCGGCCGCGGCCGCGCAGGACCCGGGCGCCGGCCCGGGTCACGGAGGCGGTGATGTCGTGGGACTGGGCGAGCGCGAGGCGCTTCACCCGTCGGTTCACCTTGCCGAGGTCCACGCCGACGACACGGGCGGCCTGCTCGAGGGGCGGGGTGTCGTCCGCGACGATGATGCCCAGCTCCTCGTAGGAGGAGTCGAAGGTGGTCATCACCTCGGCGGTGGCGATCAGGGTCTTCGAGGGGACGCAGTCGGTCAGGACGGACGCGCCGCCGAGGCCGTCGCAGTCCACGACGGTCACCTCCGCGCCGAGTTGGGCGCCCACCAGGGCCGCCTCGTATCCGCCGGGTCCGCCGCCGATGATCACGATCCGGGTCACTGGGATCTACGCCTCGCGCTCTCGTTCTGCCGGGGGGTCCCCCCGCTGGGCTGCAGTGCGTACGCCATTGTCCCGCACGCTTCAAGTGCGTAGCCCATTGTCCCGCACACCGGGCACTGCCTCGCGCCGGGGGCTCGGATGCCCCTCGTACGGCCCCCGTACGGCCCCCACCTCGGCGTTCACCGGGCACCCCGTCCCCTCCCGTACCCTCGGTCCCATGTCGCTCTACGCCGCTTTCGCCGGCAACCTCGACGCGCGGCTGATGAGCCGCCGCGCACCGCACTCCCCGCTGCGCGGCACCGGCTGGCTGAACGGCTGGCGGCTGACCTTCGGCGGCGAGCAGATGGGCTGGGAGGGAGCGCTGGCCACCCTCGTGGAGGCCCCCCGCTCCCAGGTCTTCGTGGCGCTGTACGACATCGCGCCGATGGACGAGGACTCCATGGACCGCTGGGAGGGCGTGGGCCTCGACATCTACCGGCGGATGCGGGTGCGGGTGCACACCCTGGACGGCGAGGAGCCGGCCTGGGTGTACGTCCTCAACGCGTACGAGGGCGGGCTGCCGTCCGCGCGGTACCTCGGCGAGATCGCCGACGCGGCCGAGTCGGCGGGCGCGCCGCACGACTACGTGATGGAGTTGCGCAAGCGCCCCTGCTGATCGGGGACCGGGCCGACCGGGCCTTGCTGATCAGCCCTGCCGATCCGGCCGGGACGATCCGGCCGGGACGATCCGGCCGGGGCGATCCGACCGGGTGGCCGGAATCGCCCGTTCGTCGGAAACGACAAGACAACGATCGCATGTCCGTCAGCATCGTCATCTACGCGCGTAGGAATTCTCCGGCTACGCTGCTGCGCGTAACAAATCCGTCCGGGGCTCCCCTCGGACCCCCCTCCCCGAGGCGAGAGAGTCAGTGAACGCAACTGCCACCCCGTACGAGGCCGCCGAGGCCGCTGCCGCACGCCTTCGCGAGCTGACCGGTGTCGAGAACCACGATGTCGCCCTGGTCATGGGCTCCGGCTGGGCCCCCGCCGTCGACGCCCTCGGCGCCCCCGAGGCCGAGTTCCCGGTGACCGAGCTCCCCGGCTTCCCGCCGCCGGCCGTCGAGGGCCACGGCGGCAAGGTCCGCTCGTACAAGATCGGCGAGAAGCGCGCCCTGGTCTTCCTCGGCCGCACCCACTTCTACGAGGGCCGGGGCGTCGCCTCCGTCGCCCACGGCGTCCGCACCGCCGTCGCCGCCGGCGTGAAGACCGTCATCCTCACCAACGGCTGCGGCGGCCTCCGCGAGGGCATGCGCCCCGGCCAGCCGGTCCTCATCAGCGACCACATCAACCTCACGGCCGCCTCCCCCATCGTCGGCGCCAACTTCGTCGACCTCACCGACCTGTACTCGCCGCGCCTGCGCGCGCTGTGCAAGGAGGTCGACGAGACGCTGGAGGAGGGCGTGTACGTCCAGTTCCCCGGCCCGCACTACGAGACCCCGGCCGAGATCAACATGGTCCGCGTCCTGGGCGGCGACCTCGTCGGCATGTCCACCGTCCTCGAGGCCATCGCGGCCCGCGAGGCCGGCGCCGAGGTCCTCGGCATCTCCCTCGTCACCAACCTGGCGGCGGGGCTCTCCGGCGAGCCGCTGAACCACGAGGAGGTGCTCCAGGCGGGGCGCGACTCGGCGGCGCGGATGGGCGAGCTGCTGACGCGGGTCCTGGACCGCATCTGAGTTCTTCCCGCGCCCCTCGCGCCGTGCGGCCCCCAGGGGACCGCACGGCCACGCGGCGGCCCCCCGCCCCTCCCCCTACGCCTGGCGGCGTGGGGGGACCCCCGCTTCCCGAACCGGGGGAGAGCCCCCAGGCCCCCGTACGCCCTTCGGGCGTGTGCTCAAACGCCGGACGGGCTGGATTTCAGCCCCGCCCGCGCGTGAGGCGCGGGGTCCGGGGCGGAGCCCCGGTTACGGGAAGGGGCGGGGTGGGGAAAGGCTCCGCGCAGCGGTCCACCCACCCGCACTCTCCCGACCATCCCGCCCGCAACCGCCCCGCACCCCCGAAAGGCACACCGTGACGCAGGACGACCTCCTCACCCGGGCCCAGGCCTGGCTCGCCGAGGATCCCGACAGTGAGACCCGCGAGGAGCTCGCGCGGCTGATCGAGGCCGGCGCGACCGACGAGCTCGCGGCCCGTTTCAGCGGCACGCTGCAGTTCGGCACCGCCGGCCTCCGCGGTGAGATCGGCGCCGGGCCCATGCGGATGAACCGCTCGGTCGTGATCCGGGCCGCCGCCGGCCTGGCCGCGTACCTCAAGGCCAAGGGCCAGGAGGGCGGCCTCGTCGTCATCGGCTACGACGCCCGCTACAAGTCGGCGGACTTCGCCCGCGACACCGCCGCCGTGATGACCGGAGCCGGGCTGCGCGCGGCCGTGCTCCCGCGCCCGCTGCCGACGCCCGTCCTCGCGTACGCCATAAGGCACCTGGGCGCCGTCGCCGGTGTCGAGGTGACCGCGAGCCACAACCCGCCGCGCGACAACGGCTACAAGGTCTACCTGGGCGACGGCTCGCAGATCGTGCCGCCGGCCGACGCGGAGATCGCCGCCGAGATCGCGGCCGTGCGGTCGCTGCACGACGTGCCGCGACCCGAGAGCGGCTGGGAGACGCTCGGGGACGAGGTCCTGGAGGCGTACCTGGAGCGTACGGACGCCGTCCTGACCCCCGGCTCCCCCCGCACCGCGCGGACCGTCTACACGGCCATGCACGGCGTCGGCAAGGAGGTCCTGACGGCCGCGTTCGGCCGGGCCGGCTTCCCGCCGCCCGCGCTCGTCGCCGAGCAGGCCGACCCGGACCCGGCCTTCCCGACGGTCGCCTTCCCGAACCCGGAGGAGCCGGGCGCCATGGACCTGGCCTTCGAGGCCGCCCGGGCCGTGGACCCCGACATCGTCATCGCGAACGACCCGGACGCCGACCGCTGCGCCGTGGCCGTGCCGGACGCGCACGTCGAGGGCGGCTGGCGGATGCTCCGCGGCGACGAGGTCGGCGCGCTGCTCGCCGCGCACCTGGTGCACAAGGGCGCCACCGGCGTGTTCGCCGAGTCGATCGTGTCGTCCTCGCTGCTCGGGCGGATCGCCGAGGCGGCCGGGGTCGGGTACGAGGAGACGCTGACCGGCTTCAAGTGGATCGCCCGCGTCGACGGCCTGCGGTACGGCTACGAGGAGGCGCTCGGCTACTGCGTCGACCCCGAGGGCGTCCGCGACAAGGACGGCATCACGGCGGCGCTGCTCGTCACCGAGCTGGCCTCGGTGCTCAAGGAGCAGGGCCGGACGCTCACCGACCTCCTCGACGACCTGGCGGTGGCGCACGGGCTGCACGCCACGGACCAGCTGTCGGTGCGGGTCGAGGACCTGTCGATCATCGCGAACGCGATGGCCACGCTGCGCGAGCGGCCCCCGGTCCGGCTCGCGGGTCTGACGGTCGTCTCGGCCGAGGACCTGACGAAGGGCACGGAGTCGCTGCCGCCGACGGACGGGCTGCGCTACCACCTGGAGGGCGCCTACAGGGCCCGGGTGATCGTCCGCCCCTCCGGCACGGAGCCCAAGCTCAAGTGCTACCTGGAGGTCGTCGTCCCGGTCGGCGACGGCAGCGAGCTGGCGACGGCCCGCGCGACGGGCGCCGAGGTCCTCGCCGCGATCAAGCGGGACCTGTCCGAGGCCGCCGGGCTGTAGGACACCGGCGCGAGGGCCGGTACGGATTCCCTTCCGTACCGGCCCTCGGCCGTACGGGTGAACCCCCCGCGACACGTGACGCAAAGCGTGGACCGTGAGCCGGGGACGCGCGCCAGGGTGACCCGGTGTCCGTCACCCCCGTGCCGTACGTCCCCGCCCCCCGTACCTCCGCCCCCGGGGCCACGGGGCGCGGCGCGCTGCGGCACGCGGCCCCGGCGCTGCTCGGTTTCCTGGCGGTACGGCTCCTGGGGCTGGCGGTGCTCGCCCGCTGGGCGCATCTGCGGGGGCACGGGCTGTGGCCGCTGCTCGCCCGCACGTGGGACTCGCTCTGGTACCTGGACATCGCCGGGCACGGATACACGGCCCAGCCGGGCTACCCCCGGAACCTCGCCTTCTTCCCGCTCTTCCCCGGGCTCGTCCGGGCGCTGTCGGCGGTCCTGCCCGGCTCGCGCGCCTCGGTCGCGCTCGGGCTCGCCGTGGTGGGCTCGCTGGCCGCCGCCTGGGGGGTGTTCGCGGTCGGCGACCGGCTGCACGGGCGCCGGACCGGCACGGTCCTCGCCGTCCTGTGGGGCGCCTCGCCGGTGGCCGCCGTGCAGTGGATGGGGTACACGGAGTCGCTGTTCACGGCGCTGGCCGCCTGGGCCCTGTACGCGGTGCTCGCCGGGCGCTGGGCGTGGGCGGCGGGGCTCGCGGCGGCCGCCGGGCTGACCCGGCCGACCGGGCTCGCGGTCGCGGCGGCGGTCTGCGCGGCGGGGCTGCTCGCCGCCGCCCGGGGCGAGCGGCGGGCCCTGGCCGCCGCCCTGACGGCGCCGCTGGGCTGGCTCGGGTACGTGGGGTGGGTGGCGCTCGTACGGGGGCGCTGGGACGGCTACTTCGAGGTGCAGCGGCGCTGGGGGAACGCCTGGGACGGGGGCGCGGAGACCCTGCGGGAGCTGCGGCGGTACCTGGTCCACAGCCCGGCGCCGTCGTTCTTCCTGGCCGTCGTCTCGGTGGTGCTGCTGCTGTCCGCCGGGCTGTACGTGTGCGCCGTCGCGGACCGGCAGCCGGTGCCGCTGCTCGTGTTCACGGGGGTGCTGCTGCTCGTCGTCCTCGGCAGCGACGGCGTCTGGTTCCCCCGCGCCCGCTTCCTGCTGCCGGGCTTCCCGCTGCTGCTGCCGCTCGCCGTGGGGATCGCCCGCGCCCGCCGGCACGTCGCCGCCCTCGTCCTCGCGGGGGCGGCGCTGTCCTCGGCGTGGCTGGGCGGCCACATGCTGCTCGTGTGGGGCGGCGCCCCGTGAACGGGCTCAGCCGAAGCGGCCGTTGACGTAGTCGGCCGTGCGCGGGTCGCTCGGGGAGCCGAACACCGTCTCCGTCGGGCCGTGTTCGACGATCACCCCGGGGGTGCCCTGCTCGGCGAGGAAGAACGCGCAGGAGTCGGAGACGCGGGCCGCCTGCTGCATGTTGTGGGTGACGATCACGACGGTGACCTCGGCCTTCAGTTCGGCGATGGTCTCCTCGACGCGCCGGGTGGAGGTCGGGTCGAGCGCCGAGCAGGGCTCGTCCATGAGCAGGACGCGGGGGCGGACGGCGAGCGAGCGGGCGATGCAGAGCCGCTGCTGCTGGCCGCCGGAGAGCGCCCCGCCGGGCTGCCGCAGCCGGTCCTTGACCTCGCGCCAGAGCCCGGCCCTGGTGAGGCACTCCTCGACGAGGTCGTCCTTCGCGGCCCTGTCCGCCCGGATGCCGCCGAGCTTCAGGCCGGCGAGGACGTTCTCGTACAGGGACATCGCGGGGAACGGGTTCGGCTTCTGGAAGACCATGCCGATCTCGCGGCGGGCGTGGGTGATGCGGCGGCCCCGGTCGTAGATGTCGGCGCCGTCGAGGAGGACCCGGCCGGCGAGGGAGGCGGTGCCGGTGAGTTCGTGCATCCGGTTGAGGATGCGCAGGAAGGTCGACTTGCCGCAGCCGGAGGGGCCGATGAGGGCGGTGACCTCGCGGGCGGGCATGGCGAGCGAGACCCGGTCGAGGACCTTGCGGTCGCCGAACCAGGCGGAGACGGCCTCGGCCTCGAGCGCGGCGGCCCGGGACGGGACCGGGGTGCCCGCCGGTACGGGCGGCAGGGTGACGGTGTCGGCGAGATCGGTCACGGGGTGACTCCCTTGCGGTCGGCGGGGGTTCGGGAGCTCGCGGGGCGGGACTCCCTTGCGGTCGGAGGAGGTCGGAGAGCTCGCGGGGCGGGACTCCCCCACGGTCAGAGGAGGTTGGGGAGGAGCCGGGTCAGCTGGCCCGAGACGACGACGCCGAGGGCGACGAGGACCGGGACGGCCGTGACCCAGGTCTGCCGGGAGCCCCAGCGGCGGCGGGCGGCGACGGTGAGCAGGGCGGCGGCGAGCAGGCCCTGGACGCCGAGGAAGATCCCGGGCCAGACGTCGGTCTCCCCGGCGAGCGGCTCCTCGGCGGCGGTGATCCAGCCGGCCTTCAGCGGCCGGGGCGGGCTGGGCTGCGCGGCGGAGAGCAGCTTCGCGTCGACCCGGACGACGCCCTCGGGGGTGTACGCGCCGCCGCTCGCGGTCAGCAGGGTGAGCCGGCCCTCCCCCGGGCCGAGGCGGGCGGGCAGCGGGTCGCCGGGGCGGCGGACGGCCGTCACCTCGTACACGGCCTTCCCCTGGCCGGTCGTCACCTCGACGCGGGCGCCGGGCGGGAGCCGGTGCACATCGAGGAAGGGGCTGCCGTAGCCCCACTGGCGTCCCATGATCACGCTGACTCCGGGCTGGCCGGGCAGCGCCGTGTCCCGGCGGTGGCCGGGGCCGGACATGAGGACCTCGGAGGTGGTGCCCTCGGCGACGACCTCGCGCAGACCGAGCGCGGGGACGCGCAGGAGGGCGACGGGGGCGCCGGGGGCGACCGGCTTGCCGTCGTAGGTGGACTGGCCCACGGGCGCGGTGCCGAGGGCCAGTTGCTCGCGCAGCTCGTCGTAGGCGGTGGACTGGTCGCGGGCGTGCTGGAGGTGGCCGACGACCGTCAGGTTGGCCGCGAAGCCGATGAGCAGGGCGGCGAGGACGCACAGGGCCGCCCCGGCCAGGGCGAGCCCGGCACGGGGGGCGGCGGGGGGCGGCGCGGTCGTCATGGACGCCGGGCCTTGCGACGGCGGGTCTGGATCACGGCGGCCGCGCCGAGGAGGCAGAGGGCGAGCGAGCCGAGCGCGGCGGAGGCGGCGGTGGTGCCGGTGGCGGCGAGGCTGCCGGAGCCGCCGTTCGTGGTGGTGCCGGTGGAGCCTCCGCCCGTACCGCCCGTACCGCCCGTGTCTCCGCCACCGCCGGAGCCGCTGGAGCCGGAGGAGTCGGAGCCGCCGCCGGTCGTGCCCGTGGTGTCGGTGGAGGCGGTCGGGGTCGTGGTGGGCGAGGCCGTTTCGCCGGGCTCGTCGGTCGGGTCGTCCGTGGGCGCGTCGGTGGGGTCGTCCGTCGGGCTCCCCGTGGGCGTCGGGGTGTCGGTGCCGGTCGGGGTCGGCGTCGTGGAGCCCGTCGGGGTGGGCGTGACGGCCGGGCCCGCGTAGAAGCTGGTGAGCTGGGACGAGGCGGTGTACGCGGCCGGGTCGGCGGGCGTGTACTGCGCCAGGACGGGGAACTCGGCGTTGACCGTGTCGCGCATGGTGGCGCCGATGTCCGCCTTGCCGTTCACCAGGTCCTTCGTGCCGAGCTCGACGACCTCGTCCTCGACGAGCGTGAGGAAGGTGATCGTGCCGGCGGCGGTGGCCGGCTGGACCTCGGCGGTGATCGTGAAGGGGCGGCCGACGGGCGGGTCGGCGCTGTCGGCGGTGACGCTCAGGTTGGTCGCCTGCTGGTCGATGGCGGCCCAGTTCTCGCCGGTGACCTCGATCATCCGGGAGAAGTACTCGGCGCGCGCCTCGCCGTCCGCCGTCTCGCAGGAGAGCCGCAGCTCGTAGCGGCCGTCGAGGGGCCCGGAGGGCACGATCTCGCGCAGCCGGTCCTGGAGCGTGGCGTAGCCGGCGCCGGTGCCGCCGAGCGGGCCGGACATGGGGGTGGTGCCGAGCGGGCCGCCGGGGACGACCTCGGCGACGGGCGCGGTGAGGGTCGGGTCGCCGGGGTTGACGAGGACGAGGACGCCCTTGACGTACGGCTTGTCCGGGGCGGCGGGCGCCGGGCAGGCGGCGGCCGCGGTGACGGCCGTCGGTCCGGCGGAGACCGGGCCCGAGGCGGGGGTGAGGGTGAAGGTGCCGTGCCGGGTGGCGGCGCCGGCGGGCGTGGACACGGCGAGGACGATCGCCAGGGTGCCGCAGAGGAGGGCGAGTGCCGTGAGCAGTGCCACGGGTGATCTGAGCTGTGCGACCGGGTTCATGGGGCGGGGTTCCTCCGGGGCGGATGACGAGGAGTGGGCCGGGGTGGGCGGGGTACGCCGTGGGGCCGGGCACCACGGGGGTGCCCGGCCGGTGTGCGGTCAGGAGGGGGCGGTGGTCAGCGCTCGCCCTTGATGGCCGTGGCGCCGCAGGCGGTGCCGAGGGTGCCGAAGCCGTAGTTGGTGATGGTGGTGCCGGCGGCGCAGACCTTGGAGGAGGAGCCGACGAAGGTCGACGCGATCGTCGAGTTGGTCAGCTTGGCGGTCGGGACGACGTTGTAGACGTCACGGGTGAAGGGGAAGGCGAGGTTGAGCGTCTTGTCGGTGTTGCGGGGCGCGACGGTGCCGACGGAGCCGAGGACGGCGGCGCCGCGGCGGTCGGTGACGACGGCCTTCTCCTGCGCCGTGTACTGGGCGACGGAGTACGGGGCGATGTCACCGGCGGAGTCGAGGACGGTGCCGTCGTTCTCCTGGACGCCCTGCTGGACGCAGGCGCCGGGCGCGGTCACGCCGATGGAGGCGAGGAAGAAGGCGCGGGTGCCGGAGTTGGACTGCGGCAGGATCGGGGTGAGCGCGACGCCGTTGAGGGAGGTCGTGGTGCACTCGTAGATCGCCTTCAGCTGCGCGGCCGTCAGGTCGGACGGCAGGGCGCTGTCGGAGCGCTTCACCCAGGACACCGCGTCCTTGGCGAAGGGGATCCAGGTCAGGTCCGTGGTGCTGGTGTCGGCCGGGCCGCGCGAGGAGCGGGCGAAGTCGAGGCAGCCGGAGTTGGTGTCCACGGCGTTGCGCAGGGCGTCGATGCCGGCCGAGGAGCCGTTCGGGCGGTTGATGACGCAGCCGGTCGCCTTGGTCTTGATGGTGGCGGTGCCGGTGGCGTCCCAGGAGGCGATGACCTTCTGGCCGAGGGCATTGACGACGACGTTGCCGAGGCCGTTCACGACGTCCTGGGTCGTGTCGGAGCCGACGCCGGCGAGCGTGCGGTACTGGGTGACCGGGCTGGGGTCGGCCTGCGCGGCGGGGGCGAGGGCGACACCGAGACCGAGGGCGGCCACACCGAGGGCGGCACCGATACGAGCGCGGGACTTGACGTTCACTTCTGATCTCCTCCGCGAAAACGGATGACATGGAATGGACGCACAAGCAGAATCCGGATTCTTTATCCGGCCGGTCCGTCGACCGGCCGGGAACTACGATTCCTTACGGGCCGCGGGGCGACCACAACGTTCAGCCGCTCTTTAGGTGACGAATTCCTGTCCTAGGTGAATCCTGGGGAATCCGGCGACGGCCCGCGATTCTCAGGAACGCGGGTCCGGCGAGCCCGGCGAGACCGCCGGCGACCAGGACGGAGAGCAGCACCCAGCGGATGACGCCGAGGACCTGGGAGGGGGTGCTGCCGGTGCCGGCCAGCTGCCGGGCGGGGGAACCTCCGTCCGCGCCCCCGCCGGAGGCCGGGGCCGGGCCCGCGGACGGCGAGGCCGTGCCCGTACCGGCGCCCGTGCCCCCTCCCGCACCGCCGCTCGCTCCCGCGCCGGAGCCGCCGGCACCCGTACCGCCGGAGCCCGAGCCGGAACCGGAGGCGGAGCCCGGGCCGGAGTCCGCCCCGGACGCCGATCCCGCCCCCGTGCCCGCGCTCGTTCCGCCGTCGGATCCGGTGGGGCCGGGTCCCGCCGGGGCCCCGTGCTCCAGGCGGTCGGCCGCGGCGGCGGCCTGGGCCTTCAGCTTCGCGGGCAGCGGGGCGTACCCGAAGGGCAGTTCGCCGGGGGCGGTGCCCTGCCGCTGGCCGGGCCCGGCCGCGTACCGCAGCACGCGCGCGTAGTCCCTGCGGGCGTCGGCCGGGAGGGCGGTGGAGGAGACGGCGTAGGTCACCGTCGTCAGCGGGTAGGCGCCGTTCCTGGCGCGGGCCGGATCGGGGGCGAGGACGCCGGGCACGGCCGAGTCCTCGAACTGCTCGACCGCCTTGAGCAGGGACGTCGTGGTGGGCCGCACGTAGGCGCCGTCGGCGTTCCGCAGGGCGGCGATCTGGAGCTGGTAGCGGGACGCGGACGCGGTGTCGGTGATGCCGTAGGCGTGCCGCTGGCCGATCAGGACGTCCCGGCCGACGAGCTTCGGCCCGTTGGTCACGGGGTCGTACTGTGCCTGGTCCTTCGCGTTGTTCGTGCCCCGCCGCACCCAGCGGGCGGCGTCGTGCATGTCGAGCGCGTAGGGCGAGCGGTCGATCATGCCGTACCTGATGGTCTTGTCGTTCGAGACGAGTTCGGTCTCCGTGGGGTCCGCCTTCATGAATTCGTCGGCGCCGTTCGCGGCGAGCCCGAGTTCCTTGAAGTACGGGTTGACCCGCATCCCCCAGGGGTCTTTCTTTCCCTCCAGGAAATCTCGCGCTTCCTTGTCGGACCGCAGATAGTCCCAGACGATCCGGGCACTGTCGGAGCGGTCGGCGGCGAGGAGGATTCCGCCGGGGTAGACCTGGGGCGCCTGCGGGGAGCGCTGGAATTCCGGATTCAGTTCCAGGAATTCCGGGTCGCGGACGATGGATTCCGGGTTCCCCTTCAGGTGGTCGGGGACGGGGGCGGTGTCGGTGAGGTACCGGACGTCGTACGGGTACGAGGCGGTGAGCAGCTTCGCGAGGAGGCGGGGGCTCAGCCTGAGGTCCTCGACGAGGCCGATGCCGCCGGCCTCCCAGAAGAAGCCCACGGTGAGTCCGTCGACGGCGACGGGCGCGTGCACGAAGCCGGTGCCCTCCACCGGTCGGACGGTGAAGGCGAGGCCGGGCGAGGTGGACGTCGGGTTCAGCAGGCCGCTGCGGGCCAGGTCCTCGCCCCGCTGGGTGAAGGTGAAGCGGCTGGTGCCGTCGGCGCAGAGGGCCGACTGCCAGGACGTGACGGCGTCGGTGACGAGTTCGGAGCCGGTCATGCGGCGCTCGGCCTTGTCCGTGGGGCAGGGCTCGCGGACCGGCAGGAAGTCGAGCGGGAAGACGATCCGCCGGTCCCAGTTGGTGGTGGAGAACGGGGAGGTGTTCGGCCGGTGGTTGTTGCCGGTCGTGCCGTCGGGCTCGTGGGAGCCCCGGGGCACCACGACGAGCCAGCAGCCCCGGCCGCGCGCCTGCGCGCCGGTGCCGATCGGGTCGCCGCAGCCGAGGTGCGGGGCCTCCCTCGTGGTCTGGAGGTCGAAGGCGGTCTCGCCGGTGCCGTCGGGCTGGGTGGCGACGAAGAACTGCTCGTTGGTGTCGCCGGAGCTGAAGTAGGTCCAGTCGGTGACCTTCTTCGTCGGCGGCCCCGACACGGGCGTGAAGGGCACGAACGGGCTGGTCAGCTGCCCGGGGACGTCGGGGTCGGGGATCGGCTCGGCGTACTCCTTCTCCAGTGGGTCGGTGCCGGGCACGAGCTCCCGCCGGGCGATGTGGGTGCCGAAGTTGCCGCCGCTGGTGACCCCGGCGCCGAACTGGCACTGCTCGCGCTTCGGTCCGGCCGGGTCGTCGCCCCAGCACTGCATGATCTGGAGGTAGTCGGTGTTGAAGCCCTGGGTCGGCCTCCCGCCCTTCCAGGTGACCCGCAGGCCCTGCGCGCGCAGGTTCCTCGTCTGGTGGACGGTGACTTCGAGGTCCGAGAAGTCGTCGTACGGCCCCTTGGAGCCGCGCTTGGTGACGGCCGAGCTCCCGCTCTCGGCGGCCGCCGCCTCGGGGCCCGGCGCCGGCGGGAGCAGGGCGAGCAGGACGGCGGCGAGGAGGGCGCCGACGCCGACGGCCTTGCGGCGTACGCCGGTACGCGTCCTCATCGGGTGCCTCCGGTGCGCTGGGCGCGGGCGGCGAGGGCGCGGCCGACGAGCGGGGGTCCGACGACGGTCGCGAGGAGCAGGACGGCCGAGAGGGCCATGAGCAGTCCGCGCAGTCCGCCGCCCGTGTCGGCGGCGAGGGTGACCGGGGTGCCGGCGATCCCGACGGCGCCGGGGTCCCCGCCGCCGCCCTGGCCGCCGCCGGAGCCCGTACCGCCGGCCGCGTCGCCGCTGATCACCTCGCCGGTGTCGGGGTCGACGGCCCCGCCGCCCCCGGTCGCGGCGCCGGCGGAGCCCGTGCCCCCGCCGCTCGCGGAGGCGCCGGAGGCGGCGGCGGAACCGGAGCCCGGGCCGGCGGCGGAGCCCGTACCGCCGCTCGCGCCGGAACCACCGGAGGAGCCGGCCGAGGTGCCCGGGGAACCGTTCGCCGAACCACCGCCGGAAGCGGACCCGTTGCCCGATCCGGAGGTCGAACCTCCCTGGTTCACCTGTGTGTTCGTGCCGCGCGCGCCGCCCGTGCCGTCGGCGCACTGGGTCGTCCCGCGCTTGTCGCAGTCCTTCGGCATCGGAGCGTTCTTGGCGAGGGTGTTGGTGCCGTCCGCCGAGAAGGTGGGGTTGCGGCAGTCGGACAGGTCGACGGCGCCGGTGGGCGCCCCGGGTATCCGGCGGACCTGCTCGAAGCCCGCCTGGACGAGGTTCCTCGGCAGCGGCGAGTAGCCGAGCTCCTCGGCCTGCTGCTGGCCCTCGCAGAGGAAGTAGCGGGCGAAGGTGCCGAGCGAGCGGCCCTTCTCCTCGGTGTGCGGGGCGGCCGTGCTGGTGGGGACGATCATGTAGCTGTAGCTGGAGAGCGGGTAGCTGCGCCTGTCGGTGGAGCGGTAGACGCCGTCGAGGATCTGCGTGAGGTAGTCGGTGGAGTTCCTGTCGTCGTTGATCCGGGCCTTCAGCAGGGCCACGGCGACACTGGAGGCGGTCGGTTCGACGTAGTACCCGGCGGCGTTGAGGACCTTGACGACCGGGAAGTGGGCGTTGACGGCGTACGAGTACTCGACGTAGGTGATGGCGCCCTCGCCCTGCGGCTGCCGGACGTGCGCGGAGACGCCGAGCGAGCCGGACTTGGCGACGGTGGTGGTGCCGGGGACGACGGGGAAGTACGAGGTCATCCCGCAGGGCGTCTGGCGGCCGGCGCGGCGGCAGTAGTCGTTCCAGACGTCGCCGTGCTCCTTGGCGAGCCAGGTGGTGAACTGGGCGGTGGTGCCCGAGCCGTCGGAGCGCACGACCGGGACGATGCGCCGGGCGGGGAGCGTCAGGCCGGGGTTGTCGGCCTTGATCTCGGGCGCGTTCCACATGGTCAGCCGCCCGGTGAAGACCTTCGCGAGGACGGGCCCGGAGAGGCGCAGGTTGGTGACCTGGCGACCGCCGATGCGCAGGTTGTACATGAAGGAGGTGCCGCCGGCGACGATCGGCATGTAGGCGTAGCCGCGGCTGGGCGGGACGTCGGTGGCGTTGCCGTCCCTGAGGCCGTACGGGATCTCGGAGACGGCGAAGTCGACGGTGCCGTTCTTGAACTGCTCGCGGCCCTGCGAGGAGCCGTTGGCGTTGAAGTTGACCGTGAGGCCGACGTTGGCGCCGATGTTGCGGCGCCACTGCTCGACGGCGTTGGAGCTCCAGGTGGAGCCGGAGCCGGTGATCTTGGTGTAGCCGGCGGCCTGCGCGGCGGGCGGCCGGACGAGGAGGGCGAGCAGCGCGCACAGGACGGCGGCCGGGCCCAGGAGGGTGCGGGTGACGGACACGGGTCTCACGGCGTACTCCTGGAAGGTACGGATCGCTCTGCGGCGTCGTATCGGGCGGCGTCGCGCCTGGACGCCTCGGCCCGGCGCCGCTCCTGGCGCTTCGTCAGCTGCCCGGGCCCGCGCCCGCCCGCGATCCGGGCGAGGACGAAGAGGAGCAGGACGAGCAGCATGAGGACGGCGGCGGTGCCGAAGCCGCGGGCGATCATGTTCGGTTCGGGCGACTTGACGAGCTCGAAGGTGGCGAGCGGCAGGGAGACCTGGGCGCCGGAGGTCGGCAGGGCGTTCAGTTCGGCGGTGAAGCCGGCGGTCAGCAGCACCGGCGAGGTCTCCCCCACCCCGCGCGCGGTGCCGAGGATGACGGCCGTGGTGAGCCCGGAGCGGGCGGTCGGCAGGACGACGTGCCAGACCGTGCGCCAGCGCGAGGACCCCATGGCGTACGAGGCCTCCCGCAGCGTCCCGGGGACGAGCCGGATGACGACGTCGGCGGCGCGGATGATGATCGGCAGCATCATCACGGAGAGAGCGAGCGAGGCGGCGAGGCCGGAGCGCTCCATGCCCAGGGCCAGGATGACGGTCGCGTAGACGAACAGGCCCGCGACGATCGAGGGCAGTGCGGTCATGGCCTCGACGACCGTGCGGACCAGGCGCGCGAAGGGGCCCGGCACCTCGGTGAGGAAGACCGCGCAGACGATCCCGGCGGGCACGGTCAGCACGAGCGCGATGCCGACCTGTTCGAGGGTGCCGACGACGGCGTGCAGGATGCCGCCGACGTCGAGGGGTTCGAGGGGCCCGGCGAGGCCCATGTCCTCGGTGAAGAAGTTGAGGTGGACGAGGGCCTTGCGCCCCTCCCAGAGGGTGAAGGCGACGACGAAGACGAGGACGGCGAGGAGGACGAGGCCCAGGGTGCGGACGACGACCCCGGCGAGCCGGTCGCGGACGGCGGGCCCGTCCTCGTCGAAGGAGACCAGCAGCGCGTAGAGCCCGAGGAAGAGGGCGTACGCGACGAGGACGAAGCCGACGGTGCCGCTGAAGGGCAGCAGGCGGGCGAAGAGCAGCCAGGTGAGGGCGAGGGCGGCGGCCGCGGCGCCGAGCACCGCGTACACGTCGGAGGCGCGCAGGGTGCCGGTGGCGCGCCGCCGCTCGGGTCCTGGCGGCGGGGCCTGCTCGGCGGGCGGTCGCAGCGCCGGCCGCTCCGGGGCGATGGTCATGGGTTCCCCCTGGTTACGCGTCGCTGGTGGCGCCGGAGCGGCTGCGGGCGACGATGGACGAGGCGGCGAAGTTGACGATCAGGGTCATGACGAAGAGGGCGAAGCCGGCCGCCATCAGGGCGGACATGCCGAAGGGGGTGGCCTCGCCGTAGCGCAGGGCGATGAGGGAGGACACCGAACTGGTGCCGGTCTGCAGGACGTGCCACTGGATGGTGAAGACCTGCGAGATGACCATGTAGACGGCGATGGTCTCGCCGAGGGCGCGGCCGAGGCCGAGCATCGTGCCGCCGATCATGCCGCCCTTGCCGAAGGGCAGGACGACGCTGCGGATCATGCCCCAGCGGGTCGCGCCCAGCGCGTAGGCGCCCTCGCGTTCGCCCGCCGGGGCCTGGGAGAAGACCTCGCGCATGATCGAGCAGATGATCGGCGCGACCATCATGGCGACGACGAGCCCGGCGACGAAGGTCGACGAGGTGTAGACGGTGGGCGGGGCGAGCGGGTCGTCCGGGTCGGCGCCGTCGACGCGGAGGAAGGGGATCCAGCCGAGGTACGTGGCGATCCAGCGGGCGATCGGGAGGATCGACTCCTCCAGCCAGAAGACGCCCCAGAGGCCGTAGACGACGGACGGCACGGCGGCCATGAGGTCGACGGTGGAGATCAGGGTGCGGCGCAGCCGGGGCGGGGCGTACTCGGAGATGTAGAGCGCGGCGCCGGTGGCGAGCGGGACGGCCACGGTGATCGCGACGAGGGCGATCAGGACGGTGCCGAGGAGGACGGCGGCGATGCCGAAGCGCCCGGCGTCCGGCTCCCAGCTCTCCGTGGTGAGGAAGGACGGTCCGGCGCGGTCGAGGGCCTGCCAGGCGCGGTGCAGCAGAAAGCCGCCGACGAGGAGCATGACCGCGAGGACGAGCCCGCCGCCGGTGCGGGCGACGGTGCGGAAGACCCGGTCGGGCAGGCCGGGGTCGGCATGGAGCCGTCTCGGGGTGTCCGCGGGCCGCTGGTCAAGGGTCTCGGTCGTCACGGGAAGGACGTAAGTCCGGCCCGGTTTCCTCGCGCGCGACGCGATGTGAACGAGGGGAGTGCGCGGGGCAACTTCCGTTCACCGTAGGCCGGTTGAGTGCGGACCGGGCCACCGACGCGAGGCGCGCGGCAGGCACCGGGACCACCGGCGCGAGGCACCCAGCAGGCACCGGGACGGCCACCACCGCAAAGCACTCGACAGGCACCGGGACCACCGAGGCGAGGCACCCAGCAGGCACCGGGCCGCTGACGCAAGGCACCCAGCAGGCACCGGGACGGCCACCACCGCAAAGCACTCGACAGGCACCGGGACCACCGGCGCGAGGCACCCAGCAGGCACCGGGCCGCTGACGCGAGGCGCTCGACAGGCGTCGGCCCCTTCACCTTCACCGTAAGGCGGTCGAGGCCCATCGGGTGCCCTCCACGGCGATCAGGGCACGGAAGCGCTCGTAGGCGGTGCGGCAGGTGGAGTGGCGTTCGTAGGAGCGGCCGGAGAGGGCGGTGGTGCGGCCCTCGGCGTCGCGGAGGAGCCAGACCCAGCCGTTGCCCCCGGCGGTGTGCTGCACCCCGCCGGCCATGGCCGCGTGTCCCGCGCAGAGCGCGGTGAAGGCCTCGCGGCAGCCGTCGTGGTCGTCGTAGCAGCCCCCCGACCGCGCGACGACCCTTCCGTTCTGGGCGACGAGTCGCCATCCGTACCGTCCGTCGGCCCCCATGTCGACCAGACAACGCGTCCCGGACACACCGGTGTCCTTGGTCATCGCCCCCACCCCCACAGTCTCGGCAGGGGCAATCTATGGAGACGGCCGTGACAGTTGGGCGCTAAACCATGTGACGGTCGCACACTTCACCGGGCCGTTGCCCCTCGGACATCCGGCCCGGCGACCCGGCGACCCGTGCGGCTCAGCCGGTGGCGAGCAGGATCACGAGGAGCAGCAGCCCGGCCACGGCGGGGCCGACGATCTCGTACGCCCAGCGCACCTGCGGCTCGCCCTGCGCGCCCGGGGCCCCGCTCCGCAGCTCGGCGAGCTCGCGCAGGTCGGCGACGGTCTTGTCGCTGGGCGCGATCCGGGAGGCGCTGTCCCGGACGTCGGCGGTGACGGAGGTACGGCCGTGCGGATCGTCCTGGGAGGCGCGGGCGGCCTGGCGGGCGGCCTTCTTCCGCTGGCGCAGCGAGACGGGGATCGCCCACAGCTGGTACTTGGCGCCCTCCTGGGTGAAGACCTCGCTGGAGTAGCCGGCGCGGACGTCGGCGACCGCGGCCCAGGGCAGCGTGATCGACCGGAACGGGTTGCGGATCCGGAGCCGGTCGTCCTCGGCGTACACGGCGGGCCGGATCGTGAAGGCGATGATCAGCGGGACGGCGAGGACGAGGCCCGCGAGCGCGAACCAGGGCGTGCGGCCCTCGCCCCGGACCATCGCGTCCCCGGCGAACAGGGCCGCGAGGAGCAGCAGGAAGACCCCGCTCGCGATGCCGAGGGGTGACCGGAAGACGGTGGCGGCGGACGGCTGCGCGGGGGTCGACTCGCGGCTCGGCTCGTGGCTGGGCTCGGGGGTCGGCTCGGGGGTCGTCATGCCGCCGATTGTGCCTCAGCGGCCGGGGGACGGCTCAGGCGGCCCGCGCGGCCACGAGATCCGCGTACACGATGATGTTGTCGGGGCGGTGGCCGTCGACCAGCTCCCCGCCGCAGGTGACGAGGCGCAGCTCGGGGCGCTCGGTGTTCCCGTACACCTTGGTGGTGGGGAAGGCGTGCTTGTCGACCTGCTCCAGCTCCCGGACCCGGAAGACGGCGGTCGTGCCGTCGGCGCGGGTCACGGTGATCTCGTCGCCGACCCGGACCTTGGACACGTTCTTGAGGACGGCCGGGCCGCGGACGGTGTCGAAGTGGCCGATGAGGACGGCGGGGCCGGTCTCGCCGGGCGTGACGCCCTTGTCGTACCAGCCGATCCGGTCGGCCTCGGCGACGGAGGGCACCTCGACGGTGCCGTCGGCGTTCAGGCCGAGGTCGAGGATGCCCCGGGCGTCCACGGCGGCCGAGGGCAGCTGGACCCGCACGGGCAGCGAGCGGGCGAGCGGCTTCACGGGCGCGGCGGAGGCGGTGGGGGCCGGGGCGGTGGCTTCCGCGATCCGGGCGGGCGGGGTGGTGGCGGTCGGACCGGCCTGGGCGGAGCAGCCGGTGAGGGCGGCCAGGAGGAGGACGGCAGCGGTGAGGGTACGGCGGCGCATGCGGGGGCTCCGGGACGACGGGGTGCGGCCGGGGGGGGGGGGGGGGGGGGGGGGGGGGGCCGCGGGGGGGGGGGGGGGGGCGGGGGGGGGGGCGGCCCGCCGCCCCCCCCCCCCCCCCCCCCCCCCCCCCCCCCCCCCGGGGGTGGGGTGACGTGCTCCGGGCTCGGGTCAAGGGGCGGGGAGCGGGGTACGACGGGCGGTACGGGTCAGACGCGGGCCGCGGCGGAGCGGCGGCGCAGCACCATGAAGCCGAGCCCGGCGGCGGCCAGCGAGGCGGCACCGGCACCGGCTGCGACCAGCGCGCCGGAGCCCTCCTCGGCACCGAACTCGGCACCGGCCGCGACGCCGCCCTGCGGGACGACGGAGGTCTGGCCGCCCTGAGGGGTGGAGCCGTTGGAGCCCGCGGACGCCGGGGCGGGGGCGGTGGACGCGTCGCAGCCCTTGGGCAGCGCGGGGAAGTCGTTGTAGCGGTACGGCGTGTCGCCGCCCTGAGTGCGCTGCCCGAAGCGCGGGGTGGTGGTGTTCGCGCCGTCGATGCGCAGGCCGTTGACCGTGTCGACGGGGTGGACGCGGTCGACCCTGGAGACGACGTCGTGCTGGGGGTTCTTGAGCACGGCCCAGGGGCCCTTGGCCAGGTCGTTGGTGATGACGAGGAGCCAATCCTGGCCGAAGGAGGACTGGATCTCCTCGGTGACCGTGCACTTGCCGATGACGAACGGGCCTTCCAGGACCTTCGCCGGCGGCGGGGTCGTGACCGTGGGGGCGATCGGCTGCGGCGCGGCCTGCTTGGCCTGGCCCGGGACGTACGCGGCGAAGCTGCCGGACGACTCCAGGACGACGACGGCCTTGCCGTAGAACCAAACCTTGCGGTTGCCGCCGCGGAGGTAGGTGAAGCCGCGGCCCTTGCCGGTGGCCGGGTCGATGAGCTGGAGGCCGTAGTAGCCGTCCTTCTCACCGACCTCCAGGATCGTGCCGTCCGCGAGGCGGTAGTGGCCGGGCTTGGTGGGGGCGGAGGTCCCGATCCAGTTGTAGGTGGTGCCGTCCGGGTTCAGGACGAAGTACTCGGTGCTGGGGTCCCAGTCGGCGACGGACTGGACCGCCGAGTGGAGCTCGCCGACCTTGCGGCCGTCGCGGAACAGCTCGGCGAAGTAGATGCCCTCCTGGAGCTTGTAGATCTTGGCGGTCCTGCCGGTGACCAGCTTCTCGGTGCGGATCAGCGTGGCGTGCTCGGGGCCGGGCTCGGCGGAGGTCACCTTGCCCTCGGCGTCCAGGGTGACGACGTAGCCGTAGAAGAGCCCGGAGACCTTGGCACCGTAGCCGCCGCCCGCCTTCAGCTCGCCCAGCACGTGGGTGCCGCGCAGGACGGTGGCGGTGAAGTAACGGTGCTGGGTGCCCCGGTTGTACACCTTGGCGGTCAGGCCGCCGTCGAGCTCGACGGTGCGGACCAGGACGTCGGCGTCGGGGGCGGCCTCGGCGGCCGGCGCGGTGGGCTCGGCCGTGGGCTTGGTGGTCTCGGTCGCGGGCTTGACGGCAGCCGGGCCGGCGCCCTTCGCAGGGGCACTCGCGGTGGCCGTCGGCGCCGGGGCCGTACCGGCGGCGAAGGCGCTGCCGGCCGCGAGGGCCGGGGTGGCGACGACGCCGGCGACGAGCGCGGTGGCGAGGGCGGTGCGAAGGGCGGTGCGCATAACGACTCCTGAGGCAAGTCAGAGGTGGATGAAGAAGAGCCGCATGCCTGGCTGACGTCTCGTTCGGGAAGGGCCGGTGAGGTCTGGCTGGCTGCTGATAAAGAATTTAAAGATCTTGTATGAGGGACCTGTCCGCTCCATGTCACGAGCGTGTGACAGGGGTCACCACGCCGCCGGACCCCGTGTGACCTCGGGCTCCACGAAGGGGCTCCCCTGTACAGGTCGCTACGCGCGTAGATATGCTCGACTGGTGACCATGCCCACCACTGCATCCGCAGCATCCGCTTTCGCCGACGTGACCGCGTCCGACAGTGCGCTGCGCCGCTTCCTCCACGGGCTGCCCGGCGTCGACGCCGTCGGCCTGGAGGCGCGCGCCGCGTCCCTCGGCACCCGCTCGATCAAGACCACGGCCAAGGCGTACGCCATCGACCTGGCCATTTCCATGATCGACCTGACGACGCTCGAAGGCGCGGACACCCCGGGCAAGGTCCGGGCGCTCGCCGCCAAGGCCGTCAACCCCGATCCGACCGACCGCACGACCCCGAAGACCGCCGCCGTCTGCGTCTACCCCGACATGGTGGCCACCGCCAAGGCCGCCGTCGCGGGCTCGGGCGTCAAGGTCGCCTCGGTCGCCACCGCCTTCCCGGCCGGACGCGCCGCGCTCCCCGTGAAGCTGGCCGACACGGCCGACGCGATCGCCGCCGGCGCCGACGAGATCGACATGGTCATCGACCGTGGCGCCTTCCTCGCCGGCCGGTACATGGAGGTCTTCGAGCAGATCGCCGCGATCAAGGCGGAGTGCGGCGACCGCGCCCGCCTCAAGGTGATCTTCGAGACCGGCGAGCTCTCCACGTACGACAACATCCGCCGCGCCTCCTGGCTCGGCATGATGGCCGGCGCGGACTTCATCAAGACCTCGACCGGCAAGGTCGCGGTCAACGCCACCCCGGCGAACACCCTCCTCATGCTGGAGGCCGTGCGCGACTTCCGCGCGCAGACCGGCGTGCAGATCGGCGTGAAGCCGGCCGGCGGCATCCGCAACACCAAGGAAGCGATCAAGTTCCTCGTCCTCGTCAACGAGACCGTGGGCGAGGACTGGCTGGACAACCACTGGTTCCGCTTCGGCGCTTCCAGCCTGCTCAACGACCTGCTGATGCAGCGCCAGAAGCTGGCGACCGGCCGTTACTCCGGCCCCGATTACGTGACGGTGGACTGATCAACATGGCATCTGCATTCGAGTACGCGCCGGCACCGGAGTCGCGCTCCATCGTCGACATCGCGCCGAACTACGGCCTGTTCATCGACGGCGAGTTCGTCGACGCCGCCGACGGCAAGGTCTTCAAGACGGTCTCCCCGTCCTCCGAGGAGGTCCTCTCCGAGATCGCCCAGGCGGGCGCCGAGGACGTCGACCGCGCGGTGAAGGCGGCCCGCAAGGCCTTCGAGAAGTGGTCCGCGCTGCCCGGCTCCGAGCGCGCCAAGTACCTCTTCCGCATCGCCCGGATCATCCAGGAGCGCAGCCGCGAGCTGGCCGTCCTGGAGACCCTGGACAACGGCAAGCCGATCAAGGAGACCCGCGACGCGGACCTCCCCCTGGTCGCCGCGCACTTCTTCTACTACGCGGGCTGGGCCGACAAGCTCGACCACGCGGGCTACGGCGCGAACCCGCGCCCGCTGGGCGTGGCCGGCCAGGTCATCCCGTGGAACTTCCCGCTGCTCATGCTGGCGTGGAAGATCGCCCCGGCGCTCGCGACCGGCAACACGGTCGTCCTGAAGCCGGCCGAGACGACCCCGCTCTCCGCGCTGTTCTTCGCGGACATCTGCCGCCAGGCGGGTCTGCCGAAGGGCGTCGTCAACATCCTCCCCGGGTACGGGGAGACGGGCGCGGCCCTCGTGGCGCACCCGGACGTGAACAAGGTCGCCTTCACCGGTTCGACCGCCGTCGGCAAGGCCATCGCGCGCTCCATCGCCGGCACGGACAAGAAGGTGACCCTGGAGCTGGGCGGCAAGGGCGCCAACATCGTCTTCGACGACGCCCCCATCGACCAGGCCGTCGAGGGCATCGTCAACGGCATCTTCTTCAACCAGGGCCAGGTCTGCTGCGCGGGCTCGCGCCTCCTGGTCCAGGAGTCGATCCAGGACGAGCTGCTCGACAGCCTCAAGCGCCGCCTGTCGACGCTCCGCCTGGGCGACCCGCTCGACAAGAACACCGACATCGGCGCGATCAACTCCTCCGAGCAGCTGGCCCGCATCACCTCCCTCGTGGAGCAGGGCGAGGCGGAGGGCGCCGAGCGCTGGACCGCCGCGTGCGAGATCCCGTCGGCCGGTTACTGGTTCGCCCCGACGCTCTTCACGAACGTCACGCAGGCGCACCGCATCGCCCGCGACGAGATCTTCGGCCCCGTCCTGTCGGTGCTGTCCTTCCGTACGCCCGACGAGGCCGTCGCGAAGGCCAACAACAGCCAGTACGGCCTGTCGGCCGGCATCTGGACGGAGAAGGGCTCCCGCATCCTCGCGGTCGCCAACAAGCTCCGCGCGGGTGTCGTCTGGGCCAACACGTTCAACAAGTTCGACCCGACCTCGCCCTTCGGCGGCTACAAGGAGTCGGGCTTCGGCCGCGAGGGCGGCCGCCACGGTCTGGAGGCCTACCTCGATGTCTGACACGACTCGTCTTGGCGTCTTCAAGACCTACAAGCTGTACGTCGGGGGCAAGTTCCCCCGCTCCGAGAGCGGCCGGGTGTACGAGGTGACGGACTCGAAGGGCAAGTGGCTGGCGAACGCGCCGCTCTCCTCCCGCAAGGACGCCCGTGACGCGGTCGTCGCCGCCCGCAAGGCCTTCGGCGGCTGGGCGGGCGCGACCGCGTACAACCGCGGCCAGATCCTCTACCGCGTCGCCGAGATGCTGGAGGGCCGCCGGGACCAGTTCGTCCGCGAGGTCGGCGAGGCCGAGGGCCTGTCGAAGTCGAAGGCGGCCGCGGTCGTCGACGCTGCGATCGACCGCTGGGTCTGGTACGCGGGCTGGACCGACAAGATCGCCCAGGTCGTGGGCGGCGCGAACCCGGTCGCGGGCCCGTACTTCAACCTCTCCACGCCCGAGCCGACGGGCGTCGTGACGGTCGTGGCCCCGCAGGACTCGTCCTTCCTGGGTCTGGTCTCGGTGATCGCCCCGGTGATCGCGACGGGCAACACGGCCGTCGTGATCGCGAGCGAGAAGTCCCCGCTCCCCGCCCTCTCCCTGGGCGAGGTCCTGGCCACCTCCGACCTCCCCGGCGGCGTGGTCAACATCCTCTCCGGCAAGGCCTCCGAGATGGGCCCGCACCTGGCGGCCCACCAGGACGTCAACGCGATCGACCTGACGGGCGCGGACACCGACCTGGCCCGCGACCTGGAGATCGCCGCCGCCGACAACCTGAAGCGCGTCCTGCGCCCCCGTACCGAGGACTTCGCCGAGTCCCCGGGCACGGACCGCATGACCGCCTTCCTGGAGACGAAGACGGTCTGGCACCCGACGGGTTCGCTGGGCGCGAGCGGCTCCGCGTACTAGTCCCACCGCGCAAGGCCCCCGGGCAGCAGCACTGCCCGGGGGCCTTGCGCATCCCCGTGATCGATCGCAGGATCCGCTCATGCTGACGGGATTGATCAAGGGAGACAACGCCTTCGTGCCGACGGCCGCGCTGCGCGTCGCCATCCGGAGCGGGGTGGACGTCGCGGCGCTGCTCGTGACGGAGCAGGGCAGGGTCCGGGGGGACGCCGACATCGTGTTCCACGGCGCTCCGGCGCACTCGTCGGGCGCGGTACGGCTGTCCCGCGGCGCGGACGGCGACGAGGAGGGCACGGTCCGGCTGGACGCCGACCTCACGGGCGTCGAGGAGGGGATCGCCCGCGTCCTCGTCGTCGCGTCGACGGAGGAGGGCGCGCTGCGGGACGCGCACGGCCTGTCCGTGGAGGTCTTCGGGCCGGACGGCGAGACGGTCGTGGCGTACGAGGTCACCGACGCGGGCTCCGAGACGGCGATGGTCCTCGCGGAGCTGTACCGCCGCTCGGGCGGCTGGAAGTTCCGTGCGGTCGGCCAGGGGTACGTGGACGGGCTGACGGGCCTCGCGGTGGACCACGGGGTGGACGTGGGCGAGGGACCGCGGGAGGACCCGGAACGGATCCCGGCCCCTGCCGCGCCCGCCGCCCCGCCCGCCGCTCCTTCCGGCGCCCCGGCCCAGGGCATGCGCCTCACCCGGGACCAGCTCCTGGACATGACCCCGGACCAGATCCGCGCCCTGGCCCGGAACCGGACCCAGGCCCAGGCCGAGGCCCCCGTGGCGGCGTCTCCCCCGCCCGCGTCGCAGCCCGACCCGTCGGTCTGGACGTGCGGGCCGGTCTTCGCGCCGCGCACCGTCACCGGCCGGGACAACGACGTGATCACCGTGAAGGACCTCCCGCCCGGCCCCGTCATGGTCGAACTGGCCGTGAAGGGCGGTGGTTACACGGGGCTGTGGCCCCTCGACGACTCCAACGCCAAGGGGCGCGCGGTCGTCAACAGCACGGAGAAGGACTTCCGGGGCCGGGTGATCGCCTCCGTCCCCGAGCACGGGCGTCTGCGCCTGCGGCTGGAGGCGAGCGGGACCTGGCAGGTGCGGATCCTGCCGCTTTCGGAGGCCCGGCGGCTGACGGAGGACCGGCTGGAGAACTGGGGCCCCGACGTCCTGCTCCACACCCGGGGGACGGCCGACGTCGCGTTCCGCTACAAGGGCAGCAGCAACTTCATCGTCCACGTGTACGGACTGGCGGGGCACACGGACCCCACCACGCTTCCGAGCCCCGGAAGAGCCGCCGTCAACGAGATCGGCGCACGCAGGGAGACCCTGCCGCTGCCCGAGGGCCCGCTCCTCGTCTACCTGTCCGTGGCGGAAGGCCCCTGGGACGCGCGCCTGAAGGACGTGCGGCCCCACAGCGGCGGCCAGGACGCCGGCAGCCCGACGAAGCTGCCCGCGCCCCGCGGGGCACTGGACCGGCTGCGCCGAGCGAAGCGCTGAGCGGCGCCCTCGCTCCTACGGAAGCAGCCCCTGGGTCAACGGCCCGGCCAGCGGCAGATCGGCCACCGCCCCGCCCTTCGTGACGTGGTCGGTGACCAGGTTCGTGCCGACCGGCTTGAAGTCGGAGACCTGGGTGCCGAGGCCGTTGTCGAGGGGGTCGACGCCGGTGTTGGCCAGCGGGTCGAGCTGGAGCCGGGTCAGCGGGCCCGCGCCGTGCAGGACGCCCTCCAGCGCGCCCGCCCCGGCCGCGCCGGCGTCCGTCCTGCTCAGCGAGTCGACGGGCAGCGGCACCGGCGCGACGGCCTGCGCCCCGGCACCCGCGCCGAGCATCGCGGCGCCCGCCGCCGTGACGGTGAGACCGGCCTTGAGGAGGGCGCTGCGGCGGGGGGTCCGGGGGGCTGCGTGACGCGCCATGGAGATCCTTCCAGGGGGTGAGCGGGCGGGCACCGACAGTAGTCGAGGTGTGATGCTCGATACCAACGGCCTTCCTCGGTGGTCCCCTGGACGGGGGAATGCCTCACACTGGTGTTCCGTGAGTTCCCAACCGATCCCGACCCGGGTCGTCCTGCTCGCGGGCCCCTCCGGCTCCGGCAAGTCGTCCCTCGCCGCCGTCACCGGCCTCCCGGTCCTGCGCCTCGACGATTTCTACAAGGAGGGCGGCGACCCGTCGCTCCCGCTCGTCGAAGGCTCCACGGACATCGACTGGGACTCCCCACGGTCCTGGGACGCGGACGCCGCCGTCTCCGCGATCGTCGAGCTGTGCCGCACGGGGCGGACCGGCGTCCCCGTGTACGACATCGCCACCAGCTCCATCAAGGGCCGTGAGCCGCTCGACATCGCGCGGACCCCGCTCTTCGTGGCGGAGGGCATCTTCGCGGCCGAGATCGTCTCCCGCTGCCGCGAGCTCGACGTCCTCGCGGACGCGCTGTGCCTGCGCGGGCGCCCGTCGACGACGTTCCGCCGCCGGCTCCTCCGCGACCTCCGCGAGGGCCGCAAGTCCGTCCCGTTCCTGCTGCGCCGCGGCTGGCGCCTGATGCGCGCCGAACGCGCCATCGTCGCCCGCCAGACCGCCCTGGGCGCCCACCCCTGCGCCCAGCCGGAGGCCCTGGGCCGCCTGGCCGCCGCGGCGGCGGGCCGCCACCGCACCCCGGTCTAGCGCACGACGCACGAAGCGGGCCGTACGAGACCCCCCGGACTCGTACGACCCGCTTCGTGTTTCCCCGTACCCCCGTACGGTTCCCCCGTGTTCCCCCGTTCCCGGCGGCGGCCCCGTTTCCCCCGTGGCCCCCGCAGGGTGCGTCCCCCCGACCTTCAGGCCACCAGCTCGCCGAAGGACTCCTCCTCGTCACGGCCGAAGCTCAGCACCTCGTCCTCGCGCAGTCGCCGCAGCGAGCGCCAGATGCTCGACTTCACCGTGCCGACACTGATGTCCAGGATCTCCGCGATCTCCGGATCGGTCCGGCCCTCGTAGTAGCGCAGCACCAGCATCGTCCGCTGGAGCTCGGGCAGGCGGGCCAGGGCCTGCCACAGGACCGCGCGCAGCTCGGTGCCCCGCATGGCGTCCGTCTCGCCGACCGTCTCCGGCAGCTCCTCGGTCGGGTACTCGTTGAGCTTGCGCCGGCGCCAGGCGCTGATGTGCAGGTTCGTCATGGTGCGACGCAGGTAGCCGCCGACGGCCGCCTTGTCGCTGATCCGGTCCCAGGCGCGGTACGTGGAGAACAGCGCGCTCTGGAGCAGGTCCTCGGCCTCGAAACGGTCACCGGTGAGGTGGTAGGCGGTGGCGTACAGGGAGGCACGACGCTCCTGCACGTAAGCCGTGAACTCGGCTTCCGAGCAGCTCGTGCGTTCCCCCGTGACCTCCCCGTACGCCGCTCCCCCGTCAGCAACGGCCACCATGTACGGCGCCTTGCGCTGACGCCCGACGGTTCGAACGCACCCCCGCCCGTTCACACCGCCGGACTTCTCGTTGCTCCGCACGACGTCATGGAGACGCGTGACAACTGCGCTTGAGGTGGTGCCGTGCAGTGCGTTCATCTTGCGCCCCCCGTCGGTTGGAGTGTGTTTCGGTCCGTGTGCCAAGAAGCTTGCCCGCCGGACTTCATGGCGTTGTCCGCCGACTGTCACAGCCGTGTCACAGGGGACGGAACAGAAGCGAGTCGAAGAGCGGTCGATCTCGGACGGCCCATGCGCCAGAATGACGACGTGCCTTTTCTGCTGCTGATCGAGGACGACGACGCCATCCGCACGGCCCTCGAACTCTCCCTGTCCCGGCAGGGTCATCGGGTGGCCACCGCCGCGACGGGCGAGGACGGTCTCCAGCTGCTGCGCGAGCAGCGGCCGGACCTGGTCGTCCTCGACGTCATGCTGCCCGGCATCGACGGCTTCGAGGTCTGCCGGCGCATCCGCCGGACCGACCAGCTGCCGATCATCCTGCTGACCGCCCGCAGCGACGACATCGACGTGGTCGTCGGCCTGGAGTCCGGCGCCGACGACTACGTCGTGAAGCCGGTGCAGGGGCGGGTGCTCGACGCCCGCATCCGGGCCGTGCTGCGGCGCGGGGAGCGCGAGTCGACGGACTCGGCGACGTACGGCTCGCTGGTGATCGACCGTTCGGCGATGACGGTCACCAAGAACGGCGAGGACCTCCAGCTCACCCCGACCGAGCTGCGGCTGCTCCTGGAGCTGAGCCGGCGGCCCGGACAGGCGCTGTCCCGGCAGCAGTTGCTGCGGCTCGTGTGGGAGCACGACTACCTGGGCGACTCGCGGCTCGTCGACGCCTGTGTGCAGCGGCTGCGCGCCAAGGTGGAGGACGTGCCGTCCTCGCCGACGCTGATCCGTACCGTCCGCGGGGTCGGCTACCGACTGGACGTTCCTGCGTGAGCAAGGGGATCTACGCACGGCTGCGGCTTTCGAGCCTGCGGCTCCGGCTCGTCATCGTCTTCGCCCTCGTCGCGCTCACCGCGGCCGTCGCCGCCTCCGGCATCGCGTACTGGCTGAACCGTGAGGCGGTGCTGACCCGCACCCAGGACTCGGCGCTCAACGACTTCCGGCAGGAGATGCAGAACCGGGCGGCGACGCTGCCGCTCCGGCCCACCCAGGACGACCTGCGGCGGACCGCCGAGCAGATAGCGACGGGCAGCGCCGCGAACTACCAGGTGCTGCTGCTCGGCGAGCGGGCCGCGGGCAAGCCGATCGTGGGCGCCTCGGACCCGGACGACTTCACGCTGGCCGACGTGCCGCGCTCGCTGCGGGTGGCCGTGGACACGAAGCGGCCGGTGACGGACGCCAACCCGTACGCGTACCACCTGTTCTGGCAGCGCACGGAGCGGAACGGGACGCCGTACCTGGTCGGCGGGACGCGGATCGAAGGCGGCGGGCCCGCCGGGTACATGTTCAAGTCGCTGGCGGCGGAGAAGGCCGATCTGAACTCGCTCGCCTGGTCGTTGGGGATCGCCACCGCGCTCGCCGTGGCCGGCTCGGTGCTGCTCGCGCAGGTCGCGGCGACGACCGTGCTGCGCCCGGTGCACCGGCTCGGCGAGGCGGCCCGGCAGCTCGGCGAGGGGAAGCTCGACACCCGGCTGCGGGTCACCGGCGCCGACGAACTGGCCGATCTTTCCCGTACGTTCAACAGCGCGGCCGAGTCGCTGCAGAAGCAGGTCGCGGACATGAGCGCGCGGGAGGAGTCCTCCCGGCGGTTCGTCGCCGACATGTCGCACGAGCTGCGGACCCCGCTGACCGCGCTGACGGCCGTCACCGAGGTCCTGGAGGACGAGCAGGACTCCCTGGACCCGATGATCGCCCCGGCGGTGGCGCTCGTGGTGAGCGAGACCCGCCGCCTCAACGACCTGGTGGAGAACCTGATGGAGGTGACCCGCTTCGACGCGGGCACCGCGCGGCTCGTCCTCGACGACGTGGACATCGCCGACCAGATCACCGCGTGCATCGACGCGCGGGCCTGGCTGGACGCGGTGGAGCTCGACGCCGAGCGCGGGATCGTCGCGCCGCTCGACCCGCGCCGCCTCGACGTGATCCTCGCGAACCTGATCGGGAACGCGCTCAAGCACGGCGGTTCGCCGGTGCGGGTCTCGGTCCGCACGGAGGACGACGAGCTGGTCATCGCGGTCCGCGACCACGGCCCCGGCATCCCCGAGGAAGTGCTCCCCCATGTCTTCGACCGCTTCTACAAGGCGAGCGCGTCCCGGCCGCGGTCCGAGGGCAGCGGACTCGGCCTGTCGATCGCCATGGAGAACGCGCTGATCCACGGCGGTTCGATCACGGCGTCGAACTCGGTCGGCGAGGACGGGACGGTCGACGGCGCGGTGTTCGTGCTGCGGCTGCCGCTGGACGCCTCGGCGATCACCCGCGAGGTGCGGACCCGCAGCAGCCAGGGCGAGGTGGAGGAAGCGTGAGGCGTCGTGCCCTTGTCCCGGCGGTCGCGCTGACCGCACTGCTCGCCGGCTGCGGCATCCGGACCACCTCGGTCCCGGTCGACGCGGGCGCGGCCCCGTCCCGGGTCCCGTGCAGCGTGACCGACGACGGCACGACGCAGACGGCGGCGCAGGGCGTGCCGGTCCGGGTGTTCCTGGTCTGCGGCTCGCAGCTGGAGGCGGTGGACCGCCGCTCGCCGCTCCCGGAGGAGAAGGCCGGCGGCGACCCCGTCCGCACGGCCGGCGGCCTCCTCGCGCAGCTGCTCGCCGAGCCCTCCGAGGGCGAGCGCCAGGCCGGTTTCACCACCGAGGTCCGCGGACCGCTGACGGTCGGCGGCGCCCGCCCGGGCGACCCGGCCGGCACCCTGCGGCTGAGCCGCCAGCCGGAGGACCTGGCTCCGAAGGCCCTGTCCCAGCTCGTCTGCACCTTCGCGGAGAGCTCGGCGGGCGCCGGCGGCCACACGGTCCTCCTCGGCGGTCCCGGCACATACCCCCCGAAGCGCTACCGCTGCACCCCGGACCTCCGCGAACGCCCGGACTCCGCCCCGCCGACGGCTCCGCCGGTCACCACGGGCTGACCCCGCCGCCGCGGGTGGGCGCCCGCACGCTGCGGAACCGATTCCGCCGTGCGGTGCGTCTTGGGGGGCGTGCAGCGTCAAGGTTCGGGCGGCCAGGCCGCCGTGGTGGTCCGCGTGGCGGGGTTCGTCCTCCTCGTCGCGCATCTGCTGCTCGTCGCGTGGGTCGGTCTGCGCCCACGGGACGTGGCGTGGGTGACCCCGCCGAACACGATCCCGCTGCACGGCCTGCGGGCGGATCTCGCGCTCGGGGGCGCCGAGGCCGCGCGCCTGATCGGCGAGGGCCTGCTGCTGCTGGCCCCGCTCGGGGTGCTGCTCCCGATGGCCGACGGGCGGCTGCGGGTCTCCGGGTGGGCCTCCCTGGCCCGTACGACCGCCGCGGGGGCGCTCGTGTCGCTGGCCGTGGAGCTGCTCCAGACCGCGGTTCCGGGGCAGGTCGTGGACGTGGACTCCGTACTCCTGAACACGGCGGGCGTCGCGCTCGCGCATCTCCTGGTGGTTCCGGCCGGCCGGACCTGGCTGCGCCGCAGGGGGGAGGCGGGGCGTCCGGCCTCCGGTTCTCAGGGGGCGACCCCGAAGATTTCCAGGGTCCCGATCGCCCCGTAGTCGGATGCTTCGTCCCCCTTCGCGACGGCAGTATGGAGTCATCGGGAGCCCGGAGGAGCGGCTCCCGGACCGACTCCGAAGGAGCCCACCATGGCCGCACTGACCCGCCCCCGTGACGGACGCGTGCTCGGCGGAGTGTGCGCGGCGCTGGCCCGGCGCTTCGGCACCACCCCGTGGACGATGCGCCTGATCTTCCTGGTCTCGTGCCTGCTGCCGGGACCGCAGTTCCTGATCTACCTGGGCCTGTGGATCTTCCTGCCCGCGGAGAAGACCGCGACCTCGGCCTGGTAGCGGCCGCTCGTACGGACGCCGAAGGGGCGCGTACCCGGAGTTCCGGGTGCGCGCCCCTTCGGCGTGTACGGGGGGGGTCAGCCGAGCGGCAGACCGTTCAGCGGCAGACCGTTCAGCGGCAGGCCGCCGAGGAGGCCTCCGAGCGGGGTGGAGCCGAGGGCGCCGGTCGCGGCACCGAGCGGAGCGTTCTGGGTGGCCTGGCCGGCGGCGGCCGGGAGGGTCTTCACGCCCTGGTCGAGGCCCTGGCCGAGGGCGCCCTGTCCGGCTCCGAGGGACTCGGTGGCGCCGTCGGGGAGCGTGGTGAGGCCGTCGCCCAGCGGGACGGCGTTGGTCACCGTGCCCAGCGCGTCGGCGTCGAGCGGCAGGGACGACGCCGCGGAGGCCGTACCGGCGGCGGTGACGGCGAAAGCGGCACCGAGAGCGGCGACACCGAGCTTCTTGGCGGCAGACTGCTTCATCTGAAAATCTTCCTTGGGGAATCCGGGGGCTTCGGGGAAAGCCGGGAGGGGAAATCCTGTGGAACCTGGGAATGCAGAGCGGCTCTGCAAACTAACCAGTGAACGTCGCCTCCGCAAACACCGGAAAGCGGCCGGGTGTCGCACCGGCCCGGCCGCTCCCCTCCCCTCCGCGGGGCGCCTCTCAGCCCTCCGCCGGGGAAGACTCCCTGGTCGTGGCCGTCTGCTGGAACAGCCATTCGGACTTCAGCTCGGCATAACCGGGCTTGATCACCTCGTTGATCATGGCCAGTCGTTCATCGAAAGGAATGAACGCTGATTTCATCGCATTGACCGTGAACCACTGCATGTCGTCGAGCGTGTAGTCGAATGCCTCGGTCAGCAGCTCGAATTCCCGGCTCATGCTCGTCCCGCTCATGAGCCGGTTGTCGGTGTTGACCGTGGCCCGGAAGTGGAGCCTGCGGAGCAGGCCGATGGGGTGCTCGGCGAACGAGGCGGCGGCGCCGGTCTGGAGGTTGGAGGAGGGGCACATCTCCAGCGGGATCCGCTTGTCGCGGACGTAGGCCGCGAGGCGGCCGAGGCGGACGGAGCCGTCCTCGGCGACCTCGATGTCGTCGATGATCCGCACGCCGTGGCCGAGCCGGTCGGCGCCGCACCACTGGAGCGCCTGCCAGATCGAGGGCAGCCCGAAGGCCTCGCCCGCGTGGATCGTGAAGTGGTTGTTCTCCCGCTTGAGGTACTCGAAGGCGTCGAGGTGACGGGTGGGCGGGTAGCCGGCCTCGGCGCCGGCGATGTCGAAGCCGACGACGCCGGTGTCGCGGTAGCGGTTGGCGAGTTCGGCGATCTCCAGGGCGCGGGCGGCGTGCCGCATGGCGGTCAGCAGGGCCCCGACCCTGATCCGGTGGCCATTGGCCCTGGCCTGCCGCTCGCCCTCGCGGAAGCCCTCGTTGACGGCCTCCACGACCTCTTCGAGGGTGAGGCCGCCCTCCAGGTGCTGCTCGGGGGCGTAGCGCACCTCGGCGTAGACGACGCCGTCCTCGGCCAGGTCGACGGCGCACTCGGCGGCGACGCGGAAGAGGGCGTCCCGGGTCTGCATGACGGCGCAGGTGTGCGCGAAGGTCTCCAGGTAGCGCTCCAGGGAGCCGGAGTCGGCGGCTTCGCGGAACCAGATGCCGAGCTTGTCGGGCTCCGTCTCGGGGAGCTGCCCGTAGCCCTGCTCCCGGGCGAGTTCGATGATCGTGCCGGGGCGCAGTCCGCCGTCGAGGTGGTCGTGGAGCAGCACCTTCGGGGCACGGCGGATCTGGTCCGCGGTGGGGACGTTGGGGGTCTGGCTCGTCATTTCCGCACTCTAGCCCCTACGCGCGTAGAACGGCGGTCGTGGCGCAGGATTTCTCATGGCGGCATGGCGCCGGTCCGCCTAGTCTGCCGCCCATGACCTCCACCACGCCCGCGTCCGAACTGCCGCGGATCCACGGCTTCCTGACCGACTTCCACCGCCGCCAGGCGGCCCGCACCGTCGAGTTCCCCGGCGCCGTCGCGGTGCTCGACGACGCCTATCACCACTCCCGGGGGAACAACCACGTGCTCGCCTACGGGGCCGTGGACCCGGAGGCGCTGGCCGGCTACACGGACGAGGCGCAGAGCCATCTCCCGTACCGCTTCGCGTACGTCCTCGACGAGACCGTCGCCGCCTCCTGCGTGGCGCCCATGCGGCGGGCCGGCTTCCGGCACGCCACCACGCTGGTCATGGCGCACACCGGCCCGGCGCCGGAGCACGGCGGGGCGCGCGAGGTGGACTTCGACGAGCTGCGCGGCCCGGTCACCGAGTCCTGGCCCCGGTTCATCCCGGACCTGACGCCGGAGCAGATCCACCACCTGGTGGAGCGGCGGCTCGCGCGCAGGCGCGGGGCCGACGTCGTGCGGTTCTTCGCCGCGCACACCCCGGAGGGCGAGGTGGCCGCCTGGGTCGACCTGTACATGAACCCGACGACCGGGATCGCGCAGATCGAGGACCTGGTCACCGTGGAGGCCCATCTGAAGCAGGGGTACGCCGGCAAGGTCCTGGACACCGCGCTCCACGAGGCCGCCGCCGCGGGCTGCGGGACCCGCTTCCTCACCGCCTTCTCGGGCGACTGGCCGCACACCTGGTACGGCCGCAGGGGATTCACGCGGGTGGGGTCGGTGGCCCGGTTCGAACGGGTATAGGAACAAGGGTCGTTCGCTCAGCGGACGATACGTAACAGAGACCGCGCGTACGGCTGGCGTACACCTCCGCTTCTGAGACTGTTCTGCCATGGCGCACTACGCACTCGTAGGACCGTCCGAGACCCGGCGACCCCGGCTCGGACGCCCCGTTGGTGTTTCCCGGACGTCGGCGGCGGTGGGCGGCGTGGTGCTGCTCCTGCCGGACGGGGATCCGGTGTCGGCTCGGCGGGCGTCCCCGCGGGCGCACGCGGCGATGCTGCCGCTCGGGCGGGAGCTGGCGCGGGCGGGGCGGTCCGAGGGGCTCGCCGTGCACGTGGTGCACTACCGGGCGCGCGGCTGGAACGGGACGGACGCGGCCCTCATGAGGGACACCACCTGGGCGATCGCGGAGGCGGTACGGCTCTACGGCGACGTCCCCGTCTGCCTCGTCGGGCACGGCATGGGGGCGCGGGCGGCGCTGCGGGCGGCCGGGCATCCGGCGGTCGGCTCGGTGCTCGCGCTCGCGCCGTGGCTGCCGGAGGACGACGTGGCGGCGGAGCCGGAGCCGGTGCGGCAGCTGGTGGGACGCAAGGTGCTGCTCGTGCACGGCACGAACGACGCGCGGACGGACCCGGAGCTGTCGTTCCGGTTCGCCGAGCGGGCGAAGAAGGCCAACCGGGACACCTGCCGCTTCGAGGTGCACTCGGACGGTCACGCGCTGCGCCAGTACGCGTCCGAGGTCCGGGCCCTCGCCGCGGACTTCGTGCTCGGCGCCCTCTTCGCCCGGCCGGTCACCCGCCCGGTGACCGACGCGATGGCCGCTCCCCCGCCGATCGGCCTGCGGATGCCGCTGGCGGCGGGTTTCGGGAGCTCACGCCGGGGGTGACGGCTCCTTCGGGAGCAGGTGGCCCCGGCGGCCGAGCAGGAACTTCTTGAAGGCGGCCACCGGGGCCGTGTCCGGGTGGCCGTCCAGCCAGGCGACGCCGATCTCCCGGACCGCGCGCGGCGCGGTGACGGTGAGCTCGACGACGCCGGGGCGGGGCACGGCGGGCGGGGGCAGCAGGGCGACGCCGAGCCCGGCGGCGACCAGGCCGCGCAGGGTCTCGGCCTCCTCGCCCTCGAAGGCGACCCGGGGCTTGAACCCGGCCTCCGCGCACAGGTCGTCGGTGATGCGGCGGAGCCCGTACCCCGGCTCCAGGGTCACGAAGGTCTCCTCCGCGGCCTCGGCGAGGCGGACCCGCTTGCGGCCGGCGAGCCGGTGGTCGTCCGGGACGACGAGCCGCAGCCGCTGCTCGTCGAGGCGCCGGGCCACCAGGTCGGGGGCGTCGGGCACCGGGGAGGTCAGGCAGAGGTCGAGGTCGCCGGCCCGCAGCCGCTCGATCATGGCCTCGCCGTAGTTCTGGACGAGGGTGAAGCGGATCCGGGGGTGGTCGACCCGGAAGGCGCGGATGAGCCCGGGGACGGTCTCGGAGCCCATCGTGTGGAGGAAGCCGAAGGCGACCCGCCCGGCCGTCGGGTCGGCGTCGGCCCGTACGGTGTCGGCGGCCCGCTCCACCTCGGCGAGGGCCCGCTCGGCGGCGGTGAGGAAGCGGCGGCCGGCCGGGGTGAGGGAGACCGTGCGGCCGCGCCGGGCGAAGAGGGTGACCCCGAGGTCCTGTTCGAGCCGGACCATCGCCCGCGAGAGCGTCGACTGCGGCACGCCCATCTCGGCCGCCGCGCGGGTCACGTGCTCGTGCCGGGCGACGGCGGCGAAGTACGCGAGCCGCGGCGCGAGCAGCAGTCCCATGTCTTCTTCGTTACTGTTCGGTGACAGGCGAGGCTGTGACCTGTACTCATGCACCATGGGAACGATTACAGCAGTTCCGTGCATTGGACGCATGAAACGGACCGTCCTACGTTCGTGGCATGCCTTCCGCCAGTACCAAGGCGGCCGCCACCACCGCGGCCGCCGACACCCGCCTCGCCCCCGGCGCCCCCGGCCACCGCCGGATGAGCCTCGCGCTCTTCGCCGCCGGACTGGCCGCCTTCGCCCTCCTCTACTCCACGCAGGCCCTCCTCCCGGCCATCTCGGCCGAGTTCGGCGCCACCGCCTCCGCCGCCTCCTGGACGGTCTCCGCCGCGACCGGCGCCCTCGCCCTGTGCGTCCTGCCGTTCAGCGCCCTCTCGGAGCGCTTCGGGCGGCGTGCGACGATGACGGCCTCCCTCTCGGTCGCGGTCGCCGTGGCGCTCCTGGTGCCGCTCGCCCCGAACCTGGAGTCCCTGATCGCGCTGCGCGCGGTCCAGGGCGCCGCGCTCGCCGGACTCCCGGCCTCGGCGATGGCGTACCTCGCGGAAGAGGTGCGGCCCCGGGCGCTGATCTCCTCGATCGGCCTGTTCGTCGCGGGCAACTCGATCGGCGGCATGAGCGGCCGCATCGTGACCGGCTGGGTGGCGCAGATGTGGGGCTGGCGCGCGGGTCTGGCCGCCGTCGGCCTGACCTCCCTGGTGTGCGCGCTCGCCTTCCGGGCGCTGCTCCCGAAGGCCCGGCACTTCACCCCCGGCACGCTGAACCCGAAGGCGCTCGCCCGGACGGTCCGCGGCCACCTCGCGGACCCGCTCCTGATGCGCCTGTACGCGATCGGCGCGCTGTTCATGACGGTGTTCGGCGCCGTGTACACGGTGATCGGCTACCGCCTGGTGGAGGCCCCGTTCTCGCTGCCGCAGGGCGTGATCGGCTCGATCTTCCTGGTCTACCTGGTCGGCACGGTCTCCTCGGCGGCGGCCGGCAAGCTGGTCGGCCGTCTGGGCCGGCGCGGCGCGCTCTACCTCGCGGTCTCCACGACGGCGGCGGGCCTGCTGCTCTCCCTCTCCGACTCCCTCGCCCTCGTCCTCGCGGGCCTGGTCCTGATCACCGCCGGTTTCTTCGCGGGCCACGCGGTCGCCTCCTCCTCGGTGAGCCGCACGGCGAAGACGGGCCGCGCGCAGGCCTCGGCGCTCTACCAGTCGGCGTACTACCTGGGCAGCAGCGCGGGCGGCACGCTCGGCGCGATCGCCTTCCACGCGGGCGGCTGGGCGGGCACGGTCCTCGTCGGCCTGGTCGCGGTCCTCGGGGTCGTCTCGCTCACCCTGTACGGCTCGCACAGCGCCCGCGTCGCGGCGCGGCAGCTGCACCCGGCGGCGGCGTAGGCGGTCTCCCGCTCCCGGCCCGCAACCGCCAGACTCCCCCTGACGTCCTCAAGCACAGGGACTCTAGGGGGAGTTGACGATCATGAAGCGAATCACGCAACGGACAGGCAGAAGGGCGGGCATCGCCGCCGGCATCACCTCGCTCGTGGTGCCGATGACGATCGCGCTCGGTACGGCCCCGGCGCAGGCGGCGTCCTGCAACGTGACGACGGGGCCGTACCAGAAGCAGGTGGAGAAGTTCCTCGGGCGGACCGTCGACGGGCGCCAGTCGCTCGGCGACTGTCAGGCCATCCAGGCCTTCCAGGCCAAGCACGGCATCACCCCGGCCATGGGGTACGCCGGGCCGGTCACCTGGCGCACCATGAACACGATGATCCAGCAGAGGGCGGCCGGCACCAACCCCAACCGCGCGGGCACCTGCCCGACCAACCGCGGCCGCATCGCCTGCGTCGACCTGACCCGCCAGCTCAGCTGGATCCAGGACGGCGCGCGCCTCACGTACGGCCCGGTCCCGGTCCGCACCGGCAAGGACGGCACCGAGACCCGCACCGGCTCCAAGAAGATCTACTGGCGGAGCATCAACCACTGGTCGACGCTCTACCACGTCTCCATGCCGTACTCGCAGTTCTTCGACGGCGGCCAGGCCTTCCACTCGACCACCAAGTCCATGTGGAACCCGCCGGGCTCCGGCGGCTGCGTCAACATGCGGCCGGCGGACGCGAAGGCGTACTGGAACCTGCTCAGGAACGGGGACGACGTCTTCGTCTACGGGCGCAAGCCGGGAACCTGACCCCCACTGTCAGTGCGCTGCGGTAGCTTCCCTCTCACCGGCACCGAACGGGGGCCGGTGAGGGGTGAGTGGGGTGTGGACCCGATGAGTGACACAGCGACCGCGACGACCGAGGACCTCGACAAGTACCGCAGGGAGCTGACCGGTTACTGCTACCGGATGCTCGGATCCTCCTTCGAGGCGGAGGACGCGGTGCAGGACACGATGGTCCGCGCCTGGAAGGCCATGGACTCCTTCGAGGGCCGCTCCTCGCTGCGGTCCTGGCTGTACCGGATCGCCACGAACGTCTGCCTGGACGCGCTGAACGCGGGGAACAGGAGAGCACGGCCCATGGACCTGACCGGGCCGACGCCCGTCGCGCAGGCGCAGCTCGTCAAGCAGCCGGAGATCACCTGGCTGGAGCCGATCCCGGACGGGCGGGTCATGCCCTCGGCCGGGGACCCGGCGGAGACGGCGCTGTCCCGCGAGTCCGTACGGCTCGCGTTCGTGGCCGCGCTCCAGCACCTGCCGCCCAAGCAGCGGGCCGTGCTCATCCTGCGCGAGGTGCTCGCCTGGAAGGCCGGCGAGGTCGCCGAGCTCCTCGACACCACCGTCGCCTCGGTCAACAGCGCCCTCCAGCGGGCCCGCGCGACCATCGCCGAGCAGGCGCCGACCGCCTCCGACGCGGCGAACCCGCTGGACGAGGAGCAGCAGGCGCTCCTGGAGCGGTACGTCGCCGCCTTCGAGGGCTACGACATGAAGGCGCTGACCGCGCTCCTCCACGAGGACGCGACGATGTCCATGCCGCCGTACGACCTGTGGCTCCAGGGCCACGAGAACATCGTCGGCTGGATGCTGGGCGTCGGCGAGGTCTGCGCGGGCTCGAAGCTGGTGCCGACCGTGGCGAACGGCTCGCCGGCCTTCGCCCAGTACCACCCGGACCCGGCGGGCGGCTTCAGCCCGTGGGCGCTGATCGTCCTGGAGCTGCGGGACGGCAAGGTCGCCGGGATGGACTTCTTCCTGGACACCGAGCGCTGGTTCCCGCTCTTCGACCTTCCGGCGCGGCTAGAGGCCTAGGGTCCCCTCCAGGCCGCTGAGAATGAGCAGGGCCCGCAGCTGGGGCCTCGCGCCCTCGAAGCGGATCCGGTGCCCGCGCCGGCGGGCGGCGAGCTTCAGCCGGGCGAGGGCGTCGACGGCGGCGAGATCGGCGCTCGCAAGGGCGCTGATCTCGCAGACGACCTCCCCGGGCGGGGCGGCGGCGAGCAGGGCGCAGAGCCGTGCGACGTCGTCGGGGGCGGGCGGCCCGGAGAGCCGCAGTTCGAGGGCAGGAGAGGTGTTCACGACAGGGAGACGGGCGCCGCGCCCGTAACTCATCGGACGCGGCCCGTCGGACCGGCATGCCGCTCGCCGAGCCGCGGTTCCCGGACGCCCGCCGGAAGCGCCTGGAGGAGTGCCGTCCGGTCGTCGCGCGGGAGGTCGGCGTGTGCGCCGAGCACCTCGCGCGCGGTGGGGCCGAAGGCCTCCGGGCTCGAACGCCTGGTCGCTAGGCTCTGCCCATGACTCATGATCGCGTCGAACTGGTGATCTTCGACTGTGACGGTGTCCTGGTGGACAGCGAGCGCATCTACTGCCGGGTGGACCGGGAGGTGTTCGCCTCCCTCGGCGCCGAGTTCAGCGAGGCGGAGATGGCCGAGCTCTTCATCGGCTCCTCGCACGAGATGCTCACCGCGATCGTCGAGGAGCGGCGGGGCCGCCCCCTCGAACCCGGCTGGGAGGCGCCCTTCAGGCAGCGGTACGAGGACGCCCTGGACGCGGAGCTGACGGCCGTCGAGGGCGTCACCGAGGTCCTGGACGCCCTCTCCGTCCCGTACTGCCTCGCCTCCAACGGCAGCCACTCCAGCATCCGCAAGAACCTCGGCCGCACCGGGCTCCTCCCCCGCTTCGAGGGCCGCGTCTTCAGCGCCCGCGACGTCCCCCGCGCCAAGCCCGCCCCCGACCTCTTCCTGCACGCCGCCGCCACGATGGGCGTCCCGCCGGAGCGCTGCGCCGTCGTCGAGGACAGCCCGTACGGCGTCCAGGCCGCCCGCGCGGCCGGCATGCGCGCCTTCGGCTACTGCGGGGGCCTGACGCGGGCGGACCGGCTCATGGGCCCGCGGACGGTGGTCTTCGACCACATGCGGGAGCTGCCGGGGCTGCTCGGGGAGCCGGCGTAGTCCTCGCACCGGCTCCCGTCGCGGGCCGGGGCCTCAGGCGATGCGGTCCAGGACGATCGGGTTCGGGGTGAACTCCGTGCCCGGAGCCGCGATGTCCCAGGCGTCCGTCAGGGACTTCAGGGCGTAGTCGAACTTCTCCGGGGTGTCCGTGTGGAGGGTGAGGAGGGGCTGGCCCGCCGTCACCGTGTCGCCGGGCTTGGCGTGGAGCTCGACGCCGGCACCGGCCTGCACCGGGTCCTCCTTGCGGGCGCGGCCGGCGCCGAGGCGCCAGGCGGCGATGCCGATGTCGTAGGCGTCGAGGCGGGTGAGGACACCGGTCGACGGGGCCGTGACGACGTGCTGCTCGCGGGCGACCGGGAGGGTCGCGTCCGGGTCGCCGCCCTGGGCCGCGATCATGCGGCGCCAGACGTCCATCGCGGAGCCGTCGGCGAGGGCCTTCGCCGGGTCGGCGCCCTTGATGCCGGCCGCGTCGAGCATCTCGGCCGCGAGGGCGATCGTCAGGTCGACGACGTCCTTCGGGCCGCCGCCGGCGAGGACCTCGACGGACTCGCGGACCTCCAGGGCGTTGCCCGCGGTGAGGCCGAGCGGGGTGGACATGTCGGTGAGGAGGGCGACCGTCTTGACGCCGCTGTCCGTGCCGAGGCCCACCATCGTGCGCGCCAGCTCGCGCGCGTCCTCGATGTTCTTCATGAAGGCGCCGGTGCCGACCTTGACGTCCAGGACCAGGGAGCCGGTGCCCTCGGCGATCTTCTTGGACATGATCGACGAGGCGATCAGCGGGATCGCCTCCACCGTGCCGGTCACGTCGCGGAGCGCGTACAGCTTCTTGTCCGCGGGGGCCAGGCCGTCGCCCGCCGCGCAGATGACCGCGCCGGTGGTGTCGAGGACGTGCAGCATCTCCTCGTTGGAGAGCAGCGCGCGCCAGCCGGGGATGGACTCCAGCTTGTCGAGCGTGCCGCCGGTGTGGCCGAGGCCGCGGCCGGAGAGCTGCGGCACGGCCGCGCCGCAGGCGGCGACGAGCGGGGCGAGCGGGAGGGTGATCTTGTCGCCGACGCCGCCGGTGGAGTGCTTGTCGGCGGTCGGGCGGGAGAGCGAGTCGAAGTTCATGCGCTCGCCGCTCGCGATCATGGCGGCGGTCCAGCGGGCGATCTCCGTGCGGTTCATGCCGTTCAGCAGGATGGCCATGGCCAGGGCGGACATCTGCTCGTCGGCGACCACACCGCGGGTGTACGCGTCGATGACCCAGTCGATCTGCTCGGGGCTCAGCTCGCCCTTGTCCCGCTTGGTGCGGATGACGGAGATGACGTCCATGGTGTGCCTCTTTCTACGCGCATAGAGGGGGGAGGAAAGGGGAGCGACCCTCCCATCGTGCCGGAAGGGTCGCTCCGAGGTGCTACTTGGCGAGGTGGTCGGGCCCGAAGGCCTGCGGAAGCATGTCCGCCAGGGTGACGAACCCGGCGGGCGTCTCCAGGACCAGTTCGGGGCCCCCGAACTCGTACAGGAGCTGCCGGCAGCGCCCGCACGGGACCAGGGACTCGCCCCGGCCGTCCACGCACACGAAGTGCGTGAGCCGCCCGCCGCCGGTCGCCTGGAGCTGCGAGACGAGCCCGCACTCGGCGCACAGGCCGAGGCCGAACGAGGCGTTCTCCACGTTGCAGCCGGAGACCGTCCGCCCGTCGTCCACGAGGGCCGCCGCGCCGACCGGGAAGTCGGAGTACGGGGCGTACGCGTGCGACATGGCCTCGCGCGCCGCGGCCCGCAGGGCCTCCCAGTCGGGGGCCGTCGTCACTTGCCCTCGCCCTTGCGGTACGGCAGGCCGTCCGCCTTGGGCATCCGCAGGCGCTGCGACGAGAGGGCGAGCACGAGCAGGGTGGTGATGTATGGGGCGGCGTCGACGAACTGGCTCGGGACCTGGTCGGTCAGCGCGTACCAGAGGAAGAAGGCCGCGGAGAACGCCGCGGAGATGGCCGCGACCACGTACTTCTTCCTGTACAGCTGCCACGCGGCGGCGATCACCAGGAGCAGCGCGACGAGCAGCAGCAGCGCGTGGACGTTCTCGGCGCCACCGCGCAGCTTGAGGCTGTCGGTGAAGCCGAAGAGGCCGGCGCCCATGGCCATGCCGCCGGGCATCCAGTTGCCGAAGATCATGGCGGCGAGACCGATGTAGCCGCGGCCGCCGGTCTGGCCCTCCTGGTAGATGCCGGTGGAGACGATCGCCAGGAAGGCGCCGCCGAGGCCGGCGAGGCCGCCGGAGACGACGACGGCGATGTACTTGTACTTGTAGACGTTGACGCCCAGGGACTCGGCCGCGACCGGGTTCTCACCGCAGGAGCGCAGCCGCAGGCCGAAGGCCGTGCGCCAGAGGACCCACCAGGTGGCCACGATGAGCAGGGCGGCCACGATCGTCAGCAGCGACAGGTCGGTGACCAGGCCGCCGAGGATGCCCGCGATGTCCGAGATCAGGAACCAGTGCTTGCCGTGGAGGTCCGCCAGCCAGTCGGACAGCCCCGGGATGGTGATGTCGGTGATCTGGTCGATGCGCGGGGACTGCTTGGAGGAGCCGCCCTCGGCCTTGTCGAAGGTGAAGTTCGACAGGTACTGGGTGAAGCCGACCGCGAGGATGTTGATCGCCACACCGGAGACGATGTGGTTCACGTTGAACGTGACGGTGATGATCGCGTGCAGCAGGCCGCCGAGCGCGCCGCCGAGGATGCCGACGACGACACCCGTCCACGGGCCCCACTGGTAGCCGGCCCAGGCGCCGAACCAGGTGCCGAGGACCATCATGCCTTCGAGGCCGATGTTGACGACGCCCGCGCGCTCGGACCACAGACCGCCGAGACCGGCCATGGCGATCGGCACGGCGAGCTGGAGCGCGCCGGAGATCTGGCCGACGGAGGTGAGGTCGTCGGCCCCGGAGATGACCCGGACCAGCGAGAAGAGAACGAGACCGCCCGCGACGATCAGCAGGATCCAGGGCCAGGTCAGCTTGCGGCGGCCGGCCTTCATGGGCGCGGCGCTCGGCTTGGCAACGGTGCCGGTGCTCATGCCGCCACCTCCTTGTCGGTCTTGATGGCGCCGCCGGCGGCGAGCTGCTCGCCGACCTTCTGCTGCTGGCGGCGGAGGCCGTAACGGCGGACGAGCTCGTAGGAGACGACCACGGCGATCACGATGATGCCCTGCATGATCTGGGTGATCTCCTTCGGGTAACCCGCGATGTCAAGGCTGGAGGACGCCTTGTCGAGGAACGCGAAGAGGAGGGCGGAGAAGAGGATGCCGACCGGGTGGTTGCGGCCGAGCAGGGCGACGGTGATGGCGGTGAAGCCGACGCCGACCGGGAAGGCGAGGCTGTACGTGTGCGACTCGCCGAGCAGGATCGGCATGCCGGACAGACCGGCGAGACCGCCCGAGATCAGCATCGCGGTGAGGATCATCTTCTTGGCGTCGACGCCGCTGGCCTGGGCCGCGGACTCGCTCTCACCGGTGGCGCGCAGGTCGAAGCCGAAGCGGGTGCGGTTGATGACGAACCAGTAGACGACGCCGAGCGCGAGGGCGACGAAGGTGAAGCCGTAGATCTGGCCGCCCTCGCCCATGTCGATGCCGGGGAACCAGCCGGACTCGGGGATCTGCCCGGTGGTGAGGTCGTTGGAGCCGGCGGGCTGGACGCCGAAGTTCTTCGGCAGGATCAGCCAGGCCACCAGGGAGGTGGTGATGGCGTTGAGCATGATCGTGGAGACGACCTCGGAGACGCCCCGGGTGGTCTTCAGGATGCCCGCGATGCCGGCCCAGAGGGCACCGGTCAGGATCGCGACGAGCACGATGACCAGGATGTGCAGCGGACCGGGCAGGTCGATGGCGGCACCGACCAGGGCCGAGACCATGGCGGCGAGGCGGTACTGGCCGTCGACGCCGATGTTGAAGAGGTTCATCCGGAAGCCGATGGCCACGGCCAGGGCCGCCAGGTAGTAGATCCCGGTCTGGTTGACGATCAGCACCTGGACGTCGGAGTACCCGGCGTTGTCGATCATCAGGCGGATCGGCTCGATCGGGTCAAGACCCGTCGCGGCCAGCACCAGCACGGTGAGCACGAAGGACGTGACCAGGGCGAGCACGGGGCCGGCGGCCCCGATGATCAGCTTGTCCTTGTCGATTTTCATCATCGGGCGTCACCGTCTTCGGACTGCTCTTCGGTGCCTTCGAGGCGGCCGGTGGCTGCGCCGGTCATGGCGGAGCCCAGCTGCTCGGGCGTGATGGTGGCGGGATCGGCGTCCGCGACGAGCTTGCCGCGGTACATGACCCGGAGGGTGTCGGAGAGGCCGATCAGCTCGTCGAGGTCGGCGGAGATCAGCAGCACCGCGAGGCCCTCGCGGCGGGCGTCCCGGATCGCGTCCCAGATCTGCGCCTGCGCGCCGACGTCCACACCGCGGGTGGGGTGGGCGGCGATCAGGAACTTGGGGCCGTGGCTCATCTCGCGGCCGACGATCAGCTTCTGCTGGTTGCCGCCGGAGAGGGAGGCCGCGGTGACGTCGATGCCGGGGGTGCGGACGTCGTACTCGCGCACGATCCGCTCGGTGTCCTTGCGGGCGGCCTTCGGGTCGAGGACGCCGCGCTTGGAGTTGGGGGCCTCGGTGACGTGGCCGAGGATGCGGTTCTCCCAGAGGGGGGCCTCCAGGAGCAGGCCGTGGCGGTGGCGGTCCTCGGGGATGTAGCCGATGCCGCCCTCGCGGCGCTTGCGCACGGGGAGCTTGGAGATGTCCTCGCCGTCGAGGCTGATGACGCCCGCGTCGGGGGTGGCCATGCCCATGAGGGCCTCGATGAGCTCGGTCTGGCCGTTGCCCTCGACGCCGGCGATGCCGAGGATCTCGCCCTTGTGGATGGTGAGCGAGACGTCGTCGAGGAGCTTGCGGCCGACCGCGACCTCTTCGTGGACGGTGACCGCGGCGGACGGGTCGGCCGGGGCGGCGGTGGTCAGCGGGGCGCCGGCGGCGCCGCTCTCCAGGAGCGTCAGGTTCTCGACCGTGAGCATCGGGACGTCCGTGACCGTCGACTCGCGGGTCTCCGGCGAGGGCAGCTCGCTGCCGACCATCAGCTCGGCGAGCTGCTTGGTGGTGGCGGTCTTCGGGTCGGCGGTGCCGACCGTGGTGCCCCGGCGGATGACGGTGATGTCGTCGGCGACCTTCAGGACCTCGCCCAGCTTGTGCGAGATGAAGATGACGGTCAGGCCCTCGGACTTGAGCTCGCGCAGGTTGTCGAAGAGCGCGTCGACCTCCTGCGGGACGAGGACGGCGGTCGGCTCGTCGAGGATGAGGATCCGGGCGCCGCGGTAGAGGACCTTGAGGATCTCCACGCGCTGCCGGTCGGCGACGCCGAGGTCCTCGACGAGGACGTCGGGGCGGACCCCGAGGCCGTACGCGTCGGAGATCTCCTGGATCTTCTTCCGCGCCTTGGCGCCGATGCCGTAGAGCTTCTCGCCGCCGAGGACGACGTTCTCCAGGACGGTGAGGTTGTCGGCGAGCATGAAGTGCTGGTGCACCATGCCGATGCCGCGCGCGATGGCGTCACCGGGGCTGGAGAAGGTGACCTGCTCGCCGTCGACGGCGATCGTGCCCTCGTCCGGCTTCTGCATGCCGTAGAGGATCTTCATGAGGGTCGACTTGCCGGCGCCGTTCTCGCCGATGAGGGCGTGCACGGTGCCCTTGCGGACCGTGATGGCGATGTCCTTGTTGGCGACGACGCCGGGGAAACGCTTGGTGATGCCGTGCAGTTCTACGGCAGGGGGGCTGGACGCGTTGATGACGCACTCTCCTTGGCCGGAAGGAGTGGGAGCGGGAGGGCAGGGCGGGGCGAAGTTATCGTGCCAGGGAGACATCTACACGCGTAGCGCTGCCGAAAAATGAAAACCTGTGCGGGAAAGGTGCCGGGGCCCGGCGTCCGGTGGGGGTGCCACCGGACGCCGGGCCCGGGCTCAGGTCGTGACCTGGGGTCCTTACGGAGCGGTCTTGACCGTGATCTTGCCGTCGACGATGTTCTTCTTCGCGGCGTCCACGGCGGCGATGACGTCGGTCATCTTCTGGTACGCCGGGTTGGAGTCGGCCAGGCCGACGCCGTCCGTGGCGAGACCGTAACGGACCTCACCGGACTCCGGCTTGCCGTCCTTGACCGACTTGATCAGGTTGAAGACGGAGCCCGAGACGTTCTTGGTGACCGAGGTCAGGATGTGGTCCTTGTACTTGGCCAGACCCGCCTGGTTGTACTGGTCGGAGTCGACGCCGATGGCCCACTTGCCGGCGGTCGCGGCGGCCTCGATCGAGCCGGAACCGGCCAGACCGGCGGCGGCGTAGATCACGTCGGCGCCCTTGTCGAGCTGGCCCTGCGCGGCGGCCTTGCCCAGGTCGGGCTTCGAGAAGCCGTCGAAGTTCGGCGGCTGGGTCAGGTACTGGGTGAGCACCTTCGCCTTGGGGTTGGTGTCCTTGACGCCCTGCGTGAAGCCCGCCTCGAACTTCTTGATCAGCGGAACCTCGACGCCGCCGATGAAGCCGACCGTGCCGGTCTTCGAGGTCTTGGCGGCGGCGACGCCGGCCAGGTAGGAGCCCTGCTCCTCGTTGAAGACGAGGTTGGCGATGTTCGGGGCGGTCACCGACGTGTCGTCGATGAGGCCGAACGTGGTCTTCGGGAAGGACTTGGCGACCTTCGCGATGGCCGGGGCGTAGGAGAAGCCGACGCCGATGACCGGGTTGTTGCCGGCGCGGGCCAGGGAGGTGAGGCGCGCGACCTTGTCGGCGTCGCTCTCGCCCTGCGAGGGCTCGGCCTCGGCACCCTTGACGCCGAGCTCGTCCTCGGCCTTCTTCAGACCCGCGTAGGCGGCGTCGTTGAAGGACTGGTCGCCGCGGCCGCCGATGTCGTACGCGATGGCGACCTTGACGGCCTTCGAGCCGGAGGTCGAGCTGGAGCTCGAGCCCTCGTTGGACGACTTGCCGCACGCGGTGGCGGACAGGGCGAGCGCCGCGGTGGCGATGCCCACGGTCGTGATCCTGGTGATCCGGCGCAAGAGGAGGGTCCCTTCGAGACTGACCGAAAGCGCCTCTTCCGGCGCTGGTTTCGCCGCGATCGTAACGCGCGTAGATGTCAGTTAAAGACCCGTTCATGAGTCGTTATCGGATCGTCGCGAACCGGCCAGGAGAGGCGACCGGGGGCGTTCGGCCCGGTACCGCCGGTTATACAGGCCGGTACGAGCGTTGGGGAGGCCCCGGGCAAAGACACGCCGGGGCCGTGGGCCGGACGGCTGAGTGAGCGGTCCGGCCGGATTTCAACGCTTTCGGAGTGGCGTTGATCACCGCCGGGAGGTGGCGATGATCACTGCCCGGTGCGGCGGCCGGCGGTGCTCCGGAGCGGTGCCCGCCGGCGCTCCCGCGCGGTGGCCGTCAGCGCTCCGGCGCCGCGTCGAGCAGGGCCGCGGCCGTGAAGAGCTCCACACCGGTCTCGATGCACCGCTCGTCGACGTCGAAGTCGCCGGCGTGGAGGTCGCGGACCCGGGTGTCGCCGGGGGTACGGACGCCGAGGCGGGCCATGGCGCCGGGGACGTGCTCCAGGTACCAGGAGAAGTCCTCGCCGCCGAGGCTCTGCTCGGTGTCCTCGATCGCGTGCGGTCCGCGGCGGGCCGCCATGGCCTCGTGGAGCAGTTCGGCGATCGCCGGGGCGTTGACGACCGGGGGGACGCCGCGGACGTAGGTGACGGTCGACTTGGCCCGGTGCAGGGTCGCGACCTCGTCGATCGCCGCGTGGACCAGGTCGGGCGCGTCCCGCCAGGTCGGCAGGTCGAGGCAGCGGACGGTGCCGGAGAGCTCGGCGTGCTGCGGGATGACGTTCGGGGCGTGGCCGGACTCGATGCGGCCCCAGGTGACCGAGAGGCCCGAGCGGGCGTCGACGCGGCGGGCGAGGACGGCGGGGACGTCGGTGGCGACCCGGGCGGCGGCGGTGACCAGGTCGGTGGTGAGGTGCGGGCGGGCGGTGTGGCCGCCGGGGCCGTCGAGGGTGACCTCCAGGCGGTCGCAGGCGGAGGTGATGGGGCCGACCCGGAGCCCGATCTTCCCGGCGTCGACCCGGGGGTCGCAGTGGACCGCGATGATCCGGCCGACGCCGTCCAGGACCCCGGCCTCGACGAGGTCGGCGGCACCGCCGGGCAGGACCTCCTCGGCGGGCTGGAAGATCAGCCGTACGGCGTTCGGCAGGAGGCCGTGGCGGTCGAGCTCGGCGAGGACGAGTCCGGCGCCGAGGACGGTGGTGGTGTGGACGTCGTGCCCACAGGCGTGGGCGCGATTGGCCACGGTGGAGCGGTACGCGACGGTCTTCACGTCGGGGATGGGCAGCGCGTCGATGTCGGCGCGGATCGCCAGCATGCCCCGGCCCGATTCCCGGCCGCCGATGTCACAGAGGAGCCCCGTGCCGCCCGGGAGGACCTTCGGCGCGAGGCCGGCCGCCTCCAGGCGGGCCTTGAGCGCGGCGGTCGTACGGAACTCCTGGTTCCCGAGCTCGGGGTGCATGTGCAAGTCCCTGCGGAAGGCGACGAGTTCGGCGCGCAGGGAGTCGGACAGCGTTCCGGGCAGGGTGACGGAGCCTGGCTCACGGGACTTCAACTGGTTCACCCTTTGAAGGGTAGGCCCGTGGAAGGGTCAACTGCCCGTTGATCACGAGAATTTCAGCCCCTTAGGGGAAAGATTCTCGGTTTGGCAGGCATGAAGCTCACTCCTTGTGGGTACGCTCAGCCGAATTCCAGCCGGTCGGTCGGATGGGCCGCGCGGGCGGTGAGCCGGTCGACCTCGTGCGCCGCGGTGCCCGTGATCCCGGACAGGAAGCCCTGGGCACGCGGTGAGGCCGTGGCCCGCAGCCACTCGGGCGCTATGTCGATGACGGCGACCTTCACCCCCGTGCCGGCGAGGGCCAGTGGCAGGGTGTGCACGACCGTGGACGGAAAGCTGACGACCGTACGCCCGATGGGGCCGCGCCGGGCGATCAGCTCCAGGGGCAGCTCGGGCCGGACCACCTGGAGGCCCGTCTCGACCGCTATCCGGTGCAGCTTCTCGGCGCTCTCCCTGCGGTGCGCGAAGTAGCGGGTGGCGCCGTGGGCGCGGGCGAGTTCGCTCACCACGCGCGCGTAGTGGTCGGCGTCGACGACGCCCGTCTCGACCAGAGAGGTGCCGACCAGGTCCGCGCCGCCCGTGAGCAGCGGCGGGCCGAAGGTGTCCCGGGTCCAGGCGTACGTGTTCTCGGTGACCGTGACGCCCGGCGGGGCCTCCACGGGCAGCGAGGTGAAGATCTCGACGGTGCGGCCCCGGGAGGGGGCGAGCTTGCGCCGGGCGAGCGTGGTCACCGGGGCGAGGACCAGCTCGCGCGGGCCCAGGTTGCCCTTGCGGTGCCAGCGGACCAGGCGCTCGCCGCGGCCGAGCTGGGCGGCGAACTCCATGGTCGCGGTGCCGTCGTCGACGACCGTCAGGTGCCGGGGGGCGAAGAGGGTCAGGAGGAGCTGGACGTACCGGGAGAACGGGTCCCCGATGATCACCCGCTCCGCCGAGCGCAGCGGCCGGGCGAGCTCCCGCAGGGTGCGGACGAGCGCGCCCCGGCCGCCGCGGGCCTCCTGCCAGTGCACGGTGAGGCCCTGGTCGCGGGCCAGCTGGGCCATACGGCGCAGCTGGCCCCGCGACATGGGGTCGGTCGGCGAGAGGACGACGACCGTGAGGGGCGGGGTGGCGTCCGCCTCCGTGGCGGACACACCGGGTGTCCGCGTGTGCGCCCACTCCAGGACGTTCAGAAGCTGGACCGGGCTCTCGACGAACGCCAGCTGCCCGGTCATGCGGCGACGGTGTCCTGGACCCGGCGGAGCTTCTTCATCGGGCCGAGCTCCGACTCGTACACCTTCTTGATGCCGTCGCCGAGCGCGGTCTCGATGGTGCGGATGTCGCGGACGAGGCGCTGGAGGCCCTGCGGCTCGACGGAGGCGGCCTGGTCGGAGCCCCACATGGCGCGGTCGAGGGTGATGTGGCGCTCGACGAACGTGGCGCCGAGGGCGACGGCGGCCAGGGTGGTCTGGAGGCCGGTCTCGTGGCCGGAGTAGCCGATCGGGACGTTCGGGTACTCCTCCTGGAGCGTCTGGATGACGCGCAGGTTGAGCTCCTCGGCCTTGGCCGGGTACGTCGAGGTGGCGTGGCAGAGCAGGATGTTGTCGCTGCCCAGGACCTCGACGGCGTGGCGGATCTGCTTCGGCGTCGACATGCCGGTGGAGAGGATGACCGTGCGGCCGGTGGCGCGCAGCTCGCGGAGGAGCTCGTCGTCCGTGAGGGAGGCGGAGGCGACCTTGTGGGCGGGGACGTCGAACTTCTCCAGGAAGGCGACGGCCTCGGTGTCCCACGGGGAGGCGAACCAGTCGATGCCGCGCTTCTTGCAGTGCTCGTCGATGGCGCGGTACTCGTCCTCGCCGAACTCCACGCGGTGGCGGTAGTCGATGTAGGTCATCCGGCCCCAGGGGGTGTCGCGCTCGATGTCCCACTGGTCGCGCGGGGTGCAGATCTCCGGGGTGCGCTTCTGGAACTTGACGGCGTCGCAGCCGGCCTCGGCGGCGATGTCGATGAGCGCGAAGGCGTTGTCGAGCTCGCCGTTGTGGTTGATGCCGATCTCGCCGGTGATGTACACGGGCTGGCCGGGGCCGGCGGTCTTGGTGCCGAGGGTGCGCAGACGGGTGTTCACGGTGCTGTTCCTTACGGGTTGGGGGTGTTCAGCTCGGGTCCGAGGAGCCAGGCGGCGATCTCCCGGATCGCTCCGGAGCCGCCCGGGGTGACGGTGACCGCGCGGGCGGCGGCCCGTACGGAGTCGTGGGCGCTGCTCACCGCGACGGGCCAGCCGACGAGGTGGAAGCAGGGCAGGTCGTTGACGTCGTTGCCGGCGTAGAGGACGCGCTGCGGGTCGATGCCCTCGGCCTCGCACCACTCCTTGAGGGCGCGGTCCTTGCGGTCGATGCCGTGCAGGACGGGGATCTTGAGCTTGCGGGCGCGGGCGGCGACGACGGCGTTCTGTTCGGTGGAGAGGATGAGGACGGGCAGTCCGGCGCGGCGCAGGGCCGCGATGCCGAGGCCGTCGCCGCGGTGCGCGGAGACGAATTCGCGGCCCTCGGCGTCGAGGTGGACGCGGTCGTCGGTCTGGGTGCCGTCGAAGTCGAGGACGACGGCGTCGACGTCGGCGAAGCCGGGCGTGACGGGCTCGTCGAGGAGCGGCGCGAGGGCCTTGGCGCGGGCGAGGTCGTGCGGGTCGTCGATCTCCAGGACCCGGGCGGGGTCGGTGACGACGAGCGCGGTGCGGCCGAAGAAGCGGTGCCCGTGGGTGCGGAAGCCGGCCGCGTCCATCGCGTAGACGGCGCCGGTCTCCAGGTACTCGGGCTCCCGGTCCTGGCGGCGCGGGCGGTACGCCTTGTCGTGGTTGACGCCCTCGGCGCCCGTCTCGGTCTCGCGCCAGAGGAAGCCGTGGGTCGGGGCGGCCGTGAAGGCGGTGTCGGCGGCGCCCGAGGTGATCCGCCCGGCGGTCTCGGCGACCTCGGCGGAGGTCAGGAAGGGGCTGGTGCACTGGACGAGGAGGACGACGTCGGCCGGGCGGCCGTGGGTGGCCTCGAAGGCGTCCATGGCGTGCAGGACCGCGGCCTCGCTGCTGGCCGTGTCGCCCGCGATCTCGGCGGGCCGCCGGACGGCCTCGGCCCCGGCGGAGCGGGCCGCCGCCGCGATGGCCTCGTCGTCGGTGGACACGACGACGTGCGTGACGTGGCGGGCCCCGAGGCAGGCGCGGACGGCCCGGGAGACGAGCGGGACGCCGGCCACGGGGGCGAGGTTCTTGGCGGGCACGCCCTTGGAGCCTCCCCGTGCGGGGATGACGGCGAGCACGATCGGGGACGACATCAGAGTTCTCCCAGGCGGCGGATGACGGGGGCGACGCGCTGGACGCCGTGGCGGTACGCGCCCCGCGCGGCCTCCCGGACGACCCGGCGCATCCCGCTCTCGCGGGGCTCGGGCGCGGTGACGTCCAGGCGGTGGCGGGCGAGGATCCCGGGCAGGTAGCCGGGGGCCGTCTCCGCGGTGTAGTAGGGGCTGATCGGGGGCAGCGCGGGGAGCGCGAGGAGCTCGGCGACCCGGTCGCGGGCGGCGTCGAAGGCCTCCCCGTACGAACCGTCGGAGGCGACGCCCTGCCGGGCGAGCCAGGTCTCGTCGGGCTCCGGCGCGTCCCCCTTGTCGAGCCGGTCGAAGGAGGTCAGCAGGCCGGAGCCGACGAAGTGGTGGTTGCCGAGCGCCTCGCGGACCCCGAGGTCGGTGAGGATCGCGGTGGGGATCCGGCGGTGGAGCGCTTCGAGGGCGGCCGTGGAGGAGACGGTGACGAGGAGGTCGGTGCGGTCGAGGACCTCGCCCATGTGCCCGTACACGAGGCGGAAGTTGGCCGGCGGGTCGAGCTCGCGGACCAGCTTCTGGAAGGGGTACTCCTCCAGGTGCGTGGTGTGTTCGCCCGGCTTGGAGCGGAGCTTGAGGAGCACCTCGCGGCCCGGGTGGAGGCGGGCGTGCTCGATCAACCGCCGCAATACGTAGGTCCGTTCGGCCCGGGTCGCGGGAACGGAGGGCTGGGCGGCGAAGACCAGGGTGTCGCGGCCGGCCTCGGGGGCGTGCGGGGCGCCGCCGAGGAAGGGCAGCGCGGCCTCGACGACCGAGTCGGCTCCGGCGCCCACGCCCTCGTAGACGGCGCGGAAACGCTCGGCGTCGTGGCGGGAGTTGGCGAGGACCACGTCGGCACCGTGGCGCAGCAGGAGGCCGTCGGTCAGCTTCTCGTACACGACGCCGACGTAGCCGGTGACGACGACGGGGCGCCGTTCGAGCGCCAGGTCGGCGAGACCCTGGAGGACGGCGCGGACGGTGCCGCCGACCAGGGCGAGCACGAGGACGTCGTATCCCTCGCCGCGCGCCTCCGCGTCCCGTACCGCGCGCAGGAACTCCGCGCCCGTCACCTCGCGCGGGGCGACCCGGGACACCCCGGTCTCGGCGAGCTGGCGTGCGGTGGGCGTGGCCCGTCCGCGCAGGACGAAACCGGTGGGTTCGGCGGTCGCCGTGGTGATGCGGCGCGCGGTGAGGGCGCCCCATTTCCACCGGGTGTCGGAGTCGGCGAGTACGGCGATCCGTACTGCTCCTCTGGTACTTGCTGGCACGTCGAGGACGCTAGAAGGGCATTCCCCTTTCCGGCCCAACTGAGCCACAACAAACGGTGAACAGAGCCTCTCCGCCCGTTGAAGCGGGTCGTTTACCGGACAGGGGGAGGCCGATTCCCCCCGTAGGGAAAGGCGGTTAATCGGCCCGCCGCTTGGTGTTCACCGAAAGGCTGCCCGGCGGTCGGTGGGAATGCCGGGGACGGCGCCTAGCGTCGGCCGCGTGGTCAAGCTCTCCGTCGTCGTGCCGTTCTTCAACGTGCAGACATACGCCCCCGACACCCTCACGAGCCTGCGGGCCAACGCCCGCGAGGACTTCGAGTTCCTCCTTGTCGACGACTGCTCGTCGGACGGGACCCCGGAGATCCTCGAACGGGCCGCGCGCGAGATCCCGGGCGCCGTCCTGATCCGGCACGAGCGCAACGAGGGCCTCGCCACGGCCCGGAACACCGGCCTCGACGCGGCCCGCGGCGAGTACATCGCCTTCCTCGACGGGGACGACTGGCTCGCCCCCGGCTACTACGAGCGCCTCGTCGCCGCCGCCGAGGAGCTGCGCTGCGACTTCCTGCGCACCGACCACGTCACGGTCACCGGCCGCAACCGCGCGGTGCGCCGGGTGCCCGTCCCCCGGCGCGGCGAGGTGCTGCGCCCGCGGGACGCGATCCTGCCGTCGCACCGGACGACCTCGGTCGACTACCCGTACGCCTGGGCCGGGATCTACCACCGGCGGCTCCTGGACCGGGGCCTGCTGCACTTCCCGCACGGCCTCCGCACGGCCGAGGACCGCCCCTGGATCTGGAAACTCCACCGCGAGGCGGAATCGTTCGCCGCGATCGGGGAACTCGGCGTGTTCTACCGGCGCGGAGTGGCCACTTCGCTCACTCAGATCGGCGACGTCCGGCAATTGGATTTCATCCGCGCCTTCGACCAGGTGATCGAGGAAACGGCGAAGGACGAGGACGCCGCTCTCCTCCTTCCGAAGGCCGTCCGCACGTATTGCGCGGTGATTTCCCATCACATCGGTTCGATCGAGCGGTTCGAGCCCGAGGTGGCGCGCCGGTTGAAGGCGATGAGCGCGGGCGCGCTGCGGCGGATGCCGCAGGAGGTCCTCGACGAGGCCCTGGCCGCGATGGGCGGGGACCGTGCGACGCTGCTGCGCCGGCTGCGCAGGCGCCGCCCCGCTCCCCCGCCGGCGGAACCCGTCCGTTCCGGCTCCGCCGACTCCCCGGAGGTGGCCGCGTGAGCGCCCGCCGGACCACCCAGATCTTCTGCGCCTCCACCCTCTACGGCGCCGTGACGCTCGCCGCCGCGATCGACAGCGGCTGCTTCGGCCCGGCCGACCGCCGGATCCTCCTCGTCACCAACAACGCGGCCGTGCCGGAGACGACGCCCGCCCTGGACGAGGCCGAGGGCTTCGCGCGGGTGCGCGGCCGCTTCGACTCCGTCCTGTCCTGGAACGAGACGATCTCCCCGCTCCACCCGGGCGGCTGGACGCCCCGCGCGAGCGATCTGCCCATGCTCCAGCGCCATCTGCGCAAGCTCTGGGACCTCGGCGACGACCGGGTCGAACTCGCCCTGGAATCGATCCAGGTGACGCCCGCGCTCGCCATCGCCCAGCTGCTTCCCGAGGCGCCGGTCACGGTGTACGCGGACGGTCTGATGAGCTACGGGCCCACCCGCAACAAGATCGACCCGCTGATCGGCGGGCGCGTGGGCCGGCTGCTCCACCTGGACCTCGTCCCCGGCCTGACGCCGCTGCTGCTCGCCGAGTTCGGCGCGGTGCCGGAGCCGGTGCCGACGGAGGCGTTCACGAAGGTCGTCGAGGAGCTGGCGGCGCCGGCTCCGGCCCCCGGTTCGGAGGAGGGCCCCGCGCTGCTCCTCGGCCAGTACCTGGCCGCGCTGAACCTGCTGACGGCCGCCGAGGAGGAGGAGCTGCACCTGCGGATGGTCCGGGGCGCGATCGCCCGCGGCCACCGGCGGCTGGTCTTCAAGCCGCACCCGATGGCCCCGGACGCCTGGTCGCGGTCCCTCGTGGAGGTGGCGGAGGAGCTCGGCGCCGCGCTGACCGTGGAGGACCGGCCGGTCCTCGCCGAGGTGCTCTTCCGCGAGCTGCGGCCGGCGCTCGTCGTCGGCTGCTTCTCGACGGCGCTGCTCACGGCGTCGACCTTCTACGGGCTGCCGGTCGCCCGGGTCGGCACGCGCGCCCTCCTGGAGCGGCTCACCCCGTTCCAGAACAGCAACCGGATCCCGCTCACGGTCGTCGACGCCGTCGTCCCGCCGCTGGAGCCCGGGGCGGAGGGCGACGCCGGCGAGGTCGGTACGGAGGAGCTGAACGACCTGGTCGCGGCGGTCGGCTTCGCGATGCAGCCGAAGATACGCCCGGAGCTGCGGGAGCCGGCGGTACGGCACCTCTCGGGCCCGCTCGCCGAGCGCACCCGGCACCACTTCACCCGGCGCCGCCTCACCGTCCTGGACCTGCCGGGCGGCCTGCCGATCCCCCGCCACCCGAGGGTCCGCCGGCTCGCGCGCCGCGCGCTGCGGCTCCGCAAGGCCCTGAAGAAGTAGGAGACCCCGCCGAGAGACCCACCGAAACGGCGGGCCCGGGAACCCGTGCGGGGGTCCCGGGCCCGCAGCGCCCTCGGGGGATCAGGCGCGGACGATCGGCTCCTGGATCTCGGTGACCCAGCCGGCCGGGTCCTCCGGGCCCTCCAGGTACAGCTCACGGGCGAAGCCGCCCGACGTGTAGCCGTTGGTGTCGATCCAGGCGGCCAGGTTCTGCACGGTCGGCAGGATCTCGTCCATCGAACCGCGGTGGACGATGGTGGCCGCCTCCTCGATGCCGGGCAGGACGTGCACCTCGACGCCCTCCACGACCGTGCCCTCGGGCACGGTCGTCGCCGCGTGCACGAGGACCGAGCCGTCCCCCCTGCCCGCGTCCTCGTAGTACGCGATGGCCGGGCCGAAGCCGGTGACGCCCGCCCGCTCCAGGCGGCCGCACAGCTCCTCGTACAGCGGCCCGATGACCGGCGTGATGTCCTCCGGTCCGTAGCTCGCGGCGACCCCGCTCAGCTCGGCGACCCTGACGGCGGGAACCTTCTTGACGACGACGTCCTGCGTGGACATGCGTCCCTCGCTCTCGATGGCGTGGAGCCTCGCACCGACCTGGGCGAGCCGGGCCCGCGCCGCCTCCAGCGCCGCTTCCAGCTCGGCCTGACGCAGCCGCAGCATCCCCCGCAGCTCCTCCGCGCCGATCTCGTCCCGAAGGATCGCCCCCACCTGTTCCAGGGTGAAGCCGAGGTCCTTGAGCGCGATGACACGGTTGAGCGGCGCGAGCTGGTCCGCCGTGTAGAAGCGGTAGCCGCTGTACGGGTCGACGTGGGCCGGGCGCAGCAGTCCGATGGCGTCGTAATGGCGCAGCATCCGGACCGACACCCGCCCGTGCCGGGCGAAGTCTCCGATGGCAAACATGACGCCCCCTACGGAACGGCCTCACACGGTGTGAGGGTCAAACACCGGCCAGGGAGAGCTTCACGGCGAAGCCGAGGAAGAGGGCGCCGGCGGCGGTGGTGGCGCCGGCGGAGAGCCGCTTGCGGCGCCGGAAGGCCGCGGCGAGCCGCGTCCCGCCGAATATGAGGGTCGTGAGGTAGAGGAAGCTGCCGAGCTGGAGCAGGGTGCCGAGGACCAGGAAGGAGAGCGCCGGATAGGCGTAGGACGGGTCCACGAACTGCACGAAGAAGGAGATCAGGAAGAGGATCGCCTTCGGGTTGAACAGGCTGATGATCAGCGCCCGGCGGTACGGGTGCTCGGACGGCCCGGCGTCCGGCTCGGCGGCGGACTCGGTGACGGGCTCGTGCCGGGTGCGCCACATCGCCAGGGCGGCGCGCAGCATCCCGTACGCCATCCAGGCCAGGTACCCCGCGCCCGCGTACTTCACGATCATGAAGAGCAGCGGGGTGGTCTGGAGCAGCGAGGCCGCGCCGAGCGCGGCCAGCGTCATGAGGACCGTGTCGCCGGTGAACACCCCGGCGGCGGCCTTGTATCCGGTCCGGGTGCCCTTGCGGGCGGCGACGGACAGCACGTACAGCGAGTTCGGCCCCGGGAGGAGGATGATGAGGACGAGCCCGGCGAGATAGGTCGGCAGATCGGTGACACCCAGCATGAAGCGGAGTGTCGCACACCGGTACGACAGTCCGCTTTAGGTTTCAACAGCTGGAATCGGTCAGAACGCGTCGGTCGGGACGTACGTGCCCCAGACGGCGCGCAGGGCGCCGCAGACCTCGCCGACGGTGGCGCGGGCCTTGAGGGCCTCCTTCATCGGGTGGAGGACGTTGTCCGTGCCCTCGGCGGCCTTCTTCAGCGCGGCGAGGGCCGCCTCCACGGCGGGCCGGTCGCGTTCGGCGCGGAGCCGGGCGAGGCGTTCGGCCTGCTGGGCCTCGATGGCGGGGTCGACGCGGAGCGGCTCGTAGGGCTCCTCGACGTCGACCGTGTAGCGGTTGACGCCGACGACGACCCGCTCGCCGCTGTCGGTCTCCTTCGCGATCCGGTACGCGGATCGCTCGATCTCGTCCTTCTGGAAGCCGCGCTCGATCGCGGCGACCGCGCCGCCCATCTCCTCGACCCGGCCCATCAGCTCCAGGGCGGCGGCCTCGACGTCGTCCGTCATCTTCTCGACGACGTAGGAGCCGGCGAAGGGGTCGACGGTGGCGGTGACGTCCGTCTCGTACGCCAGGACCTGCTGGGTGCGCAGGGCGAGGCGGGCGGACTTGTCCGTCGGCAGGGCGATGGCCTCGTCGAAGGAGTTGGTGTGCAGCGACTGCGTGCCGCCGAGGACGGCCGCGAGGCCCTGGACGGCGACCCGGACGAGGTTGACCTCGGGCTGCTGGGCGGTGAGCTGCACGCCGGCGGTCTGGGTGTGGAAGCGGAGCATCAGCGACTTGGGGTTCTCCGCGCCGAACTCCTCCTTCATCACCCGCGCCCAGATCCGGCGGGCCGCCCGGAACTTCGCGACCTCCTCCAGGATCGTCGTGCGGGCCACGAAGAAGAAGGACAGGCGGGGCGCGAAGTCGTCGACGTCCATGCCGGCGGCGACGGCCGTGCGGACGTACTCGATGCCGTCGGCCAGGGTGAACGCGATCTCCTGCGCGGGCGAGGCACCGGCCTCGGCCATGTGGTAGCCGGAGATCGAGATGGTGTTCCACTTCGGGATCTCGGTCCGGCAGTACTTGAAGACGTCCGCGATCAGCCGCAGCGAGGGCTTCGGCGGGAAGATGTACGTGCCCCGCGCGATGTACTCCTTGAGCACGTCGTTCTGGATCGTGCCGGTCAGCCGGTCAGCCGGGACGCCCTGCTCCTCGCCGACGAGCTGGTAGAGGAGCAGCAGGAGCGCGCCGGGCGCGTTGATCGTCATCGACGTGGAGACCTTGTCGAGGGGGATCCCGTCGAACAGGACCCGCATGTCGTCGATCGAGTCGATGGCGACACCGACCTTGCCGACCTCGCCGTGCGCGATCGGGGCGTCGGAGTCGTGCCCCATCTGGGTCGGCAGGTCGAAGGCGACCGACAGGCCCATGGTGCCGTTGGCGATGAGCTGCTTGTAGCGGGCGTTGGACTCGACGGCGGTGCCGAAACCGGCGTACTGCCGCATGGTCCAGGGCCGCCCGGTGTACATCGAGGGGTACACACCGCGCGTGAAGGGGTACGCGCCCGGCTCGCCCAGCTTCTCGGCGGGATCCCAGCCGTCCAGGACGTCCGGCCCGTACACCGGCTCGATGGGCAGCCCCGACTCCGACTCGCGCGCCATGTGGTGTGCCTCCCTGTAGACCTGTCGCCAGAGACCTGTCGCTGAGAACAGGATGCGCAGTCCGTGCCTCAGGTGCGCAACCGCACGCGCGCGGGAAGCATCCCTACGTACACACGACATACTTCGGGGGAAATCATGAAGCGGCATTCGTCCGTGATACGCAGAGTGGTCCTGGCCGCGGCGGCGGTGGCACTCGCCGCCGGCTGCACGCCGGACGCGTCCGGCACCGGTCCGGGTACGGGCACGGCTCCCGCGCCGAGTTCGGCCGCGCCCAGCGCCACGCCCACCACGGACGCCAAGCCGCCGTCGCCGTCCTCCACCGCCCCCTCCGCCACGCCCTCCTCGGAGAAGCCCGCGTCGAAGCCCCTCATGGGCGACGGGGACGAGAACGAGCAGGTCCGCGAGCTCCAGGCGCGGCTGCGGCAGCTGGACTTCTTCGACCGGGCCCCCACCGGTTTCTACGGGACGATGACGGCGGGCGCGGTGAAGAAGTTCCAGGCGCGGCGGGGGCTGCCGGAGACGGGTTCCGTCGACGGGACGACCTGGCAGACGCTGCTCTCCGCGACCCGGAAGCCGACCGCCGACGAGCTGAAGCCGTCGACGACGAACAAGCTGGACACCCCGGACCCGCGGTGCATGACCGGCCGGGTGCTGTGCATCAGCAAGGAGAGCCGGACGCTGGCCTGGATGATCGACGGCAAGGTCGTCTCGTCGATGGACGTCCGCTTCGGCTCGGAGAACACGCCGACCCGCGAGGGCCTCTTCAAGGTCGAGTGGAAGGCGCGGGAGTGGACGTCGACGATCTACCACACGCCCATGCCGTACGCGATGTTCTTCAGCCGCGGCCAGGCCGTGCACTACTCGGCGGACTTCGCGGCCCGCGGCTACGCGGGTGCCTCCCACGGCTGCGTCAACGTCCGGGACCGGTCCAAGCTCTCCGCGCTCTTCGACCAGGTGAAGGTCGGCGACAAGGTCGTCGTCCACTGGTAGCGGTGAGGGGGCCTCGACGGGAGGAAGAAGGGGCGCGGGTGGGACCGGGGGAACGTGTCCCACCCGCGCCGGGTGCGCGGAGCCGTAGGTACGGGGGGAACCCCGGCTCTCTGCGCGGCCGATGACCAGTCGGCATTTCTTACTGCGCCGACGGGCCGAGAAGTGTTACACCCCGAACGGGAGGCGTGCCTCGGCGGTGATTCCGGCGGGCAGCGCGAGGGTGACTCCGGCCGGGGAGCCGGGCTCGGGGGTGCTGCTCGCGGCCCGGTTCCCGGCGTCGCCGTCCTGGTCGCCGCTTCCGGGGACGCCGTTGGACGTGCCGTTCGAGGTGCCGTTGGACGTGCTGTTCGAGCCGCCCTTGTGGCCGCCGTCGGAGGTGTCCCCGGAGTCGTCCTTGCCGCCGCCCTTGCCGCCGGCCGAGGAACCGTCCTGGCCGTCCTCCGTGCGCGTGCCGGTGTCGCCGGAGAGGATCCGGTCGCAGTAGCCGCGCAGGGTCTCGCCGTTGCGCAGGGTGCCCGTGAGCTGCTGCCGGCCGGCGGCGTCGAGCCGGCCGGTCCGGTAGGCCCGGCAGGCCTCGAGGGCCTTCTCGCGGGTGTTCGGCACGCCGGTGCCGGCCGTGTCGCCCCGGCCGTCGGAGCTCCTGCCCGGCTTCGGGGTGCCCGGACCCGTGGTGATCGTGCCGCGCCCGTCCGGGGTGCGCGGGGTCGGGGCGGTGGACCAGGAGTCGGCCGAGGGGGACGAGCCGGGCGTGGGCTCGCCGCCGCCCCGCCTCGTCGGGGACGCCTCGGGGTCCTGGCGTATGCCGGGCCCCTCGGAGACCTGCGGGTCCGTCGTCCGTTCCGCCGTGACGGAGCCGGCGGGCGCCGGGCCGATCAGCGGCAGCACCCCCGTACCCGCCGCGACGGCGACGCCGCCGACCGTGACGGCGGCGACCGCGGCGGCCAGTCCGTACCGCACGGAGCGTCCCCAGCGGCGCGCCGGGGCGGTGACGGGCGCGAGCCGCACCCGGCCCGGTGCGGCGGCGCCGGTACGGCCGGTGGGCCCGGACGCGGCGGCTGCGGACGCGGACGTCGCCGCGGACGCGACGGCAGCAGTGGCGGCGGCGGCGCGCTCGGCGTTGGCCGTGCGGAAGGCGGCGAGCGCCGCGGCCTCGCCGGGCAGTTCCGTGCGGGCGGACGGCGGGACGGCCGTGCCGAGGGCCTCGGCGAGGCGCTCCGCCTGGACGCGCGCGCGGTCGTCGACGGCCTCGATCGGTTCGCCGCGGAGCAGCCGCTCCGCGGCCTCCTGATCGAGCCACTGGTACCGCTCGTCGGCCATCACATGTCCTTCTGCGTACGCGGACGTGATTGCGTCACACCGCCGGGGGCCGCGGACCCCTGCACGCGACCGCGTTGCGGAGGGACTCCGTCCAGCGGGACGACGGCCGCGCCGACGCCGTCCGGCCCGCCCTGTCCGCCGTCGACCCCGAGGAGCTCGGCGAGCTTCTTGAGGCCCCGGTGCGCGGCGGTGCGCACGGCGCCCGGGCGTTTGCCGAGGGTGTCGGCGGCGCTCTTGGCGTCGAGGCCGACGACGACGCGCAGGACGACGGCCTCGGCCTGGTCCTGCGGGAGCTGGGCGATCAGATGCATGGTGTCGCCGGTGGCGAGGGCCTCCAGGGCTTCGCCGGCCGTGTCGGAGTCGGCGGGCTTGTCGGCGAGTTCGGTCTCGTCGCCGCCCATGGCGGGGCGGCGGCCGCGCATCCGGATGTGGTCGAGGGCGCGGTTGCGGGCGATCCTGGCCGCCCAGCCGCGGAACCGGTCCGCGTCGCCGTCGAAGCGGTCGAGGTCGCGGGCTATCTGGAGCCAGGCCTCGGAGGCGACGTCCTCGGCGTCCCCGTCGCCGACCAGCGTGCGTATGTAGCCGAGCAACCGGGGATGCACGGCGCGGTACACAGCACGGAAGGCGTCTTCGTCCCCGTCCTGAGCAGCGAGCACCGCGGCCGTCAGCTCCGCGTCGTCCCCCAGCACTCCCCAAACCCTGTTCGTCGGTGACGTGGTCGCGCCCCGCGTCATCGCGGCTGGTCACGACCGCCACGCAGCCTCGCGCACCTGCACGCTACGTGGTGTCGCCGCATCGCGTCCACGCGGTCCGGGGTCTTTGTACAACTTGCAACCTCCGAGTGGCCGGAAGGGTGTCCGAGAAGGCGCGCGGGAGGGTGTGACAGAAACCGCACCACTGGCGCTGTTAGGAGTACGGAGTCGTGCTGCGGCTCCGCGGACGACGACCGGGGCCTCTCCTGTGGGGGGTGGCGGCCCCGGTCGTCTCCCATTTCCCCCTCTTCGCGCCCCTCTCGCGCCTCGCCCTTCTCACTCTTTCTCGCGACCTCTCGTCCGCCGGGGAGAAGTACGTCCTTCGAGTGTCAACCGACCGTTGACAGTGGAGGACTGTCAACCTACGGTTGCCTCATGACGAATCCAGTCGGTCTGAATGTCCCTGTCCGTCTCGACGAACTCATCGAAGCCATCAAGAAGGTCCACCCGGACTCCCTGGAGCAGCTCTCCAGCGCGGTCATCGCGGCGGACCACCTCGGCGACGTCGCCGACCACCTCATCGGCCACTTCGTGGACCAGGCCCGGCGCTCCGGCGCCTCCTGGACCGACATCGGACGCAGCATGGGGGTCACCCGCCAGGCGGCCCAGAAGCGCTTCGTCCCCAAGGATCCGGACGCGGAGAAGACGGACCCGAACGCCGGGTTCAACCGCTTCACCCCCCGCGCCCGGAACGTGGTGGTGGCCTCGCAGAACGAGGCCACCATCGCCCGGAACGACGAGATCCTCCCCGCCCACCTGGCCCTCGGCCTCCTCGCCGAGCCCGAGGGACTCGCCGCGCACTGGATCACCTCGCGGGGCGTCACCCTCGACCAGGTCCGCGAGGCGGTCACGGCCACCCTGCCGCCGGCCGCCGACGAAGTGCCCGCGCTCATCCCGTACGACGCGGCCGCGAAGAAGGTCCTGGAGCTGACGTTCCGCGAGGCCCTGCGCCTCGGCCACAACTACGTCGGCACCGAGCACATCCTGCTCGCCCTCCTGGAGCACGAGGACGGCCAGGGCGTACTGAGCGGGCTCGGCCTGGACAAGGCCACGGCGGAGCGGGAGATCGCCGAGACGATCGCCTCGGTCGCGATCCAGGCGCCCGAGTCGGAGTAGGTCGGGGCTCCGGGTTCGGAGTGGATCCAGGATCCAGAATCCGAATTCGGAGTGGATCCAGGATCCCGGATCCGGTTTCCGAGTGGAACCAGGATCCAGGATCCGGATTCCGAGTGGATCCAAGATCCAGAATCCGGATTCCGAGTGGATCCAAGATCCAGAATCCGGATTCCGAGTGGATCCAGGATTCTGGATCCAGGATCCGGAGCAGCGGCCCTCAAGCGGTGCGGGCCCGGGGCACTGGCGCGGTCAGGCGGTGCGGGCCCGGCGGGAGACGACCGCGCGCAGGACCCGGCCGCCCTCGACGGAGAGTTCACGCGCCCGGCGCAGTCCGGTCGGGCCGTGGGCGGCCGTTTCGAGGACGGCCTGTTGGCGGCGGAGTTCTCCGGCGAGCAGCGGGCCCGCGCCGTCCGCGTTCCCGGCGCGGCAGCGCTCGACGAGACCGTCGGGCGCTTCGGCCGCGTCGTACCGCCCGTGCAGGGCGAGCGCGGCGACGGAGCAGTCGGTGGCCCAGGCGCGCAGGGCCTCGGCGGTCCAGGCCTCCGGGGCCTGCGCGAGCATCCGGCGTACGGCCTCGGCGTCCTCCGTGCCGTCGACGTCGAGTTCGACGCGGGCCTTGGCGACGGCCTCGCCCCAGGCGTTCCCGTCGCCGCGCGCGACGGCGGCCCACACGGGGCGCAGGGCGTCGGCCCGGTCGGGGGCGAGCAGCGGCAGACAGCGGTCCAGGCAGGCGAGTCCGGCCGCGGCCAGCCCTCGCTCGTCGGCACCGCCGATCAGTTCCAGCAGGCTCCGGCCGTTCACCGACGTCATCGACGCCTCCTCGCCACCCGATGCGGACGCAGTACTTCCCCTACTGCGCCGAGGGGCGTTTTTTCGTCACTGCGCGGCCGGAATCATGCCAGTGGCCTTGGCGTGCTGCATAGAGGTCAGACGGCGGACGACGAGGATCGCGAGGACGGCGGCGACGAGGTTGACGGCGTAGCCCGCGAGGGACCAGGCGGCGGCGTCGTCGTAGGCCTCCGGCGTATCGGCCCCCTTGTACAGCAGCGTGCCGACCCTGTCCACGACCCAGTCGGCGATCCAGAACACCCACCAGACGTTCAGGAGCGTCAGCTCCCGGGCGCCGTCGGCGGCGTACGGCTGCCGGCGGCTGGCCCGCCAGATGTCGACGGCGATCACCCGCGGGATCCAGATGTTGCCGATCGGGACGAACCAGCCGCCGATGGCCCAGCCGGGCTTCCGGCCCTGCAGGTCACCGGCCCACACCTCGGCGTTCTGCCGCAGTCGGTGGAACCAGATGATGAAGACGACGACGGTCGCCACGAACAGCGTGAAGGACATGCCGTACGCCACGTTCAGGTCGACCGAGCCGAACACGGCCGGATCGAAGGTGTAGGGCATCGCGTCGGCCATCAGCCAGCGGGCCTCGACCAGACCGAGCAGGACGTCGAAGAAGATGTTTCCGGCCAGCAGGGCCACGACGGCTCTCGCGAGGCCGTTCGGGTTCTTGAGCGTGAGCAATGGGTTCCCCCCAGGAACGTGCGGCGGCCGCTCGGCCGCCGCCGGGGGAACGTACGTGATCCGGACCGATCGCGTCCACGGCGGAAGTCAGGTCACCTTCGCCGCGAGCGCCTTGAACTGTTCCCAGGTCAGCGCCGGTTTCGCCGGGTCCCAGAGCTTCTGCGCGAGGGCGGTGAGGGGGAGGCGGATGCCGTCCGCCACCTGGGCCTGGGTCTGGGCCCTCGGGAAGTCGCCCCAGACGGCGAAGCGGGCGCCGAGGATCTGGGAGTCGTACCGCGCCGGCACGGGGGTGGTGCCGCGGACGACGAGCGGGGTCCACTCCTCGTAGATCCGGCGGCCGGTGGGGTAGGTGAACTGGTTGGGCTGGCCGAGGACGTAGTAGAGGTACAGGTCGTTGAGGTTGACCAGCTCGCGGCCCGCGCTCAGGTACGAGACGGGCTGCCGGGCGCCGATCTCCTTGCCCGTCCAGTACTCGACCTGGATGTCCTTGGCGGCGGTCGTCACCCCGCCCGTGAAGAAGCCGTCGTTCCACGCCTTGGGGGTCTTGCCGGCGGCCTGGACGACGGCCGCGCGGTCGTTGAGCCAGCCGGTGGCGAGGTCCTGGACCCGGCCGGAGGGCCCGTACTTCGCGACCGCGGCCCGCGCGAGGCCCGGGTAGCTCGCCTCGGGGTTCTTCGACATGAGGGCGACGTATTCGTCGGCGCCGACGTGGAAGTACGCCCCCGGGAAGAGCCGGGCGTACTCGCGCAGCAGGTCGTCGACGATCCGGGCCGCGGCCGGGTTCGCGATGTCCACGGCCCCGCGCGGGGTCCGGCCGCTCGCGCTGACGAGCTGGAGGTCCGGGTGGGCGGCGATGACGGCGCCGAGGTGTCCCGGGGAGTCGATCTCGGGGACGACGGTGACGTGGCGGCTCGCCGCGAGGGCGAGGATCCGGCCGACCTCGGCCTTGGTGAGGTGCTGGGCGGAGACGACCTCGGGGTGGCTCTCGGACTCGATCCGGAAGCCCTGGTCGTCGGAGAAGTGCAGGGCGAGCTGGTTGAGCTTGAGGTCGCCCATCTCGCGGATGCGGTCCTCGATCCAGTCGGCGGTGAAGGGCTTGCGGGCGATGTCGAGGTTGAGTCCGCGCTGCGGCTTCGCGGGCCGGTCGGTGACGGTCCCCTCGGGCATGGCGCCGGTGGCCCGGACCGACTGCTTGAGGGTGCGGGTGCCGTAGAAGACCCCGGCCTCGTCGGGTCCGGCGATCCGGACGCGGCCGTCGCCGACCGTCAGGGTGTACGACTCGGGGGCGCCCGTCCCGCCCAGGGCCAGTTCGACGTCCCCGGGTCCGGCCGCGGCGGCGCCGCGGTACGGGATGCCGAGCTCCCCGGCGAGCAGCCGCCCCTCGTCGGCGAGGCCCTCGCTGTGCGCGGCGAGGACGACCCCGCCGGTGGGCGCGGGCTTCCAGCCGGGGCCGCGGGCGGCCTCGTGGGCGCGGACGGAGGGGACGGTGCGCGGCGCGCTGGAGAGGGGGTAGCTCTTCGTCGGGGTCGGGGTCGGCTTCGGGCTGGGCGGCGGGGTGCTCGTCGGCCTGGCGCTCGTGGGCGCGCCCGTGGAGGAGGGGCCGGCCGGGCCCGACGGGGAGCCGCCGGAGCAGGCCGCCACGGTGGTCAGGGCCACCGCGGTCGCCAGGGCGTACCGCAGGGAGCGTCGGGGGGAGTGCCGAAGGGAGTACCGCATCATCCGGAATCCTCCCGTACGGGTGACGGTCCGGCCAATCGGGGGAAACGGAGGCCGGTGGTCCATCAAGTGTTCCGAAACTCTCCCTTCCGGGTGAAATTCGTGCATCCGTCGGACACTTCCCTCATCCCGTCGATAACGTTGAGTCACGCCCACCCCACCCGTCCCGGAGTACCGGAGCCCACGCTGAGCAGCGACACCCACGCCCCCTGCCGGAACCCGGGCTCCACGGACACGCCTGCCATACCTGCCCAGCAGGGCGCCGCCCGGCACCTCTCCGGCCTCGTCCGCTTCAACGCCGCCCCGCCCGGGGACGCCGAGGCGTTCCTGCTGGACTGCTGCGCGAGCGGCCGCTGGGCCGAACGGGTGAGCGCGCACCGCCCGTACCCGACGCTCGACGCGCTGCTCGCCGCCGCCGACGAGGCCTCCTACGACCTGTCGCGGGCCGAACTGGACGAGGCGCTCGCCGCCGAGTCCGCCACCACCCCGCACCCCGACGCCCCGCCGGCGGCCCTCACCGCCCTGCGCGCCGCCCACGCCGCGTACGAGAGCCGCTTCGGGCACGCCTTCGTGATCAGCCTGGACGGAGTCCGGCAGAACGAGCGGCTCGACCGGTTACTGGCCGGTATCCGGTCACGTCTCGGCAACGAACCGGAGGAGGAACGAGTCGTGGCCGCCGACGAACTGCGTCGGCTCGCCCGCGCCCGGCTCGCCTTCGGCCTCACCGCGGCGTAAATTCGTCCGGAATACGGCGTTTCGTTCCCGCTCGATAGCCCGTCCGTGCCTGTTTGATCACACTGACGGACCCCGCGCGAGCGAACCGACGAGTCGTCGCTACGATGACCGGGGCCGGTGGACCGTACCCGGCCGGGCCAGACCGACAGAGAAGCCGGCCGGCCCTGATCCCCGCTCCCGGAGGGTTTTTCCGTGCCGGCTGGAACGCTGTACCGCGGCCGGGAAGGAATGTGGTCCTGGGTGGCTCATCGAGTCACCGGCGTCCTCATCTTCTTCTTCCTGTTCGTACACGTGCTGGACACCGCTCTCGTCCGCGTCTCCCCCGAGGCGTACGACGAGGTCGTCGCGACCTACAAGACGCCGATCGTCGCTCTTCTCGAGTACGGCCTGGTCGCCGCCATCCTCTTCCACGCGCTGAACGGCCTCCGGGTCATCGCCGTGGACTTCTGGTCCAAGGGCCCGCGCTACCAGAAGCAGATGCTCTGGACCGTCGTGGGCGTCTGGGTCGTGCTGATGGCGGGTGCCGTCTACCCCGTCCTCAACCACGCCGCACGTGAACTGTTCGGGAGCTGACGCCACTCATGTCTGCTGACACCTCCACCGCGATCGGCCCCGTCGAGGGCGGCGCGCACTACGACGTGGACAACCCCGCGCCGTACATCGAGGCCCCCCGCAAGCGCACGGGCAAGACCCCGCGCGCGACCCGCGGCAACTTCGAGATGGCCGCGTGGCTCTTCATGCGCCTCTCGGGCGTGGTCCTCGTCGTCCTGGTCATCGGCCACCTCATCATCCAGCTCGTGCTGGACGGCGGCGTCTCCAAGGTCGGCTTCGCCTTCGTGGCCGGCCGCTGGGCGTCCCCGTTCTGGCAGGTCTGGGACCTGCTGATGCTCTGGCTCGCCATGCTGCACGGCGCCAACGGTCTCCGTACGGTCATCAACGACTACGCGGAGCGGGCCAACACGCGCCTGTGGCTCAAGGGCCTGCTGTACACCGCCACGGTGTTCACCATCCTTCTGGGCACGCTGGTGATCTTCACCTTCGACCCGAACATCCGCTAGGCACGGGGCTGAGGTAATCCACGTCATGAAGATCCACAAGTACGACACCGTCATCGTCGGCGCCGGCGGCGCCGGCATGCGCGCGGCCATCGAGTCGACGAAGCGCAGCCGCACCGCCGTGCTGACGAAGCTGTACCCCACCCGCTCCCACACGGGCGCCGCGCAGGGCGGCATGGCCGCCGCGCTGGCGAACGTGGAGGAGGACAACTGGGAGTGGCACACCTTCGACACGGTCAAGGGCGGTGACTACCTGGTCGACCAGGACGCCGCCGAGATCCTGGCGAAGGAGGCCATCGACGCCGTCCTCGACCTGGAGAAGATGGGCCTGCCGTTCAACCGGACGCCCAACGGGACGATCGACCAGCGCCGCTTCGGCGGTCACTCCCGCAACCACGGCGAGGCCCCGGTCCGCCGGTCCTGCTACGCCGCGGACCGCACCGGCCACATGATCCTCCAGACGCTGTACCAGAACTGCGTCAAGGAGGGTGTCGAGTTCTTCAACGAGTTCTACGTCCTCGACCAGCTCATCACCGAGGTCGACGGCGTCAAGCACTCCGCGGGCGTCGTCGCCTACGAGCTGGCCACCGGCGAGATCCACATCTTCCAGGCCAAGGCCGTCATCTACGCCTCCGGCGGCACCGGCAAGTTCTTCAAGGTGACCTCCAACGCCCACACCCTGACCGGTGACGGCCAGGCCGCCTGCTACCGCCGCGGTCTGCCCCTGGAGGACATGGAGTTCTTCCAGTTCCACCCGACGGGCATCTGGCGCATGGGCATCCTGCTGACGGAGGGCGCCCGCGGTGAGGGCGGCATCCTCCGCAACAAGGACGGCGAGCGCTTCATGGAGAAGTACGCGCCGGTCATGAAGGACCTCGCGTCCCGTGACGTCGTCTCCCGCTCCATCTACACGGAGATCCGCGAGGGCCGCGGCTGCGGTCCCGAGGGCGACCACGTCTACCTGGACCTGACGCACCTCCCGCCGGAGCAGCTCGACGCCAAGCTCCCGGACATCACCGAGTTCGCCCGTACGTACCTCGGCATCGAGCCGTACACGGACCCGATCCCGATCCAGCCCACCGCGCACTACGCCATGGGCGGCATCCCGACGAACGTCGAGGGTGAGGTCCTCTCGGACAACACCACCGTCGTCCCGGGCCTGTACGCGGCCGGCGAGGTCGCCTGTGTCTCCGTGCACGGCGCCAACCGCCTCGGCACCAACTCGCTGCTCGACATCAACGTCTTCGGCAAGCGTTCCGGCATCGCCGCCGCCGAGTACTCCGCCAAGCACGACTACGTCGAGCTGCCGGAGAACCCGGAGGCCATGGTCGTCGCGCAGATCGAGAAGCTGCGCAACTCCACGGGCAGCGAGCGGGTCGCCGACCTGCGCCGCGAGCTCCAGGAGACGATGGACGCCAACGTGATGGTGTTCCGCACGGAGCAGACCATCAAGACGGCCGTCGAGAAGATCGCCGAGCTGCGCGAGCGCTACGAGAACGTGTCCATCCAGGACAAGGGCAAGCGCTTCAACACCGACCTCCTGGAGGCCATCGAGCTGGGCAACCTGCTCGAACTGGCCGAGGTCATGGCCGTCTCGGCCCTGGCGCGCAAGGAGTCCCGCGGCGGTCACTACCGCGAGGACTACCCGAACCGCGACGACGTCAACTTCATGCGCCACACCATGGCGTACCGCGAGGTCGGCGAGGACGGCTCCGAGACCGTCCGTCTCGACTACAAGCCGGTCGTGACGACCCGCTACCAGCCGATGGAGCGTAAGTACTGATGGCTACCCCCGTACTGGACAAGGTCGAGGCGGAGTCCGCCGCCTCTCCGTACATCACGGTCACGATGCGGATCCGCCGCTTCAACCCCGAGGTGTCGGACGCCGCGGTCTGGGAGGACTTCCAGATCGAGATCGACCCGAAGGAGCGTGTCCTCGACGCCCTTCACAAGATCAAGTGGGACATCGACGGCACGCTGACCTTCCGTCGCTCCTGCGCGCACGGCATCTGCGGCTCCGACGCGATGCGGATCAACGGCAAGAACAGGCTCGCCTGCAAGACGCTGATCAAGGACATCAACCCGGAGAAGCCGATCACGGTCGAGGCCATCAAGGGCCTCACGGTCCTCAAGGACCTCGTGGTCGACATGGAGCCGTTCTTCCAGGCGTACCGGGACGTCATGCCGTTCCTGGTCACCAAGGGCAACGAGCCGACGCGCGAGCGTCTGCAGTCCGCCGAGGACCGCGAGCGCTTCGACGACACCACCAAGTGCATCCTGTGCGCCGCGTGCACGTCGTCCTGCCCGGTCTTCTGGAACGACGGCCAGTACTTCGGTCCGGCCGCGATCGTCAACGCGCACCGCTTCATCTTCGACTCGCGTGACGAGGCGGGCGAGCAGCGCCTGGAGATCCTGAACGACAAGGACGGCGTGTGGCGCTGCCGCACGACGTTCAACTGCACCGACGCGTGCCCGCGTGGCATCGAGGTCACGAAGGCCATCCAGGAAGTCAAGCGCGCGCTGATCACGCGTCGCTTCTGACAGTCCGCCCGGCCGGAGAGCCCGCTTCTGTACGCTTCTGCGTGCGGGAGCGGGCTTTTCCATGGCACGCCGCTCTTCCAGGGCGCGACGCTTTTCCAGGGCACAGAGAATCGGGGACCGATGAGCGAGCCGAACCCTTACGCGGACGGTGAGTACAAGTGGGGGCCTGGGCAGCAGGGCGGGGCGCCGGGGTACGGCTATCCGCAGGACGCGGTGCCCGGGTACGGCTACCCGTCGCCGCAGCACGCGGCGGCGTTCGGCGCGGTGCCGCTGCTGATCCTCGGTGACATCACCGTGGTCGGCGACCAGATCATGACGCCGGGCGGTCCGATGCCCCTGAAGGGCGCCGTGTGGAACGCGATGGACATGTCGCGGACCGACGAGGTCATCCCCACCGTGGCGATCGTCCTCGCGATCGTCTTCGCCCTCCTCTGCCTGCTCGGTCTGCTGTTCCTGCTGATGAAGGAGAAGCGGACCACCGGCTACATCCAGGTCACGGTGAGCAGCGGTGGCCGGCACCATTCCACGTTCGTCCCGGCCACCACGCCCGACACCTTCTTCTGGGTGATGGGGCAGCTCAACTACGCCCGGACGCTCAGCGTCTGACCCTCGTCATCCGAGCTGGCTCAGGATCGTCGGGTCGGTGATGGCCGTGTCGTCGGCCAGCAGCATCGCCTTGCTGAGGACGATCGCGAGCATGCCGTCGCCCTCGTAGGGCAGCGGGCCGGCCGCGTCCGCCGCCGCGGAGGCCCGCTTCGGGACGATGCACAGGTACCGGTCGTACGGCGCGATCAGCACGTTTCCCGAGCCGAGGTGGACGCGGTACGTGTGGAGGTCGCCCCGCACCTCCAGGAACCGGCCCTCGACCGCGCACCGTTCGGCGATGGCGAGCCGGGGCACCAGGCGGGCGAGCAGCTCGCGGCGGGTCTCGGCGCTCTGCGAGAGCTCGCCGAAGCCGTACCGCTGCCAGTAGTCGCGGTGCCGGCCGCCGGGGCCGCCGTCCTGCCACGTCGGATCGTTGCCGACGCTGGCGACGCCGACGAACAGGTCGACGTCCCGCAGGACTTCGGAGAGCACCTGCTCGGGGATCTCGCGCAGGGGCACCGGCTGGGACCGGACGGTGTACGCGCCGCCGCCCGCGTGCGCCCAGTTCTGCTCGGCGTCGATCCGGTGGAAGCGGACCTGGTCGGTGGTGACCTGGGCGTAGGCGTACGAGCCGGTGAGGTCGCCGTCCTGGTCGCCGCCGACGCCCTCGACCCAGTACTCGGCGCGCAGCCCCCACTCGGGGAGTTCGCGGGACAGCGGCGGGTACGAGTCGTCCACGGCCAGCCGCAGCTTCGCCGTCCAGCCGCGCTGCACGGCGAGGGCGTTGAGCTGGTACTGGCGCAGGATGTGCCCGGCGAAGCGGTTGGAGTACGTGGCGGTGGTCCGCTCGGCGTCGGTGAGCGGGTACGTCTCGCGGTGGGCCTGTTTGAACGGCTGGGTGACGCCGAGCCGTTCGAGCCGCTCGCGGACGGCCAGGATCTCGGCGGCGGGGCGGCCGACGGGGTGCCAGAGGGTGACGGTCGCGGTGGGCGACGCGCACACCGGTTCGCCGTCGAGGGTGCGCAGGTCGGTGCCGTCGAAGAGGACCGGGGTCTCGCCGCCGAGGGCCCAGACCAGCCGGCGGGCGAGGGTGCCGACCAGGGGGTGGTCGAGGATCCGCTCGCGCCAGGTCCGGAGGTTCCAGCTGCGGCGGGCGAGGAACTGGCGGTCCAGGCGGTCGCTCTGGGCGCCGAGCATCTTCTCGATGTCCTTGGCGGAGGCCTTGAGCTCCTTGAGGGCCTCGGCGTGGTCGCGGCGGACCTCGGCGGGGACGGCCGCGACCCGCTTGCCCTTGGCGTTGGTCCAGGTCAGCTTCGTCTTGGCGCCGTGCACCTCCAGGAGCCCGTGGGAGTCGCCGAGCCGGATCTCGCGACGGCCGACCTCGGCCAGCCCGTACGCGGGGACGGCCAGTTCCTCGATCTCCTCGCGGCCGACGCCGAGTGCGGCCGCCTTGGCGTCGAGGGCGGCGGTGAGCTGCTTGAGGGTGCCCTTGTAGGTGACCTTGGCGGAGAGCCGGGCGAGTTCGCCGAGGGCGGCCTCGTGGTCGGTCCGGGCGAGGGCGAGCACGGCCGCGTTGGCGACCTTGGGGCTGTGCGGGCCGATGCCGGGGACCTTGCGCAGGGAGGTCTCGACGAGCCTGCCGAGGGCCCGTACGGCGGCCGGGTCGGGCGGCAGCAGGGACACCAGCCAGGCGAGGCCCTTGAGCGCGTCGGCGTTGCACGGGTCGTAGGTCTTGTTGTGGTCGGCCCAGCCCTCGTGCACGTACAGCTCGATGGTGCGCGGCGCGCCGACGAGCCCGAGCCAGCGGGCGGCCGTGTCGCGCAGGGCCTCGGGGCTCTCCGCCGCGGCGGCGAGCGCGAGGGCCTTCTTGTCCCAGGCGGCGGTGGGCCGGGCTCCGGTGGCGGTGAGCAGGTGCGCGAGGAGCCCGGGCGGCGCCTCGGCCATGGCCTGTTCGGCCCAGGGCTCGCCGGGGTTGAGGACGGGGTCGTCGATGCGGCCGAGGATCCTGCCGAGCGTCTCGTCCGCGAGGTACGCGGTCTTCTGGCAGCGGCGCAGCATGGCGACGAAGCCGCCGGGCAGGGGGCGGCCGGCGTCGAGCTCGCCGCGGGCGAGGGTGACCAGTTCGCCGTCGGCGGCGTACCCGTACGCGTACTGCGTCTGGAGCTCCTCGATGCGCTTCAGGCGCTCGGTGGAGAGCTGGTCGCCGGGGAGGTCCCGGCCGATGATCCCGGCCAGCGTGAGCACCACCGCGCGGACGTTCTCGGCGTCGGTGCCGCGCTGGAAGCGCGCGACCCAGGCCGTGGTGAGGCGGGTGCGCTCGTCCTCGGGGAGATCCCGGACGAGGGCGAGCATCCCGGCCCGCTCCCGGTCCCACCTGTTGTCGCCGAGGGTGCCGATCCGCACCAGGGCGTCGGCCAGTTCACCCATGTTCCCGCGGGCCACGATCTCCTCGACCGTATCGATCGCCTGCATTCCGTCAGCCCCCCACCAGCGGTACGAGCTTGAGGAACGTGACCTCGACGCCCGGGCCCAACTCGACCTCGTCGTCGAGCTCCTCGACCTGACGGTCCCCCACGAGGACCAGGAAGCCGTTCCGTCCGAACGCCTCGACCGCGCGGGCGAACTCGTGCCCGGCCGTCCCCGGGGCGGCCTCCTGCTCGACCCGGCGGCGGATCAGCTCGCGCAGCGCGAGGCGTTCCTCGGCGACGGAGAGGCCGCCGGCCTCGGTCCGCGCTCCTGACGTCGTCTCGTCGACGAAGGTCACCATTGCCATGCGGAGCAGCGTAGGAGAGGCCTCTGACAACGGGCCGTCGCGGGGTGCGTCAGGCGTGCCAGTGCTGGGAGACGCCCTCCTCGGCGAGGAGCATGACGCGCCGGAGCATGTCGTTGAGCCGCGTCAGTTCGTCCTTGTCGAGGATGCCGAGCAGCCGCTCCTCCTCGTGTCCGAGGACGTCCATCGCGCCGAGCCAGGTCTCGCGGCCGGAGGCGGTGAGTTCGACGACGACCCGGCGCCGGTCGGTCGTGGACGGGGTGCGGCGGACGAAGCCGCGCTTCTCCAGGGCGTCGAGGCGGCCGGAGACGGAGGCGGGGGCCAGGTCGAGGTCCTGGGCGAGCTCGGAGGGGGCGGCGCTGCCGCCGCGGCCCGCGAGCTTGTGGAGGGTGTCGAACTCGTGGCGTTCCAGGTCGAAGTCGACGAGGGACTGCTCCCTGACCCGGCGCAGATGGACCGAGAGCTTCTTCATCCGGGTGACGGCGCCCTCGACGACGGGGTCGAGGCCGGGCAGGACGGGCTGCCAGCGGGCGACGTGCTCGTCGGTCCAGTCGCGCGGTTCCTGCTGCTCATCGGGGTGCCCCATGGGGAGATCGTACGTCGGGAGTCCGCTCTTCTCACGAGAAGTATTTCGTTGACGAATTATTCGGTACCGAAATACTCTGCGTCCCATGTCCACCGCCCCCGCGCGCCCCGCCGCGCCTCCGGCAGTCCCCCACCCCCTCCGCACCCGCCCCTTCCGCCTCCTCTTCACCGGCCGCGCCCTCTCCCTCCTCGGCGACGCCGCCATCCCCGCCGCCCTCGCCCTCGCCGTCCTGGAGGCCACCGGCTCCTCCTCGGCGCTCGCCCTGGTCCTCGGCTGCGCGATGGTCCCCAAGCTGCTCCTGCTGCCCGTGGGCGGGGTCGTCGGCGACCGCTTCGACGCCCGCACGGTCGCGCTCACCACGGACCTCGTGCGCTGCGCCACCCAGCTCCTCGTCGGCGTCCAGCTGCTCGGCGGCACCCCCAGCCTCGCCGTCCTCGCGGTCGCCGAGGCCCTCGGCGGCGCGGCCGGGGCCTTCGCCATGCCGACCGGCTCGCCCCTGATCAAGGGCACGGTGGAGCCGGAGGCGCTGCACCGGGCCAACGCGGCGATGGGCGTCGCCCAGAGCGGCACCCGCCTCGCCGGCCCCGCGCTCGCCGGCACCCTCGTCCTGACCATCGGCCCCGGCTGGGCGTTCGTCCTGGACGCGGCCACCTTCGCCGTCAGCGCCCTGCTCCTGACCGCCGTACGGGTGAAGCGGATCCCGATCCCGCGCCGCTCGCTCCGCGCCGACCTCGCCGAGGGCTGGCAGGAGGTCCGCTCCCGGGACTGGTACTGGACCAGCCTCGTCGGCCACAGCGCCTGGAACGGCGCCGCCGCCGTCCTCATGACCCTCGGCCCCGCCATCGCCGTGCAGCGGCTCGGCGGCGGCACCACCTGGATCGTCTTCCTCCAGGTCGGCGCCGTCGGCTTCCTCCTCGGGGCGCTGCTCGCCGACCGGGTCCGCCCCCGCCGCCCGATCCTCACCGCGAACCTCGGCCTCGCCACGTACGCGCTGCCGCTGGTCCTGCTCGCCCTCGCCGCGCCCGCGTGGCTGACGATCGCGGCGTACGGGCTCGCGCAGGCGGGCCTCGGCTTCCTCTCCCCCGTCTGGGAGACCGCCGTCCAGCGCGCGGTCCCCGCCCACGCGCTCGCCCGCGTCACCTCGTACGACTGGCTGCTCTCGCTGGCCGCCATGCCCCTGGGCTACGCCCTCGCCCCGCTCGCCGCCTCGGCCTGGGGCCCCCGGGTGCCGCTGCTCGCCGCCGCCGTGGTGGTGGGCGGGTGCTGCCTGGGGACGGCGCTCGTGCCGGGGGTGAGGCGGTTCAGGTAGGGCTGTCAGTGGGGTCCTCTACCGTCGGGAGCATGGTGGGGATCACGGGCAGGGAAGTGAACGAGGCGCTGGCGGAAGGTCCGGAGGTGGTAAGCGAGTTGATCGGCTCCCTGGGGGCGGAGGGGCGCCGGGAGTGGGCGCTCGCGCTGCACCTGCGGGCCTGCGGCGGAAGGCCGGACCAGGTATCGGCGCTCCTCGACGACCTGTCCCGGCAGGAGTTGGGCTGGGGCACCGAGGAATCCGACAGACTCCTGGCGCGGCTCGCCGGCCAGGACGCGGCGGCCTCCGGGTACGAGCTGCGGGGCTCCTTCATGACCCTGGTGCCGATCGCCCTGTCGGCGGCCGAGCAGGCCCCGGAGTTCGACCGGGCCCGGGTCCGGGCACTGCGCCGGACGGCCGAGTCGCTGCGCGCGTACCGGAGCGGCGAGTTCGCCGGGTTCGCCGCGATACGGGACCGGATGGACGTCCTGCTGCGCCGCGAGGCGACGGCACCGCCGGGCAGGCTCCCCCGCCACGTCCTCGACGACCTCGACGAGTACGGCCCGGCGATGCGCGCGGCGCACGGGGAGCTGCTCGCGGGGGCGGGCGTGGCGGCCCTCCTCGGGCACTGCGCCCTCCTGGACAGGCCCAGGGCGACCCGGGTGTGGCGCCGACGGGCGGCGGCCCTGCTCGCGGCGACCGACCGGGGAACGGACGTCGTACGCCTCCTCCTGGAGGGAATCGCCGCACAGGTCGAGCACCGGATCGACGACCTCGGCGAGTACGGCATGAACCATTGGGGTCTCGCGGGCGACCCCAACACCTGCCTGGTGCGGGGCCTGTTGTGGGTGGCGCTCGACGCCGACGCCGACTGGGCCGTGCCGCTCGCCGGGGCCGTCGCGCTGAACGCGGGGACGGGGCTCGGGGGTTCCGGCGGGTTCTGCCGCAGCCAGCCCCTGGCCACGACGGCCGTCGCCGTGCTCGGCGCGTGCGAGGGGGCGCGGGCCGGGGAGGCCGCGCAGTGGCTCGGCCGGCTGCCGAAGAAGGTCAAGAACCGCACCGTCAACAAGGGGATCGTGAAGGCCCTGGAGGCGGTCGCCGCCCGCGCCGGGCTCACGCCGTCGATGCTCAGGGAGCGCGGGATCGCGACGCTCGGTCTGGACGGGCGCGGGATCCGGGAGGTGCCGCTCGGGGCGTACACGGCGGAGCTGGCGGTACGGGAGCCGGGCGCGGTCGCGCTGTCGTTCCGGGGCCCGGAGGGGAGGCTCCTGAAGGCGGCACCGAAGGAGGTCCGGGAGGCGCGCGGGGAGGAGTGGAAGGAGGTCAGGGCCGGGCTCAGGGAGCTGAAGGCGCTGGTCGCCGCCGAGCGGTCCCGGCTGGAGGAGCACCTCGCGGCGGGGACGGTCTGGCCGGCGGAGGACTGGCAGCGGTACTACGTCGACCACCCGGTGACGGGGGCGGTCGCCCGGGCGCTGCTGTGGGAGGTCGCGGAGGGCGAAGGGTGGACGGCCGGCGTCCCGGAGCGGGCGGGCGGCGGCTGGGCCCTCGCCGGGCACGACGGGACGGCGCGGCCGGTCGGCCCGGGTGCCCGGCTGCGGCTGTGGCATCCGCTGCGGGCCGGCGGCGAGGAGGTCGCCGAGTGGCGGGCGGCGGTCGCGGAGCGGGAGGAGCGGCAGCCGTTCAAGCAGGTCTTCCGCGAGGTGTACCCGCTGACTCCGGCGGAGCTCGCGACCGGTTCGTACTCCAACCGCTTCGCGGGGCACGTCCTGCGGTACGGGCAGGCGCGGGCGCTGATGGCCGAGCGCGGCTGGACGGGGAACCACCTGGGGTACTTCTCGGACGGCTACGCGGCGGAGCTGGTGAAGGAGCTGCCGGCGCCGGGCGAGCTGCCGGCCGGCGAGGGGGCGCGCTGGCGGGCCCGGTTCTTCGTGGAGATGGTCGACGAGGGGTCGCGCGGGGACGGGGTGGCCCGGCTGTGCTCCACGGACCAGGTCCGGTTCGAGAGGAGAACGGGCGCGCGGGGCGCCTGGGAGGCCGTCGCGCTGGCCGACGCACCGGCGCTGGTGCTCTCGGAGGCGCTGCGGGACGTCGACCTGTTCGTGGGGGTGGCGTCGATCGGGGCGGACCCGCAGTGGCGGGACCGCGGGGAGGACCGGGCGTACGACGCGTACTGGGAGAGCTGGTCGTTCGGCGCGCTGACGGAGTCGGCGGTGATCCGGCGCGAGACGCTGGCCCGGCTGCTGCCCCGGACGCGGATCGCGGACCGGGTGGAGCTGACGGACCGCTTCCTGCGGGTGCGGGGCGAACTGCGCGCGTACCGGATCCATCTGGGCTCGGGGAACGTGCTGATGGAGCCGGACGACTCGTACCTGTGCGTCGTGGCCGACCGCGCGCGGGACCGGGGGAAGGTGTTCCTGCCGTTCGAGGAGGACGGCGGGCTGCTGTCGGTGATCCTGTCGAAGGCGCTGCTGCTGGCCGCCGACGACCGGATCACCGACCCGACGATCACCGCGCAGATACGCCGGGGCTGAGCTCGGAGGTCTCGGCCAGGAACGCGACGAGGAGCCGGGCGGTCTCGTCCGGGCGTTCCAGGGCGGGGAGGTGGCCGGCCCAGTCGAGGTCGACCCGGCGGGCGGCGGGCAGGAGGCCGCCGAGCTCGTCGGCGACGGCCCGGAAGTCGGGCAGGTCGTGGGCGCCGGAGGCGACGAGGGCGGGGGCCTGGATCCCGGCGAGGTCGTCACGGGTGACCTCGGGGGCGACGGGGTGGTTCTCCTCGGGGGCGGCGAGCTGGAGGTCGAAGGCGCGCCGCTGCCCGTCCCGTACGAGGGCGCGGGCGTCCTCCCCCGCCTCCGGCCCGAGCCAGGTGTCGACGTTGAGCTCGACGGCCGCGTCGAGGTCGCCCGCTTCGAGGAGCGCGTCCTCGCGGGCGCCCCAGGCCCGCAGCTCCGCGCTGGGCGCCATGCCGGGGATGCCGGAGGCGAGGAGGGCGAGCGCGGAGACGCGTCCGGGGTGGAGGGCGGCGAGTTCGAGGGCGACGCGGCCGCCGAAGGAGGAGCCGACGACGGCGGCGCGCTCGGCTCCGATGTGGTCGAGGAGGGCGCGGACGTCCTCGGCGTGGGTGTGCGGGGCGTCGATCGGGCTGTCGCCGAAGCCGCGGAGGTCGCAGCGGACGACGCGGTGTCCCGCCGCGGCCAGCGCGGAGAACTGTCCGTCCCACATCCGGCGGTCGCAGACCCCGGAGTGCAGCAGGACGACGGTCGAGGGGCCGGTACCGGCCAGGTCATGAGAGAGCGTCACCCGCCGACCCTAAGCGCCTCCACCCGGCGGGGCCACTCATGCGCACGCCGCACACATACGACTTGAACACGTTCAAGAGGAGGTCTACAGTCATGACCGCCAGCTTTTGAACGCGTTCAAGGGAGGGTGGGGCATGGACCTCACTGTCGTCGCGTACATCACCTACCTGCTGATCAGCGTGGCCCTCACCGTCTGGGTCGCCCGCACGCTCAGCCGCAACGGAAGGATCTTCCTGTCCGACGTCCTGCACGGGAACGAGAAGCTCGCGGACGCCGTCAACCACCTCCTGGTGGTCGGCTTCTACCTCGTCAACTTCGGCTTCGTCGCCCTCTACCTGAGCCAGGACGACGCCGTCCTCGACGCCCGGGCGCTCTTCGAGGCCCTCTCCGTCAAGCTCGGAGTGGTCCTGCTCGTCCTCGGCGTGATGCACCTCGGCAACGTGTACGCGCTCAACAAGATCCGCCGCCGCGGGGTCATGGAGCGCGAACAGGTGCCGCCGGTCGGCCCGCAGGGCTGGACCAAGGCACCCCAGGGCCCCTGGGCCCCGCCCGCGCCGCAGGCCTGACCACCGTGGCGACCCCGGTGCGCCCCACGACCCCCGTGGGACACCTGACCGTGCTGTACGACGCCGACTGCCCGCTCTGCGTGCACCTCAGGCACTGGCTGCTGCGCCAACGGCAGCTCGTCCGGCTCGACCTCGTACCGGCCGGCTCGCAGCAGGCACGGCACCTCTTCCCGGACCTCGACCACGCCGCCACGCTGCGGGAGATCACCGTGATCGGGGACCGGGGCCAGGTCTACCGCGAGACCTCCGCCTGGATCGTCTGCCTCTGGGCCCTGGCCGACCACCGGGCCAAGGCCCACTGGCTGGCCACCCCCGCGGGACAGCCCTTCGCCCGGATGACCGTCCTCGCGGCCGCGAAGTGGCGCGAGGCCCTCAAGGGACCGGGACCGGACGACCGGTCCTGCGCGGGCGGGCACTGCGAAGCTCCCGTTCCGCCCCGTTAGGCTCGACTCCGTGACGGAAGAGAAGAAGGCCCCCAAGAGCGAGCAGACCCGCACGCTCATCCTCGAAACCGCGCTCCGGCTGTTCAAGGAGCGCGGTTACGACAAGACGACGATGCGGGCCATCGCCCAGGAGGCCGGGGTCTCCGTCGGCAACGCGTACTACTACTTCTCCTCCAAGGAGCACCTCGTCCAGGGCTTCTACGACCGGATCGCCGAGGAGCACCAGGCGGCCGTCGAGCCCATCCTGAGCGGTGACGAGAAGGACCTGACCGCCCGGATCCGGGGCGTCTACCTCGGCTGGCTCGACATCGCGGCGCCGTACCACGAGTTCGCGGCCCAGTTCTTCAAGAACGCCGCCGACCCGGACAGCCCGCTCAGCCCCTTCTCCCCCGAGTCGGAGGGCCCGCGCGAGGCCGCGATCGAGGTGCACCGGCGGGTCATCTCCGGCGCCTCGGTCAAGGTCGACCCGGAACTGAAGGAAGCCCTCCCGCAGTTGCTGTGGCTCCAGCAGATGGGCCTGGTGCTGTTCTGGGTGTACGACCGCTCGGAGGGCGCGGCGAACAGCCGGCGCCTCGTCGAGCGCCTCGCGCCGGTCACCGCCCGCGCGATCTCGCTCTCCCGCTTCCGGATCCTGCGCCCGCTGGTCAAGGAGACCCACGAGCTGCTCTCCGACTTCATGCCGACGGCGGCCGGAATGGCGGCCTCGGGCAAGCCCAAGAAGAAGGCGAGCCCGAAGCCGTAGGAGAAGGCCTGAATCCGGCTGACTTGATCTTCAACCCGTGCGGCGAGGTCGTGGGGTCGTCGACTTCTTGTTCCGGGACGTGGCGGTTCCGGTTTTTCGGACTGTCTCCGACGGCGTGATTTGGCCCCACCCCTCTCGTCAGACTGCCAGCCGTGTGGGCACGGCGTCCGCCCGCCCGTAGGTGAGCACCTGCGCGAGGACCTCGCGGAACCGGATGACGTCCTCGGTCGGAGCCTCAATGACGGCCTCGATCTCACCCTCGTCCAGCCCAAGACTTTCCAGCGCCTCGGGATCCAGCGAGATGCGGAGGACGTTGCCATCCAGGACGGCTTCGCGCACGCATCCGTAGGCTGTCCCCTGGCCAGCGGTGACGAGGCAGTGCGTGTCCATTCCCAGTGTGGCCTCCTGGGCGTCGGGCTCTTCCTCGCCCGCCATGAACATCAGGATGAAGCCGCTGCCGTCCTCGCCCTCCGCAAGAGCGGCCTCGGTGAAGTAGCCGTCAGGATCGATCTCCGTGGTGGCGACGCGGGCGGTGAATCGGTACGTCATGACGAGGTTGTATCAAGGCGGTCAGACAGGATGTCCAGGAGGGGCATTGCCGTCATCACGGCCCAGGTGGAGCCACTCCAAACCGTTCCTCAGCCGGGGCCAGACGACGCCGTCGGAGCGGGGCCAAAAGAGGCTGCCCTAGACAGACCTCGGATGCGCTGCGGTAGGCGCCGTCGCCGATCAGCAGTCGGTGACCGGTGACCTGGTCGGGCATGGTCGCAGAGAGGCCGGCGAAGACGCACCTACGCCACGGGCAGCCTGTAGCGCATCCGGTAACGGTGCGCCGCCTTCGTCATCAGCGTGACCTCGATCGGACGCCGGGCGTCGGAGTAGACCACCCGGAAGGCCACCAGTACCGGCATGTCCTTCGGAAGCTCCAGCGCCACGACCTCTTCCTCCGTCGGGATCTCGGACGACAGTTCGTCCACGAACTCGCGCGGAGGAAAGCCCATCGAGTCGAGCAGCGCCGGTGTGCCGCCCCGGATCCGCTTCTTCTCCAGCACGGCCGTGCCCTCGACCAGGCCCAGCGGGTAGTACGACCTCGTGAGTTCCGTCGGCTCCTCGTCCAGGAAGAGGATCTGCTTGCGGAGTACGGCTTGCTCGCCGTCCTCCAGCTGCAGGGCTTCGGCGACTTCCTTCGGCGGGACGATGACCTCGACGGCGAGGAGCTGAGCCCTGCCGACCTGCTGCCGCTTCGCGGCCTCGGACATCCACGGGTAGGGCTCGTCCGGTCCGGCCGGCCTCATGTAGGCGATCGGTTCGACGGACTGCTGCGCGTGCTGCCGCACGTACACGCCCTTGCCCGGGAGCCCTTCGAGGAGCCCCTCGGCCTTCAACATCTGGAGGGCTTTCTGGATGGTCGTATTGGCCACACCGCCGTACTGCTCCATCAGCTCGGCCGTCGAGCCCAGCTTGCTTCCAGGAGGGAGGTCTCCGCGAGTGATCTGCCGACGAAGCTCCGCCGCGATCTTCTGGTGCGGCGATCTCGGATCCGTGAACTCCTTCGCCATCACGCGCCCTGCTTCCCGAACCGATAGGTGAGGTGCCTGTCCGCCGGCATGGTCATCAGAGAGGCCTCCATCGGTGTCCCGTCGGCGGTCAGTGTCAGGCGGAGTAGACGGAGGACAGCGCTGCCCTCCGGCAGGCCCAGGTGCTCGGCCTCCTCCGTGGCGGCGAGGGCGGCACTCACGTCCTCCACGACCTCGGCTCCGGTGTACCCCAGCTCCTTGAGCAGCGTGACGGCGCCGCCGGGCACCTTGCGCGGTTCGGCCAAGGGGGTGCCCCCGGCGATGGCGACGGGGTAGTAGGAATCGGCCAGCTCCACGGGCTGGTCGTCGAGCAGGATCAACCGGCGCCTGACGATCACGCGCTCGGCCGCCGACAACCGCAGGGCGGTGCGGACGGCTTCGGGGGCGTCCACTTCTCCCGCCTGGAGGAGCCGTTGGCCGCCACGACGTCCACGGCGAGCGGCCTCATCGGTCCACGCGTCACTCTGACCGGGCTTGCGCGGGGCCAGGTACGGCGCGGTCTCGCTGATCCATGCATCGCCCGACATGTTCCTACCTCCGACTCACTGTTGTCAGTGACCCTACTTGCTCGCTCCCACCGGGAACTTGACCTTAAGCGCTTGCGACTTAAAGTCGTTTGCGCTTAAGGTTGCCGACATGGAAGCTACGAATGCTGACGAAGCGCAGCATGGTGTTCCCGTACCGCCGGAAGGCTTGAGCCCGGCTCTCCGAGCTCGCGCCGAGGCCGGGTGGCAGAAGTTCCTCGACCGGTGGTTCGACGCCTGCGAGGATTCCGAACGGTGAATGCGTCTGGCGTCGAGGGCGGGGATGGTCACCCCCTCCTTCACCGGAGGGTTCGCGACATCGCCAGCCGAGGTGAAGGAGTGCTGACGGCCGTCGTTCACGAGTGGCACGGCGGCCGGCTCCTGCGTATCGCATACGTCCAGCCCGCCACCGGCGCCGCCTGGACGACGGCGGTCGACAACATCGGACCCGCCCTGTGGAGTGAGGCATCGCCCGCCGAGGAGCCCTCGGAAGGGGGCCCAGATTCATGACGCGCGCGAGATCCAGGGGCCTCGGCTATCCAAGAGCGCAACCAAGGGATGGGTGCCATGCGAGCCGCCACGCGCCGCCGTCACCCCAGTCGGCGGTACTCCCCTTGGCAGTACGTCAGCGGCCCGCTCCCCTCAGAACGAGGGATGGCCAGATCGGACACGAGGGGCGCGGCGGGAGCCTTCTGGAGCATGTTCGCGCGCTAAGGGCTTACAGAGCATCAACACGGCCAATTTTGAAGGGAGGTGATGGTCATGCAGTACACCCAGGCGCAGCGGATGTGCCGGGGGAAGAACAAGGCACCGAAATGGACCAGGCCCGATGACGGGATTGTGTCCGTGATGGTGCTGCCGCTGGCTGTCATCGACCCGGCAGACCTGGCCCGGCTGGAGAAGCTGTTCGGCGCGATGTGGTCGGTCAAGCGGGCCGTCCAGCGCGACGCCCGCGCCAGGGTCGACGCGTACTGGGCCGCATTCCGTGAGCGGAACGAGCAGGGAGCCAAGGCCGTACGGCAGCGCCTCGGCCTGTCCCGCGAGGCCCTGGAACGCTGCGCCTACAGGCACCTCGAATCGTCCGGGCACTTGAAGCACCACGCCTCGAAGGCCCTGGCCATGCACATGGCCGACGAGGTGTGGAACGGCGTACAGCGGCACCTGTTCGCCGACAGCACGGGAAACCGCCACGGCCGCCCCCGCGTGGGTCGCTGGTACGACTTCACCCGGATTCCGGGCCGTGCCCGCTCCCACACCATCATGAACAAGTGGGAGACCTTCCGCCTCGTCGGCACCTTCCAGGGCCACGCCATCGCCTACACCGACGGCGGCAGGCGCACCCTGATGCAGCCGCGCCGGATGCCGACACCGGCCAAGCCGGACGGCAGGATCCCCACCGACAGGGGGCCGCGCAAGGCCACCTGGTGGGATCACACCGGCCCGCTCGCCGTGGTGTTCGCGGGCGGTCCGGACGGCGGGCGCGGTGACCTCGTCCTGCCCGTCCGCATCCCGCAGGGGCCGGGCCAGGAGGACCGCGTACGGCACTTCCTTGAGGCTGATGCCCGCTGGCACAAGGTGGACCTCGTACGCCGCCGCAAGGCCAGCGCGCCAGGCGGCTGGGCGTATGAGGCGCACCTGATGGTGCTCGGCCCTGGCTATGCTTCCCCGGCCGTCCGTCAGATGCGGCAGCACGCTGCCGGGCTGGACCGGGTCGGCGGAGTGGACGGCAACGTTTCGAACCTGTCCGTCGTCTCCTTCCCCGCCAGCCTGGACCCTGCCGACGGTGCCCCGGAGTCCTCGGAGATCGTGCTGACCGAGGAGGACCGGGTGCGACTGGAGCGGGAGGCGAAGAAGCGGCGGGGTCGAGCTCGGGCGCTGGAACGGTCGCGCCGGGCGACAAACGCCGCGCAGTACGGCCTGTCCAAGCGACAGACAGCACGGGCTGAGCGCCGGGCCTCTCGGGGCTTGACGTCCAAGACCGTGACGATGCCCGGCGGTGGCCGCGATGCGCGGTCCGATGGGGTGCCGAAGCAGGCGTTCCGCCGCGACCGACTGTCCCACGGCTATCGGGAGCTGCGCGCCCGACAGGCCGAAGCAGCCGCCTCCGCGGCCGAGTGCCGGCGTCACCGCGCCCGCGCCGTCGCCCGCGAGATCGTCGCCGTCCACGGACCCCACCTCACGGTGGAGGACTGCGACATCCGTACCTGGTACCGGCTGTGGGGCAAGTGCCTCTCCCAGACCACACCCGGCATGCTGATCTCCGCCCTGGAGACCGAGTGCAAGGCCGCAGGTGGACGTCTCGCGCGCGCTTCCACCTGGTCCACCGCGCTGTCGCAGCACTGCCTGTGCGGCAAGCGCGTGACCAAGGCGCTGCGGGACCGGGAACACAAGTGCATCGCCTGCGGCCTCACCGGCAAGCGTGACCTTGTCTCCGCCGCCCTGACCGCCTTCGTGGACCTGGCCGACCCCGACGCCCCCAAGACCGCCCGGCTGGACTCCGCCCGGTCGCGACACGCACAGATCACGTACGGAGAAGGGCTGGAAGAAGCCCTGAGTGAGTCAACCACACCGTGCCAGAACATCCCTCGGGGTGCTGGTCGCGTGGCAGTCCCGCGTCAGAGCGGGGCCTCTGCTCACCGAACCGCCGAACGACGGGACCGAGCAACCCCAGATGAGCCGCGCAACACACGCGACCACGCTGGAACGCCCGGCACCCGACCGGCGTGCAGTCCGCAGCTCACCCTCTGGTGAATCATGGAACAAGTCTTAGATCCAGCTGAGCTCCCACAGGCGCCAGATGCCCGTGCCGTCCGTCAGGTACTGGGAGCCGGTGACCGCGTCCGTGGAGAGGACGTAGTCCTTCTTCTGCCACAGCGGGACGAGCGGGACGTCGACGGCGACCTGGTCCTGGATCTCCGTGAAGTCCTTCGTCGCCCGGCCCCGGTCGCCGTACTGCTGCGTCGAGGCGATCAGGGCGTCGATCTTCTTGCTGGAGAAGTCGTTGTGCAGGGTGTTCTTGGTGCCGACGAGCGGCGCGGTGAAGCTGTCGGAGTCGGGGAAGTCGGGGAGCCAGCCGACGGGGTAGGCGTCGTAGTCGCCCTTCGCGTACCCCTTCTGGAAGCTCTGCCAGTCGGCCTCGACGACCTTGACCTTGAAGAGGCCGGTCTCCTCCAGCTGCCGCTTGATCTCGGCGGCCTCGGCGGCGTACGTGGCGTCCTTGCGGAAGCCGTACGTGAACTCCACCGGCGTCCGGATCCCGGCCTTCCGCAGGAGGGACTCGGCCTTCTCCTTGCTCGGCTCCGGGTAGACGTCGTAGAAGGCCGTGCTGTGGCCGACGAAGCCCTGCGGGATGAGGGAGTAGAGCGGCTCGACCGTGCCCTTGTAGGCGCCCTCGGTGATCGCCGGCCGGTCGATGACGGCGGCGACGGCCTGGCGGACGGCCTTGCTCGCCATGGGCGAGCCGGGCCGGACGTTGAAGTTGAGGTTGCGGATCTCGGCGCTCTCCGCCTCGGTGATCCGGGTCCCGTCCTTGGTCTCCAGCGACGAGATGAAGTTCGGCGGGAGCTGCCGGTGCGTGACCTGGACCTCCTTCGCCTTCCAGGCGGCGGCGAGCTGCTCGGACTGGCCGTAGTACTTCACGAGGACGGTGTGGGCGGCCTTGGTGATGGCGCCCTTGTACTTCGGGTTGGGCTCCAGGAGCGCGGACTCGCCCTCCTTGTACTGCTTGAGGAGGTACGGCCCCGAGCCGTCCACCGCCGTGCCGGTCCGCAGCCTGTCGGCCGGGTACTGGTCCTTGTCGACGATCGAGCCGGCGCCCGTGGCCACCTTCAGCGGGAACGTGGCGTCACGGCCGCTCAGGTGGAAGGTGACGGTACGGCCCTCGGCCGACACGTTCTTCAGCATCGGGAAGAGCGGCTGCGGACCGACGTCCGTCTTGATGCGCAGCATCCGCTCGAAGGAGTACTTCACGTCCTCGGCGGTGATCTTGCGCCCGCTGGCGAAGGACAGGTCGTCGCGGAGCGTGCACTGGTACGTGGTGAGTTCGGAGCCCAGGAACTTGCAGCTCTCGGCCGCGTCCGGAACCGGCTGCGTGAGGCCCGGCTTGAACGTCAGAAGTGACTGGAAGACGTTGCTGTACATCGCCCAGGAACCGGCGTCGTACGCGCCGGCCGGGTCGAGCGATGTCACCTCGTCGGTCGTTCCGATCGTGATCGGATCGGTCCGGGCCGCGTCGGAGGGCAGAAGTTGCCAGCCCCCCACTCCGGCGGCCACCAGTACTCCACAAGTGATGAGGATCCGCAGACGGACCGTCGACCGCATTGCCGTGCTTCCTTTTTTTGGTACCACCCCAGATGCGACGGCCCCCGGAAACGCCGCGATGGCTGAATCTCATCACACGGGTTTCACAGGGGGAAGGGAAAACTTTCACATCACAGGTATATGTCCGGGATATGAGATTTTAAGTCGATGAGCAGCACGTATCGGTCTCTACGCGGGGAGTGACATCGTCCGTTTCAGGCCTGTTTCGACGCGAGTTCGACGATCGTGATGTCGGACGGCGCCCCCACCCGGACCGGCGGCCCCCAGGCGCCCGCACCCCGCGACACGTACAGCTGGGTGTCCCCGTACCGCTCCAGCCCCGCGACCGTCGGATTGGCCAGTTCGGCGAGGTAGTTCCCCGGCCACAGCTGGCCGCCGTGCGTGTGCCCGGACAGCTGCAGGTCCACGCCGTGCCGCACGGCGTCGTGCACGACGATCGGCTGGTGCGCGAGCAGCACCGCCGCACGGGCCCGGTCCCGGTCCCCGAGCGCCCGCCCGAAGTCGGGCCCCCGCCCCTCGCTCTCCCCCGCGACGTCATCGACGCCCGCGAGGTCGAAGCCGGCCGGAATCTCCACGCGCGCGTTCCGCAGCGGGTGCAGCCCGAGCTCGCGGACATGGTCGACCCAGGCGTCGGCCCCCGAGAAGTACTCGTGATTGCCGGTCACGAAGAACGAACCGTGCCGGGCACGGAGCCGGGCGAGCGGCTCGGCGGCCGGACCGAGGTTCTCCACGGTCCCGTCGACGAGGTCACCGACGACGGCGATCAGATCGGGCTGGGTGGCATTGATGCTGTCCACGATCCGCTGGGTGTGGGCGCGGCCCAGGATCGGCCCGAGGTGGATGTCGGACACGACGGCGATCCGATACCCGTGCGCGGCCCGCGGAATCTTCGCGAGCGGCACGGTGACCCGCTTCACCCGCGGCCCGCGCAGCACCCCGTACGTCCCGTACCCGACGGTCCCGACGGCGACGGCGGCCGCGGAACCCGCGACGACCCGCGAGACGAACAGCCGCCGGGAGACATCGGCGGGGGCGGCCTCCACGGCCTCGGCCCGCCCTTCGCCCTGTTCTTCCCCGGCTGCGGGCACGGTCACGGGTACGGGCGCAGGCACGGGCGCCACCGCTCGCCGCGCCGCCCAGGTCCGCAGCAACGGCCGGACGGCCTCCCCGACCAGCAGCGCCAGCACCAGGTACAGGAGCACGGCGAGCCAGAGGAACCCCGGCCACGCGACCGCCTGCTGGACCACGAAGGGCGCCCCCAGCTGCGAGGACACCAGCGCCCCGACCGAGAGCAGCGGCAGCGCCACGACGACGCCCGTACCGATCCGGCGCCCCCGGCTCCGGGGCTCCGTGACGTCCCTCACCAGACGCCGCCACACGTACCAGTGCACCGCACCGAGCAGCACGAGCGCCACGACCAGAAACACCAGAAACACGACTGCGCCGCCTTCCCCCTCGCTCCAGCCGTAGCGTACAGAGGCCCGCCTGCAGGGCCCGGCGGGGACGGTTCGATACTGGCTGGAAAGAACTCGCCCACTCCGAAGGACCCCCCATGAAGCTCAGCCGCCGCGCCTCCTGGTTCCTGCTCGCGTTCGGCGTCTGGTCCTGGGTGATCTGGGTGACCTTCGCGAAGAACCTCTGGAAGGACGGAAGCGGTCTCGCCTTCGACGACGCGGGAGACCCGACGGCGTACTTCTGGGTCCACCTCGCCCTCGCGATCACGTCGTTCGTCCTGGGGACGGCCGTCGGCGTGATCGGCCTCCGGGGCGTCCGAGCGGGCAGGAAGTAGGCCCTCGGCCGTACGCCACGGGACACGGCCCGCGGACGGGGCCCGGGGTCACCGGCCGTACGTGTCGCGATACCCGCGCAGCCCGGGGGCGCGTACGGCGGGCAGTCCGGCCAGGGTGTCCCTGAAGGCCCCGTGATGGGGCGTCAACGGGTGCCGCGGCAGCGGATAGTCGTCGCGCAGGACGCCCTCCGGGAGCACCCCGGTCGCGGGCATCGGCGAGGTCTCGCCCGGGTGGGCGAGGTACGCCCAGACCCCGCTGTCCAACGGCACCGCCTCCCCCTCGTCGCCGGGCGGGCGCCAGGGCGCACCCGTGAGGGGGTGGCGGGGGACGAGGAGGAGGTCGGGACGGGGCCGGGGCGTGCGGATCCCTGGGCCGGCCAGCCCCACGGACCGGCCTCCGGGCCCGGCGGGGAGGTACCGGTCGACGGCGTGGCCGAGCAGTTCGGCGACAGGACCGGCGGGGAGGATCGCCGGGCGGCCCTCGGCGGCCACCACGAGGTGGGCCAGCGCGACCCCGACCGCCGCCTGCCAGCGGCGGCTCCACGACCCGTCGGGTTCGACGGGCGGGACGCGGTGCCCGGCACGTTCCAGGTCGTCCCAGCCGGGCGCCGGACCGGCCGGGAGCCCCGAGGCGCGGCGTACCACCGCGGCGGGCTCCGGCCACACCGCCTGCCACACCCCGCAGTCGTCCAGGCGGGTCGCCACCGCCCGCCCGCACCCCTCGCACGCCAGGTTGGGCCCGGCCCGGCCGTCCACACCCTGGCAGTGGCCCTCGCACTTGTCGGGGATCAGGGCGATGGACCGGGAGTCGCCGGGGGCGACGACGATCCTGTTCCGCGCGCCGAAGGAGACGGAGGGCACCGGGGCGTACACGCCCTGCCGGGCGGCCGCTTCCTCGCCGACCTCCTCCCACGGCCGCCGGGGCGGTCCGGTGGGCCGGGGATCGACGGCGTACGTCGCGGGCTCCATCAGCGGAGGGTGGAGTTCCTCCCCTCCCCCGTGGTGGGTGTGGTCGGGGAGGGCGACCCGTGACACCGGCGCCGTCAGCACCGTGCCGCACCCGGCACACGCGAACACGTCCGATCAAGCTCCCCCTCGCTCCGGTTCCCCGCCGGATCGTGCCCCGCCGTCGGCGGAGGAACCAGGAGGACCCCCGCGTCCGGGTGGACGGCAGGAGGGCGAACCGCCTGCCGGGGTTCGGATCGGTTGGGTGGGCCTGTACGTTCTCGATCGTGTCTGCTTCGAAGAAGACCGCTTGGGCGGTCGCTGCTGCCGTGTTTCTACCGCTCGTCGTTGCCGCGCCCGCGGCTCATGCGGACGGGAAGGACGGGAAGGACAAGCAGCCCAAGCCTCCCGCCATGATGTCGAAGGTGGGCGGGGCGCTGCTCAGCAAGCCGGGGACGCAGGTGCGGCTGGGGGCGGGGGCTCCGGTGCTGCCGAAGGAGTTGTCGGGGCGGTCGTGGATCGTCGCGGACGCGGAGAGCGGGGAGGTGCTGGCGGCGCACAACGCGCACTGGAGGCTGGCGCCGGCGTCGACGTTGAAGATGCTTTTCGCCGATACGTTGCTGCCGAAGTTCCCGAAGACGCAGAACCATCTGGTGACCAATGCCGATCTGGCGGGGATGGGGGTCGGGTCCAGTCTGGTGGGGATCAAGGAGAAGCAGACCTACAGCGTCCATGATCTGTGGCTCGGCGTCTTCCTCCGGTCCGGCAATGACGCCGTGCACGTGCTGACCAGCATGAACAACGGGATCCGGCAGACCGTGAAGGACATGAACGACCACGCGGCCGAGCTGCAGGCCCTGGACACCAACGTGGTCTCGCCGGACGGGTACGACGCCCCGGGGCAGGTCTCCTCCGCGTACGACCTGACACTCATCGCCCGCAACGGGATGCGGAAGGCGGACTTCCGCGAGTACGCCGCCACGCCCCGGGCCGCCTTCCCCGGTGAGGCCAAGCCGGGGAAGAAGCGGGAGACCTTCGAGATCCAGAACACCAACCGGCTCCTCACCGGCGACATCGGCGTCGCCCCGTACCAGGGCATCGCCGGGGTCAAGAACGGCAACACCACGCACGCGGGTGCCACCTTCACCGGGGTCGCCGAGCGCAACGGCAGGGTCCTGCTCGTCACCGTCATGAACCCCTCCTCGAAGGAGCAGCACGCGGTCTACAAGGAGGCCGCCCGGCTGCTCGACTGGGGCTTCGCGGCCTCGGGGAAGGTGACGCCGGTGGGCGAGCTGGTGCCGCCCCGCTCGGAGCGCACGACGCCCACCGCCCCCGACGACGGCACGGCCCCCGCGCCCGGCAAGAACGCCCCCGAGGGGCCGGTCCACGCGACGGCCGCCGCCGAGAAGTCGGGCGGGGTCGGGATCGCGCTGGCCGTCGCGGGCGGTGTGCTCGTCCTCCTGGCCGGGGCGGTCTTCCTGGTCAACCGCCGCTGGCCGCTGGCCGGGGCGGCGGCTCGGGGTCGCCGTCCCGGGGACTCCCCGGAGCCGGAGCCGGAGCCGGAATCGGGGTCGGGGTCGGAGTCGGAGCCGGGGTCTAAGTCGTCCTCCGACGTGACTCGGTAGCCGTCCACGCCGAGCAGAACAGCAGCAGTTTCGCGGTGAAGTTGATCCAGAGGAGCAGGGCGACCGGGACGCCGAACGCCCCGTACATCGACTTCGCCGCGACCTCCTTCATGTAGCCGCCGAGGAGCAGCTTCAGGAGTTCGAAGCCGACCGCGCCCATCAGCGCGGCCACCACGAGGTCCCGGCGGCGCGGTTCGACGCCCGGCAGCAGCGTCAGCACGTACAGCAGGATCAGGAAGTCGGCGACGACGCCGACGAGGACGGCGGCGGCCTGGAGCAGGTAGCCGCCCGCGCCCTCGCCCGAGATGCCGAGGCGGTCGGCGCTCCAGCCGACGGCGGTGGAGCCGAGCCAGGAGGCGGCGAGCGAGGCGAGGGCGACGCCGCCGAGGCCGAGGAGGATCAGCGCGTCCTTGCCCTTGAGAAGGATCGGGTTGCCCTCGATGGCGTCGAGTCCCCAGACCGCGCGCAGGCACTCCCGCATCGAGCCGATCCAGCTGATGCCCGTGAAGAACAGGATGACGCCGGCGACGAGCCCGATGGTGCCGGCGTTCGCGACGAGCCCGCCGATGTCGAGCTGGTCGGAGATGCCGGGCACCTGGTCGGCGATCTTCGTCTCGATCTTGTCGAGCTGCTCCTTGCTGAGGAGCGCGGCGCCGATCGCGGCGGCGACCGTGATCAGCGGGAACAGGGCGATGAAGGAGATGAAGGTGATCGCGGCGGCGAGCCGGGTCCAGTGCGCCTCGTCGAGGGTCTCGTAGGCGTGCCAGGCGTGGGTCCGCATGAGGCGGGCGACCCACGGGCCGATGACGGGGAGCTTGGTCAGCCAGTCCATGTCGTACGTTCCGTCCATTCCTCGCGCCGTCGGATCACCCGGTACGAGAATCCCCCGGCGGAGCTCACAGACCCGCGACCGACATCCCGTACAGCACGGCCCATGCGCAGCCGATGACGGCGAGCGGGCGGTCGCGCAGCACGACGTCCTCGGGGGCGCCCGCCGTGCCGCGGTCGGCGAAGACCGCGTACCGCAGGATCCCGAGGACGAAGGCGGCCACGGAGAGCTGGCGCCAGGGCAGCGAGGTCTCCGCCGGGCCCGTCTCCAGGGCCCACAGGCAGTAGCCGAGGACGGCGGCGCCGGCCGCGAGCTGCCAGACGAAGCGCAGGTAGCCCGTCGTGTACTGGGTGAGCAGCGCGCGCGTGGCCCCCTCGGCGCCCTCCATCTGGACGGCCTCGGAGTACCGCTTGGCGGCGACCACGAACAGCGCGCCGAACCCGGTCGTGATGAGGAACCAGCGGGACAGCGGGATGCCGAGCGCCACCCCGCCGATCATCGCCCGCATCAGGAAGCCGGTGGCGACGACGGCGAGGTCGGCGACGAGGACGTGTTTGAGGCGCAGGCAGTACGCGACCTGTATGACGAGGTACGCGACGAGCAGGGCGGCGGTCAGCGGGCCGCACAGGAGCGCGGCGGCGGTGGCGGAGCCGAGGGCGAGGAGGGCCCCGGTGCCGGTGGCGAGGGCGACGGGCACCTGCCCCGAGGCCACGGGGCGGTGGCGTTTGGCCGGGTGGGCGCGGTCGGCCTCGGCGTCGCGCGCGTCGTTGAGGAGGTAGACGGCGGAGGCGGCGGCCGTGAACAGGGCGAAGACGAGGGCGAGTCGGGCCCCGGTCTGCCAGGAGCCGAGCCGTCCGGCGGCGGCGGGCGCGGCGAGGACGAGGACGTTCTTGACCCACTGCCGGGGCCGGGCGGTCCGCACCAGCCCGAGCGCCCACCCGCGGTGCGCACGCGCGCGCGTGTCCCGTACGGCGGCGGGCGCGTCGAGCACGGCGGCCGCCCCGGTGCGCCCGCTCACGTGGGGACGTCCCCACGCGCGCGCGTGGCGGTCAGGAGGCGGCGGCCCGCCACCGCCGTGGCGGCGCCCAGGAGCGCGCCGGCGGCGACGTCGCTCGGATGGTGCACGCCCACGACCAGCCGGGAGAGGCACATCGCGCCCGCCAGCGGGGCGGCGAGCCGGCCTGCGGCCGGGTGCAGCGCGCCGAAGGCGACGGCCGCCGCGGCGGCCGAGGTCGCGTGCGAGCTGGGGAAGGAGTGCCGGCCGGCCGTACGGACGAGGGGCTCGTACGTCTCCGGGGCCGGCCTGGGCCGCCGTACGAGGCGCTTGACGCCCATGCTCGCCAGGTGTGCCCCGGCGATCAGCGCGGTCCCCCGCAGCCAGCCGCTCCGGCGCGGGCGGTCGAAGGCGGCGCCGGCGAGCCCGGCCGCCAGCCAGAGGGCGCCGTGCTCACCGCCGAGGGAGAGGCCCCGCGCGGCGACGGCCACGGCGGGCCGGTGCCCACAGGCCCGCAGGGAGCCGAGCAGCCGCCGCTCGGCGGAGACCCAGCGGGGCTCGCACCCCCGCTCGGCAGAGGCCCCGCCGGGCCGCTCGGGGGCGGATGGTTCTGGGTTGCGCATCCGTGGTGCTCCCTGTCGGGACTGGAGGTTGCGGGCGGTCGACATGACTCTGGCGCGGGCCGCGCGCGAGGGCGCCGAGCCTCTTTCATGACACTCGTTCAATCACCCGTTCCAATGAACTGCTCATCACCCATTTCGACGAACCGCTCTTCAATACCGGCATACGCGACATACACGGCGATACGGTCACCGTCATGGCTGTCGAGACCCGCGTCCTGGACGACGACTGCGAAGCGCTCACCGGCTGGGGCCGCACCGCCCCCAGCCTCGCGCGCGTGTACCGGCCCCGGGGGCATGCGGAGGCCGTCGAGGCGGTGCTCGGGTGCGGGGCCCGGGGGGCGGTCGCGCGGGGGCTCGGACGGGCGTACGGGGATGCCGCGCAGAACGCGGGCGGGGCCGTTCTCGACATGACCGGGCTCGACCGGATCCTGGGCGTGGACGCGGCCGCGGGACTCGTCGCGTGCGAGGCGGGGGTCAGTCTGCACCGGCTGATGGAGGAGCTGCTGCCGCTCGGGTGGTTCGTCCCGGTGAGCCCCGGCACCCGGTACGTGACCGTCGGCGGAGCGATCGGCGCCGACATCCACGGCAAGAACCACCATGTCTCGGGCTCCTTCGGCCGGCACGTGACCGCGCTCGAACTCCTCACCGCCGACGGCGAGGTCAGGACCGTGCGGCCCGGGACCCCGCTCTTCGACGCCACCACCGGCGGCATGGGCCTGACCGGGGTGATCCTCTCCGCCACCCTGCGGCTGCTGCCCGTCGAGACCTCCCTGATGCGGGTGGACACCGAGCGCGTCCCCGACCTCGACGGGCTGATGGCCCGGCTGACGGACGGCGACCACGCGTACCGCTACTCCGTCGCCTGGATCGACCTGCTCGCCCGGGGCGCCGCCACCGGCCGCGCCGTCCTGACGCGCGGCGACCACGCCCCGTACGAGGCGCTGCCCCGCCGCCACCGGGCCCGCCGCGATCCGCTCGCCTTCCGGCCGGGACGGCTGCCCGCCCCGCCGCCGTACGTCCCCGGCGGGCTGCTCGGCCGCACGTCCGTCGGACTGTTCAACGAGCTCTGGTACCGCAGGGCCCCCCGCGCCGAGACGGGCAGGCTCCAGTCGCTGCCGGGCTTCTTCCACCCCCTCGACGGGGTCCCGCACTGGAACCGGATCTACGGGCCCGGCGGCCTCGTCCAGTACCAGTTCGTCGTCCCGTACGGGCAGGAGGACGCCCTCCGGCGGATCGTGCGGCGGATCGCGGACCGGGGCTGCCCGTCCTTCCTCGCCGTCCTGAAGCGGTTCGGCGCGGGCGACCCCGGCTGGCTGTCCTTCCCGCTCCCCGGCTGGACCCTCGCCCTCGACCTGCCCACCGGCCTCCCCGGCCTCGGCCGCTTCCTGGACGCGCTCGACGAGGAGGTCGCGGGCGCCGGCGGCCGGGTCTACCTCGCCAAGGACTCCCGGGTCCGGCCGGAGGTCCTGGCCGCGATGTACCCCCGGCTCGACGAGTTCCGGGCGCTGCGCGCCGCGCTCGACCCCCGGTCCGTCTTCACCTCGGACCTCGCCCGCCGTCTCGCCCTCTGAGGAGGACCCACCATGAAGGACGCCTTCGGTGCCCCGCAGTCCCTGCTCGTCCTCGGCGGCACCTCCGAGATCGGGCTCGCCACCGCCCGCCGTCTGATCGCCCGCCGCACCCGCACGGTCTGGCTGGCCGGCCGCCCCTCCCCCGCGCTCACGGCCGCCGCCGACTCGCTGCGCGCGCTCGGCGCGGACGTGCGCACCGTGCCCTTCGACGCACTCGACACCGAGGCGCACGAGGAGCGGCTCGGGAAGGTCTTCACGGAGGGCGACATCGACATGGTGCTGCTCGCCTTCGGGGTCCTCGGCGACCAGGCGCGCGACGAGTCCGATCCGGTCGCCGCCGCCCGGGTCGCGCAGACCAACTACACCGGCGCCGTCTCGGCCGGTCTGGTGTGCGCGGGCGCGCTCCAGGCGCAGGGGCACGGTTCGCTGGTGGTGCTGTCCTCGGTGGCGGGCGAGCGGGCCCGCCGCGCCAACTTCGTCTACGGCTCGTCGAAGGCGGGGCTCGACGCCTTCGCGCAGGGCCTCGGGGACGCGCTGCACGGCACGGGCGTGCACGTCATGGTCGTACGGCCCGGGTTCGTGCGCTCGAAGATGACGGCCGGGCTCGCGGAGGCGCCGCTCGCGACGACCCCGGAGGCGGTCGCGGGCGCGATCGAGCTGGGGCTGCGGCGGCGCTCGGAGACGGTGTGGGTGCCGGGGGCGCTGCGGATGGTGATGGCGGCCGTACGGCACCTGCCGAGGCCGCTGTTCCGGCGCCTGCCGGTGTGACTAGGCGGTGGGCGTCGGGGTGTCCACCGGGCTGCCGCCCTGCGCGGGGACCGCCGAGATCGGGCGGCCGCTGCCGAACTCGTAGTCGTACAGCTTGCGCCAGACCCCGTCCGGGCCCTGCTCGTACAGCGCGAAGGAGCGGCAGGTCCAGGCCGCCTCGTAGCCGGCGAGCTCCTCGAACGCCCGGTCCATCCCCTCCTCGGAGATGCCGTGCGCCACGGTGACGTGCGGGTGGTACGGGAAGGCCAGCTCGCGCGCGAGCGGGCCCTGCTCGTCCCGGATCCGCTGCTGGAGCCCGTTGCAGCAGGGCACGCCCTCCGCCAGCTTCACGAAGACGACCGGGGAGAGCGGGCGGAAGGTCCCGGTGCCTTCGAGGCGCACGGGGAAGGGCTGGTGGTCGGCGGCGACGGTCGCGAGGTGCGCCTCGATCTCCGGGAGCCGCTCCTCGGGGACCTCGGTCGGCGGGACCAGGGTGACGTGCGTGGGGATGCCGTACGCGGCCGGGTCCCCGAAGCCGGCGCGCCGCTCCTGGAGCAGGCTGCCGTAGGGCTCCGGGACCGCGATCGAAACGCCGAGCGTTACGGTCCCCACGTCGTTCTCCTCCGTTGTCGGTCGACTTGTGTCGGATGGTGCCAGCCGCCAGTGTGCGGCAGGCACCACCCTTTGGGCCAGGGTCCTTGGACTCGGCGCTCGGCTCAGTGCTTGGCGGGCAGGAAGCCGATCTTCTCGTACGTCTGCGCCAGCGTCTCGGCGGCGACGGTACGGGCCTTCTCCGCGCCCTTGGCCAGGACCGAGTCCAGCGTCTCCGGGTCGTCCAGGTATTCCTGGGTGCGGTCCCGGAACGGCGTGACGAAGTCCACCATGACCTCGGCGAGATCCGTCTTCAGCGCGCCGTACATCTTGCCCTCGTAGCTCTTCTCCAGGTCCTCGACGGAGGTCCCGGTGAGCGTGGACATGATGGCGAGCAGGTTGGAGACGCCGGCCTTGTTCTCCGGGTCGAAGCGGATCACCGTGTCGGTGTCGGTGACGGCGCTCTTGACCTTCTTCGCGGTGACCTTCGGGTCGTCCAGGAGGTTGATCAGGCCCTTCGGCGAGGACGCCGACTTGCTCATCTTGATCGTCGGGTCCTGGAGGTCGTAGATCTTCCCCGTCTCCTTGAGGATGTACGGGGCCGGGATCGTGAACGTCTCGCCGAAGCGGCCGTTGAAGCGCTCCGCGAGGTCGCGGGTCAGCTCGATGTGCTGGCGCTGGTCCTCGCCGACCGGAACCTGGTCGGCCTGGTAGAGCAGGATGTCCGCGACCTGGAGGATCGGGTACGTGAAGAGGCCGACGCTCGCGTTGCCGGCGCCCTGCTTGGCGGACTTGTCCTTGAACTGCGTCATCCGGGAGGCCTCGCCGAAGCCGGTGAGGCAGTTCATGACCCAGGCGAGCTGGGCGTGCTCGGGGACGTGGCTCTGGATGAAGAGGGTGCAGCGCTCGGGGTCGAGACCGGCGGCGAGCAGCTGGGCGGCGGCGAGCCGGGTGTTGGCGCGCAGCTCGGCGGGGTCCTGCGGGACCGTGATCGCGTGCAGGTCGACGACCATGTAGAAGGCGTCGTGCGTCTCCTGCAGCGCGACCCACTGGCGGACGGCGCCGAGGTAGTTGCCGAGGTGGAACGAGCCTGCGGTGGGCTGGATTCCGGAGAGCACACGGGGACTGTCAGAGGCCATGCGCCCCATTCTCTCAGGTGCCGGCCCCGGTACCGGACGTGGCATCGCGGCCCGTGAGACGAGAAACACACATCGCACGCGAAGCACTCGAAGTGCTCGAAGTGCTCGAAGCGCTCGGAGGGGGAACCGGCGGCGGACGTACGGGCGCGGGCCGAGGGCGTTCTTCGGGAGCCGGTCGGCCCGGGCCGGGAATCGGCCGTCGCCGAGAGCCAAGGGCTGAGGGCCGAGGGCTGGGGGCCGAGGGCTGGGGGCCGAGGGCTGGGGGCCGAGGGCTGGGGCCGAGGGCTGAGGGCCGAGGGCTGGGGGCCGAGGGCGTCCCGGGCCACGCCTGCCGTCCGGGCGGCAGGCGTGGGCCGGAGTCGCGCTACACCGGGAGGCCCGGGGCGGGGAACGCCGCCATCAGGTCGGCGACCTCGGCACGGACGGCGTGGAGGGCGTCCTCGTCGCCGGTTCCGGCGGCGGTGACGGCACGGTCGATCCACTCGGCGACCTGCGGCATGTGTGCGACCCCCAGGCCGCGGGAGGTGAGGGAGGGGGTGCCGATGCGGATGCCGGAGGGGTCGAAGGGCTTCCGGGGGTCGTAGGGGACGGTGTTGTAGTTCACGACGATCCCGGCCCGGTCGAGGGCCTTCGCCGCGATCTTGCCCGGGACCTGCTTGGGCGTGAGGTCGATCAGGATCAGGTGGTTGTCGGTGCCGCCGGAGACCAGGTCGAAGCCGCGGGCGAGGAGGGCCTCGGCGAGGGCCCGGGCGTTGGCGACGACGGCGTGGGCGTAGTCGCGGAAGGAGGGCTGGGAGGCCTCGCGGAGGGCGACGGCGATGGCGGCGGTGGTCTGGTTGTGCGGGCCGCCCTGGAGGCCGGGGAAGACGGCCTTGTCGAGGGCCTTGGCGTGCTCCTCGGTGGACATGAGCATGGCGCCACGGGGGCCGCGGAGGGTCTTGTGGGTGGTCGTGGAGATGACGTCGACGTGCCCGACCGGGGAGGGGTGCGCGCCGCCCGCGATGAGGCCGGCGATGTGGGCGACGTCGGCGACGAGGACGGCGCCGGACTCGCGGGCGATCTCGCCGAAGGCGGCGAAGTCGATGGTGCGGGGCAGCGCGGTGCCGCCGCAGAAGATGATCTTCGGGCGTTCCTTGAGGGCGAGCTCGCGGACCTGGTCGAAGTCGATCAGACCCGTGTCCTGGCGGACGCCGTACTGGACGCCGTGGAACCAGGTGCCGGTGGCGGAGACGCCCCAGCCGTGGGTGAGGTGGCCGCCCATGGGCAGGGCCATGCCCATGACGGTGTCGCCGGGCCGCGCGAAGGCGAGGTAGACGGCGAGGTTGGCCGGGGAGCCGGAGTACGGCTGGACGTTGGCGTGGTCGACGCCGAAGAGGGCCTTGGCGCGCTCGATCGCGAGGGTCTCGACCTGGTCGATGTTCTGCTGGCCCTCGTAGTAGCGGCGGCCGGGGTAGCCCTCGCTGTACTTGTTCTGGAGGACGGTGCCGGAGGCTTCGAGGACGGCGGCGGAGACGTAGTTCTCGCTGGGGATGAGGCGCAGGGTCTCGGCCTGGAGCCGTTCCTCGGCGCCGACGAGGGCGGCGAGCTCGGGGTCGGCGGCGGCGAGCGCGGGGTGCTGCGGGGACGTGGTCATGTCGTTCCTCCGGGCGTGCGGCGGACGGTCCCGGGACTGAGGTGTGCACGGGACCAGGGGCCCGTGATGCCCAGGCGAGCGGCACCTCGTGTAAGGGAGCGCGCGCGGCTCCCCCGGGGTCTCTTCCCCGTACGCCAGTCGCCGTGCGTGTTTCCAGACTAGCGGGCGCGCCGTCGCCGAGGTTTCCCGGTCCGGCATGCGAGCGACGATAAGAAAGGGGCCACAGCCCCTGGGTCACCCCTGAGCCGCAGGACGAACGGAGATCCCGTGTCGAGGACAGAAGACGCGATCGCTTCCGCCGACGCGCACAGCGCTCACAACTACCACCCCCTTCCGGTCGTCGTCGCCTCGGCGGACGGCGCGTGGATGACCGATGTCGAGGGCCGCCGCTACCTCGACATGCTCGCCGGGTACTCGGCGCTCAACTTCGGGCACGGCAACCGGCGTCTGATCGACGCCGCGAAGGCGCAGCTGGAGCGGGTGACGCTGACCTCGCGCGCCTTCCACCACGACCGCTTCGCCGAGTTCTGCGCGCAGCTCGCGGAGCTGTGCGGCAAGGAGGCGGTGCTGCCGATGAACACGGGGGCGGAGGCGGTCGAGACGGCCGTGAAGACCGCCCGGAAGTGGGGGTACGAGGTGAAGGGCGTGCCGGACGGGCACGCGAAGATCGTGGTCGCGGCGAACAACTTCCACGGCCGGACGACGACGATCGTGAGCTTCTCGACGGACCACGAGGCGCGGGACCACTTCGGGCCGTACACACCGGGGTTCGAGATCGTGCCGTACGGGGACCTGACCGCGATGGAGGCGGCGGTCACCGAGAACACGGTGGCGGTGCTGCTCGAACCGATCCAGGGCGAGGCGGGGGTCCTGGTCCCGCCGGCCGGCTATCTGGCGGGGGTGCGGGAGCTGACCCGCCGGCGGAACGTGCTGTTCATGGCGGACGAGATCCAGTCGGGCCTGGGCCGGACGGGGCGGACGTTCGCGTGCGAGCACGAGGGCGTGGTGCCCGATGTGTACATCCTGGGGAAGGCGCTGGGCGGCGGGGTGGTGCCGGTGTCGGCGGTGGTGGCCGACCGCGACGTCCTCGGGGTGTTCCGGCCGGGTGAGCACGGGTCGACGTTCGGCGGGAACCCGCTGGCCTGCGCGGTGGCCCTGGAGGTGATCGCGATGCTGCGGACGGGCGAGTTCCAGGAGCGGGCGGCGGAGCTGGGCGAGCACCTCCACGCGGAGCTGGGGCTGCTCGTGGGCGGAGGCGCGGTGGAGGCGGTGCGCGGGCGCGGGCTGTGGGCGGGCGTGGACATCGTGCCGTCGAAGGGGACGGGCCGGAAGATCTCGGAGAAGCTGATGGGGCGCGGGGTCCTGGTGAAGGACACGCACGGGTCGACGATCCGGATCGCTCCGCCGCTGGTCATCTCGAAGGAGGACCTGGACTGGGGCCTGGAGCAGCTGAGGGGGGTTCTGTCGGACTGACGGAGTCCGTCCGAAGAGGGTGGCGTGCGCTCAACTCGGCGCATTGACACCGGACTTGGTCTAGGCCAATGATGCGGCCATGCCGAGACTCCGTCTGCGTCACGCCGTGCGTGCCGCGCTCGCCGCCCTCGTCCCGCTCGCGCTCCTCGGCGCGGTCGCCGGACCCGCGCACGCCGCCGAGGCGGCCTGGCCCGAGCCCGTCCCGGTGGTCTCCCGCGTGGAGACCACCGACCCGGTCGTCTTCCTCACCATCGACGACGGCTGGTACCACGACCCGGCCGCCGCGAAGCTGCTGCTCGACCGCCGGGTGCCCGCCTCGCTCTTCCTGCTCCCCGGCGCCTACTCGTACGACTCCGGCTACTTCCACACCCTGCTCGACCAGGGCCGCTCCCGCGTCGAGAACCACACGGTCGGCCACCCGGACCTGACCGCCCTCGACGCCGCCGGGCAGAAGGCGGAGGTGTGCGGGGCCCGTGACCAGCACCTCGCGCAGTTCGGCGACGGTCCGCGGCTGCTGCGCCCGCCGTACGGCACGTACGACGCGACCACCCGGACCACCGCCCGTGCCTGCGGGGCGAAGGCCCTGGTGACCTGGACGTACGACATGACCACCTGGGGACGGTGGACCCCGCCGACCCCGTCGCTGAAGGCCGGCGACATCATCCTGCTGCACTTCAACGAGACGGTGACGCAGGACCTGACGCGGGCCCTGGACGCGGCGGAGGCGGCGGGCCTGACGCCGGCGCCGCTGCGGGACTACGTACCGGAGTGACCCCTAGAGGATCACATGCGGCAGGAAGCGGGCGTACTCGTCGGTGACGAGGCCCGCCGACTCCCGGATGCCGAGCCCCGCCGCCTCGTCCTCGACGACCCACGCGCCGAGCACCACCCGGTTGCCGTCGAAGTCGGGCAGCGGGGCCAGCTCCTGGTAGCAGCAGGCCTCCCCGTCCCGTACGAAGGGCTCCGTGCCGGCCTCGTGCAGGGTGACGCCCGCGCCCTCGCGGCCGAGCAGCGGCTTGGCGACCCAGCCGGTCGTCGAGGCGAGTTCGCGCGGCCCGTCGAGGTGGGCGGGCAGCAGGTTGGGGTGGCCCGGGTTCAGCTCCCACAGGATCGCGAGGAGCGCCTTGTTGGAGAGCAGCATCTTCCAGGCGGGTTCGATCCAGCAGGTGGTGCCGGTGCCGCCGCCGTTGTCGAGGGTGTCCAGGACGTGCCGGCCGAAGCGGTCGGTGGTCAGCCACTCCCACGGGTAGAGCTTGAAGCAGCTGCGGATGAAGCGGAGCCGGTCGTCGACGAAGCGGCGCGAGAGCCGGTCCCAGCCGATCCGCTCGACGGAGAGCATCTCGGTGTCGAGCCCGGCCTGCTGGGCGGTCTCCCGCAGGTACGCGACCGTCATCAGGTCCTCGCCGAGCTCGTCGCCGTCCGAGTGGGCGAAGTGCAGGGGGCCGGGCGGGAGCAGGTGGGCCTGGCGCCTCCAGGCGTCGACGAGCCGCTCGTGGAGGGAGTTCCACTGGTCGGCGCCGGGGAACCGTTCCTCCATCCAGAACCACTGCGGGCTCGCGGCCTCCACGAGCGAGGTCGGGGTGTCGGCGTTGTACTCCAGCATCTTGGCCGGGCCCGTGCCGTCGTAGCGCAGGTCGAAGCGGCCGTACAGGGAGGGGAGTTCGTCCCGTCGCCGCCAGGACTCGGCGACCAGGCCGGCCAGCTTCGGGTCGGTGATCCCGAGCTCGGCGAAACGGTCCTGCTCGACGATGTGCGCGGCCGCCCCCAGGCACAGGGCGTGCAGCTCCTCGACGACCTCCTCCAGGGCCTCGACCTCGGGCAGCGAGAAGGAGTAGTACGCGCTCTCGTCCCAGTACGGGCGCAGCGAGCCGTCGGGGTGGCGGGTCAGGGGGTAGACGAGCCCCTGCTCCTCGACCGTCTCCTGCCAGCCGGGCCGGGGCTCGATGGTGTGGCGTTCCATGGTGCCGTGCCCGCCTCAGCCGCCGCCGGAACCGGAGTGGGAGCAGCCGAAGCCGCCGGTGTCGACGGCGGTCTTGTCGAAGCTGCCGCCGCTGACCTTCCTGTCGCGGACGGAGCCGCCGTAGTAGTACGAGCCGCGGGTGCTGCTGCCGCCGTTGTCGTCGTCGCTGCCGCCGCCGCTCTCGCAGCGGTAGCTGGGCAGCTCCTCCCGGGTCAGCGGGTCCACACAGCGCCTGTCCGGCTCCGCACCGCACGCGGTGATCGTCGCCGCGAGCACACCCATCCCGCCGAGCACCACCGTGCTCGACCTCAGCCTGCGCATCTCCGTCGCCTCCCCTTCGCCGTCACGACCGCCACCGTCGCGACCGCCGCCCTCACGACCGCCACCGTCGCGACCGCACAGTGTAGGCCGGTGTTTTCCGGCCTCACGGCCTAGAGTCGCTTCGTGCTTCTTGGGATGATTTGCGCGCTGGCCTCGTCCGTCTGCTTCGGCGCCGCCTCGGTCCTCCAGGCGATGGCGGCGCGGGCCGCCGAGCCGGGGACGGGCGGCGGCGTCGACATCGCGCTGATGTGGCGGGCCCTGCAGCAGTGGCGCTATCTCGCCGGCCTCGGGGCGGACGGTCTGGGCTTCGCGCTCCAGATCGTGGCGTTGCGGACGCTCCCCATCTACGTGGTGGGCGCGGCCCTCGCCGCGAGCCTGGCGGTCACGGCGGTCATCGCCTCCCGGGTGCTGCGGGCACGGCTGAGCCGGGTGGAGTGGGGGGCCGTGGCCGCGGTCTGCGCGGGGCTCGCGATGCTGGCGCTCGCCTCCGGCAAGGAGGGGCACCAGGAGACTTCCGAGGTGCTGGACTGGGTGCTCCTCGTGGTCTCCTTCGGGGTCCTGCTGCTCGGCGTCGCGGCGGGCCGGCTGCCGGAGCGGTCCCGGGCGCTCGTCCTCGGCCTCGGGGCGGGGATCGGCTTCGGGGTGGTGGAGATCGCGGTCCGGCTGCTCGACGGAATCCACTTCACCGACCCCGCCCTCTACGCGCTCCTCGTCGGCGGCGGGGCCGCGTTCATGCTGCTGACCTCGGCTTTCCAGCGCGGCTCGGTGACCACGGCGACGGCGGGCGCGGTGCTCGGCGAGACGGTCGGCCCGGCGATCGTCGGGGTGGCCTGGCTCGGCGACCGCACGCGGGACGGCTTCGGCTGGCTGGCGATCGTCGGCTTCGCCGTGGCGGTGGCGGGCTCGCTGACCCTGGCCCGCTTCGGCGAAGCCCCGGCGCCGGAGCCGGTGGCGGCCCCGTGACCCCCCTCCCCCGGGTTACGGCAGCACCCCGCACAGCGCTTGGAGGGCGCCCTGCCAGCCGCTGTCCGGGGGTGTGGCGTAGCCGACGACGAGGCCGTCGAGGGTGGGGGGCACCGTGGGGCGGCGGAACCGGTTGACGCCGTGGACGTCGAGACCGCGCCAGGCGGCGGCCCGCAGGGTGGCCTGTTCGGTGCCGGGCGGGAGGGTCAGGACGGCGTGGAGGCCGGCCGCGATCCCGCTGACCCGGGTCTCCGGCGAGTGCGCGGCGACGGCCGCCACCAGCTGGTCGCGGCGGCGCCGGTAGCGCAGCCGCATCGCCCGTACGTGCCGGTCGTACGCCCCCGAGCGCAGGAACTCCGCGAACGCCAGCTGGTCCGGCGCGCTCGACGACCAGTCCACGGCCCCCTTCGCCGCCGCGACCTCCTCCGCCAGGTCCCCCGGCAGGACCATCCAGGCGAGGCGGAGTCCGGGCGCGAGGGACTTGCTCGCGGTGCCGAAGTAGACGACGCGCTCGGGGTCGAGTCCTTGGAGCGCCCCCACGGGCTGCCGGTCGTAGCGGAACTCCCCGTCGTAGTCGTCCTCCAGGACGAAGCCGCCGGAGGCCCGCGCCCAGTCGACGACCGCCGCCCGCCGGTCCGGGGGCAGGGCGCCGCCCAGCGGGTACTGGTGGGCGGCCGTCATCAGGACCGCCCCGCACCCGCCGAGACCGTTCAACTCATCGGTCCTCGTGCCGCGTTCGTCGAAGGCCAGGACGGGGGTGCCCAGTCCGGCGCTCCTGAGCAGCTCGTCGTGGAGCCCGAGCCCGTACGACTCGACGGCCACGTCCCGCACCCCCCGGGCCCGCAGCACCTGGCCGATCAGCGTCAGGCCGTGCACGAAGCCCGCGCAGACGACGATCCGCCCGGGCCGGGCGTGCACGCCCCGGGCGCGGGCGAGGTACTCGGCGAGCGCGGCGCGCAGTTCGGGCCTGCCGTGCGGATCGCCGTACCCGAAGGCCTCGTTGGGGGCGTCGGTGAGCGCCCGGCGGTACGCCTTGAGCCAGTCGGCGCGGGGGAAGGAGGCGAGGTCGGGGGTGCCGGACCTCAGGTTGTGCACGGGCGCGGCGGGCCGGCCCCGGACCGCGGCGGACGACGAGGACGGCGGGGACGGCGGGGACGGCGCCGGCGGGCGGGGCGCGGTCCGGCGGGCGACGCGGGTCCCGGAGCCCTGCCGGGCGGTGAGCCAGCCCTCGGCGACCAGTTCGGCGTAGGCGTCGGCGACGGTGTTGCGGGCCATGCCGAGGTCGGCGGCGAGCTGCCGGGAGGACGGCAGCCGGGTCCCGGCTTCCAGGCGCCCGCTGCGGACCGCCTCCCGCAGGGCGTCCATGAGGCCCGCGCGGAGCCGGGGGCCGCGGAGTTCCAGGTGGAGGTCGGACCCGAAAGTGGCCCAGTCGTTCGCCATGGAAATGGACCATACAGCTGAGCCATCGGCTTCGTACGGTGGACGGCATGACGACGGTAGAGACAGAGCAGACCGCGTACGCCCACGAGCACGCGCCCCGGATGTCCCTCCCCGAGCACCTCCCCGAGTTCTACCGGGCGATGGTCCGGCTCGAGGCGGCGGCCGCGAAGGACATCGACCCGACCCTGTACCACCTGATCAAGCTCCGGGCCTCGCAGATCAACCGCTGCGCCTTCTGCATCGACATGCACAGCAAGGACGCGCTGGCCGAGGGCGAGAGCGTGGAGCGGATCGTGCAGCTCTCCGCCTGGGAGGAGTCCCGGCACTTCTACACCGAGCGGGAGCTCGCGGCGCTCGCGCTGACCGAGGCCGTCACCGTCCTCACCGACGGCTCCGTCCCCGACGAGGTGTACGCCCGGGCCGCCGCGCACTTCGACGAGACCGGGCTCGCCCGGGTCATCGCCGCGATCGTCACGATCAACGCCTGGAACCGGATCGGCGTCACCACCCGCATGGTGCCCGGCCACTACACCCCCCGCCCCGCGTGAGCGCCTCGGCCCTGCGGGCCCTCCACCACGACCTGCCGGCGGACGCCCCGCTCGTGCTGCCCGGCCCGTGGGACGCGGCCAGCGCCCGCGCCTTCGAGGCGGCCGGGTTCCCCGCGCTCGCCACGCCCAGCGCCGGGATCGCCGCCTCCCTCGGGTACGAGGACGGGGCGACCCCCGCGGCGGAGATGTTCGCCGCCGTCGCGCGGATCGTCCGCTCCGTCTCCGTCCCCGTCACCGCGGACCTGGAGGGCGGCTACGGCCTCCCGCCCGCCGAACTCGTGGAGCGCGTACGGGAGTCCGGCGCCGTCGGCGTCAACCTGGAGGACAGCGGCCCCGACCGCGCCCTCAAGGACCCGCGGGCCCACGCGGACTGGCTGGCCGAGGTCCGGGCCGCGGCCGGCCCCTCGCTCTTCCTCAACGCGCGCGTCGACGTGTACATCCGCCCGTCGGCCGACCCTCTGGAAGAGGCCGTCACCCGTGCCCGGCTCTACGCCTCGGCCGGCGCGGACTGCGTCTACCCGATCGCCGCCCCGCCCGCCGACCTCCCGGCCCTCCGCGCCGCCCTCGGCGACCTCCCCGTCAACGCCCTCGCCGTGCCCGGCGGCCCGTCCTTCTCGGAGCTCGGACGGCTCGGCGCGAGTCGGGTCACGTTCGGGGACGGGCTGCTGGGGCGGGCGCTCCGGGACGTGACGGTCCTGGCGACGGCCCTCCGGGGGGCCGGGGCCTTCTGACCCCGGCCCGTGCGGGCGAGCCTCAGTGTGCGCCCGGGGCGAAGTGGTCCAGCGCCACCCGGAGGACCTCGCGCTGCTTGGGCCAGGCCGTCTCCGGGCCCGCCGCCAGGATCGCGTAGTGGTTGCCGTCCGCGCCGGTGAAGGCGCGGTCGACGACCTTGCGGCGGCCGCCCTCGCGGTCGTAGGCGTAGACGAGTTCGGCGGAGTCGGCGGGGGCGCCCGGCTCGCCGGTGACCCGTTCGAGGCTGAGCTCCTCGTAGCCGGGCTTGTTGGTCCGGCCGTCCTCGGAGGCGCCGCGCAGGGCGTCGTACGGCGTCAGGCCCGCCTCGTGGACGACGAAGACCTGGACGAGGCTCTGGCCGTCCGGGGCGTTGTAGAAGACGCCCTGGTCGGACTCGGTGCGGTTCCAGCCCTCGGGGACGGCGATCGTGAAGCCCTGGGGGTCCTCGACTCCGTGGTAGCCGGGCGGGGGCATGTCGTCCATGGGCGCCGACGTGTCGGAGGGGGACTCCGAGGGGAGTTCGGAGGACGGGGACGGGGACTCGGACTCGGACGTCGGGGCCGAGACCGAGGCCGGCGGGCCCGCCACCGGGTCCTTCCCGTCCTTCCCGCCGCCCCAGACCGCCCAGGCGCCCACGGATCCGGCCGCGAGGACGGCCACCGCCACTCCGGCCGCCAGCGCGGCCCGCGAGCGGGGCCGGGGCGCCGGGAGGGGCGGCGCGGGGTACTGCCAGCCGCCCGACTCGGGGACGTACTGCGGATCGTGCCCCGGGCCGTACTGCGGGCTGTACTGCGGAGGGGGCGGCGGAGGAGGAGCCACGGGGCTCCCGCCCGAGGAGGGAGCCGGCCCCGCTCCCCCCGCCTCCCAGCTCTGCGTCTCGTCGTTCCAGCGGGCCCCGCTCATCTCATCCTCCGAGCAGGGCGCCGACGGCCTGCCCCACGGCCACGCCGGAGGCGAGCATCCCGGTCACCGCGCCGGCGTCCGCGAGGGCGCGGCGCAGGGAGGCCAGACGGCCGCCGCCCGCGCGGCCGGTGCCCTCGATCTCGTCCTCGGCGTCGGAGAGTTCGGCGTCGAGGGCGGCCGTCTGCTCGGAGGGGACGAAGCCCGCCAGGTCGGAGCGGAGCCGGAGGATGGCCTGGAGCAGCTCCTCGTGCTGGGGGTCGCGGGCGGGCTGGGCGCCGTTCACGGTGTTGGTGACGGTGTTGTTGTCGCCGATGGTGACGTTGCCGCTGGTGTTGGTGACGTGAATGCCGTTCGTGTGGTCAGCCACGGTCGCCTCCGGTCGTCGAAGTGGTGAAGGTCTTGCTGGTCACCGTGTTGTTGTTGCCGACGGTGACGTTCCCCTTGGTGTTCTCGATGAACGTGCCGCCCTCGGCGACGTGAACGATCTTCTGCTCGAACTCGGCGGTCTCGTAGCCCGCTTCGCGGAGCGCGACCGTCACGCCGTTGGCGACCCGGTCCTGCACGCTCTTGAGGTAGCGGCTGACGTCCATCTCCTGGAAGAGGGAGGCCTCGTCGTCGGAGCCGAGCTGGCGGACGGAGGCCCACGGACCCTCGGGCAGCGCGTGGGCGTGGCCGCCGGTGAGCACCCGCCACAGGTGGCCGAGCGCGCGCCAGAGCGTGGCGAGGGAGTCGCCGGCCGAGCGCGGGGTCCGGCCGAGCGCCCAGACGGCCTTGCCGAAGTGGTGGTTGCGCAGGTAGCGGTGGGCGACCCGGTCGGCGTACCGGTAGAGCGGCTTCACGGGCCGCAGGACGTGCGGGGCGACCTCCAGCATCAGCATGCCGCCCTGGGTGTGGACCCGGACGAAGACGGTGGTGACGATCTCCTCGCCCCAGCCGCCGACCCGGACGCGGAGGAAGTGGCGGCGGGACTCGCCGCCCTCCTCGATGGAGCCCGAGCGGTGCGCCTCGAAGGCCTCGGGGGTGTACGGGGCGGCCGCGCGCTCCGGCAGTCCGTCGACGGGCAGGAAGACGACCTCGTCGATCTCCAGCTCGCGCAGCCGGTCCCGTACGGCGGCCTGGAGCTGCGGTGAGCCGTGCGGGGAGGGCACGCGGAGCGCCTCCAGGAGCGGGACGACGTGCCGCAGGACGGCGCTGTTGTCGAGCGGTTCGGGCGCCTTGCCCTCGAGGTTCTTGCGGGGGCGCAGCTCGATGGAGAGCGACCAGGGCTCGTACGGGGAGCCGGCGCCGCAGAACGGGTCCTCGGCGCCGTACATGATCAGCCGGGAGTGCTGCTCGACGCGGATCCGGTCGCGCAGCCGGCGGAAGCGGGGGCCCTCGGCCTGCTCGGCCGGGTCGGAGCGCTGGTCGGGGAAGCGCTCGCGGGACAGCTCCTGGGTGAGCGCGCGGGCGAACTGGCCGCGCTGGACGGCCACCGCCCAGGCCACGAGGAGCGGCACGATGATGGTGATCCAGACTTCCAGCTTGCCGACGCCCCACGCCTCCTGGGCGACGAGGCCGATCGCGGAGAAGGCGTCGCCCGCCGTGGAGATGTCGTCGAAGAAGCCCCCGGACTCGCCGTATCCGTCGTACCCGTCGTACCCGTCGTATCCGCCCGACCCGCCGGACCCGTCGGAGCCGGTCACGACGGCGAGGAGGAACAGCGCGGCCTGGAGGAGCGTGAGCCGCCCGTACCAGCGCAGCAGGAACGCGGGGACGAGGCGGTAGACCGCAGTGGCCGCGGTGGTGGCCGGGCCGCGCACCCAGCGGGCGATGCCCAGCAGCAGGAAGGGCGCGAGGAGGAGGACGACCAGGCCCTTGGTGAGGGGGATCGCGACGATCCAGAGGGCCAGGATGCCGGCGGCCCAGGCGAGTTCGACGCGACGGGCGCGCATCGCGTGGGCGAGGACGCGGCTCGCGTCGAAGCCGAGGGAGGGGGCGGTGAAGCGCTCCTCGTGGACGTACAGCTGGTCGATGACCGCGTCACGGAATCCGCCGTCGACGTACGTGCCGGCGCAGAGCAGCCGGGTCGCCTCGCTGGCGGCCGGTAAACGGCGCGGGTCGACGGCGGGCTGCCCGCCGGGCGGTGTGCTCGGCGGGTGACCGGGCTGTTGGGGTACGAACGACTGCGCCAAAACTCCCCCGATGTGCGTGGAACTGTCCATGGTTTCGGCCCAGTTGGCCGGGAACCGGTGGGACAGCATAGAGGAGGTCGGGGTTCCGTGTCGGCACGGAAAACGGCGCCCCCGGGCCGTACGGTCGGTCGTACGGCCCGGGGACGCCGGGAACATGAAGCCGGAATCAGCGCCGGCTGATCAGCTTCGGATGAGGCCGAGCTCGCGAACCGCGTCGCGCACCCCTTCTCGACGCTCCCCTCGCACCGCTCGGCCCCGAGAAGGGGCCTCGCGGGCTTCGGGAAGCCGCGACGGCCTCCGTCCGTCGGACGCGTGGGCTCAGATGAGGCCGAGCTCGCGGACCGCGTCGCGCTCCTCGACGAGCTCCTGGACGGAGGCGTCGATGCGGGCGCGGGAGAAGTCGTTGATCTCCAGGCCCTGGACGATCTCGTACTTGCCGTCCTTGCAGGTGACGGGGAAGGAGGAGATCAGGCCCTCCGGGACGCCGTAGGAGCCGTCGGACGGGACGCCCATGGAGGTCCAGTCGCCCTCGGCGGTGCCGTTGACCCAGGTGTAGACGTGGTCGATGGCGGCGTTCGCGGCGGAGGCGGCGGAGGAGGCGCCACGGGCGTCGATGATCGCGGCGCCGCGCTTGGCGACGGTCGGGATGAACGTGTCGGCCAGCCACGCCTCGTCGTTGACGGCCTCGGCGGCGTTCTTGCCGGCGATCTCCGCGTGGAAGATGTCCGGGTACTGCGTCGCGGAGTGGTTGCCCCAGATGGTGAGGCGCTTGATGTCCGTGACCGAGGAGCCGGTCTTCTGGGCCAGCTGCGTCAGGGCGCGGTTGTGGTCCAGGCGGGTCATCGCGGTGAAGCGCTCGGCCGGGACGCCCTTGGCGGCCGACTGGGCGATCAGGGCGTTGGTGTTGGCCGGGTTGCCGACGACGAGGACCTTGATGTCGTCCGCGGCGTGCGCGGCGATGGCCTCGCCCTGCGGCTTGAAGATGCCGCCGTTGGCGGCGAGCAGGTCACCGCGCTCCATGCCCGGGCCGCGCGGGCGGGCGCCCACGAGCAGGCCGATGTTGGCACCCTCGAAGCCCTTGTTCGGGTCGTCGAAGATGTCGATGCCCTTGAGCAGCGGGAAGGCGCAGTCGTCGAGCTCCATGGCGGTGCCCTCGGCGGCCTTGACGCCCTGCGGGATCTCGAGGAGGCGGAGCTTGACCGGCACGTCCGCGCCGAGCAGGTGGCCCGAGGCGATCCGGAAGAGCAGCGCGTAGCCGATCTGGCCGGCCGCGCCGGTCACGGTGACATTCACGGGAGTGCGGGTCATGGCGATCTCCGTAAGACAGCTGGCGGTGGGGGTCCCTGCCCCTGGTGCGGGATAGCTCTCTTGATCGATCGGTGTCTCGACATGAAGAGATATCCAGCGATCAGGCTATCCGACCCGGGGCCCCGCGAATCGCCACCCCCTTGTGGTCCGGCTCACTGCCACCCGTCCGGGGAGGTCCCGGCGCGCGCGGAGCCGAGGGTGGCTTCCGGCGCGTGTGGCGCGAGATAGCGGAATGGTCACCTCCGTGCCACAGCGCGCCGACGGAGCTTGAACCGACCTGGCGCGTACATGACCCTTGATCACGACGGCGCCCGCCCTCCCACGGGGGAGAGGGCGGGCGCCGCACCACGAGAGCCGGAGGGGCTACGTCGTCACCGTGAGGTGGAGTACGTCCTCCAGGAACGGGATCCGCAGCCACGGCCCCGGCTGCACCATGAGCGCGAACAGCACGATCAGGCCGCCCATCACCCCGTACGTGATCACGTCCGTGAAGCGGGAGCGGACGGCCAGCATGCCGACGGACGGCACCACCCGGCGCATCACGGCGCCCGCGAGGAGCGCGGCCCCGACCAGGATCGTCCCGACCCGGAAGGACTCCGCGAAGGGGTCCGTCCCCACCACGAGCAGGCCGAGCCCGGCGAGCACGAGGACGGTGAGCAGCGGCCACTGGCGGGCGGGGGCCGGCGCGTCGCCGGGGGCCGCCCGGCGCCCGCCCTCGGGGGGCGCGGTGTCGGTGGTGAGCCGCTTGCGCGGGCTGACCGCCGCCCCGGCGTCCGTCGCGCCCGGCGCCTCGTCCGGGCCCGGCGCCCCCGGCGTCCCGGAGGTCACGTCAGAGCGCCGCGGCCGCGCGCTCGGCGGCCTCGACGACGTTGACGAGGAGCTGCGCACGGGTCATCGGGCCGACGCCGCCGGGGTTCGGGGAGATCCAGCCGGCCACCTCGGTGACGCCCGGGTCCACGTCGCCGACGATCTTGCCCTCGCCGTTGCGGGAGACGCCGACGTCGAGGACGGCCGCGCCCGGCTTCACGTCCTCCGGCTTGATGAGGTGGGGCACGCCGGCCGCCGCGACGATGATGTCGGCGTTGCGCAGGTGCGCCGAGAGGTCCCGGGTGCCGGTGTGGCACTGGGTCACGGTGGCGTTCTCGGAGCGGCGGGTCAGGATGAGCGGCATCGGGCGCCCGATGGTGACGCCGCGTCCGACGACCACGACCTCGGCGCCGTTGATCTCCACGCCGTGGGCGCGGAGCAGGGTGACGATGCCGTTCGGCGTGCAGGGCAGCGGGGCGGGCTCGTTGAGGACGAGACGGCCGAGATTGGTCGGGTGCAGGCCGTCCGCGTCCTTGGCCGGATCCATCAGCTCCAGGATGCGGTTCTCGTCGATGCCCTTGGGCAGCGGCAGCTGGACGATGTAACCGGTGCAGGCCGGGTCCTCGTTGAGCTCCCGCACGACCGCCTCGATCTCCTCCTGGGTGGCGGTGCCCGGCAGGGTGCGCTGGATGGAGGCGAGGCCGACCTCCGCGCAGTCGCGGTGCTTTCCGGCGACGTACTTCTGGCTGGCCGGGTCGTCTCCGACCAGGATCGTTCCGAGGCCGGGCGCGATGCCCTTCTCCTTGAGGGCCGCCACACGGACGGTCAGATCGGACTTGATCGCGGCTGCGGTGGCCTTGCCATCGAGAATCTGGGCGCTCATGCCGCCATCCTCCCGGATGACCCCGCACATGTTCCAATCCGGGCGTCTCCGGGCCCGGAACCGGCGGCGGCGCGTTGCTGTCCTACAACACATCTGCATTCCGGCTGGACAAACTTATGCGCCACTTATGACGATGGGGGCCGAACAGTGCCGCGGGCACTGCCGGGGGGCGCACCGCAGAACGACCATGTTTCCTCCGCGTGACCGCGTCGTCCCCGCAACGGAGGAAAGCCCCACATGAGCTTCGGTGACCCGAACAACCCGTACGGCCAGCAGCCCCAGCAGCCCCCGCAGGGCCAGCCCGGTTACGGCTACCCGCAGCAGACCCCGCAGGGCGTTCCGCCGCAGCAGGGCTACGGCTACCCGCAGCAGCAGCCGGGCGCGTACCCCCAGGCTCCGGGCACCCTCCAGGCCAACAACGGCTACATCAGCGTGCACGGTCTCGGCACCGTGCAGGTCGCCTCGATGGGTCTGCGGTTCGCCGCGCGCCTGATCGACGGTGTCGCCATCGGCGTCGTGTACTGGATCCTGTCGGCCATCGGCCTGGCCGGTGTGGTGGGCGCGTCCAAGAGCATCGACGACTGCACGAGCCTGGACCCGGGCACCACGGCGTACAGCGACTGCATCAACGACCAGGCCGCCGCGGCCGGTGGCATCCTCGCCGCCTTCTTCGGCGTGCTCTTCCTGCTGTTCCTCGCCACCATGCTCTACGAGTGGCTGATGATCGCCTTCGTCGGCGCCACGCTCGGCAAGATGGCCCTGGGCCTGCGCGTCGTCAAGGAGACCACGGGCGGCAAGCCGGGTCTCGGCGGCGGCTTCATCCGCTGGATCATCCCGATGGTCGGCGCGATCCTCTGCGGCATCGGCCAGATCCTGGTCTACCTGTCGCCGTTCTTCGACAACACCGGCAAGACGCAGGGCTGGCACGACCGTGCCGCCGGCACGCTCGTCGTCAAGAAGTAACGCTCCACGAAGTAACGCTTCGGCAGACGCCCTGCCGTTCCGCGGGCCGTCCGGTTCACCACCGGGCGGCCCGCGGCCGTCTCACTGCCTCTTCAGGACCGCGAAGTTCACTGCCTCTTCAGGACCGCGAAGCCGTCCGAGCGGTACGTGATCTCGTACCGCGCCTCCGGGTGCAACTGCGCGGCCAGCTGCGCCGGATCCGACACCTGCTGCCCCCAGCCGCGCAGGTCGAAGGCGAGGTAGTCCGGGGTGGCCCCCTTCGACGTGCCCACCCAGTAGACCCGGTGGTCCGCCGTCAGGTGGGCGAGGAGCGAGACGTCCGCCTCGACGCTCGCCCCCTCCGGCACCGCGTCGACCGCCGCCCGCGCCTCCGTGGTCCGGGTGTCCGTCCGGTACGTCTCCGACTTCAGCAGCTCCCGGAGCGGCAGGTTCGCGGCGAGGGTCAGGGAGACGGCCACGGCGACCGGGACCACGACCTTCCCGTACGAGACGAGCCAGGCGCGCGGCGAGGTGCGGACCGAGCGGACGCCGTCCACGAGGGCCAGGAAGACGACCGGCATCAGGATCGCGCTGTAGTGCCAGTGCATGCCCCAGTGGTTGGGGTCCTGGGAGAGGAAGCGCCAGCCCAGGGTCGGCAGGACCAGCAGGGCCAGCGGGGAGCGCAGGGCGAGGAAGCCGGTGATCGCGAAGAGGTAGAACACCATCTCCCACCGCTCGCCCGAGCCGAGGGCGTCGGCGACGACCTGCCCGAAGGAGGTGTCGGCGCCCGTGCCGGTCTTCTCTATCTTCGCCCAGTAGTCGTACTGGCCGAGCTTGCTCGCCGCCGGGATCAGGACGAGGACCGTCAGCGCGAAGGCCGCCACGCCGAAGCCGGCCAGGGCCGCGCCCAGCTTCCTCCGCCCCTTCAGGAAGAGGACCACGCCGACCATGGCGACGGTCAGCCCCATGTCCTCCTTGACCAGGACGAGCGGGGCGGACCAGGCGGCGGCCGCGGTCCAGCGCCCGAGGAGCAGCGCCCGGCAGGTCAGGGCGAGCAGCGGGACGGCGAAGGCGATCTCGTGGAAGTCGGACTTGACGGCCTCCTGGAGCCCCCAGGACAGGCCGTACGCGACCGTCAGGCCGATGCCGGCGGCGCGGCTGCCGAGGACCTGCTGGGTGGTGCGGCCGACGACGACGGCCGAGGCGGCGAAGAGCGCCGCCTGCCCGAGGAGCAGGGAGACCGGCGAGGGCCAGATCCAGTAGAGCGGCGCGAGGAGCGCGGTGACGGGGCTGAAGTGGTCGCCGAGTATGGGGAAGCCGGGGCCCTTGATGTCGACGAGGGGCGCCCGGAACTCGGCGTACGCCCGGACCGACTGCCCGAAGATCCCGAGGTCCCAGGAGGGCGTCCGGAAGTGCGCGTACTGCACCCAGGAGTACAGGAAGTACAGGCCGCAGAGGACGCCCGCGAGGATCAGGTACGGCCGGAGCGGGGCCGGGGAGGGGCCGTCGGACGGCTCCGCTTCGATGCTCTCGGCAGCGGGCCTGTTCAGTACGTCCAACACCACGTCCCCCACTACCGGCGGCCGACAAAAGAGCCAACCCATTAGACCAGAGTCCACCCGTTCGGCGGACCTGTCGCAGGAGTGACGGAACGGGAGCGGCCCGCCGGCACCGGTGGGGTGCCGACGGGCCGCTACGGGGTGCCTACCGTCAGTGGAAGAAGTGGCGCGTGCCCGTGAAGTACATCGTCACGCCCGCGTTCTTCGCGGCCTCGACGACGAGCTCGTCGCGGACCGAGCCGCCCGGCTGGACGACCGCCTTGACGCCGGCGGCCGTGAGGATCTCCAGGCCGTCGGGGAAGGGGAAGAAGGCGTCGGAGGCGGCGTACGAACCGCGCGCCCGCTCCTCGCCCGCGCGCTCGACGGCGAGCTTGGCGGAGTCGACGCGGTTGACCTGGCCCATGCCGACGCCGACCGAGGCGCCGTCCTTGGCGAGCAGGATCGCGTTGGACTTGACCGCGCGGCAGGCCTTCCAGGCGAAGGCGAGCTCGGCGAGCTCCTCGGCGGAGAGGGCCTCGCCGGTGGCGAGGGTCCAGTTCGCCGGGTCGTCGCCCTCGGCCTGGAGGCGGTCGGTGACCTGGAGGAGGGCGCCGCCGTCGATCGGCTTGACCTCGACCGGGTTGGCCGGGGCGCCCTCGGCCTTCAGGACGCGGATGTTCTTCTTCTTGGCGAGGATCTCGACCGCGCCGTCCTCGTAGCCGGGGGCGACGATGACCTCGGTGAAGATCTCCGCGACCTGCTCGGCCATCGCGACGGAGACCGGGCGGTTGACGGCGATGACGCCGCCGAACGCGGACAGCGGGTCGCAGGCGTGCGCCTTGCGGTGGGCCTCGGCGACGTCGGCGCCGACCGCGATGCCGCACGGGTTGGCGTGCTTGATGATCGCGACGCAGGGCTCGGTGTGGTCGTACGCGGCCCGGCGCGCGGCGTCGGTGTCCGTGAAGTTGTTGTACGACATCTCCTTGCCGTGCAGCTGCTCGGCCTCGGCGAGGCCGCCCGTGCCGTCGACGTAGAGAGCGGCGCCCTGGTGCGGGTTCTCGCCGTAGCGCAGGACGTTCTTGCGCGCGTACGTGGCGCCCAGGAAGTCCGGGAAGCCGGAGTCGTCGGCGGCGGCGTAGTCGTCGGCGAACCAGGAGGCCACGGCCACGTCGTACGCGGCGGTGTGCTGGAAGGCCTCGGCGGCGAGCCGCTTGCGGGCGGTCAGGTCGAAGCCGCCGGCCTGGACGGCGGAGAGCACGTCGGCGTACCGCTCCGGGCTGGTGACGATCGCGACCGACGGGTGGTTCTTGGCGGCGGCGCGGACCATCGACGGGCCGCCGATGTCGATCTGCTCGACGCACTCGTCCGGGGTGGCGCCGGAGGCGACCGTCTCGCGGAACGGGTAGAGGTTCACCACGACGAGGTCGAAGGGCTCCACGCCGAGCTCGGCGAGCTGCGCGCGGTGCGACTCCAGGCGCAGGTCGGCGAGGATGCCGGCGTGCACGCGCGGGTGGAGGGTCTTGACGCGGCCGTCGAGGCACTCGGGGAAGCCGGTCAGCTCCTCGACCTTGGTGACGGGCACCCCGGCGGCGGCGATCTTCCCGGCGGTGGAACCGGTGGAGACGAGCTCGACACCGGCCTCGTGCAGACCGCGGGCCAGCTCCTCGAGCCCCGTCTTGTCGTAGACGCTGACCAGCGCGCGGCGGATGGGCTTAACGGTGTCCGTGTTCACCGACATGAACCTTTCGTCCCTCAATGCGGTAGCCGTGCCGGGCGAGGCGCCCCACGACGTCGACGAGCAGAGAGCGCTCGACTTCCTTGATGCGCTCGTGGAGCGCGGCTTCATCGTCCGACTCCCGCACCTCGACCACGCCCTGGGCGATGATCGGGCCGGTGTCGACGCCGTCGTCGACGAAGTGGACGGTGCACCCGGTGACCTTCGCGCCGTAGGCGAGGGCGTCACGCACCCCGTGGGCACCGGGAAAACTGGGGAGGAGCGCCGGGTGGGTGTTGACGACCCGGCCGCCGAAGCGGGCGAGGAACTCCTTGCCGACGATCTTCATGAAACCGGCCGAGACGACGAGGTCCGGCTCGTACGCCGCGGTGGCCTCGGTCAGCGCGCGGTCCCACTCCTCGCGGGTCGCGTGGTCCTTCACCTTGCACACGAAGGTCGGCAGACCGGCGCGCTCGGCGCGCTCCAGGCCGACGATGGACTCGCGGTCGGCGCCGACCGCGACGATCTCGGCGCCGTACCCCTCGGGGTCGGCGGCGATGGCGTCGAGGAGGGCCTGCAGATTCGTACCGGACCCGGAGACCAGGACGACGAGGCGAGCGGCAGCCACTGGGGTCACTCTTTCCGTGGTGTTTGTGCGGTCGTACGAACGAATCGTGCCCCTCGATACGGGGAACCCTACGAATGGCCCGACCGTCAGCAACGATACCGGCACACGGGACGGCCCCCACGGGACGGGGGCGGGACCGGACGGTAGCGTCAGGGTCCGACGCCAGCAGGGGCCGTGGATGCGGCCGCGGTCACGACGACAGAGGGAAGACGTTCAGCAGATGCCGGAACGCCAGTCCACGGACGACAACAACCCGTTCGCGCCGCCGCCCGAGGGCCGGCCGGATCAGCCGTGGCAGCCGCGGCGGCCGGAGGGCTCGGACGACGACGCGTCCGGCTCCTCGGGGCCGTCCGACGGCCGCTGGAGCCCCCGCCAGCCGGGCCCCTCCCAGGACGGCTTCGGCCGGGGACCGGAGCGCCAGGGAGGCGGCCAGGGCGGACCGGAGGGCGGCCCGGGGCAGGGCGGGCGCGGCCCGGGGCTCCGCTGGGACCCGACGGACCCGGCGCAGCGGCGTGCGCGGTACGCGATCCTCTCGGGCATGTGGGGCTTCTTCTTCGCGATCTTCGGCATCCCGGAACTGGCGCTGCTGCTCGGCGCCCTCGGCCTCTACTGGGCGATCAGCTCGCTGCGCGCCAAGCCGAAGCCGGCGGGGGAAGTGTCGCCGACATCACAGCCCTCTCCCCCGGCGGCCCCCTCCGAGGGGCAGCCGGCGGGGGCGTCCGCCGCGACCGCCCCGCTCCGCTCGATGCGGACGGCGGCGATCAGCGGCCTCGTCGCCGCGAGCCTGGCCCTGATGATCGTCGCGGTCGGCTTCACCATGCAGGTCGTCTACCGCGACTTCTACGAGTGCCGCGACGACGCCCTGACCCACGCGGGCGAACTGGCCTGCAACGACCTCCTGCCGAAGCCGCTGCGCGCGGGCTTCGGGGTGCGGGAGTAGCCGGTACGGCAGTGGCCGGCCCGCGTCATTCGGCGGGGGGTGGTGGCGGCGGGGCGGGTTCCCAGGCCGCCGGGAGGTAGTCGTACGGCTCGTATCCGGGGTCGGCGAAGGGGCCGGCGTTCGGACCGGTCATCGGGCCGACGTCCGAGCCGGTGATCGGGCCGGTGTGCCCATCGGTGTACGGGGGGCCGCCGGGGCCCCGGCCGGCGGCGGCCTCCGGAGCCGCCGAGGCTGCTGAGGTTGCTGGGGCCTCCGAGGCTGCGGGGGCTTCCGGCGCGGTGGCCTCCGGACGGCCCTCCGTGGCGCCCGGAGGGGCCTCGGCGGGCACCCCGACCACCGCCCCGACGGCTCCGACCGCCGCGCTCACGGCCGCCCCGACCGCCGCCAGGCGGCCGGGCGCGGACACCGGGGCGGGCCGGGACTTCTCGGAGCGCGGGACCCTGCGACCCCAGGCCCGCACCCCCAGCGCCGCCGGCGCCCCCACGCAGACCCCCCACAGCACCGCCGCCGCGCCCGCCTGCCACCACACCGGGCCGAACGCCGAGAGCCGGCCGGTGCCGAGCGGGCCGCCCGCCGCACCCGCGAGGACGGCGACGGCAGCCCCGTACCCCCAGGCCGCACCGAGCGCCGTCAGGGCCGCGTCCCGGGCCGCCCAGCTCCGCGCCGCGCGGCCCACGCGATGGCCCAGGACCAGGGCGGCGGCCAGCGGGGCCGCGGCGGTCGCCCAGTGGACCCAGGTGCCGCGCCCCTCGGTGGGCAGGGCGGCGAGGAGCGGGAAGGGCGGCAGGGCCGGGTCGCCGACGAGGCCCAGCGGGGTCGCGAGGGCCCCCGTGCCGAGGGTGAAGCCGGGGCCGAGGCCGTACGCCGCTCCCCAGACGGCCATGTTCGGCAGCAGCGCCAGGACGAGCAGCAGGACCGTCACCCGGCCGGACCACTCCCCCGCGAGGCCCGTGAGGGAGGCCTGCGCGCGGCCCGCGTGCCAGGCGAGGGAGACCGCCGCGGCCACGGCGCCGCCGCCGAGCAGCGTGACGAGCCCGAGCCCCGCGGCGCGCAGGGCGGCGGCCCGCCGCCGTCCGGGGAGCGGGCGGCCGAGCGCCGTCCACACGCCCGCGCCCGCCGCGCCGGTCACGACGGCGGGCAGCCACAGTCCGGCCGTGATCAGGTCGGCGGGCAGCGGGCCGCTCTCGCTGTAGACCACGACGGCGGCCGCGACCAGCAGGTATCCCCCCGCGACGGCGGCGACGGCGCCGCCCGGGGAGGGGCGCGGCCGGTCCCCGTCGCCCCCCGGGTCGAGGGTGTCGCGGGCGGCCCGGTGGACGAGCCAGACGGGCAGGGCGACGAGGAGCATCGGGACGATGCCGAGGGGCGCGGGCAGGCCGGACAGGGTGTCCGTACGGACCAGGTCCACGCCGTGCGCGAGCAGCCAGATCCCGGCGGCGACGTGCAGGGCGCCGACGGGGCCGCCGTCGGAGTACGGGGAGCTGATCCAGGCCGCGACCACCAGGACCGCGAGGGCGCCGAGACCGAGTCCGGCGGCGACCCCGCCCCGGACGCAGGCGGTGGCGAGCGCGGCGGAACGGCCGCCCTGGACCAGGGGGTGCTCGGTCACATGGGTCACGGGGCCATGCTCCCAACGACACGCGCTTTTCCCGCGTAACAGGCAAACCTCCGTTGTGTCGCTCAAGATACGTTTATGTACTTTTCCGCCCAGAGCAGCTCTGCGGGAGGTCGACGCCGATGAGCCGGAGCACCGCGGATTCCGCCCCCTCCGCCACCCTGCCGACCCCGAAGGAGCGGCGCAGGTTGCGTGAGGCCCTCGCCCTCACCGAGGAGCAGGTCGCCGAGGCCCTGGGCGTCACGAGGGCCACGGTCAAGGCCTGGGAGACCGGCCGGTCCACCCCACGCGGCCGCAAGCGCGAGGCATACGCGCGACTGCTCGGCGCGGAGGGCACGGAGCCCCCGCTCCCGACGACCCCGAAGCCGCCCGGGCCCGCGCCGACACGGGCAGAGCCCCGGGCCGCCCGGCCGGAGACCCCGGCGACCTTGCCGGAGATCCAGGCCGCCCGGCCCGAAGCCCGAGCTGCCGGGCCCGAAGACCAGGAGGCCTTGCCAGAGGCCCAGGCCGCCCGGCCCGAAGCCCAGCCGCAGGCGCAACCGGCCAGGCAGCCGGAGGCCCAGGCCCGGCCGGCGGCAGCCGTGTCGGCCCAGGGTCAGGAGGCAGCGGCAGCGACATCGCCGGCCCAAGCCCAGTCGCCGGCAGCAGCAGCGGCAGCGACGTCGTCGGCCCAGTCGCCGGCGGCAGCGGCAACGGCGTCCGTCCAGGCCCAGCCGGCGGCAGCCGCATCGGCGCCGAGGGTCTCGGGTGTGCAGGGCGGCGCCCCGGCCGCCGGTGCGTCGGCGGTCTCCGCCGGCGTCCGGCCCAAGGCCGCCGCCAAGCGGGCCGCGAAGCCGCCGCGGCCCCCGGCCCCGGTGCCGGCCATCGCGCACGGGGCCGCCCGCAAAGGGGGCGCGAAGCCGCCGGAGCGGCTGAAACCGGTGGCGGCGGAGGCCCCCGCGGAACCGGAACCGGCCGGACCGGGCCTCACCCCGGAGGAGGCCTTCGACGCGCTGTACGCGTACGCCGCGCCCGCCCTCGTCCACCAGACGTACCTGCTCACCGGCCGCCGCCGACTGTCCCGGGAGGCCGTCGAGCGCGCCTTCCACCACGCGTGGCAGCGCTGGCCCGAGGTGGCGGTGGACGCGGACCCGGTGGGCTGGGTGCGGGCGGCGGCGTACGAGTACGCCCTCTCTCCCTGGCACCGGCTGCGCCGCACCCACAAGCACCCCGACGCCCCGCCGACGGAGGCGAACCGGCGGGCGCTGCTCGGCGCGCTGCTGGAGCTGCCGCCGCCGTACCGCCGGACCGTCCTGCTGTACGACGGGCTCGGCCTGGACCTGCCGGAGACGGCGGCCGAGACGGAGGCGAGCACCCCCGCCGCCGCGAACCGGCTGCTGCACGCCCGTGAGGTCATCGCGGAGCGGATCCCGGAGCTCGCCGAGCCGGAGGCCCTGCACCGGCGTCTGAGCGCTCTGGTCGCGGAGGCGCCGACGGCGACCCTGCCGGCCGCGCGCGCGGTACGGACGGGCAGCGAGCACCGGGCCCGGAAGTGGACGCGGGCGGTGCTCGGGGTGACGGCGATCCTCATCGGGGTCACGGGTTTCACGGTGGCGACCGCGCCGACCCGCTACATCCCGGTGAACGCCCCCGGCGAGACCGTCAACGGGGTGCCCGTGCGCGGCGGACCGCAGAAGCTCCGCCCGGAGGACGTACAGCTCCGCGACAAACTGCGCTCGGAGCCCAACCCGGGCCCGGAGCGGCTGGTCCCGGCGGTCGAGTGACGCGTGCCGGGTGACGCGTGCGGACAGACGGACGACGGACGCGCGAACGTACGGACACGCGAAGGGGCCCCGCCCCCGCCCGGTCTCCCGGGAGGGGCGGGGCCCCCTCACGTGCCGCTGGTCGGGCTGCTGTGCGCACAGCCCGTCAGCCTTCTCGGGCTTTTCAGCCCGCGAGGATGGCGCGCGCGAGCTTGGCGGTCTCGGTCGGCGTCTTGCCGACCTTGACGCCGGCGGCCTCGAGGGCCTCCTTCTTCGCGGCGGCGGTGCCGGAGGAGCCGGAGACGATGGCGCCGGCGTGGCCCATGGTCTTGCCCTCGGGGGCGGTGAAGCCCGCGACGTAGCCGACGACCGGCTTGGTGACGTTGGCCTTGATGAAGTCGGCCGCACGCTCCTCGGCGTCGCCGCCGATCTCGCCGATCATGACGATCAGGTCGGTGTCGGGGTCGGCCTCGAACGCCGCGAGGGCGTCGATGTGCGTGGTGCCGATGACCGGGTCGCCACCGATGCCGACGGCGGAGGAGAAGCCGAGGTCACGGAGCTCGTACATCATCTGGTACGTCAGCGTGCCGGACTTCGAGACCAGGCCGATGCGGCCCGGCTTCGTGATGTCGCCCGGGATGATGCCGGCGTTGGACTGGCCCGGGGTGATGAGACCGGGGCAGTTCGGGCCGATGAGGCGGGTCTTGTTGCCCTTCTCCACGGCGTACGCGTAGAACGCGGCGGAGTCGTGGACGGCGATGCCCTCGGTGATGACGACGGCGAGGGGGATCTCGGCGTCGATCGCCTCGACGACGGCGGCCTTCGCGAAGGCCGGCGGCACGAAGAGGACGGAGACGTTGGCGCCCGTCTTCTCCATCGCCTCGGCGACGGTGCCGAAGACCGGGACCTCGGTGCCGTCGAAGTCGACGGTCGTGCCGGCCTTGCGCGGGTTCACGCCACCGACGATGTTGGTGCCGTCACCCAGCATGAGCTTGGTGTGCTTCATGCCCGTGGCACCGGTCATGCCCTGGACGATGACCTTGCTGTCCTTGTTGAGGAAGATAGCCATGGCTGTGGTTTCCCCTGTCCCTTACTTCGCAGCCGCGAGCTCGGCGGCCTTGTCGGCCGCGCCGTCCATGGTGTCCACGCGCTGCACGAGCGGGTGGTTGGCGTCCGACAGGATCTTGCGACCCAGCTCCGCGTTGTTGCCGTCGAGGCGCACGACCAGCGGCTTGGTGACCTCTTCGCCCTTGGAGGCGAGGAGCTCCAGGGCCTGGACGATGCCGTTGGCGACCTCGTCACAGGCGGTGATGCCACCGAAGACGTTGACGAAGACGGACTTGACGTCCGTGTCGCCCAGGATGATCTCCAGGCCGTTCGCCATGACCTCGGCGGAGGCGCCGCCACCGATGTCGAGGAAGTTGGCCGGCTTCACGCCGCCGTGGTTCTCACCGGCGTACGCGACGACGTCCAGGGTCGACATGACCAGACCGGCGCCGTTGCCGATGATGCCGACCTCGCCGTCGAGCTTGACGTAGTTGAGGCCCTTGGCCTTGGCGGCAGCCTCGAGCGGGTTGGCTGCGGCCTTGTCCTCGAGAGCCTCGTGCTCGGGCTGACGGAAGTCGGCGTTCTCGTCGAGGGACACCTTGCCGTCGAGGGCGAGGATGTCACCGGAGGCGACCTTGGCGAGCGGGTTGACCTCGACGAGGAGCGCGTCCTCGGCGACGAAGGTCTTCCACAGGGTCACGAGGACCTCGGCGACCTTCTCGGCCACCTCGGCCGGGAACTGGCCCGCGGCGACGATCTCGCGGGCCTTCTCGATGTCGACGCCCTTGTTGGCGTCGACCGGCACCTTCGCGACCTTCTCGGGGGTCGACGCGGCGACCTCCTCGATGTCCATGCCACCGGCCACGGAGGCGATCGCGAGGAAGGTGCGGTTGGTGCGGTCGAGGAGGTACGAGACGTAGTACTCCTCGACGATCTCCGGAGCGGTCTCCGCGATCATCACCTTGTGGACCGTGTGGCCCTTGATGTCCATCCCGAGGATGTCCGTCGCGCGGGCGACGGCCTCGTCCGGGGTGGCGGCCAGCTTGACGCCGCCGGCCTTGCCGCGGCCGCCGACCTTCACCTGCGCCTTGACGACCGACTTGCCGCCAAGACGCTCGGTGGCCTCGCGCGCCGCCTCAGGCGTGTCGATGACTTCACCGGCCAGCACCGGTACACCGTGCTTGGCGAAGAGGTCCCTCGCCTGGTACTCGAACAGGTCCACGCGCGTCCGTCCCTTTTCTGATGATCGCGGTTCGTTGTCTGCGTGGGCGTGCCGCGAAGGGCAACGTGACTGCGCTGTCACAAGGGAGGCGTGCACGGAGTCCGTGGACGCGGCATGTCCGTCTCGCAGGTTATCCCCGTGGGCCGTGGGTCCCTAAATCGCAGATCCCGACAGAGCGGTGATACGGGTCACAGATCGTAGGGATCAGGGGGCGGTCCGTAGGGGTCGGGGGGTGGGGGCGTGCGGCCTTCACGCCAGGCGGGGCCTGGGCTCCCGCCCCCTCACGGCGCGCCCGGAGCACGAATGAGGGCCTCTCGGGCGCTGATGTGATATGGGACTCAGTCGGGTCCCCGGCACCCGTGCGGGTGGTTCCGGGACGACGGATTCCGCACCGGCCCGCCTCACCCCTCCGGTATCGGCAGGGGGCGCTTCTCCAGGGCGGCCGCCATGATCTCCGGGAACAGGTCGGGGGTGCAGGCGAAGGCCGGGACGCCGAGCGCGGCGAGCGCGGCGGCGTGCTCCCGGTCGTAGGCGGGCGCGCCCTCGTCGGAGAGCGCGAGCAGGCTCACGAACTGCACCCCGGACGCCTTCATCGCGGCGACCCGCTTCAGCATCTCGTCGCGGATGCCTCCCTCGTACAGGTCGCTGATGAGCACGACGACGGTGTCGGCGGGCCGGGTGATCCTCGACTGGCAGTAGGCGAGGGCGCGGTTGATGTCGGTGCCGCCGCCGAGCCGGGTGCCGAAGAGGACGTCGACCGGGTCGTCGAGCTGCTCGGTCAGGTCGACGACGGCGGTGTCGAAGACGACGAGGCGGGTGGCGAGCGACCGGAGGGAGGCGAGGACCGCGCCGAAGACGGCGGCGTGGACGACGGAGGCCGCCATCGATCCCGACTGGTCGACGCAGAGCACCACCTCCTTCCTGACCGCCCGGGAGGCCCGTCCGTGGCCGACGAGCCGCTCGGGGACGACCGTGCCGTGCTCGGGCAGGTAGTTCCTGAGGTTGGCGCGGATCGTGCGGTCCCAGTCGATGTCGCGGTGCCGGGGACGGCTGATCCGTGCGGAACGGTCGAGCGCGCCGCCGAGGGTCGCGCGGGTACGGCTCGCGAGCCGCCCCTCCAACTCGTCGACGACCTTGCGCACCACCACGCGCGCCGTCTCCCTGGTCGTCTCGGGCATGGCCTTCCCGAGCGAGAGCAGCGTCCCGACGAGGTGCACATCGGCCTCGACGGCCTCCAGCATCTCCGGCTCCGCGAGCAGGGTCGCGAGCCCGAGCCGGTCGATCGCGTCGCGCTGCATGACCCGCACGACGGAGCTCGGGAAGTACGTGCGGATGTCCCCGAGCCACCGCGCGACGGACGGCGCGGAAGCCCCGAGCCCGGCGCCGCCCCCCTGCCCCTTGCCGTCGTAGAGCGCGCCGAGCGCGCCGTCCATCGCGGCGTCGCTTCCGGTGAGCCGCCGCCCGGTGCCTTCGCCGTCCCCGCCCCCCAGCACCAGCCTCCACCGCCGCAGCCGCTCGTCGTCACCGGCAGTCGTACTCATACGGAAGCCTCCGTCCCGAGGATGAGCTGAAGCAGGGGCAGCACGGCGTCCGCCCGCCCGAGGTCGGGCTCGGCCGAGAATCCGGGCGCAACGGGCGCCGAGGCCCCCGACCCGCGGGAGCGCGGCCCCCGGGCCACCAGCTCCCCGAGCGTCCGCCGCACCCCCGCCTCGTACCCGGCGAAGGTCCGCCGCAGCAGCGGCAGCACATCGACGAACGCCCCGTCCGGCACCCCCGTCAACCAGTCGTCCACCAACCCGAGCAGCCGCTCGTCATGCACGAGAAGCAACCCGCCCCCAGAAGCCCCGCCGACGAACCCGTCGATCCACGCGGCACCGTCCCCCGGCGGCGTCCCCGGCGAAAGAGCCCGCCCCATGAACACCGCGGCCTCCCCCTCCCCCATCCACCCCTCGTCCAGCAGCAACCGGACCGCCCTCCCCCGAAGGACCCCGGGCACCCGATCCCGCTCCGCGAGCCGCCGCAGCACCCCGGCCCAGCGGGTCGCGAGGGCGGGGAGGGAGGTGTCGGCCGCGTCCCCCGGCTCGGCTCCTGCGGCGGCGTCGCGATGCCCGGGGTCCTCGTTCGTCCCGGGGCGGTCCTGGAGGAGGCCGATCGACGTGTGGACGGCGTCGAGTCGGTCTCGCATCAGGGCGGCGGCGTCGGTGTCGAGTCCGGCGCAGGCGGGCGGCAGGCCGACGCAGATCCGCTCGGCGAGCCCGGCGGCGACCTCGCCGAGGGCCGCCGTGCCGGTGCCGCGGACGTCGCCGTAGCGCAGGGAGCGGGCCAGGGCCGGGAGGGCCTGGGCGAGGTGCGCGACGTCGGTGTCGAGGGCGGCCCGGTCGGCGAGCGCCCGCATGACGACGGGCAGCGCGTCGGTGAGCCCGGCGAGGAGGCACTGCTCGGCGAGGGCCGTGATGTCGGCGAGGGCGGTCGCGGCGAGGGCCAGGGACTCGGCCCTGGCGGTGGCGGCGGCCTCGACGGTGGTGCCCCAGACGCCGGCCTCGGCGACCCGGACGTGCAGCTCGGGCTCCCAGCGCAGCCGCCAGGCCTCGCGGAACGTCCCGGTGCCGACGCGCCCGGCGACCGGTTCGCCCCAGCGGACGCCGAGGAGGCGCAGACGGTGCAGCAGGCGGCTGCGCTCGCCGTCGGTGTCCTTGCGGAGGTCGAGGTCGAGGTCACGCTCCTGGGCCTCGGGCTTGAGGCGCAGGGTGCGCTGGCGGCGGGTCAGATCGCGCTGGAGGGGTACGGCGGGGGCGGTGGCCGGGACCTCGCCGAGGACGTCGCCGACGACGAGGCGGTCGCGGACGAGGTCGAGCGGCACGTCGGAGCCCTCGCAGAGGACGGCGCGGACGGCGTCGGTCGTCTCGTCGAGGCCGGGCAGCGGGCGGCCGCGCAGGGCGGCGAGGGTCTCGGCGAGCCGGACGGCCTCGATGACGTGGGCGGAGGAGACGGGGTGGTCCTCGGCCCTGAGGAGGCCGGCGACCTTGGTCATCCAGCGCTCGACGGGCCGGTCGGGGGCGGCGAAGAGATGTCCGTACCAGCCGGGCGCGTCGATCCCGGCGCCGTAGCCGGAACGGCGCGCGAGCCTGCGGTGGGTCCAGGGGACCCAGGTCAGCTCGGCCTTCACCTTGGGCAGGCCCTTGAGGAGGGCCCGGTCGGCGGTGACGGTGGTGCGGCGGGCGAGCGCGGGCACGTGCCAGGCCCCGCAGACGACGGCGACGGAGTCCCCGAACTCCTTGCGGGCGGCGCGCAGCTGGAGCCGCATGTACGCCTCGCGGACCAGGTCGCGGGGGTGGCCGCCGTGCCCGTACGTCTCGCGCAGGGCGGCCATGGCCTCGGCGAGGGCCTCGAAGGGGGCGGTGGGGTCCCCGTGCCCGGGCAGCTCGACGACGTCCTCCCACCAGCGCTCGGCGTCCTCGTACCCGGCGGCCCCGGCCAGTTCGGCGACGGGGTCGATCCGCGGACCGCTCCCGGCGACTTCGTCGTCCTCGTCCCGCCAGGTGGGGTCTGCGGCCGCGAGGGTGTGAGCGGCGGGCAGGTCGATGAACCGGACGACCGCGCCCCGGCCGAGGGCCCAGCGGATCGCGACCCACTCGGGCGAGAACTCGGCCATCGGCCAGAACGCCGCCCTCCCCGGGTCGTCCACGGCATGGGCCAGCAGCGCGACCGGCGGCCGCATACCGGGGTCCCCCGCGAGCGCCACCAGGGCGTCGGCCTCGGCAGGCCCCTCGACGAGCACGACAGCGGGCCGCCCCGCCTCCAACGCGGCCCACACCCCCCGCGCCGACCCGGGCCCGTGATGCCGCACACCGAGCAACAACGGCCCCCGACCAGGCACACCGGGCCCAGCCACAGGCCCGGCTTCCGGCCCGCGGCCGGGTACAGCGGCCCCGGACACATGGCCGACTCCCAGCGCCCGGCCAGGCACACCGACCCCGGCCACAGACCCATCCTCCGGCCCGCGGCCGGGCGCAGCGGCCCTGGACGCAAGCCCGACCTCCGCCCCGCGGCCGGGCACGACGGCCCCAGACACAGGCCCGACCTCCGCCCCGCAGGCCGCGCCCAGGGACGTCATGCGCTCACCTCGCGGCAGGCGCGGTAGAAGTCCTTCCAGCCGTCCCTCTCCCGTACGACCGTTTCCAGGTACTCCTGCCAGACGACGCGGTCGGCCGCCGGGTCGCGGACGACCGCGCCGAGGATGCCGGCGGCGATGTCGGCGGGGCGGAGGACGCCGTCGCCGAAGTGGGCGGCGAGGGCGAGGCCGCCGGTGACGACGGAGATCGCCTCGGCGGTGGAGAGCGTCCCGGAGGGGGACTTGATCCTGGTCCGGCCGTCGGCGGTGACGCCGTCCCGCAGTTCGCGGAAGACGGTGACGACCCGGCGGATCTCGTCGGCGCCGTCGGGAAGGGCGGGCAGCCGGAGGGAGCGTCCGAGCTGCTCGACGCGGCGGGCGACGATGTCGACCTCGTCCTCGGGGGTCGCGGGCAGCGGGAGCACGACGGTGTTGAACCGGCGGCGCAGGGCGCTGGAGAGCTCGTTGACGCCCCGGTCGCGGTCGTTGGCGGTGGCGATCAGGTTGAAGCCGGGGACGGCCTGCACCTCCTCCCCCAGTTCGGGGACGGGCAGGGTCTTCTCGGACAGGATCGTGATGAGCGTGTCCTGCACGTCGGCGGGGATGCGGGTGAGTTCTTCGACGCGGGCGGTCGCGCCCCGGGACATCGCGCGCATCACGGGGCTGGGGACGAGGGCGTCCCTGCTGGGGCCGTGGGCGAGGAGCCTGGCGTAGTTCCAGCCGTACCGGATGGCTTCCTCGGGGGTGCCGGCGGTGCCCTGGACGAGGAGGGTGGAGTCGCCGCTGACGGCGGCGGCGAGGTGCTCGGAGACCCAGGTCTTGGCGGTGCCGGGGACGCCGAGCAGGAGCAGCGCACGGTCGGTGGCGAGCGTGGTGACGGCGACTTCGACGATGCGGCGCGGCCCGACGTACTTGGGCGTGATGACGGTGCCGTCGGAGAGCGTGCCGCCGAGGAGGTAGGTGGCGACGGCCCAGGGCGAGAGGCGCCAGCGGGCGGGCCGGGGCCGGTCGTCGGCGGCGGCGAGGGCCGCGAGTTCATGGGCGAAGGCGTGCTCGGCGTGCGGTCGCAGGGCCTCGACGGCGGCCTGCGGCCCGCCCGGTCCGGTGTCCGTCTGGACACCGGACCCGGGCTTCGCGATGGTTTCGGGCACGGGCATGGATCCCCCTCCAGATCGTTCGACCTGCTGTGCGATCCACCGTGCACCATGGCACTGACAATCGGATGTCACCGCTGTTCAGGGCCGGTTGGGAGGGTACGGAGGGGTGAGCGGGCGTCAGCCCATGCCCGGCGAAGGGGCGTCAACCCACGACCGATGAGGGGGCGTCAGCCGACGACCGGTGAGGGGCGTCAGCCGACAATCGGGGAGACGGCGACGCAGCCGCCCGCCATCGCCTGCTCGCCCTTGGCCTCCTTGATGACCTTGCCCTGGTAGACGACCTTGCAGGTGAGGTCGGCGGGGTCGAGGGAGACGGGCATGACGGCCGGCGGCATGATGCCCTTCAGCGTCACCGTCTTCTTCCACGGCGTGGCGGGCTTCTTCTCCGACTCGATCTTCGGCTCCATCGCGGTGCCGCCGCCGGCGTGGAAGTCGATCGACTCGACGCCCTTGCCGCTGACCTCGTACGTGACCTCGTAGGTCTCGGTCACGGACTTGTCGACCTGGTCGACGGCCTTCTCGGTGGCCTCGGTGCAGGCCCCGAGGCCGAGGGCGAGGCCGGTGACGGCGAGGGCCGAGACGGCGGTGCGGACGGTGCGCTTCATGGGGTCCCCTGGGCGGCGTGGTGCGGTTCGTAGGTCGCCGCAGAGAATCGTAAAGAAAGAGTAAAGTCAAATCGCTCATCGCCCGCCTCCGCCGCCCACCTCCTCACGGGAGTGCCGGCTCAGGGGCGTTGTCAGTGGCGGCCTCTACCGTCGAGGACATGAATGCCATGGGGGTGCGCTGGACGGCTGAACAGGTGCTGGCACTGGCTCCTGACGACGCGTCGCGCAGAGCGGGGGGCAGGCTCGGCACGGCCGGGCCGTGGTCGGAGACGGGGTGCGGCGACGGCGCGGTCTGGGGTCTGTGCAAGGGCGGCGGCAGCGCGCCGTACCGGACGGTCGTCGACACCACGGCCCCGGCGTACTCCTGCGGCTGCCCCAGCCGGAAGCTCCCCTGCAAGCACGCGCTGGGCCTGCTGCTGCTCCGCGCGGCGGACGGGATCGCCGCCGAGGACTCCCCCGCGCCCGACTGGGCCGCGCAGTGGCTCACGGCACGGCGCGGCCGGGCCGCGGAAGCCGGCCGAGGCGCCGGGGACGCCGCCCCGGGCGCGACGGCGGACCCCGAGGCGGCGCGCCGCAGGGCCGAGCGCCGGGCGGCCCGGATCACCTCGGGCGCCCAGGAGTTGGAGCAGCGGCTCGCGGACCTGCTGCGCGGCGGCCTGGCGGCGGCCGGGCAGGCGGGGTACGGGCTGTGGGAGGAGACGGCGGCCCGCATGGTCGACGCCCAGGCGCCGGGGCTCGCCGGGCGGGTCCGGGAGCTGGGGGCGATACCGGGCTCGGGTCCGGGCTGGCCCGTGCGGCTCCTGGAGGAGTGCGCGCTGACCCACCTCCTCGACCGGGCGTGGCTGGCGGCGGACCGGCTGCCCGCCCCGTTCGCGACGACGGTGCGGACCCGGGTGGGCCTCACCACCACGGCCGACGGCGTCCCGGTGCGCGACCACTGGCTGGTCCTCGCCCAGTACGACGCGGCCGACGCCCGGCTGACCACCCGTCGGATCTGGCTGCACGGCACGACGACCGGCCGCACCGCGCTCCTGCTCTCCTACGGCGCGGCGGGCAGAGCGCCCCGGCTCGCGCTGCCCGTGGGCGCGCTGTTCGACGGCGAGCTGACCCCGCACACCGGCGCCGGCCGGCTGCGGGCGGAGCCTGGCGAGCACTTCGTCCCGGTCGCGGGCCCCGTCGCCCCACCGGCGGGCGGGCCGGTCGGCGCGGCGCTCGACGCGTACGGCCGCGCACTGGGCGAGGACCCGTGGCTGGACTCCTGGCCGGTGACGCTGAGCGGGGTCGTACCGGCGCGCGGGGAGTACGGCTGGCAGCTCGCCGACGCCGACGGCCGCGAGGCGGTGCCCCTGACGTCCACCGCGCAGTCCCGGTCCGGCCTCTGGCGGCTGCTCGCCGTGTCCGGCGGCGCCCCAGTGACCGTGTTCGGGGAGTGCGGGCACCGGGGGTTCACCCCGCTCGCCGCCTGGTCGCCGGAGACCCCGGGCGAGACGGTCCCCCTCATATGACGCCCGGTCACCGCGCACCGACCCACCGGAGGAGCCCGATGGACCCGACCACCGCGCCCGCCCCGACGGCGGAGAGCACGACCGACCACGACGCGAGCCGTACGACCACGCCCCCGACCCCACCCGCCACCACAGCCACACCGGCGGCGACAGGGCTCGACGACGGCTCCGCCCGCGCCTGGGAGGAGCTCGTCAGTTCGGCGATGCTCGGGACCGACCGGCGGCCGCCCGCCGGGCTCGTGGGCTCCGTGGCGGCCCGGGACATGCCGGGCGCGCTGCTCGACGCCGCCGCGCTGCACACCGTACGGCGCAGGGCGGGGCTGCGGCCCGGGCCCGCCGCGCCCCTGCCGGAGCCCGCCCCGGAGGACCCGCGCGCCCCGCTGCCCGAGGCCGCCCGGCTCCGCCTCGACCAGCTGCTCGCCGGCCGGGCCGCGCCCTCGCCCGCCGGGCGGCGCGGGGCCGCCCCCGACCTGGCCGAGCTGCTCCCCCAGTGGCTGGCCCTCGCCAACCAGCACGGCTACAAGGCGGCGCCGGCCGCCCTGCCGGCGCTGCTCGACGCGGCCAGGGCCCGCACCGATCTGCGGCCCCAGGCGCTCCGCCTCGCCGGTCCGCGCGGGCTGTGGCTGGCCCGGCTCAACCCCGAGTGGAGGTTCGCCCTGCGGGGCACGGGCGCGGCCGGAAGGCTCCCGTCCCCGAGTGACGCGGAAGGGGTCCGCGCCCTGTGGGACGAGGGCCTGTTCGCCGAGCGGGTCGCCCTGCTCGTCTCCGTACGGACCGAGGACCCGGCCGCCGGTCTCGCGCTGCTCGCGTCGACCTGGTCCACCGAGCGGGCGGAGGACCGGCTGATGTTCCTGGACTCGCTGCGGACCGGACTCTCCGACGCCGACGAGGAGTTCCTCGAAGAGGCCCTGGGCGACCGCAGCCGTAACGTCCGGGCCACCGCCGCCGAGCTGCTCTCCGCCCTGCCGGCCTCCGCTCTCGCGGGCCGGATGGCGGGCCGGGCCGCCACCTGCGTCGGCCTGGACCGTACGGCCCCGTCGCCGACGATCGCCGTCGAGGCCCCGCACGAGTGCGACGCGGCGATGCAGCGGGACGGCCTGGTGGCGACGCCTCCGGCGGGCCGGGGCGAGCGTTCCTGGTGGTTGGGGCAGCTCGTCGAGGCGGCGCCGCTGCCCTTCTGGCCGACGAGGTTCGGGGGCCGCACACCGGAGGAGATCGTGGCACTGCCGGTGGCCGACGACTGGCAGGCCGAACTGCACGCGGCCTGGTGCCGGGCCGCCGTGCGCCAGCGGGACCCGGACTGGTCGCGCGCGCTGCTCGGTTCGCCTGCGGTCCCGCCCGCGACGGGCCCGGGCACCTCGTCCCTGGCCGAGCGCGCCCAGCTCCTCTCGACGCTGCCCGTGGAGGAACGGGCCCGCTGGGTGGCCTCGTTCGTCGCGGCCCACGGGCTTTCGGAGGCGTTCCAGCTGCTCGGCGTCTGCGCCGTGCCGTGGGCGGAGCCGCTGGGCGCGGCGGTGATCGACGCCCTCGACATCGCGCGGGAGGCGGGCAGTTACCCGTGGAGCTTCAGCGGGGTGATGGGCCTGGCGGAGCGCTGCCTCGCCCCCGAGGCGGCCCGGCAGCTGGAGTCCCTGACGGCCCGTCCCGACGAGGCGGAGGACAGCTCGCCCGGCGCGGGCGACTACTGGGCGGAGGCCTTCCAGCGCCTGGTCTCCACGCTCCGGCTCCGCGCGGCGATGCGCGCGGAACTCATACCGCCGCCGCCTGGCTCCGCATCCCCCACCCCGTGAGACGCCGAAGGGCCGAGGGCCCGGACGGCCGGACACCCCGGCGCCCTGACGCGGAAGGGCCCTCCCGTACGGGAAGGCCCTGACAGCGAGGCGCGTACCGCGCCGGGGACGGACTAGGCCGCGACGCGGATGTTCGCGTTCACCCAGTCGACGATGGACGTGGTCGTCGCGCCCGGCGTGAAGATCTCCGCGACGCCCTTCTCCTTCAGCGGGGCGATGTCCGCCTCGGGGATGATGCCGCCGCCGAAGACCTTGATGTCCTCCGCGTCGCGGTCCTTGAGGAGCTCCAGGACCTTCACGAACAGCGTGTTGTGCGCCCCGGAGAGGATCGAGAGACCGATGGCGTCGGCGTCCTCCTGGATCGCGGTGTCGACGATCTGCTCGGGCGTCTGGTGGAGCCCGGTGTAGATGACCTCCATGCCGGCGTCGCGGAGCGCTCGCGCGATCACCTTGGCCCCGCGATCGTGACCGTCGAGACCCGGCTTGGCGACGACCACGCGGATCGGACCGCTCACACCCATCACTGCCTCCACATGCGACCCCCGCGCCTCATTGCCGGGGAGGTGAACGAACGTTATCTCCAGCATCCCGCACCCGGCCGTTTCGCGGTGGCGACCGAGGGGGAAATCACACGTGGGACATGTTCGCTCTGCGCCGTCCCCGCTTTCGGGCCCTCCTCCTGGGCCCACCAGCCGCAAGCGGGGCCGGTCGCGAAGGGAGCCGCGACGAGGTCGCCGCGCCCCCGTGCCGCCGTCCGTGCGGCGCGGGGGCGCGGCGGACCGGCGTACCGTTCGGCCCCGCGTGCCGTTCGGGAGGCCGGCCATGGAGCTCGCCAAGGTCACCGCCCTGATGAAGGCCACCGCGCTGGAAGTCGCGATCCTCACCGGCCATCTCGTCCTCTACCCGTCCGGGATCGTCTCCGAACGGCTCTCCACCCCCGCGAAACCCACCGCGAAGCCCACCGGGGATCCCGACACGACGCCCGACCCGGCGCCCGCCGCGCATCCCGCCACGTCATCCGCATCCACCGCGACGTCGGCCGAGCGCCCCGCCGACATCCCTGCCGAAGCCCCCACGCCCATCGCCGCAGGCACCCGCCCGGTCGTCCTCCTGCACGGCTTCGTCGACAACCGTTCGGTCTTCGTCCTGCTGCGCCGTTCCCTCGTCCGGCACGGACGTGACTGCGTCGAGTCGCTCAACTACTCCCCGCTCACCTGCGACCTGCGGGCCGCCGCCGAAATGCTCGGCCGCCGGGTGGACGAGATCCGCGACCGCACCGGACACGCCGAGGTCGACGTCGTCGGGCACAGCCTGGGCGGCCTCATCGCCCGCTACTACGTGCAGCGACTGGGCGGCGACACCCGGGTGCGCACCCTCGTGACGCTGGGCACCCCGCACGCGGGCACCACGGTGGCCCCGCTCGCCGACGCGCATCCGCTGGTGCGGCAGATGCGGCCCGGTTCGGAGGTCCTGCGGGAGCTCTCCGGGCCCGCGCCCGGCTGCCGGACCCGGTTCGTGAGCTTCTGGAGCGATCTGGACCAGGTGATGGTGCCGGTGGAGACCGCCCGTCTCGACCACCCCGACCTGCTCGTGCACAACGTGCGGGTGAGCGGCATCGGCCATCTCGCGCTGCCCGTGCATCCGACGGTGGCCGCCGGGGTCCGGGAGGCCCTCGACGCCGGCGGTCCGGTCGTCTCCGGAAGGCGGGACGAGGGGCCCGGCGCCAGCTCCGTCGCCTGAGCGCACGACACCGTTCTTCGAACGTTCATCGAACACAAGGCCAAAGCTCTCCACCCGACCTGGCAAAACACGGTCGATTGCCCTTTTCCTACGGGCCCAAACCCCTCCGAAGATTGTCCGCCGCGCGTACCGCCGGGTACAGTCGCGCCACTGCTTACCCCCGGGACACCCCTCACGGGCCCGCCCCGGACTGGTCCTGCTGCCGAGGCGAGAGAGACGTTGGTGAACGACCAGCACCCCCACGCCGGGTACGTCGGAGACGGCGCCCACACCACCGGCAGCTTCGCCATCGACCCGCTGTTCGGCGCCTACGCCGGCGGTCAGGCCGACCACAGCGGCCAGTGGGACCTCGGCCAGTACGCCGCCACCGGCACGTACGCGACGACGGGGCAGTACGACACCACCGGGCAGTACGACGCGACCGGCCAGTGGGACACCACGGGCCAGTGGAACACCGCCGCCACCTCTTACGGGTCTTACGAGGCCACCGGCACGTACGCGACCACCGCGACGCAGTACGACACCACCGGCCAGTGGGACGCCTCCGCCTGGACCGAGGCCCAGCACACCGGCCAGTACGAGACCGCCCACGCCGGCGCCTACGCCGCCCAGGGCACGTACGGCTACGAGGCCTACGACGCCACCGGACAGTGGGCCGCCCCCGCCTTCGCGACCGAGACCGGCGCCTTCGACGCGACCGCGTGGAACCACACGGCCCCGGAGCCCGAGCCGGTCGTCCCCCAGCAGTACGCCCCGCACCCCGCGCAGGCCGAGCACACCGCCGAGTTCGCCTTCGCGTACGTCCCCGGGGAACACGACGGACACGCGGCCGACGAGGTCCACGAAACGTCCGAAGAGACCTACGAAGCCTCCGACGAGGCTTACGAGGCCGAAGAGGCCTACGACCCGGCCGAGCCCGACGACCTGGCAGCGGCCGGGGCGCCGGAAGACCTCGAAGAGGACGGCGAGGACGGCCCGCACGACCGGCCGGCCGTCGAGGTCCGCACCGGGCCGCCCGCCGGCGGCCGTCCCGTGCGCCGCTCCTCCGGCGGCAACCGCGGCCGTCGCCGTACCCCCGCCAAGCGGTCCGCGCTGCTGACCGTCGCCGTCCCCTCCGCCTGCGTCATGGGCGTCGCCGGCATCGCCGCCGCCTCCGTCGGCGGACTGACCGGGAACACCGACGGCGGGCAGAAGGACAACACCACCACGCTCGCCGCGGCCGACCCGGCCTCCGTCAAGCAGGTCGCCGCCAACAACGCGTTCGACACCCAGCTCGCCGCGCTCAACGCCGACGCCCGCGACTTCGGCGACCGCGCCAGCCGCACCCAGGAGCGCATCGACCTCCGCGCCCGCCAGGCGGCCGACAAGAAGAAGCGCGAGGAGGAAGCGGCCCGCAAGGAGGCGCTGCGCCCCAAGTACGCGCTGCCGGTGGCGCTGCACCGGCTCAGCGCGCGCTTCGGCCAGTCGGGCGTCAACTGGATGTCCGTGCACACCGGGATCGATTTCCCCGTGTTCACCGGCACACCCGTGATGGCCGCGACGGACGGCACCGTCCGCACCCAGCTGAACAGCGCCTACGGCAACATGGTGATCGTGACCGCCCCGGACGGCACCGAGACCTGGTACTGCCACCTCAGCAGCGCCAAGATCCGCTCGGGTTACGTGAAGGCCGGCGACGTCATCGCGTACTCCGGCGACTCCGGCAACTCCACCGGCCCGCACCTCCACTTCGAGGTCCGGCCGAACGGCACCGCCGCGATCGACCCGCTGCCCTGGCTGCGCAGCCACGGGCTCGACCCGACGAGCTGAGCTTCCCCCTACGCAGGAAAGGGCCCCGGCATCGCGCCGGGGCCCTTCCCTTCTCCGCTACAGCTTCTCGACCGGCGCGTACCGCAGCAGCAGCCGCTTCGGCTTGTCGTCGCCGAAGTCGATGGTCGCCTGGGCGTCCGAGCCCGCGCCGGTCACCGACATGACCGTGCCGAGGCCGAACTGGTCGTGCGTGACGCGGTCGCCGACCTGGAGGGAGATCACCGGCTTCTCGCCGGCGCGCCGGGTGGCGAAGCCGGAGGGGCCGGAGCGCGCGCGGGAGGAGGAGAGCGAGGAGGTGATCCCCGAGGTCGGCCCGGCGGGCTTCGCCATCGGACCGGTCCGCTTCCACTCCAGGTACGTGGGCGGGATCTCCTCCAGGAAGCGCGAGGCCGGGTTGTACGAGGGCTGGCCCCAGGCGCTGCGCATCGACGAGCGGGTGAGGTAGAGCCGCTCACGCGCGCGCGTGATGCCGACGTACGCGAGGCGCCGCTCCTCCTCCAGCTCCTTCGTCTGCCCGAGGGCGCGCATGTGCGGGAAGACGCCGTCCTCCATGCCGGTGAGGAACACCACCGGGAATTCGAGGCCCTTGGCGGTGTGCAGGGTCATCAGGGTGATGACGCCCCGGCCCTCCTCGTCCTCGTCCGGGATCTGGTCGGAGTCGGCGACGAGCGCGACCTTCTCCAGGAACTCGGCGAGGGTCGCGGGCTCCTCGCCGCGCTCCTGCTCGAACTCGAGGGCGACGGCGGCGAGCTCCTGGAGGTTCTCGATCCGGGTCTCGTCCTGCGGGTCGGTCGAGGCCTGGAGCTCGGCCAGGTAGCCGGTCCGCTCCAGGACGGCCTCCAGGACGACGGCGGGGCCGGCGCCGGACTCGACGACGGTGCGCAGCTCGTCCATGAGCGCGTTGAACCGCTTCACCGCGTTCGCCGAGCGCGCCGCCATGCCGTACGCCTCGTCGACCCGCTTGAGGGCCTGCGGGAAGGTGATCTTCTCGCGCAGGGACAGGGCGTCGATCATCGCCTCGGCGCGCTCGCCGATGCCCCGCTTGGGGACGTTGAGGATGCGGCGCAGCGGGACGTTGTCCTCGGGATTGGCGAGGACGCGGAGGTACGCGAGGACGTCCCGGACCTCCTTGCGCTCGTAGAAGCGCACGCCGCCGACGACCTTGTAGGGCAGTCCGACGCGGATGAAGACCTCTTCGAAGACGCGGGACTGGGCGTTGGTCCGGTAGAAGACGGCGACGTCGCCGGCCTTGGCCTCGCCCGCGTCGGTGAGCCGGTCGATCTCGTCGGCGACGAACTGGGCCTCGTCGTGCTCGGTGTCGGCGACGTAACCGGTGATCTGCGCTCCCGCGCCCGCGTTCGTCCACAGGTTCTTGGGGCGGCGGGACTCGTTGCGCTCGATGACGGCGTTGGCGGCGGACAGGATCGTCTGGGTGGAGCGGTAGTTCTGCTCCAGGAGGATCGTCGTCGCGTCCGGGTAGTCCTCCTCGAACTGGAGGATGTTGCGGATGGTCGCGCCGCGGAAGGCGTAGATCGACTGGTCGGCGTCGCCGACGACGCACAGCTCGGCCGGGCCGAGGTCCTCGTAGCCGGTGCCGACGAGCTCCCGCACGAGGGTGTACTGGGCGTGGTTGGTGTCCTGGTACTCGTCGACGAGGACGTGGCGGAAGCGGCGGCGGTAGTGCTCGGCGACGTCGGGGAACGCCTGGAGCAGGTGGACCGTCGTCATGATGATGTCGTCGAAGTCCAGGGCGTTGGCCTCGCGCAGCCGCGCCTGGTACATCCGGTACGCCTCGGCGAGCGTCTTCTCGAAGCCGTCGGCGGCCCGGTCCGCGAAGCTCTCCTCGTCGATCAGCTCGTTCTTGAGGTTCGAGATCTTGGCGCTGAACGACTTCGGCGGGAACTTCTTCGGGTCGAGGTCCAGGTCACGGCAGACCAGGGACATCAGCCGCTTGGAGTCGGCGGCGTCGTAGATCGAGAAGGAGGAGGTGAAGCCGAGCCTCTTCGACTCGCGGCGCAGGATGCGGACGCACGCGCTGTGGAAGGTCATGACCCACATCGCACTGGCACGCGGTCCGACGAGCTGCTCGACGCGCTCCTTCATCTCGCCGGCGGCCTTGTTCGTGAAGGTGATCGCCAGTATCTGGCCGGGGTGGACGTGCCGCGTGCCCAGGAGGTGGGCGATGCGGTGGGTGAGCACCCGGGTCTTGCCGGAGCCCGCGCCGGCGACGATGAGCAGCGGGGTGCCGGTGTGGACGACGGCGGCGCGCTGCTGTTCGTTCAGCCCTTCCAGGAGCGCGGCGGGGTCCACGACGGGCCGGGGGTGGCCGTCGCGGTAGTGCGTCTCCCGGGCGGGCGGGGGTGCGTCGAAGTGCTCCCCGAAGAGGTCGTGCGGGACCTCCTCCGTGGCCGGGGAGCCGTACTCCTCGTCCTCGGGGTGGGGCGGGGGCTCCTCCGCGTTGTTCTGGAGGCCGGCCAGGAAGCTGTCGTCAAAGAGGCTGCTCATCGCCTCACGAGTCTAGGACGCCCCACCGACATCCGGGCCCGCCTTCGGGACGCGGACTGTGGAAGGGCTCACACCCGGGCGGCTCCGCGCCTCGTACCCGGGCGGCTCCGCGCCTCACACCCAGAGGGTCGCGATGAAGATGTTCGCCATGGTCAGGCCGCCGACGGCGCCGAAGAGGCCCTTGTCGACCTTCTCCTCGTCCCGCTTGACGTAGACGAGGCCGAGGATCACGACGAGGATCGCCAGCTTGATGCCGATCTTGAGGTTGTTCACGGTGTGGCCCTCGGCCTGGTGTATGCCGACGAGCGCGACGCCCGTGACCAGCATGGTCAGCGCGCCGTGCAGCATCGCGGGGACGAAGCGGGCCGTACCGGCGCCCATCGCCTTCATCTGGGTGAGGAAGCCCCCGAGGAGGGAGGCGATGCCGATGATGTGCAGGGCGACGAAGACATTGATGAGGACGTCCATGGGGCGGAGCCTAACCGGGGCCCTACCACCGCTCTCCGGCCGGGTCCACTCCCCCCGCCGGTTCGGTCGGCCGGTCGACGGAATGTTCCCGGCCCCTCACTCCGGGCGAACGAGTTCGGTCTCCGACACGTCAACTGACGCCAATAGCGGTCAACTCCTCGTCCGGCCGTGACCCCAGGTTTAGCGTCCTCCACCAGGTGACCGGCTCCCCACCCTCGCCGGCGATCCGGCGGCCGTCGGTCACCCCCGCCGAGAAAACCGGCGGCGGTCCGTCTCCCCTGTGCGGCCCGCCGCCGGCCCGGCGGGCACCGTCCCCCAGGGAAGAGGATGTGACCCGCCCTCGTGGCAGCGCACCGGAAGTCCAGACAGTCCCCCCTCGGCACCTCCGCGGTCCGCACCGCCGCCACCCTCGCCCTCGCCTCGGCGGCGACGGCGACGCTCTTCGAAGGCTCCGGACACGCGGACCCCCGGCCCACCACCGCCCAGGTCAAGGCGAAGGTCGACCGGCTCTACGAGGAGGCCGAGGTCGCGACGGAGCGGTACAACGGGGCGAAGGAGAAGGCCGACGAGGCCCGCGTCGCCTTCGACCGGCTGCGCGACGAGGCCGCCCGCAGGACCGAGCGGCTCAACGCCGCCCGCGACGGGATCGGGGCCATGGCCGCCGCCCAGTACCGCTCCGGAGGGCTCGACCCCGCGGTGCAGCTCGCCCTCACCTCCAACCCCGACCAGTACCTGGAACGGGCCGCACTCGCCGAGAAGGCCGGAGAACGACAGACGGCCGCCCTCACGGCCGTACGGCGCGAGCTCGCCGCGATCCGGCAGCTCCGCGGCGAGTCGGCGGGGGCGCTCACCGCACTGCGCGGACACGAGGCCGAGCTGCGGAGGCAGAAGGCGGCCGTGCTCGGCAAGCTGGCGGAGGCCAGGACACTCCTCGCCCGGCTGACCGCGGAGGAACGCGCACGGTACGAGGCGGCCGCCGCCGCCCGCGACGGCTCCGGCCCCTCGACGCGGACCGACGCGCCGAGCGACCCGGTCACGGCCGAAGGCTCCGCCCCGCTGCGGGCCGACCGCTCCTCGGGCGGCGAGCGCGAGCCGGTGACCGCCCCCGCCGGACGAGCCGCCGAGGCCATCGCCTTCGCCCGCGCCCAGCTCGGCAAGCCGTACGTCTGGGGGGCGACGGGCCCCTCCGCCTACGACTGCTCCGGCCTCACCCAGGCGGCCTGGCGCGCGGCCGGCGTCTCCCTGCCCCGCACGACATACACCCAGATCAACGCCGGCCGACGCGTCTCCCGCTCCCAGCTCGCCCCCGGCGACCTCGTCTTCTTCTACTCCGGGATCAGCCACGTCGGTCTCTACATCGGCGGCGGCCAAATGATCCACGCCCCCCGCCCCGGCGCCCCCGTACGAATCGCCCCCATCGACGAAATGCCCTTCGCCGGAGCAACCCGAGTCGACTGAACGCCGCCCCCTCCACTCGAACCTGCCCATGCCCGACGCAGACCCCGATCCCAGACCCGCTCAGGCCCGGTACAGGCCCCGATCCCAGACCTGCTCAGGCCCGGTGAGACCCGCTCGGCCCCTCAGGCCCCGATCCAGCCCCGCTCGGGCCCGCTCAGGCTCGGTAAGGCCCGCCGCTCAGGCCCGACGCAGATCCCGGGGGGGTCCAGGACCCCACCGCTCGGTCTCGATGAGACCCGCGCAGGCTCAGCGAAGCCCGCTCAGGCCCGGTGAGACCCGCTCGGGCCCCCCGGTCACCCGCTCGGGCCCCGGTCACCCGCTCCAGCCTCTCCAGCCCCTCCGGTCCCGTCAGTCCGGCCCGGGCTGGTGAGGCCGCTCGGGTCCCAGCCATCCGCTCCGGCCCCGTCAGACCTGCTCAGGTCTCCTCCCGACCCCGTCAGACCCGGCTCAGCCCCCTCGGCCCCGTCAAGCCCGCTCGGGCTCGGTGAGGGCCCGCTCGGGACCTGCTCAGGCCCGGTGAGACCTGCTCAGGCCCGGTGAGATCTGCTCAGCTCCCCTCCCCCTCGGCCCCGCTCAGACCAGGCGGCGGGCGGTGGCCCAGCGCGTCAGTTCGTGACGGTTGGAGAGCTGGAGCTTCCGCAGCACCGCCGAGACGTGCGACTCGACCGTCTTCACCGAGATGTAGAGCTGCTTGGCGATCTCCTTGTACGCGTATCCCCGGGCGATCAGCCGCAGCACCTCCCGCTCCCGCTGGGTGAGCCGGTCCAGGTCCTCGTCCACCGGCGGCGCGTCCGTCGAGGCGAAGGCGTCCAGGACGAAACCGGCGAGGCGCGGCGAGAAGACGGCGTCGCCCTCCTGGACCCGGAAGATCGAGTCGACCAGGTCGGTGCCGGTGATCGTCTTGGTCACATAGCCGCGGGCACCGCCCCGGATCACCCCGATGACGTCCTCGGCCGCGTCCGAGACCGACAGGGCCAGGAAACGGACCGGATCCTCGGGCGCGCCCATCAGGCTCGCGCAGCGCCGCAGCACCTCGACCCCGCCGCCACCCGGCAGGTGCACGTCGAGGAGGACGACCTCGGGGCGGGTCGCGGTGATGACCGTGACCGCCTGGTCGACGTCGGCGGCCTCGCCGACCACCTCGACACCGGTGACCTCGGTCCGGCCGATCTCGGCCTGGACCCCGGTGCGGAACATCCGGTGGTCGTCGACGAGCACCACCCGCACCCGGCGCTCCGTGCCCGGCGCCCCCGCATCGGTTCCGGTCGCCGCTCCGGTCTCGTCGCTCATCCGTCCGCCCTCTCCATCTCGAGCTCCACTTCGGTGCCCCCACCCTGCGGTGACCGCAGCCGGGCCGTACCGCCGTTGCGCTGCATACGGCCGATGATCGATTCTCGTACGCCCATCCGGTCCTCGGGCACCGCGTCCAGGTCGAAGCCCGGCCCCCGGTCCCGCACCGAGACGAACACCATGCGGCCCTCCACCTCGGCGTACACCTGCACGGCCCCGCCCTCGCCACCGTACTTGGCGGCGTTGACCATCGCCTCGCGCGCGGCCTGCATCTGCGCGGCCAGCTTCTCGTCGAGGGGGCAGTCGCCGACGACGACCACCTCCAGCGGAACACCGTGCTTGTCCTCCACCTCGGCCGCCGCCCGCTTCACCGCCTCAGCGAGGGTCTCGGGCTCCTCGTCCCGGCCGGTGCCCTCGGGCTTGTAGAGCCAGTTCCGCAGCTCGCGCTCCTGCGCACGGGCCAGGCGGCGCACCTCGCCGGCGTCGTCGGCGTTGCGCTGGATCAGGGTGAGGGTGTGCAGCACGGAGTCGTGGACGTGGGCCGCGACCTCGGCGCGCTCCTGCGCGCGGATGCGCATGGTCCGCTCCTCCGTGAGGTCCTGCGACATCCGGACCAGCCACGGTCCCGCGAGCAGGGCTATGCCGGTGAGGACCGCGACGGCGGCGGTGAGGGCCGTGCCGAGCTGGGCGACGGAGCCGCGGACCACCACGAAGACCGCGAGGCCGGTGCCGACCAGCCCGACTCCGACGAGGCCGCGGACGATCTGGAGCGCCCGTCTGTGCCGGCCGGAGTCGGTCCAGCTGGCCCGGCGGGCGTTGTCCACCTGTCTCCAGACCAGGACGACGCCGACGGCGATGAGGAGGAGGGGCCATATGTAGCGCCCGGTCTCGTTGTCGACGCTGATGTTCCCGACGAGGGCCGCGATGCCGATGCCGAGCGCGATCAGGGCGACGACCTGGCCGCTGTCGGGCTTGCGCAGTCTGCGCCGCCCGTCCGGGGTCTCCTCGAAGAGGGAGCGCGGGGCGGACCGGCCGCCGACACCGAGCGGGACGACGATCCAGAAGACCGCGTAGAGCACGATGCCCAGACCGTTCGAGAACGACAGCACCACGAACAGCGCGCGCACCCAGACGACCGGCAGGCCCAGGTGGCCCGCGAGGCCGCGTGCGACACCACCGAGCCACCGCCCGTCGGCGCTCCGGTAGAGCCTGCGCACGGGTGGTTCGTCGGTCTCGGTGACACGAGCGGTTGCGGACATGCACCGATCGTCACACGTCCGGCCCTCCCCGGACATCAGGGGCGGCCCTGAGATCGTCCCTGGTACGGACTCGGGGACGGTGGCCCCTCGAATATCAGGGTCGGGCCAGGGTCGGCCCCGGTGCCGCGGGGCGTCACGGGCCGTCACCATGGAGGCATGACGAGTTCGATGCCTTCGCAGCACGAGGCCCCGCCGCCGGCGGAGGCCGATACCGCCCCGCCGCTCCGGCGCTCGCGCGGAAGCAACGTCGTGGGCGGCGTCTGCGGAGGTCTCGGGCGGCACTTCGACCTCGACCCGGTGATATTCCGGGTGGTGATCGGCGTGCTGGCGGTGACGGGCGGCCTGGGCCTGCTGTTCTACGGCTTCGCGTGGCTGCTGATCCCGCTCGCGGGCGAGGAGGAGAGCGAGGGCCGCAGACTGCTGACGGGCCGGGTGTCCGGGGCCTCCCTGGCGGCCCTGCTGATGGCGCTGATCGGCTGCGGGATCTTCCTGTCGACGATGCACAGCGGGCAGCTGCTCGGATTCACGCTGACGCTGACGCTCGCGGTGGGCGGGGCGGCCGTGTGGTCGCAGCGGCGGCGGGTCGGCGGCGAGACCGAGGGCAGGTCGGACACCACGACAGGTCTCACGGTCGCCGAGGCCCCGCCCGAGACCAAGGCCCCGCCGATCTTCGAGTCCCACTCCTGGTGGAAGGACCCGATCGTCAAGGACGGCTCGACGGGCAAGCTGGCCATCGGCTACATGTGGGGACCGCACGGAATCCTCGACGAGGACGGCAAGGTCAACGGCGAGGTGCCGAAGCCGGGCAGCCAATGGGGCCCCAGGCCGGAGGCGCCCGGGCGACCGGCGCCCTCCGTCCGCCGGAGCCCGTACTCCATAGGCGGGCTGGTGTTTCTGCTCGCTCTGGTCGCGGGCGGTCTCGGCACGGGTCTGACGTGGGACACCCACCCGCTGGGCACCAGTCTGCAGATCGGTCTGGCCGCCGCGCTCGCGGTGTTCGGCGTGGGCCTCGTCGTCAGCAGTCTCCTCGGACGGACCGGATTCGGCACGGTCTTCCTGACCGTCGTCACGGCGGGCCTGCTCGCACTGGCCTCGGCGCTGCCCGACCGGATCAGTACGGAATGGATCCGCGAGACATGGCGGCCCGCTTCGGTCGCCGCCGTGCAGCCGGACTACGAGCTGGGCACCGGGGTCGGCACCCTCGACCTGTCCGGGCTTCCGCTCCCGGCCGGCACGACGGTGACCACGCGTGCCGGGGTGGGCGCCGGGCAGCTCAAGGTGATCGTCCCGAAGGGCGCGGTGGTGAAGCTGCACGCCCAGGTGGGGCTGGGCGATCTGCAGCTGCCGGGTGCGCCCGCCGGCGACATCGACATCGAGCCGGACCGTGACGTGACCCGGACGCTCACGCCGCCTGCCGGGACCGCCCCGGCGGGCACCCTGGACCTCTCGCTGGAGGTCGGACTCGGACAGGTGGAGGTCACCCGTGCTGCTTCATGAGTTCCGCCCCGGCCGGCTGCTCGTCGGCCTGACCGCCCTCTCCCTGGCCGGCCTGTACGCGGGCGACGCCGCCGGGGCCTGGACGACCCCGTGGTACACGGTGATCCCCGTGCTCTGCGGTGGTCTGGGCGCCGCCGCCCTCGCGACCTGGGTCGCCTATCGAATACGGCGCCGTTCGGCGAGGAGCCGGTCCAGCGAGAGCACCGGGGCCCCGGCCAGCAGCAGTGGGAGCCAGGACATCAGATAGGGCAGATCGTTGCCGAGGTAGTACGGCTGCGCCTGCCAGCTCACGGTCAGCCAGAGGCTCAGCGAGATCAGCACACCGCCGAGCGCCGCCGGCCGGGCGAAGAGACCGAAGAGGGTCCCGAGCCCGACGGCGAGCTCACCGAAGGCGATGGCGTAGCCGAAGCCCGTCGGATTGTTGAGGGCGAGGTCGACGAGGGCGGGGATCGCGGAGCTGTCGCGGACACCGCGCATCATCTCGCCGATGGAGCCGGTGCCCGTGTCGGCGAAGAAGGCGGAGTCGGTGAGCTTGTCGAGCCCGGCGTAGACGAAGGTGATCCCGAGGAAGATCCGCAGCGGAAGGAGGGCATAGCGGGAGGCGGTAGCCCTCCACCGGTCGAAGGTCGCCTCCCGCTCGACGGACCGCCCGGACTCACCGCTACCGCCCGAGCCGCGCAGGCCGCCGGCACCGCCCGGGCCCTCGGCGCCACCCAGGCCGCGCAGGCCCTCGGCGCCACCCGGGTCGCCGGTCCCGTCGGAGCTGAGCAGGCCGCCGGTCACGCCGGGGCCACGCAGGCCGCCGGCACCGCCCGGGCCGCCCAGGCCCTCGGCACCGCCCGGGCCGCGCAGGCCCTCGGCACCGCCCGGGTCGCCGGTCCCGTCGGAGCTGAGCAGGCCGCCGGTCACGCCGGGGCCACGCAGGCCGCCGGTGCTGCCGGGGCCGTTCGTGTCGTGCGGTCGGTCCGTCTGTTCCGTCATCGTCGGTCACCTCTCCACGCCCCGTACGACTGTTCGCGGAACGATTCTCCTCGTACCTGGTGCCTGGGATGCGGGAAGGGGGGCCGGACGTTCAGTCCACGATGTCGATCATGACCCGGTTGGTCTCCACGCCGGCAGCGGTGACGACCGAGACCTCCACGCGGCCCGGTTCGACGTCCGCCGGGAGGGGGACGGTGAGGGTCGTGTCGGTGGGGTTGGCGAAGCCGCCCGGGACCGGGACCAGCGGTACGTGGGCGTGGACGGGGCCGATGCGGACGACCAGACGGGTCAGCGGGTCGGGGGCACCGGCGCCGGGCGGGACGAAGCCGCAGCCGCGGATCTCGATGTCGTCTCCCGTGCGGATCGGGGCGTCGAGGTCGCCGGCCTCCCGGGACCGGACCACGGAGTGGATCGCGGGGCGGACGCCCTCGGTGCACTTGGCGGCGAGGTGCCAGGCGGCCGAGACGCCGACGAGCAGGACGAGGGACCAGGGCACCTCGGGGAGCCGCTCGGGGTCGCGGGCCAGACCGACGGCGGCCAGGGCCAGGACGGCGCCGGAGATCAGGAGGTACTGGACGTCGGCGAGGGCGGCCCGGCCGTTGTCGTCGCAGACCAGGTCGGCGGCGCGTGGGCGGTCGGCGCGCACCTTCTGGAGGCGGCCGGACGCGATCCCGAGGGAGACGACGAGACGGGCGGTGACGGTGACGGAGGCGACGAGGGCGAGGACGGTGAGGAGACCCGCGGCACGGGACAGGGTGAAGGCGGTCGCGCCCGGCGACCGGAAGGCCAGGAAGAGGAGGACGTATCCGAGGGACAGCAGCCAGCCGGCGGCGACGGCGCGGGTGGTGGAGAGCCGGTTGTCCTCGCCGATCAGAGGGGCGAGGAGGCCGCCGCGGGCCCGGTGGGCGTGGGCGGCGGCGCTGAGGAGGACGGCGAGCAGCAGGGCGGTGCAGAGGCCGGCCGTGCGGGTGCCGGTCCAGCCGCCGTCGACGGCGGTGAGGGCCTGGCCGAGGAGGAGGGCGAGGACGGCGCCCCAGACCGCGCCGAGGCCTCCGCGCCGTACCCGGTCGAGCCAGGCGGGTCCGGCCTCCCGGCCGCGTGCGGCCACCGCGCGGGCGGACTGGGCGAGCTCGTCGGAGACCCACTGGCGGGCGGCGACCGGCGAGTGGGCGACGGCCGCGGGGACGCCGTGCCCGGCGGCGAGCTCGTCGCGCCGGGCGAGGAAGGCGGCGACGGCGCGTCGGTGCCCGGCCTGCCCGCAGTGGGCGCAGCCGGCGCAGGCCGTCGCGTGCTCGCCGTACTGTCTCGCCTCTTGAACCGCCACGGTGCTCACTCCCGAGCTCACTTCACGGCCCGCGTCGATGCGTACCGGAGCGCCCCGGAGGGCCAACCAGCCGTTGATTCCACGGAATTGTGCCGTACCGGCGGCTTCCGCGCCTGCCGCGTGCGCCCCGCCGGAGAGTGATTGCCGAGCCATCTCATTGACGTACAGAAGGGTGAAGCGATGGTGTTACGACAGGAGTTCGGGGTCCGTTCGGCTGATCCTGCGCCACAGGGGCTGGTAGTTGATCCAGGCGACGAGGTCGCTGCCGAGCTGTTCCCGGGTGGCGACCGCGTCGCGGTGGTCGATGAGCACGGGCTTGCCGGCGGCCCGCGCGGCCAGCTGCACCTGGGCGGAGCGTTCCAGGGAGATGAACCACCAGGCGGCCGCGTCGACGGAGGTGCCGACGGTGAGCAGTCCGTGGTTGCGGAGCACGATGGCCTTGAAGGTGCCGAGGGCGATGGCGATCCGGCGGCCTTCCTCGGCGTCCACGGTGACGCCGGTGTAGGCGTCGTAGAGGGCGTGGTCCTGGTAGAAGGCGCAGGCCTCCTGGGTGATCGGGTCGAGGAGTTCGCCGAGCGCGGCGAGGGCCCGCCCGTGGACGGAGTGGGTGTGGGCGACGGCGACGGCGTCGGGCCGGGCCCGGTGGACCTGGGCGTGGACGGTGAAGGCGGCCTGGTTGACGTGGTTGCCGCCCCAGACGACCTGCCCCTCGCCGTTGACCAGGATGAGGTCGCTCGCGGTGAGCTCCTCGAACGGCGCCCCGAAGGGGTTCACCCAGAAGCAGTCGGGATGCTCCGGGTCGCGGGCGGTGATGTGGCCCGAGACGCCCTCCTCGTACCCGAGCCGCCCGAAGAGCCGGAGAGCGCCCGCGAGCCGCTGCTTGCGATGGGCGCGTTCCTCCTCGGCCGTCGCGTGGACGGGCGGCAGGGCGAAGTGGAGCCGTTCGACGGGGACGGGGTCCGGTATCACGCTCATGCGCCGGAAGGTAACGCCCGGCCGGTCAAGTCACCAGAGTCAGGACGTGAACACGGCGAAGCCGCCGCCCCTTCGCGGGGGCGGCGGCTTCGGCCGACTCGGAGAGCAGGCTCGGCGAGCAGGCTCGGGAGCGAGCTCACGGAGCGGGAGGGATCACTCCCACTCGATGGTGCCCGGCGGCTTGCTGGTGACGTCGAGGACGACACGGTTGACGTCGGCGACCTCGTTGGTGATGCGGGTCGAGATCTTGGCGAGCACCTCGTAGGGCAGGCGCGACCAGTCGGCCGTCATGGCGTCCTCGGAGGAGACGGGGCGCAGCACGATCGGGTGACCGTAGGTGCGGCCGTCGCCCTGGACGCCCACCGAGCGGACGTCGGCGAGCAGGACGACCGGGCACTGCCAGATCTCGCGGTCGAGGCCGGCCGCGGTGAGCTCCTCGCGGGCGATGGCGTCGGCCTCGCGCAGCAGGTCCAGGCGCTCCTTGGTGACCTCGCCGACGATGCGGATGCCGAGGCCGGGGCCGGGGAACGGCTGGCGCTGGACGATCTCCTCGGGCAGGCCGAGCTCCTGGCCGACCATCCGGACCTCGTCCTTGAACAGCTGGCGGAGGGGCTCGACGAGCTCGAACTCGATGTCGTCGGGGAGGCCGCCCACGTTGTGGTGGGACTTGATGTTGGCCGTGCCGGTGCCGCCGCCGGACTCGACGATGTCCGGGTAGAGGGTGCCCTGCACGAGGAAGGCGACCTCGGGGCCCTCCTCCTGGAGGATCTCCAGCTGCGCCTGCTCGAAGACGCGGATGAACTCACGGCCGATGATCTTGCGCTTGGTCTCCGGGTCGGAGACGCCGGCGAGGGCGTCGAGGAAGCGCTTCTCCGCGTCGACGACGACCAGGCGGGCGCCGGTCGCGGCGACGAAGTCCTTCTCGACCTGCTGGGTCTCGCCCTTGCGCATCAGGCCGTGGTCGACGTAGACGCAGGTGAGCTGGTCGCCGATGGCCTTCTGGACGAGGGCCGCGGCCACGGCGGAGTCGACGCCGCCGGAGAGGCCGCAGATGGCGCGCTTGTCGCCGACCTGGGCGCGGATGGCCGCGACCTGCTCCTCGATCACGTTGCCCGTGGTCCAGCTCGGCTCGATGCCGGCGCCGCGGTAGAGGAAGTGCTCCAGGATCTGCTGGCCGTGCGTGGAGTGCAGCACCTCGGGGTGGTACTGGACGCCGTACAGCTTCTTCTCGTCGTTCTCGAAGGCGGCGACCGGCACGACGTCCGTGGAGGCGGTGACGGTGAAGCCCTCGGGGGCGGCGGAGCAGGCGTCGCCGTGCGACATCCACACCGACTGCTCGACCGGGGTGCCCTCGAAGAGGGTGGAGCCGGCCTTGGTGACGTGCAGCGGGGTCCGGCCGTACTCGCGGGCGCCCGTGTTGTCGACGGTGCCACCGAGGGTCGTCGCCATCAGCTGGAAGCCGTAGCACATGCCGAAGACGGGGACGCCCGCCTCGAAGATGGCGCGGTCGAGGCGCGGGGCGCCCTCGGCGTACACGGAGGACGGGCCGCCGGAGAGGATGATCGCCTTGGGGTTCTTGGCCAGCATCTCGGCCACCGGCATGGTGGACGGGACGATCTCGCTGTAGACCCGCGCCTCACGGACGCGACGGGCGATGAGCTGGGCGTACTGGGCGCCGAAGTCGACAACGAGGACTACGTCCGGGTTGGAGACGTCGGGCGCGGCAGCGGGAGTCGCTGATGACACTACGGCGGCCTTCCGGCGGTAGGAGAGGTTCCCTGGGGGGTCCCTCAGGGGTTCCCTGGGGTTCCCTCGAAAGGGGGGCTATTTGTCGATTCTACCGGCGCGCCGGTGTCGCTTTTCGTCTCACCATCCGAACCCGGGTTGTTCCGGGCCGGGCGAAGGGGTCCATACTGTCGCCATGCGCAAGTACTCGACCTTCGTCTTTACCTATGGCAACCGGCCCACCGGCTGCCATGGTCGTGCTGCTTGAGCAACTGACAAGCGACTTCCCAGGCGCCCCGGGCCGACAAGGCCCGGGGCGTTCTGCTTGTCTCCGGGCCGTGTCGCTCCAGGGCGTCCGACACCCCGAGGAGCCCCACCATGACGAACACCGCCACCGCGAAGACCCTCGCCGAGCAGACCGGCGCCCGCACCGACGAGGCGGCGACGCTGATCGGCGACGCCCGTGAGCGCATCGACGCCCTCGACGACCGGATCATCGGCCTCATCCAGGAACGGATGGCCGTCTCGGCCGTCATCCAGGAGGCCCGGATCTCCTCCGGCGGCCGCCGGGTGAACCTGACCCGCGAGATGGAGGTCCTCGGCCACTACCGGGACGCCCTGGGCAAGCCGGGCACGACGCTCGCGATGACGATGCTGGAGCTGTGCCGGGGCCGCATCTGAGGAACGGTTCCAAGGGACGGCGCATCCGAAGGCCACGCCCGAGGGACGGGTTCGAGGGATGCATCCGAAGGCCACGCCCGAGGGACGGGTCCGAGGGACGCATCCGAAGGCCGCGCCTGACGGAGGGATCCGAGGGACGCATCCGAAGGCCGCGCCCGACGGACGGGTCCGAGGGGCGCATCCGGGTGTGCTTCCGTACCCGAGTTCGGTCCCGCTCTCACCCGTACGGCGCGTGACCGGCTCCGGCCGGGCTTCGTTGGTCCGGGTGTCCGTGCCAGCCAGGGGCGGGCCCGATTGAAACCACGCGTGGCTTCGCTGGGGCGTGTGGCGTACCTCTCCGGTACGTCGTGGGACCTCGCACCAGCGCGTGTGACCGGACAGCAGGGGACAGCAGCCCGGTCACCCAGAAAGGGCGGTCGGTCCCGGGGACGCCCGGGGCCGGCCGCAACCGGCCGACCTCACCGATCCTCCCGTTCCCCTGATCCCCCCGACCTCCTCCGTCCTCCTGATCTCCTTCCTCCCCTCCCCCCGCGGCGCACCCCCCGGCGCCGCTCCGCTCGGCACCGCCGCTGCCCTGACACCGGTGCCGGCCCGAGGGCCCCGCGCCGCGACCGGAATCGCGAGCGTGGGGCCCTTCTCGTCCCCACCCCCACAGGACGTGACGCGCGTCACATGAAGATCCTGCGCAACCGCTACAACCAATCGCGGGGGCCGGAGGTCATCTATGCAGCAACACCAAAGCTGGAAGGGCGCTGCACTCGGAGGGGGGTGCAGCGCCCTTTCTGCTGAGCAGGTGGGGGTCAGCCCTTCTTCGGCGGGACCGCCGGGATCCCCAGGAACGGCAGCCGCAGGGCGCCGAAGGCCTCGGACGGGACGGCGGGGGACTTCGGCTCGATCGCCGAGAGCCGTACGTACGCCTCCCCCTGCCGCGGGCGCGGGTCCTCCTCGCCCTTGTTCGGCCAGAAGGACATGGCGCGCTCCGCCTGGGCCGTGATCGTCAGGGACGGGTTGACGCCGAGGTTGGCGGAGACGGCCGCGCCGTCGACGACGGAGATCCCCGGGTGGCCGTAGAGCCGGTGGTACGGGTCGATGACGCCGGTCTCGCCGTCGGCGCCGATCGGGCAACCGCCCAGGAAGTGCGCGGTGAGCGGGGTGCCCATGAGCTCGCCGACGTTGGAGCCGGCGAAGCCGTTGATCTCCTCGGCGAGGAGGGTGGCGGCCTGGGTGGCCTCCGGGATCTGGACCGGGTTCGGCGCGCCGTGTCCCTGGCGGGCCGTGAGCAGGCCCTTTCCGAGGCCGCCGGGCTTGCGGTAGGTCGTGAGGGAGTTGTCGAGGGACTGCATGACCAGGCCGATGATGGTGCGCTCGGACCAGTGCCAGTTGGAGAGCGAGCGGACGGCGAGGGTCGGGTGCTTGAGCAGGCCGAGGAACCAGTTGCGCACCCGGTGGGCCCCGTAGGGCACCTGGAGGACGGTCAGGCTGCCCATCGAGTTGGAGCCCTTGCCGTACCGGACCGGCTCGATGTGGGTGTTCTCGTCCGGGTGGACGGACGAGGTGATGGCGACGCCCCTGGTGAAGTCGGCCTTCTCCTTGCCGTGCCGCTTGCGGTAGCGGCGGTCGGTGGTCTGGGCGCCGACGAGGCCCTCGGAGTTGGTGCGGGTGAGTTCGCCGAGCCGGTTGGAGATCCGGGGCAGCAGTCCGCTGTCCTTCATCCGGTGCAGCAGGGTCTGCGTGCCGTACGTGCCGGCCGCGATCACCACGCGGCGGGCCGTGAAGGTCCGGCCCCTGCCCTTCCTGCGGTTGTCGGTGGGCAGGGTCTTCACCGCGAAGCCGCCCCGCGAGTCCTCGGTGACGGTGACGACGGTGGTCATGGGGTGGACGGTGGCGCCCGCCTTCTCGGCGAGGTACAGGTAGTTCTCGTTGAGGGTGTTCTTGGCGCCGTGGCGGCAGCCGGTCATGCACTCGCCGCACTCGGTGCAGGCGCGCCGGGCCGGGCCCGCCCCGCCGAAGTACGGGTCGGCGACCTCGCCGCCGGGCTTCGCCCTCGTCGTGCCGTCGGCGTCGTCGCCGTCACCGAAGAAGACGCCGACGGGGGCCATGTGGAAGGTGTCGCCGATGCCCATGGCCTGCGCGGCGGACTTCAGGTGCACGTCGGAGGGGGTCATCGTCGGGTTGAGCCGGACGCCCAGCATCCGCTTCGCCTGGTCGTAGTACGGCCCCAGCTCGTCCTGCCAGTCCGTGATGTCCTTCCACTGCGGGTCGTCGAAGAAGGGCTTGGGCGGTACGTAGAGGGTGTTGGCGTAGTTGAGGGAGCCGCCTCCCACGCCGGCGCCCGCGAGGACCATGACGTTGCCGAGCAGGTGGATGCGCTGGAGGCCGTACAGACCGAGGGCGGGGGCCCACAGGAAGTTCTTCACGTCCCAGGAGTTCTTCGGCAGGGTCGCGCGGGTGAAGCGGCGCCCGGCCTCCAGGACGCCGACCCGGTAGCCCTTCTCGGTGAGGCGGAGGGCGGTGACCGAACCGCCGAAGCCGGAGCCGACGACGAGGACGTCGTAGTCGTAGCCGCCCTCCGGGCCGTCCTCGGCCTGATTCTGGGCAGGGGGTACCGCGGTCATGGCTCTCCTCGTGCGGAAGGGGTGGGGGAAGGACGGGGCGTCAGCGCAGGCGCAGGGCCTTCATCGCCTTCAGGGACACGCTCATGAACGCGGCGTACTTCTCGTCGTCCATCCCGAAGGAGGGCGCGAGCGGGATCAGCCGCTGCTGGGCGACGGTCTGGGCCTCGGTGTACTTGAGGATGCCCTCGGAGCCGTGGCGGCGGCCGAGCCCGGAGTCCTTCATGCCGCCCATCGGGGACTGCACGCTGCCGTACGCGGGCGCGTACCCCTCGTTGATGTTGACGGTGCCGGTGCGCAGCCGGGCCGCGACGGCGTGGCCGCGGCGCGAGTCCTTCGTCCAGACGGAGGAGTTGAGGCCGTACGGGGTGGCGTTGGCGAGCTCGACGACCTCGTCCTCGTCCGTGAAGCGGTAGACGGAGACGACCGGGCCGAAGGTCTCCTCGGCGCAGACGGCCATCGGGGCCTCGACGCCGTCGAGGATGGTCGGCTCGTAGAAGAGGGGGCCGATGTCGGGGCGGGCGACGCCGCCGGCGAGGAGCGTGGCGCCCTTGGCGACGGCCTCCTCGACGTGCCGGGTGACGGCCTCCATCTGCCGCTCGCCGACGAGGGAGCCCATGTCCGCCCCGTACGCGAGGGAGCTGCCGAGCCGCATGGCCTTGGTGCGGGCGGTGAAGCGCTCCAGGAAGGCGTCGGCGATCGACTCGTGGACGTACAGCCGCTCGATGGAGATGCAGAGCTGGCCGGCGGAGGAGAAGCAGGCGCGGACGGCTCCGGCGGCGGCCTTCTCGATGTCGGCGTCCTGGAGGACGAGCATCGCGTTCTTGCCGCCGAGTTCGAGGGAGACGCCGACGAGCCGGTCGGCGGCGCCCCGGGCGACCTGGCGGCCGGTGTTGGTGGAGCCGGTGAAGGAGATGTAGTCGCCGTGCTTGACGACCTCGGGGCCGACGACCGGCCCCTCGCCGAGGACGACCTGGAAGACGCCGGCGGGCAGTCCGGCCTCGATGAGCAGGTCACGGGCCCAGAGCGCGGTGAGCGCGGTCTCCGTGTCGGGCTTCATGACGACGGCGTTGCCCGAGACGAAGGCGGGGAGCGCGTCGCCGACGGAGAGCTCCAGCGGGTAGTTCCACGGCGCGATCTGGCCGACGACCCCGCGCGGCTGGCGCAGCTCGGTGACCTTGGTGAGGGTCGGCACGACGCCGGTGTGGCGCTTGGCGCGCAGGTAGGAGGCGGCCTTGCGGCCGTAGTGGCGGGCGGCGACGGCCACCGCCTGGACCTCCTCGTGGGCGTGCAGGCGGGCCTTGCCCGTCTCCAGCTGGATGAGGTCGAGGACCTCGGCCTGCCGCTGGAGGATCAGGTCGTGGAAGCGCAGGAGGACGGCGGCGCGGACCTTCACCGGGGTGGCGGCCCAGGCGGACTGGGCGGCACGCGCGCGCGTGAAGGCCTCGGCGACGTCCTCGGGGGTGGACTCGGGCAGGTCCGCCAGCTTCTCCCCGGTGAAGGGGGTGTGGTTGGCGGTCCGGCCGGAGCCGACGACGCCCCGCGTGAGCCGGGCCACCAGCTCGGGCGTCACGACGTCGGCGGCGGTCCGCGCGCCGGCCGGCGCGGGCGCGACCGGGTTGGTCGCGCCGGCGGGGGCGGCCGGTCGGGCCGCCTCGGCGGCGGTGTCGGCGGCGGTGTCCGCGTCGGCGGGAACCGTGGGGGCGGCGGGGGCCTGCGAGTCCGTCATGACGCCGAGCGTAGGCCGCGTTCCGACCTTTGGGTACCCGTCGGTAACGCGTTTTCACCCTCTACACACATCACGCCAGCGATCACTGGCATATAAGCCCTGATCAGGGGCTTACGGTCGCCGGAGGCCGGGCACGGAGATTTCTCCGCCCCTCGGACCTCCGACGACGAGGACCTTGGACCTCCGGCACCCGAGACCCTCGGACCTCCGGCGCCCGAGACCCTCAGGCCTCCGGCGCCCGCCAGTGCTGGAGGACGATGTCGAACTGCTCCCGGGTGGTCTCCCAGCTCGACTCCGGCGAGGACATGTAGATGGCGTACTCGGTGCCGTCGTCCTCGTAGTACATCTGGTCGATCGCATGCCGCGGCCCGGGGAAGGTCTTCTTCTCGGTCCAGGTGAACTCCCACTGGCAGGAGCGGACCTGGTCGCGGTAGGTGGTCTGGTCGAGCTTGACCCGGTTGTAGTCCATGCGCTTGCCCAGCTGACGCTCCAGGTCGATGGCGTGCATGTACGGGTTCTCGAAGTCGGGGCTCCTGTCGATGCTGATCCGGATGCGGTGGCGGCCGTTGTCCGGGGTGTAGTCGATCTGGTCGCCCTCGGTCTGCCGCTTCCAGCCGTCCGGTACGAGGAGGCTGAAGCCCTCCGGGTCCTTGACGCGGTGCCAGCCGGCCGGAATGCCGTCCCCGGCGTCCTTCTTGGTGGCGGGGGCGGTCGGCGCCGTCGTGGTCCGCCCGCCGGCCTCACCGCCGCCGGGGGTGCGGTCGCCGCCCGCGTAGTTCATGGCGGCGAAGACGGCACCGCCGGCGACGACCCCGGCGAGCAGCGCGGCGAGAACGGCGGAGCGCCAGCGCCCGCGGGGGGACGGAGGCGGGGAGGAGGGGATGAGGGTGGGATGCGACGGGGAAGGCTGCTGGGGTACGGGAGACGGCTGGGGCTGCTGAGCCGGCTGGGGCCACTGCGCGGTGGTCTTCGGCGGCCCGCCCGCCAGGACCTCCGTACCCGTGCCGTCCGCCTCGCGGGCCTCGTCCGCCGCCGAGTCCAGCTCCTCCCTGGCCACGCGCTGGGTCGGCACGTACGCCTGGGCCGCCGTCGGCGTGCGCCCCTCCATCGCGTCGAGCAGCATCCGCTCGGCCTCGTCCGCGCGCGGCCGCTGCGCCGGGTCCTTGCGCAGCAGGGCCACGATGACGGGGGCCAGCGGCCCCGCCTTCTGCGGGTGCGGCGGCTCCTCGGTCACCACGGCCTGCATGGTGCTGATCGGGGAGGTGCGGCGGAACGGCGAGGTGCCCTCCACCGCCGTGTACAGCGTCGCGCCGAGGGACCAGAGGTCGGAGGCGGGACCCGGATCGCCGCCCTGTACCCGCTCGGGCGCCAGATAGTCGATGGAGCCGACGATCTCACCGGTCCGGGTGATCGTCGAGTCCCCCTCGATCGCCGCGATCCCGAAGTCGGTGATGAGGACGCGCCCGTCCCGCGCGAGCAGGACGTTGCCCGGCTTGACGTCCCGGTGCAGCACCCCGGCCGCGTGCGCGGCGCGCAGCGCGCCGACGACGTGCAGCCCGATCCTGGCCGCCTCGCGGGGCTCGATCGTGCCGGCCTCCTTGGCGGCGTCGGCGAGCGAGGGCCCGTCGACGTACTGCATCACGATCCACGGCCGGTTGTCGTGCTCCAGGACGTCGTGGACGGTCACCACACCCGGGTGCGTGATCCGTGCGGCGGCCCGCGCCTCCTTCTGCGTGCGGGCGTGCAGAACCAGGCGGTCGGCCTCCGCCACGAACCGGCCCGCCGTCAGTTCCTTCACCGCCACCACGCGGTGCAGCACCTCGTCGTGCGCGCGCCAGACCTTCCCCATGCCGCCGCGTCCGATGGACTCGCCCAGCCGGTAGCGACCGGCGAGCAGCAGCCCCGACCCCGTGCTCTGAGAAGCGCTCTGAGAATGTTCCACTTGCCCCCGCCCGTTCCTTCTGATGCAAGGTTACGGAGGGGGGTACGGAAGACGGAACCTCGGGGCGGTCATAGGAACAGCACTGTGACCGGGGGCCGATGGGCCATCCGGGTCACCGTCCCGGGCGGAACCCCTTCGTGGCCTGCTCGTAGATCTCGGACACCTTGTCGCGCTCGCCCTCCGGGCCGATCACCTGGACGACGTAATACCGGCCGCCGTCGATCAGCGCGAGATTGCGCACGAACACCTCGCGGCCCGTGCTGTCCGGCCAGGTGTACGTCCCCTCGGCCGTCGGCGTCCGGCCGATGTCCACCCGGCGCGCCTTCTCCACCTGCGACCAGCTGGTCGACCGGTACGGCTCCAACTCGCGCTCCTTGGAGTTCTGGTACTCCAGCGGGTCGGAGCCGTTGTCCTGGACGCCGTCCCGGCCGGGGACGACGATCAGCGTGAAGCCGCCTCCGGTGTAGCGCACTTGGCCCACGTCGTTGATCGGGCTGCGCCGCCATCCCTCCGGGACCCCGATCCGGAAGCCCTCCGGGTCCTGCCGCAGGACGTACCCGGCGGCGAGCGCGGGCGCCGAAGGGTCCGCCGGGGGCGGGGTGGTGGCCGGCTTCCCGGTCGGCTCGGTGGTCGGTTTCGCGGTCGGCTTCGCGGTCGGTTCGGCGGGCTGCTCCGTGGTCGGCTTCGCGGTCGCCGACGGACCGGTCGCGACCGGCGTACGGGGCTGCTCGCCGCCGGGCTTGAACAGGACGACGTACGCGGCGGCTCCCGCGAGCAGCAGGAGGACGAGGATCAGGAGCGTACGGCCCAGGGAGCGCGGGGCGCCCGGGGCCCGGGAGGACGACGTGCGGGGGGAGGAGCGGGGCGCGCGGGGCGCACGCGGGGCGCGCTGCGGGATCTCCTCGTCGAAGTCCTCGTGGAACGCCTCCCGGAAGCCGTCCCGGGCCCCCTCCCGCGGCTCCTCGCGGAACTCCTCCCGGAAGTCCTCCCGAAACTCCTCGCGGTAATCGGGCTGTACGCGCGCGCGGCCGTACTCGTCGTCGTGACCGAGGCCGTGGTCGTGGTCGTGGTCGTGACCGTCGTCGTGGCCGAGACCGAGGCCGTGACCGTCGTCGTGGCCGAGACCGAGACCGAGGCCGTGGCCAAGGCCGTCGTCCTGCTCGGGTCCGTGCTCGAAGCCCCGCGGGTCCTCGTGCAGGGCCGCCGGGGGCACGTCCTTGGCGCGCTTGGTGCGGTGGCGGCCCGCCCCCGCGCGCCCGCGCCACCGGCGCACCAGCTCGCCGCGCCGGCGCACGATCGGCAGCCGCGCCTCGTCGAAGGACGGCGGCGGTACGGCTCCGAGCCCGGCCTCCGGCTCCGGCGCCGAGCGGACGAGGGAGCGCAGCCAGCCGCGCAGCTCCTCGAAGTCGGGCCGCTCGGTCGGGTCCTGACGCAGCAGCGACTCCACGACCGGGCGCAGGGGCCCGCACTCCTCGGCGAAGGCGGGCGGTTCGGCGCAGACCAGCTGGACGAGCTCGGCCGCGTTGTCCTCGGGGTACGGGGCGTGGCCCTGGACGGCCCGGTAGAGGAGCGCGCCGAGCGCCCACAGGTCGGTCGCGGGGCCGATGGGCGGGGCGAGGCGCCAGTTCTCGTGCACGGGACCGGCCTGCTCGGGCGCCCAGCGCTCGGTCACGGCGCCGACGACCGCGATCCGGGTCTGGCGGGCCCGCTCGGCGGCCAGCCGCGTGGTCGGGCCGCGGTACGCCTGGGCCGGGATCGCGACCGGCGCCTCCTCGCGGGGGCCTGCGGGGGCGGGGAGGCGCGCGGGCTCCGGGGTCGCCGCCGTGTAACCGGCGGGCAGCGCCGGGCGGCCCGAACCCGGCAGTAAGGAGCCGCCACCGGCCGGAATCGGCCCGGAGCCGTCCCGCGAGGCGTGCGGGCCGTCGCTCCAGCTGCCGGCCAGCATCACGCGCGGCGGCGGGCCGGCCTGCGGACCGCCGCCGTACGGCTCGTCGCCGTCGTCCTCGTCGTCCTCGTCGTCCGCCACCTGCGCCCACCACTGCGGCTCGGGCGCGCCGGCCGCCGGCGCCGTCGGCGGGGGCGGGGGCGGCCCGGGCGTCTCCGGCGGCGCGGGGCGCTGGACGGGCAGCTGCCCCGTCTCGCCGAGCCGGGCGGCGGCTCGCGCACCGGCCCGGTACGCCGCGATGGCCCCGGCCCGCGCGGCCCGTACGTCGGCGGTGGGCGGCACGGCCAGGGGCTGCGTCTCCGCGGGCCGCGCATAGGGGTCGACGTCGCCGTAGGGGCCGCTGCCGTAGGGGCCGAGGGGGCCGGCCCCCGCCACGGGCGGCTCGCCCCCGTCCGGCTCCTCGCCGGCCTCCTCGTAGGCCTCCGCCTCGAAGCCCTCGGAACCCTCGAAGTCCTCGGAGCCGTACTCCTCGGCCGGCGCGTGCCATTCGGACGCCGGCTCGGGAGCGTACGGCTCAGGTGCGTAGTACGGCCCGGGCGCGCGCACCTCGCCGCCCTCGTGAGCCCCGGCCCCGTACTCGTACGCCCCGTACTCGTACGCCTCGGCCTCGCGCGTCTCCGCCTCGTACGCCTCGGCCTCGCGCGTCTCCGCCTCGTACGCCTCGGCCTCGTACGTCTCCGCCTCGTAGACCTCGGGGTCGTACGTCTCGGGCCCGCTCGCCCCGGCCTCGTACGGCTCCGTCTCGTACGTCTCCGGCTCGTACGCCCCGCCCTCGTACTCCTCCGTCTCCCCTGCCGGGGGCGCGAACTCGTCGGCCGGTTCCGGGACCGGTGCGTAGCCGCAGAGGGCCTCCTCGGCGGCGCCCACCGCGAGGCCGGTGAGGACGACGCGGCCGTCGTCGCAGACGAGGACGGTCCGGGAGGTGATGTTCCGGTGGACCCAGCCGTGGGCGTGGAGCGCGCGCAGGGCGGTGAGGACGTCGGCGCCTATCTCGGCCGCGCGGTACGGGTTGAGGGGCCGCTCGGCGAGGAACGCGGCCAGCGGTCTGGCGGCCACGCGCTCGCTCACTATCCACAGCGAGCCGGCCTCCGCGAAGACGTCGAAGACCTGGTCGAGGAGGGGGTGGTCGGGGACCTGCGCGGCGGCCTGGGCCGCCTCGATCGCCCGGCGCACGACGGGCTCGGCCGGCCGGCGGGTGGCCGCGCCCGCGGCGCCGTAGGGGCCGGCGGGGCCGCCGCTCCCGTCGAGCACCTCGGCGTCGACGAACTCCGGCAGCGGCACCTGGCGGATCAGGACCTCCTGCCCGCTGTACGTGTCGAACGCGCGCGTCTCCACCGGTTCGTACGCGTCGGCGTCCGCCGGCGGCAGTGGCAGGCGGTAGCGGTCGGCGAGCACCCTTCCCGCGTAGTCGTCCACGACGCCTCCCCACGCGCGCACGCTGTTCCCCCGTGACCCCGCGGATCCCTCGGGATCGGGCGGGATCACCCGACTCCGTCAGTTCCGGTCCGGCACCGTGCAGTTGACGTTTCTTTTCGGCTGCGTTCGGTCCGCGGTTCTCACGATACGTGGCGCCGGTCAGTCCTTGGGGCTGAACGTGGCGAACGCCGTCTCCCGCAGCGTCTTGCACCCCGCGCCGTTCCACTCGTCCGCCGCGCAGCTGACCATGATGGAGTAGCCGTGCCGGGCGTCCACCTTGAAGCCGCGGTTGAGCACGTGGACGCGGATGCCCTTCTGGGTGCGCTCGAACTCCCAGTCGGCGACGGTCGGGTAGCCCTTGTACGAGACGGACCGTATGCCGATGTGCTTGTAGTCCTGGCTGGTGGCGGCCACGCCGTACCGGGCCAGCTCCCAGGCGTTCGCCGCGTCGTCCTTCGGGCTGCCGTTGTAGTCGACCTGGACGCGCGGGAAGCCGCCGCTCTCGCTGAATATGGCGCCGAGGGAGTATCCCGGGATGGTGCTGAGCTTGAAGGCCGAGGGCATGGCCATCGAGAAGTGGAGCCGGTCGTTGCTGACGAGGCCGTACCCGGCGGGCAGCTTCGCGCCGGCGTCGCCGATGGGCTTCGTGGAGGGCGTGGTGCCGTTCTGCCCGTCCGTGGACCCCGTCGTCGTGCCGTCGGCGCCGGTGGACCCCGTGGCGCCGTTGTCGCCGGGCTGCACGCCGCCCTGCTGGCCGGGGCCGCCGGACGACTGGCCCTGGGCGCCGCCGGAGCCGGCGGAACCGTCCGCGCCTCCGGCCGAGGCGCCGGCCGAGGCCGTGGTGCCCCCGCCGCCCTTGCCCTGGTTGCCCTCGTCGCCCCCGCCGCCGAGGGAGACCGCGAGGATCGTCCCGAGCACGGCGAGGACGGCGACCGCGGCGATGATCACCAGGGTGCGGCGCGGCACGACGTCGGTCAGCGGCGCACGGGCCGGGGTCGGCTTGCCGCCGCCCCGCAGCGGCTCGGTGGCCAGCCTCGGCGCCGGCTTCGGCTCGGCCTTCGCGGAGGCCGCAGCGTTCCGTACGGAGTTCAGCGCGCCCCGCATCCGCTCGGCGGCCGCGTCGGGCCCCTTGTCGCCCGCGGGGGCGACGGGAGCCTGCTCGGGGCGCGGCGGCAGCGGTATGACGGCGGTGGCCTCGGGCGAGACCACGGGCGCCGGCTCGGGCGCGTCGAGCACGGCCCGCAGCAGGACCCGGGCGCCGGCGTCGTCGAGGCGCTGCGCCGGGTCCTTGGCGAGCAGGCCGTAGATGACCTTCTCCAGCTCGGGGCCGGCGTTCTTCGGCGGGTCGACCGGCTCGGTCATCACGGCCGTGAGGGTGGCGATGGCGGAGCCCTTGTCGTACGGCGGGCTGCCCTCGACCGCCGCGTAGATGAGGCCGCCCAGCGACCACATGTCGGCGGCCGGGCCGGGCTTGTGGCCGCGGGCACGCTCCGGGGAGATGTACGAGGGGGCGCCGACGAGCATGCCGGTGGAGGTGATCGAGGGGTCGCCCTCCACCTGGGCGATGCCGAAGTCGGTGAGGACGACCCGGCCGTCGTCGGCGATCAGCACGTTGGACGGCTTCACGTCACGGTGCAGGATGCCCTCGCGGTGCGCCGAACGCAGCACGTCGAGGATGGCGAGGCCGACCTCGGCGGCGCGCCGGGGCGTGAGCGTGCCGTCCTCGCGTACGGCGTCCGCGAGGGACTTGCCCTCGATGAGCTCCATGACGATCCACGGGCGGTCGTCCTCGTCGACGACGTCGTAGACGGTCACGGCGCCGTTGTTGCGGATCCGGGCGATGGCCTTCGCCTCGCGCAGGGTCCGGGTGATGAGGCGTCGCTTCTCGTCCTCGTCGATGCTGTTGGGGAAGCGGAGCTCCTTGACGGCGACGGTACGGCCGAGGGTCTCGTCGACGGCGCGCCACACGGTGCCCATGCCGCCGCGCCCCAGGATCACGCCGAGCCGGTAGCGGCCCGCGAGCAGCCGTCCTTCACCGGCCGGCTCCTTGCGGAACCTGTCGCCGCCGCGCGCGGTTCCGGTGCCCGTCCGGCGGTCGCTCTCGCCGTCGCCGTCCCCGGCGCCGAAACCGGCCCGACCGGTCGACGGCTCGGTCCCGCGCAGCCTCCCGGCCACGACGGCCCCGTCACCATCGGTCCCGGCCCCGCTCGCGTCCGTCGCCCGGCCGGCCTCCGCGCCCTGAGAGTCCTTCACGTCCGAAGCGACCTCCGCGCCCGCCGCGGGCTTCGCAGCCTCCGCGGCCGTCACGGCCTCCGCGGGCTTCGCGTCCTCGACGCCCCGCTCCGGCTCGCTCCCGCCCTCCGGGCTCTGCGCACCCCGGTTGACCTGCGCGTCCTTCGCGTCTCGCGCGGCCGGAACCGCCCCTCGGTCGCCGTCGGTCGCGGCCCCCGCGGCGGCGTCCCGCCTGGGGTCCCTCGCCGTGTCCCGCGACTGCTCCGCCTCCGACATGCGTCCCCTCTGCGATCCCTGATCTGCGCCGCGTCTGCCGCTTCCCGCGCGATGCGGTAACCCGCCCTGGAAGAGAGGCCATTGTCCCTCACCTCGGGACGGGTGCCGCCCCCGGGTCCGCACTCCGGGATACGACGCCTCCCACGGCCCCGAGGTTCCCACGGCACACCGCCCCCTCGGACCTCCCCTCCACACCTCCCCTCCACACCTCCCCCGACCCTCCCCCGGACCTTCCATCAGATGGGCACGATGTCCGGCGCCCCCAGGCGCGCGGCGTCCGCCGTCAGGTCGTCGGGCTGCCGCTGCGACTCGCGCTCCGCCTCCACCCGCTTCTCGTAGTGCTCGATCTCCTTCTCGATCTGCCGGTCGTCCCAGCCGAGGACCGGCGCCATCAACTCCGCGCACTCGCGGGCGCTGAGCGTGCCCCGGTCGAAGGTCTCGATGGAGATCCTGGTCCGTCTGGTGAGGACGTCGTCGAGATGGCGCGCGCCCTCGTGGGAGGCGGCGTAGACGATCTCGGCGCGCAGGTAGTCGTCGGCCGCCGCGAGCGGTTCGCCGAGCCCGGGGTCGGCCGCGATCAGGGCGAGGATCTCCTCCGTCAGGGAGCCGTAGCGGTTGAGGAGATGCTCGACCCGGACGACGTGCAGGCCGGTTCTCGCGGCGATCCTGGCCCGCGCGTTCCACAGGGCGCGGTAGCCCTCGGCGCCGATGAGCGGGGTGTCCTCCGTGACGCAGGGGGCGACCCTTCCCCAAGCACTTCGTGCAGGGGATGCCCCAGGATCGAGTCCGTGCACCGCCTCGTCGACGGCGTCCTTCGCCATCACGCGGTACGTCGTGTACTTGCCGCCGGCGACGACCACGAGGCCGGGGACCGGGTGGGCGACGGTGTGCTCCCGGGAGAGCTTGCTGGTGGCGTCCGACTCGCCGGCGAGGAGGGGGCGCAGGCCCGCGTAGACGCCCTGGACGTCGTCCCGGGTGAGCGGGGTGGCGAGCACGGTGTTCACGTGCTCCAGGAGGTAGTCGATGTCGGCGCTGGAGGCGGCGGGGTGGGCCTTGTCGAGGTCCCAGTCGGTGTCGGTGGTGCCGACGATCCAGTGGCGTCCCCAGGGGATGACGAACAGCACGGACTTCTCGGTGCGCAGGATCAGTCCGGTGGTCGAGTGGATGCGGTCCTTGGGCACGACGAGGTGGATGCCCTTGGAGGCGCGGACGTGGAACTGGCCGCGCTCCCCGATGAGGGCCTGGGTGTCGTCCGTCCACACGCCGGTGGCGTTGACGATCTGCTTGGCCCTGATCTCGTACGCGACGCCGGCCTCGACGTCCTGGACGCGCGCGCCGACGACCCGCTCGCCCTCGCGGAGGAAGCCGGTGACGCGGGCGCGGCTGGCGGCCTCCGCGCCGTAGGAGGCGGCCGTGCGCACGAGGGTGGTGACGAAGCGGGCGTCGTCCATCTGGGCGTCGTAGTACTGGAGGGCGCCGACGAGGGCGTCCTTCCTCAGGCAGGGCGCGACGCGCAGGGCGTTGCGCCGGGAGAGGTGCCGGTGGACGGGGAGCCCGCGGCCGTGACCGGAGGAGAGGGACATCGCGTCGTACAGCGCGACGCCCGAGCCGGCGTAGAACCGCTCCCAGCCCTTGTGCTGGAGGGGGTAGAGGAAGGGGACCGGTTTCACCAGGTGGGGTGCGAGCCGCTCCAGGAGGAGTCCGCGCTCCTTGAGCGCCTCCCGCACGAGGGCGAAGTCCAGCATCTCCAGGTAGCGCAGGCCGCCGTGGATGAGCTTGCTGGACCTGCTGGAGGTGCCCGAGGCCCAGTCGCGGGCCTCCACGATGCCGGTGGAGAGTCCTCGCGTGACGGCGTCGAGGGCGATCCCGGCGCCGACCACTCCGGCGCCGACGACCAGCACGTCCAGCTCTCGCTCGGCCATGGCCGCGAGCGCCTCGGCGCGCTCGGCGGGTCCCAGTGTCGCTGTCCTCACGCTGCTGCCTCCCGTCGTCCCCCCTCGGTCCCGCCCGCCGCACGCCCCGCACGCGCCAGGGCCGTACGCGACGTACACGAGCGGCGAACCGGGCCCGTGTGGTCCGGCTCACAGCTCGATTCTGGCCCGCCCCCGCGAGTTCAGCCACCGCCTCACCGCCGACCTGTGGATAACACTCGGCGATCTTCGGCTCCACAATGCCGCATATCGGTCATATTTACGCCTAGTCTGACATTGCGCTCGCCCCGTTCTGTCCACCGGGCTTGCGCGTCGCGCTCCCTCCGGCTACCGGGAAGGACGGCCCACCCTTCATGCCCGCTGATCTCGCCGTCATCGGCCTCGGCCACCACGGACTCCCCCTGGCCCAGGCCGCCACCGCCGCAGGCATCGACACCATCGGCTACGACACCGACCCCCGCCCCGTCGCCGAACTCGCCGCCGGACGCGCCCCGGTCGACGGCTCCCTCACCACCCCCGAGATCCGCCGGATGCTCGCGGGGGGCTTCCGGCCGACCACCGACCCCGCCGAGCTCGGCCGGGTCCGCACGGCCGTCCTCTGCGCCCCGACCTCCCTCGGGCCCGACCGGACCCTCGACCTCACCGCCGTCACCGACGCCGCCCGCGCGCTCGCCGCCCGGCTGCGCCCCCACACCACCGTCATCCTGGAGTCCCCGGTCCCCCCGGGCACCACCGAGGGCCTCCTCCGCGAGGTCCTGGAGACGGGCTCCGGCCTGCGCGCCGGGCGCGACTTCCACCTCGCGTACTCCCCCGGCCGCCTCGACCCCGGCAGCCGCACCCACGGCTACACCGGCACCCCCAAGGTCCTCGGCGGCCTCACCCCGGCCTGCACCGAGTCCGCCGCCGCCTTCTACGGCCGGCTCACCGACAAGGTGGTACGCGCGCGTGGCCCCCGCGAGGCGGAGACGGTCAAGCTCCTGGAGACCAACTTCCGGCACGTCAACATCGCCCTCGTCAACGAGATGGCGGTCCTCTGCCACGAACTCGGCGTCGACCTGTGGGACGTCATCCGCTGCGCCGAGACCAAACCCTTCGGCTTCCAGGCCTTCCGCCCCGGCCCCGGCGTCGGCGGCCACGGCGTCCCCGTCGACACCGTCGGCGCCCACCGCCCGCTCCGCCTCGTCGAACTCGCGGGCCAGGTCAACGAGCGCATGCCGCAGTACGTCGTCCAGCGCGCCGCCACCCTCCTCAACGAGCACGGCAAATCGGCCCGCGGCGCCCGGATCCTGCTCCTCGGCATCACGTACAAGCCCGACCTCCCCGACCGACAGGGCTCCCCCGCCGACGAGATCGCCCGCCGCCTCATGGACCTGGGCGCGACCATCAGCTACCACGACCCCCACGTCCCCGACTGGCGCGTCCGCGACCTCCCCGTCCCCCGCGCCGACTCCCTCTACGAGTCCGCCGCCCACGCCGACCTCACGGTCCTCCTCCAGCACCACCGCACCTACGACCTCCAGGGCCTCTCGGTGAAGGCCCAGCTCCTCCTCGACACCCGGGGCGCCACCCCGGCGGGGGCGGCCCACCGCCTCTGAGGACGGCCCCCGGCCGGAATCCCCTAGGTCGTTGTCATGTACCGGTGCTAGCCTCCGGGACCACCGCGCGCCGTTCCACGCGCGCGCGTACCGTCCCGGGGGCCCCGCGTGTTCGTCGTCTTCATCCTCCTGCTCTTCACGTTCTTCCTGGCGGCAGGGGTCGCCGGCCTCTGCCTGGCACTGAACGTCAAGAACTGCGCCGTTCGACTGGAGCAGCGGCAGCTGCGCAACATCGAGCTGCGCGCACACGCCAGGGGGGACCTGGGACCGCCCGACCGGGTCGCCACCGCCTTCGGCATCCGCGTGGCCGGCGGGCTGCTGTCCCTGTTCCCGTTCGGACTGATCCTCGCGGCGCTGACCGCCGCCTTCACCGGCTGACACACGTCACGCCCGGTCGCTCTTCACTGTTCCCTGGGGGGATCCACACCATGAGCCAGCCCGTTCCTCCGCCCGGCAACCCGTTCGCCGACGGCGCCGCGCCCCAGCAGTACCCGGTGGCCCCGCCGCCGGCCCCCGCCCGTGACAACGTGGCGCTCGGCCTGGTGGCCGCCCTGGTCGCGGCGCTCGTCGCCGCCGGTGCCTACGGCGGCATCGCCGGTGGCATCGAGCGGGAGATCGGCTGGGCCGCCGTGGGCGTCGGCTTCCTCACCGGCTTCGCGGCCGGCAAGGTCGGCGGCCGCAACCCGGCCCTCCCCGTGGTCAGCGCCGTGTTCTCGCTCGGCGCCGTGTACCTCGGCCAGCTGATCGCCCTCGCGATCATCGGCGGCAAGGAGCTGAACGTCTCCGCCACCACGCTCTTCCTCGACCACTTCGACGTCCTCACGGCGGCGTGGAAGGAAGACCTGGACCCGCTGACCTTCCTGTTCTTCGGCATCGCCGCCTTCGCCGCCTTCTCCGGCGCCAGGAAGGCCGCCGCGTAGCCGTACGTGGAGGGGCCCCGCACCACCCGGTGCGGGGCCCCTCCACGTACGTACGAACCGGCTCAGCGCTTGTGCTGGGCGTCCGCGACCGTGACCTCGACGCGCTGGAACTCCTTGAGCTCGCTGTAGCCCGTGGTGGCCATCGCGCGGCGCAGGGCGCCGAAGAAGTTCATCGAGCCGTCCGGGATGTGCGACGGGCCCGCGAGGATCTCCTCGGTGGTGCCGACGATGCCCAGGTCGACCAGCTTGCCGCGGGGGACGTCCTCGTGGACGGCCTCCATGCCCCAGTGGTGGCCCTTGCCGGGGGCGTCCGTGGCACGGGCCAGCGGGGAGCCCATCATGACGGCGTCGGCGCCGCAGGCGATGGCCTTCGGGAGGTCGCCGGACCAGCCGACACCGCCGTCGGCGATGACGTGCACGTACCGGCCGCCGGACTCGTCCATGTAGTCGCGGCGGGCCGCGGCCACGTCGGCGACCGCGGTCGCCATCGGGACCTGGATGCCGAGGACGTTGCGGGTGGTGTGCGCGGCGCCGCCGCCGAAGCCGACCAGGACACCCGCCGCGCCGGTGCGCATCAGGTGCAGGGCCGCGGTGTACGTGGCGCAGCCGCCGACGATGACCGGGACGTCCAGCTCGTAGATGAACTGCTTCAGGTTCAGCGGCTCGGCCGCGCCGGAGACGTGCTCGGCGGAGACCGTCGTGCCGCGGATGACGAAGATGTCCACGCCGGCGTCGACGACGGCCTTGGAGAACTGCGCGGTGCGCTGCGGGGAGAGCGCGGCGGCGGTGACGACACCGGAGTCGCGCACCTCCTTGATGCGCTGCCCGATCAGCTCCTCCTTGATCGGGGCGGCGTAGATCTCCTGCAGACGGCGGGTCGCGGTCTCCTCGTCCAGCTCGGCGATCTCGTCGAGGAGCGGCTGCGGGTCCTCGTACCGGGTCCAGAGACCCTCCAGGTTGAGGACGCCCAGGCCGCCCAGCTCGCCGATGCGGATGGCGGTCTGCGGCGAGACGACCGAGTCCATCGGGGCGGCCAGGAACGGCAGCTCGAAGCGGTAGGCGTCGATCTGCCAGGCGATCGAGACCTCCTTCGGGTCCCGGGTGCGCCGGCTCGGGACGACGGCGATGTCGTCGAACGCGTACGCCCTGCGGCCGCGCTTGCCGCGCCCGATCTCGATCTCAGTCACGATGTGTGGCCTTTCCCTCTATGTCTGCGCCTACCAGTATCCCCGACACAGGCCGAAGGGGCGGCTCCGGCCACATGCCGGAACCGCCCCCTCCGTCGCGCGCTGTTACTTCCTGCTGTAGTTCGGCGCCTCGACCGTCATCTGGATGTCGTGCGGGTGGCTCTCCTTGAGACCCGCCGAGGTGATCCGGACGAATCGGCCGTTCGCCTGGAGCTCCGGCACCGTGCGCCCGCCGACGTAGAACATCGACTGGCGCAGACCGCCCACCAGCTGGTGGACGACGGCCGCGAGCGGGCCGCGGTAGGGCACCTGGCCCTCGATGCCCTCGGGGACGAGCTTCTCGTCGGAGGCGACGCCCTCCTGGAAGTAGCGGTCCTTGGAGAAGGAGCGCTGCTCGCCGCGGGACTGCATGGCGCCGAGCGAGCCCATGCCGCGGTACGACTTGAACTGCTTGCCGTTGATGAAGAGCAGCTCGCCCGGGGACTCCTCGCAGCCCGCGAGCAGCGAGCCGAGCATCACCGTGTCGGCGCCGGCGACGAGGGCCTTCGCGATGTCGCCGGAGTACTGCAGACCGCCGTCGCCGATGACCGGGACGCCGGCCGCCTTGGCGGCGAGGGAGGCCTCGTAGATCGCGGTGACCTGCGGGACGCCGATGCCGGCGACCACGCGGGTGGTGCAGATGGAGCCCGGGCCGACACCGACCTTGATGCCGTCGACACCGGCGTCGATCAGCGCCTGGGCGCCGTCGCGGGTGGCGACGTTTCCGCCGATGACGTCGACCGAGGAGTTCGACTTGATCTTGGCGACCATGTCGCCGACCAGGCGGGAGTGACCGTGCGCGGTGTCGACGACGATGAAGTCGACGCCCGCCTCGATCAGGGCCTGGGCGCGCTCGTACGCGTCACCGGCGACACCGACGGCGGCGCCGACGAGCAGCCGGCCCTCCTTGTCCTTGGCGGCGTTCGGGTACTTCTCGGCCTTGACGAAGTCCTTGACCGTGATGAGGCCCTTGAGGACGCCCGCCTCGTCGACCAGCGGAAGCTTCTCGATCTTGTGGCGGCGCAGCAGCTCCATGGCGTCCACGCCGGAGATGCCGACCTTGCCGGTGACGAGCGGCATCGGGGTCATGACCTCGCGCACCTGGCGGCTGCGGTCCGACTCGAAGGCCATGTCGCGGTTGGTGACGATGCCGAGCAGCTTGCCGGCCGGGTCGGTGACCGGGACGCCGCTGATGCGGAACTTGGCGCAGATCGCGTCGGCCTCGGCGAGCGTCGCGTCCGGGTGGACCGTGATCGGGTCCGAGACCATGCCGGACTCGGAGCGCTTCACGAGGTCGACCTGGTTCGCCTGGTCGGCGATCGAGAGGTTGCGGTGCAGCACACCGACACCACCCTGTCGCGCCATGGCGATCGCCATGCGGGACTCGGTGACCTTGTCCATCGCGGCGGAGAGCAGCGGGATGTTCACCCGCACGTTCTTCGAGATGTACGAGGCGGTGTCGATCTGGTCGGGCGCCATGTCGGACGCGCCCGGCAGCAGCAGCACGTCGTCGTAGGTCAGCCCGAGTGTCGCGAATTTTTCGGGCACTCCGTCGACGTTGGCAGTCATGACACCTTCCCAAATGGCCTTGATCGGTGCGGGATGTCCATGCTAACGGGCTTGAGCCGTGTCTCATTCCACGATCAAGATCAGCGAGCAGCTTTGGACGTTCACACGTGTACGAAAGGGATGACGACGCCCGGCAAGGCTTACTGCTCGGCCAGGGCGCGCGGTCGGGCCGTGCGCGGACGGCTCACTGCTCCGCCAGCGCCCGGAGGCGGCTGAGGGCGCGGTGCTGTGCGACCCGGACGGCGCCCGGGGACATGCCGAGCATCTGGCCGGTCTCCTCGGCGGTCAGTCCGACCGCGACGCGCAGCACGAGCAGCTCGCGCTGGTTCTCCGGGAGGTTGGCGAGCAGCTTCTTGGCCCACTCGGCGTCGTCGCTGAGCAGGGCCCGCTCCTCGGGGCCGAGGGAGTCGTCGGGCCGCTCGGGCATCTCGTCGGAGGGCACGGCGGTGGACCCCGGGTGCCGCATGGCGGCCCGCTGGAGGTCGGCGACCTTGTGTCCGGCGATGGCGAAGACGAAGGCCTCGAAGGGCCTGCCGGTGTCCTTGTAGCGCGGCAGCGCCATCAGGACGGCGACGCAGACCTCCTGGGCGAGGTCCTCGACGAAGTGCCGGGCGTCGCCGGGCAGCCGGTTGAGGCGGGTGCGGCAGTACCGCAGGGCGAGCGGGTGGACCCGCGCGAGCAGGTCGTGGGTGGCCTGCGCGTCGCCTTCGACCGCGCGGTGCACGAGCGCGCCGATCTCCCCCTGCCCGGCAGGCATGGGGGAACCCACGGTCTCGTCGTCGCGCATCGCTCCATGGTGCCCCGACGCCTCTCGGTTCGCGGCACCGCGTCCGTAGTTGTGCACCGAAGCGTTATGAGCAGGTGCGCCGGCACTCATCTCCCGCGCCCTCCCCTCCCGCTCGATCGACTCGTCCCCGAGGAACTCCACATCTCAAGGATGCGGCATTCCGAGGGGAAGTGACACAAGCCCGCCCCGTCCACCCCACGACGGACGCGGGTGAGGACGGGGAGACCGCAGGTGACCTGCGATTCAGCGGACCAGGCCCCAGCGGAATCCGAGCGCGACGGCGTGCGCCCGGTCGGAGGCGCCCAGCTTCTTGAAGAGGCGCCGGGCGTGGGTCTTGACCGTGTCCTCGGAGAGGAAGAGCTCGCGCCCGATCTCCGCGTTGGACCGGCCGTGACTCATGCCTTCGAGGACCTGGATCTCGCGCGCGGTGAGGGTGGGCGCGGCGCCCATCTCGGCCGAGCGGAGGCGGCGCGGGGCGAGCCGCCAGGTCGGGTCGGCGAGCGCCTGCGTGACCGTGGCCCGCAGCTCGGCGCGCGAGGCGTCCTTGTGCAGGTAGCCGCGGGCACCCGCGGCGACCGCGAGCGCGACGCCGTCGAGGTCCTCGGCGACCGTGAGCATGATGATGCGGGCGCCGGGGTCCGCGGAGAGCAGCCGGCGGACGGTCTCCACGCCGCCCAGGCCGGGCATGCGCACGTCCATCAGAATCAGGTCCGAGCGGTCCGCGCCCCAGCGGCGGAGGACTTCCTCGCCGTTGGCCGCGGTGGTCACGCGCTCGACGCCGGGCACGGTCGCGACCGCGCGGCGGAGCGCCTCTCGGGCAAGCGGGGAGTCATCGCAGACGAGGACGGATGTCATGCCTGACCTCCGTGGCTCTCGCAGCTGTTGCGCGTCACCTTGAGCCTCCAGGGCTGTACGTATCGTCACCTGTGCGGTTGACGCTCTCGGACGTGTGCCCGATCGCTTGTTCCTTCAACCGCCTCCGCACTCTCAACGACGGTCACTCGAAAGAGTTACGGGTCGGACGGCGTCTTCGGCACTCTACGTGAGGAGTCGTGCGCGGAGGAGAGTGTCGCAGGTCGTTCGTCCCAACATCAAAAGCTATGCCCCATTTAGCGGGATTTCTTCCCTTTTCGCAGTGTCTGTGGCTAGATTCGCAATGAGTCATATTTACATCTACTTCGACAGTAGGTGTACAGCCCGGACCCGTCGGGACCCGAGGAGCCCCGGCCATCAGCCATCCACCCGCCCACCTATCCGTTCGACACGGTTTCAAGGGGACAAGCGCAATGGCAGATTTCTCCCGCCTTCCCGGACCCAACGCCGATCTGTGGGACTGGCAACTCCTCGCGGCCTGCCGTGGAGTCGACAGCTCCCTGTTCTTCCACCCCGAGGGAGAGCGCGGCGCGGCACGGAGTGCGCGCGAGAACTCGGCGAAAGAGGTCTGCATGCGGTGCCCGGTGCGCGCGGAGTGCGCGGCACACGCACTCGCCGTGCGGGAGCCCTACGGCGTATGGGGCGGCCTCACCGAGGACGAACGCGAAGAGCTCATGGGACGCGCGCGCAATCGCCTGATCACGACGGCACCGGCCACCGCGCCGGTCGCGTCCGCCGCGTCCACGACATCCATGACGTCGATGACATCCATCGGGGACCGTATGTGACGGAACGTTTCTTCAGTGCGCTGAGCACCGTCTGACCGCACCGCGGCCGTACGGACCCGCGCCCGCGCGCGCCGCCTCTCCGCGCGCGCGTGGCGGCGCGGCTCAGTCCCGCGCGGCGGCGCGGATCAGTTCGTCGAGCGTGGCGGCGACGGCCGGGACCTGTGCGAGGTCCGGCAGCGTCAGGGCCACGATCTCCCGCTCCACGGCCGGCTCCACGGCCACGGTCCGCGCCCCCTTGGGCCGTACGGACTCGATGGCCAGCTCCGGCAGGACGGCGACGCCCAGACCGGCGCCGACCAGGCCCACCACGGCCGGGTAGTCGTCGGTGGCGAAGTCGATGCGGGGGGTGAAGCCCGCCTCCTCGCAGACGTCCACGAGCTGGCGGCGACAGCGCGGGCAGCCCGCGATCCAGGACTCGTCCGCGAGTTCCGCGATGCCGACCGACCCGGCCCCGGCGAGCCGGTGCCCCTCGGGCACCAGGCCGACGAGCCGGTCGGCGAGCAGCGGGCGGACCACCAGGTCGTCCCACTCGGCCTGCCCGGCCCCGTACCGAAAGGCGAGGGCGATGTCGCAGTCGCCCTCGCGGAGCATCTCGATCGAGCGCGGCGGTTCGGCCTCGACGAGGGAGACGCGGGTGCCGGGGTGCGCGGCCCGCAGCGCGGCGAGCGCGGTGGGCACCAGGGTGGAGCTGCCGCTGGGGAAGCTGACCAGGCGGACGCGGCCCGCCCGGAGCCCGGCGATGGCGGCGACCTCCTCCTCGGCGGCGGTGAGCCCGGCGAGGATGCCGGAGGCGTGGCGCACCAGGACCTCGCCGGCCTGGGTCAGGCGCATCTCGCGTCCCGTACGGATCAGCAGCGGCGTGCCGGCGGAGGCTTCGAGCGCCTTCATCTGCTGGCTGACGGCGGGCTGGGTGCAGCCGAGTTCGCGCGCGGCGGCCGAGAAGGAGCCGGTGGCGGCGACGGCGCGCAGGACGCGGAGGTGGCGGGCCTCGATCATGCGTCCAGCATAAGCGACTCTTGGGTGAAGCCTCCTATTATCGCGAGCGCCTTTGAGATCGGCGCCCGTACAGTGCCCGCATGACCTTGCTGAGCGTGAATGTGGGCCGTGCCAGGCCCGTGGAGTACACGGACGCCGCCTCGGGGATGACGGGCATCGACAAGCGTCCGGTGGAGGGGCCCGTGCGGATCGAGGCGCCGGGGGCGCCCGGGGTCGGGGCGAGCGGGGTCGCCGGGGACACGGTCTGCGACCTGCGCTTCCACGGCGGCGACGACCGGGCGGCGTACGCCTTCGCCCGCGAGGACATGGACCTGTGGGAGCGGGAGCTCGGCCGCGAACTGGCCAACGGCTCCTTCGGCGAGAACCTCACCACCCGGGGCCTCGACGTGAACGGGGCCCTGATCGGCGAGCGGTGGCGGATCGGCGAGGAGGTGGTCCTGGAGGTGACCGGCGGCCGCATCCCGTGCCGCACCTTCGCGGGCTTCGTCGAGGAGAAGGGCTGGGTGAAGCGGTTCACGCAGTCGGAGGCCGGTCCCGGCGCGCTGCTGCGGGTGATCGAGCCGGGCGAGGTGCGGGCCGGCGACCCGATCACCGTGGTGCACCGGCCGGACCACGGCATCACCGTCGCGTACCTGCACCGCGCCGCGACCACCGAACGCGCCCTGCTGCCCTCCACGTTGGTGGCGGCCGAGTGGATGGAGTCCGGACTCCTCGCGCTCGCCCGCCGCTACCAGGAGAAGTACGCCCAGGCGTAGGGGCGGGACGGGGCACTAGGTTGCCGTCATGACGACTGCACTGATTACGGGCGCCACCGCGGGCATCGGGGCCGCCTTCGCACGGAGACTGGCGGCGGACGGCCATGACGTCGTGCTCGTGGCCAGGGACGTGACGCGGCTGCGGGAGCAGGCGACCGAACTGCACGACCGGCACGGCGTCGAGGCCGAGGTCCTCGCGGCGGACCTCTCCGAGGAGGAGGGCATCGCCGCCGTCGAGGCCCGGCTCTCCGACCCGAGGCGGCCGGTGGACATACTCGTGAACAACGCGGGCTTCGGCAACAAGGGCCGTTTCCTCGAGGTCTCCATGGCCGACGAGCTGAAGATGCTGACGGTGCACTGCGAGGCGGTGCTGCGGCTGACCTCGGCGGCCGCCGCCGCGATGAAGGACCGCCGCCGGGGCGCCGTGGTGAACGTCGCCTCGGTCGCGGCCTTCGTGCCCCGCGGCACGTACGGCGCCTCGAAGGCCTGGGTCGTGCAGTTCACCCAGGGCGCGGCGCGGGACCTCGCGGGCAGCGGGGTGCGGCTGATGGCGCTCTGCCCCGGCTTCGTACGGACCGAGTTCCACGAGCGGGCCGGGATGGGCACGGACAACATCCCGGGCTGGATGTGGCTCGACGCGGACAAGCTGGTGACGGCGGCGCTCACCGACCTGAAGCGGGGGAAGACCCTGTCGATCCCGGACCCCCGCTACAAGGCCCTCATGGGTGTGGCGAAGCTGGCGCCGCGCGGCCTGCTGGGCGGGGTCTCCTCCAAGGCGGGCCGCAAGTACGGGCCGGAGTAGGCCCTATGCGGGGCTCCTCGGGTCGAGGTGCGCGGTGGTGCCGTCCTGCCAGGTCACCGTCAGCAGGCACCCGTCGACCCGGACGTCCGCGAGCGTCGACACGGGTGCGGGGTCGGGCTCGGCCGTGAGGGACGCGAGGGCCGCGAAGAGCGCGGCCGGGCCGTGCGTGGTGCCGTGCAGGGCCAGGGTGCGGCTGCCGGGGCCCTGAAGGGTTTCCCCGGTGGGGAGTTCCCCGGCTTCGGGGCGGTAGCCGTGCACCGGGTGGAGCTGGGCGTGCGGGCCGTCGGGGGTGACGGCCCAGCCGGTCTGCCGTACGGGGGTCCCCTCGGGGGCGCCGAGGACGAGGTGGGCGCGGAGTTCGGCGCGGCCGTGGACGAGGGTCGCGGAGAGGACCCGGACGCCGGGCAGCGGGTGGTGGACGGAGGCGGCCCGGTCGGGGCCGGTGCCGGCCGGGACGGCGGGGCCCCGGGGGGTCGCCCGCCCGTCGACGATCAGGGAGAAGTGGTTGTCGGCCGCCGCCGTCCCCGTACTGGGTCCCGTACGGGTGGAGTAGGCGTGGCGGGCGTAGCCGGGGTCGTCATCCTCGCCCGGCGCGCTGTGGACGTGGTTGCTGCCGTGGTTGTGGAGGCGTACGAGCCCGTCGGCGGCGGTGGTCTGGACGAGCAGCCCGGCGGGGGCGAAGGGGAGGACCGTGTCGGCGCGTTCGGCGGGCAGGGGTTCCTCGGGGTCGGTCCAGGCGGGGTGGCCGGCGGGCAGGAGGAGGCCGAGGAAGCCCTTGGACGCCCAGTAGGGGGAGCCGGGGCCCGAGTACTCCTGGACGAGCGGCGGGTACGGGCCGTGCCAGCCGAGGGTGAGGAGCCCGCGCTCGTCGGTGGCCCCGTGCCGGTGGAAGTACCGCAGGGCGCCGGAGGCGAGGCGGCGGGTGGCGCCGGGGGTGAGCGGGGTGTGGCCGGTGAGGGTGCCGAGCCAGGGGGCGGCGGCCGCGGCGAAGCGGTAGATCAGGGAGCGCCCGTACGGGACGGGGGCGCCGTTCGCGTCGAAGAGGTGGACGTACGCGTCGAGGTGGGCGCGCAGCCGGGGGCCGTACCGGCCGAGGAGGTCCTCGTCGCCGGCGAGGTGGGCGTGGAGGACGGGGTAGAAGTGCAGGGCCCAGGCGTTGTAGTGGTCGAAGGCCCGGTTGTCGCCGTCGCTGTACCAGCCGTCGCCGAGGTACCAGTCCTCGATCCGGGCGAGGGAGCGGTCGATCGTGGCGGCGGCGCGGTCGGTCTCGATCCCGGCGTCCTGGAGGAAGCCGGCGACGGTGAGGCCGAAGAGCCACCAGTTGTTGTCGACCGGGGAGGGGCCGAGGGCGGGCAGGAGCCAGTCGACGGCCCGCTGCCGGGTGCGGTCGTCGAGGCGGTCCCAGAGCCAGGGCCGGGTGAGGCGGAGGCCGAGGGCGATCGAGGCGGATTCGACGATCGCCTGGCGGGTGTCGGCCATCAGGGGCCAGGAGTCCCGGTCGTCCCGTCCTGGCTTCCCGGTCCCGGCCGCGAGCCCTTCCGCGTACCGGTCGAGGTGGCCGTGCGGGTCCTCGCCGTGGGCGCCGGCGACGCGGAGGGCGGCGAGGAGGAAGGTGCGGGCCCAGCCCTCCAGGCCGTCGGAGCGGGCGCCGGACCAGCTGGGGCGGGGCCCGGGGAGGTCGACGAGACCGCCGCCGGGCGAGGCGAACGGGCGGACGTCCAGGAGGAGCCGGTCGGCCGCGGCCTCCCAGTGGGCACGGGTCCAGCCGGTGTACGGGCTGAGCTCACGGTTCTCGGGCGGCGTGGGCATCATGCTCCCTGGGGCCTGTCACGGCGTCTGCGTCGCCGGGAATCCTGGACAGACTTCGAGCGGACGTCAAGAGAATCGGATCGAATGATCGAAAGTTCTGTCGTTCGATCATCTCTGGAGCTAGGCTCAAGGGACCACCACCACCGCGAGGGGGAACCGCGCCGTGCGCGAGAGTGCTGCCGAACGACACGACCGACTGCTGGCCCTGGTGCGCGAGCGCGGCACCGCCCGCGTCTCCGAACTGGCCGAACGCCTCGGGGTCTCCCCCGTCACCGCCCGCCGGGACGTCGAGGCCCTGGCCGGCCAGGGCCTGCTCGACCGGGTGCACGGCCAGGTCTCCTGGCCGCAGCGCGGGGCCGGCGGCGGACGCTCCGGCGAGGGCCTGGTCCTCGGCCTGCTCGCGCCCTCCGCCACGTACTACTTCGCCGAGGTCATCCGGGGGGCGCACGAGGCGGCGGCCCGCGCCGGGGCGCGGCTCGTGCTGCGGATCTCCGACTACCGGCCGGAGGAGGACCGGGCCCGCGTCGAGGGCCTCCTCGCGGCGGGCGCCGAGGGCGTCCTCGTCGCGCCCGGCTGGCGCGGACTGCCCGAGGACCGGCTCGCGTACGGCGACTGGCTGGCCGAACTGCCCGTGCCGGCCGTCCTCCTGGAGCGCCGCGCCGAGCCCGGCAGCCCGCTCGACGGCCTGGACCGGGTCGCCTCCGACCACGCCCACGGCGTGCTGCTCGCCCTGCGCCACCTGCTCTCGCTCGGCCACGCGACGCCGCTGCTCGTGGCCCGCCGGGACTCCCCGACCGCCTTCGCGGTGCGCGCGGGCTACGCCGAGGCGCTGGGGACGCTCGGCCTGAAGGAGCCGCGCCCGGTGATCGACTCCGTACCGGCCGAGGCCGATCCGGAGGGCTTCGAGCGGGCGGTGCGGGCGCTGCACGAGGCCGTCGGTTCGGGCCTGGCGAGCGCGGCCCTGGTGCACAACGACGTGGACGCGATCGAGATCGTGCAGCGCCTGGCCGACCTGGGCGTACGGGTGCCGCAGGACCTGGCCCTGATCGCGTACGACGACGAGGTCGCCGCCCTCGCCGACACCCCGCTGACGGCGGTCGCCCCGCCGAAGCGGCAGGTGGGCCGGCACGCCACGGAACTCCTGGTGGAGCGGCTCACGGAGGCCTCCGACGAGGAGACGGCGCGGCGTCATCTGAGTCTGCTGCCGTGGCTGCGGGTGCGGGACTCGTGCGGGGCCCACTCCGCGCCTTCGATCTGATCTTTTTTCGATCAATCAATCTTTCGCTCTTGACTTCGGTCATGAACGGTCACAGGATCACGGCCACAACCCCAGCCGCCCCGCCCTCAGGAGCCGTGCCGTGACCCGTACCTGGAGCAGAACGTCCCGCGTCATAGCCGGCACCGCCACCGCCCTGGCCGTCCTCACGGCCTGCGGCGGCGGTGGTGACGACACCGCAAGCAAGCCGTCCGGGCCCGTGACCATCACCTTCTGGGGCTGGGCCAAGGGCTCCAAGGACGTCGTGGACGCCTTCAACGCCTCCCACGAAGACATCCAGGTGAAGTTCGAGGAGATCCCCTCCGGCAACGCCGGCGGCTACGCCAAGATCTCCAACGCCGTGAAGGCGGGCAACGCCCCCGACCTGGTCTCCATCGAATACGCCGCGCTCCCCGAGTTCGTGAGCTCCGGCGCCCTCCAGGACATCGGCGACCAGTTCACCGAGGCCGACCGCGCCAAGCTCCTCCCGCAGTCCGTCGAACTCACCACCCTCGGCGGAAAGTCCTGGGCCGTCCCCTTCGACGCCGCCCCGCAGGCCTTCTTCTACCGCAAGGACCTCTTCGCCAAGTACAAGATCCAGGTCCCCGCCACCTGGGACGCGTTCAAGAAGGCCGCCGAGCAGGTCAAGAAGGCCGACGCCAAGGCCCGCATCGCCACCTTCTTCCCCGACGACCCGGCCACCTTCGAGGCCCAGGTCTGGCAGGCCGGCGCCCAGTGGTTCAAGGCCGAGAACGACACCTGGAAGATCGACACCACCGACCCGGCCACCACCAAGGTCACCGCCTACTGGCAGGGCCTCCTCGACGCCGACCTCGTCCACAAGGACGCCTCCTTCAGCCCCGAGTGGGTCGGCTCCCTCAAGAACGACACCACCATCGGCTACCTCGGCGCCTCCTGGGGCGCGGGCGTCCTCAAGGGCAACGTCCCCGAGATGGGCGGCAAGTGGGCCGTCGCCCCCATCCCCACCTGGGACGGCAAGCCCGCCAGCGGCATGCTCGGCGGCACCTCCTTCGCCGTCACCAAGGACAGCGGGCAGAAGGCCGCGGCCGTCACCTTCGCCGAGTGGATGTCCACCACCGAGGAGGGCGTCAAGTCCCGGATCGCCTCCGGCACCTCCAGCGCCTTCCCCGCCGACGCCGACCTGCGCCCCGTCGCCAAGAAGGCCTTCGACGCGAGCTTCTACGGCGGCCAGGACATCTACACCCTCTTCGAGGCCGCCGGCGCCTCCATCAACCCCAACTGGTCCTGGGGCCCGACCTCCGGCACCACCAACACCGCGATCAAGGACGCCTTCGGCAAGCTCGCCCAGGGCGGCCCGTCCATCGCCGACGCCGTCAAGGCCGGCCACGACGCCACCGTCACCGAACTCACCAAGCGCGGCCTGAAGGTCGAGGGCTGACCCGATGAAGGCCCGCACCCGCGCCGCGGCGCTCCTGCTGACCCCCTTCTTCGTCCTGTTCACCGCGGTGATGGTGCTGCCGATCGGATACGCGGTCTGGCTCAGCCTCTTCACCGAGAAGCAGTCCGGACTGGGCTTCGGCGGCACCGAGACCGTCTTCAGCGGCCTCGACAACTACACCGCGGCGCTGGGTGACCGGGCCTTCCTGGAGGGCTTCGGCGTCCTGCTCGGATACTGCCTGCTCTACATCCCGCTGCTGCTCGCCGGGGCCCTCGGCCTCGCCCTCCTGCTCGACTCGGCGCTCGCCCGCGCCCGCCGCTTCTTCCAGCTCGCGCTCTTCCTGCCGCACGCCGTCCCCGGCATCATCGCCGCCCTGATCTGGGTCTACCTCTACACGCCCCAGCTCAGCCCGGTCGTGCGGGCCATGGACGCCGGAGGCATCGGCTTCGACTTCTTCTCCCCCGAGGGCACCCTGCCCTCCGTCGTCAACATCGCCCTGTGGGAGTGGCTCGGCTACAACATGGTCATCTTCTACGCCGCCCTCCAGGCCATCGACCGCTCCGTCCTCGAAGCGGCCACCGTCGACGGCGCCGGCGCCTGGCGCACCGCCTTCGCCATCAAGATCCCGCTGGTCAAGGCCTCGCTCGCGATGGTCGCCCTCTTCACGATCATCGGCTCCCTCCAGCTCTTCACCGAGCCGCTCATCCTCAACAAGGGCACCGGCTCCGCCGTCACCTCCACCTGGACGCCGAACATGTACGCCTACACCGCGGCCTTCGACCGCAACGACTACGGACTCGCCGCCGCGGCCTCCGTCCTCCTCGCCCTGACGGCGGCGCTGCTCTCCTTCGCGGTGACCAGACTGACCGGCCGCCGGAAGTCGGGCGAGGCACGGAAGGAGAAGGCCGCATGAGCCGGCCCCGCACCCCGAACAGATGGCTCTCGAAGACGGCCGTCAACGGCGCCCTCGTCCTCGCCGTCGTCTACATGCTCTTCCCGCTCGTCTGGCTGCTCACCGCCGCCACCAAGGACGCCGGCGGCCTCCTCGCCGGAGACGCCTTCTCCTTCGAGGGCTTCGACCTCGGCGGCAACCTCTCCCGGCTCGCCGCGTACAACGACGGCGTCTACTTCCACTGGTACGCCAACAGCCTCCTCTACGCGGGCCTCGGCGCCCTCGCCTGCTCCCTCGTCAGCGTCGCCGCCGGATACGCCTTCCACGTCTACGACTTCCGCGGCAAGGAGAAGCTCTTCGGTCTCGTCCTCCTGGGCGTGCTCGTCCCCACCACCGCGCTCGCCCTGCCGATGTACCTCCTGGCCAGCGAGATCGGCGTCGTCAACACCTACTGGGCCGTCCTGATCCCCGTCCTCGTCAACCCCTTCGGCGTCTACCTCTCCCGGGTCTTCTGCGCCGGCTACATCCCCGACGAGGCCCTGGAGGCCGCCCGCATCGACGGGGCCGGCGAGATGCGCGTCTTCTGGTCCATCGGCCTGCGCATGGTCATGCCCGGCTTCGTGACCGTCTTCCTCTTCCAGTTCACCGCCGTCTGGAACAACTTCTTCCTCCCCCTGGTGATGCTCTCGGACCAGAAGCTCTACCCGCTGAGCCTCGGCCTGTACGCGTGGAACAGCAACGCCCACGCCGAACCCGACTTCTACCCCCTCGTCGTCACCGGATCCCTGCTCGCCGTCGTCCCCCTCGTCGTCGCCTTCGTCTCCCTCCAGCGCCACTGGAAGGCCGGTCTGACGGCCGGCAGCGTCAAGTGAGGAAGGCCCGTACCCACGATGCACCCGACCACTGACCATCGCCCGTCCCTCCTCCTCGCCATGGGCCCGGGAGTCGACGACCGCCTCCTCACGGACGCCCACCGCACCCGCCTCGCCCGACTCGCGCACACCGACCCCCACCTGGTGGCCCACGACCTGACCGCCCCGGACACACGGGTCGCCGCGGCCCTCGCCGAGGCCGAGATCCTCCTCACCTGCTGGGGAGCGACCCCGCTCACGGCCGAGGTCCTGGCCCGCGCCCCGAAGCTCAAGGCGGTCATCCACGCGGCCGGCTCCGTCAAACACCACATCACCGACGCCTGCTGGGAACGCGGACTCCGCGTCACCTCGGCCGCCGCCGCCAACGCCCTCCCCGTCGCCGAATACACCCTCGCCGCGATCCTCTTCGCCGGGAAGCGGGTCCTGCGCTCCGCCCAGCGGTACGGGGAACTCCGCACCGACGACGCCTGGCTGACGGAGTCCACCGCCTGGGGCAACTACCGCCGCACCATCGGCGTCGTCGGCGCCTCCCGCATCGGCCGCCGCGTCGTCGAACTCCTCCGCCCCTTCGACTTCGAGATCCTGCTGTACGACCCGTACGTGACGACCCCGCCGCCCGGCACCGAGCTCGTCGGCCTCGACGAACTCTGCGCCCGCAGCACGGTCGTCTCGATCCACGCTCCCCAACTGCCCTCCACCCACGGCATGATCGGCGCCGCCCAGCTCGCCGCGATGCCGGACGGCACCACCCTGATCAACACCGCCCGCGGTTCCCTCGTCGACGAGCCGGCCCTCCTCCCCCACCTCGTCTCGGGCCGCCTCCACGCGATCCTCGACGTGACGGACCCGGAACTCCCACCGTCCGAATCACCGTTGTGGACCCTTCCGAACGTCCTCCTCACCCCCCACGTCGCCGGCTCCCTCGGCAACGAACTCCACCGCATGGCGGACCAGGCGATCGAGGAGGTCGCGCGGTACGGGCGGGGGGAACCGTTCGCGGAGGAGGTGCGGGCTTCAGACCTCCAGCGCTCGGCGTAGGCGCTCCCCCTCGGCCTCGACGACCGGGATCGCGTCCGGGGCCACGGCGAGCGCCACCTCCAGGGAGTCCTCCCAGGCACCGAGGTGGAGGGCGAATGCGGCGAACCGGCGCGCCTCCGCCGGACGGGGGTGGGCACGGGCCAGTTCGGCGTACGCCCGGCCACAGGCCAGACCGAGGTGATGCAGATCCTTGAGGAGGGCGGCCGCGGCGTCGAACTGCGCCGCCCGGACCAACTCGCCGACGAAGCCGGACAAGAGCAGGCGGGGCCCCTCGGCCTCCAGGGCACGGAACAGCCTGAGCGCCTGGCCGTACGCGCCGACGAGCACCAAGGCCACGGCCGCGTCCGGGGTCCGGTCGCGCACTGCTCGGAGCGCCAGAGAAACAGCCTCGACGCGTCGGTCGAGTGCCAGCAGAACGCGGATGACATCGACCGTGTTCTCGGCCGGTCCCTGCGAGACGGCCTCGCCGAGCAGCCGCTCCGCCTCTTCACGATGCCCGCTCTCCGCGAGTTCCCAGGCCATCCTGGCGTACGTCTCCGCGGCCCCCCGGTACGCGTGGATGCGCGGGACGAGGGCCATCGCACGGGCGACCTCACCTGCGGCGGCGAAGGCCAAAGCCGCGTCGCGGACGACGGTTCCGGAGTAGACGAAGTCCTCGACCAACCGGTCGGCGCGTTCGACGGCCCCGGCGGCCACATGAGCCGCCACGATCGGACCGATGAATTCGCCGTCGTCCAGCTCGGGCGTCCCCCCAGCCACGACCACAGCCCTCTCGAAGCGTCCGGCCGCCAGCAGCGCACGGACGGCGTAGCCTCCCGCCCCGTCCCCGGCGAGCGAGACCAGATCGGCGTCGAGGCCTCGCAGCAGCCCCCCGGCGCTGTCGGTCCGCCCCGCGTGCCCCAAGGACTCGGTGATGAGCGCGAGGTGGAGGAGCAGCTTGAAAGGTGACGGCTCGCGACGACGCCTTTCCTCGTCGTCGAGGATCCTTCTTGCCCCGGTCGCGTTCCCGGCGCCGTACAGTGCCCGCGCCAAGGAGACGACAGATTCCACCTGGTCACCCGCACGGGCCGCCTCATGGGCGCGATCGAGGCGTCCCCCGGCGACCAGGCAGCGCATCAGTTCCGTGATCACCAGCACTCCCTTCTCGCTGTGCACGAGACGATCGGTGATTCCTGCGACCTGGTCGAGCGCACCGCGGGCCAGCAGTGCGGAGGCGATGGCCACCCAGGCGTCGGTGTCCCAGGCCGTCCACATGTGATCGAGCAGAGCCCTGGCCCCTTCGACGTCTCCCGCCAGGGCCAGCCGTTCGGCAAGGCGGCCGCGTACCTGGGGGTGCATGCCGGTCGTTCTGCCGACGGCGCGGGCCTGCTCCCGCCTCCCGCTCGCCGCGAGCGCCAGCTCGTAGGAGGAAGGGTCTCCCCATCGCCCCACCTCGCGCGCCGCGTCGAACTCCTCGACCGCCACCAGCGCCTCGGTCAACTCCCGCAGAAGACGCATGTCCCGTCCGCCCGCCGCGTGCGTCGACAAGGGGTGCAGCCCTTCGGCACGGGCCGCCTCGGCAGCCTCCTCCCGCCCGATGTCACGCAGCGGGACCGCGGCCCGCAGCAGCACCAGCGCGCGCACCAGAGGATCGTCCGCGCCGCGTGCGGCCTGCTCCGCCTCGGGGACCCGACCGACACGGATCAGCGTCTCGACCACCACCGACATCGCGCGGGCCCGGGTTGTCGGATCCGGCTCCTCCCGTACGAGACGGAGGGCCGTTTCGCACCGGTCCGCCTCACCCAGCGCCCGGACGAGCGCGAGCAGGGGATCGGACCGTCGCGAGGAGTCCCGGATCGTCCCCACCAGACTCGCGGCGCGATCGTGGTCGCCGAGCCTGACAAGCAGGTGGACGGTGGCCTGCAGAGCCCACTCGCGGGGGGAACCGTGGAGCAGGGCGAGTGTGGCCGTCTCGGCCTCCTCGGCGAGTTTCGCCGCGCCGTCCGGATCCCCGCGCGCCATCAGCTCACGAGCCACCACGCATAACGCCTCGACCGCCCCCACGCCGTCCATGCTCCGGGCGAGCCGCACGGCTCGGCCGTCCTCGCCGATCGCCGCCCACCCCGCCACGATCGGGAGCGGCACGCTCTGCGCCCGGTCTTCCAACACCGTACGGTGGAACGCCAACCGGACCGCGTCGCTCACCAGACCGGTCCGGTCACCACCGGCGAGCCCCTGCGCCTCCGCCGCCCGCACCTCCCTCAGCGCCGCCTCGTCCGCACCGGTCGTCGCGAGCAGCCGGTCGTGACGCGCCTCGTCGAGGGCGCACACCACCATCCGGTCCAGGTTCCCCGTCTCCCGCAGCATCGGGAAGTACTCCAGCAGGAGGTACGTCGGGGTGAGTTCCGGCCAGCCCCGCTCCCGCCATCGGCCGGCCCATTCATGCAGCCTGCCACGGCACCGTTCCAGCTCCCGCGCGCCCAGCATCTCCCGTGCCCTCGCGTCGAGTTCCCCGTGGGCGAGGAGGTACGCGTCGCCGCGCAGGGTGAAGGTCCGTCCCGGGCCCGTCCGCAGCACGTCCTTCACCCGGTAAGGGGCTTCGCCGGTCAACTCGGCCAAGTCCTCCGCCGTCAGGCCGCCGTCGGCAGCGGTGAGCAGGGCAAGGAAGTCGTATGCCAGCCCTCCCGCCCCCAGCAGGTGCTTCAGCTCGCGCTCGGCCTCGACACGGATCGCGCGGGCCGCCGGGGACGGGGTGAGGAGCCGTACGACCGCCGGATCCCGCAGCGGATGGTCCTCCGGGACGTCGGCCGGGACGGGCGGGTTCGGCCGGCCGGAGACGATGACCGGCAGGTCGTACGGGAGGAGGGCCGCGATCGAGTGGGCGTCCGGTCCCGTGGTCACGCCCCGGTCCTCGTCCAGGCCGTCCACCAGGAGGACGAGACGCTCGCCGCGCGCCGCGCAGGCGCGTGCGGCCGTCCCGTACAGGCGCAGCAGGTGGGCCTGCCGGGTCGCGGCCGTGAGGAGGGCGGGCGCGGGCTCGGCGGCCAGTTCGGCGAGTTGCTCCAGGACGACGTCGACGTACGCGGCAGCGTCGTTCTGCGCGGCCCAGCGAGCGGTGACGAAGAAGGAGACGATCCGGATGCCTGGGGGCGGGTCGAGGGCGAACCACGACAGGAGGGCCGTCTTTCCCGCCCAGGCGTCGGCCCGCCACCACAGATAACCCGTCCCCGCGCGACTGAAGTCGGCGAGCTGCGACAACTCGGCTTCCCGGTGCACGAGTTCAGGCGGGGCGATCCGCCGGACCTGTTCCCGGTAGGCCGAGCGGACCATCGGGACCGCGCCCTGGACGACCTGGTTTCCGTCGCCGATCACGACGACGCCGGTCCTGTTGTCGACCGCGACCGACCGGTCTCCCCGTTTCACGTCCCCATGCTGCCAGGGCATCCCGGCCCTCCGGACCTAGACTGGAAAGGTCCTACCTGGTTCGGGAGGCGTCATGACCTTCGTACAAATCATCGACTGCAAGACGAGCCGGGTCGAGGACCTGAACCGGCTCATGGACCGGTGGGTCGAGCAGACCAAGGGCAAGCGGACCGCGACGCACAGCATCGTCGGGAAGGACCGGTCCGACGCCTCGCACGTCGTGGAGATCGTGGAGTTTCCCTCGTACGACGTGGCCATGACGAACTCGCAGCTTCCCGAGACCGACCGGATCTTCCGGGAGATGGTCGCGCTCTGTGACGAGATGCCGACCTTCACCGATCTGGACGTCCTCCGGGACGAGCAGATGTACAAGGCGACGTCCCGCCGGATCTTCGAGCTGCTCGCGACTCCGGGGGAGCTGCCGCCGCTCGACGAGGTGTTCGCCGAGGGGTACCACGATCACGACCCGAGCAATCCGAGCGATGTGCACGGGATGGACGCGCTGCGGCGCGAGGCCGAGATGTGGCGGGGGGCGTTCGACTTCGCGTTCACGGTCGAGGACCAGATCGCGGACGGGGACCGGGTCTGCAACCGGTGGACGTGGAAGGGGACCCATGTCGGCGACTTCATGGGGCTCCAGCCGACCGGGATGGAGGTGAGCATGACCGGGATGGTCGTCCACCGCTTCCGGGAGGACGGGAAGGCCGTCGAGGGGTGGTGGCAGTACGACCTGCTCGGGCTGATGGGGCAGCTCGGGGCCGTGGAGGGGTAGGGGGGCGGACGAACAGTGAGGCCCGGTGCCCCCGCGACGGGGGCACCGGGCCTCAGCTGTCAGCTACGTGCCTCAGTGGGAGTGGCCGTGACCGTGGCCGTGGCCGTGGTCCGCCGGCTCCTCTTCCTTCTTCTCCACCACGAGGGTCTCGGTGGTGAGGAGGAGGGAGGCGATCGAGGCGGCGTTCTCCAGGGCGGAGCGCGTCACCTTGACCGGGTCGATGACGCCGGCCTTGACCAGGTCGCCGTACTCGCCGGTCGCGGCGTTGAAGCCCTGGCCCTTGTCGAGCTCGGCGACCTTGGAGGTGATGACGTAGCCCTCGAGGCCGGCGTTCTCGGCGATCCAGCGCAGCGGCTCGACGGCGGCGCGGCGGACGACCGCGACACCGGTGGCCTCGTCGCCGGTCTTGTCGAGGTTGCCCTCGAGGACCTTGACGGCGTGGACGAGCGCGGAGCCACCACCGGAGACGATGCCCTCCTCGACCGCGGCGCGGGTCGCGGAGATGGCGTCCTCCAGACGGTGCTTCTTCTCCTTGAGCTCGACCTCGGTCGCGGCGCCGACCTTGATGACGCAGACGCCGCCGGCGAGCTTCGCGAGGCGCTCCTGGAGCTTCTCGCGGTCCCAGTCGGAGTCCGTGGACTCGATCTCGGCCTTGATCTGGTTGACGCGGCCCGCGACGTCCCCGGAGTTGCCGCCACCGTCGACGATGGTGGTGTCGTCCTTGGTGATGGTCACGCGGCGGGCGGTGCCCAGCACGTCCAGACCGGCCTGGTCGAGCTTGAGGCCGACCTCCTCGGCGATGACGGTGGCACCGGTGAGGGTGGCCATGTCGCCGAGCATCGCCTTGCGGCGGTCACCGAAGCCGGGCGCCTTGACGGCGACGGCGTTGAAGGTGCCACGGATCTTGTTGACGACGAGGGTGGAGAGGGCCTCGCCCTCGACGTCCTCGGCGATGATCAGGAGCGGCTTGCTGGCGCCGGCCTGGATGACCTTCTCCAGGATGGGCAGCAGGTCCTGGATCGAGGAGATCTTGCCCTGGTGGATCAGGATGTACGGGTCGTCGAGGACGGCCTCCATGCGCTCCTGGTCGGTCACCATGTACGGGGACAGGTAGCCCTTGTCGAAGGCCATGCCCTCGGTGAAGTCGAGCTCCAGGCCGAAGGTGTTGGACTCCTCGACGGTGATGACACCGTCCTTGCCGACCTTGTCCATCGCCTCGGCGATGAGCTCGCCGACCTGCTGGTCCTGCGCGGAGAGCGCGGCGACGGCGGCGATGTCGGACTTGTCCTCGATCGGGCGCGCGGTGGCGAGGAGCTCCTCGGAGACGGCCTTGACGGCGGCGTCGATGCCCTTCTTCAGGGCGGCCGGGGAGGCGCCGGCGGCGACGTTGCGCAGACCCTCGCGGACCAGGGCCTGGGCGAGCACGGTGGCGGTGGTGGTGCCGTCACCCGCGATGTCGTTGGTCTTGGTCGCCACCTCCTTCACGAGCTGGGCGCCGAGGTTCTCGTACGGGTCCTCGATCTCGACCTCGCGGGCGATCGTGACACCGTCGTTGGTGATGGTGGGGGCGCCGAACTTCTTGTCGATGACGACGTTGCGGCCCTTGGGGCCGATCGTCACCTTCACCGTGTCGGCAAGCTTGTTGACGCCGCGCTCAAGGGCGCGACGGGCGTCCTCGTCGAACTTCAGGATCTTCGCCATGGGAGCGGTTCAGCCCTCTCGGAATCGGGTGGAACGAACTGCGCCCCCGGACGCCCGGTGCGGGGTCAAGGGGCGCAGCTCAAAGCATCTGGTTCAGATACTTCGGTGAATTACTTCTCGACGATCGCGAGCACGTCGCGAGCCGAGAGGACGAGGTACTCCTCGCCGCTGTACTTCACCTCGGTGCCGCCGTACTTGCTGTACAGCACGATGTCGCCGGTCTTGACGTCGAGCGGCAGGCGCTCGCCGTTCTCGAAGCGGCCCGGGCCCACGGCCAGGACGACGCCCTCCTGGGGCTTCTCCTTGGCGGTGTCCGGAATGACCAGGCCAGAGGCGGTGGTCTGCTCGGCGTCGAGCGGCTGGACCACGATGCGGTCCTCGAGCGGCTTGATGGCAACCTTGGAGCTGGTGGTCGTCACGATCCGACCTCCCCCTTCGGAGATCTCACGGGGTTAACTGTCTGAGGTGGCGACCAGGTGGATCCGTCGTCGCGGGTGCCGGACCTGCCCGTCGCTGTGTTGGCACTCTCCGGTGGGGAGTGCCAGAGCCGAGACTATGACCGCGATTAGCACTCGGTCAAGCGGAGTGCCAATTCCTCGCTCCGTGGCGTGACGGGACGCGTGACGGGACCCGTGACGGGACGCGTGGCCGCGTGTGCCGCCGCGCCCGCATGCGCACGCGTGGCCGCTCGCAGCACACGGGCCTCTTCGCAGCGCCTCGCGTCCACCGCCGCCCGTGCGGGGACCACCGGCGTGGGCCGGGGGCCCACCCGTTCCGCCGCCTTCCGGCCGAGCCGCTCGATCGGGTCGATCGGGCCGGCCGGGCCGGCCGAGGAGGTGCAGGCGGGGAGGGCGAGGAGCGCGCCGGTCACCACGAGCACGGCGGCCCATCGCCGCCCCCGCGTCCTCACACGTAGTCCTCGAGCTTCGCCACCGCGTACCCCTTCGACGTGATCACGTTCATCACCCGTCGGATCATGTCCGGCATCGTGCCCTTCCAGTCCTCCTTGCCCCGGAAATGCGTGAGCACGATGTCGCCGGGGTGCAGGTCCCGGTCCCACTCGCGCCACTCCATGTGGTCGGGGAAGGCCTCGGCGGCCCAGAGCGGGACCGCCTTGACGCCGCAGCTCTTCGCGGCGACGAGGGTGTCCTCGTTGTAGTTGCCGTACGGCGGGCGGAAGAGCGGGGGCCGCTTGCCGAAGCGCTTCTCGATGACGTCCTGCATGCCGCAGATCTCGCGCTTCTGCTCGCCGTACGAGAGGCCGGGCAGGTAGCGGTGGTTGAGGGTGTGGTTGTGCAGGGAGACGCCGGACTCCTCGGACTTCTGCATCTTCGCGAAGTAGCCGTAGTCGTCCTTGACGAGGTAGTCGCTGAGGAAGGCGCTGTAGGGGATGCGGAGCTCGCTCATCATCTTCAGCAACTGGGGGTCCTTGTCCGCGCCGTCGTCGATCGTCAGGAAGACGACCTTCTGCTTGGTCGGCACGGTGGTGAAGACGGGCGGGAGGCCCTCGCCGTCCGTCTCGAAGCCCTTGCGGGTGGTGATCTTCGGTTTGACGGCGGGCGGGGCGGGCGCTTCGAGCGGGGGCTTGGCGAGGCCCCACTTCTTCGCGGCGAGCACGCGGGCGGCCCGCTGCGCGCGGACCTTCTCGACGTACGCGGTGAGGGCGCCGGCGGCGCCCCGGGCCTGCTGGCCGGCGGCGGGGACGGGCGCGGGGCGCTCGGGTTCGGCGCTGCCGGAGCAGGCCGTGGCGGCGGAGGCGAGGGCGGCCACGGCGAGCGCCGCCCCGAACGTCCGGCGGGAGCGGTGCGCGCCTTTTGCCATCATCTGGTCCTTTTGTCGTACGAGCTGCATGGCGCCGCATCCTGTCAGCGCGAGAGCCCCTTCCGGGCCGCGACACCGCCGTACCGCCCCCACCGTCCCCCGGCCGGCCCACTGGCCGCGTGGCCCAGAATGGGGCGGGTGACCGACCTCTCCTCCTTCGCCGCCCTGCTCAGCCCCGAGGGGCAGACGCTCCTCGCCGCCCTGCGCGACTACGACCCCGCCCAGGAGCTGGCGGTCGCCTCCCGGCTGCGCCGCGACCATCCCGCCGAGCTCGTCACCGCGGCCCTCGGGCAGGCGCGGCTGCGGCAGCGGGCGGTGGCGAAGTTCGGCGCGGAGGACGCGTACCGGATGTACTTCACGCCCAACGGCGTCGAGCAGTCGACCCGCGCCTCGGTCGGCACCTACCGGGCGGCCCGGATGAAGGCGCTGGGCGTCCGCGGCGTCGCGGACCTCTGCTCCGGGATCGGCGGCGACGCGATCGCGCTGGCCCGCGCCGGGATCTCCGTCCTCGCCGTCGACCGCGACCCGCTGACCGCCGAGGCGGTCCGGGCCAACGCGGCGGCGCTCGGCCTCGCCGACCTGATCGAGGTGCGGTGCGCGGACGTCACCGAGATCGACACGAGCCCGTACGACGCGGTCTTCGTCGACCCGGCGCGGCGCGGCGGCCGGGGCAGGATCTTCGACCCCGAGGCGTACTCCCCGCCGCTCTCCTGGGCGATCGAGGCGGCCCGCCGCGCCCCGCACGCCGCGCTGAAGGTGGCGCCGGGCATCCCGCACGAGGCGGTGCCCGAGGAGGCCGAGGCCGAGTGGATCTCGGACGGCGGGGACGTGAAGGAGGCCGTGCTCTGGTTCGGCACGGAGCCGGGCGCCCGCCGGGCCACCCTGCTGCCCTCCGGGACCACCCTGACGGGCCGCGGCCTCCCCGACCCGGCGGTCCGCCCGGTCGGCCGCTACCTGTACGAGCCGGACGGCGCCGTCATCCGCGCGCACCTGGTCGCCGAGGTGGCCGAGGAGCTCGACGGCGGCCTGATCGACGAGACGATCGCGTACATCACGGCGGACGGGCCGAGGGAGACCCCCTACGCCTCCGCCTACGAGATCACCGACGAACTCCCCTTCAACCTGAAGAAGTTGAAGGCCCTGCTGCGGGAGCGCGAGGTCGGCACCCTCACCGTCAAGAAGCGCGGCTCGGCGGTCGAACCCGAGGAGATCCGCCGCAAGGTGAAGCCGAAGGGCCCCAACTCCGCGACGGTCCTGCTCACTCGGGTCGCGGGAGCCCCGACGATGCTGATCGGCCGCCCGGTGGACAAGCCCTAGGGGGGTTCATGGCACTGCACCCGGAAGGCATGTTCACCAGCGGCCCGCTCGCCCACCTCGCCGCCCTCGCCGCCGGCCCCGACCCGCTGGAGTGGGAGGTCCTGCGCCTCAAGCGGGTCCTCCGGCTCAACCACTGGGACGCGGCCTGGCGGGAGACCCCGCAGCGGCTCGCCTCCCAGCTGGACTACCTGTCCACCGTGTTCGGCGACGCCTTCTTCGCGACCTGCCCAGAACAGGCCCGCCGCACCTGGCGGACGGCCGCGGGCCCGAAGGGCGTACCCGCGTTCATGACCGACCTCGCGGCGCTCCTGCGCCTCGCGGACCGCGAGGGCGACGCCCCGTACGAGGACGTCCCCCTGGCCGCCTGGGAGGTGCGGGCGCGGTTCCCGCTCCTCCTCGCGCTCGACGGCTGGGCGTACGACGGCGAGCACGCCTCGTACGAGGAGAGCCTCCGCGCCTTCATCGAGGCCGAACACCCCTTCTGCTTCCACGAGTTGATCCCCCGCCTCACCCAGGCGCTGGAAGCGAGGACACTCCGCGCGGAGTCCCCGGCCTTCGCCGCCTCCTTCGCGGCCCTCGCCCCGACGGCGACCCCGGAGACCCTGGACGTCCTCGTCCGCCTCGCCTTCGCCCATCTGGAGGAGCACCATGGCTGAGCCCTTCCCCGAGGTCTTCGGGAATCCGGACCAGGCAGTCGTCAGCACCGACGGGCGGTGGATCGCGGCCAGTGTGTGCTGGCACGGCCACAGCCGCGTGGCCGTCTACCGCGCCGCCGACCTCTCCCTCGCGCACCTCCTGGAGTACACCGAGGAGGCCGAGCCGATCGCCTTCCACCCCGTGCTCCCGCTCCTCGCCGTCGGCCTCGACAACGGCGACGAGTACTTCCGCGCGGGCGGCCTCACCCTCCTCGAAGCCGACACCGGCCACCGCGTCGACTTCACCGACCCCGGCCGGGGCATCGACCTGGTCCGCTGGCTGGATCCCCGTACGCTCGAACTCACCTTCTGTGCCGTGGACACGCACAACGAGTACGTCTACTACGTCTCCCGGCCCACCGTCGTCCGCGACGACTGGCGCGGCCTCGCCCCGGACGCCCTCGACCTGCCCGCACTCGACGGGCCCCTGCTCGACGAGGTCACGTACCCCGACACCGGGTCCGCGCGGGAGCTCCTCCGGTCACTCGCCGAGCAGGCGGGCCGGCCCTACCGCTGAGCCCGGTCGAGGAGCAACGCCCGCTCGCTCTCGTTCTTCGTGAGGGCGGCCGCGCGCTCGAACTCCGCCCGCGCCTCCGCCGTCCGCCCGAGACGGGCGAGCAGGTCGCCCCGGACGCTCGGCAGCAGGTGGTAGCGGGCCAGGGACGGTTCGGCGGCGAGGGCGTCGACGATCTGGAGGGCGGCCTCGGGGCCTTCGGTCATCGAGAGGGCGACCGCGCGGTTGAGTTCGACGACCGGGGACGGGGTGAGGGTGCCGAGCCGGGCGTAGAGCGCGGCGATGGTCGGCCAGTCCGTGTCCTCGTACGAGGCGGCCCGCGCGTGGCAGGCGGCGATCGCGGCCTGGAGGGCGTAGGGGCCGTAGGAGCGGCCGTCGCCGGCGCGGGCGAGGGCGGCGTACCCCCTGCGCATCAGCAGCCGGTTCCAGCGGCTGCGGTTCTGGTCGGGGAGGAGGACCGGGCGGCCGTCGGGGCCGGTGCGGGCGGCCGTGCGGGAGGCCTGGAGTTCGAGGAGGGCGGCCAGGCCGTGCGCCTCGCTCTCCTCCGGCATGAGGACGGCCAGGCCCCGGGCGAGCCGCAGCGCGTCCTCGCAGAGGCCGGGGCGCAGCAGGTCGTCGCCGGCGGTGGCCGCGTACCCCTCGTTGAAGATCAGGTAGACGACCTCCAGGACGGAGCCGAGCCGGGCGGCCCTCTCCTCCCCGTACGGCACCTCGAACTCCACGCCCTCCTTCGCGAGCGTCCGCTTGGCGCGGGTGATCCGCGCCGCGACCGTCGCCTCCGGCACGAGGAAGGCGCGGGCGATCTCGTCCGTCCGCAGCCCGCCGACGAGCCGCAGCGTGAGCGCCGCGCGCGCGTCGGCGGAGAGCACCGGGTGGCAGGTGGTGAAGACGAGCCGGAGGACGTCGTCGTCGATGTCGCCGGGGCCGGACGGCTCGGGGTCGTACGACTCCTCCGAGAGCGTCCTGCCCACCTCGGCGAGCTTCCGCGCGTACGTCTCGCGCCGCCGCACGAGGTCGACGGCGCGGTGTTTCGCGGCGGCCGTCAGCCAGGCTCCCGGGCGGTCCGGGACGCCCGACCGCGGCCACTGCTCCAGGGCGGAGACCAGCGCGTCCTGGGCGATCTCCTCGGCGATGCCGACGTCCCTGACGATCCGCGCCACGGTGGCGATGATCCGCGCCGACTCCATCCGGAAGACCGTCTCAAGGGTGCTCTCCACCGTCACGTCTCACATGACAGCACAGGACGGGTCAGCCCTGCGGCATCTCCTCGACCTCGCGGACCTCCAGGCCGACCTTCCAGTGCGAGGGGTGGACGGCCAGGAACCGCTTCCCCCACTCGACGGCCTCGGCCATGTCCTTGCACTGGAGCATCGCGTAGCCGCCGACGACCTCCTTGGTCTCGGTGAACGGGCCGTCGGTGAACGACAGCCTCCCGTCCGACCAGGTGATCCGGGTGGCCTCGGCGGTCGGCTTGAGCCCGGCCGTGTCCACCATGGCGCCGGCCTTGGTGATCTCCTCGAAGAGGGCGCCCATGCGCTGCTCGAAGCCGGGGTCGGCGCTCTCCATGTCGATGGTGTTCTCCTCGATGCGCACGAGGGACAGGTAGCGGGGCATGACGACTCCTCGGTGGTGCGGTGGGCGGGGCCGTTCCCCGCCGTCCACACATACGTCGAACGGGATCCGTCCGCATCGACACCGCGCCCGGAGAATTTCTCAGACGTAGTCCTCCAGGCGCGCGACCGTGAAGCCCTGCTCCTGGATCTTCCGCAGCATCGTCGCCGTCATCTCGGTCATCGTCCGGCCCTTGAGCTCGGACGGGCCCCGGAAGTGGGCCAGGACGATGTCACCGGGGTGCAGCTTCCTGTCGCCGCGCTGGTACTGCATGTTCTTGATCTGCATGGACTCGCGCCACAGCACGATCGCGTCGAGACCGCACTCCCCCGCCGCCGCGCGCGTGGCCTCGTTCCAGTTGCCGTACGGCGGGCGGAAGAGGCGCGGGGTGGTGCCGTACCGCTGCTTCAGCTTCGTCTGCTGGCCGCATATCTCGCGGCGCTGGGCGTCGGGGCCGAGGGTGCGGAGGTTGGGGTGGGTGAGGGTGTGGTTGGCGAGGCCGTCGCCCTGGGCGATCAGGGGGGCGAAGTACGCGTAGTCGGCGCGGATGGCCGAGTCCGTGAGGAACATCGTGAAGGGGACCTTGAGGTCCTTCATCATCCGGACGAACTCCGGGTCCTTCTCGGCGCCGTCGTCGATCGTGAGGAAGACGATCTTCTCGCGGGTGGGTATCTCGCTGATGACGGGCACCGGTCCGCCGGCCCGGCGGGCCACCGGCTTGACCGCGGGCGGGGCGGGCGGGGCGGGGAAGGGCTTCAGGCCCCATTTCCGGTACGCGGCGGCCTCGGCGGCTCCGGGGGCCCCGGGTGCCTCGTCCCCGGCCGGAGGCGCGGTCGTGGCCGTCTTCGCCGGGGCGGGGGGCTGGGCGGCGGCGGGCTCGTCCACCGTGCAGCCGGTCACCAGGAGGGCGACGGCGGTCAGGGCCGCCCACAGCGCGATCGTCTTCTTCACGCGCTGTGGGATGCCCGAACCACTCGAAAGGTTGCTCGGTTTTCGGTTATTCGATCGATTCGAAGCGCCAGCGGTGGACCGGACGGGTGATCAGCTCCGCGTCCGGCTCCGGCAGCTCGGGCAGCTCGGCGTCGAAGGTCTCCGCCTCCCACCAGGTGAGGACGAGGACCCGGTCCTGCGGGGCCCGGAAGATCTCCCGGCGGAGCGGCTCACGGGCCAGGACCCGCGCCCGCGCCCACTCCAGGAGCTCGGCGCCCCGGCCCTGGGCGGCCCTGGCCTCCCACATGAGCGTGAGCCTCACGGGTACAGGTTCTCCTTGCTGACCTCGTGCACGTGGTCGTGGTCGTGGTCGTGGCCGTGTGCCGCACCCGGCACGTGCGGGTCCGTCACCGGCAGCGACGAGTCCGCCGACAGCTCCAGGTCCGAGGCCGGCCGGTTGCGGGCGACCATCTCGGAGCCGAGGGCCGCGACCATCGCGCCGTTGTCGGTGCACAGGCCCGGCCGGGGCACCCGCAGCCGGATCCCGGCGCGCTCGCAGCGCTCCTGGGCGAGGGCCCGCAGCCGCGAGTTCGCGGCGACGCCGCCGCCGATCATCAGGTGGTCGACGCCCTCGTCCTTGCAGGCCCGGACGGCCTTGCGGGTGAGCACGTCGACGACCGCCTCCTGGAAGGACGCGGCGACGTCCCGTACGGGCACGTCCTCGCCGGCCGCCCGCTTGGCCTCGATCCAGCGGGCCACGGCGGTCTTGAGGCCGGAGAAGGAGAAGTCGTACGCGGGGTCCCGGGAGCCGCTGAGGCCGCGCGGGAAGGCGATCGCCTTCGGGTCGCCCTCCTTGGCGAGCCGGTCGATGACCGGTCCGCCGGGGAAGCCGAGGTCGAGGACGCGGGCGATCTTGTCGAAGGCCTCGCCGGCCGCGTCGTCGATGGTGGCGCCCAGCGGCCGCACGTCGGAGGTGATGTCGGTGGAGAGCAGCAGCGAGGAGTGCCCGCCGGAGACGAGCAGGGCCATCGTCGGCTCGGGCAGCTTGCCGTGCTCCAGCTGGTCGACGCAGATGTGCGAGGCGAGGTGGTTGACGCCGTAGAGCGGCTTGCCGAGGGCGTACGCGTACGCCTTGGCGGCGGAGACGCCGACGAGCAGCGCGCCCGCCAGGCCGGGTCCGGCGGTGACGGCGATGCCGTCGAGGTCCTTCGCGGAGATCCCGGCCGTCTTCAGGGCGCGCTCGATCGTCGGGACCATGGCCTCCAGGTGGGCCCGGGAGGCGATCTCGGGGACGACGCCGCCGAAGCGGGCGTGGGTGTCGACGCTGGAGGCGACGGCGTCGGCGAGGAGCGTGGTCCCGTGGACGATGCCGACGCCGGTCTCGTCGCAGGAGGTCTCGATGCCGAGTACGAGCGGTTCGTCAGCAGCCATCTGAATCAGTCTCTGTTCCTTGAACGGTGTGTCGCATCACGAGCGCGTCCACGTTGCCGGGCTGGTAGTAGCCGCGGCGGAAGCCGATGGGCTCGAAGCCGAAGCGCTCGTAGAGCTTCTGGGCCCGGGTGTTGTCCACGCGCACTTCGAGGAGGACCTCTTCGCACTCGAAGGCGGTCGCGGCCTGGAGGAGGTCGGTGAGGAGCCGGGCGCCGAGGCCCGTGCCCCACTGGTCGCGGGCGACGGCGATGGTCTGGACGTCGCCGAGGCCGCCGGCGGCGGCGAGCCCGGCGTAGCCGACGAGCCGGCCGGATTCGTCCTCGGCCACCACGTAGTGGCGGGTCGCGCGCGGCCCCCGGGCGTGCGCGAGCTCCGACCAGAACATCCCCTCCGACCAGGCGTCCTCGGGGAACAGCACGGCTTCGAGCGCGAGCACGTGCTCCAGGTCCCACCAGCGCATCTCACGGAGCATGGCCGTCACTTGGGGGTGACCACCTTGTAGTTCTTCGGCACCTGCGCGTCGGGGCGGCGCAGGTACATCGGCTGCGGGTCCAGGAAGCCGCCCCCGCCGGCCCCGAGCCTCTCCGCGGCGAGCCCGGCGAGCGCGGCGGCCGACTGGTGCTCGGGCTCGCGGGCGTCGGGGAAGGCGTCCGGGTAGAGGAGCGCGCCCGCGCCGACGACGGGGAGCCCGGCGAGGGACTCGGCGATGTCGGCGGGCCGGTCGACGCTCGCGTCGCCGACCCGGGTGCGGGAGTCCTCGTACCGCGCCCAGTAGACCTCCTTGCGGCGCGCGTCCGTGGCGACGGCGAAGGGCTCGTCGATCCCGGAGGCGTACGCGAGGCCGTCGAGGGTGCACAGGCCGTGCACGGGCACCCCGAGCGCGGACGCGAAGGCCGCGGCCGTGACGAGGCCGACCCGGAGCCCGGTGTACGGGCCGGGGCCGACGCCGACGACGATCCCGGTGACCGCGTCGAGCTTCAGTCCGGCCTCGGCGAGGACCCGGTCGACGGCGGGGAGCAGCAGCTCCCCGTGGCGGCGGGCGTCGACCTGGCTCGACGCGGCGACGACGGACTCGCCGTCGTGGAGGGCGACGGTGACGGCGGGGGTGGCGGTATCCATGGCGAGCAACAGCACGCGAACAGCCTACGGCTCCCGGGCACGCTGCCCCGAACCTCGGGCGGGCTGCTGCTACCGTCACCCTTCGATACGTTCGTACGAAAGGTGGGCACGGTGGCACGGAGCAGCTCGGGATTCGTGGCCGGGCTCACGGCGGCGGCCGTCGCCGCGGTCTGCTTCCTCGCCTACCAGGCCTCGGCGAGCGCGCCCGCCGATCTGTCGGTGAAGCCGCGGGCGACGGGCACCGCCGCCCCCTCGGTCTCGCCGAGCGGCGGCCCGAAGCAGCCGGCCAAGGACCCCCTGGCCGTCCCCGCGAGCTCGGGCAGCGGCGAGCGGGTGGTGTACTCGCTGGCCGACCGCCGGGTGTGGATCGTGGACGGCAAGGGCAAGGCGACCCGTACGTTCAAGGTGTGGGCGAGCACGGTCGACCCGGTGCCGGGCGCCTACACGGTGACCTCGCGCTCGAACTCGGTGCGCGGTTCGGACGGGGTGCAGATCGAACACGTGGTCCGCTTCGCGACGGCCCAGGACGTGGCGATCGGCTTCAGCGCGGCCGTCGACGGCTCGACGCCGTCCCCGGACCCGGCGAGGAAGACCGGCGGCATCCGGATGAAGCGGGCCGACGGCGACGCGCTGTGGACGTTCGCGGTGATCGGCGCGAAGGTCGTCGTCGTCGCCTGAGGCCTGTCCGCCCCTGATCCGCCGGACGGGCCTAGGCCGCTTCGTCCCGTACGGCTTCGGGCTCTTCCCTCTCCTCGGACCGCTCCGGCGGCGGGGTCGAGAGGGCGCGGGCGGCCGCGCAGGACGCGAGCAGCTCGCTCATCGAGACGTGGTCCCGGGTGGGTTCCGCGCGTTCCGGCGTCGCCATGCCTGCCTCCCGTAGGTTAGGTACACCTAACCAGCTCGTACGTCCATGTGACCACGGCTCGTACGACCCACGCAACACCTTGCCGACACGTTGTCGGAACGTACGTGCGTTCAGAGCAACGCGAGGTCCTCGTCGGCCCAGCGCCCGCCGATCCCGCGCAGCACGACCGTCCGCCGGTCGTCGTCGGTGTCGCCGGTCACCCGGTGGATGAGGAGGTGCAGCCGGTCGTCGGTCAGCTCCTCGACCTTGCCGTCACCCCATTCGACGACGATCACGGACTCGGGCAGCGAGACGTCCAGGTCGAGGTCCTCCATCTCGTCGAGACCGCCGCCGAGGCGGTACGCGTCGACGTGGACCAGGGCCGGACCGCCGACCAGGGACGGGTGGACGCGGGCGATGACGAAGGTCGGGGAGGTGACGGCCCCCCGCACGCCGAGCCCCTCGCCCAGGCCGCGGGTCAGGGTCGTCTTCCCGGCGCCGAGCTCGCCGGTGAGCATGACGAGGTCGCCGGGGCGGAGGACCTTCGCGAGCCGGCGGCCGAGCTCCTGCATCTGCTGCGGGGAGTCGACGGAGAGGGTGGCGCCGGAGACGTGCGGGTGCGGGTGCGCTGCTTCCATACCGGCAAACCTAGCGCGTGCGGAAGGTCTCCCCGGCCGGGACGGCTCCGGCCCTCACCAGCAGGTCGGCCAGCCGGTCGGTGACCGCCTCCGGGTGCTCCAGCATCACCAGATGGCCGGCGTCCGGGACGATGACCAGCTCCGCGTCCGGCAGCAGGGCGGCGATGGCCTCGGTGTGCGAGCTGGGGGTGACCAGGTCGTTGTCCCCGGCGAGCGCGAGCACCGGCGGCTCGCGGAAGGCGGCGAGGGCGGCGGCCTTGTCGTGCTCGGCGAAGGCCGGGTAGAAGGCGGCGACCACGTCGATCGGGGTCGACTCGATCATCCGCTCCGCGAAGCGGGCGACGGCCGGGTCCACGTCCTTCGAGGCGAACGAGTACTTCTTGATCAGCCCGGCGAAGAGGTCGGCGGTCGCCCGGCGCCCCCGCTCGACCAGCTCCGCCTGGGAGCCGAGGGCCCGCAGGACGCCCGGCAGGACCCGCCGGACGGCGTTGACGCCGGCGAGCGGCAGCCCGTACGTGACCTCCCCCAGCTTCCCCGCCGAGGTGCCGACGAGGGCGACGCCGACGACCCGGTCGCGGATCAGCTCCGGGTACTGCTCGGCGAGCGCCATCACGGTCATGCCGCCCATGGAGTGCCCCACCAGGACGAGCGGTCCCTCGGGTGCGGCCGCGTCGAGGACGGCCTTGAGGTCGCGGCCGAGGAGGTCGATGGAGACGGGCACCCCGTCGGGCCCGGCCTGGGAGACCCCGCCCCCGGAGCGGCCGTGGCTGCGCTGGTCCCAGTGGACGGTGCGGACGAGACCCCGCAGGGCGGCGCGCTGGAAGTGCCAGGAGTCCTGGTTGAGGCAGTAGCCGTGGCTGAAGACGACGGTGACGGGAGCGGGCTGCTTGCGCCCGAAGAGCCGCCTGCGGCGCCCGGCCGAGGAGGCGTCCGCCTCGACCTCGTCCACCTCGTAGTACAGGACGGTCCCGTCGTCGGCGAGGACCCGGCCGGGGGTGCCGCGCAGACCGCCGTACGGACCGGTCGCGTCCAGGGCGAGCCGCGCCTTCTGCCGTACGGAACGGCCGACGGTGAGCCGCTCGACGGCGACCCCGGCGGCCGCGCCGGCGGCCAGGACGCCTATCGCGGCACCGGCGAGCCCGGCCCGCCTCCAGCTGCTGCCACTCGGCTCCGCCATGGCGGGCTACTCCCCCAGGTAGACGCGCGGGACGCGCGCGCCGATCCGGGTGACGATCTCGTACGCGATGGTGTCGGCGGCCACCGCCCAGTCCTCGGCGGTCGGCTCGCCCCGGTCGCCGGGGCCGAAGAGCACGGCCTCGGTGCCGGGCTCGGGGGTGTCCCCGCCGAGGTCGACCACGAACTGGTCCATGGCGACGCGCCCGGCGACCGTGCGGACCCGGCCGCCGACGAGGACGGGCCCGCGCCCGGAGGCGTGCCGGGGGATCCCGTCGGCGTATCCCAGCGGGACGAGGCCGAGGGTGGTCTCTTCGCCGGTCACGTAGTGGTGCCCGTAACTCACCCCGTGCCCGCCCGGCACCCGCTTGACGAGGGCGACGCTCGCCTTGAGCGACATGACGGGCCGCAGGCCCAGCTCGGCGGAGGTGCCGAGCTCGGGGCTCGGGGAGACGCCGTACATCGCGATGCCGGGCCGGACCAGGTCGAAGTGGGTCTCGGGCAGGGTGAGGGTGGCCGGCGAGTTGGCGATGTGCCGGACCTCGGGCCGGACGCCCGCCCGCTCGGCGTGGTCCAGCATCGAGCGGAAGACGTCGAGCTGGGCGGCGATGGACGGGTGGTGCGGCTCGTCGGCGCAGGCGAAGTGCGACCAGAGGCCGGTCACCTTGACGAGCCCGTCGACCTCGGCCTTGAGGGCGGCCCCGACGAGCTCGGGCCAGTCGGCGGGCTGGCAGCCGTTGCGCCCGAGCCCGGTGTCGGCCTTGAGCTGGATGCGGGCGGTCCTCCCGACCTTCTTCGCGGCCTCGACGACCTCGTCCAGGGCCCACATCCCGCTCACGGACATGTCGAGGCCGGCCTCGATGCCCTGGTCCCAGGGGTCGCCGGGGGTCCAGAGCCAGCACATGACGGGCACGTCCGTGATCCCGGCGGCACGCAGGGCCAGCGCCTCGTGCGGGGTGGCCGTGCCGAGCCAGTCCGCGCCCGCGTCCAGGGCGGCGCGGGCGCAGCGCAGGGCGCCGTGTCCGTACGCGTCGGCCTTGACCACGGCCATGATCCGGACGTGGGGGGCGATACGGGCGCGCAGCGTGCGGACGTTCGCACGCAGCGCGCCGAGGTCGATCTCGGCGCGGGCTCTGCGGGGCGGAGGTGTCTCAGTCATCGCGCCCAGTCTCTCAGGTGTCAGCTGCCGGGCCGCTTTCCCCAGATGTAGACCCGGTCACCCTTGCGGAGGACGTCCCAGAGTTTCCCCGCGTCGCGGTAGCTGAGATTGACGCAGCCACGGCTTCCGCCGGGCGTGGCGAGCTGCCCGTAGACGGCGTGGAAGGCCTGGCCGCCGCTGAAGAACTGGGCGTACGGCATGGGGGTGTCGTAGATGGTCGACCAGTGGTCCTTGTGCCGCCAGTAGACGGTGTGCCAGCCGGTGCGGGTGGCGTATCCGGGCCGCCCGGTCCGCACGTTGACGACCTGATACGTCACCTTCGTCCCCTTCCGCACCCACATGAGCTGGCGGTCGAGGTCGACGCAGGCGACGGCGTACTTCTTCACGGGGCAGCGCCGGCCGGGGTCGAGGTTCTTCCGGGCGGCGAGCAGCTCGGCGCGGGCCCAGGTGACGGGACCGGCGTAGCCGACGGCCGGCTTGATCTTCTCCTTCACCTGGAAGGCGCGGATGGCCCGGCAGTCGGCGGCGGACTGCTTCCCGTCGACGCGCAGCCCGAGCAGCTGCTCGACCCGCCGCTGATGGACGCTCGCCTTGGCGGTGCAGGCGGCCCCCAGGGCGCTCCGGGGCATGTACTCGACGAGCTCGTCGGCCTCCTCCTCGGGCTCGGGCACGGGAACGCCGCCCGTGTCCTCCTGCAGCGGCGGCAGCACCTGGTCGGGCGTGTCCATCGGGTACTCGGCCCGGCCGCCGCCGTCGACCCCGGGCACGAGCGGGTCCTCGACGGACGGTGCCTCAGGGACGGCCGGGGCGACGGCGGACGGCGCCTCAGGGGCGGCGGGGGCGGCGGCGAGGGCGGTGGGTCCGAGCGCGAGCGAGGCGGCGAGGACGAACAACGACGGCGCGGTACGGCTTCTCCAACTGGTCACCCCACCCACCCAATCCGCCGCCCGCGCCACGGGCGCGCGGGAACACACGGCCGGCCCAACGGGGTTCGCCCAGCCGTGTGGGGGGCTCGGGCTCCCGCGGGGCTACGCGCCGCCGTCCGTCGCCGTCACGTCCCGCCACGCCCCCCGCAGGGACCCCGCCACCTCCGTCGCCGTCACCGGCGCGCCGCCCTCCGAGGCCCGCCGGGCGGCGAGGCCGTGGAGGTAGGCCGCGCAGGAGGCCGCGTCCAGGGCCGGGAGGCCGGCCGCGAGGAGGGAGCCGGCGAGGCCGGAGAGGACGTCGCCGCTGCCGGCCGTGGCGAGCCAGGAGGTCCCGGTCGGGTTGACCCGTACGGGACCGCTCCCACCCGCCCCGCACACGAGCGTCGTCGAGCCCTTCAGCAGCACGGTCGCGCCGAAGCGGCCCGCCAGTTCGCGGACGGCCGCGAGCCGCCCGGCCTCGACCTCCTCCCGGGCGACGCCGAGGAGCGCCGCCGCCTCGCCGGCGTGCGGGGTGAGCAGCGTGGGGGCGCCGCGCCCCCGGACGGCCGAGGGGTCGAGGCCCCGGAGCCCGTCGGCGTCGACGAGGACGGGGACGTCGGTGGCGAGGACCTCGGAGACGGCGACCCCGGCCCCGGGCCCCTCGCCGAGGCCGGGCCCGACGACCCAGGCCTGGACGCGCCCGGCCTTCTCGGGCCGGCCGGAGTGGACGAGGGTCTCGGGGTGCGCGGCGAGCACGGCGTCCCCGGCGGGCCCGACGTACCGCACGGCCCCCGCGCCGCCGCGCAGCGCGCCCGCCACGGCGAGGACGGCGGCGCCCGGATAGCGGGTGGACCCGGCGACGAGGCCGACGACGCCCCGCCGGTACTTGTCGCTCTCGGCGGCCGGGACCGGCAGCAGCCACGCCAGGTCCTCGTGCTGGAGGGCCTCCAGGTCCGGCACGCCGGGGAGCAGGGGCCCGAGCCCGATGTCGACGAGCCGCAGCGCACCGGCGTACTCGCGGGCCGGGTCGACGAGGAGCCCCGGCTTGTACGCGCCGAAGGTGATCGTCGCGTCGGCGGGCAGCGCCTCTCCGCGGACCTCCCCGGTGTCGGCGTCGACGCCGCTCGGCAGGTCGACGGCGACGACGACCGCGCCGGAGCCGCGCGCGGCCCGGGCGACGGGAACGGCGCCGGGGCGGAGGCCGCCGCGGCCTCCGATGCCGGTGATGCCGTCGAGGACGAGGTCCGCGGCGGCGAGGGGCTCGAACGGCTCGTCGGCGACCCGTCCCCCCGCCGCCCGGAGCGCCGCGAGCCCGCCCTCGTGGGCGCGGTCGCCGAGCAGCACCGCCGTCACGCCGGCGCCCCGGCGCGCGAGCCGGGCCCCGGCGTACAGGGCGTCGCCGCCGTTGTCGCCGCTGCCGACGAGCAGGACGACCCGGGCGCCGTACACCCGCCCCTTCCCGAGGAGCGAGCAGCAGGCGGCGGCGAGGCCGGCGGCGGCCCGCTGCATGAGGGCCCCGTCGGGGAGGCGGGCCATGAGGGCGGCCTCGGCGGCCCGGACGGTCTCGACGCGATAGGCGGTACGCATGCGAGCAGTCTCCCGCGCCGCACGCCCCGGCGCGCCCCGTGCGCGCGGGGCGCTCTAACCCTCCGCGATCACCACCGCCGACGCCACCCCCGCGTCGTGGCTCAGCGACACGTGCCAGTGCTTGACGCCCAGCTCGGCCGCCCGCTCCGCCACCGTCCCGCGGACCCGCAGCCGGGGCTGGCCGCTGCCCTCGACGTAGACCTCGGCGTCGGTCCAGTGGAGCCCGCCGGGCGCGCCGAGGGCCTTGGCCACCGCCTCCTTCGCCGCGAAGCGGACGGCCAGCGAGGCGGGCCCGCGGCGCTCACCGCTCGGGAGGAGCAGCTCGCGCTCGACGAAGAGGCGCTGGAGCAGCCCCGGTGTGCGCTCGATGGACGCGGCGAAGCGGTCGATCTCTGCCACGTCGATCCCCACCCCAATGATCATTTCCCACTCACTCCACGGTCACGGATTTGGCCAGGTTGCGCGGCTGGTCGACCTCGTTGCCCCGCGCGGTGGCGAGCTCGCAGGCGAAGACCTGGAGCGGCACCGTGGCGACCAGCGGCTGGAGCAGCGTAGGCGTGGCGGGGATGCGGACGAGATGGTCGGCGTACGGGACGACGGCCTCGTCGCCCTCCTCGGCGATGACGATCGTCCGGGCGCCCCGCGCCCGGATCTCCTGGATGTTGGAGACGATCTTGTCGTGGAGGACGGACCGCCCGCGCGGCGAGGGCACGACCACGACGACCGGCAGGCCCTCCTCGACGAGCGCGATCGGCCCGTGCTTGAGCTCGCCCGCCGCGAAGCCCTCGGCGTGCATGTACGCGAGCTCCTTGAGCTTGAGCGCGCCTTCCAGGGCCACCGGGTGGCCGACGTGCCGCCCGAGGAAGAGGACGGTGTCCTTGTCGGCGAGGGAGCGGGCCAGGGCCCGCACGGGCTCCATGGTCTCCAGGACGCGCTCGACGTCGTCGCCGATCCGGGCGAGGTCGCGGACGACGGCGTGGATCTCGTCGCCCCACTGGGTGCCGCGCACCTGGCCGAGGTACAGCGCGAGCAGGTAGCAGGCCACCAGCTGCGTGAGGAAGGCCTTCGTCGAGGCGACGGCAACCTCGGGCCCGGCGTGCGTGTAGAGGACCGCGTCCGACTCCCTCGGGATCGTCGAACCGTTCGTGTTGCACACCGCGAGCACCTTCGCGCCCTGCTCCCGCGCGTGCCGCAGCGCCATCAGCGTGTCCATGGTCTCGCCGGACTGGGAGATCGCGATGACGAGGGTCCGCCGGTCGAGGATGGGGTCGCGGTAGCGGAACTCGCTGGCGAGCTCGACCTCGCAGGGGATGCGGGTCCAGTGCTCGATGGCGTACTTGGCGATGAGCCCGGCGTGGAAGGCCGTGCCGCAGGCGACGACGACGACCTTGTCGGCCTCGCGGAGCACGGCGTCGGGGATGCGCACCTCGTCGAGGGTGAGCCGGCCGGCCCCGTCGATCCGCCCGAGGAGGGTGTCGGCGACGGCCTTGGGCTGCTCGGCGATCTCCTTGAGCATGAAGGAGGCGTAGCCGCCCTTCTCGGCGGCGGAGGCGTCCCAGTCGACGTGGTAGGCCCGTACGTCGGCGGGCGCCCCGTCGAAGTCGGTGACGGTGACGCCGTCCCTGGTCAGTTCGACGACCTGGTCCTGCCCGAGCTCGATCGCGGACCGCGTGTGCGCGATGAACGCGGAGACGTCGGAGGCGAGGAAGTTCTCGCCCTCCCCCACGCCGACGACGAGCGGCGAGTTCCGGCGGGCGCCGACGACGACGTCCGGCTGGTCGGCGTGCACGGCGACCAGCGTGAACGCCCCGTCGAGCCGCCCGCACACCAGCCGCATGGCCTCCGCGAGGTCCCCCGCGGAGGAGAACTCCTCGGCCAGGAGATGGGCGACGACCTCGGTGTCGGTCTCGGAGAGCAGCGTGTGGCCGCGCTCGGCGAGCTCCTCCCGGAGGGCCGCGAAGTTCTCGATGATGCCGTTGTGCACGACGGCGACGCGCCCGGCGTTGTCCAGGTGCGGGTGCGCGTTGACGTCCGTCGGGCCGCCGTGGGTGGCCCAGCGGGTGTGCCCGATGCCGACGGAACCGCCGGGCAGCGGCCGGTCGACGAGCTCCTTCTCCAGGTTGACGAGCTTCCCCGCCTTCTTGGCCGCGGCGAGCCCCCCGTCGGCGAGCACCGCGACACCGGCCGAGTCGTAGCCCCGGTATTCGAGCCTCTTGAGGCCCGCGACCACCACATCAAGCGCCGACTGCCCGCCGACGTATCCCACGATTCCGCACATGACGGCAGAGTACGGCGGAACCCGCCCGAAGGACCGGAGCGCGCGCGAAGGGCCGCACCCCGGGTGGGGTGCGGCCCTCGGCCGTGCGTCAGTGCGTCAGTGCGTCAGTGCGTCAGTGCGTCACCAGGTTCCGGCGTCCGCGTACCACTGGCGCGTCGGCCAGTCCACGGTTCCCGCGAGGTTGCCGTAGAAGGTGAACAGCCGTGTCTTGCCGTCCCCGTAGTTGTACGACACGGTGATGTCGGGGCGTCCGTCGCCGTTCACGTCGCCGGAGATCAGGTTCCCGGTGCTCGTGGCGTACCAGTCGCCGGGCTTGCTGGAGTACGGCACGACGAAGCCGTCGAAGCCGCCGTCGGCACGGGCGTGGAAGATCCGGATCTCGGTCCGGCCGTCGTCGTACCCGTACATCACGGCGAGGTCCTCGCGACCGTCCTTGTTGTAGTCGGCCGTGGTCATCTTGACCCGCTCGCGCTCCCAGGTGCCGGCCGGCACGTACCAGGAGCCCACGCCGCGGCCGAGCGTGCCGTCGGCCTGCGCCGTGAAGGTGTAGAGGCGGGCCTCTCCGGTGGCGTAGCCGTAGAAGCCGATGAGGTCGTCACGGCCGTCGCCGTTCGTGTCCCCGACGGTGTAGCGGGCGCTCGACGACCACCAGTTGCCCGCTCCCGTCCGGTACGACAGAACCGGGTTGTCGAAGGTGCCGTCGGTGCGGGCGAGGGCCTTGAAGAAGCCCGTGTCGCCGTTGCCGTAGTCGTACACGAAGACGAGGTCGTCGCGGCCGTCGCCGTTGAGGTCGGCGGCCATCGGCGTGCTCCGGTTCCAGTCCCAGCCGGTGGTGATGTTGATGCTGCTGCGGTGGATCGGCAGCCCCGCCGGCTGGGTCAGGAACGAGAAGGCGGTGACGTGGCCGTCCGAGTAGCCGTAGAAGCCCATGAGGTCGTCACGGCCGTCGCCGTCGAAGTCTCCGGCGGCCCACTTGCTGTGGCTGTTGTTCCAGTCGCCCGGGTCCTCGGAGGAGTACTCCTGCGGCGGGTTGTGCCCGCCGTCGGCGTTGGCCTTGGCCACGTACAGGCCGATGCTGTCCTTCAGGTAGTCGTAGACGGTGAAGATGTCGGTCCTGCCGTCGCCGTCGTAGTCACCGGCCAGATCCGTCCGCAGGCTCGCGGTCCGGTCCGTCCAGGCGTGCGAGGCGACCTGGCCGCTCTCCCGGTTCCAGCGGATGTACCCGGTCTGGAAGTCCGAGCGCCGGCCGCCGAAGACCGTCTTCTCGGGCGACTTGGGGAACCCGAGGGCTCCGGTGTGACCGCCCAGGCTCAGCCAGTGGTCGCGGATGGCTCCGCCGACCGGCCAGGCGCCGGTCGTGCTGCTCCAGTAGAAGGAGATGTTGTCGGTGGTGGAGCTGCCCTGGCGGAAGTGCTGGACCGACCCCGGCTTGGTCGCCGTCGCCGTCTCGTCACCGGTCGGGTAGCCGTACACGGCGACGCCGCCGAGCTTCAGGTACTGGCTGTAGATGCTGCCGCGGATCATCTGCGATCCGATGCCGTTCCGCCAGTAGATCGCTCCGGCCTTGCCCGCCTTGCTGAAGGTGATGGACGTGCCGCCCTGGACGTTCGTCGGCCGCTCGTCGGAGGTCGGGTAGCCGAGGACACCGGTCTCGCGCCCGGTGCTGTTCCACTTGCTGAAGACGCCGTCGGAGACGGCCCAGGCGCCGGTCGACTTGCTCCAGGAGATGGTGCGGTTGGTCGTGGTCGTGCCGGCCTCGGCGAAGTTGACGAACCGGCCGCCGTCGCTGACGTTGGTGACGCCGGACGTCGGCTTGCCGTAGCCGGTCGCGCCGCCGAGCGCCAGGTACTTGCCGAGGATCGGTCCGCAGACGGAGAAGGTTCCGGTGCCCGACGCGGCCGGGAAGCTCTGGCAGTCCGCCCAGTCGTAGCCCGTGGTGGCGAGGTACCGCTCCGGCCCGAAGGCGGAGCCGCCGGAGAGCGCACGGCCCGGGAACTCGACCGTGCGGCCGGCGCCGTTGCGCGACCACAGGTCGGCGTAGCCGTCGTTCTCGAAGTCACCGGTCGTCGTCAGGTGCGGGAAGGCGGTGCCGGTGAAGCCCGTACCGATGGAGGTGGCCCGTACCGCAGCGTCACCGAACACGGCGAGGTCGAGGGCGACACCGCTCGGGTCGGGCGTCTCCGGCTTGCGGCTCCGGTACTCGTGGATGGTGCCCTTGACCTTGTCCCGGGCCCAGATCTCCGGCAGACCGTCCTTGTTGAGGTCGCCGGGGGTCATGAGGGTCATGTCCTGCCAGTCGGCGTTGCCGAGGGCGATCGGGGCGAAGAGGATGTTGCCGCCCCGTGAGCCCAGGTAGAGCCAGAGCGAGGAGCCTTCCTTGACCAGCAGGTCGGGGTTGTCCAGGTCGCTGATCAGGCCGTCCTCGTTGTCGTCGTTGACGCTGGGGACGGAGAGGATCTCGGCTCCGTTCCTCCAGTGCGCGTTCTCCGACAGCGAGGCGCCGGCGTCGTCGACGTCGTCCTCGTCGAGGGTCTTCAGGCGTCGGACCGCGTTGTCGCTGTTGAGCAGCCGGCCGTTGCCGTCGCCCCGGTAGGCGTTCAGCTCGTACACGCCGTCCTTGTCGGCGGCGGGCTGCAGGGCCAGGACGTCCTCGTAGTAGTCGGCGTCGTCCCAGCTGCCGCCGTTCGTCACCGGTCCCGCCGCGAACGAACTGTCGTCAGCGACCTGCCCCGTGGCGAAGGTGCCGTCGCCGCGCCCCGGGTACGTCCAGAGCGATCCCGATCCGGGGTCCACGGAGACCAGGTCGACGAGCGTGTCGCCGTTCAGGTCGCCCAGCCGGTCACGCGTGGCGGAGCGTGTGGGAAGGAACATGTACGCCTTCACCGGGGAACGGTTGTTGGCCGAGTCCTCACCGCGTACGTACAGGTACTGGGGGCCGGCGCTCAGCGGCCGGATCTTGAGGGTGACCGATCCGCCGGTCGTGGCGGGCTTCGCCGACTTCTCCTTCGTGTCGGAGTCGGTCCACCAGACGTACTCGACGATGTCCTTGACGGGCTCGCGGGAGTCCATCGAGAAGACGAAGTTGCCGTCCGTCCGGGCGGGCATGTCGCACGTGCCGTTGGCCACGCCGTTGGGGCACGCCCCGGGAGTGACCGTGGGGGTGTGCTCGGGGAACTCGTACGAGCTGACCTTCGGCGCGTACTTCGGCGGCTTCCAGTCGTAGGTGAAGTTGCAGCGGCCCGCCCAGAGGCTGCTGCCGACACCGTCCTTGACGACGGCGTCGTACCAGTACGTCCCGGACGGCAGGGTCGTGCCCGCCGGGATGCGCAGCATGGCGGTCCCGCCGCTGCTGGCGTTGACGGTCCTGACCGTGGCGCTCTTGGCCGTCGTGAGCGCGTACCGGAACTCGACCGTGAGGTCGGCGTCCTCCGCGTCCTTGAAGCCGGTGGCCTTCAGCACGATCTCGTCGGTCGTGCCGATGACGCCGCCCGCGCACGGGAGCGACGGGTCGATGGAGGTCTTCGGCTTGGTCGGGAGAGTGTTGTACCAGGTGGACACCCGCGCCGAGTTGGGGTCGAACTTGCGCCACGAGGTGTCGATGGTGTTGGACTTCGAGGTCAGGACGAAGGCCCAGTTGCCCCAGTCGGCGGCGGTGGCGTCGGCGATCGCGTCCGTGACGTCGAACTCCACCAGGCCCGCGGTGTCCGTCGGGCAGTTGCGGCCGCCGAAGGACTCGCCGGAGGAATCCACGACCGCGCCCCACGCGGGCTGGTTGTTGTAGGTGATGTTCTTCGGCAGGGTCTTGCCGATCGTCCGCACCTGGACGTCACCGGAGTTGCAGGACCAGGAGCCGGCGTGAGTCTGCTTGATGCGCAGCGTCGACTTGATGATCTGCTTGTCCCAGAGGCTGGAGACGGGGATGTTGAAGTACGTGTTGGCGCGGACGGTGCCGCCGATGGTGGTGTCGTTGGCGTAGCCGACGCGCGCGTAGTCCGAGATGGTGCCGCCGTTGTAGTAGACGGTGTTCTCGGAGCCGGGGTACGCGGTGTGCTTGTACGCGATCGACCAGGCGTTCTTCCAGGCGTCGGGCGCCCACTTCGGGTCGATGACGACCGGGTACACGGTCTTGGGGTCGTCGAGGAGCGCGGCGTCGGGGGTGAGGGTGAGCTTGCCCGCTCCGAGCTTCACGCCGAGCTTCGCCTGCCGGCTGCCTTCGGTGGCGCCGTCGAGGGTGTCCTGGAGGGACCGCGCGGCCGGCCGGGCCGCGGCCTTGGGCGTCTTCGCGTCCACCGGGGTCGCCGCCTCGGAGCCCGCGGAGTCCCACATCTGCGGCTGCGGGGCGACGAAGAGGGAGTTGCGCGAGGGGGTCTTGGCGAGGACCTCGCCGGCCGCACCCGTCGCGAGCTGGAGTCCGCGCGTCTTCACGCCGAACTCGACGGACCTGACGGCCCGGTTCTTCGCGGCCGCGGGCGTCTTGACGACCAGGGCGTGCGAGAAGGAGACGTCGTCCGCGGTCGCGGTGAGGTCGACGCCGGGCAGCACGTTCGCGTACGTGGCGGTGCGGCCGCTCACCGTCGGCTTGGGCAGCTTCCCGTACGGCCAGGTGAGGGTGACGGTCCGGCCCTCGCGGAACATGGTCGCGAAGACGTCGTCGCCGCCGCCGGAGAAGGTGACGGACATCGCCGAGGCCTTGGGGGCGATGCGGCCGTCGGAGCGCTCCGCCAGGTCGGGGTCGATGGCGACGAGCTCGCCGCCCTGGCGGACGCGGACCGGGAGGAGCGCCCGGTCGACGCGGGCCGTGCCGTCGGGGTTGACGTACACCTCGTCGGTCTCGGTGCGCCGGGACACGATCTCGACGGGCTTGCCGGTGCGCTTGGCCTCCTTGAGGGCCTGCGCCGTCACCCGGGCCTCCTGCTCCGCCTGGGTGGCGGCGGGAGCGTCGCCCGCCGACGGCGTCCCCACACTGGCGTACCCGGGCGGTGCTGCGGAAAGGAGCCCTGCGGACATCGTCGCGACGACGAGTGCCGAGAGCCCTCTCCTCATGACCCCCCCGGGGTCGGACGTTCTCGATCTGAACAGTGTCATGAAGTGGGTTCCGTCCCCATTCTTGATGGTGAATTCCGTTTATCCGGGACCGTGCGACACTCCCCCAAATTCCGGCGGAAGCGTCCCCCTTGCGCGATCGTCAGGAGTCGAACGGAATCGTTCAGGCTGCTTTGTAGCAGGCAACTCGGACACCGGGCGACGAAAGTCCGGCCGACTTGACATATTCCAAGCAACTTCGTCGGCGACATGTGCAGGAATGGCCATGACGTGCCCTTTTTGCACACAGGTGGCACATAGGCTGCTCACAGCCACTCCTTGTTAGCCGTTCTCCGCGCTGCATAACCTGCGCCCCAATCGTCCGATCAACGAATTAGGGGTGGGGATCAACGTGCCATTTCGGCATGCCAGAAAACACTTCAGACATACATCACGGAGATGGCGCTCCGGGATTTCCGCGCTCGCCTTGGCCCTGCTGGCCTCCGGGGCGTCTCTCTCTCCCGTGGCCGCGCAGACCGCGGGAGGCAAGGGCCTTCCCGAACTCCAGAAGGTCACGGACGTCCCGGCGGCGCCCGCGACCTCCAAGCCGCCCACCGCACCGCAGGACCAGAGCAGCCGCGCGGCCCTCAAGACGGCCCCGAGTGTGAAGTGGCCGGCTCCGGCGACCGCCGAGGCCACCGTGCCCGCGGGCGACCAGACCGCCCGGTCCGCGCTGCGCGTCGCCACCGGTCAGCAGGACAAGGCCGCACCCGTCGGCCCCTCGGCCCGCGCGGGATCCCTGCCGGTCCGACTCGCGGCCGGCAACGCGGCCGTCACCAAGGGCGCCACCGCCCCCGCCGCCGGCGCGCCCGCCGTCACGGCGAAGGTCTCCGTCCACGGCGAGGAAGCCGCCCGCAAGGCCGGAGTCCGCGGCCTGCTCCTCTCCGTCCAGCGCACCGACGAGGGCAAGGGCACCAACCCGGTCTCCGTCGAACTGGACTACCGCTCCTTCTCCCACGCCTACGGTGGCGACTGGGGCTCCCGCCTGCACTTCAGCGCCATGCCCGCCTGCGCGCTGACCACGCCGCAGAAGCCCGAGTGCCAGGCGTCCGTCCCCGTGCCGAGCGTCAACGACACCGAGTCGGGCACGCTGACCGGCACCTACGCGGCGCGTTCCGCCGCGGCCGGCTCCGGGGCCATGGTCCTCGCCGCCACCGCGGGCGCGTCCGGGTCCAAGGGCACCTACAAGGCGACCTCGCTCAGCCCCACCGGCTCCTGGTCGGCCGGCGGCTCCACCGGTGACTTCTCCTGGACCTATCCGATGGAGATCCCGTCGTCCCTCGGCGGCCCGGGCCCTTCCCTCTCCATCGGCTACAACTCCGGCAGCGTGGACGGCCGCACCCTCGCGACCTCCCAGCAGCCCTCCTGGGTCGGTGACGGCTGGGACACCGGATCCAGCTTCATCGAGCGCACCTACGTGGCCTGCGCCGAGGACCGCGCGAAGGACAGCGGGTTCAACAACCCCACGACCCACCCGACGGGCGACCTCTGTCACGGCCCTCCGATGGTCACCCTCTCCCTGAACGGGTCGTCCACCGCTCTCGTCCTCAACGACGCCGACCACAAGTGGTACACCGCCAATCAGGACGGCTCCAAGGTCGAACTGGAGACGGGCGCCGAGAACGGCGACAAGGAGGGCGAGTACTGGGTCGTCACCAACTCCGAGGGCGTCAAGTACCACTTCGGCCTCAACCATCTGCCCGGCTGGACGAGCGGCAAGCCCGAGACCAACTCGGCGCTCAACGTGCCCGTCTACGGCAACCACGAGGGCGAGCCCTGCCACGCCGCCAGCTACGCGGCCTCGGTCTGTGACCAGACCTACCGCTGGAACCTCGACTACGTCGTCGACCCGCGCGGCAACGCCCTCACCTACTGGTACGGCAAGGAGCGCAACTACTACGGCTCCAACGTCACCGACACCGGCACCTCGACCGCCCGCGGCTACGACCGCGGCAGCTGGCTGCAGCGCGCCGCGTACGGCCTGCGCTCCGACGACCTGTTCGCCCCCGCGCCCGCCGAGGTGACGTACGACGCCCGCGAGCGCTGCATCGTCACGACGTCCTTCGACTGCGCCGAGGAGAAACTCACCTCCAAGTCCTCGTACGACGTCGCCAAGAACTGGCCGGACGTACCCTCCGACCAGCTCTGTGCCTCCGGCGAGACCTGCACGGACCGGTACTCGCCCGCCTTCTTCACCCGTAAGCTCCTGAGGAGCATCACCACCAAGGTCCTCAAGAACGGTGTCTCGACCCCGGTCGACACCTGGACCCTGGATCAGGACTTCCAGTCCACGGGCGACGGCGCCGTCAACGGCGAGTACCCGCTCTGGCTGAAGAGCATCCAGCGCACCGGTCAGAACGGGGCGCCGCTCACGCTGCCCGCCGTGACCTTCACGGGCATCCAGCTGCCCAACCGCGTCGACAACGACACCGACGGCAACCCGCCGTACCTGCGCTGGCGGGTCCAGCAGATCCAGACCGAGACCGGCGCCCGCACGGTCGTCAAGTACGCGCCCACGGAATGCTCCACCGTCCCTGGCGCCGTCAACCTCCCGTCCGCGCCGGACAGCAACACCCTGCGCTGCTACCCCGTCGTCGTCGAGACCAACGACCCCACCGATCCGACGGGCCTGAAAAAGCTCTACTCCACCGACTGGTTCCACAAGCACCGCGTCGACCAGGTCCGGGAGGAGGACAAGAACGGCACCTCGCCGACCCGCGAGGCCAACTACGAGTACCTCGGCACGCCCGCCTGGGCGTACGACGACGCGAGCGAGCTGACCAACAAGCCCGCCCGCACGTGGTCGGTGTACCGCGGCTACTCCAAGGTCCGCGTCCTCAACGGCGTCGAGCCCGACGTGCGCACCCGCACGGAGACCCTCTTCTACCGGGGCCTCGACGGCGACCTCAAGTCCGACGGCACCCGCCGCTCCGTCCAGGTGACGGACTCCGAGAAGAATTCCGTCGACGACCACCCGATGCTCGCCGGCCAGGTCAGGGAGACCCAGTACTTCGACGGTGTCACGGGCTCGCTGCACTCCGCGACGATCAACACCCCGTGGCTGTACGGTCCGGTCGCCTCGCGGAACCGCTCCGCCACCGGGGCCGCGCCCCTGGAAGCCTGGGTGCAGGGCCTGAAGTCCACCTCCTCGCGCACGATCCTGTCGGGCAGCCGCGGCGAGCGCCGCACCGCCGTCGAGCACAGCTACGACAACAGCGGCCGCACCGTCTGGACCTGGTCCAAGGGCGACACCACCGACGCGAACGACGACCAGTGCACGCGGTTCGAGTACCTCGACGATGCCGCGAAGTGGTTCAAGTCCCAGCAGACCAGGGCCGTAACCGTCACCATGCCGTGCGACATCGGCACGATCTACGACGCCGACACCGTCGTCTCCGACGTCAAGGTCCAGTACGACGCCGTGGGCAACGTCGTGAAGACGGAGTCGCTCTCCGGCTTCGAGAACCGCGTCCCGCAGTACACCACCCAGGGCACCGCGACCTTCGACGACTACGGCCGCATCACCTCCGCGACCGACGTCTACGGCAAGACCACCACGACGGCCTACACGCCGGCCTCCGGCTCGGTCGTCACCAAGACCGTCACGACGAACGCCCTCGGGCACACGGCCACCACCGAGGTCGACCCCGGACGTGGACTTCCCCTCGTCCAGACGGACACCAACGGCCGCAAGACCGTCATGGAGTACGACGCGCTCGGGCGGACGAAGAAGGTCTGGTCGCCCGATCGCAACTCGACCACGACCACTCCGGACGCGGAGTTCGACTACACCGTGGGCCAGAACGCCCCGGTCGTCATCACCAACAAGCACCTCCTGGAGAACGGCACCTACCGGGTCAGCTACGACTTCTACGACGGCGCGCTGCGCCTGCGGCAGACCCAGAACCCGGCGATGAACGGCGGCCGGGTCGTCACGGACACCTTCTACGACAGCCTCGGCCGGGTGTGGAAGGAGAACGGCGGCTACTACAACAGCGACAGCGGTCCGACCGCGACGATGTTCCCGCCGACCGACAACACCGTCCCCTCGTCCACGGTGACGAAGTACGACGGCGTCGGACGTCCGACCGACACCATCGCCCGGTCCAAGGGCCTGGAGACCTGGCGGACGACCACCACGTACGGCGGTGACTGGACGGCGGTCGATCCCCCGGCCGGCGAGACGCCGACGATGGCGATCCTCGACGCCTTCGGCCGGAAGACCGAGCTGCGGCAGTACAAGGGCGACGGTCCCTCCGGCGCGTACGACAAGATCAGCTACACGTACACCCGCAAGGGGCAGCTGGACACGGTCACCGACCAGGCCGGCAACAAGTGGTCGCAGACCTACGACATCCGCGGCCGCGTCAAGACGACCTCCGACCCCGACAAGGGCACGACGACCCTCGAGTACGACAACGGCGACCGCGTCGTCTCCATGACGGACGGCCGGACGCCCGGCCGGACCATCGCGATGGCCTACGACGCCCTGGGCCGCGTCACCGCCACGCACGACGGCTCGCTCACCGGGCCGAAGCTGACGTCGCAGACGTACGACACGGTCCCGGGCGCCCTGGGCCTCCCGGCCTCCTCGACCCGCTACGTCACCACGGACGCCGGCACGAACGCGTACACGCAGGCCATCACGGCCTACGACACCGAGTACCGGCCCAAGACGACCACGGTGACGATCCCGCCCAGCGAGGGCAAGCTCGCCGGCACGTACAAGTACACCAACACGTACACCTCGCGGACCGGTCTGCCGGAGTCCACGACCCATCCGGCGGTCGGCGGCCTCCCCGCGGAGACGGTGTCGATCGGGTACAACGCGCTCGACGCCATCAACACCATGACGGTGGGAACCAGCACCTTCGTCGCGGCGACCGAGTACACCTCGCTCGGCGACGTGGTGCGCACCCGGGTCGACTCGGCGGGCAAGGCGCTGATCACCAGCAACCTGTTCGACGAGCAGACGCGCCGGGTCACCCGCACGACGAACCACCAGGAAGTCGGCACGGTCGACACCGTCACGCTCAACGACGTGGTGACCGACTACGACGCCGTCGGCAACGTGAAGCGGATCACGGAGACCACCGGCGACAACCCGACGCCGGCCACCACCGACGTCCAGTGCTTCGCCTACGACCACCTGCGCCGGATGACCGACGCGTGGACGGCGAGCGACGCGTGCGCCCTCAAGCCCGGCGCGTCCGGGCCGGGCTCGGCACCGAAGGTCGGCGGCCCGGACTCGTACTGGCACTCCTACACCTTCGACGCCGCCGGCAACCGTCTCAGCGAGACGAAGCACGACCCGCTCGGCGACACCAAGAAGGACGTCAACCGCGCGTACACCTACGCGACCGGCCTGCCCACGAAGAGCCGGCTGGAGAAGGTCAACACGACGGGTCCCCAGGGCCAGCGTGAGGAGCTCTTCGGCTACGACGACGCGGGCAACACCACCTCCCGGACCGTCCAGGGCGACACGCAGAACCTCCTGTGGAACCTGGAGGGCCGCCTGGAGAAGGTGACCGCCGGCACCAAGGAGACCTCCTTCGTCTACGACGCGGGCGGCAACCGCCTCATCAAGCGGGACCCCAGCGGCACGACCCTGTACCTGCCCGGCACCGAGCTCCAGCTCGACACCGCCGGCAACGTCGCCAAGACGACCCGGTACTACGGCCACCCCGCCGGACCCGCGATGGTCAAGGTCGCCCAGGGCGGCACGATCAAGAAGTCGTACCTGCTCGGCGACCGCAACGGCAGCTCGACGGCCTCGGTCGACGCGGCGACCAAGACGGTCACGCGCCGCAAGTTCACCCCGTACGGCGAGGAACGCGGCACGGCCCCGTCGGTCTGGCCCGACGACAAGGGCTACCTCGGCGGCACGAAGGACGCCTCGACGGGCCTGACCCACCTGGGCGCCCGCGAGTACGACCCGACACTGGGCCGGTTCATCTCGGTCGACCCGAAGATGAACATCGCCGAGTCGCAGACGATGAACCCGTACGCGTACGCCAACAACAGCCCGATCACCTTCGCGGATCCGTCGGGCCAGGCGTTCTGCGAAGGGCCCGGGGACAGCTGCGGCAAGAAGATCCAGACGGAGGGCAAGACCACCAATCAGGTCTACGAGGACGCCGGAGTCAAGGACGTCTACATCCCCCCGCCGCCGACGAAGCCGACGACGACCCTCAGCGAGGACGACGTCAAGAAGGCGTCGAACATCCGGAAGAAGTCCAAGGCGGACGTGATCCTCGAGATCGCGTGGGAGGTCGCCAAGGGCATCAGCGGATTCGACGACATCCAGGCCTGCCTCGGCGGCGACGTCTGGGCATGCGGGTCACTGGCGCTGGACATAGCCGTGCCGTTCGCCGCCAAGTCCAAGAGACTCGCCAAGGCCCTTGAAAAGGCCTGGAAACTGTACGACCGCTGGAGCGACGAGGTCCGCTGGGCCACGGGACTCCTGAAGCGGGCGGACAACGAAGCCGCGGCCATGGCGAAATACGCCGAGGACATGGCGAACTGGAAGAAGGAGGCGAACGCCGCGAAGGCGGCGGCCAGAAAGGCCGACGACGCGGCGGCGGACGCGGCGAGAAAAGCCGACGGAGGCGACGCGGTCTCCAGCGGGTCCTGCCCCATCAGAAACAGCTTCACCCCCGAGACGAAGGTCCTGCTCGCCGACGGCTCCACGAAGCCGATCAAGGACCTGAAGCCGGGCGACAAGGTCCTCGCGACGGACGAGAAGACCGGCGAGACGGCCGCCAAGGACGTCGCCGCGACGATCATCGGCAACGGCGAGAAGCACCTCGTCCGCATCACGATCGACACGGACGGCGCCAAGGGCACCAAGACGGCCCCGATCACGGCCACGGACGGCCACCCCTTCTGGGTCCCGTCCCTCCGCAAGTGGGTCGACGCCAAGGACCTGAAGCCGGGCCAGTGGCTCCGCACGAGCGCCGGCACCCACGTCCAGATCACCGCGGTCCAGGCCTGGACCCAGACCGCCAGCGTCCGCAACCTGACGGTCGCCGACTTCCACACGTACTACGTGCTGGCGGGCCCGGCTCCGGTTCTGGTGCACAACTGCGGTGAAGGTGGCGGAGGCCGCGCGGCTCAGGAATCTGGTGATTCTTATGAGGAATTCCTCGTTGACCACCTTGGTGGTGGCGGAGGCTTCTTCGAAAGAAAGGCATCCGGCGGAAACACTCGCCAATTCGACGGCGCATTCATCGATAACGCCACAGGCCGCGGCACTTGGTACGAGGCGAAGTCAGGAAGATTCTGGACCGACACACTGGCCGACCCTGATCGCTTGGAGAAGTTCAAGGGCGTAGAGGGAGAGAAGATCTCTATAGCACGGGCAAAGGGGATTGACTACCGGATCATCTCAGAGAATCCGATCCCGACAGAATTCACTTCCTGGTTCGACAAAAAGGGCATACCCTGGGCAGTGATCCCTAGATCTTGACGCCCTCAAGAGCCCTTGCTCAGCGCGGGTATCGTGTAGATTTCGGGGTGTTCGCCCTTGGTCGACCACCGATCAAGGGCGAACACCCCTCGACGTTAACGGAGAAGGTTCTAATGGGGTTGTGCCTGTTCCCTGATGACGGAGACGTCAATGGGCCAGACGCATGCTTTTCGTACCGTGAATTCTCATCGTTCCGCAGACGCCTGGCTTCCGAGGAAGGGTTCCCTTTGGAGAACATGGAGGGGTTCGGTGGAGACACTCCGTGGAGTGACGTCACCACAGTCCTTGAACCACTCCTCAACCATCCAGATGACCACGGAAGAAATCTTTCACTCAAAGAGTGCACTCTAATGCTGCCGCGCCTTGAAGATATACTGTCCACTTGGGTGCCGGACTCGAACTTGGACTCTGAGCTCCGAAATCAACTAAGAGAACTTCGCGATCTCGTCGCCGTCCTCCGAGTTTGTGTGAAAAAGAAGGTAGAACTGTCCTTTGTCTGAGGCGATGGCGAGGGAGGGCTGGCGCCTGGTTCTCCCGCCCCGGCCGCCACGTGATCCACCCCACCCCCCACACCCCCGCCCGACCCGGGACAATGGCGGGGTGATCACTTCGCCGCCACGAAGCCCCGACGGAGTCCCCGGCAACGGCGCCGGGACCGGAGAGGGTGCCGGAAACGGGAGCCCCCGCAACGGGGCCGGCACCGGCACCCCCCGGACCGGGACCGGGCACCGCAAGCCGTCCGAGGCGACCCCGTACGTCGACCTCACCCGGGCCGAGTGGAGCGCCCTGCGCGACAAGACGCCGCTGCCGCTGACCGCCGACGAGGTGGAGCGGCTGCGCGGCCTCGGGGACGTCATCGACCTCGACGAGGTCCGGGACATCTACCTGCCGCTCTCCCGGCTGCTCAACCTGTACGTGCAGGCCACCAGCGGCCTGCGCGGAGCCCTGAACACCTTCCTCGGAGAGAGCGCGGAGCAGCGCGGAACGCCCTTCGTCATAGGGGTGGCCGGTTCGGTGGCCGTCGGCAAGTCGACGGTCTCCCGCCTGCTCCAGGCGCTGCTGGCCCGCTGGCCGGAGCACCCGCGGGTGGAGCTGGTGACGACGGATGCCTTCCTCTACCCGATGGAGGAGCTGAAGGCGCGCGGCCTGATGTCCCGGAAGGGTTTCCCCGAGTCGTACGACCGCCGGGCCCTGACCCGCTTCGTCGCGGACGTCAAGGCGGGCAAGGAGGAGGTCACGGCCCCGGTCTACTCGCACCTGATCTACGACCGGGTGCCCGGCGAGCGGCTCGTCGTCCGCCGCCCGGACATCCTCATCGTGGAGGGGCTGAACGTCCTCCAGCCGGCGCTTCCCGGCAAGGACGGCAGGACCCGCGTCGGCCTCGCCGACTACTTCGACTTCTCGGTGTACGTGGACGCCCGCCCCGAGGACATCGAGCGCTGGTACCTCAACCGCTTCCGCAAACTGCGCGACACCGCCTTCCAGGACCCGTCCTCGTACTTCCGGCGCTGGACGCAGGTCTCCGAGGAGGAGGCCTTCGACTACGCCCGCACGATGTGGCGGACCATCAACAAGGTGAACCTCCTGGAGAACGTGGCCCCGACCCGCGGGCGGGCGACCCTCGTCGTCCGCAAGGGACCGGACCACAAGGTGCAGAGGCTGAGCCTGCGCAAGCTCTGAGGTCCGTAAGCTCGGCCCATGCTGCATTTGCGGATGATCGTCCCTGCGGACCGCACGGCGGCCGCGGTCGAGCTGATCGAGTCGACGGTCGGCACCACCCATCTGGTGGTGCTGCCCGGCGTGGCCAGGGAACCCGTCGGTGACCTGGTCCTGTGCGACATGGCGCGCGAGTCGGCCGACGAACTGCTGCACGGGCTGCGGAACATGGAGATCGACCGGGACGGGTCGATCGCGGTGGAGAACATCGACCTGTCGATGTCCACGCGGGCGGACACGGCCGAGGAGGAGGCCCCCGGCGAGGGCGCGGACGCCGTGATCTGGGAGCAGCTGGCGGAGGCGACGCACGAGGAGTCGACGCTCTCCTTCACCTATCTCTCGTTCATGGGGCTCGCGACGATGATCGCGGCCTGCGGCGTCGTCCTGGACAACACGATCCTGATCGTGGGCGCCATGGCGGTCGGCCCGGAGTTCGGCCCGCTCGCCGGAGTGTGCACGGCGATCGTGCAGCGGGCGCCGAGGCTGGCGGCCCGCTCGCTGACGGCGCTGCTCTTCGGCTTCCTGTCGGCGATCCTGGCGACGACCCTGTTCAGCCTGCTCATGGACTGGCTGGGCCTGTTCAGCGCCTCGATGCTGGACGCGGAACGTCCGCAGACCAGCTTCATCTGGCAGCCGGACCCGTTCTCGTTCGTGGTGGCGCTGCTGGCGGGCGCGGCCGGCACGCTCTCCCTGACCTCGTCCAAGTCGGGCGCCCTGGTGGGGGTGGCGATCTCGGTGACCACGGTCCCGGCGGCGGCGAACGCGGCGGTGGCGCTCAGCTACGGCGAGTTCGGGCAGATGGGAGGGTCGATCGGACAGCTGCTGCTCAACCTGCTGGGGATCATGCTGGCGGGTACGGCGACCCTGGCCCTGCAGCAGCGGCTGTGGCGGACCCAGCGCGGGCGCCTCAAGCGTCGGCTGCGCAGGGGCTGACGCGGGCCGGGGGCACCTCGTACGAAAGGGCCCGCCGCACCGGATCCCCGGCGCGGCGGGCCCTCACGCATGTGCATGACGGTGCCTCAGAAAGGCTAGCCCAGTGCGGACTTCACGACGTCCGCGAGGCGCTGCGCGACCGCGCGGGCCTGCTCGATGTCGGCGGCCTCGACCATGACACGGACCAGCGGCTCGGTGCCGGAGGGGCGCAGCAGGACGCGGCCGGTGGAGCCGAGCTCGCGCTCGGCGTCGGTGACGGCGGCGGCGAGCTCGGCGGAGGTGGTGACCCGGGACTTGTCGACGTCCTTGACGTTGATGAGGATCTGCGGCAGCCGCTCCATGACGCCGGCGAGCTCCGCGAGCGACTTGCCGGTGGCGGCGACGCGGGCGGCCAGCATGAGGCCGGTGAGGGTGCCGTCGCCGGTGGTGGCGTGGTCGAGCACGATGACGTGGCCCGACTGCTCGCCGCCGAGGGCGTAGCCGTTCTCCTTCATGGACTCCAGGACGTAGCGGTCGCCGACCGCGGTCTGGACGAGGTTCAGGCCCTCGCGCTCCATGGCGAGCTTGAAGCCCAGGTTGGACATGACGGTCGCGACGACGGTGTCGCCGCGCAGGGTGCCGGCCTCGCGCATGGCGAGGGCGAGCACGGCGAGGATCTGGTCGCCGTCGACCTCGTTGCCGGAGGCGTCCACGGCGAGGCAGCGGTCGGCGTCACCGTCGTGGGCGATGCCCAGGTCGGCGCCGTGCTTGACGACGGCGGCCTTGAGCAGCTCCAGGTGGGTGGAGCCGCAGCCGTCGTTGATGTTGAGGCCGTCGGGCTCGGCACCGATGGTGACGACGTCGGCGCCGGCCCGGGCGAAGGCGGCGGGCGAGACGCGGGCGGCGGCGCCGTGGGCCTCGTCGAGGACGATCTTCAGACCGTCGAGACGGTTGGGGAGGACGGCGAGGAGGTGGGCGACGTACGTGTCGAAGCCCTCGTCGTAGTCGCGGACGCGGCCGACGCCGGCACCGGTCGGGCGCTCCCAGGGGGCGCCGGTGCGGTGCTCCTCGTACACGGCCTCGATCTTGTCCTCCAGCTCGTCGGCGAGCTTGTGGCCGCCGCGGGCGAAGAACTTGATGCCGTTGTCGGGCATGGCGTTGTGGCTGGCGGAGAGCATCACGCCGAGGTCGGCGCCGAGGACGCCGGTGAGGTGGGCGACGGCCGGGGTGGGCAGGACGCCGACGCGCAGCACGTCGACGCCGGCGCTGGCGAGGCCCGCGACGACGGCCGCTTCGAGGAACTCTCCGGAGGCGCGCGGGTCACGTCCGACCACGGCGGTCGGCCGGTGGCCCTCGAAGGTGCCCGCCTCGGCGAGCACGTGCGCGGCCGCGACGGACAGGCCGAGCGCCAGCTCCGCCGTCAGGTCCGCGTTGGCGACGCCGCGTACGCCGTCCGTGCCGAAGAGTCGTCCCACAGCTGTCCTCCGAAAATACGTGCCCAAAGCTTTGAAAGGGGTTATGAAAAAACGTACGCCCCGACGGCACGGGCAGTGCCGCCGGGGCGTACGAAAGCAGCGAGCAGGCGTGATTAGCGCTTGCTGTACTGCGGAGCCTTGCGGGCCTTCTTGAGACCGGCCTTCTTCCGCTCGACCGCACGGTCGTCACGGGAGAGGAAGCCGGCCTTCTTCAGCGCCGGGCGGTTGTTCTCGACGTCCGCCTCGTTCAGCGCACGGGCCACGCCGAGGCGCAGGGCGCCGGCCTGGCCGGAGACACCGCCACCCGCGATGCGGGCGATGACGTCGTAGCGGTTGTCGAGCTCGAGCACCTTGAAGGGCTCGTTGACTTCCTGCTGGTGCACCTTGTTGGGGAAGTAGTCCTCAAGGGTGCGACCGTTGATCTTCCACTTGCCGGTGCCCGGAACGATCCGGACGCGGGCGATGGCGTTCTTGCGACGGCCCAGGCCGGCGGCCGGCTGCGGGTCGCCGAAGCGGGACGCGAGGGACTCGGAGGTGTAGTCACCCTCGACGATCTCGGTCTCGGTGGTGTACTCCTCGACGCCCTCGAACTCGTCGACGGGGGTCTCGGGGGTGGTCTCGGCCACGATGCTCCTCAGATTTCTTTCGTTCTTAGGGGGTGTGGCCGGAATTACTGCGCGACCTGGGTGATCTCGAACGGAACCGGCTGCTGGGCAGCGTGCGGGTGGTTCTCGCCCGAGTAGACCTTCAGCTTCGAGAGCATCTGACGGCCCAGGGAGTTCTTGGGGATCATGCCCTTGATGGCCTTCTCGACGGCCTTCTCGGGGTTCTTGTCGAGCAGCTCGTCGTAACGGACGGAGCGCAGACCACCCGGGAAGCCAGAGTGGCGGTAGGCCATCTTCTGGGTCTTCTTGTTGCCGGACAGGTGGACCTTGTCAGCGTTGATGATGATGACGAAGTCGCCCATGTCCATGTGCGGGGCGTAGACCGGCTTGTGCTTGCCTCGCAGGAGGTTCGCAGCCGTCGTGGCCAGACGGCCCAGGACGATGTCCTGCGCGTCGATGATGTGCCACTGGCGAGTGACATCGCCGGGCTTGGGGCTGTACGTACGCACTTCGTAGCCTTCGCTTCTTCAGTGGATGGAGTCCAGACACACCTGAAGCGATCATGCAGCTGGGGCCTGCACTGCCGGGACACCGCCCGTATGCGAGCCACTGGTAACTGCTCCAGGGAACCTGCGTAAGGGCCCCTCGCGTGAGAACGACGAAGCCAATACGCATAACAAACCGCAACAGTACCCGCGCCACCCCGGACGGGTCAAAACACCGGGGCCCCGGCAAACCCCGGGGCCCGGGGCCGGGTCCCCCGCCGGCCGCCCGAGGTCACCGCGCCCGCTCGACCCGCCGCTCGTCCCACACCGGCTCGCTGGTCTCCCGTACGACGCCGTCGGAGCCGAAGACCAGGAAGCGGTCGAAGCTCTTCGCGAACCAGCGGTCGTGCGTGACGGCCATCACGGTGCCCTCGTAGGACTCCAGGCCCTCCTGGAGGGCCTCGGCCGACTCCAGGTCCAGGTTGTCCGTGGGCTCGTCGAGGAGGAGTGCCGTCGTGCCCGCGAGCTCCAGGAGGAGGATCTGGAAGCGGGCCTGCTGGCCGCCCGACAGTCGGTCGAAGGACTGGTCGCCCTGGCGCTCCAGCTCGTACCGCCGCAGCATCGACATCGCCGCGCCGCGGTCCTTGGCGTGCTCGGTCCACAGGATGTCGACGAGCGGCCGCCCGGCCAGCTCGGGGTGGGCGTGGGTCTGCGCGAAGTGCCCCGGCACGACCCGGGCGCCCAGCTTCCACGTCCCCGTGTGGGCGACCGAGGGGTCCCCCGCGAGCAGCCGCAGGAAGTGCGACTTCCCGGAGCCGTTCGAGCCGAGGACGGCGACCCGCTCCCCGTAGAAGATCTCCAGCGAGAACGGCTTCATCAGACCGGTCAGCTCAAGGTTCTCGCAGGTCACGGCCCGCACCCCGGTCCGCCCGCCGCGCAGCCGCATCCGGATGTCCTGCTCGCGCGGCGGCTCCGGCGGCGGCCCCGCCTCCTCGAACTTCTTCAGCCGGGTCTGCGCCGCCGCGTAGCGGGAGGCCATCTCGTGGCTGACCGCGGCCGCCTGCCGCAGGTTGACCACCAGCTTCTTCAGCTGCGCGTGCTTCTCGTCCCAGCGCCGCTTCAGCTCCTCGAAGCGGGCGAACCGCTCCCGCCGGGCCTCGTGGAAGGTGTCGAAGCCGCCGCCGTGCACCCAGACGTCCGACCCGGCCGGGCCGGGCTCGACCGCGATGATCTTCTGCGCGCCCCGGGAGAGCAGCTCCCGGTCGTGGGAGATGAAGAGCACGGTCTTGCGGGTCTCCCGCAGCCGCTCCTCCAGCCACCGCTTGCCGGGCACGTCGAGGTAGTTGTCCGGCTCGTCCAGGAGCAGCACCTCGTCGGGGCCGCGCAGCAGCGACTCCAGGACCAGCCGCTTCTGCTCGCCGCCGGAGAGGGTCCGTACCTGACGGAACTGCGCCTTCTCGTACGGGACGCCCAGCGCGGCCATCGTGCAGATGTCCCAGAGGGTCTCGGCCTCGTACCCCTGCACCTCCGCCCAGTCGCTGAGGGCCTGCGCGTACTTCATCTGCGCGGCCTCGTCGTCGACCGTCATGATCAGGTGCTCGGCCTCGTCGACGGCCTTGGCGGCCTCCCGGATCCGGGGCTGGGCGACCGAGACCAGCAGGTCGCGGACGGTGGACTCGTCCCGTACGGAGCCGACGAACTGCGGCATCACGCCGAGCCCGCCGCTGACCGTGACGGTGCCGCCGTGCGGCTGGAGCTCTCCGGCGATCATCCGGAGCAGTGTGGTCTTGCCGGCGCCGTTGGCCCCGACGAGGGCGACGACGGCCCCCTCCCCGACCCGGAAGGAGGCGTCCCCGAGAAGGACCCTCCCGTCGGGAAGGTAGTACTCCAGATGCGCGGCCTCGACATGTCCCATGGGAGGCATTGTCACCGCCCGCTCGGCTCCGGCCCAACCGGTTTAGGATGCGCGGCATGAGCTTTGGGGGACCGCAGTGGCCGCAGGAGCCGCAGCAGCAGGGGCAGCAGGGGTACGGACAGCAGCCCGGCTACGGGTATCCGCCGCCGCAGGGGAACGGGCAGCAGCCCGGCTACGGGTACCCGCCGCAACAAGGGCACGGGCAGCAGCCGGGCTACGGCTACCCGCAGCCCCAGCAGCCGGCCCAGCCGAACCCCTTCCCCGGCGCGCAGGGCAGCGGTGACACCCCCGACTGGGGCGCCATGGCCGACGCCTCGGCCTCCCGCGGCCGCCGCAAGCGCCTCCTGCTGATCGCCGGCGGGGTCCTGGCGACGGCGGCCGTGGGCGCGATCGTCGCGACCGCCGTCGTGAGCACCAACAAGAAGAACGACGACGCCAAGAACCACCCGGTCCCCACCGGCACGGTCGCCCCCACCGGCGAGCCGACCCCCGACCCGACCTTCTCCTCGGTGGCGCCGCCGCCCCCGCCGAACCCGAAGGACTACATCTCGGACCCGAAGAAGGACAAGGCCCCGCTCACCGCCGAGGGCCTCTTCCCGGGCAAGAAGCTGAGCATGAACGACCGCCCGTACAAGAAGGGCGCGACCTCCTCGACCACGAACTGCGCGGCCGTCACCCAGGGCGGCCTCGGCACGGTCCTGAAGCGGAACGGCTGCCAGCGGGTGCTCCGGGCCACATACGTGAAGGACGGCGTGGCGATCACCGTCGGCGTCGCCGTCTTCCCCTCCGAGGCCTCCGCCCAGAAGGCGAAGGAGCAGGCCACCGGCGGGATCGCGCCGCTGACGGGCGCGGGCGTGGGTGATTTCTGCCACGCCACGGTCTGTCTGCGCCGCTCGAACGCGATCGGCCGGTACGCCTACTTCACCCAGGCCGGCTTCGCCAACGGCAAGAAGGTCTCCCTGGCCGACAAGCCGGTCTTCCAGGCCAGCGACGACCTCGGCACCTTCGCCTTCAACCAGATCTACGCCCGGGGCCGTGCCCAGGCCTCAGCAGCAGCCGCCGCCGGGGAGTGACCGCTTGTTGCGGGCCTCCTTGCTGCGGGCGGCGAGCAGCGCGTCCTCCGGGTAGCCGACCTCTTCGAGGGTGAGGCCGTGCGGCCGCACGACGTGGACGGCCGAGTCCCGCACACCGGCGGCGAGCACCTTGCCGGGCCAGTCGACCGGCCGGTGGCCGTCGCCGACGAAGAGCAGGGCGCCGACGAGCGAGCGGACCATGTTGTGGCAGAAGGCGTCCGCCTTCACGGTCGCCTCCAGGATGCCGTCCTCGCGCCGCTCCCAGCGCAGCACCTGGAGCGTGCGGATCGTGGTGGCGCCCTCGCGCTTCTTGCAGTACGCGGCGAAGTCGTGCTCGCCGACGAGCGCGGTGGCGGCCTCGTTCATGGCGTCCATGTCGAGGGCCCAGTCGTGCCACAGCACGTGCCCGCGCAGCAGCGGGTCGACTCCGCCGGGGTTGTCGGTGACGCGGTAGGCGTAGCGGCGCCAGACGGCGGAGAACCGCGCGTTGAACCCCGCGGGGGCCTCCTCCACCTTCCACACCCGCACATCGTGCGAGAGCCGCCCCGCGAGCCGCCGGAGCAGCTTGTCCCGGTGCTCGGCCCACAGCTCCACGGGCAGGTCGACATGGGCGACCTGGCCGCGCGCGTGCACCCCGGCGTCGGTCCGGCCGGCGACGGTCAGCTCGTACGTCTCCTTGGACCGGGTCACGGTCCGCAGGGCGTCCTCGATCTCGCCCTGTACGGTCCGCTGCCCCTGGGCCTGCTTGGCCCAGCCGGAGAAGTCCTTGCCGTCGTACGAAAGGTCAAGGCGTACCCGTACGAACCCGTCCTGCACGTCATCGCTCACGCGAAGATCCTCTCAAAGACACGGGAGCGGGCCCGCACCCCAGGGGGTACGGGCCCGCTCACGAGAAACGTACGAAAAACGCTTACGCGTCCTTCGCCTCGTCCTCGGTCGCCTCGACGGCGGCGGCCTCGTCGGCCTCCTTGACGGCGCGCTTGGTGGCGGCCTCGGCCTCGGCAACGGTCGCCTTCTTGGCGATCTCGCCCTCGACCAGCTCGATCACGGCCATCGGGGCGTTGTCGCCACGACGGTTGCCGATCTTGGTGATGCGGGTGTAGCCACCCGGACGCTCCGAGTAACGCGGGGCGATCTCGGTGAAGAGGGTGTGGACGATGCCCTTGTCGGTGATCGTCTGCAGCACCAGGCGACGGTTGTGGATGTCGCCCTTCTTCGCCTTGGTGATCAGGCGCTCGGCGACCGGACGCAGGCGACGGGCCTTGGCCTCGGTCGTGGTGATGCGGCCGTGCTCGAAGAGCGACTTCGCCAGGTTGGCGAGGAGCAGCTTCTCGTGCGCGGCGGAACCGCCGAGGCGGGCACCCTTCGCGGGACGCGGCATGGTGTTTCTCCTTGGTGTCTGCCCCGGCCGTATGAGGTACCGGGGTCAGTATCCGAGCAGGCGGTCGCCTGTCGGAGATCCGGGAGCAGCCCCGAAGGGACGCTCCCGGAAGGGGCGCGGGGAACTGCGCGATCAAGCACAGTGCACCCGCACCAGGGTACGGACCGTAAGGCCCGAGCTCTTAGTACTGCTCGGTCTCGACGAAGCCCGCGTCCGCGTCGTCGTCGGCGCCGAAGGCGTCCGCCGCGGCGGTCGGGTCGAATCCGGGCGGCGAGTCCTTGAGCGCGAGGCCCATACCGGCCAGCTTCGCCTTGACCTCGTCGATCGACTTCGCACCGAAGTTGCGGATGTCGAGCAGGTCGGCCTCGGAGCGGGCGACGAGCTCACCCACGGAGTGGATGCCCTCGCGCTTGAGGCAGTTGTACGAGCGAACGGTGAGCTCGAGCTCCTCGATCGGCAGCGCGAGGTCGGCGGCGAGGGCGGCGTCCGTCGGGGACGGGCCCATGTCGATGCCCTCGGCGTCGATGTTCAGCTCGCGGGCGAGACCGAACAGCTCGACCAGGGTCTTGCCGGCGGACGCCATGGCGTCACGCGGGCGCATGGCCTGCTTGGTCTCGACGTCGACGATGAGCTTGTCGAAGTCGGTGCGCTGCTCGACTCGGGTCGCCTCGACCTTGTAGGTGACCTTCAGCACGGGGCTGTAGATGGAGTCGACCGGGATGCGGCCGATCTCCTGGCCGACCTGCTTGTTCTGGACGGCGGAGACGTAGCCGCGACCGCGCTCGACGGTCAGCTCCATCTCCAGCTTGCCCTTGGCGTTCAGGGTCGCCAGAACGAGGTCGGGGTTGTGCACCTCGACACCGGCCGGGGGCGCGATGTCGGCGGCGGTGACCAGACCCGGGCCCTGCTTGCGCAGGTACATCACGACCGGCTCGTCGTGCTCCGAGGAGACGACCAGCTGCTTGATGTTGAGGATGAGGTCGGTGACGTCCTCCTTGACGCCCGGCACGGTGGTGAACTCGTGCAGGACGCCGTCGATGCGGATGCTGGTGACAGCGGCACCCGGGATCGAGGAGAGGAGGGTACGGCGGAGGGAGTTGCCGAGGGTGTAGCCGAAGCCCGGCTCGAGCGGCTCGATCACGAACCGCGAGCGGAACTCGTCGACGACCTCTTCGGTCAGCGACGGACGCTGAGCGATAAGCATGTCTGTGATTCCTTCAGTCGTGGACGCCCACTATTTGACGCCCTCGGGGGTACTGCGTACTGCAAGGGTACGGGCGGTACGTCCCACGAAGGGTCGCACCGCCCGAAAAGTCCTGCTCAAGCAGCCCGTGCGTCAGACGCGGCGGCGCTTGGGGGGACGGCAGCCGTTGTGCGGCGTGGGGGTGACGTCCTGGATCGAACCGACCTCGAGGCCCGTGGCCTGGAGGGAACGGATCGCGGTCTCGCGGCCGGAGCCCGGACCCTTGACGAAGACGTCAACCTTGCGCATGCCGTGCTCCTGCGCGCGGCGAGCGGCCGACTCGGCGGCCATCTGCGCGGCGAACGGGGTGGACTTGCGCGAGCCCTTGAAGCCGACGTGGCCGGCGGAGGCCCAGGAGATCACGTTGCCCGAGGGGTCCGTGATCGAGACGATCGTGTTGTTGAACGTGCTCTTGATGTGCGCGTGGCCGTGAGCGACGTTCTTCTTTTCCTTGCGGCGCACCTTCTTGGCAGCGCCCTGACGACCCTTGGGGGGCATGTCGTTCTCCTACGGGAGGTGGTCGGTCCTACAGCGAAGACCGCTTGGTCAAGCGTCCGCTGAGGACTACTTCTTGCCCGGCTTCTTCTTACCGGCGATGGCGCGACGCGGGCCCTTGCGGGTACGGGCGTTCGTGCTGGTGCGCTGACCGCGGACGGGCAGGCCACGACGGTGGCGCAGACCCTGGTAGCAGCCGATCTCGACCTTGCGGCGGATGTCGGCGGCGATCTCGCGGCGGAGGTCACCCTCGGTCTGGAGGTTGGCGTCCACGTACTCGCGGATCTTGACGAGGTCTTCCTCGGCAAGGTCGCGGACACGGGTGGACTCGTTCACGCCGGTGGCGGCGAGGATCTCCTCGGACCGGGTGCGCCCGATACCGAAGACGTAGGTGAGTGCGACCACCACACGCTTGTCGCGCGGGATGTCAACACCGGAAACGCGTGCCATTCAATGGCTCCTGTGTTCTCGGGGGTCTGCTGCAGAACCGTTCCCGGCTGCCGTATGAGGTACAGGTCGGGTCCCCGGCCCCCGCCGGAGGTGCCGTCAGCCGTGGGACACGGCCGGACGGGCTCTGCGTATGTACGTATTGCTATGCGTCGCGCGAAGAACTGCGAAGTTGCAGGTCGGTCGGCGTGCGTCAGCCCTGGCGCTGCTTGTGGCGCAGGTTGTCGCAGATGACCATGACCCGGCCGTGACGGCGGATCACCTTGCACTTGTCGCAGATCTTCTTGACGCTCGGCTTGACCTTCATGGGATGTGAGGTTCTCCGGGTCAGTGCCACCACCCGCGCGGAGGCGGGTACGGCAAGATCTACTTGTACCGGTAGACGATCCGGCCACGCGTCAGGTCGTACGGAGAGAGCTCCACGACGACCCGGTCGTCCGGGAGGATTCGGATGTAGTGCATCCGCATCTTGCCGGAGATGTGCGCGAGGACCTTGTGACCGTTCTGGAGCTCCACCTTGAACATGGCGTTCGGGAGGGACTCGATCACGGTGCCCTCGATCTCGATGGCACCTTGCTTCTTGGCCACGCTTCGCCTTTCGAATCGGCTACCTTGATCGACTCTCGCCGCCGCATGCGGACACACGGGTACACGAGAGCCGACGCATCAGTCTACGTCAGGCCCCAGGAAAAGACGAATCGGGAAGTCTGCCCACCGTAGAAGATCATTACGCGAAGACCGAAATCGGTCTCCGCCCTACGCCGGCGGGACGCCTTCTCCGACGCCGCCCCCGCGAGCGAGGCACCCGGGGGCACCTCACAGGCTTCGGCCTCCTGCGCCGGACTCCGCCCCATCCCCCGCGCAGCCCTCGCGGGCTCGGCGCCCGGGGGCGCCTCACAGCCTTCGGCCTGCCGCGCCGGCCTCCGTCCCTCGGACCTGGGCTCCGCGCGCCGGCCGCCAGGCCGCCGTACTACGCCAGCGGGTCCGGCGCCGCCGTCACGCCCAGCTCCGCGAGCTTGGCCCTGCCGCCGACCCATCCCCCGACGCAGCCCTCGCGGGCTCGGCGCCCGGGGGCGCCTCACAAGCTTCGGGCCGCTGCGACGGCCTCCGACCGCCGGGCACGATGGCCCCGGGGCCCGTCCAGGTGCGGGGCCTCCCTCGCGTGGGCTACGCCAGCGGGTCCGGCGCCGCCGTCACGCCCAGCTCCGCGAGCTTGGCCCTGCCGCCGACCCATCCCCCGACGCAGCCCTCGCGGGCTCGGCGCCCGGGGGCGCCTCACAAGCTTCGGGCCGCTGCGGCGGCCTCCGACCGCCGGGCACGATGGCCGGGACGATGACCCCGGGGCCCGTCCAGGTGCGGGGCCTCCCTCGCGTGGGCTACGCCAGCGGGTCCGGCGCCGCCGTCACACCCAGCTCCGCGAGCTTGGCCCTGCCGCCGTCGACCGCGGTGAGGACCAGGGGGCCCTCCTCGGTGAGGGCGATGGAGTGCTCCCAGTGGGAGGACCAGGTGCCGTCGGTGGTGATGACGGTCCAGTCGTCCTTGAGGACCTCCGTGTGCGGGGTGCCGAGGGAGACCATCGGCTCGATGGCGAGGCAGAGGCCGGGGACGAGCTTCGGGCCCTTGCCGCGCTTGCGGGAGACGTAGTTCAGGAGGTGGGGGTCCATGTGCATCTCGGTGCCGATGCCGTGGCCGCCGTAGTCCTCGATGATGCCGTAGCGGCCCAGGCTGTGGTCGCCGACGGCGGGACGGGGCTGGCGCTTGATGTACGTCTCGATCGCCTTCGAGATGTCCACCAGACGGTTGCCGAGCTTCATGGCCGCGATGCCGGCCCACATCGACTCCTCCGTCACCCGGGAGAGCTCGATCAGCTCCGGGGCGTGACCGGTGCCGACGAAGGCGGTGTACGCCGCGTCGCCGTGCCAGCCGTCCACGATCGCGCCGCAGTCGATCGAGATGATGTCGCCGTCCTTGAGGACGGTCTTGTCGTCGGGGATGCCGTGGACGACGACCTCGTTCACCGAGGTGCAGATCGTCGCGGGGAAGCCGCCGTACCCGAGGAAGTTCGACTTCGCCCCGTGGTCGGCGATGACCTTCCGCGCGACCTCGTCGAGGTCCTTCGTCGTGGCGCCCGGCACGGCCGCCTCACGGGTCGCCGCGTGGATGGCCGCGACGACCAGCCCCGCCTCGCGCATCTTCGCGATCTGCTCGGGGGTCTTGATCTGCACCATCGTGGCCGCGGCCTTTCCATCGAGTACGGGGAACAGAACAACGATACGGCCGCGGCGCCCCCGAGGGGCACCGCGGCCGTATCGAACGAACCGGGGTTACTTCTTGAGCGCGTCCATCGCCTTGGCGGTGACCTCGTCCACCTTGCCGAGCGCCGAGATCGTCACGACCAGGTCCTGCGCCCGGTAGTAGTCGATGATCGGCTCGGTCTCCGTGTGGTAGACCGCCAGGCGCTTGCGGACGGTCTCCTCGTTGTCGTCCTCGCGCTGGTACAGCTCGCCGCCGCAGACGTCGCAGACGCCCTCGGTCTTCGGGGCGTTGTACGTCACGTGGAAGACGTGCGCGGATTCGTTGCGGCAGATGCGGCGACCCGCGATCCGCTTCACGACCTCGTCCTCGGGGACCTCCAGGTCCAGGACCGCGTCCAGCTCGATGCTGTTGGCCTTGAGGAACGCGTCCAGGGCCTCGGCCTGGGCCACGTTCCGCGGGAAGCCGTCGAGCAGGAAGCCGCCCTCGGCGTCCGCCTGGCGCATGCGGTCCTCGGCCATCCCGATCGTCACGGAGTCCGGCACGAGCTGGCCGGCCTTCATGTACGACTGCGCCTCTACGCCCAGCGGCGTGCCCTGCGAGATGTTGGCACGGAACAGGTCGCCCGTAGAGATGTGCGGGATGCCCAGGTTCTTGGCGAGGTACGCGGCCTGCGTGCCCTTGCCCGCACCGGGCGGTCCGACGAGGACGATTCGCATCAGCGGAGGAACCCTTCGTAATTGCGCTGCTGGAGCTGGCTCTCGATCTGCTTCACGGTCTCCAGCCCCACACCCACGATGATCAGGATGCTCGTTCCACCGAAGGGGAAGTTGGCATTGGCACCGCCGAAGCCTGCCAACGCCATCGTCGGCACAAGAGCGATCAGACCCAAGTACAGCGAGCCCGGCCAAGTGATCCGGTTGAGCACGTAGCTCAGGTACTCGGCAGTAGGTCGACCAGCCCGGATACCCGGGATGAAGCCACCATACTTCTTCATGTTGTCCGCAACTTCCTCGGGGTTGAACGAGATCGCCACGTAGAAGAAGGCGAAGAACACGATCAGGAGGAAGTAGGCAGCGATGTAATACGGGTGGTCACCCTTGACGAAGTGGGCTTCGATCCAGGTCTTCCAGCCCGCGGTGCTGTTCGAGAACTGCGCGATCAAGGCCGGGATGTAGAGCAGCGACGACGCGAAGATGACAGGAATCACACCCGCCTGGTTCACCTTCAGCGGGATGTAAGTGGACGTACCGCCGTAGGAGCGCCGGCCGATCATGCGCTTCGCGTACTGCACGGGGATGCGTCGCTGGGCCTGCTCGACGAAGACCACGAGGGCCACCATCACGAAGCCGATGAGGATGACGGTCCCGAACTCGATCCAGCCCTTGGCGAGCTTGCCGCTCTGCTTGATGGCCCACAGGGCGCCCGGGAAGCCGGCCGCGATCGAGATGAACATCAGGATCGACATGCCGTTGCCGATGCCACGGTCGGTGATGAGCTCACCGAGCCACATGACGACACAGGTGCCGGCGGTCATGGTGATGACCATGGTGGCGATGGTGAAGATCGACTGGTCGGGCACGACCTGGTCGGCGACGATGCAGCCGCTGAAGAGCGCACCGCTCTTGGCGGTGGCGACGAGGCCGGTGCCCTGGAGGATGGCGAGCGCCACGGTCAGGTACCGGGTGTACTGCGTGATCTTGGCAGTACCGGCCTGACCCTCCTTCTTGAGGGCTTCGAGGCGGGGGATCACGACGGTCAGCAGCTGCAGGATGATGCTCGCCGTGATGTACGGCATGATGCCGAGCGCGAAGATGGTGATCTGCAGCAGCGCCCCGCCACTGAACATGTTGACCAGGCCGAACAGGCTGTTGTTGCCCTCGCTGGCCTGCTTGACACACTGCTGGACGGCCTCGTAGCTGACGCCGGGCACCGGGATGTGGGCCCCGAGGCGGTACAGCACGATGATGGCGAGCGTGAAGAGCAGCTTCTTGCGCAGGTCGGGCGTCTTGAACGCCCGGGCGAACGCGGTGAGCACGGTGCCTCCTGCGACCCCCGCGCTATGCGTCAAGGGTGACGGTCTTGAGGTTCGACGATTTGGGTATCGGTCATGAATCGCGTGCGGGCATACCGCACGGAGCCTAGACAGTGCACGCCACCTTACCGGCGACCATGCCCCCCTAGGAACGACCAATCGGGGATGCCCCTTTTGGGAGGCATCCCCGATCGGATGTTCAGGCCATCGAGTCGTCTCAGACGAGCTCGGTGACGGTGCCGCCGGCGGCGGCGATCTTCTCCTTGGCGGAGCCGGAGACGGCGTCAACCGAAACCTGCAGCGCCACGGAGACCTCGCCCTGGCCCAGGACCTTGACGAGCTGGTTCTTGCGAACGGCACCCTTGGCGACCAGGTCGGCCACCGTGACCTCGCCACCCTGCGGGTAGAGCGCGGCCAGCTTGTCCAGGTTCACGACCTGGTACTCGGTGCGGAAGGGGTTCTTGAAGCCCTTCAGCTTCGGGAGGCGCATGTGGAGGGGCATCTGGCCACCCTCGAAGCGCTCCGGAACCTGGTAGCGGGCCTTCGTACCCTTCGTACCACGACCGGCCGTCTTACCCTTCGAGCCCTCACCGCGACCCACACGGGTCTTCGCGGTCTTGGCGCCCGGGGCGGGACGGAGGTTGTGGGCCTTCAGCGGGTTGTTCTCCGCCATGTCAGTCAACCTCCTCGACCGTCACGAGGTGGCGGACGGTGTGCACCATGCCGCGGAACTCGGGGCGGTCCTCCTTGACAACCACGTCACCCAGGCGCTTGAGGCCCAGGGAACGCAGGGTGTCGCGGTGGTTCTGCTTGCTGCCGATGTACGACTTCGTCTGCGTGACCTTGAGGCGAGCCATTACGCACCCGCCCCAGCACGCGCACGGAGCAGAGCCGCGGGAGCGACGTCCTCGAGGGGCAGACCACGGCGAGCCGCGATCTCCTCGGGACGCTGCAGGCCCTTGAGGGCCTCCACGGTCGCGTGCACGATGTTGATCGCGTTGTCGGAGCCGAGCGACTTCGACAGGATGTCGTGAACGCCGGCGCACTCGAGCACGGCGCGCACCGGGCCACCGGCGATAACACCGGTACCGGGGGAAGCCGGCTTGAGCAGGACGACGCCCGCGGCCTTCTCGCCCTGGATCGGGTGAGGGATGGTGCCCTGGATGCGGGGAACCTTGAAGAAGTTCTTCTTGGCTTCCTCGACGCCCTTGGCGATGGCCGCGGGAACTTCCTTGGCCTTGCCGTAACCGACACCTACGGTGCCGTCACCGTCACCCACCACGACGAGCGCGGTGAAGCTGAAGCGACGACCACCCTTGACAACCTTGGCGACGCGGTTGATCGCGACAACGCGCTCAACGTACGCGGTCTTCTCGGCGGCAGCGCCACCGTCGCGGCCCTTCCGGTCCCGCCGCTCGCCGCCACCGGCACCGCTACCGCGGCGCTGGGGTCCAGCCATTGGATTACCTCTCTCTGTTACGTCCGTTAGTCCCGGAACCGGGGCTTAGAACTTCAGCCCGGCTTCGCGGGCGGCGTCAGCCAGAGCGGCAATGCGCCCGGCGTACCTGTTGCCACCACGGTCGAACACGACAGCCTCGACGCCGGCGGCCTTGGCGCGCTCGGCGACCAGGGCGCCGACCTGCTTGGCCTGCGCGGACTTGTCACCCTCGCCGCCGCGGATCGACGCGTCCAGGGTCGACGCCGACGCAAGGGTGTGGCCCTTGAGGTCGTCGATGACCTGAGCGGTGATACCGCGGTTGGAACGCGTCACGACGAGGCGCGGACGCTCCGCCGTACCCGACACGTTCTTGCGGATGCGGATGTGGCGGCGCTTCTTGGCGGCGCCCTTGTAGGCGTCGCCCTTGGCGATCTTCACACCGTATGCCATGGCTTACTTACCAGCCTTTCCGACCTTGCGGCGGATGACCTCGCCCGCGTACTTCACGCCCTTGGCCTTGTAGGGGTCGGGCTTGCGAAGCTTGCGGATGTTGGCGGCGACCTCGCCGACCTTCTGCTTGTCGATGCCCTCGACCGAGAACTTGGTCGGCGACTCGACCTTGAACGAGATGCCCTCGGGCGCCTCGACCAGGATCGGGTGGCTGTAGCCGAGCTGGAACTCCAGAGCGGAGCCCTTCGCGGCCACGCGGTAACCGACACCGCTGATCTCGAGCGCCTTGACGTAACCCTGGGTCACACCGGTGATCATGTTGGCCACCAGCGTGCGGGACAGGCCGTGCAGGGCCTTGTTCTGACGCTCGTCGTTCGGGCGGTTGACGTTGAGCACGCCGTCCTCGCCCTTAACGATCTCGATCGGAGCGGCGACGGTGTGGGTCAGGGTGCCCTTGGAACCCTTGACCGTGACCGTGCGGCCATCGATGGTGACGTCCACGCCGGCGGGAACCTGGATAGGCAGCTTGCCAATACGCGACATTAGCTATTCCTCCGTTCCCGACTACCAGACGTAGGCGAGGACTTCCCCACCTACGCCCTTCTTTCCTGCCTGCTGGCCGGTCAGGAGACCGTGGGACGTGGAGATGATCGCCACGCCCAGGCCGCCGAGGACCTTCGGCAGGTTGGTGGACTTCGCGTAAACCCGGAGACCGGGCTTCGAGATCCGCTTGATGCCCGCGATGGAGCGCTCACGGTTCGGACCGAACTTGAGCTCGAGGACGAGGTTCTTGCCGACCTCGGCGTCCTCGACCTTCCAGCCCGTGATGAAGCCCTCCTGCTGGAGGATTTCCGCGATGTGAGACTTGATCTTGCTGTGCGGCATCGTCACGGAGTCGTGGTATGCCGAGTTCGCGTTACGCAGACGAGTCAGCATGTCCGCGATCGGATCAGTCATGGTCATGAATTGGCCTTCGGCCTCTCTCGCCGGGGTTTCCTGTATGCGCCATCCCTCTCCCCACACAGGGGCGGGACGGGTGCGGCGCGGGGACCTACGGCGTAGTAAGTCGTACGGGCGGCGGACGCCCAACCCCACAAGCCTAAGGCATGCGAGGGTGGGCCTCCGCCGACCCAATGCTTACCGAGAGACTCCGGTCATCCCAACTAGGGGATTACCAGGAGCTCTTGGTCACGCCCGGCAGCTCGCCACGGTGAGCCATCTCACGGAGGCACACACGGCACAGGCCGAACTTGCGGTACACGGAGTGGGGACGACCACAGCGCTGGCAGCGCGTGTAGCCACGCACGCCGAACTTGGGCTTGCGGGCAGCCTTCGCGATGAGAGCCTTCTTCGCCATCTCGCTTACGCCTCCTTGAACGGGAAGCCGAGGTGACGCAGAAGGGCACGGCCCTCGTCGTCGTTGGTCGCCGTGGTCACCACGGTGATGTCCATACCCCGGACACGGTCGATCTTGTCCTGGTCGATCTCGTGGAACATGACCTGCTCCGTGAGACCGAAGGTGTAGTTGCCACGGCCGTCGAACTGCTTGGGGGACAGGCCGCGGAAGTCGCGGATGCGCGGGAGCGCGAGCGACAGGGTGCGGTCCAGGAACTCCCACATGCGGTCGCCACGGAGGGTGACGTGCGCACCGATCGGCTGGCCCTCACGCAGCTTGAACTGCGCGATGGACTTGCGAGCCTTGGTGATCGCCGGCTTCTGGCCGGTGATCGTGGTGAGGTCACGGACGGCACCGTCCATGAGCTTCGAGTCACGGGCGGCGTCGCCGACACCCATGTTGACCACGATCTTCACGAGGCCGGGGATCTGCATGACGTTCTCGTACTTGAACTCGTCACGCATCTTGCCCGCGATCTCCTCGCGGTACTTCGTCTTGAGACGCGGAGTGGTGGTAGCCATCAGATGTCCTCACCCGTCCGCTTGGCAACGCGGATCTTGTTGCCCTCGTCGTCGAAGCGGTAACCGACACGCGTGACGACCTTCTTGCCGTCCTTCTCCACGACCAGCTGGACGTTGGAGACGTGGACCGGAGCCTCGGTCGTCACGATGCCGCCGGCCTGGTTCGGGCCGGCCTTGGTGTGCTTCTTGACCCGGTTGACACCCTCGACCAGGACGCGGTTCTCGGCGGGGAAGGCCGTGATGACCTTGCCCTGCTTGCCCTTGTCCTTACCGGTGATGACCTGGACCAGGTCGCCCTTCTTGATCTTCATGCTTACAGCACCTCCGGCGCGAGCGAGATGATCTTCATGAACTTCTTCTCGCGCAGCTCACGGCCGACCGGGCCGAAGATACGGGTGCCACGAGGGTCGCCGTCGTTCTTGAGAATGACAGCGGCGTTCTCGTCGAAGCGGATGTACGAGCCGTCCTGGCGGCGGCGCTCCTTGACGGTGCGAACGATGACCGCCTTGACGACGTCACCCTTCTTCACGTTGCCACCGGGGATCGCGTCCTTGACGGTGGCGACGATGACGTCACCGATGCCCGCGTAGCGGCGACCCGAGCCACCGAGAACACGGATGCAAAGGATCTCCTTGGCACCAGTGTTGTCGGCGACACGCAGTCGCGACTCCTGCTGGATCACGTCTATCTCCTGATTGTCTGCCGGTTCCCGGCAGGGGCTTCAGAGGAAGCCCCTGCCGAGCCTGGCGGAACTGACCTGAGGGATACCCCTCAGGCTGAACTTTTGGATTTCCCTTGCGGGAAATTCCTTACTTGGCCTTCTCGAGGATCTCGACGACGCGCCAGTGCTTCGTGGCGGACAGCTTCCGGGTCTCCATCAGGAGGACGCGGTCGCCGATGCCGGCAGCGTTCTGCTCGTCGTGAGCCTTGAGCTTGTTCGTACGGCGGATGACCTTGCCGTACAGCGCGTGCTTGACGCGGTCCTCGACAGCGACGACGACGGTCTTGTCCATCTTGTCGCTGACGACGAGGCCCTCGCGGACCTTGCGAGCGTTGCGCTCGGTCTTCTCAGTCACGTTGTTCTCGCTCATCAGACGTTCTCCACCGTCTCGATGCCCAGCTCACGCTCGCGCATCAGGGTGTAGATCCGGGCGATGTCCTTACGGACGGACTTGAGCCGACCGTGGTTCTCGAGCTGACCCGTCGCCGCCTGGAAGCGGAGGTTGAACAGCTCTTCCTTGGCCTCGCGGAGCTTGTTGAGAAGCTCCTCGTTGCCCAGCTCGCGCAGCTCGGACGCCTTGGTACCGGCCGACATCACAGCTCACCTGCTTCGCGCTTCACGATCTTGCACTTCATCGGCAGCTTGTGGGCCGCACGGGTCAGGGCCTCGCGCGCGATCTTCTCGTTCGGGTAGGACAGTTCGAACATCACCCGACCCGGCTTGACGTTCGCGATCCACCACTCCGGAGAACCCTTACCGGAACCCATGCGGGTCTCGGCGGGCTTCTTCGTCAGCGGGCGGTCCGGGTAGATGTTGATCCAGACCTTGCCGCCACGCTTGATGTGGCGGGTCATCGCGATACGAGCCGCCTCGATCTGGCGGTTGGTCACGTACGCCGGCGTGAGGGCCTGAATGCCGTACTCGCCGAACGCAACCTGCGTACCACCCTTGCTGGCGCCGGAGCGCTTCGGGTGGTGCTGCTTGCGGTGCTTGACCCTACGGGGGATCAGCATGTCGGTCAGGCCTCCGTTCCGGTGCTCTCAGCCGGAGCAGCGGCGGCAGCCTCGGCCTTGGGGGCCTCGGCGGCCGGAGCCGACTGCTGCGGCTTGCGGCCGCGGCCGCCACGCTCGCCACCGCGGCCACCACGGCCGGCCGGGCGGTCGCCAGCGCCGGCGCCACGGGCCGGGCGGTTACCCGCACGGGCAGCGGCGTTCTCGGCGCGGACCTCGGCGATGTTCTTGACGTCGCCCTTGTAGATCCAGACCTTGACGCCAATGCGACCGAAGGTCGTCTTGGCCTCGAAGAAGCCGTAGTCCACGTTCGCGCGGAGCGTGTGCAGCGGCACACGACCCTCGCGGTAGAACTCCGAGCGGGACATCTCGGCGCCGCCGAGACGACCGCCGCACTGGATCTTGATGCCCTTGGCGCCGGCCTTCATCGTGCCCTGCATGCTCTTACGCATGGCGCGACGGAAGGAGACGCGGGAGGAGAGCTGCTCGGCAACGGCCTGGGCGACCAGCTGGGCGTCCATCTCGGGGTTCTTGACCTCGAGGATGTTCAGCTGGACCTGCTTGCCCGTGAGCTTCTCGAGGTCGCCGCGGATGCGGTCGGCCTCGGCGCCACGGCGGCCGATGACGATGCCGGGACGCGCGGTGTGGATGTCCACCCGCACGCGGTCACGGGTGCGCTCGATCTCAACCTTCGAGATGCCGGCGCGCTCCATGCCGGACGTCATCATCCGACGGATGGCGACGTCTTCCTTGACGTAGTCCTTGTACAGCTTGTCGGCGTACCAGCGGGACTTGAAGTCCGTGGTGATGCCGAGCCGGAACCCATGCGGGTTAACCTTCTGGCCCATTACCGGGTTCCTTCCTTGCTGCTGACGACCACGGTGATGTGGCTGGTCCGCTTACGGATCCGGTAGGCACGGCCCTGGGCACGCGGACGGAACCGCTTCAGGGTCGGGCCCTCATCGACGAACGCCTCGCTGATGAACAGCGAAGAGGCGTCCGTGTGGTCGTAGTTGTGCGCGGCGTTGGCGATGGCGCTGTCCAGCACCTTGCCAACCGGCACGCTCGCGGCCTGCGGGGCGAAACGCAGGACCGCCTGAGCCTCCGTGGCGTCCATGCCACGGATAAGGTCCACCACGCGGCGGGCCTTCATGGGCGTGACGCGGATGTACCGCGCCTGGGCCCTGGCTTCCATGGTTGTCCTTCCAGTGTCTGTCATGGTCATTCCACCCCGCTACTAGCGGCGCTTCGACTTCCGGTCGTCCTTCACGTGACCCCGGAAGGTGCGCGTCGGCGAGAACTCGCCGAGCTTGTGGCCGACCATCGACTCGGTGACAAACACCGGAATGTGGGTCTTGCCGTTGTGCACCGCGATCGTGTGGCCGAGCATGGCCGGGATGATCATCGAGCGACGGGACCAGGTCTTGATGACGTTCTTGGTACCGGCTTCGTTCTGGGCGTCCACCTTCTTGACGAGGTGGCCGTCGACGAAGGGTCCCTTCTTGAGACTGCGCGGCATCTAAACCCGCTCCTAGCGCTTCTTGTTCGTCTTGCGGCGGCGGACGATGTACTTGTTCGAAGCCTTCTTAGGCGAACGCGTACGACCCTCCTTCTGACCCCACGGGGAGACCGGGTGGCGACCACCGGAGGTCTTGCCCTCACCACCACCGTGCGGGTGGTCGACCGGGTTCATCGCCACACCGCGGACGGTCGGGCGAACGCCAAGCCAGCGCTTGCGGCCGGCCTTGCCCCAGTTGATGTTCGACTGCTCGGCGTTGCCGACCTCGCCGATGGTGGCGCGGCAGCGGGCGTCGACGAGACGGATCTCACCGGACGGCATGCGGAGGTGGGCCATGGTGCCCTCCTTCGCCAGCAGCTGCACGGAGGCACCGGCCGAGCGGGCGAACTTGGCGCCGCCACCGGGACGGAGCTCGATCGCGTGGATCGTGGTACCGACCGGGATGTTGCGGAGCGCCAGGTTGTTGCCGGGCTTGATGTCCGCGCCCGGGCCGTTCTCGACGCGGTCGCCCTGGGTCAGACCCTTGGGGGCGATGATGTAGCGCTTCTCGCCGTCCACGTAGTGGAGGAGCGCGATGCGCGCGGTGCGGTTGGGGTCGTACTCGATGTGAGCGACCTTGGCCGGCACGCCGTCCTTGTCGTGACGACGGAAGTCGATCACACGGTAGGCGCGCTTGTGGCCACCGCCCTGGTGACGGACGGTCACACGACCGGTGTTGTTACGGCCGCCCTTGCTGTGCAGGGGGCGGACCAGCGACTTCTCCGGCGTGGACCGCGTGATCTCGACGAAGTCGGCTACGGAGGAGCCACGACGGCCCGGCGTAGTCGGCTTGTACTTGCGGATTCCCATTTCTCAGTCCTCGTCCGATTCCGGACGATCCAGACCGCCGTTAGGCGGTCGGACCGCCGAAGATGTCGATACGGTTGCCCTCAGCAAGGGTCACGATGGCGCGCTTGGTGTTGGCGCGCTTGCCGAAACCGGTGCGGGTGCGCTTGCGCTTGCCCTGACGGTTGATCGTGTTGACCCCGGTGACCTTGACCGAGAAGACCGCCTCGACGGCCTGCTTGATCTGGGTCTTGTTGGAGCCAGGCGCGACGATGAACGTGTACTTGTTCTCGTCCAGCAGGGCGTAGCTCTTCTCCGAGACGACCGGCTTGACGAGAATGTCGCGCGGGTCCGAGAAGGTCTTGCTGGTGACGACGGCCTCAGTCATCAGGCGTCGCTCCCTTCGGTCTCAGCGGTCTGGGGGCCAGACACGAAGGACTCGAGGGCGGCCTGGGTGAAGACCACGTCGTCGGAGACGATCACGTCGTACGTGTTGAGCTGGCCCGGCTCCAGGATGTGCACCTGGGGCAGGTTGCGGGCGGACAGCCACGCGGCCTCGTCGGAGCGCTCGGCGACCAGGAGCAGGTTCTTGCGCTCCGAGATCTTGCCGAACAGCGTCTTGGCGGCCTTGGTGGAGATGCCACCCTCGACCACGCCGGTGACGACGTGGATGCGGGAGTGGTTCGCCCGGTCCGACAGGGCACCGCGGAGGGCGGCGGCCTTCATCTTCTTCGGGGTCCGCTGCGAGTAGTCACGCGGCACGGGACCGTGCACGACGCCACCACCGGCGAACTGCGGGGCGCGGGTCGAACCCTGACGGGCGCGGCCGGTGCCCTTCTGGCGGTAAGGCTTCTTGCCACCACCGCGGACTTCGCCACGGGTCTTGGTCTTGTGCGTGCCCTGACGGGCCGCGGCCAGCTGCGCGACGACGACCTGGTGGATCAGCGGGACGCTGACCTTGGCGCCGAAGATCTCCGCGGGGAGCTCGACGGTCCCGGCCTTGTCGCCAGACGGCGAAAGGATGTCAATGGTGCTCATCGGTTCCTCAAACCCCCTTGGCCGCGGTGCGGACCAGGACGAGGCCACCGTTGGGGCCGGGGACGGCGCCCTTGATGAGCAGCAGACCCTTCTCGGCGTCAACGGCGTGGACGGTCAGGTTCTGGGTGGTCACACGCTCGTTGCCCATGCGACCGGCCATGCGCATGCCCTTGAAGACGCGGCCCGGGGTGGCGCAGCCACCGATCGAACCGGGCTTGCGGTGCACGCGGTGGGCACCGTGCGAGGCCTTGCCACCACGGAAGTTGTGGCGCTTCATCGCACCGGCGAAGCCCTTGCCCTTGCTCTTGCCGGTGACGTCGACCTTCACGCCGGCCTCGAAGACCTCGGCGGTGATCTCCTGGCCGAGCGTGTACTCGGAGGCGTCAGCGGTGCGGAGCTCCACCAGGTGGCGGCGCGGGGTGACGTCGGCCTTGGCGAAGTGACCCTTGAGGGGCTTGTTCACCTTGCGCGGGTCGATCTCGCCGAAGGCGATCTGGACCGACTCGTAGCCGTCGACGTCGTTCGTACGGACCTGGGTCACGACATTCGGGCCGGCCTTGACGACGGTCACCGGGACGACCCGGTTGTTCTCGTCCCAGACCTGCGTCATGCCGAGCTTCTCGCCCAGGATGCCCTTGATGTTCTTAGCCATCTCGCGCGTCACCTCAGAGCTTGATCTCGATGTCGACGCCAGCCGGCAGGTCGAGGCGCATGAGCGAGTCAACCGTCTTCGGCGTGGGGTCGAGGATGTCGATGAGGCGCTTGTGCGTGCGCATCTCGAAGTGCTCGCGCGAGTCCTTGTACTTGTGCGGCGACTTGATGACGCAGTACACGTTCTTCTCAGTGGGCAGCGGCACCGGGCCCGCGACCGACGCACCAGTGCGGGTCACCGTCTCGACGATCTTCTTCGCCGAGGAGTCGATGACCTCGTGGTCGTAGGCCTTGAGCCGGATGCGGATCTTCTGTCCCGCCATGGCTACTAGTAGTCCTTTGTCTCGTATAACGCTCTGGAACCCGGTGCGTTTGCGTCTGTCTCCGACCCACGCGGTCGGGCGTGTCGCGTTCCCTCTACGCAGAAATCCCTAGGGATCTCCCAACCAAGGGGACGCGGTCTCCATGACCGCAGGCCGGGGGCAGAACACCCACCGGGTGCCTGGCCGGCACCCCGCTGACGCTTCCCAGAAGATTCCCGTACGTCCGCTCCTGATGAGGAGCGACGAGTACTGTGGGACTCGCTTCCGGTCCTCCCGACGGGAGGCGCGCAGCATCGGCACTCAACCGAGCAACTTGGACAGTCTGCCATACGGGGGCTTCCGGCCGCCAATCGGGGGCGAAGACTGTACCCCACGTCACGTACGTCCATGCGCCGGGGCGCATGGACCTGCCGCGCGCGCCCCTCTCCCCCGTCGTCCGGTGCCCCTCAGCCCAGGCGCCGGGCCCGCTCCGTCAGATGGCGCCGCTCGGGTGCGCTGGTCGTGTGGCGGGCCGCCTCCCGGTAGGCGGCGGCCGCCCCCTCCTCGTCGCCGAGGAGTTCGAGCAGGTGCGCGCGGGTCGCGAGGAGACGGTGGTTCCGGGCGAGCCGCCGGTCCTCCGCCAGCCCGTCCAGAAGCTCCAGACCGGACTTCGGGCCGTGGACCATGGCGACGGCGACCGCCCGGTTGAGGGTCACCATCGGGTTCGGCCCGGCGCGCTCCAGGAGCTCGTACAGGGCGAGGATCTGCGGCCAGTCCGTGGCCTCCGCGGACGCGGCCTCGTCGTGCACGGCCGCGATCGCCGCCTGGAGCTGGTACGGGCCGACCCGGCCCGCCGGCAGGGTGCGGCTGATCAGCTCCACGCCCTCGGTGATCAGCGCGCCGTCCCAGCTCCCCCGGTCCTGCTCCGCGAGCGGGACGAGCTCCCCGTCCGGGCCCGTGCGGGCCGGGCGGCGGGCGTCGGTGAGCAGCATCAGCGCGAGCAGACCCGCCGTCTCGGTGTCCTCGGGGGCGAGCCGGTGCAGCATCCGGGTGAGCCGGATCGCCTCCGTGGACAGCTCGGGCGCGGTGAGCGCGTCGCCTCCGCTGGCCGTGTAGCCCTCGTTGAAGACGAGGTAGAGCACGTGCCGCACCTCGGCGAGGCGGGCGGTGCGCTCCTCGCCCTCCGGCAGCGCGAGGGACAGGCCCCCGGTCCTGATCGTCTGCTTGGCCCTGCTGATCCGCTGCGCCATGGTCGACTCGGGCACGAGGAAGGCGGCGGCGATCTGCGCGGTGGTGAGGCCGCCGACGGCGCGCAGGGTCAGCGCGATCCGGCTGGGCGGCGACAGGTCCGGGTGGCAGCAGAGGAAGAGCAGGGACAGGGAGTCGTCCCGGTCGGGGTCCGGAGCCTCGTCGGCGGCGCGGGCGAGGAGCTCGGAGTCGGGCGTGGCGAGCGCGACGGCGTCCTCGCGGCGCCGGCGGGCGGACTCGCTGCGCACGAGGTCCACGTACCGGCGGGTGGCGACGGTGAGCAGCCACCCGCGCGGCTGCTCGGGCACCCCCTCCTCGGGCCACTGCCGTGCGGCCGCGATCAGCGCCTCCTGAACGGCGTCCTCACAGAGGTCGAAGGCCCCGTACCGGCGCACGAGCGCGCCGAGGACCTGCGGCGCGCACGCACGCAGCAGGTCCTCGATCCCACGGGGCCCCGTCACAGCGCCCGCCCCCCGGCCACATGGGCGACGGCCACAACGGCGGGCCCCCGGCCACGCGGGGCAGCGGCCACAACGGCAGGCCCCCGGCCACGCAGGGCGACAGCCACAGCGGCAGGTCCCCGACCACGCAGGGCAACAGCCACAGCGACAGGTCCCCGACCACGCGGAGCACCGGCCACAGCGCCCGGCCCCCGGCCACGCGGGGCGGCGGTCACAGCGGCCGGCCCCCGGCCGCACGGGGCGGCGGCCGGGGTGGTCGGCTCTCGGTCTTGTGTCGTGCCCGTCACACGTCCGCCGCGGACTCGTGCAGGATCGGCCACAGCTCGACGGGCTCGACGTCCGCGAAGGGCATGTCCGCGGCGATCTGCTGGGCGCGCTCCAGGCTGTCGCAGTCGAGCAGGTAGAAGCTGGCCAGGTACTCCTTGGTCTCCAGGTAGGGGCCGTCGGTGACCGCGGGGGCCCCGTCCACGCGGCGGACGAGCTGGGCGGCGGCCGCGTCGGCGAGGCCGTACGCGCCGATCAGCTCGCCGCTCTCCCGGTACCTGGTGTTGAAGGCCTCCTGCCGGGCGATCGCCTCGGGCCAGGCCTCGGCCGGGAAGGAGTCCCACTTGGCCTGGTTGCCGTAGATCATCGCGACGTACTTCATCTCGGGTGTCCTCCCCGTCCCGCCCGCCCCGGTGGCGCGCTGTCACCCTTCGGTCGGAACCAGGATCGCCTTCTCGACATCCGTCCGCACGATCTCGAAGATCTTTTTCCGGTGATCTTTTCGGGTGATCCTCCCGGCCGGCCCCGCCCCGCACACAACCGCCCCGGTCGCACATCCGTCCTCCAGGGGAGCAGATGAGCGAAAGGTCCTGTCGTGCACACTCCACCCCGTCGACGGACGGTTCTCGCCGCCGCCCTCGCGGTCGTCTCGGCCGCCGCCGGGTGTTCCGTACCGGAGCCGCGCCGGACCGCGCCCACCGCCGACCCGGCGCCGGGCAGGCCGGTCGCCTCCTCGCGGGCCGGGCGGGCGCTGCTCATGCAGTTCTCCGCGCATCCGGACGACGACCTGTACTTCATGAACCCGGACACGCAGCGGCTGCTCGACGCGGGCGTCCCGCTCGTCTCCGTGTACGTGACGGCCGGCGAGCACAACGGCCGGAACCGGATCGCGGGGATGCCCGAGACGCCCCCGGACCGGGCGGCCTACTCCGCCGCCCGCCGCCAGGGCCTGCGCCAGTCGTACGCGGTGGCGCTCGGCCTCCCGGTGTTCACGCCGTGGCGGCGGGAGGCCCTGACGCTCCCCGGCGGGCGGCGGGCCGAGTCCGACACCCTCGTCCACGGCGCCCGCAGGGTCGAGCTGGTCTTCCTCGACCTGCCGATGCACGCCGGCCGCCGCTACATGGCCCTGCCCGCCCTCTGGCAGGACCGGGCCCTGGAGCTGCGGACCCATCTGTCGGCCGGCTCCCCCGTCACCCGCGCCGGGACCTACGACTACGACCAACTGGTCGACGTCCTCACCGAGTTGCTCCGCCGCCACCGGCCCACGGTCGTGCACACCCTGGACCCGGACCCCGACATCCAGCTCGGCGACGAGGCCACCCGGAGGCGGAACTCCGAACAGCCCGGCTACTCCGACCACGGGGACCACACGGCGGCCGCCTCCTTCACCTGGGCCGCGCTGTGCCGCTGGGTCGCCGAAGCGGTCCGGGACGGCGAACCGGTCCCGGCCTTCACGACCACCGCCTTCCGCGGCTACTACAACCGCCACTGGCCCAAGAACCTCCCGCCCGAGGTCCTCGAGGAGAAGGCGGCCCGGCTCGTCCCGTACGGCGGCGGCCCCTCCTGGCCGTGCGGGAACCCCTCGGGCTGCGGCGACTACGGCGTCGGCGGCGACCGGCCGCTGACCAACCGCAAGGGCTGGGTCCGCTCCACCCACCACCGCTGGCCGGGCCCGGCCCCGGCGCTCGCCGAGGAGCCGGACGGCCGGCTCGCCGCGTACGGGGTGCTCGGTCTTCGCGCGGTCCGCTGGCGGGAGTCCGCGCCGGGCGTCTGGGGCGAGCCGGTGGACCTGGGCGGCGGCCCGCTCGCCCCGGCGCTCGGCTCGGCGGTCCTCGGCGACGGCCGGGTGCTGCTCCTCGGGGTGCGGTTCGCCGCGCTCGACGGGCACGGCGCGGCCAACCGGCGCGAGGTGGTGCTCCTGGAGCAGCGCTCCCCCGGCGGCGGCTTCCTGGCCTGGCGGGGCCTGGGGAACCCGGAGCGCGGGGACGACCGGGGGCGCCGGATCGGTGCCCCGGTGGCGGTGGCGGCCCCCGACGGCCGGGTCCACCTCTTCGTACGGAACGCGGGCAAGGGCGTCTCGACGCGGGTACGGGCGGCGGACGGCGCCTGGTCCCCGTGGCGGCCCCTCCCCGGCGGCGCGGAGGTCCAGGACGGCCTGACGGTCTCGCTCGACGCGGCCGGCCGGGTGCACCTGTACGCGGCCGGGCGGGAGCGCGTACGGCACTGGGTGGACGGGGTCCCGCAGCGGGCTCCGCTGCCGCTCTCCGGCTCCACCGTGGCGAGCGCGGGCGGCGAGCTGTACTCCCGGGCTCCGGCGGCCGCGCGGCTGACCGGCCCGGACGGCGACGCCGGTCTCGACGGGTACGGAGGCGTGGTCGCCGCCCGGTCCCCGGCGCTCGGGACCGTCCTGCTCGGCACGGACGAGGAGGGCCGCGTCGCCCTCAGGGCCGGCGGCCGGCTCCGTACGCGGGAGAGGCCGGCCGTCTCGACCGCGCTCCACCTGGGCGCGCGGGGGGCGACCGTGGTGGGCCTGGGCGCGGACGGGCGCCCGTGGAGCTGGCGGCCGTAGGACCTCCGGGAACGCGAGAAGGCCCCGCACCTTCCGGTGCGGGGCCTTCCCTCACTGCTAGCAGCTCGTACGAGCTACCAGGTCAGTTCAAGATCAGGCAGTGATCTTGACGACCTGGCCGGCGCCGACGGTCCGGCCACCCTCACGGATGGCGAACTTGAGGCCCTCCTCCATGGCGACGGGCTGGATCAGCTCGACGGACATGGCGGTGTTGTCGCCCGGCATGACCATCTCGGTGCCCTCGGGGAGGGTCACGACGCCGGTCACGTCCGTGGTACGGAAGTAGAACTGCGGGCGGTAGTTGTTGAAGAACGGGGTGTGACGGCCACCCTCGTCCTTCGACAGGATGTAGGCCTGGGCCTCGAACTGGGTGTGCGGCGTGACCGAACCCGGCTTGATGATGACCTGGCCGCGCTCGACGTCCTCGCGCTTGATGCCACGGAGGAGCAGACCGACGTTCTCACCGGCCTGGCCCTCGTCGAGCAGCTTGCGGAACATCTCGATGCCGGTGACCGTGGTGGTGGTCTTCTCGGTCTTGATGCCGATGATGTCGACGGTCTCGTTGACCTTGAGGACACCACGCTCGATACGACCGGTGACGACGGTGCCACGACCGGTGATCGTGAAGACGTCCTCGATCGGCATCAGGAACGGCTTGTCGACGTCACGCTCGGGCTGCGGGATGGACTCGTCCACGGCCTTCATGAGGCCGAGGAGCTTCTCGCCCCACTCCTTGTCGCCCTCGAGCGCCTTGAGCGCCGAGACGCGGACGACCGGCAGGTCGTCGCCCGGGAACTCGTACTCGGAGAGGAGCTCACGGACCTCGAGCTCGACGAGCTCCAGGATCTCCTCGTCGTCCACCATGTCGGCCTTGTTCAGGGCGACGACGATGTACGGAACGCCGACCTGGCGAGCAAGGAGGACGTGCTCCTTGGTCTGCGGCATCGGGCCGTCGGTGGCGGCGACCACGAGGATGGCGCCGTCCATCTGCGCGGCACCCGTGATCATGTTCTTGATGTAGTCAGCGTGACCGGGGCAGTCGACGTGAGCGTAGTGACGCTGCTCCGTCTGGTACTCGACGTGCGCGATCGAGATCGTGATACCGCGCTGGCGCTCCTCGGGAGCCTTGTCGATCTGGTCGAAGGCCGAGGCCTCGTTCAGGTCCGGGTACGCGTCGTGCAGCACCTTGGTAATGGCGGCCGTGAGGGTCGTCTTACCGTGGTCGATGTGACCGATGGTGCCGATGTTGACGTGCGGCTTAGTCCGCTCGAACTTCGCCTTCGCCACTGGGGTCCTCCTGGAGTGGTTCTGAACGCCTTGCTTCATCGGCGCCAGGTGATCTTTGCTGGGATGCCAGTCGCCGGGGCCGTACCTCGGGGTTCCGGGGCCGAGCCCCGACGACTGGTGTCAAGCCTAAAGCGTGAACTCGGGAGAGTTACTCGCCCTTGGCCTTCGCGATGATCTCCTCGGCGACGTTCCGCGGAACCTCGGCGTAGGAGTCGAACTGCATCGAGTAGCTTGCGCGACCCGAGGTCTTGCTGCGGAGGTCTCCGACGTAGCCGAACATCTCCGAAAGCGGCACGAGGCCCTTCACGACGCGGGCGCCGCTGCGCTCCTCCATGGCCTGGATCTGGCCACGGCGGGAGTTGATGTCACCGATGACCTCGCCCATGTAGTCCTCGGGCGTGACGACCTCGACGGCCATCATCGGCTCAAGGATGACGGGAGAAGCCTTGCGCGCGGCCTCCTTGAAGGCCTGCGAGCCAGCGATCTTGAAGGCGAGCTCGGAGGAGTCGACCTCGTGGTAGGCACCGTCGTGCAGGATCACACGCACACCGGTCATCTCGTAACCGGCGAGGATGCCGAACTGCATGGCCTCCTGCGCACCCGCGTCGACCGAAGGGATGTACTCCTTCGGGATGCGGCCACCGGTGACCTTGTTCACGAACTCGTACGAGGCGTCGCCCTCGGTGATCGGCTCGATGCCGATCTGGACCTTGGCGAACTGACCCGTACCACCGGTCTGCTTCTTGTGCGTGAAGTCGACGCGCTCGACGGCCTTGCGGATCGTCTCGCGGTACGCGACCTGCGGCTTGCCGACGTTCGCCTCGACCTTGAACTCGCGACGCATGCGGTCGACGAGGATGTCGAGGTGAAGCTCGCCCATACCACCGATGATGGTCTGGCCGGTCTCCTCGTCCGAGTGAACCTGGAAGGAGGGGTCCTCCTCCGCGAGACGCTGGATGGCGACACCCAGCTTCTCCTGGTCACCCTTGGACTTGGGCTCGATGGCGACCTGGATGACCGGGGCCGGGAAGTCCATGGACTCCAGGATGACCGGGGCCTTGTCGTCGCACAGCGTCTCACCGGTGGTGGTCTGCTTGAGGCCCATCACGGCGACGATGTCGCCGGCGCCCACCGAGTCGATCTCCTCACGCTTGTTCGCGTGCATGCGGTAGATCTTGCCGATGCGCTCCTTCTTGCCCTTGACGGAGTTCAGCACCGCGGTGCCGGCCTCCAGGCGACCGGAGTAGATCCGGACGAAGGTGAGCTTGCCGAGGTGCGGGTCGCTCGCGATCTTGAACGCGAGGGCGGCCAGCGGCTCGTCGTCGGACGGCTTGCGCTTGACGACGAGCTCGGCGTCCTTGACGTCGTGGCCCTCGATGGCCTCGACGTCCAGGGGGGACGGCAGGTAGCGGACGACAGCGTCGAGCAGGGGCTGGACGCCCTTGTTCTTGAACGCGGTGCCACAGAACACGGGGGTGACCGTGGTCTCGCCGCCCTTGCCGGAGGCGATGGTGATACGACGGATCGCCGCGTAGAGCTGCTCCTCGGTGGGCTCGGTGCCCTCGAGGAAGAGCTCCATGAGCTCCTCGTCGTTCTCGGAGACGGCCTCGACGAGCTTGCCGCGGTACTCCTCGGCGAGCTCCTGCTTGTCCGCGGGGATGTCGACGACGTCGTACATCTCGCCCTTGGTGGCCTCGGCGGACCAGACAAGAGCCTTCATGCGGACGAGGTCGATGACGCCCTCGAAGTCGGCCTCGGCACCGATCGGGAGCTGCATGACGATCGGGGTCGCGCCGAGGCGGTCCACGATCATGTCGACGCAGCGGAAGAAGTCGGCGCCGGTCCGGTCGAGCTTGTTGACGAAGCAGATACGCGGAACGCCGTAGCGGTCCGCCTGACGCCAGACGGTCTCGGACTGGGGCTCGACACCGGCCACACCGTCGAACACGGTGACAGCACCGTCGAGCACGCGCAGCGAACGCTCCACCTCGACGGTGAAGTCGACGTGACCCGGCGTGTCGATGATGTTGATCGTGTGATCGACATTCTCGAGCGGCCAGTGGCAGGTCGTCGCGGCGGACGTGATCGTGATGCCGCGCTCCTGCTCCTGCTCCATCCAGTCCATCGTGGCAGCGCCGTCGTGGACTTCACCGATCTTGTACGAGACGCCGGTGTAGAACAGGATCCGCTCGGTGGTGGTCGTCTTGCCCGCGTCGATGTGGGCCATGATGCCGATGTTGCGCACCTTGGCCAGGTCAAGCGAAGTGGTAGCCATAAGGCTTCAGTCTTCTCTCGGTCTCGATGTGGGTTGCGACTACCAGCGGTAGTGCGCGAAGGCCTTGTTGGACTCGGCCATCTTGTGCGTGTCCTCGCGCTTCTTGACGGCAGCACCGAGGCCGTTGGAGGCGTCGAGGAGCTCGTTCATGAGGCGCTCGGTCATGGTCTTCTCGCGACGGGCGCGGGAGTAACCGACGAGCCAGCGGAGGGCCAGCGTGGACGCGCGGCCCGGCTTGACCTCGATCGGCACCTGGTAGGTGGCGCCACCGACACGGCGGGACTTGACCTCGAGGGCCGGCTTGACGTTCTCGAGAGCGCGCTTCAGCGTGATGACCGGGTCCTGGCCGGTCTTCTCACGAAGACCCTCCATGGCGCCGTACACGATGCGCTCGGCGGTGGAACGCTTGCCGTCCAGCAGGATCTTGTTGATCAGCGAGGTGACAAGAGGAGAGCTGTAGACCGGGTCGATGATGACCGGGCGCTTCGGGGCGGGGCCCTTACGAGGCATTCTTACTTCTCCTTCTTGGCGCCGTAGCGGCTGCGAGCCTGCTTACGGTTCTTGACGCCCTGCGTGTCGAGGGAACCGCGGATGATCTTGTAACGAACACCCGGCAGGTCCTTCACACGGCCACCGCGCACGAGCACGATGGAGTGCTCCTGCAGGTTGTGACCCTCACCCGGGATGTAGGCCGTGACCTCGATGCCCGAGGTCAGACGCACACGCGCGACCTTACGGAGGGCCGAGTTCGGCTTCTTCGGGGTGGTCGTGAACACACGCGTGCAGACGCCGCGACGCTGAGGGGAACCCTCGAGTGCGGGCGTCTTGTTCTTCTCGACCTTGTCCTGCCGGCCCTTACGGACCAGCTGCTGGATCGTAGGCACTACTTCTCCGGTTTCTGTGTGCCGTCGGTAAAACTAACCTGGAACATTCGCCGACCCACGCGGTCGGGTGTGTCGAATCTCGCGGCCTTCCGCACGGGGCGGAGAAGGCGCGGATCACGGTGGCCGATATATGACTCGCCGTGCGGTTGAGGACACGCACGGGAGCCCAGGCACACCCCAGGCACAAGGCATGAGCGTACCTATCGCATGGACTCCGGTCAAAACAAATGCCCTCGCGCACGGACCCCCGGCCGGAGCGGGCCGGGACCTGGGCGGATCGTTCCGGCGGACGGGACGGGCCGCGCGCCGGAGCGGCCCGGGGCGGCCCGCGCCGGTCAGTCGCGGGCGGTGCGGCGGGGCTCGGGGGCCTCGGCGGGGGGCGCCTGCTCGGTGTCGGGCTCCAGGAACTGGTTCACGACCTTGACGAAGACGCCCATGCGCTCGTCGGGCACCCCCAGCCAGCGGGCGAAGTCCTCCATCGAGGGCTGCCAGTCGCTCGGCGGCAGCAGGTCCGCCGCCATCGGGAGCTCCTCGGGGGTCACGCGCCCGGACCGGATGAGCATGTCGCGGACGGAGACGCCGAGCAGCGGGGCGATCCGGCGCATGGTCTCCAGGTCGGGCATGCTCTGGCGCTGCAACAGGCGCGTGACGGCGGCGCGATGGACGCCGGCCTCGTCCGCGATGCGGGACTTCCCGCCGCCGCGCGGGCTGTCGATGTCGTAGCCGCGCTGTCTCATCAGGCCTTCGACCCAGCCTGCGAACTCGTCGAGCCCTTGAGTGCTCATGTTCCGCTCCTCTTTCCCCACCCTCCGGATCCCATACCTTAGCGTGCTTGCGCGCACGGAATTACGTGCTTTCGGGCACGCAATCGTGTCGAATCGGTGAAGGGGAGGCCGGGCCGCCTCCGATTTTCGTTGCGCGCTCGCACGCAACGTGTAAGTCTGGCTCGCCGCCGCACTCGTCGGCCCCCTGAGCCCCAGGCGCCCCACCGGCCCCATGGACGGCCCGGGCGGGCCCCGGACCGTGGAGAACCCCTTGTTCGATCCCGACCCGTCCCCCTGGCAGGCCTCCGCCGCGTGCGCCGGCCTCTCCCCGTCCGTCGTCTTCGCCCGCCGCGCCAAGGAGGCGGCCCTCGCCCTGCGGGCCTGCGCCGGCTGCCCCGTCCGCAGCGAGTGCGAGACCGCGGTCGCCCCCGCCGAGAGCTACTTCGACGGCGTCTGCGCGGGCCGCCTCTGGCGCAACGGCCGCCCCGCAGACGCCCGCCGCGTCGCGAAGGCCCTCGCCACGACGGGAAGCGGCCGCCGTGACTGACCGCACCTCCCCCGGGACCGACCGCACCGCCCCGTCCACACCGCGCGACACCGCCACGCCCGGCCGGACCGCCGAGGCCTCGCGCACCGCCCCCGCCGTGTCCGCCCCGGCCACCGAGACCCCGCGCACCGCCCCCACCCGCGCGGCCCGGCCCGCGCGGCGCGACACCGTCGCGCCCGGCCAGGCCCCCCGTACCGCCCCCACCCGCACCGTCCGGCCCGCACCGCGTGACGGCGCCGCGTCCGGCCCGGCCGCCGAGGTCCCCCGCACCGACCCCGCCACCGCGCTGGTCCTGCGGGACGTCGCGCTCTGGACCGCTTCCCTCGTGCGGCAGTTCCCCGAGCTCGCGGAGGAGCTCGCGCCCGGGCGGCGGGGGCCTGCCGGGAGCGCGCCGGTGCCGCCCCCGGCAGGGCGTGACGAGCTCATCAGGGAGGAGCGGCGGGAGGCCCTGCTGCTTCAGCAGCGGCATGGGCTGGCCGTGCCCGGCCAGGGAGCGGCCCCGATCCGGCTGCACGTCTCGGACGCCATCCGGGACATCACCGACGGGGTGGTGGAGCTGGAGGAGGCGGTGTGCGCCCGGCTCACGCTGCCCCGCCCGCCCCGCGCCGGGGTGATCGACCGGCTCCGGCGCCTCGTGGGGCTGCTCGACCCGATCGCGGCCCACCCCGACCTGGCCCGGCACGTGCGGGACGAGATCCGCCGGATGGCCCGGCGGTGCGCCCGGACGCTCGGCGACACGGAGACGATCGTGCGGGTCTCGGGCCGCTGCCCCTGGTGCGACTCGGTGTCGCTGCGGGCGTTCCCGGACCGGCGCGCGGTGCTGTGCGTGAACCCGGCCTGTGTCTGCACGGACGAGGTGTGCGGCTGTCAGGACGACCCCGCCTACCGGCACCTGTGGACGGAGGACCGGTGGGAGGAGCTGTCGGAGGCCTCGGGGACCCGTACCGAGGAGATCGAAGCCGCGATGGACGACACGGAGGAGACCCCATGCTGAGCACGCCCGCCCTGCCCACGATGGTCCCCGGCCCGCTGGCCGCCGAGGAGGCGGGAGTGGCGCCCGCGACGATCCGCAAGTGGGTCCAGCTGGGCCACCTGCGGGCCGCGGGCCGGGCGGGCCGGGCGCAGCTCTTCCGCCTGGAGGACGTCTTCGCGGCGGAACGGCTGGCCCGCCGCCGCCCGCGTACCGCCTGACCGCCCGTCACCGCAGCGCCCCGAGTCCGGTTCCCCGGACTCGGGGCGCTTCGTCATGCCTCCAGGAAGCGGCGCAGCGAGTCCGTCAGGACGGTGGCGAAGCGGTCGCGGGTCTCCTCGGGGACGCGGTCGAGGGAGAGGTACGGGTTGAGGTCCTCCAGCTCGACGAGGAGCAGCCCGCCGTCGGGGGCGCGGCAGGCGTCGACGCGCTGGATGCCGTGGTCGAGGGTGTTCCAGTCGATGAAGCGGCGGGCGAAGTCCAGGTCGTCGGGGGTGGGTTCGTACGGCTCCAGGACCCAGCGGCGCTCGGGGTCGGGGGCGTACAGCGCGTACTGGAAGAGGTCGTCGACGAAGTAGAAGGAGACCTCGTACCGGAAGTCGACGCGCGGCTGTACGAGGACCTCCCCGTACGCGAGGCCGGCGAGCTCCTCGTACGGGAGGAACCTCAGCCCTATGGAGTCGGCGCCGGCCTTGGGCTTGACCGCGTAGCGCTCGGCCTCCGGCAGGAGGTGGAGGTCCTCGGGCCGGTCGGCGGTGGGGATGACGGGGAGCCCTGCGGCGGTCAGGTCGAGGAGGTACTGCTTGCCGGCCATGTCGCCGCGGCCGTTGAGCGGGTTGTAGACGCGGGTGCCGCGGGCCAGGGCCTGCTCGCGGAAGGCCTCGTACTCCTCCTGGTACCCGAGGACGGGTCCGCTGTTGCGCACGACGACGGCGTCGAAGCCGTCCATGAGCGCGGCCGCGTCGAGCGGATGACAGAGCGCCAGGTCGAAGGCCGCCCGCAGCCGGGCGGTGAGCTGGACGTCCTCGTCGCCGTAGCGGCGCCCCCGGGCCGGATAGGCGAGGTCGGTCACGTAGAGCAGGCGGGGGCGGGCGGACACGGGGCGGCTCCTGTGGTCGGGGCGATCAACCTATCGGCCACCTGCACGATGCCTGGGGTACGGGGCGGCCCCGCCGACGGGGCCCGGCCGCGCGGGTCGCCCGTGCGGGGCGCCCGTGCGGGGCGCCCGGAGGGCCGTCCGACGGAACCGTCCACACGGAGCCCGTCCGGCGGGGCCTGTCCGCGCAGAGCCCCTGGAGGATCGCCCGCACCGGGGCCGTCCACGCAGGACGCCCGGAGGGCCGCCCGACGGAACCGTCCACACGGAGCCCGTCCGGCGGGGCCTGTCCGCGCAGAGCCCCTGGAGGATCGCCCGCACCGGGGTCGCCCACGCAGGGCGCCCGAAGGGCCGCCCGCACGGGGGCCGTCCGACGGGGTCGCCCGCGCAGGGCCCGGGGGGATCGCCCGCGCAAGCCCTCCGCGCAGGGCACCGTGCAAGCCCTCCGCGCAGGGCGCCGCGCAGGGTGTCCGGAGGTTCGTCCACGGATCGCGTCCAGAACTAGTTGCGTGCGCGCACGCTCCCTGTCACAGTTGGTGCAGCGGCGGAGCTGTGCCCGCGAGACGGGCCGCAGTCTCCGCCGTCCGCCGTCCGGGAGCGCTCCGCGCCCCCTCCCCGTCCCGCGTCGAGCGCCCCGGACGGCCGGCCTTTCCGCCCCTCTTCCTCCTGAGGAGAACCGTCATGACCACTCCCCCGAGTGCGTTCCCGGACGTCGAGAAGCTGGTCGTCGACGTCCTCAAGGCCGACCCGGCGCTGGCCGGCGTCACGGTCGCCGCGCAGGCGCCGGCCGGCTTCGACGGGACGCAGAGCACGGTCCTGGTGAACCGCCGCGGCGGCGCCTGGATCGGCGATCTGCACGTCGACAAGCCGCTGATCGAGTTCGAGGTGTACGGGCCGAGCAAGACCGCGGCCCACGTCCTCGCCAACGCCGCCCGGAAGGCCCTGCTCGCCACCCTCGGCAAGCAGCTCGGCGCCAACTTCGTCAGCGACGTCGAGGAGCAGGACGGGCCGCGCTGGATGCCCGACTACCTCTACCGGGGCGCCAACCGCTACCTCTGCGTCATCCAGCTCTCGCTGAACGTCTTCTAGACCTCCAGCGACCCACAGACCAGGCCTCGCCGTCCGGCGGGGCCTTTGCCGTACCCGGAGCCGGTCTCCGGGGACCGGCAGCCCTCATCACACAAGGAGAAACCACCATGGCAGGAAACAACTCCGCCGAGATCCGCGTCGCAGGCATCGGCAAGCTCTACGTCGCCGACGCCGGCACCTCCCTCCCCGCCGCCTTCGGCACGGACTCCGCCGCCGACTGGTCCGGCGCGGGCTGGAAGGACCTCGGCTTCACCTCCGGCGACGGCGTCACGTTCTCGAAGAAGGACAAGCTGGAGGCCATCGACTCGTGGCAGTCGGTCTCCCCGGTCCACTACATCTACTCGAGCCGTGACCTGTCGCTGAAGTTCTCGATGCTCCAGTTCAACGAGGACACGCTGCCGTTCTTCATGGGCGGCGACTCCGTCAAGGCGGAGCCGACCCCGGCCGTCGACACGTACCGCTACGAGATCGCCGAGCGTCCGTTCTCGGACGTGCGCGCCCTCGGCCTGGAGTTCACCGACGTCAAGGCCGGTGGCACGACCGCGGTGAAGTACCGCTTCATCATCCCGCGCGGCCAGGTCACCGCCACCGACGACATCAAGCTGGCCCGCAAGGCGGCGTCCCAGCTGGGCGTCACCTTCACGGCCATGTCGAAGGGCGACGGCAAGCCGCTGGCGACCTTCCTCATGAAGGACAACCAGTACTCCGCGACCGTCTGATCCTTCTCCACCCGGGGCGGGACGGCCGACCGCCGTCCCGCCCCGCCCCTCTCCTCTTCACTCACTCGAACAAGGAGTACGCATCACCATGGCCCGTTTCGACGTCAACGCCGCCCGCGCCCAGCGACTGGAGGCCCACGGCCGCAGCTGGTCGTTCGAACTGGACGGCGAGTCCTACACGCTTCCCACCGAGCTGTCCCGCAAGACCGCGAAGGCGCTGCGCAGGCTCGACGACAACGACGTGGACGGTCTGCTCGAACTCCTGATGGGTGAGGAGCAGTACGCCCGCTTCGAGGAGCACGACCTCACGATGCAGGACGTCGCCGCCATCCTGGAGGCCTACGGCAAGGAGACCGGGCTCGGCCTGGGGGAAGACTGAGCCTCGTCGAGTTCGCCGACGAACACGCCGAGGCCCTCGAAGCGGACCTGCTCCGCTACTACGCCGCCGATCTCCTCGACTGGTACCGGGGCGAGCTCTCCAGCCGGCGCCTGACGGTCATGATCAAGCACCTTCCGGCGGACAGCGCGGTGCAGCGCGAGATCCACGGGGAGGCGGCGGAGTGGTCGCTCACCGACCATCTGCTCGCCGCCACCGTGGACCACCTGGCCGCCGCCAACTGGATGTTCCAGTGCGTCAACACCGGCGAGGACGACGAGACCCCGGACCCGCCGAAGCCCGTCCCCCGGCCCGGCGTCGCGGACGAGGGCGGGGAGGAGCAGGGCGAGGGGTCCGCGGAGGAGGGTGCCGGTCCGGCGGTCTCCCCTTCGGCGCTCGCCCGCTTCTTCGGCTGACGCCCCCTGCGCCCCCGGATCCCGCTCCCCTCAGGAGGCGGGGTCCGGGGGCACTTCCTGTGCTCGCTCGGCCAGTTCGTCCTCCAGGGTCCTGGCCCGTTCGGAGAGCCGGCGGCCGCGCCGCTCGGGGGTCCCGCCGGTCTGGCCGGGGACGCCGTTGAGCGGGGGCACGATCGGGCGGCCGCCCTTGCCGCGGACGACCTTCCGTACGGGCTGGGTGTTCCTTCGGGGGCGGCTGTCCTGGGAGTTCACCCGCTCGTCCGGTTCGGGCTCGGGCTCCGCCTCGGGTACGGGTACGGGCTCCGGCTCGGCCTCGTGCGCGGGCGCGGGCTCCGGCTCGTGCTCCGGCTCGGGGCGCTGTTCGAACAGTTCGCGCTCCCGGCGGACGCGCTCCTCGGCGTCGACCACCGCGGCCGGGGGTTCCATGAGCCGGGCGAAGGGCAGCGCGATGACGCGGGCGCCCTCGCCGTGGGCGTCCGTGCGCCGCTGCGGGCGCCGTATGCCCCGCGCGTCGCCCTGCCCCTGGGCGTACGCGTCGGCCACGCGCCGCTCGTACTCCCTGCGGATGCGCGGGAGTTCGTCGGAGACGGCCTCGGCCCAGCCGGCGGTGAACGCGGCGGTCTCGCGGCGGTCCACCTCGGCGCGGGGCAGCACGACGAGGTCCTCCGGGGCGTACCCGGCGACGTGGACGAGTTCGGCGAGCCGCGCGAAGAGATGAGGCAGATCAGGGTGGGATTCGAGCCAGTCGGTGACCTGCTCGCGCCGGTTACCTGCCGGCTCCGTTTCCATGCGTCAGCACTGCCTTCCAACCCCCTGGGGTCCCCACGCGCCCCTCGCGTCCCCCGGCTCCCCGAATAAGTCAGGTCCAGGGAACGCGTCCTCCAGAGTACCCCGGGTCGAACACCAGCTCCGTTCCGGACCAATACCCCTGAGGAACCCGCAGGAAGACACACCGTCAGACGTTTCCCGCTCGACAAACATCGAGCACTTGTTCCACACTCTGTTCGCACAACAGTTCGAACACGTGGTGCCCCCGCTCCTCACTCCGCGGCGCCGCCACACCCGCACGGGTAAGCAACCGGAAGGCAGGCGTCCATGACTCAGCAGGCCGAGGCATCCCGACCGCACATCCCGCTCCAGGACCGCCTCCGCCAGCTCCTCGACGGACCCGTCGCCCTCGACAAGAGAGCGCTGCTCGGCACGCTGTGCGCCGAGGTCTCCCGCTACGAGACCCTCGCGTACACGGCGGGCTGGAACGACGCCCTCGCGACGACGCGGCGCGGCTCCCGCCGGGGCGAGGACGCCGTGTAGCCGCGCCGGCTGCCCCCTTACGAACGAGCCCCTGCCGGGACCGGCAGGGGCTTTTCGGCGCTTGGCCCTCACCGGCCGGAAGCGGAGCAATCCATGGCAGACCAGCATGACGAGATCCTCGCCAAAATCGCCGAGGTGAAGACGGAGCTCGACGAGGTCAAGAAGGAGGTCGGCACACCGAAGGCCGCCACGAACACGGACCTCGACAAGAAGACCCAGGAGATCATCGCCGCGGTCAAGGAGGGAAAGGACGAGAAGAAGGAGGCCTGGGAAGCCGTCCTCGAAGGACTCGGCTTCAAGGACATGGTCGCCGCCTTCAAGGACCAGTCCTCGCTGACCAGCGCCCTCCCCCTGGCCTTCGGCGCCCTCGGTGTCCTGCTGATCGGAAAGATCTTCGATCTCGGAAAGCTCTTCAACGCGGGCCTCGAGAAGCTCACGAGGGCGATCGGCCGCGCGCGCGGCAACGCGGGCGCCGAGGGCCGGATCCTCGCGATGACCGACAGCGGTCTCCCCTGGGCGCGCAGGCGCGCCGAGGCGGAGGCGGCGCCGGTCATCGCCATGGCCGCGAGCACGCTCACCCCCACCGAGCTCACGAACCTCAAGTCCGCGCTCGAAGCCGTCAACCCCCGCATCCGGGACTTCAACACCGAGGCCCGGAAGATGCCCTCCCACCGCAAGCTGACCCAGGCGGGCAACGCGATCAGCACCAAGCTCAACCCCGCCGTCTCGGCGGCCAACCCCACCCTGATCGGCCAGATCGCCGAAAAGCTCGACAAGCTCACCGACGCCGTGAAGGAGTACAACACCCACCGCCTGGACGTCGGCGCGCTCAACAAGCTCAACAAGGCCGTCGACAAGTCCAACCCCGAAAAGGTCAAGGACCTCGCCAAGGCGATGGGCAAGCTCGTGGGCGCCCAGCAGCGCTTCACACCAGGGGCCCTTCCCGACCCGGGCCAGATGAGGACGGCGGCTCAGGCCGCGAAGGAACTCGCCCGCGCGGGCGGAGACGTGGCCCGGGCGTTCAACGACCTCAAGCTGGCCGCTCGCCGCGCCAGGGACGAAATCGCCCCCACCGCCTGATCCCCACCCACCTCGGAAGGAGGTAACCCATGTCTCTCTTCAGCGCCTCGAAGAAGGCGGCCGACACCCTGCGCGGCCTCAAGACGCAGGCATCCGGCGCCGCCGGCGACATCAAGAAGGTCGGGGACGCCGGCAACGGCGCGTCCGGTCAGCTCAAGAACCTCAAGTCCGGTGCCCAGGACTCCAGTACCCAGCTCAAGAACCTCAAGACCGCCTCGGACAACGCCGAGAAGGCCATGACGAAGGCCGGCAAGACCGGCGAGACCGCCGGGACGAAGCTCGGCAAGTACGAGTCCGGCGCGGGCAAGGCGTCCAAGGGCCAGGACAAGCTCAACAAGTCGATGAAGGGCAATCTCCTCGCCCGCCTCGTCGAGCTCTTCATGCCTCTCATCGAGAAGGTCGTCGAGATGGCGATGCAATCGAAGACGATGCAGAAGATCATCAAGAAGGCCTTCGACGCGATCAAGGTCGTGATCAGCGCCGTCATGAAGGCCATCGGCCCGATCATGAAGCAGGCCGGGCAGCTGATCAAGAAGGTCTGGGACGGCATCAAGAAGGCCGTCTCCGTCGTCGTCAAGGCCGTCGCCACCGTCATCAAGACGTACGTCAACATCTGGAAGACCGTCATCACCACGGTGATGAAGGCGATCAAGACGGTCATCAGCACCGTCTGGAACGGCATCAAGTCCGTCATCACCCCGGTGGTGAACTGGATCAAGTCGGCGATCCCCAGCGCCTTCACCGCCGTCAAGGACAAGATGTCCTCCATCTGGAACGGCCTCAGGGACATCGCGTCCCGGGCGTTCGAGGGCATCAAGAGCGGTGTGTCCGGACCGGTCAACGCCGTCATCAGCCTGATCAACCGCATGATCAACGCGGTCAACGGGGTCAAGGTCAGCGTCCCCGGCTGGGTCCCGATCGTCGGCGGCAAGACCTTCGGCGTGCACATCCCGACCATCCCGATGCTCGCCACCGGTGGTGTCGTCATGCCCCGCAACGGCGGTGTCCCGGCGATCCTCGCCGAGGCCGGCGAGGCCGAGGCCGTCCTGCCGCTGTCCAAGCTGGACCGGCTGCTCGCCATGACCGCCCGCCGCGCCCGCATGACCGCGCAGCTCCAGGCGGGCAGCGGCGGCGGTGCCGGGCTGCACATCGAGCACTACCACGCGGCCCGTAACAGCGACCCGCAGTCCACGGCGGACGCGCTGATGTACCTGGCGAAGGCACGCGGATGAGTGCCGTCGCGGCCTTCCCGAACCCGTTCCGCGGCGGCCTGCCGGTGATGAACTCCCTCAAGCGGGGCCTCGGCCAGGCGGGCGACGGACTGAAGCGGCTCACACAGGACGCGCAGCGGGCGTCCGGCGGTCTGGACAAGTTCGCCGCCGGGCTCCGTACGGCAGGCACCTCCGTACGCACCATCGGCAGGAACGCGTCCGGCGCCGTCGGCTCCGTCCGCCGGATCCAGCGGTCCAAGGCCGTCACCGGCATGAAGAAGATCGGCACTGCGGCGGGCAAGGCGGGGACCGTGGCCGGGCTGTTCGCCGGCCCCGCCGTCGGCATGCTCCTGGAGATGCTCCTCCCGCTGCTGCCCTTCGTCGACACGATCACCAAGCTCATGGACACCTACGGCACGGTGATGGAGATCGCCTCCGTCGCCATGACCGGCGTCAACCTCGCGATGCGCGGCAACCCGCTCGGCTTCCTCGCCGGCATCCTCGTCCCGGTCGCCGCGTGGCTCATCGAGTACGCGGTGAACACCGAGACCGGCCAGCGGATCATCAAGCAGGTCATGCAGCAGGCCCTGAAGGGCTTCCAGGCGGTCTGGAAGTTCCTCCAGCCGGTCCTGGAGCTGATCGGCCAGGCGGTCTCGACCTACTTCAAGGCCTACCTGACCGTCTTCACGACCTTCCTCAAGGTCATCGGGGATGCCGTCAACGGCTTCTCCCACGTCCGGTCCTCCGTCGCCTCCGCCACCAACGCCCTGCACGGCATCGCCTCCCGCACCATCGGCGGCATCAAGGACGCGATCCACCCCTTCCTGTCCTTCTTCACCGACAAGGTCCCCGGGTTCTTCCGGCACGCCAAGGACGCCGTCGGCAAGGCCCTGCACGGCATGGGCGAGCTGATCAAGGGCGCCCTGACCGCCGTGCTGGGGGTCGTGAAGGGACCGATCAACGGGCTCATCGCCTTCGCCAACTGGATCATCGACGGGCTCAACAAGCTGAGCTTCGACTTCCTCGGCAAGCACTTCGGCGTCGACATCGACAAGATCCCGATGCTCGCCGAGGGCGGTCTCGTCTTCCCCGGCGCCGACAGCGCGCCGCGCATCGACCCGCTCACCGTCCTCGAACAGCGGCGCGTCCCGGCCCTCGCCGAGGCCCCCCGGCAGCCCCACCGCATCACGGAGTTCCACGAGGATCCGGGCGCCGGCCCGCGGTCGACCGCCGAGGACCTGCTGTTCCTCCTCGCCGCCCACGGCTGAGGCCCCACGCACCAGACAGACCGCCAGAAGCCCGACAGCCCCTCAGAAGTGAGGTGACGGCCCCATGGCCGAGACCACAACCACATACGCCGGAAGCAGCCTCACCGCCGACCTCGCGCCCGGCTCGCTGATCACCCAGGACGGGCAGATCCAGTGGGCCGGGCTCCTCATCGGCCCCGGCACGCCGTTCAACGTCGACCGGACCGGTCTCCAGGGCTGGGAGGACCTGCCCGAGTACGACTCCTCCGATGCCGACCGGCCCACCTCGCACGGCGCCTGGCCCGGCTCCCGCTACGCCAAGCCGCGCAAGATCAGCGGCACGATCGTGCTGATGCCGGAGTACGACGCCGCCGCGGAGGCCATCCGCGCCCTGCGCCAGTCGCTCGCCCTCCTCGACGAGGAGCGCTGGTTCACCGTCCGGCTGCACGGCGAACTCCTCGCCGTCCGCGCCCGGATCGCCCAGCGCGTGGTCCCCGCGGACCAGGGCTTCGCCACCCAGGGCAGCTCGAAGATGTCCATCCAGTGGCTCGCCTCCGACCCGCGCCGCTACACGGTCTACGAGCAGTCCGCCTCCACCACCCCGCCGCAGCCCGAGTCGGGCCTGACCTGGCCGCTGGTCTGGCCGCTCGACTGGGGCCAGGCCAAGTCCACCGGTGACGCCGTCGCCGAGAACACCGGCTCCGCCGCCACCCACCCGGTGATCGTCTTCCGCGGCCCCTGCTCCATGCCGACCGTCACCGAGCGGGTCTCCAAGCGCCGGCTGCGGTACGCGATCGACCTGGCCGCCGGCGACGAGCTCGTCGTCGACACCGCCAACGGCACGGTGACGCTCAACAACACCGCCTCCCGCCGGCACACCGCGATGGCCGACTCCAGCCCCGAGGAGCTGTTCCTCCTCGAACCGGGCCGCACGGAGCTGGCGTTCCGGCCCGACGCGGCCACCCCCGAGGCGCTGATGACCGTCCGCTGGCGCAGCGCCGAGTGGTGACCGCCGCCTAGGCGACGCCCCCCCTCCCGACCCCACAGAAGAGGTGAACCCATGACCGTACGGGCCGCCTGGCTCCAGACCAACGGGCAGACCCGCGAGGACACCCGGATCGCCCTGTCCGCGCTGCTCACCCCCAGCAGCGGGAGCGCCACCTCGCCCCCGCTGCGCTCGCGGCCCGGCATCGTGCCGGGCGGCTTCGCGCTGACCGGTGACTCCGCGATGCAGTGCAGCATCGGCACCGGCCGGGCCGTCGTCCAGGGCTACGAGACCGCCCAGGGCGCGTACATGATCGCGGTGACCGCCCCCGAGACGTTCACCGTCGCCGACGGCGACCCGCAGTACGGCCGGATCGACGTCATCGAACTGGCCGTCCTCGACGACGCCTACGACAAGAGCGGCGCCACCAACGCCGTGATCCGGCTGGTCAAGGGCACGCCCTCGGCCACCCCCCAGATCCCGGCCTCGGGCCCCGGCAGCTCCTTCCAGCTCTACACGATCTCCGTCCCGGCCGGCACCTCCGCCGGCACCGGCGGCGTCCAGTGGAACGCCCCGGGCGTCGTCACCACCAAGCACTATCCGATGACGGCGCTCGGCGGCATCATGCCGACCAGCGGTTTCAACGGCGTGTACGTCGGCCAGTACCGGGACGTCTCGGGACAGCTCCAGCGCTGGGACGGCACGACCTGGCAGCCGTACGCGAAGGCGATCGGCGGCATCGCCCCGAACGGCACGATGACCACCGGCGGCTACACCGGCCAGTACCGCGACAACGCCGGCATCCTGCAGCGCTGGGACGGCTCGGCCTGGCAGTACGCCGAAGGCAAGGCGACCATCCTCTTCAGCGCCTCGCAGACCTCGATGCAGAGCGTGCCGCAGAACGCCTGGACGACGATCACCCTGAACTACGTCGACATCGACGACTTCAACGGCTGGAACGGCACCGACAGCTTCGTCGTCCCGCGCACCGGCTGGTGGCGGGTCGGCGCCAACATCAACTGGTACGGCGTCGACTCCACCAGCGGTGTGCGCGGCGCCCGCCTCCTCGTCGGCGGCGTCGGCTACTCCCGGATGACCTGGATGACCGCGGCGTCCATGGGCACCACGAGCGTCGGCGGCGACGGCCTGGTCAAGCTCACCGCCGGCAACGTGCTCCAGCTCGCGGGCTACCACAACGCCACCGCGCCGGTCCGCACCCTCGGCGGCTCCGGCTACTACACGACCCTCACCGCCCAGTGGATCCGGTCCTGAACCGCCTTCCCCGTACACCTTCTTGGAGAAGTCCATGAACCTGCGCAGCAGCTGGGTCGCCGAGACCGGCCAGACCCGCGAGGACACCCGCCTGACCCAGACCCCGACCACCATGATCAACCCCGTCCAGGTGCGCTCCGGCATCCTGCCGGGCTCCTACAGCGGCCAGTGGCGGCTCTCCGGCTTCTGGATGACCGGCGCCTCCGCGATGACGGCGACCGTCTCCGAGGGCCGGGCCGTCATCCAGGGAGACATCTCGCAGGGCGTCTACCCGGTGACCCTGCCGGCCTCCGAGCCGGTCACCTTCACCGCCGGCAACGCCACCTACGGCCGGATCGACCTGGTCGTCCTCAAGGTCTACGACAAGCTCTACGACGGCGGCACCCGCAACGAGGCCGTCATCGAGGTCATCCAGGGCGTGCCGGAGGCCAGCCCGAAGGCGCCGGCCACCCCGGCGCGCAGCCTCCCGCTGTACGAGGTGACGGTGCCCGCGAACGCCAGCGCGGGCAACGGCGGCATCCCGTGGAACACCTCCCTGAAGGACCTGCGCACCCCGGTCGTCGCGGCCGGCGGCATCCTCCCGGTCGAGGGCCCGGTGCTGCCGGGCGCCCACCCGGGCGCGTACCAGGACGCCCCGAACAACCAGCTGCAGCGCTGGGACGGCGGCAAGTGGGTCGCCTACCCGGAGGCGATCGGCGGCATCGTGCCGAGCTCGGCGTCCACCCTGCCGGGCAGCTACGTCGGCCAGTACCGGGACGGCGCGGGCGGCCGGATCGAGCGCTGGAACGGCTCGGCGTGGGCGCCCGCCGTTCCGGGGCCGTACTTCACCGACTCGCTGACCTCCAGCTACACCACCTCGACGACCTGGGTGAACACGCTCACCAACCGGGACGTGGTGTCCCTCTCCTTCGTCGCCCCGGCCTCGCGGCAGGTCCTGCTCTCCTACGGCTCTCGGATCCAGCTCGTCGGCACGGGCTCCGGGGTCGGCTTCATGGGCGTGAAGGTCACCACGGGCGCGACCGTCCACAGCGACGTGAACGACTCGAACGCGGTGGTCGCCGCCTCCCCCGGCAACGTCTCCATGGCCACCGTCCAGCGCCTCCAGAACCTCACGGCCGGCGCCACGTACACGGTCACCGCCTACTACCGGGGCACCAACAGCGCGCTGCAGACCTGGTTCAACAACACGTACCTCCAGGTCACCCCGCAGCACTGAGCCCAGGCCACCCGCCCGCCGCCCACCGACAGGAGTCCACCCATGCCCGTACGTTCCGGATGGCTGATGCCCACCGGGCAGACCCGCCAGAACACCCGCATCACCAACATCGGCGCCACCACCCCCGTCAACCCGCTCGGCGTCCGGTCCGGCATCCTGCCCGGCACGTACGACGGCAAGTACCGGGTCGGCGGCCTGTGGATGAGCTCGACCGGCCCGATGACGGCCACCGTCTACGCCGGCAGGGCCGTCGTCCAGGGCGCCGCCGTCACCGACGGCGCCTACCCGGTCGCCCTCGACGAGGACATGACCGTCACCTTCGCCGACGGCGACCCGCTCAACGACCGCATCGACCTCGTGGTGGTCCGCGTCTACGACAACGACGTGGACGCCACCGGCAAGTACGACGCCGGCATCGAGATCGTCAAGGGCACCCCGGCGGCCGCCCCCGTCGCCCCGGCCGCCCCCGCCCGCTCCCTGACGCTGTTCACGGTCAAGGTGAAGAAGGGCGCGTCGGCCGGCACCGGCGGCATCGACTGGGCGGGCGGCGCCTCCACCGACCTGCGCACCACGACCGTCTCCTCCGGCGGCATCCTGCCCGTCTACAACAACGCGGGCGTGCCCGGCGCCTACCCGGGCCAGTACCAGGACAACGACAACGCCCACTTCCTCCAGCGCTGGGACGGCACCGCCTGGGTCGCCTACCCCAAGGAGATCGGCGGCATCGCGCCCAGCGGCACGGTGACCACCGGCAGCTACAGCGGCCAGTACCGGGACTACAACGGCGGTCAGCTCCAGCGCTGGAACGGCAGCGCCTGGGTGGTCTACCAGCCGCCGGTCGAGATCGAGACCACCAACACCGGCGCCACGCCGTACGTCAACTGGACGGTGACGTCCTTCAACGGCCGCAAGACCAAGGGCGGCCTGTGCACCATCAACATCCTCGTCACCCGCACCGGCGCCGACGTCACCTCCAGCGCCGCCGGCAACGTCCCCGACGAGCAGCTGTGCGTCCTCCCGGCCGGCTGGCGGCCCGGCCTCGACTACGAGGCCACCGCCAGCGACGGCTACGGGGACGGCGCCGCGACGGTCTACACCAGCGGCGAGGTCAAGCTCCGCACCTGGTCCGCCAACGGTCTCCTGACCGCGGGCCGCGGCATCCGCATCACCGCCACCTACGTCCTGTAAGGAGGTCCCCCGATGGCCATCGACACGCCCTACCGGGCGATCTTCTGCGACCTGCTCACCGACCAGACGCTCGACATCCTCCCCCTGCGGGACGTCTCGTTCGACGACTACATCGGCAAGGCCGGCTCGCTCTCCGGCACGATCCCCATCCCCGACAAGGCCATCGCCGACCGCGTCAAGAAGGTCCGGGAGGGCCGCACCGCGGTCTACCTGGAGCGCGGCGGCGACCTGTGGTGGGGCGGCATCGTCTGGACCAGCACCCTGCAGTCCAGCGGCCGCGGGGTGCTGACCCTCGGCATCCAGGCCGCCACCTTCGACTCGTACGCCGGACGCCGCCGCATCCGTACGGACATCACGTACAACACCCCCACCGACCAGGTGGAGATCGCCCGCCGGCTCTGGCGCGAGCTCGACGTCCAGACCTACCCCGACGCCCCCGAGGGCCAGGACCCCCGCCGCCTCGGGATCTCCTACGGCGACGAGGTCCCCAAGTACAAGAAGACGGCCTCGTGGCGCAAGGGCGACGAGACCGTCTACCTGGAGGCGCTCGACCAGCTCGCCGCCACCGAGAACGGCTTCGAGTACCAGATCCTGGTCTACCGCGACCCGGTCACCGGGCAGCGGATCCGGCAGCTCCGCCTCGGCGAGCCCAAGATCGTCATCGGCGCGACCGACCTGGTCTTCGACCGGCCCGGCGTCATCCTGTCGTACTCCTTCCCGTACGACGCCACCCGCGGCGGCACCACCGCCCTGGCCCGCGGCGCCTCCACCAACACCAACGCGGCCGCCGAGTCCCGGCCGATCTACTCCACCCAGCAGTACGCCAGCGACCTGCTCGTGGACGGCTGGCCGCTGATCGACCTGTCCTCGGACCACAACGAGATCACCGACCCGCTCGCGCTCGACTCGGTGGCCGCCACCGAGCTCGACCAGGCCCGCGGCGCCGTCGTGATCCCCTCGGTCTCCATCCACCTCGGCGGGATCGTCCCGCCGCAGCTCCTCGGCCGCGTCGCCCGCATCCGGATCACCGACGAGTGGTACTCCCAGGGCCTCGACGCCCGCTACCGCATCATCGGCGCCAAGGTCACTCCCCCGGAGCGCGGCCGCCCCGACACCGCCGAGCTCTACCTCGAGGAGGCCTGATGCCCCAGCTGCCCGAGGACATCATCGACCGGCTCAACCAGATGGAACGCCGGATCAAGGCCCTGTCCACGGCCGTGAACACCCGTCCCGCCGTCAACGAGTTCCGCCCCCCGCCGTCCGACAGCGTCACCATCACCCGGCCGCTGTTCCGGATCTTCGACGGCTACAACCACGAGATCTTCGCCGACGACATCATGACCGGCGGCCTCGCCCGGCCCTGGCTCCAGCTCATGCCGCCGCTGGCCACCGACCCGGCCAAGTGGCCCTCCACCACCGCCCCCGCCTTCACCACCGTCGCCCGCTGCATGAACCCCATCTGGCAGCCGAAGATGCGCCTCTCCGTCTACACGGCGGCGTCGAGCGGCGGCACCGGCCAGGTGCGGGTCCTCGTCGACGGCGCCCCCTTCGGCCCCACGGTCACCGCGGGCACCACCTACGACTACCTCGGTCTGCTCCCCGGCGACATGAAGACCCGGTTCGGACAGACGATGACCATCGAGATCCAGGCCCTGGCCAGTGCCGGCACGGTCTACGCCCAGCCCGCCCTCATCCACGGCGCCCAGACCTGACCCGGGAGGACCACCCCATGAACATCGACCCCACCCAGCCCTGGGGCGTGGCCATCGACTACGCGGGCCGCGCCACCGTCACCGAGGGCGGCCACACCCTCGTCGTCCGCGTGTACGACAACACCATGGGCTACACCCTGCAGCGCGACCCGGTCACCGGCCAGTACCCCTCGGTGTACGTCACCGCCGAGGTCACCGAGAAGGGCACCGGCGACGCCGTCCTGCGCGGCTCCGGCCTGATCGTCGTGGACGCGCGCGACGGCGTCCCGGCCGTCCCCGACCAGACCGCCGTCCAGCGCGCGGTGACGGCCGCCCTCGCCGACTTCGAGGCCGGCCGGGCCGCCTTCACGGCCCTGTGCGCGGCCTGGGCCCCGACGGCCCCGGCGCCCGCCCCGTAACAGTCCCCCCACCCCGCACGCCCGACCGGCTTCCCCGGCTCGGGCCTTTTTCATGTCCGGAGGACACCAGATGGCCACTCCCCTCACCGCGGACCGGTTCGTCGCCGCGCTCCGCGCCGAAGGCGTCGACGTCGTCGAGCACCCCGGCTGGCGCACCCACAACCGCAACCACGTCGGCGCCTGGGGCCCGGTCACCGGCGTGATCATCCACCACACCGTCTCCGCCGGCACCGCCAACTCCGTCGAGATGTGCTTCAACGGATACGAAGGACTCCCGGGCCCGCTCTGCCACGGCGTCATCGCCAAGGACGGCAGCGTCCACCTCGTCGCCAACGGCCGCGCCAACCACGCCGGCGGCGGCGACCCGTCCGTCCTCCGGGCCGTGATCAGCGAGACGTACGGCGAGCGGCCGCCCACCCCGCGCGAGCACCAGGGCAGCGCCGGCGCCGTCGACGGCAACTCCCGCTTCTACGGCTTCGAATGCGTCAACCTCGGCGACGGCACCGACCCCTGGCCGCCCGCCCAGCTCGACGCCATCGAACGGGTCTCCGCCGCCCTGTGCCGGGCCCACGGCTGGGGCGCCCGCTCCGTCATCGGCCACAAGGAGTGGTCCGACTGGAAGGACGACCCCAGGGGCTTCGCCATGCCGACGATGCGCGACCGCGTCCAGGCCCGGCTGAACAAGGCCCCCGCCAAGTCCTCCCCCGACGCGGGCAAGCCGGCCGCCCCCCGCCTCCAGCCCTTCCCGGGCACCTCGTTCTTCCGCGCGGAGACGAGCTCCCCGATCATCACCGCCATGGGCCGCCGCCTCGTCGCCGAGGGCTGCTCCGCGTACACCGTCGGCCCGAGCCCCCGCTGGGGCGAGGCCGACCGGCTCAGCTACGCCAAGTGGCAGCACAAGCTCGGCTTCCGCGGCTCCGACGCCGACGGCATCCCGGGCGCCGCCTCCTGGAACGCCCTCAAGGTCCCGTACACGAAGTAACCGCAAGGAGCACAGTGATGTCCGATGCCGCCAAGCGCACGGCCCGTACCGTCCTCCAGTCCGCCGTCGGCATCGCCGTCGTGCTCCCCGCGATCGTCGACGCCTCCGGCATCCCCGCGACCCTCCCCTGGGTCGCCGGGGCGCTGGCCGTCGCCGGCGGACTGGCCCGGGTGATGGCCCTCGACCCGGTGCAGAACCTGCTGCCGTCCTGGCTGCGCCCCACCCAGGGCGGTGCCGATGACCGAGCCTGACCCGAACGACCCCGTCGCCGTCGCCCTCGAACTGGAGCGGCTCCGCGGCACCCTCGAGGCCGGCTTCGCCCGCGTCGACGGCTCGCTCGCCCTGCTCGTCCAGCGCAGCGACCAGACCGACAAACAACTCGCCGACCACGAGGCCCGCCTCGACGCCCTGGAACGCGCCCGCTGGCCCCTCGCCAGCATCGGCGCCCTCGCCGCGGTCGCCACGGTCGCCGTCACGGCCTGGGAACTCGCGGCCCGCTGAAACCCCACCCCCGGCGGCGGGGCCCCGACCCCACCGCCGGGACGGCCCCGCCCCTTGCCGGGCCCCGGCAGGAAGAACCTCCCCGTACGGCCGGTTCGCGGCCCTGTCCCCCCGGGCCGTCCGGGCGGACACTGCAGAAGAGCTCGACCAGCCGACGAAGGGGGACCGTCATGGCGACGGACGACCGAGACCCGCCCGTATCCCCGCACCTCCCGTCCAGCGATCCCGACGCGGGCGTCGACGTCGACGTCGACGTCCGGCTCACCGTCATCGAGTACGGCGCGGTGGCCGCCGAGTACGCCGCCGCCGCGACCCATCCGGACACGCCCCGGGCGATCGTGGACGACTACGCCATCGTGGTCGACGCCCTCGCGCTCGCCCGCCGGGTCCCCGCCGAGGACGCCCCCGCCGTCCTCGCCGTCGGCACCCGCGCGCTCCTGCGCGTGCACCGCGCGCTCCTCGGCTAGCGGAACGCCGAAGGGCGGCCACCCCGCACGGGGTGACCGCCCTTCGGTCAAGCGACTCGCTTACTGGTTGTACGGACCGTAGTCGTAGTCCTCCAGCGGAACGGCCTGGCCGGAGCCCGAGCCGAACGGCGAGTAGTCGATGTCGTCGTAGCCGACGGCCGAGTACATCGCGGCCTTGGCCTCCTCGGTCGGCTCGACCCGGATGTTGCGGTAGCGGGACAGACCCGTACCGGCCGGGATGAGCTTACCGATGATGACGTTCTCCTTGAGGCCGATGAGGCTGTCGGACTTGGCGTTGATCGCCGCATCCGTCAGGACTCGGGTCGTCTCCTGGAAGGAGGCGGCCGACAGCCAGGACTCCGTCGCCAGCGAGGCCTTGGTGATACCCATCAGCTGCGGACGGCCGGAGGCGGGGTGACCGCCCTCGGTGACCACACGACGGTTCTCGGTCTCGAACTTCGAACGCTCGACCAGCTCGCCCGGCAGGAGCTCCGCGTCGCCGGACTCGATGATCGTCACGCGGCGCAGCATCTGCCGGATGATGATCTCGATGTGCTTGTCGTGGATCGACACGCCCTGCGAGTTGTAGACCTTCTGGACTTCGCCGACCAGGTGGACCTGGACCGCGCGCTGACCGAGGATCCGGAGCACGTCGTGCGGGTTGGTGGCACCCACGGTGAGCTTCTGGCCCACCTCGACGTGGTCGCCCTCGCCCACGAGCAGACGGGCACGCTTCGAGATCGGGAACGCCGTCTCGTCGGTGCCGTCGTCCGGGGTGACGACGATCTTCTTGGTCTTCTCGGTCTCCTCGATGCGGACGCGACCGGCCGCCTCGGAGATCGGGGCGACACCCTTCGGCTGCCGCGCCTCGAAGAGCTCGACGACACGGGGCAGACCCTGGGTGATGTCGTCACCGGCCACACCACCGGTGTGGAAGGTACGCATCGTCAGCTGGGTACCGGGCTCACCGATGGACTGGGCGGCGATGATGCCGACCGCCTCACCGATGTCGACCAGCTTGCCGGTGGCGAGCGAACGGCCGTAGCAGAACGCACAGGTGCCGACGGCGGACTCACAGGTCAGGACCGAACGGGTCTTGACCTCCTCGACGCCCGCGTTGACCAGGGCGTCGATGAGCACGTCACCCAGGTCGACGTTGGCCGGCGCGATGACCTTGCCGTCGACGACGACGTCCTCGGCGAGCATCCGCGCGTACACGGAGGTCTCGACGTCGTCCGTCTTCCGCAGGACACCGGCCTCGTCCTTGGCCGCGATCCGCAGCTTCAGACCGCGCTCGGTGCCACAGTCCTCCTCGCGGATGATGACGTCCTGCGAGACGTCCACCAGACGACGGGTCAGGTAACCCGAGTCGGCGGTACGCAGGGCGGTGTCGGCGAGACCCTTACGGGCACCGTGCGTGGAGATGAAGTACTCGAGGACGGTGAGGCCCTCGCGGAACGACGCCTTGATGGGACGCGGGATCGTCTCGTTCTTGGCGTTGGACACCAGACCACGCATACCGGCGATCTGACGCATCTGCATCATGTTTCCTCGGGCACCCGAGTCAACCATCATGAAGATGGGGTTCGTCCGCGGGAAGTTCGCGTTCATCGCCTCGGCGACCTCGTTGGTCGCCTTGGTCCAGATCGCGATGAGCTCCTGCGTGCGCTCTTCCTTGGTGATCAGACCGCGCTCGTACTGCTTCTGGACCTTCTCGTCCTGCGCCTCGTAGCCCTTGACGATCTCCTTCTTCGCCTCGGGAACGACGACGTCGGAGATGGCCACGGTGACGCCGGAACGGGTCGCCCAGTAGAAGCCCGCCGCCTTCAGGTTGTCGAGCGTCGCCGCCACGATGACCTTGGGGTAGCGCTCGGCGAGGTCGTTGACGATCTCGGAGAGCTGCTTCTTGCCGACGGAGTAGTCGACGAACGGGTAGTCCTCGGGCAGCAGCTCGTTGAAGAGCGCGCGGCCCAGGGTCGTCCGCAGACGGAACGTGTCACCCTGCTGCCACTCCGGCTCGCCCTCCTCCGCGACCGGGGGAACCCAGCCACGCGGAGCGACGGTGCCGACGGGGAAGCGGATCTCGATCTCCGACTGGAGCGCGAGCTCGCCGGCGTCGAACGCCATGATCGCCTCGGCCGTGGAGCCGAACGCGCGGCCCTCGCCCTTGGTGTCACGGAGCTCGCCGTCGGTGGTCAGGAAGAACAGACCGAGGACCATGTCCTGGGTCGGCATCGTGACCGGACGGCCGTCGGCCGGCTTCAGGATGTTGTTCGAGGACAGCATCAGGATGCGGGCCTCGGCCTGCGCCTCCGCGGAGAGCGGCAGGTGGACGGCCATCTGGTCACCGTCGAAGTCCGCGTTGAACGCGGTGCAGACGAGCGGGTGGATCTGGATGGCCTTGCCCTCGACCAGCTGCGGCTCGAAGGCCTGGATGCCGAGGCGGTGCAGCGTGGGCGCACGGTTCAGCAGGACCGGGTGCTCGGCGATGACCTCTTCGAGGACGTCGTACACGACCGTGCGGCCGCGCTCGACCATCCGCTTGGCGGACTTGATGTTCTGCGCGTGGTTCAGGTCGACCAGGCGCTTCATCACGAACGGCTTGAAGAGCTCCAGCGCCATGGCCTTCGGCAGACCGCACTGGTGCAGCTTGAGCTGCGGGCCGACGACGATGACGGAACGCGCCGAGTAGTCGACACGCTTGCCGAGCAGGTTCTGACGGAATCGACCCTGCTTGCCCTTCAGCATGTCGCTGAGGGACTTCAGCGGACGGTTGCCGGGGCCCGTGACCGGGCGACCACGACGGCCGTTGTCGAAGAGGGCGTCGACCGCCTCCTGGAGCATCCGCTTCTCGTTGTTCACGATGATCTCGGGGGCACCGAGGTCGAGCAGACGCTTCAGACGGTTGTTGCGGTTGATCACGCGGCGGTACAGGTCGTTCAGGTCGGAGGTCGCGAAGCGGCCACCGTCCAGCTGCACCATCGGACGCAGGTCCGGCGGGATGACCGGCACGCAGTCGAGAACCATGCCCTTGGGGCTGTTCGCGGTCTGCAGGAACGCGGAGACGACCTTGAGGCGCTTGAGCGCACGGGTCTTCTTCTGGCCCTTGCCGGTACGGATGATCTCGCGGAGGCGCTCGGCCTCCTCGTCGAGGTCGAAGGACTCCAGGCGCTTCTGCAGCGCCGCGGCACCCATCGAACCGTCGAAGTACGTGCCGAAGCGGTCACGCAGCTCGCGGTAGAGGAGCTCGTCGCCCTCCAGGTCCTGGACCTTGAGGTTCTTGAAGCGGGACCAGACCTCGTCCAGACGGTCGATCTCGCGCTGCGCGCGGTCGCGCAGCTGCTTCATCTCGCGCTCGGCACCCTCGCGCACCTTGCGGCGCACGTCGGCCTTGGCGCCCTCGGCCTCCAGCTCGGCGAGGTCGTTCTCGAGCTTCTTGGCGCGGGCCTCCAGGTCGGAGTCGCGACGGTTCTCGATCTGCTGACGCTCGACGGAGACGTGCGCCTCCAGGGAGGGCAGGTCACGCGTACGACGCTCGTCGTCGACGTACGTGATCATGTACGCCGCGAAGTAGATGACCTTCTCCAGGTCCTTCGGGGCGAGGTCGAGCAGGTAGCCAAGGCGCGAGGGAACGCCCTTGAAGTACCAGATGTGGGTGACGGGGGCGGCGAGCTCGATGTGGCCCATCCGCTCACGGCGCACCTTGGCGCGGGTGACCTCGACGCCACACCGCTCACAGATGATGCCCTTGAAGCGGACGCGCTTGTACTTGCCGCAGTAGCACTCCCAGTCCCGGGTCGGACCGAAGATCTTCTCGCAGAAGAGTCCGTCCTTTTCGGGCTTCAGGGTGCGGTAGTTGATGGTCTCCGGCTTCTTGACCTCGCCGTGGCTCCACTGACGGATGTCGTCAGCGGTGGCCAGACCGATCCGGAGCTCGTCGAAGAAGTTGACGTCGAGCACTATGCGTCAATCCCTCTCAGGGTTGTAAGGCTGTGGGGTCTGATACGGGGGTCCTGGGGCCGGCGGGGGCTCATCGCTGAGCCCCCGCCGGACTCCCGTCAGACCTCTTCGACGCTGCTCGGCTCGCGCCGGGACAGGTCGATGCCGAGCTCCTCCGCTGCGCGGAAGACGTCCTCGTCGGTGTCGCGCATCTCGATGGACATGCCGTCCGAGGACAGCACCTCCACGTTGAGGCACAGGGACTGCATCTCCTTGATGAGGACCTTGAAGGACTCGGGGATGCCGGGCTCAGGGATGTTCTCGCCCTTGACGATGGCCTCGTAGACCTTCACGCGGCCGGTCACGTCGTCGGACTTGATCGTCAGCAGCTCCTGGAGGGCGTACGCGGCGCCGTAAGCCTCCAGCGCCCACACCTCCATCTCACCGAAGCGCTGGCCACCGAACTGGGCCTTACCACCCAGCGGCTGCTGGGTGATCATCGAGTACGGACCGGTCGAACGCGCGTGCAGCTTGTCGTCGACCAGGTGGTGCAGCTTGAGGATGTACATGTACCCGACGGAGATCGGGTCCGGGAACGGCTCGCCGGAGCGGCCGTCGAACAGGCGCGCCTTGCCGGACGGGAGCACCATGCGCTCGCCGTCGCGGTTCGGGATGGTGTGCTGGAGCAGACCCGCGAGCTCGTCCTCACGCGCACCGTCGAAGACCGGGGTCGCGACGTTGGTGCCGGGGGCGACCTGGTCGGCGCCGATCGCCTGGAGGCGCTGCGCCCACTCGTCCGCGAGGCCGGAGACGTCCCAGCCGCGGCTGGCGAGCCAGCCGAGGTGGATCTCCAGGACCTGTCCCGGGTTCATTCGGGACGGGACACCCAGCGGGTTGAGGATGATGTCGACCGGGGTGCCGTCCTCGAGGAAGGGCATGTCCTCGATCGGGAGGATCTTGGAGATGACACCCTTGTTGCCGTGACGGCCGGCGAGCTTGTCACCGTCGGTGATCTTGCGCTTCTGGGCGACGTAGACGCGGACCAGCTGGTTCACGCCCGGGGGAAGCTCGTCGCCCTCCTCGCGGTCGAAGACGCGGACGCCGATGATCTTGCCGATCTCGCCGTGCGGCACCTTCAGCGAGGTGTCACGGACCTCACGGGCCTTCTCGCCGAAGATCGCGCGGAGCAGGCGCTCCTCCGGGGTCAGCTCGGTCTCACCCTTCGGGGTGACCTTGCCGACCAGGATGTCGCCGGCGACGACCTCGGCACCGATGCGGATGATGCCGCGCTCGTCGAGGTCCGCGAGGACCTCCTCGGAGACGTTCGGGATGTCCCGGGTGATCTCCTCGGGGCCGAGCTTGGTGTCACGGGCGTCGACCTCGTGCTCCTCGATGTGGATCGAGGAGAGGACGTCGTCCTGCACGAGGCGCTGCGACAGGATGATCGCGTCCTCGTAGTTGTGGCCCTCCCACGGCATGAACGCCACGAGGAGGTTCTTGCCGAGGGCCATCTCGCCCTCTTCGGTGGCGGGACCGTCGGCGAGGACCTGGCCCTCGATGACGCGCTGCCCCTCGTCCACGACGACCTTCTGGTTCACAGAGGTGCCCTGGTTGGAGCGGGAGAACTTGTGCAGGCGGTACGTGATGTACGTGCCGTCGTCGTTGGCGACCGTGATGTAGTCGGCCGACAGCTCCTGGACGACACCGTCCTTCTCGGCCTTGAGCACGTCGCCGGCGTCGGTGGCGCAGCGGTACTCCATGCCGGTGCCGACGAGCGGGGCCTCCGACTTAATCAGCGGGACGGCCTGACGCATCATGTTCGCGCCCATGAGGGCACGGTTGGCGTCGTCGTGCTCGAGGAACGGGATCATGGCGGTCGCGACCGACACCATCTGGCGCGGCGAGACGTCCATGTAGTCCACGTCCGACGGCTCGACGTAGTCGACCTCGCCGCCACGCTTGCGGACCAGGACGCGGGCCTCGGTGAACTGCAGCTCGTCGTTGAGCGCGGCGTTGGCCTGCGCGATGACGAACCGGTCCTCCTCGTCGGCGGTGACGTAGTCGACCTCGTCGGTGACCTGGCCGTCGACGACCTTGCGGTACGGCGTCTCGATGAAGCCGAACGCGTTGACGCGGCCGTACGAGGCGAGCGAACCGATCAGACCGATGTTCGGGCCTTCGGGGGTCTCGATCGGGCACATGCGTCCGTAGTGGGACGGGTGCACGTCTCGGACCTCGAAGCCGGCCCGCTCACGGGAGAGACCACCAGGGCCCAGCGCCGAGAGACGACGCTTGTGCGTCAGACCCGACAGCGGGTTGTTCTGGTCCATGAACTGGGACAGCTGGCTGGTGCCGAAGAACTCCTTGATGGAGGCGACGACCGGCCGGATGTTGATCAGGGTCTGCGGCGTGATCGCCTCGACGTCCTGGGTGGTCATCCGCTCGCGGACGACGCGCTCCATACGAGCCAGACCCGTGCGGACCTGGTTCTGGATGAGCTCGCCGACGTTGCGCAGACGACGGTTGCCGAAGTGGTCGATGTCGTCGGTCTCGACGACGATCTCGTTGCCGTTCTCACCGATCGTCTCGGTCTCGCCCGCGTGGAGCTTGACCAGGTACTTGATCGTGGCGATGACGTCGTCGGTGGTGAGCACGCCGGCGTCCAGCGGCTCGTCGGCGCCGAGCTTCTTGTTCACCTTGTAGCGGCCGACCTTCGCGAGGTCGTAGCGCTTCGGGTTGAAGTAGAGGTTCTCGAGCAGCGTCTGAGCGGCCTCACGGGTCGGCGGCTCGCCCGGGCGCAGCTTGCGGTAGATGTCGAGCAGCGCGTCGTCCTGGCCCTGGGTGTGGTCCTTCTCCAGGGTGGCGCGCATGGACTCGTACTCGCCGAACTCCTGCAGGATCTGCTCGGTGGTCCAGCCGAGGGCCTTGAGGAGGACGGTGACGGACTGCTTGCGCTTGCGGTCGATGCGGACACCGACCAGGTCGCGCTTGTCGATCTCCATCTCCAGCCAGGCACCCCGGGACGGGATGATCTTGGCGGAGAAGATGTCCTTGTCGGACGTCTTGTCGATGGAGGAGTCGAAGTAGACACCCGGCGAGCGGACGAGCTGCGACACGACGACACGCTCGGTGCCGTTGATGACGAAGGTGCCCTTGTTCGTCATGAGCGGGAAGTCGCCCATGAAGACCGTCTGGGACTTGATCTCGCCGGTCTCGTTGTTGGTGAACTCGGCGGTGACGAAGAGCGGGGCGCCGTACGTGAAGTCACGGTCCTTGCACTCGTCGATCGAGTTCTTCGGCGGCTCGAAGCGGTGGTCGCGGAAGGTCAGCGACATCGACCCGGAGAAGTCCTCGATCGGGGAGATCTCCTCGAAGATCTCCTCCAGACCGGACTTCGTGGGGACGTCCTGTCCCGACTCAAGGGCAGCCTCGACGCGAGCCTTCCAGGCGGCGTTGCCGAGCAGCCAGTCAAAGCTCTCGGTCTGCAGCGCGAGGAGGTTCGGAACCTCGAGGGGCTCCTTGATCTTTGCAAAGGAGATGCGCAGCGGGGCGGTGCTTGCGCCGTTGTTCGTATTGGTCGAGGCGTTGCGCGAGGCGGCCAAGAGGGGGTCCTTCCGAGGGCTCGGACTCACTACGCGCGTACCGGTCCCCAGCAACACTTCACGGCAGACTTTTCCTGAGATGACCAAAAGGCCAGGTCAGACGGGGTCGGTCCACGAAGCTGATGCGAAGGTATGCCCCTGGTGACGGGCAGGAGGCAGCTAACAGGCAGCGCAAAGGGTCAGTGTAGCCACTTGGCTCACTGATGTCCAGGGCGACTTCTTCGCGACCCTCGTTGCTCTCAACTCCGCGGTACCTCGCGCCGTGCGGCGCACCTCGATACTGCCCGTTCAGTCGTCGATCCATGCCTCGGAAACGGATCGTTGTGACGACGCGTCCTGAGAATTGCGCGCTGCGTGCGGTTCGTCAAGGCCCCCCGGTCAGCGGGGCGCACGGCGAAGATCACCATACTCCGCTCGCGGCGGCCTTGAGGCCCCCCGCCACGCCCGCTTCCGGGGAACGCCGAAAGGCGACCACCCAGATGGATGATCGCCTTTCGCTGCCCCCGCGTTACACGGGGGCAGAAGTCAGCTCAGCGAGCCGAAACGGTCTTACTTGACCGTGACGGAGGCGCCAGCGGCCTTGAGGGCCTCGGCGGCCTTCTCAGCGGCCTCCTTGGCAACCTTCTCGAGGACCGGCTTCGGGGTGCCGTCGACGAGGTCCTTGGCCTCCTTGAGGCCCAGGGAGGTGAGCTCGCGCACGACCTTGATGACCTGGATCTTCTTGTCGCCGGCACCCTCGAGGATGACGTCGAACTCGTCCTGCTCCTCGGCGGCCTCGGCAACGGCGCCCGTGGCGGCCGGGCCGGCGACGGCGACGGCGGCAGCGGCGGTGACGTCGAACTTCTCCTCGAAGGCCTTCACGAACTCGGAGAGCTCGATGAGGGTCATCTCCTCGAACTGGGCGAGGAGGTCGTCCTGAGAGAGCTTCGCCATGATGGGCGATCCTTCCACTAATTCGGCAGGTGCCGATGTGTCTATAGAGGCGGGCGTAACGGCCCGCTACGACCCGCGCACTAGGCGGCGCGGATCAATGCGCGAGCCGAATTACTCGGCACCGCCCTGCTCGGCGAGCTTGACGCGAAGCGCTTCCGCGGTGCGGACGAACTTCGACGGCAGCGCCTGGAAGAGCGAGGCAGCCTGAGACTGCTTGCCCTTGAAGGCACCGGCCAGCTTGCTGAGCAGAACCTCGCGGGACTCGAGGTCCGCAAGCTTCTTGATGTCGTCGGCGGAGAGAGCCTTACCGTCAAGGACACCGGCCTTGATGATGAGGTTCGGGTTCTCCTTGGCGAAGTCACGCAGGGCCTTCGCCGACTCCACCGGGTCACCGGTGACGAAGGCGACCGCGGTCGGACCAGCGAAGTGCTCGTCCAGTGCGGTGATCCCGGCCTCGTTGGCCGCAATCTTGGTCAGCGTGTTCTTCACCACGGCGTACTGGGCGTTCTCACCGAGAGAGCGACGCAGCGTCTTGAGCTGCGCGACGGTGAGACCCCGGTACTCGGTCAGCACGGCGGCGTTGGAGCTCTGGAACGCGTCCTTGAGCTCGGCCACCGATGCAGCCTTGTTGGGCGTCGGCATAGTGCGTCGGCCTCCTTCCGGGTGATGAGGACCGCTCAGAAGGGGGCTGGACAAAACAAAACGCCCCGGGCGCAGGCGCACGGGGCTGAGCTCGACCGGACGATGAAGTCCGGGAACACTTCCACAGTCACCTGCGCGGGTCGTCCGTTGTCAGCGGATCCTTCGGCCACCGCACCCGGTAAGGGCACAGCAACGACCAGCGGTCTTTGGCTTCTGTGGAAGCGTACGCGACCGGGGCGCCCAGGGGCAAATCAGGCTGTGCCCATCCCCTTGAGCATCTCGAAGAGGTCGAAGGTGTCCTTGGCCGGCGGGGCCTGTACGGCGATCTGGGTGCCGTAGTCGGTGTAGTCGGCCCGGACCCGCATCGTGCCCTCGGCCATGGTCATGCCGATGTCCATGCGGGCCGGGTAGCCGTCCTCGGTGACCCAGAGCTCGGTGTCGTAGCCCTTGAGACCCGTCTTCTTCACGTTGGCGATGAGCTTGTCGTGGTCCTCCTTGGAGAGGAGCTTCGACGACTCGTTGGACTTGAGCATCTGCTCGAAGGTGAGCGTGCCCTTGTAGTGCTGGGTCTGCAGGCCGTCGATCTTCTCGGCGCCGATGTGCTTCAGGTCCGGGGAGTCCAGGAGCAGGGCGAGCTGCTGGGCCGGGTCCTGGTTCATGTTGTCCAGGCCGCCGGTCAGCTGCTTCTGCATCGCCTTGTCGCCGGTGGCCCCGGCCGCGGCGCCCAGGTCCAGCTTCATCCAGCGCTTGCCGTCCATCTCGGCGGCCTGCTTGGCACCCGCGTCCATGTACATGACGTCGTCGAGCATGATCATGCGCATCTGCTCGGGCGCGTCCGGGTTGCCCTTGGAGAGCATGGAGCCCTTCATGGTGATGTCCATCGCCGCCGGGGCCCAGCTCTGGACGCCGCTCATCTCGATGGCACCCGACTCGGCGCCGACGCCCTCCACGCTCATGGTCATCTTGACCTTGGCGGCCTTGGCCTGCGAGGTCTTCTCGTACGCGGCCTGGATGACCTTCGTGGCGTCCCCGTGGCTCTGCGCCCCGGAGGAGGCCTCGGCGGAGGCCTTGGGGGCCTCCTTGGGGGCCGCCTTGGAGTCCCCGTCGTCCTGACAGCCCGCGACACCCGTCACGACGGCCACGGCCGTCAGGGCGACACCGGCACGCTTCCAAGCGGACTTGCTCATCAGAGTTCCCCACCCCTTGATCGAAGTCTTTACGGTTCTTTGAACCGTAACAAAGAGCCGGCCCCGCACCTCCGGAGAGGTGCGGGGCCGGCTGACCACTCAGCGAACCTGTGAGGTTCAGACCGCGGCCGGGTCCTCCTCGACGAGGAGGTTGCGGGTGCGGTTGGAGTCCAGCGGGATGCCGGGGCCCATCGTCGTCGTGATGGCCGCCTTCTTGATGTAGCGACCCTTCGCGGCGGACGGCTTCAGACGGAGGATCTCCTCCAGGGCCGCGGCGTAGTTCTCGACCAGCTTCGTCTCGTCGAAGGAGACCTTGCCGATGATGAAGTGCAGGTTCGAGTGCTTGTCGACGCGGAACTCGATCTTGCCGCCCTTGATGTCGTTGACAGCCTTCGCGACATCGGGGGTGACGGTGCCGACCTTGGGGTTCGGCATGAGACCACGCGGGCCGAGGACGCGGCCGAGGCGGCCGACCTTGCCCATGAGGTCCGGGGTGGCCACAACGGCGTCGAACTCGTTCAGGCGGTTGCCCTTGGAGATCTCGTCGATGAGCTCGTCGGAGCCGACGATGTCGGCGCCCGCGGCGATCGCGGCCTCGGCACGGTCACCGGTCGCGAAGACCAGGACCCGGGCGGTCTTACCGGTGCCGTGCGGAAGGTTCACGGTGCCACGGACCATCTGGTCGGCCTTGCGCGGGTCGACACCCAGGCGGAAGGCGACCTCGACGGTGCCGTCGAACTTCGTGGTGGCGGTCTCCTTGGCGAGGCGGACGGCCTCGAGGGGAGCGTAGAGCCGCTCGCGGTCGACCTTGGCGTCCGCGTTGCGGAGAGCCTTGCTGCGCTTCACTGCTTCTCCTGTTGGTTCAGGTATGGAGTCGTGGTGCGGACCGCGCCGGCCCTACCACTAGGTCAAACGGGGGGTGATCAGCCCTCGACCGTGATGCCCATGGAGCGGGCGGTGCCAGCGATGATCTTGGACGCGGCGTCCAGGTCGTTGGCGTTGAGGTCGGGGAGCTTGACCGTGGCGATCTCGCGGACCTGGGCGGCCGTGAGCTTGGCGACCTTGGTCTTGTGCGGCTCGCCGGAGCCCTTCTCCACACCCGCGGCCTTGAGGATCAGCTTGGCGGCCGGCGGAGTCTTGGTGATGAAGGTGAAGGTGCGGTCTTCGTAGACCGTGATCTCCACCGGCACGACCATGCCACGCTGCGACTCGGTCGCGGCGTTGTAGGCCTTGCAGAACTCCATGATGTTGACGCCGTGCTGACCCAGCGCGGGGCCGACCGGCGGGGCCGGGTTGGCCGCACCAGCGTTGATCTGGAGCTTGATAAGCCCCGTGACCTTCTTCTTCTTGGGAGGCATTGCTCTCTCCGGGTCCTAGTGAGAGTGTTCAGCCCGCCTTCCGGTCATCCGGATGCAGGCATACCGCACAACGATAACGGGTATAGACGTGCGGCCAAAAACCGAGCAGGTCAGAGCGGCTGCGAGAGCCACTCTGACCTGGTCGGAAGACGGTGAGATCAGTTCTTCTGGATCTGGTCGAAGCTGAGCTCGACCGGGGTCTCGCGACCGAAGATCTCGACGAGGCCCTTGACCTTCTTCGAGTCCGGGTTGATCTCGTTGATCGTGGCCTGGAGGGTCGCGAACGGGCCGTCGGTGACGGTGACCGAGTCGCCGACCTCGAAGTCCAGGACCTGGACCTCCAGCTTGCGGGCCGGAGCCGGCTTGCCCTCGGCCTCGGCGGCCTCGCGGGCGGCCTTCTCCTCGGCCTCCGGGGCGAGCATCTTGACGATCTCGTCCAGGGTCAGCGGGTACGGGTCGTAGGCGTTGCCCACGAAGCCGGTGACGCCGGGGGTGTTGCGGACGACGCCCCAGGACTCGTTCGTCAGGTCCATGCGGACGAGGACGTAGCCGGGGAGCTTGTTCTGCTTGATGTTCTTCCGCTCGCCGCCCTTGATCTGGACGATCTCTTCCTCGGGGACCTCGGCCTGGTAGATGAAGTCCTCGACGTTGAGCGAGACGGCACGCTGCTCGAGGTTGGCCTTCACGCGCTTCTCGTAGCCCGCGTAGGTGTGGATGACGTACCACTCGCCGGGGAGGGTGCGGAGCTCCTCGCGGAGCGCGGCGACCGGGTCGACCGGGGCGGCCGGCTCGGCCTCCTCCTCGGCGTCCTCGTCCTCGACGTCCTCGTCCTCGACGTCCTCGACCTCGACGTCCTCGTCCTCGGCGTCCTCGTCGGCCTCGACGTCCTCGTCGATCTCGACCTCGACGTCCTCGTCCGCAGCGTCCTCAGCAGCGTCGACCTCGACGTCCTCGTCGTCCTCGTCGGCGGCCTCGATGATGTCCAGCTCGTCCTCGACGGACTCGGACTCGAAGGCGTCGTTCAGGTTCGCGTCAGACACGGTGGCTGCTTCTTCCTGCGATACAGATGGGGTGGAACAAAAAGTCAGCCGAAGACGTACTTGACTGCTTCCTGGAAGCCATAGTCAATCACGGTGACAAGGCCGATCATGATGACGACGAAGACAATCACCACGGAGGTGTACGACGTCAGCTGGTTCCGCGTGGGCCAGACGACCTTGCGAAGCTCGGCGATGATCTGGCGGTAGAAGAGCGCGAGACGGCCCAGGGGGCCCTTCTTTCCGCGCTTCCCGCCCTTGCGGGACTTCTTCTTCGACTCAGCGGTGTCGTCGTCGGCATCAGGCGTGTCGATGGAGCCTACGGCGTCCGTCACGATGTCTCACCTGATTCCGGGTCGGCCGTGCCGCGCCCGGGTGGAGCCGCACGGCGGTGCAATGAAGTACGTACACATGCGCACAACACCTGGCGGTGTGTGTAGCAGGGCCGGAGGGACTTGAACCCCCAACCGCCGGTTTTGGAGACCGGTGCTCTACCAATTGAGCTACGACCCTTTGTCGGTGCCCCCAACGTACCGCATCGTGAGATGTGGTCGGTGCGGGCCAACGAGGAGTGAGCATACGTGGTCTTGGGCCCCTACGTCGAACAGAAACCGCGCCGACCTGCTCCCGGACGCGCGTACGACCGGTAATGACCGGTCCTGTCCGGTCCGTGAAACCTGCGTGCCGGGCCTCGTCGCGGTCTGGGACGATGGCTCTCATGAGCGCTGCTACCCCTCCCACCGAGCGTCGGGTCTCCGCCCGTATCGGTGCGATCTCCGAGTCCGCCACCCTCGCCGTCGACGCCAAGGCCAAGGCCCTCAAGGCCGCCGGGCGCCCGGTGATCGGTTTCGGCGCCGGTGAGCCCGACTTCCCGACGCCGGACTACATCGTCGAAGCGGCCATCGAGGCCTGCAAGAACCCGAAGTACCACCGCTACACGCCGGCCGGCGGTCTGCCCGAGCTCAAGGAGGCGATCGCCGCCAAGACGCTGCGCGACTCCGGTTACGAGGTCGACGCCTCCCAGGTCCTGGTGACCAACGGCGGCAAGCAGGCGATCTACGAGGCCTTCGCCGCGATCCTCGACCCGGGCGACGAGGTCATCGTCCCGGCGCCGTACTGGACGACGTACCCCGAGTCGATCCGTCTCGCGGGCGGTGTCCCGGTGGAGGTCGTCGCCGACGAGACCACCGGCTACCGGGTCTCGGTGGAGCAGCTGGAGGCGGCGCGCACGGAGCGGACCAAGGTCGTCCTCTTCGTCTCCCCCTCGAACCCGACCGGCGCGGTCTACAGCGAGGCGGACGCCGAGGCGATCGGCCGCTGGGCCGTCGAGCACGGCCTGTGGGTCCTGACGGACGAGATCTACGAGCACCTGGTCTACGGCGACGCGAAGTTCACCTCGCTGCCGGCGATCGTGCCCGAGCTGCGCGACAAGTGCATCGTGGTCAACGGTGTGGCGAAGACGTACGCCATGACGGGCTGGCGCGTCGGGTGGATCGTCGGCCCGAAGGACGTCGTCAAGGCCGCGACGAACCTCCAGTCGCACGCCACGTCCAACGTGAGCAACGTCGCCCAGGTGGCCGCGCTCGCCGCCGTCTCCGGCGACCTGGACGCGGTCGCGGAGATGCGCACCGCCTTCGACCGCCGCCGTCTGACGATCGTGCGGATGCTGAACGAGATCGACGGCGTGTACTGCCCGACGCCGGAGGGCGCGTTCTACGCGTACCCGTCGGTGAAGGGTCTGCTCGGCAAGGAGATCCGCGGCAAGCGCCCGCAGACCTCGGTCGAGCTGGCCGCCCTGATCCTGGACGAGGTCGAGGTCGCGGTCGTCCCGGGCGAGGCCTTCGGCACCCCGGGCTACCTGCGCCTGTCGTACGCGCTCGGTGACGAGGACCTGGTGGAGGGCGTGTCCCGGATCCAGAAGCTCCTGGCCGAGGCGACGGACTGAGCCAGCGACGTCGCCAGATGGGCCACCAGCCGGCGACGTCACCAGGCGGGCCCCCGGTTCTCCGGAACCGGGGGCCCGTTTTTGCGTTCTAGCAAGGTCCCGATCGGGGAAATGGACTTCATTCGTCCATTCGAGTGCGGCAGTATCGGCCAATGGAGCACGTACGCGATCTCACCCTGCTGCCCAAGGCCCATCTGCACCTGCACTTCACCGGTTCGATGCGGCCCACGACGCTCATCGAGCTGGCCGACAAGTACGGCGTGCATCTCCCGGAGGCGCTGAGCAGCGGTACGCCTCCGAGGCTGCGGGCGACCGACGAGCGCGGCTGGTTCCGTTTCCAGCGGCTGTACGACATCGCCCGCTCCTGCCTGCGCGCGCCCGAGGACATCCAGCGGCTCGTCCGCGAGGCGGCCCAGGAGGACGTCAGGGACGGCTCGGGGTGGCTGGAGATCCAGGTCGACCCCACCTCGTACGCCCCGCATCTCGGCGGTCTGATCCCGGCCCTGGAGATCATCCTCGACGCGGTCGACGCGGCCTCGCGGGAGACCGGGCTCGGGATGCGGGTGCTGGTCGCGGCGAACCGCATGAAGCACCCCCTGGAGGCCCGTACGCTCGCCCGGCTCGCGGTGCGGTACGCGGACCGCGGGGTGGTCGGCTTCGGGCTGTCCAACGACGAGCGGCGGGGCATGGCCCGGGACTTCGACCGGGCGTTCGCGATCGCGCGGGAGGGCGGCCTGCTGGCGGCCCCGCACGGCGGCGAGCTGACGGGGCCCTCGTCCGTACGGGACTGCCTGGACGATCTGCGGGCGGCGCGGGTCGGCCACGGGGTGCGGTCGGCGGAGGACCCGCGGCTGCTGCGGAAGCTCGCCGAGCGGGGCGTGACCTGCGAGGTCTGCCCGGCGTCGAACGTGGCCCTGGGCGTGTACGAGAAGCACGAGGACGTCCCGCTGCGGGCCCTCTTCGAGGCGGGCGTCCCGATGGCCCTCGGCGCCGACGACCCCCTCCTCTTCGGCTCGCGGCTGGCCGCCCAGTACGAGATCGCCCGCCGGCACCACGGGTTCACCGACGCGGAACTGGCGGAGCTGGCCCGTCAGTCGGTGCGGGGCTCGGCGGCGCCGGAGGACGTCAGGGCGAAGCTCCTGGCGGGGATCGACGACTGGCTGGCAGTGTGAATGAGCCACCGGGAAGGTCTGCTCTTGGAGTGCTCTCCCCGTGTGTGGGGAGATTCCGCCCTACCTTGCGGTGGGTGGCTTGACGCGGCGTGCGCGTCTGACGACTGCCCTCCCGGCAGCCGGGATGGCCACGAGGCCGATCCGGTACAGGTGTAAGACGTTCCGGGCGCCGTTGTGGTCGGCGTTGCCGGACCATCCGCAGTCCGGGTTCTTGCACACGAACGCGGCCTGGGACTCCCGGCTGCCCGGAGTGGTGTGCCCGCAGACCGAGCAGCGCTGGGAGGTTCCGGGGGCGGGAACCTTGACCAGGTTTCCACCATTGCGGGCGGTCTTGTACGTCAGCATCGTGACCGTGCGGCCCCACGCCTCAGCGGCGATGGCGCGGTTCAGCCCGGCTTTCTGCGCGACGTTCTTCCCCGGCGCATCGATGGTCCCCTTCGCGGACTTGACCATGTTTGTGATGGCGAGTGCCTCAACCACGACCGTGCCGTAGGCACGGGCTATGGCGGTGGTCGTCTGCTGCTGCCAGTCGTTGGCTCGTCGCTTGGCTTTCGCTCGGAGCTTCGCGATCTGGTCATAGGTGCGGTGCGGGCGACGCGAGGTGTGCTCGCCGGGCTTGCGGTGTGTCTTGCGATGAGCGGCGCGCTGCTCCAGGAGCAGGAGCTTGTTCTTCTCCTTCTCGGTCAGCCACTCCCCGTGGGTGAACGTCGTTCCATCGGACAGGGTGAGCGGCACGGCCACACCGACGTCGATGCCGACCTCCGGCCCCGGGTGGGGCTCGGGTTCGGCTTCGACGGTCGTCAAGCGAAAGGCGATGTGCCAGCCGACCGCATCCCGGACAAGTCGGGCTCCGGTCAATCGGTTCTCGGAGCCGGCGGCCTTCCCGACGGGAAGGCCCTTGGTCCAGCGGAACCGCACACGCCCGACCTTCGGCAGATTGACCTGGCCCCACCGCCGGTGCACCCGCTGAACGTGAAGGTCTCGCCCCTGCGGAACATCCACCGACATGGCGGACCTGAACCGGCCCTTGAACTCTGGAGCACCCGCACGACCCTCCCAGCAGTTCTTCCATGCCTGCACGTACGCCTTGAGCACCGCCTGCGCGGCCTGCGCGGGGAGGACAGCAAGGAAGTCGACGTCCTTGCGAGCCTGACGGATCGCGGCGTCCGCGTCAGCGAACGTCCGCTTGTCCTTCGGCATCATCTGCCACCAGGCATGCAGCAGGTTCCACATCGTGCGGGCCGCGTGCGCCTGAGCGTCAGCTGCCGAAACCTCGACAGGCGACAGCGCAAGCCGGGCACGATGCCCGAACTGCCGCTTCACTGTCGCACGCCCACTCACACCCCGAAGCTAGGCCGACCTGACGGCCCCATGTGTCCGATGTTCGCGATTCAGCGAATATCGACTCCAGCGTGTTTGCGTACTTACCTCTCGGAACCATTGTCGGCATGGCGTGATCAGTAACTGCGCCATGGACAGCACTGCCCGGATCGGCGAGCGACAGCCCTCAGATGCTGACGCCCACCGTCACCGGCTCGTTGACGAGGGTGACCCCGAAGGCGTCCCGCACCCCGGCGACGACCTCGCGGGCGAGGGCGAGGAGGTCCTCGGTGGTCGCCTCGCCGCGGTTGGTGAGGGCGAGGGTGTGCTTGGTGGAGATCCGGGCGGGCCCGGAGCCGTACCCCTTGGTGAAGCCGGCCTTGTCGATCAGCCAGGCCGCCGAGGTCTTCACGGCGCCGTCCTCGCCCGCCGGGAAGGCCGGCGGGGTGACGTCCGGGCCGAGCCGCTCGGCCACGCGCGCGAGGAAGGTCTCGTGCTCCCCCGCCGTGAGGATCGGGTTGGTGAAGAAGGAGCCGGCGGACCAGGTGTCGTGGTCGGCCGGATCCAGGACCATGCCCTTGCTCGCGCGGAGTTCGAGGACGGTCTCGCGGGCGTGCGCGAGCTCCACCCGCTCGCCCATCGCGACCCCGAGGGCGCGGGCGGTCTGCTCGTACGCGAGGGGCGCCGACATCCCGTCGGCGTCCTCCAGTTCGAAGCGGACCCGCAGCACGACGTACCGGTCGGGCTGGTCCTTGAAGAGGCTGTGCCGGTACGAGAAGGCGCACTCGGCGTTCGTGAGGGTGACGGTCTCCTCGGCGCGCCGGTCGTAGGCGACGACCTCGGTGAGGGTGGCGGAGACGTCCTGCCCGTACGCGCCGACGTTCTGGATGGGGGTCGCGCCGGCGGAGCCGGGGATGCCGGCCAGGCATTCGATCCCGGCGAGCCCGGCCCCGACGGTCCGCGCCACGGCGTCCGTCCAGACCTCGCCGGCGGCGAGCTCCAGGCGGGTCCCGTCCAGGTGGAAGCCGGTGGTGGCGATGCGCAGCGCCGTGCCGTCGAAGCCCTTGTCCCCGATGACCAGGTTGGAGCCGCCGCCGATGATCAGCAGCGGGGTCCCGGCGGCGTCGGCCTCGCGGACGGCCGCGATCACCTCGTCGTCGGTGGTGGCGGTGACGAGCCGGGTGGCGGGCCCGCCGAGCCGGAAGGTGGTCAGGGGCGCGAGGGGGGCGTCTGCGATCTGCTGCACGGGCTCAAGGGTACGGGCCGTGGTCTCCGCCGGAGGAAAGGCGACGGCCCCGCCCGGAGGGGCGGGGCCGTGCGCGGCGCTGTACCTCTTCGCTATCGGCCCGGACGGGGGCGCCGTCACGCGACGATCAGACCCGGCTTCTCGGCCTCGGTCCCGGCCGGGGTTCCGGCCGCGGACTCGTTCCCGGTCCCGGCTGCGGACTCGTTCCCGGTCCCGGCTGCGGACTCGTTCCCGGTCCCGGCCGCGGCCTCCGCCTCCGCCGCCCGTCGGGCCTGGCGCCGCGAGGGGGTGAAGAGCACCGCCACCGCGGCGAGCGCCACCGCTCCGGCGCCGACCCACAGGGCGGGGACCAGGCCGTCGATGAAGCTCTGGCCCGACTCGTATCCGCCCTGGGCGGAGAAGATCGAGGCCATGACGGCGACGCCCAGCGCACCGCCGACCTCGCGCAGCGCGTTGTTGGCGCCGGACGCGATGCCCTGCTCGGAGGGACGGACGCTGGACATCACGAGGTTGGCCGCGGGGGCGAAGAACAGGGCCATGCCGATGCCGCTGACGACGAAGGCGGGGAGCTGGGCGGCGTACGAGGTGTCGGGGGTCAGGACGAGGCCGAGCCAGGCGAGGCCGAGCGCCTGGAGGGCGAGGCCCGCGGCGACGACCGGGCGGCCGCCGATCCGGTCGGAGAGGGCGCCCGCGATCGGCGCGACGATCATCGGCATGCCGGTCCAGGGCAGCATCCGCAGGCCCGCCTGGGTGGGCGAGTAGCCCAGGACGCCCTGCATGTACTGGCTGAGCAGGAAGATCGCGCCGAACATGCCGAGGAACATCAGCAGGCTGGCCACGTTGATGCCGGTGAAGGCGCGGCTGCGGAAGAGCCGCATGGGCAGCATCGGCGCCTTGCCGTGGATGCCGTGGTAGACGAATCCGCCGAGGAGCGCGGCGCCGGCGATCAGCGCGGTGAGGACGGTGGTGGAGGTCCAGCCGGCGATCGGGCCCCGGATCAGCCCGTACACGATGCCGAAGAGGCCGCCGCTGGCGAGGATCGTGCCGGTGATGTCGAGGCGGGCGCCGGGGCCGTACGACTCGGCGAGCCGCAGCCGGGCGAGCGGCAGGAGGGCGAGGCCGAGCGGGACGTTCAGCCAGAAGATCCACGGCCAGGAGATGTGCTCGGTGAGGCTGCCGCCGATGAGCGGGCCGGCGGCGACGGCGAGGCCGTTGACGGCGCCCCAGATGCCGAAGGCCATTCCGCGCTTGGCGGGCGGGACGGCCGCGGTGAGCAGGGTGAGGGTGAGCGGCATCATGACCGCGGCGCCGACGCCCTGGACGGCGCGGGCGGCGATCAGCGCGTCGATGCCGGGGGCGAGCGCGGCGGCGGCGGAGGCGCCGGTGAAGACGGCGAGGCCGGCGACGAAGAGCCGGCGGCGGCCGAAGCGGTCGCCGAGGGCGGCGCCGAACATGAGCAGGACGGCGAAGGTGAGGGTGTAGGCGCTCACCGTCCATTCGAGGTCGTGCAGCGCTCCGCCGAGGTCCTTCCGGATGGAGGGCAGGGCGGTGGTGACCACGAGGTTGTCGAGGGCCGCCATGAAGCCGGCGACGCTGGTGATGACAAGGGCCCAGGCGGCGGAGCCGCGGCGGGCTTCGGGCTGATTCATTGCTGCTCACCCTTCGGGTTAGTTATTGATGACTAACTTCTACGAGCATGGGTCGGCCTGAACATGGGGCGACCGGTCCCCGGGCCGGAGCCCGGGTGTGTGGCACGCGTCCTACTTCTCCAGCCGTTCGAGCCGGCGGGCGGAGGGATAGAACCCCTCCCAGACCCGGTGCTCGGACGGGAATCCAAGGGCGACGAGGGTGTTGACGAGCATGCCGTACGCCAGGAAGGTCGTGGTCTCGGCGGTGTCCGCGCCGAGCGGCAGGTGGACGGTCTCCCACAGCTCCATCCAGCCGGCCCGGACGGCCTCGCCGAACTCGTGGTCCCCGGCCTCCTCCGCGGCGGCCACCGCGACGTACACCTGCATCTGCATCAGGAGCTGGTCCGGCCGCTCGGCGACGAGCCGGGTGTAGGCGTTGGCCATGGCATGCAGGGCCTCCTCCCCCGACAGCCCCTCGGAGGCCTCCTCGAAGACCCGCCGGGTGTCCGCCAGACAGCGCTCGGACGCCGCCAGGAAGATCGCCTTCTTCCCGGGGAAGAGACGGAAGAGGTACGGCTGCGAGACGCCGACACGGCGGGCGATCGCCTCCGTGGAGGTGCCGTAGTAGCCACCCCGGGCGAATTCCTTCATCGCCGCGCGGATCACGCTCTCGCGCCGCTCCTCTGCACTCATCCTCGTCATGCAGATGAAGTTAGTACTCAATCACTAACTCTGTCAACCCGGGAAGGGGGGCGGCCTCGTCGGGACGGCCGCCCCCTCGGAAATCCCAGGTCAGGCGAGGCGCACGACGGCCCGGGACATGCCCAGGACCTTCTGCCCGGCGCTCATGGCCGTGATGTCGACCCGCACCTGCCGGTCGTCGAGCTTCGCGGCGACCTTGGCGGAGACCTCGATCAGGGCGCCGGTCCCGTCGTTGGGGACGACGACCGGCTTGGTGAAGCGGACGCCGTACTCGACGACGGAGGCCGGGTCGCCGGCCCAGTCGGTGACGACGCGGACCGCCTCGGCCATGGTGAACATGCCGTGGGCGATGACGTCCGGGAGGCCGACCTCGACCGCGAACTTCTCGTTCCAGTGGATCGGGTTGAAGTCCCCGGAGGCGCCGGCGTACTGCACGAGCGTGGCGCGGGTCACGGGGAAGGTCTGGGCGGGCAGCTCGGTGCCGACCTCGACCTCGTCGTAGGCGATCTTCGCGGTCATGGTCAGGCCCCCTCGGGCGCGCGGGAGACGAGCTTGGTCCAGGCGGTGACGACGTGCTCGCCACTGGCGTCGTGGACCTCGCCGCGGATGTCGAGGATGTCGTTGCCCGCGAGGGACTTGATCGCCTCGATGGTGGAGGTGACCGAGAGCCGGTCCCCGGCGCGCACGGGCCGGGTGTAGGCGAACTTCTGGTCGCCGTGGACGACTCGGCTGTAGTCGAGACCCAACTGCGGGTCCTCGATGACGGCGCCGGCCGCCTTGAATGTGATGGCGAACACAAAAGTCGGCGGGGCGATCACATCGGAATGTCCGAGCGCCTTGGCCGCCTCGGTGTCGGTGTACGCGGGATTCGCGTCACCGATCGCCTCGGCGAACTCGCGGATCTTCTCGCGGCCGACCTCATAGGGCGCGGTGGGCGGATAGGTCCGGCCCACGAAGGACTGGTCGAGCGCCATGGACTCGATACCTCCTGGATTTGTTGCCGATGTCGTCGGGGGGAGCCGACAAACGACACGAGGCCGCCCCCGAGTGGGGACGGCCTCGTGTACGAGCCTGATTAGCGCGTCTCGCGGTGCGCGGTGTGCGAGTTGCAGCGGGGGCAGTGCTTCTTCATCTCAAGACGGTCCGGGTTGTTACGCCGGTTCTTCTTGGTGATGTAGTTCCGCTCCTTGCACTCCACGCAGGCCAGCGTGATCTTCGGGCGGACGTCGGTGGCAGCCACGTGAGTGCTCCTTGACGGACGGATGGACGGATGAACGCATAGAAGAGTAGCCGATCGCAGGACCGACCCCACAATCGGCTACTGTCTGTAGCGGTGACCGGACTTGAACCGGTGACACAGCGATTATGAGCCGCTTGCTCTACCGACTGAGCTACACCGCTTTGATGATCCGGATCCCGCCCGAAGGCGGGATCCCTCTCACCAGAGCCCCAATACGGAATCGAACCGTAGACCTTCTCCTTACCATGGAGACGCTCTACCGACTGAGCTATTGGGGCGAGCGAGGAAGACATTACACGGTCTCCGGCCCATCACCCAAATCCGTTTCCCCGAGGCCCCGCGACGGCTCCCATCAGGCGTCCCGTACGCCACTCGTGGCCTCATCGGTACGACTATTGCGCTCCTCCTCGAAGGTCGCTCCGAGCGCCCCTAGGCTCGGCCCCACGCTGCGTGATCTTGATCCTGAAGAGCCTTGAGGAGCCGATGTCAGCCGACAGCAAGCAGCCCCAGCCGCCTGAGGACGGGGCCGCCACCACCGCCGACTCGACCTCGCTCCTGCTCTCCCGCGCGCGGCTCGCCGACGGCCGGACCGTGGACGTGCGGCTCGTCGGCGGCCGGATCGAGGCCGTCGGCACCGCGGGCAGCCTCGCCGCCCCGGGCGCGCGGGTCGACCTCACCGGCTATCTGCTGCTGCCCGCCGCCGCCGAACCCCACGCCCACGCCGACACCGCGCTCTCCGCCGACACCCCCGGCCCCGTCTCGTACGCCCCCGAGGAGGTGCAGCGGCGGGCCACCGAGGCCGCGCTGCTCCAGCTCGGCCACGGCGCGACGGCGCTCCGCGCGCACGTGCGCATCGGCGACGTCCAGGGGCTCGGCCCGCTCGAAGCCGTGCTCCAGGCCCGGCGCTCGCTGCGCGGCCTCGCCGACCTGACGGCCGTCGCCGTGCCCCGGCTGCTCACGGGCGTGGCGGGCGCGGACGGGCTCGCGATGCTGCGGGACGCGGTGAAGATGGGCGCCGGAGTGGTCGGCGGCTGCCCGGACCTCGACCCCGACCCGGCCGGATACGTGGAGGCGGTCCTCGGCGTCGCGGCCGAGCACGGCGTCCCGGTCGACCTGCACACCGACGGGGACGACCCGGCGCGCCTGGCCCGGCTCGCGGCGATGGCGGGCGGGCTGCGGCCGGGCGTGACGATCGGGCCGTGCGCGGGGCTCTCCCGGCTCCCCTCCGACGCGGCGCACCGGGCGGCGGACCGGCTGGCGGCGGCGGGGGTGGCGGTGGTGTGCCTGCCGCAGGGCGGCTGCGGGGGCACGGAGCTGCGCGGGGCGGCGCCGGTGCGGCTGCTGCGGGCGGCCGGGGTGCGGGTCGCGGCGGGCGGCGGGACGCTGCGGGACGTGGCCAACCCGGTGGGCCGCGGGGACCCGCTGGAGGCGGCCTACCTGCTGGCCTCGCTCGGCGGTCTCGCGCCCCAGGAGGCGTACGGGGCGGTGGGCGCGGAGGCGCGGGCGGTGATGGGCCTCCCGGAGGTGCGGGTGGAGGCCGGCTTCCCGGCGGAGCTGCTCGCGGTGCGCGGCGAGCACCTGGCGGGCGTGCTGTCCCTGGCGTACAGCCGGATCGTGGTGCACCGGGGGCGGGTGGTGGCCCGGACGAGCGCGGTGCGGGAGTACTGCGACTCGGCGGCGGCCCTGGACCTGCCGCGCCAGGCGCGCCCGGAGCGGCCGCCCGAGCCGGGAAGCCCTCCGGCCGGACCCGTCGTACGGTCGTGAGTATGCGCATCGTCATCGCTGGAGGACACGGACAGATCGCCCTGCGCCTGGAGAGGCTGCTCTCGGCGGCGGGGCACGAGGTCGCGGGGATCATCCGCGACCCTGAACAGGACGACGACCTGCGGGACGCGGGCGCCGAACCCGTCGTCCTGGACCTGGAGTCGGCGTCGGTGGAGATGATCGCCGCGGTGCTCCAGGGCGCCGACGCGGCCGTCTTCGCGGCGGGCGCGGGCCCGGGCAGCGGGGCCGCCCGCAAGGACACGGTGGACCGCGGGGCGGCGGTCCTGTTCGCCGACGCGGCGGAACGCGCGGGCGTGCGGCGCTTCCTCGTCGTCTCCTCGATGGGCGCGGACGCGTCCCACCCGGGCGACGACGTCTTCGACGCCTACCTCCGCGCCAAGGGGGCCGCCGACGACGAGGTCCGCTCCCGTACGGCCCTGGAGTGGACGATCCTGCGCCCCGGCTCGCTGACGGACGACGCGGGCACGGGCATGGTCCGCCTGGAGGCCCGCACGGGCCGCGGTCCGGTCCCCCGGGACGACGTGGCCGCGGTCCTCGCCGAACTCCTCGACACCCCGGCGACCGCCGGCCTCACCCTGGAGCTGATCGCCGGTTCGGTCCCGCTCTCGGTCGCGGTGAAGGACGTGGCCGGCAACTGACCCCCGGATCCATCCCCGTTCGTTCCCGGAAAGTTCGTCCCCGGAAACGAGTGAAGGCCCCCGGTGCAAGCACCGGGGACCTTCTTCACGTGGCGACGCCAGGATTCGAACCTGGGTAGGCTAAGCCGACGGATTTACAGTCCGCTCCCATTGGCCACTCGGGCACATCGCCATGGGTTCGTTGCCTTGGTTCTCCGCGTTTCTGCGGTGTTCCCCGGCAACGACGTAAACAATACCTGATCCCGGGGGGTGCTTCGCCACCGGATTGATCAGCGGTTCGGTCGGCGGCTCACCCCCTAGGCTTCTGGGGGTACCCCACAGCATCAGAGCAAGGAGCCACGAGTCATGGCCGACTCCAGTTTCGACATCGTGTCCAAGGTCGATCGGCAGGAGGTCGACAACGCCCTCAACCAGGCCGTGAAGGAGATCTCCCAGCGCTACGACTTCAAGGGAACCAACGCCTCGATCTCCTGGTCGGGCGAGAAGATCCTGATGCAGGCGAACGGCGAGGAGCGCGTCAAGGCGATCCTCGACATCTTCCAGTCCAAGCTGATCAAGCGCGGGATCTCGCTGAAGTCGCTGGACGTCGAGGGCGAGCCGCAGCTGTCCGGCAAGGAGTACAAGCTCTTCGCCTCCGTCCAGGAGGGCATCTCCCAGGAGAACGCCAAGAAGGTCGCGAAGGCCATCCGCGACGAGGGCCCCAAGGGCGTCAAGGCGCAGGTGCAGGGCGACGAGCTGCGCGTCAGCTCGAAGAGCCGGGACGACCTCCAGGCCGTGCAGGCGCTGCTCAAGGGCAAGGACTTCGACTTCGCGATCCAGTTCGTGAACTACCGCTGACCTTGCCGTGAGGTCGTGAGGGTGGTGTCCGAATACCGCCAGCCCCGGGCTCGGCGGTCCCCGCACACTGGGTCCGAGGAAGACCCGTGCGGGGAGAGGAACCAGTCATGACCGTGTACGCGTACGTCGACGGCCCCCTGGGCGAGATGCTCCTCGTCGGAGAGCTCGCCGAAGGGGGCCGTGCCGTGCTGCGCTCGCTGTCCCTGCCGGGGCAGAAGGGCGCCGTCGAGGTCGAGGACGGGTGGACGCCCGACCCCGAGGCGTTCGCCGAGGCCGCCCGGCAGCTGGGCGAGTACTTCGCCGGGCGCCGCGACCGCTTCGACCTCCCGCTCGCCGGCGACGCCGGGACCCCGTTCCAGCGGCGCGTCTGGCGGGCCCTGGAGGAGATCCCGTACGGGACGACCGTCTCGTACGGGGAGATCGCCCGGCGCGTCGGCTCGGCCGGCGCCGGGGTGCGGGCCGTGGGCACCGCGATCGGGCGCAATCCGCTGCTCGTGGTGCGGCCCTGCCACCGGGTGATCGGGGCCGACGGGAACCTCCGCGGGTACGCCGCCGGGCTCGACCGCAAGGAGCGGCTCCTCGGGCTCGAAGGGGCCCTGGAGGGAGCCCTGGAGGCCCCTGGGTCCCTCGGGGCCCCTGAGACCCCTGGGACCCTCGTGTGACCGATGACGGGCTCTTCCCCCGCGAGCGGGCCGTGGTGGCGCCCGGGGCGGTGCACGTGCCCGCGTGGCTGCCGTTCGCGCGGCAGCGGGAGCTGGTGGACGCCTGCCGGGAGTGGGGGCGCGGGCCCGTCCCGTACCGGCGGACGGTGCTGCCCGGCGGCGGCGTGATGTCCGTGCGGTCGCTCTGCCTGGGCCGGCGGTGGGTGCCGTACCGCTACCTCGACGCCGTCGGCGTCGCGCTGCCGGACCGGCTGGTCGCGCTGGGCCGGGAGGCGCTCGTCGAGGCGTACGGGGACCACGGCGGTTTCACGCCCGACACCGCGCTGGTGAACTTCTACGCGCCGGGGGCGCACATGGGCATGCACCAGGACCGGGAGGAGCGGTCCGGAGCGCCGGTGGTGTCGCTGAGCCTCGGGGACCGGTGCGTGTTCCGCTTCGGGAACGAGGAGAACCGGGGCAGGCCGTACCAGGACGTCCAGCTGGCCTCCGGGGACCTCTTCGTCTTCGGCGGGGCTTCGCGCTGGGTTCACCACGGGGTTCCCCGGGTGTTCCCGGGGACGGCCGAGCCGGCGCTCGGTCTGGCCGGGCGCCTGAACATCACGCTCAGGGAGACCGGCCTCGGCGCCTGATGCGGCGTCTAATGTGCGGAGCATGACACCGGAACTGCGCCGCTCCCTCGGCCTCTTCGACGCGGTCGTGATCGGCCTCGGCTCGATGATCGGGGCGGGGATCTTCGTCGCGCTCGGGCCCGCGGCCGGCTCCGCCGGCTCCGGGGCGGGGCTGCTCTGGGCCCTCGGGGCCGCCGCCGTCGTCGCGTACTGCAACGCCATGGCCTCCGCACGGCTCGCCGCCCTCTACCCCGCCTCCGGCGGCACCTACGTGTACGGTCGCGAACGCCTCGGCTCCTTCTGGGGATACCTGGCCGGCTGGGCGTTCGTCGTCGGCAAGACGGCCTCCTGCGCGGCGATGGCGCTGACCGTCGGGGCGTACGTGCGGCCGGAGCAGGCGCACGCGGTGGCGGTCGCCGCCGTGGTCGCCCTGACAGCCGTCAACTACCGGGGAGTTCAGAAGTCGGCGCTGCTCACCCGGGTGATCGTGGGGGCGGTCCTGGCGGTCCTCGCGTGTGTCGTCACGGTCTCCTTCGGGGCGGGCGGGGCGGGGCTCCCGGCCCTCGGCGGGGAGGTCACGGCGGGCGGGGTGCTCCAGGCCGCGGGTTTGCTCTTCTTCGCATTCGCGGGGTACGCGCGGATCGCCACGCTCGGCGAGGAGGTCCGCGATCCGGCCCGCACCATCCCCCGCGCGGTGCCGCTCGCGCTCGGCCTCACGCTCGTCGTCTACGGGCTCGTCGCGGTGAGCGTCCTCACCGTCCTCGGCCCCTCGGCCCTCGCCCACTCCCCCGCCCCGCTCGCCGACGCGGCCCGCGCCGCCGACGCCGGCTGGCTGGTGCCGCTGGTCACGGTCGGCGCGGCGGTCGCGGCCCTGGGCTCGCTCCTCTCCCTGATCCTCGGAGTGTCCCGTACGACCCTCGCGATGGCCCGCGACGGCCACCTGCCGACGGCCCTCGCGGCCGTCCACCCGCGCTTCCGGGTGCCGCACCGGGCGGAGCTCGCGGTGGGCGCGGTCGTGGCCGTGGTCGCGGCGACCGTGGACGTCCGGGGCGCGATCGGCTTCTCGTCCTTCGGCGTCCTCGTCTACTACGGCATCGCCAACGCCTCCGCCTGGACCCTCGGCCCCCGCTCCCGTCCCCTCGCCGCCCTCGGCCTCGCCGGCTGCGCCGCCCTCGCCCTCGCGCTCCCCGTGAGCTCGATCCTGGTGGGCTCGGGGGTGCTGGCGGCGGGCGTGGTGGCGTGGTCGGTGAGCCGCGGGCGGACGGTGCCGCCGCAGGCGTAGGCCCGCGGGCAGGCGGGGGCGTCGCGCGGGCTCGCTAGCGGGTGGCGTACGGCTGGTCCGTCGGGACGATCTCCTTGCCCAGGGGGAGGAGCGAGACGGGGATCATCTTGAAGTTGGCGATGCCCAGCGGGATGCCGATGATCGTGATGCAGAGGGCGATGCCGGTGGTGATGTGCCCGAGCGCCAGCCACCAGCCCGCCAGGATCAGCCACAGGACGTTGCCGATGCAGGACGGCGCGCCCGCGTCGCGGCGGTCCACGACCATGTGGCCGAAGGGCCAGAGGGCGTAGATGCCGATGCGGAAGGCGGCGAGTCCGAAGGGGATGCCGATGATCGTGATGCAGAGCAGGACGCCCGCGAGCATGTAGCCCAGGAACATCCAGAATCCGCACAGGATCAGCCATATGACGTTGAGGATCGTCTTCACGGGCGTCGACCTGCCATCTGTTCGAGCCGGGCGATCCGCTCGGCCATCGGCGGATGGGTGGAGAACATCTTGGAGAGGCCCTGTCCGGGCCGGAACGGGTTCGCGATCATCATGTGGCTCGCGGTCTCGATCTTCGGCTCGGGCGGCAGCGGCAGCTGCTGCGTGCCGGCCTCCAGCTTCCGCAGGGCGCTGGCGAGGGCGAGCGGGTCGCCGGTGAGCTGGGCGCCCGAGGCGTCGGCCTCGTACTCCCGGGAGCGGGAGATGGCGAGCTGGATGATCGAGGCGGCGATCGGTCCGAGGATCACGATCAGCAGGTAGCCGAGGATGCCGGGGCCGTCGTCGTCGTTGGAGCGGCCGACCGGGATCAGCCAGGCGAAGTTGACCAGGAACATCACGACGGAGGCGAGTGCCCCGGCGACCGAGGAGATGAGGATGTCCCGGTTGTAGACGTGGCTCAGCTCGTGGCCGATGACCCCGCGCAGCTCGCGCTCGTCGAGGATCGCGAGGATGCCCTCGGTGCAGCAGACGGCGGCGTTGCGCGGGTTGCGGCCGGTCGCGAAGGCGTTGGGCGCCTGCGTCGGCGAGATGTAGAGCCGGGGCATGGGCTGCCGCGCCTGCGTGGAGAGCTCGCGCACCATCCGGTAGAGCGCGGGCGCCTCGAACTCGCTGACCGGTCGGGCGCGCATGGCCCGCAGCGCGAGCTTGTCGCTGTTCCAGTAGGCGTACGCGTTGGTGGCGATCGCGATGACGAGTCCGACGATCAGCCCCGTACGCCCGAAGAAGCTGCCGATGACGATGATGAGGGCCGAGAGCCCTCCGAGGAGTACGGCGGTCCTCAGCCCGTTGTGCCGGCGGTGCACGGTACGCCCTCCAGGTGGTGCGGCAGGGGAACCCTTTTCTTCGTGGTGGTTTCCACTCGTCCAGTGGACCCTCCCGCACTGGTCAACGCCAGGCGGGAGGTTCGGGTTCCCCGGCTCGCGCGGGGTGCCGTGTGGGCCGTACGGGTGAGGCGGTCCTCAGCGGGCGGCCGGGACCTTCTGCAGGCCGCCGACGGTGGGCTCGACCTCGCTGGTGCAGTGGGCGCAGCGGGAGGCGATGGCCGGGATCTCGGTGAAGCAGCGGGGGCAGTCGCGCTTCTCCGACTTCGGGTCCTTCGCCTCCTCCTTGGCGAACTTCTCCTGGATCTTCGTCATCGGGACGACGATGAGGAAGTAGAGGACCGCGGCGGTGATGACGAACGCTATGGCGGCGGCGATCGCCAGGCCGTACGGGAAGACGGTCTGGCCGACGGTGAAGCTGGCCTCGCTGAAGTCGCCGACCGAGCCCGTCGCCAGGCCGATGAGCGGGGTGATGAACGCCTTGCTGAAGCCGGTGACGACGGCCGTGAACGCCGAACCGACGGCCAGACCGATGGCCATCGAGATCACGTTCCCGCGAAGTATGAAGTCCTTGAATCCGTTCAGCACGGGGTGTCGCTCCTCGGTTCTCTGTGGGGGGATCAGAAGAGGCTGCCCGTCGCGAAGCGGAGGGCGAACTGCGGGTAACCCGACAGGACGACTCCGATGGCGGCGGTCAGCACGATCGCCAGGGTGACCGGCGCGGAGCCCCTGTGCGTGACGGGGGCGCCCTCCGGAGCGGCGCCCTCCGGCGCGCGGAAGAGCAGGGCCGTCCAGCGCAGGTAGTAGTACAGCGCGATCACGACGTTGACGCCCATGATCACGGCCAGCCACCCGAGGCCCGCGTCGACGGCCGACGAGAAGACGGTCACCTTGGCGAAGAGCCCGATGATACCCGGGGGCAAACCGGCCAGATTCAGGAGGAAGAAGGCGAGTGCGAGGGCGGCGCCGGGGCTGGACGCGTACAGGCCCCGGAAGTCCGCGATCCGGTTCTCGGGGCGGGTACGGGCGACGAGCGCGACGACCGCGAAGGCCCCGAGGTTCACGACGGCGTACATCAGGGCGTACGCGACGGTGGCGCCGACCTGGTCGTCGCTGGAGTACGCGGCGGCCGCGATCGGCACCAGGAGGTAGCCGGCCTGGGCGACGGAGGACCAGGCGAGCAGCCGGACCGCGCTCCGCGCGCGCGTGGACAGCTGGCGGAGCGCGGCGACGTTCCCGGCGGTCATGGTGAGCGCGGCGAGGGCGGCGAGCGCCGGGCCCCACACGTCCGCGTACGACGGGAAGGCGACGACCGTCACCAGGATCAGGCCGGTGAAGCCGACGGCCTTGCCGACGACGGAGAGGTAGGCGGCGACGGGCAGCGGGGCGCCGACGTAGGTGTCGGGCACCCAGAAGTGGAAGGGGACGGCGGCCGTCTTGAAGGCGAAGCCGACGAGGGTGAGGGCGACTCCGGCCTCGGCGAGGGTCTGGAGCTGTCCGGGGACGTCGTCGAGGCGCTGGGCGATCTCCGTGAGGTGGAGGGTGCCGGTCGCCGCGTACACGAAGCTGACGCCGAGCAGGGTGACGGCGGTCGCGGTGACGGAGGAGAGGAAGAACTTGAGCGCCGCTTCGCCGGACATGCGGTCGCCGCGCTTGAGGCCGACGAGCGCGAACGCGGGCAGCGAGGCGACTTCGAGGGCGACGACGAGGGTGGCGAGGTCGCGGGAGGCGGGCAGCAGGGCGGCGCCGGCGGCCGAGGACAGCAGCAGGAACCAGAACTCGCCGGCCGGGAGCCTCTCGCGGGTCTCGTCCATGGAGAGGAGCGCGGCGAGCAGCGCTCCGGCGAGGACGAGGAGCTGGATGACCAGGGTGAAGTGGTCGGCGGTGTAGCTGCACGCGGGCGCGTGGCCCTCGGCCTGGGCCTGGGCGGTCAGGCAGAAGGTGGAGCGGTCGCCGTCCCGCAGCGGCAGGAGGAGGGCGAGGGCGGCGGTGAGGCCGCCGATCGCGGTCCAGCCGAGGAGCTGCTTGCGCTCCGGCGGCAGGAAGAGGTCGGCGACGAGGACGACGAGGGCGACCACGGCCGTGAGGGTGGGGGGCGCGATCGTGAGCCAGTCGACGGACTGGACGAGGGACGACGTCATCGGGGGCCTCCCGCGAGGAGCTGCTGGACGGCCGGGTCGGTGAGGCCGAGGAGGACCGCGGGCCAGAGTCCGGCGAGGACGGTGAGGGCGACGAGCGGGGTCCAGGCGGCGAACTCGTACCCCTGGACGTCGGCGATCGCCGTCTCCCCCGCGGGTCGCGGGCCGCCCATGCAGACGCGGCGGACGACGAGGAGGAGGTAGGCGGCGGTGAGGAGGGTGCCGAAGCCGCCGATCGCCATGAAGGTGAGGAAGGCGGGGCGGCTGAGGCCCTCGGCCGGGTCGAACGCGCCGAAGAGGGCGAGCATCTCGCCCCAGAAGCCGGCGAGGCCGGGCAGTCCGAGGGAGGCGACGGCGGCGAAGGCGAGGAGGGCGCCGAGGCGGGGGGCGCGGCCGTAGAGGGCGGCGCCGGTGGCTCCGGCGAGGGTGTCGAGGTCGGCCGTCCCGTACCGGTCCTTGACGGCGCCGACCAGGAAGAACAGCAGGCCGGTGACGAGGCCGTGGGCGATGTTGGCGAAGAGGGCGCCGTTGACCCCGGTGGGGGTCATGGTGGCGATGCCGAGGAGCACGAAGCCCATGTGGCCGACGGAGGAGTACGCGATGAGGCGCTTGAGGTCGCCCTTGTTGCCGGGCTTCACCAGGGCGAGGCAGGCGAGCGATCCGTAGATGATCCCGGCGACGGCGAAGGCCGCGAGGTAGGGGGCGAAGGTCGCCATGCCCTCGGGGGCGATCGGCAGGACGATCCGGACGAATCCGTACGTGCCCATCTTCAGCAGGACGCCGGCGAGGAGGACGGAGCCGACGGTCGGGGCGGCGGTGTGGGCGTCCGGGAGCCAGCTGTGCAGCGGCCACATCGGGGTCTTCACGGCGAGCCCGAGACCGATCGCGAGAACGGCGATGACCTGCACGGACGTGGTCAGTCCACGGCCGTTGTCAGCGGCGAGCGCCACCATGTCGAACGTGCCCGCCTTCACGCCGACGAGGAGCAGGCCGAGCAGCATGACGACGGAGCCGAGCAGCGTGTAGAGGATGAACTTCCAGGCGGCGGCCTGCCTGCCCTCGCCGCCCCAGCGGGCGATGAGGAAGTACATCGGGATGAGGACCGTCTCGAAGGCCAGGAAGAACAGGACGAGGTCGAGGACGGCGAAGGTGGCGAGGGTGCCGGACTCCAGGACGAGCAGCAGGGCGACGAAGGCCTTCGGGGACGGGCCCGCGGGCATCTTGAAGTAGCTGTACAGCGCGCAGAGGAAGGTCAGCAGCGCGGTCAGGACCAGGAGGGGGAGGGAGATGCCGTCGACACCGAGGTGGATGCGCACGTCGAGTGCCCTGATCCAGCTGATGTCCGTCGTGGCCTGCATCTTCGACGGGTGGTCGTGGTCGAAGCCGAGGGCGAGGACGAGCGCGGCGAGCAGGATGACGCCGGTGACGGTGACGCCGTGGCGGAGCACGGCCTGGTCGGGTGACTTCCCCTTCAGCCCGGGCGGGGCGGGCAGGAGAGCGGCGGCGGCGCCGAGGAGCGGGCCGACGACGATCAACGCCAGGAGGAACTGCATCACGGATTCGCTGATATCGATCACGGGTCACGCTCCGGCGGCGTTGGCGAGGGCGACGGCGACGATCGCCAGGACGACGGAGCCGGCGAGCAGGGCGCTCAGATAGGTCTGCACGTTGCCGGTCTGGGCGCGGCGGACGAGCCAGCCGAGCCCCTTGGCGGAGTTCCCCGCGGCGCTCACGTACGTGTCGACGACCTCGCGGTCCAGGAAGCGGACCAGGGAGGCGGCGGCGAGTACGGGGCGGACGAAGGCGGCCCGGTAGACGGCGTCCAGGTGGAAGCCGTCGGCGGCGGCGCCGTGCAGCGGCCCCAGGAGGGCGCGGCCGGGGTCGGCCGGGTCCTCGGCGGGGTGCGGCAGGTGCAGCGCCTCGGCCTCGACCTGGCCCGCCTCGGCGTCCGGGTGGGCGACGTGCGGGACGGGGGCCGTGACCGGGGTGCGGGCGGCGAGGGTGCGCCAGACCGCGTAGGTGATGACGGCTCCTGCGGCGGCGAGGCCCGTGCCGAGGACGGCCGTGGTCAGGGTCGGGGTGAGGGGGTGCCCGTCGAACCAGTCGTCGAGGTACGTGACGGTCAGACCGAATCCGAGGGAGGGGATCGCGAGGACCCACAGGACGCTCGTCATGGCGATCGGCTGACGGCCGTGATCGGGGGCTTCGGCGCCGCGGCCGCGGAAGGTCCGCAGCCAGAGGCGGAGCGCGTACGCGGCGGTCAGCAGGGCCGTGAGCAGTCCGGCGACGAGGACGATCCAGCCGGCCCCGGCGGGGGCGACGTCCCGCTCGCCGAGGGCGGTGTGCTCGGCGGCCACGAGGACGGCTTCCTTGGAGAAGAAGCCGGCGAAGGGCGGGATCGCGGCGAGCGCGAGGAGGGCGACGGTCATCGTCCAGTACGCGTCGGGGATGCGCTTCGCGAGGCCGCTCATGCGGGACATGGCGGTGAGCGAGTTCGTACCGGCGGCGTGGATGACCGCGCCGGCGGCGAGGAAGAGCAGCGCCTTGAAGGCGGCGTGCGAGAGGAGGTGGAAGACGGCGGCACCCCGGTCGCCGACGGCGAGGGCGCCGGCCATGTAGCCGAGCTGGCCGATCGTCGAGTAGGCGAGGACCCGCTTGATGTCGTCCTGGGCGAGCGCGGCGAGCCCCGAGCCGACCATCGTGATCGCGGCCATCACGGCGAGCACGGTCATCGCGGCGGCGGAGGCGGCGAAGACGGGCAGCAGCCGGGCGACGAAGTAGATGCCGGCGGCGACCATCGTCGCCGCGTGGATGAGCGCGGAGACGGGGGTGGGGCCGGCCATGGCGTCCGGGAGCCAGGTGTGCAGCGGGAACTGCGCGGACTTGCCCGCGACGCCGGCGAGCAGCAGCAGCGCGATCAGGGTGGGGTGGTCGAGGCCGCCGCTCGCGACGGCGCCGAGGACGCCCCTGATCTGGAAGGTGCCCGCGTCGGTGGCGAGCGCGAAGAGACCGATGAGGAAGGGGACGTCGCCGAGCTTGGTGACGAGGAAGGCCTTCAGGGAGGCGGAGCGCGCCTCGGGGGTCTCCCAGTAGTGGCCGACGAGGAAGTACGAGCAGATGCCCATGACCTCCCAGCCGACCAGGAGCACCATCAGATCGCCGGAGTAGACGACGAGCAGCATGGCGGAGGTGAAGAGGGAGACGAGCGCGGCGTACGAGGGGTAGCGCGGGTCGTCGCGGAGGTAGCCGGTCGAGTAGATCTGCACGCAGGTCGCGACCACGCAGACGAGGACGGCGACGAGGGCGGCGAAGCCGTCGATGGAGAGGCTCAGGTCGATGGGGATCGAGCCGGTCGGGGTGAGCTCGGTGGCGGCGTCGATCGCCCTGCCCCCGCCCTGGCGGGCGGCGACGACGACGGCCAGGACCGCGGCGGCGAGCGTCGGCAGCACGGCCAGCGGGCGGACGAAGCCGGGCGCGGTGCGGCCGAGCAGGAGTCCGGCGGCGGAGCCGAGGAAGGGGAGGAGGGGGACGAGGACGGCGAGGGTGGTCGTGGTCACGCGGCGGCCTCGGCCTTCTCCTCGGCGGACGGCTGTTCCTCGGCCGCCGGCTGTTCCCTGGTGTCGCGGAGCCGGTCGATGTCCGCGGTGCCGCGGTTGCGGTGGACCATCAGGACGATCGCGAGACCGATGCCGATCTCCGCGGCGGCGATGGCGATGGTGAAGAGGGTGAGGGCCTGGCCGGCGTGGAGGGTGTCGCGGAGCCAGACGTCGAAGGCGACCAGGTTGAGGTTGACGGCGTTGAGCATCAGCTCGACGGACATCAGGACCAGGATCGCGTTGCGGCGGGCGAGGACGCCGTAGAGGCCGACGGCGAAGAGGAGGGCGGCGAGGACGGCCGGGTAGGCGAGGTGCATCAGCTCTCGTCCTCCTTCTTCTTCCGGGAGAGGACGATCGCGCCGACCAGGGCGGCGAGCAGCAGGACCGACAGCGCCTCGAAGGGCAGCACCCAGTGCTGGAAGAGGATCTCGCCGGTCACGTCCGTGGAGCCCTGGGCGGGTCCGTCGAGGTCGATCCAGGTCGTGCGGAACGCGTCGACGACGACCCAGACGAGGGCGGCCGCGGCGGTCAGCGCGACGGCGAGGGCGACCGGCCGGTTACCGGAGTCGGCGTCGGGGGAGCGGCCGATGGGGGCCTTGGTGAGCATGAGACCGAAGAGGAGGAGGACGACGACGGAACCGACGTAGATCAGGACCTGGACCCAGGCGATGAACTCGGCGGTCAGGAGGAGGTACTCGACGGCGAGCCCGCCGAGCGCCACGACCAGCCAGAGGGCGGCGTGCACCAGCTGGCGGGTGGTGACGGTGACGAGGGCGGCGCCGAGGGTGGCGAGGCCGACGAGGAGGAAGGCGACTTCGACGCCGGTGGGCGAGAGGAAGCCGGCGCTCTGTGCTGCGAGGGTCACTGCTGGTCCTCCTGGGCGGCCTCGGCGGCGGCCTGGGCCTCGGCGGCGGCCTGGGCGGCCGCCTTCTCCGCCGCCTTGCGGGCCGCGGCGATCTCCTTCGGCTCCTCCGCGCGCGGGTCGAGCGCGGGCGGCTCGGGGACCGTCCACATCCACTCGCGGAGCTTGTCGCGCTCGTGGGTGAGCTCGTGGATGTCGGTCTCCGCGTACTCGAACTCGGGCGACCAGAACAGCGCGTCGAAGGGGCAGACCTCGATGCAGATCCCGCAGTACATGCAGAGCGAGAAGTCGATGGCGAAGCGGTCGAGGACGTTCCGGCTGCGCTCACGGCCGCCGGGGGCGGCGGGCGGCACCGTCTCCTTGTGGGAGTCGATGTAGATGCACCAGTCGGGGCACTCACGGGCGCAGAGCATGCAGACCGTGCAGTTCTCCTCGAACAGGCCGATGACCCCGCGGGTGCGGGGCGGCAGCTCGGGCTGCACGTCCGGGTACTGCGCGGTGACGGTCTTCTTCGTCATCGTGCGCAGGGTGACGGCGAGGCCCTTGGCGAGGCCGGAGCCGGGGATCGGAGCCATGATTACTGGATCGCCACCTTCACGATGCCGGTGAGCGCGATCTGCGCGAGCGCGAGCGGGACGAGGGTCGTCCAGGCGAGCTTCTGGAGCTGGTCCTCGCGCAGGCGCGGGTAGCTCACCCGCAGCCAGATCACCACGAAGGCCAGGACGGCCGTCTTGAGGAGGGTCCAGACCCAGCCGAGGCCGTCGGCGCCCATGGGGCCGTGCCAGCCGCCGAGGAAGAGGACGGTGGTGAGACCGCTGAGGACGACGATGCCCGCGTACTCGGCGAGCAGGAACAGCGCGAAGCGGAGACCGGTGTACTCCGTGTACGCGCCGAAGATGATCTCCGAGTCGGCGACCGGCATGTCGAACGGGGGCCGCTGGAGCTCGGCGAGCCCCGCGACGAAGAACACCAGCGCGCCGATGATCTGCCAGGGCACCCACCACCACTCGAAGGCGTTCAGGATGCCGGGCAGGGACACGGTGCCGGCCGCCATCGCGACGGAGGCGGCGGCGAGCAGCATCGGCAGCTCGTACGCGAGCAGCTGGGCGGCCGTCCGCAGGGCGCCGAGCAGCGAGAACTTGTTCGCGGACGCCCAGCCGGCCATCAGGCTGCCGAGGATGCCGACGCCCATCACCGCCAGCACGAAGAAGATGCCCGCGTCGACGACCTGACCGACGGCTCCCTCACCGGGCCCGATCGGAATCACGACGAGCACCAGCAGGTACGGGAGCAGGGCCACGGCCGGCGCGAGCTGGAAGATCCGCCGGTCCGCTTCCTTCGGGACCACGTCCTCCTTCTGCGCGAACTTCACGCCGTCGGCGACGAGCTGCGCCCAGCCGTGGAACCCGCCCGCGTACATGGGACCGAGCCGGCCCTGCATGTGCGCCATGACCTTGTGCTCCGTCTGCCCGACCACGAGCGGCAGCACGAGGAAGCACACGAAGACGACGAGCAGCCGGAGGGCGACGTCGAGTACGTCGTTCACGCGGGATCGCCTCCGGCGGGGTCGGTGGGTGCATCGGCGCCGTCCCGCCCGGCGGGCGGCTCAGCGGGTCCGCCTTCGGCGGGGGTGTCTTCAGCGGCACGGACGGCGCCGGGCGCCTCCGGCTCGGGGGCGTCCGCCGGCGCGGCCGGCTCAGGCGCCGGAGCCTCCTCCGGGCCGGGGCTGTCCGCCGGGGCGGCTGGTCCCGGTGCCGGGGGCTCGGCCCCCTCGGCCGCGGCCTCGGCCGAAGGTTCCGGTGCCGCCGGGCTCGCGGGCTCCGGCGCCGCCGAATCCTCGTCGAAGGCCGGGCGGGCGTGGTGCCAGGGGGCGTCCGAGCTGCGGGTACGCGGGGTGGCGGCCGTCGCGCGGGGCGCGGAGGCGTCCGTGTCCGGCGCCTCCGGGGCCGCCGGGGCCGCCTGGCTCACGGAGCCGTCGGCCGCCGAGCGGGAGCGGCGCGGCGGGCGGGCCGAGGGGGCCGAGGTGTCCGTGGACGCGTCCGGTGCCGGGGCCGCCTGGCTCGCCGAACCCTCGGCGGCCGAGCGGGAACGACGTACCGGAGCCCCCGGCTCCGAGGACGCCGAGGTCTCCGGGGCCGCCGGGGCCGTCTGGCTCGCCGAGCCCTCGGAGGCTGTGCGGGTGCGGCGGGCCGGGGTGGTCGGCTCCGGGGTGGCGGGGGTGGGCTGGGTTGCCGAGCCTTCTGTGGCCGAGCGGGTGCGGCGGGCCGGGCGGTCGCCGGCGGTGGCGCGGGCGGGGCGGGTGGGGGCAGGGGGGAGCTGGCCCTTGAGGGGGCCCCATTCGTTGGGGTCCGGGACGCCCGGCGGGAGCATCTGGCGGCGCTTGGGGCCGCCGCCGTCGTGGGACTCGCCCGGCTCCTTGGCGCCCGGCCAGGCCTTGGCGACCCGGGCGGCGAGGACGAAGTCCTTGCGGAGGGGGTGGCCCTCGAAGTTCTCGGGGAGGAGGAGGGGGACGAGGTGCGGGTGGCCCTCGAAGGCCACGCCGAACATCTCGTGGGTCTCGCGCTCGTGCCAGCCCGCGCCCGCGTACACCCCGGTCGCCGTCGGGAGGACGGGGGCGTCGTGCGGGACCGTCGTACGGAGGAGGAGACGGCGGGGGTGGCCGGCGAGGGAGACGACGTGCGCGCACACGCGGAAGCCCGTGCCCGGTTCGTCCACCGCGCTCAGCCAGTCGAAGAAGGTGCAGCCCAGCTCGTCGCGGGCGGTCTCGAGGGCCGTGAGCCAGGCCGCCGGCGGGACGTCGACCGTCAGCAGGTCGTACGCCTGCTCCGCCGTCGCTTCCTCGCCGAAGATCTCCGTCACGGAGCCGGGGAGGGAGTCGTACGCGTTCATGCCCGGCCTCCCGGCGGGGGCGTCAGCGGGCTCGTCAGCTGGGAGACCGTGGCGGCGGTCGCGTACCGCTCCGCCAGGCTCTCCCGGGCGATCTTCTCCTGGAGCTTGAGGATGCCCTGGAGGAGGGCCTCGGGGCGCGGCGGGCAGCCGGGGACGTACACGTCGACCGGGATGATCTGGTCGACGCCCTTCGTCACCGAGTACGAGTCCCAGTACGGGCCGCCGCAGTTCGAGCAGGCGCCGAAGGAGATGACGTACTTCGGCTCGGGCATCTGCTCGTACAGGCGCTTCACGGCGGGCGCCATCTTGTCCGTCACCGTGCCCGAGACGATCATCAGGTCGGCCTGGCGCGGGCCCGGCGCGAAGGGGATCACGCCGAGCCGGATGAAGTCGTGCCGGGCCATCGACGCGGCGATGAACTCGATCGCGCAGCAGGCGAGGCCGAAGTTGAAGACCCACAGGCTGTAGCGGCGGCCCCAGTTCAGGACCACCTTCATCGGCTCGGGGGCGAGCCGGGCGAGCGTTCCCAGCTTCGGGGCGGGGAGCGGGGTCACGTCCATGTCAGGACGCCCTTCTTGTATGCGTAGAGCAGTCCCACGGCGAGGAAGCCCAGGAAGACGAACATCTCGACCAGGGTCGTGGCGCCGTAGCCGGGCGCGGCGAAGACCGTCGCCCAGGGGAAGAGGAAGATCGAGTCGACGGCGAAGATGACGTAGAGGAAGGCGTACACGTAGTACCGGACCTGGGTGTGGGCCCAGCCCTCCCCCACGGGGTCGACGCCGCACTCGTAGGTGAGGAGTTTCTCGGGCGTCGGCACGACGGGCCTGAGCAGCCGGCCGGCGCCGAACGCCACGGCGACGAAGAGCACGCCGACGACGGCGAGCAGGCCGACGACGGAGTACGTCTGGAAGTAGTCCGCCGCGTCGGCCGCGACAACGGTCGGTTCCCGCACGTCCGCCCCTCGGTCTCGGTGTCTCATGAGTCACTTCTGTACGGACGCGAGTCTAGGCCCTGCTAAAGGGACCGTAAGCAGTCGCGGGTGGCTCGGCCGGGCCCCGGCCGGGTGGGGATAGCCCCCCCTTCCGCTCACCCACCTCCCCCATGGCGTCGCACCCTCCCCGACCGGCAGTCTGGGGACCATGAGCGTCGATCTTGATCCCGTCGAGTCCTCCGGCTCCTCGGAGGCCCCCCGTCCGCCGCTGCGGTTCGCCTACGGGAAGGAGACCTGGAAAGAGGTCGCCTTCCTCCTCTCCAACCTGTTCACGGCACTGGCCGGTTTCGTCTACGCGGTCGTCAGCGTCGCGCTCGGCGTGGGCCTCGCGGTCACCGTCGTCGGGCTGCCGCTGCTCGCCCTCGGCCTCAGCGGCGCCCGCCTCATCGGCCGGTCGGAGCGGGCGCGGGCCCGGGCGCTGCTCGGCGTGGAGATCGCCGAGCCGTCCCCGCTGCCCTCGCGCGGCGGCTTCCTCGGCTGGCTGTGGTCCACGCTGAAGGACCCGGTGGCCTGGCGGACCCAGCTGTACGGGCTGATCCGGCTGCCCTGGGGGATCCTGACGTTCACCGTCTCCCTGGTCTCGCTCGTCGTCCTCTGGCCCGTCCTGCCGTTCCTGACCTACGGCCTGTCGTACTGCGACCGGGCCATGGTCCGCGGGCTGCTCTCGCCCTCCGACGAGCTGGAGCGGCGGATCGCCGAGCTGGAGTCCGACCGGGGCGTGGTCGTCGACACCGCCGCCGCCGACCTGCGACGCATCGAGCGCGACCTGCACGACGGCGCGCAGGCCCGGCTCGTGGCCCTCGCCATGGGCCTCGGCCTCGCGAAGGAGAAGCTGCTCGAAGACCCGGAGGCCGCCGCGGCGATGGTCGACGAGGCGCACGGCGAGGTGAAGCTCGCCCTCCAGGAACTGCGGGACCTCGCCCGGGGCATCCACCCGGCGGTCCTCACCGACCGGGGCCTGAGCGCCGCCCTGTCCTCCGTCTCCGCGCGCTGCACCGTGCCCGTGAAGGTGGACGTGGACCTGGCGGAGCGGCCGGCGGAGGCCATCGAGGGCATCGCGTACTTCACGGTGTCGGAGCTCCTCCAGAACGTCTCGAAGCACGCGCGTGCCCGGTCCGCCTCGGTGGAGGTGTGGCGGGCCGGCGACCGGCTGATGCTCCAGGTCGCGGACGACGGGGCCGGCGGGGCGCGCTTCGACGGCGGTACGGGGCTCGCGGGGCTCGCGGAGCGGCTCGGCGCGGTCGACGGGCTGCTCGTCCTGGACTCCCCCGAGGGCGGTCCGACGACGGTCACGGCGGAGCTGCCGTGGCGGTCCCGGCCCACCCGGTGAACGCAGGTAGGGAAAACCCCCGCCCCTAGACGCCGACCTTCCTCATGGTCCGGCGGGGCGCGGAACGGAACCCTGGAACACGTACCGCCCGCCCCTCCCAGCAGAGAAGGAACACCGTGATGGCGTCCCGTCGACTCCCCGCCGCGATCCGCGCGCCGTTCGAGGCCCGCACCTGGCGCGCCTTCCTGTACGTGCTGATCGGGCTGCCGCTGAGCGTCCTGTGGTTCGCGCTCTCCGTCTCCTTCGTCTCGGCCGGTACGGGACTGCTCATCACCTTCCTCGGCGTGCCGATCCTCGCCGGGGCGCTCGGGATGTGCCGGGGCTTCGGCGCGGTGGAGCGGGCCCGGGCGCGCGGGCTGCTCGACCTCGACGTGGCGGCGCCGGAGCCGGTGCGCGGGCGGACCGGCGGGGCGTTCTCCTGGATGGGGGCCATGCTGAAGAGCGGCGCGTCGTGGCGGCACCTGCTGTACGCGGTCCTGCACATGCCGTGGGCCGTCTTCTCCTTCTCGGTGACCGTGGCGCTGTTCTCCTGGGGCTGGAGCCTCTTCACGTACCCGCTGTGGCAGTGGGTCTTCCCCACGTGGGTGGGGCAGGACGGGATCCAGCTGTACGGCGACGCGACCCACTCCTTCTACCTCGACGCGCCCTTCGAGATCGCCGTGACCAGCCTGATCGGGCTCGTGTTCGTCCTCATCGGACCGTGGGTGCTGCGCGGGCTGGTCTCCGTCGACCGGCTCCTCGTCTCCGGGCTCCTCGGCCCGTCGCGCCTCGCCTCGCGCGTCACCGAGCTGGAGTCCGACCGGGGCGTGGTCGTCGACACCGCCGCCGCCGACCTGCGACGCATCGAGCGCGACCTGCACGACGGCGCACAGGCCCGGCTCGCCGCGCTCGCCATGGACCTCGGGCTCGCGAAGGAGAAGCTGGCCCAGGACCCGCAGGCGGCGGCCGTCCTCGTCGACGAGGCGCACGGCGAGGTCAAGCTCGCCCTCCAGGAACTGCGCGACCTCGCCCGGGGCATCCACCCCGCGGTCCTCACCGACCGGGGCCTCGACGCGGCCCTCTCGGCGGTCGCCTCCCGCTGCTCCGTCCCGGTCTCCGTGGACGTCGACCTCCCGACCCGGCCGGTGCCCGCGATCGAGGGCATCGCGTACTTCACCGTCTCGGAGCTCCTCCAGAACGTCTCCCGCCACTCGGGCGCCCGGCGCGCCTGGGTGGACGTGTGGCGGACCGGTGACCGCCTGATGCTCCAGGTACGGGACGACGGCGTGGGCGGCGCGGGCGTCTCCGACGGCAGCGGCGGGGGGTCCGGTCTGGCAGGGCTCTCCGAGCGGGTGGGCGCGGTGGACGGGGTCCTGGCGGTGGACTCCCCTGCCGGCGGGCCCACGACGGTGACGGTGGAACTGCCCTGGCGGGCGTAGCTCCGGACCGCGCCCGTCGCGGGCCGCGCCCCGCCGGGGGCCCGCGAATGCCATGCTGGGGTTCCAGCGGATCACCGAGCATGGGGCGGGACAGAACGTGAGTGTGCAGGACGTGGCGGGGCGGGTACGGGTGGTCATCGCCGAGGATTCCGTACTGCTCCGGGAGGGGCTGACCCGGCTTCTGACCGATCTGGGGCACGAGGTCGTCGCCGGGGTCGGGGACGGCGAGGCACTGGTGGAGACGGTGGCGGGGCTCGCGAGCGAGGGCGCGCTGCCGGACGTGGTCGTGGCCGACGTACGGATGCCGCCGACGCACACCGACGAGGGCGTCCGGGCGGCGGTGCGGCTGCGGAAGGAGCACCCCGGCCTCGGGGTGCTCGTGCTGTCGCAGTACGTGGAGGAGCAGTACGCCACCGAACTGCTGGCCGGTTCCAGCCGGGGCGTGGGGTACCTGCTCAAGGACCGCGTCGCGGAGGTCCGCGAGTTCGTGGACGCGGTCGTACGGGTGGCCGGGGGCGGTACGGCCCTGGACCCGGAGGTCGTGCAGCAGCTGCTCGGCCGGAGCCGTCAGCAGGACGTCCTCGCGAACCTGACTCCCCGCGAGCGGGAGGTCCTGGGTCTGATGGCGGAGGGCCGGACGAACTCGGCGATCGCGAAAGCGCTGGTCGTGAGCGACGGCGCGGTCGAGAAGCACATCAGCAACATCTTCCTGAAGCTGGGCCTCTCCCCCAGCGACGGCGACCACCGCCGGGTTCTCGCGGTATTGACGTACCTGAAGTCCTGATCATCTGACACTCTGTCAGATAACCTGGTCCTAGACCCAAGGGATGAGGCGGAACCAGACTTTCCGGAACACTCCGGGTGGCGACAGAACGTGACGATTCAGGGCAAGAGGGCGTCTCAAAAAGAGGTCCAGGATGCGAGAAGTCCCGGGAAGGCCCCCCTTACCGTCGTAGGGTGGGCCTCGGGACGGTAGGTGATCTCCACACGGGAGCCGCCTGCCGCACCCCGAGCCTTCTCCCCGCCTCCGGCGGAGAGTCCCCTTGCCGCGAGGGAGGTCCAGTTCAGTGACCAGCCAGGTCAGTAGCGAGGCCGGTGAGGCCCTGGTCGGGGAGCAGCGCAGCGCCCCGGCGACGCCCCGCCACGGCACCGAGAAGGAAGTGCGCCGGCTCGACCGGGTGATCATCCGTTTCGCGGGTGACTCCGGTGACGGCATGCAGCTCACGGGTGACCGCTTCACCTCGGAGACGGCGTCCTTCGGGAACGACCTCTCCACGCTGCCGAACTTCCCCGCCGAGATCCGCGCCCCCGCCGGAACCCTGCCGGGCGTCTCGTCCTTCCAGCTCCACTTCGCCGACCACGACATCCTGACCCCCGGCGACGCCCCCAACGTCCTGGTCGCCATGAACCCCGCCGCCCTCAAGGCCAACATCGCCGACGTCCCCCGCGGCGGCGAGATCATCGTCAACACCGACGAATTCGCCAAACGCGCCATGGCCAAGGTCGGCTACACCACCTCCCCCCTGGAGGACGGCTCCCTCGACGGCTACCGGGTCCACCCCGTGCCGCTCACCACCCTGACCCTGGAGGCCCTGAAGGACTTCGGGCTCTCCCGCAAGGAGGCCGAGCGCAGCAAGAACATGTTCGCGCTCGGACTGCTGTCCTGGATGTACCACCGGCCCACCGAGGCCACCGAGGCCTTCCTGCGAACCAAGTTCGCCAAGAAGCCGCAGATCGCCGAGGCCAACATCGTCGCCTTCCGGGCCGGCTGGAACTTCGGCGAGACCACCGAGGACTTCGCCGTCTCCTACGAGGTCGCCCCCGCCACCCGGGCCTTCCCCACCGGCACCTACCGCAACATCTCCGGGAACCTGGCCCTCTCCTACGGGCTGATCGCCGCCTCCCGGCAGGCCGACCTGCCCCTCTACCTCGGCTCGTACCCGATCACGCCGGCCTCCGACATCCTGCACGAGCTGTCCCGGCACAAGAACTTCGGCGTGCGCACCTTCCAGGCCGAGGACGAGATCGCCGGCATCGGCGCCGCGCTGGGGGCGGCCTTCGGCGGCTCACTGGCCGTCACCACCACCTCCGGCCCCGGGGTGGCGCTCAAGAGCGAGACGATCGGGCTCGCGGTCTCCCTGGAGCTGCCGCTGCTGATCGTCGACATCCAGCGCGGCGGCCCCTCCACCGGCCTGCCCACCAAGACCGAGCAGGCCGACCTGCTGCAGGCGATGTACGGCCGCAACGGCGAGGCCCCCGTCCCGGTCGTGGCCCCGCGCACTCCGGCGGACTGCTTCGACGCGGCCCTGGAGGCCGCCCGGATCGCGCTCACCTACCGCACCCCGGTCTTCCTGCTCTCCGACGGCTACCTGGCCAACGGCTCCGAGCCGTGGCGGATCCCGGACGTCGG